>CAVRSU010000018.1:0-258000 GCA_963723955.1 uncultured delta proteobacterium
GGCGCTCAGTCCACCCGCGCCGAGGCCGCCTACCGCCCATTCGCCGCCGGTGCTCGACGAGCCGCCATTGCCTGCAGCGCCACCGTTGCCGGCGCCGCCAGACCCGATCTTACCGCCCGTATCGCTGGCTCCGCCGCTGCCGCCAGCGGCCGAGGTGCCGCCTCCGACCGCACTTCCGCCGTTGCTGATCGTTCCACCCAGCCCGGAAGTGCCTCCGCTTCCACCCCCGGAATTGCCTCCCGCCTGAGATTGCCCCGCGGTGCCGGAACCACCATGGCCGCCGGTCTGCTCGGGTTGGGTGGAACTGCCAGTTGAACATCCGGCGAGAGTCAGCAACGTGGCGAAAGACAGAGAGGAGAGCTTTGATTTCATTGGATCGACTCCTCGGCAGCTCGAAGAGCTGTTCATTATAGCCTCCTAGAGTAACAACAGTGTCCTTCGCCAGCCAAACCGGCTCAGGACCCCGCAGGCCGGCGTTTCGGCCCCCCCAAGTCGATCGCGGACCTTCGCCACGCTTGCTGAGTTGACCCTGGCGTGGTACGGCAAGCACACATGGAAATTCGCCTTGAGCAGATCGATCCCGACGCGTTGCGGGTCGTGCAACGCTTGCTTCGCTATCAACACAAGGCCTACCTCGTCGGTGGCTGCGTGCGCGACCTTCTGCTCGGCCGCAAACCCAAGGATTTCGACGTCGCCACCTCGGCGACCCCGAACGAGATCCGCCGCTGCTTTCGCAACTGCCGCATCATCGGCCGCCGATTCAGGCTGGCCCACGTCTTTTTCGGCCGCAAGATCATCGAGACCGCAACCTTCCGCGCCAATCCGCGCGCCGCCGAGGACGAGACCGGCGAGGCGCCCATCGAGGAGAAGGCCGAGGGAACGCCGAGCGAAAAGCCCAACGACCTGCTCATCCGCCACGACAACGTCTTCGGCACCGAAGAAGAAGATGCCCGGCGCCGCGACTTCACCATCAACGGGCTGTTCTTCGACGTGCAAAACGCGCAGGTCATCGACCACGTGGCCGGCCTGCCGGATCTCGGAAGCCCGTCTGGTGCGCACCATCGGCGATCCCGATATCCGGTTTCGCGAAGATCCGGTGCGCATCCTGCGCGCCGTGAAGTTCGCTGCCCGCTGCGACCTAACCATCGAGGCGCGAGACCTATCGCCGCATGATGGAGCACAAGGCCGAGCTGGCCAAGTGCGCCCAGGCCCGCGTCACCGAGGAATTCTACCGCCTCTTGCGCGCGGGCGCGGCCCGACGATCGTTCGAGCTGCTGGTCGAAACTGGCCTGCTCGAATTCCTGCTGCCCGAGATGGCGCAGGCCTGGAAGGCGAGCGACGCCGATCCAGAGGTCAAGCGACGCATCGAGCGCTTCTGGGCCTACCTGCGCGCCCTCGACGAATCGATCGTCGCCCGCGACCAGCCACCCTCCGATGCCATGATCCTGGCGACGCTGCTCCTGCCGCCGCTGCGGGATGCCCTCTCCCCCGACGCCGTACCCATGCAAAACATGGCGAAGGTCGTATCCGACTCCGTGCAGCCCGTCCTCGAACGCCTCAAGTCCTCGCGCCGCGACACCGAGCTGTGCCGGCAGATCCTGCTCACCCTGCGCTACCTGCTCCCCTCGATCCATCCCACGCGCCAGCGCGCGCGGCTCGCCAACCGGCCTTTTTATCAAGATGCCGCGTGGCTGGCCGCCATCGTCGCCCGCGCCGAGGGCCTCGATCCGCCCGTTGTCCTCGATACAACCACGGTGCAAGAGCCGGCAGACGGCGTCGCACCCGAAGAAGATCTTCCACCCGAATTGCTGGTGGATGTGGACAGCGACTCTGGCCGTGGCCGGCGGGACCGCCTGCGCGGACGCAATGCCCGACCGGACACGCCGACCGTGTCGACGAGCGCGCCCTCCCCCGTGCGTGAGCCGCGCAGCGAAATGGGAGCAGCCTGGCAGCCTGGCCCGCGGGTGCGCACCCCCATCCCCAGCCTAGAAGACCTTGGCTTCCTACCACTACCAGGACCGGCCTTTCTTGGCCGAGGCGGCTTCGGCGGCCGCTGGGCCGCCCGCTCGGATTAGCCCCTGTAGCGAGTCGGATCTTCGTGGCCCGCTTGCTCGAAGCCTAGGCGGCGCAGGGTGCATGCATCGCAAGCCCCGCAGGCTCCGCCCTCATCGGACGGGTCGTAGCACGAAAGCGTGAGCGAGTAGTCCACGCCGAGCGCGGTTCCGGCGCGAATAATGTCTGCCTTGCTCATGGCCACGAGCGGAGCGACCAGCTTCACTGCCTGGCCAGAAACCCCGACCTTGGTACCCAAGCGCGCGACCTCCTGCATGGCGGAAAGCCACTCGGGGCGGCAATCGGGATACCCCGAATAGTCGAGGGCATTGATTCCGAGCGCGATCTCCCCCGCGCCCATGGTTTCGGCCAAGGCAAGCGCGTGGGCGACAAAGAGAGTGTTGCGGGCTGGAACGTAGGTCGCCGGGATGCCTTGTCCAATGGTCTCCTGGCTGCGTCCCTTGGGAACCTCGCCCAGCCCGGTCAGCGCGGATCCGGCCAGGCACTGGACGTCGATGGAGCAAATGCGGTGCGAGGCCGCGCCCAGCCGAAGAGCGATGCGCGCAGCGGCCGCGAGCTCGACCTGGTGCCTTTGTCCGTAGCGAAAACTGAGGGCGTGACACTGCCTCCCCTGCGCCTGGCACATGGCGAGCACCGTCGCCGAATCGAGCCCGCCGGAAAGCAACACGATGGTCTGCATGGCCCAAGGTTATTGCATACTCGGGCACATGACGAAGGACCGGGATCGATTCTCGCACCAAAACGCGGAGGACGCGGAAGCAGGTTGCCTGGAGCACTTCGTCGATGCTGCTCTCTACGACTACGAGTACCGCCGCCGCCGGGCCGACATCCATTTCTATCGGCACCTCGCGCGCAATCGCATGGAGTTTGCCTCGGGCACAATCCTGGATCTCGCCTGCGGCAGCGGACGTCTGCTTGTGCCCCTGGCGCGCGACGGGCACAGCGTGGTGGGCATCGACCGCTCCCTGGAAATGCTGAGGGCGGCGGCGGGGCGGATCGGCCGAATGTCCCCGAGCCGCAGGCGTCGGTGCACGCTGGTACGCGCCGATCTGCGTGCCTACAACCTGCATGCCAAGGCCAGCCTGGCCATCGCCGCCTTCCATAGTGTGCAACACCTTCTGGGCGACGAGGACTTCCTGGCCTTTCTGCGCACCACGCGCGCCAACCTGATGCAAGGGGGGTGGCTGGCTTTCGACGTGCTGCCACCCGATGCGGTATGGCTTGGGCGCGACCCGAATCGTCGCTGGGGCCGAACCACCTTCCGCCACCCGGTGACCCGCAAGCGGCTCGTCTACACCACCAACCATGCCTTCGACCCGGCAGCGCGATTGCTTCACATGCGACTCTACTACCAGCCCGTCGACGAAAAGGGCCGTCCAGCCGGGCCGGAACGCAGAATCCGACTTTGCCATCGCCAACTGTGGCCCGACGAGGTCCGGCGCATGCTGGGGGCCACGGGTTTCCGGCTGATCGAGGCCTTCGCCGGCTTCGATGGCACCCTCCTGGTCGACAATTCGCTCGCCGCGGACGAGCACGTTTACGTGGCCGTAGCCGTATGAACCGCCCCCCTCCGACGGAAACCGCTTGACAGCACTAGGCCCGCAGCTACCATGCGAATGATCTCATTTTCGCCACAACTCAGACGGAGGGCGGAGTAATGGCCGAGAAAGTCAAGAAGCTAGGAATCACTCGCGACAAAGATTTCATGCTGTATGTGAAAGACGGGGATGTTTGGAAGGTCCGTCGCAAGCAGCCGGGCGTGCCCAAAGGCAAGCCGGAAAAGGTAGCCGACGGCGGCTTCGAGATGGACAACAACTACATCTATTTCGTCGACAAAGACGGCGACGTGTCTCGCGCCAAGCGAGCCGTGGGCGGACAGAAGCGCAAGAAGGCCGCCAAGAAGAAGGTCGTCAAGAAGCCGGCCAAGAAGAAGGCTGCCAAGAAACCAGCCAAGAAGAAGGCCGCCAAGAAGCCGGCCAAGAAGAAGCGGCGCTAGTCCGTCGCTCCCCTTCGTGGCCATACCCGATTCCTGATCTTCCCCGTACCCGGATGGGTGCGGGGATCTAGGGATAGAGCCGCCTAGTGGGTTGACCAAAGAGCCAAATCGGAGAGGGATTCGGAGCCTGGAACCGAATCCCTCCTGACTTCACAGCCGGACAGTCGAATTGCGAGGCGCTAGCGTCGGCGTCTGCGTTTTCCGCCGTGCATGCGGCGATCGAGGCGCTCGCGCCAGACCGGCGACTCGGCCTTGTCTTCCGACGCCTTGTCATCCTCCTCCTCAGAAACATCTTCGGCCGACGTCTTCTCTTCTACGACTTTGTCCGCGGCGGGAGCCTTGGCCTGAGCCAAGGCAGCTTGCCGGGCGACCATCATGTCCCAGGCGATCATGACGAATCCGAACAGCGTCGCCAGGGCCATCCAGGTGTACTGCTCGTCTAGGCCAGTGGGCATGCCGAAATTCTTCAGCGCGGCCGAGTTGCGCAGCGACGCCGGCAGAAGCCTGCCCAGCCAGTCGGGCATGCCTTGGATGGGCGCCCAGCCTATGAACTGGGTGAACGCCGTCACCCCCATCAGCCATCGCCCCGCCACCTCGTGTTTGGCGTAAAGCAAGGCCACCACAATAAGGAAGGCATAGTAGTAACACGTCAGCTCCGCGCCGAACGCAATCAAGGTCGCGGACAAGGCTGTCGCCACCCACGGATCGACCCCGCGCACGGCCATGCCGATGAGCACGAGGTAGCAAATAATGATCCCGAAATACAGTGGGCGCGCCTCGCGGAAGCTCTTCAGACGGGCCTCCTTCCAGCGACTCCACGAATCCACCAGTTGATCGTTGCGCATGAGGCGCCCGACCTCGGAGGGCCGGTAGTTCACCACGGTTCGCAGCCCCATGTAGTTGGTCAGCGGGGTCTCCGAGTGCTTGATGGTGTTGCGCACGAACGCCGGGTAGGCCTGCGGCCCACCCGCGGTCACCACGCTGATGGGAACGAGGATCGCCACCGCGACCGCCGCGCCCATGAAGAAGCGCAGGAAGCGCTTCTCGAGCTCGCGGTGCTTGACGTAGTGGTAGACCGCCGCGATGAGCGGCGCCACGAACATGAAGCCGGGAAAAATGCGCAGCAGGGTCGAATAGGCCAGACACATGCCGGCGTAGAAGAAGCGCTCCTTCTTGAGCAGGCAGACCGCCGCCACCATCCAGAACAGCCAGTCCCAGCGCAGGAGCGACCCGCCCGTCCAATACCAGCGCGACGGGAAATTGGTGGAGAACACGATGAGCGCAACCGTGAGCGTGCGCCAACCGAAGGCCCACCAGATCATCAGCGACAGCAGAACTATCAAGAACGCAGTCGATGCTGTCGAGGATGCAGCACCTGGGTCCGACTGGCCGGCCCCAGATTGGTGAGGATCGTCCCCATGATGTTCCACACCGGCGTGCCGTTGTAGCCGTGGTCGGTCTGGGCGTCGTCCCAGCGTCTCGCATTTTCCAGGGTGCGGAAGTAGCGCAAATCGTGTTTGAAGCGATTCCCAGCGCTCGGAAGTAAAGTGCGACTTGCAGCGCTCGGGATGGGCCAGGATATCGGCCGTGGTCTCGACCAGGTTGGTGCGCAGGTTGGTCATCTTGCGCAGCTCGACCCGTCGGCGCAGGTTCGGCTCTTCACTGTCGGCGATGGCCACGCACTCGTAGAGGCGCTCGTAGCTGATTTCTTTGAAGTACTTGGACCCGATGTAGTAGTGGAAGGTGTCCCAGCCGTGGATGAAGTTGGGGAAGTGGAAGGAGCCGAAGTTGAAGTAGGTGAGGAAGGCCAGCACCCCCATGACGCCGACGAGGCGCGTTGCGCACGCGCTTCTTCGCCGCCAGCCGGCCCGCATCGCTGAGCTTGCGTTCCCACCACAGGAACAGCGATGCCGAGGCACGGCCAGGATCAGCTCCCAGCGCGCGCTGGCGTCGTTATCCCAGTAGTCGATGAGCTTCTTGGGCGGCACCGCCGCGGCGGGCGCGTCCACGACCTTCATGGCGGGTGGGAACGGCGACGGCACCTGGCAGTAGGCCGCAACCTCCGAGATCGAATAGAAGCTGTCGCCGACGCCCTCGCCGACGCGCACAAAGCGCGCCGGCATGCCGCCCACGTTGAGCACGCGCATGCGCAAGCCATGGTCGGGCACGGGATCGATCTGGCCAAAGACCTTGTAGTCCTTGCCGTCGAGCGACCCCCACACGGTGTAGGTGTCGTTGGCATCGGCCTGGATGGCGAAAGAGCGCAGGTTGGTGACCTGGCCCAGATCCCAGGTGACGGTCGAGGCGCCGGTGTCCAGGATCACCGCTGGCGGGGAATCCCACATCGCCCCCTCGGGCGCCAGGGTCTCGTCGGTGAGCAGGCTCAGCTCGCGCCGCACTTCCTGCCAGTTCACGGGCAGCTTGTGGGCCAGCAGGTTGCCTTCAGGACAGGCCGGGACCAGGGACAAGATTCTGAGCACGCGCCAAGGAAGGCGAAGTCAGGATCAAAAGCAGGGGCAGAATGCCCAGAACAAGGCGTCGCATGACCGTTCAGTCTATCCTGCTCGTGGCCTCGGCGTAACCCGCCGCGAACGCCCTCGTGTAACCCAGCGCACTGTAGTATCCAGCGGCGATTCCCAGCCCCACGACGAGGCGCCCGAAATGCCCCAGGTAGGGCTCGGCCGCGGGCACGAGCGCGCTGATGGACAAGTATGTGGGAAAGAACCCCCACATAATGAGGTTGGTCTTCACCTTGCCCGCCAGGCTGCTCGGAATATTCATGCGGGCACCGGCCATGAATCGGCGCAAGCACATGACCCAGAACTCGCGAAACAGGTACAGAAAGATGATGTACGGGGGAAAGAACTCCTGCAGCGTCGCGATGATGATGATGAATGCCTCGAAGCAAAGATCGCAAAACTGATCGAGGATCTCGCCGAGACGCGTGACCTGCTTGGTGCGACGGGCGATGTAGCCGTCGAGGTAGTCGGTCACGCCTGCCAAGATCGCGAGCGCGATGCCGACGCCGTGCGAGACGTAGAAGTACACCAACACACCTAGCCAAAGCAGTACGATTCGCGACAACGTAATGATGTTCGGAACGGTCCGAAGGTCATCCCTGATGGTCGAGCCCATGGCCCTTTGATACCACGAACGGGCTCTAGATTGGCCGAACCCGGCCTCCTGACTGTACTCTTAGGGGATGTTGAACCCGAGCACGGCTCTCCTCCTGGCCGCCATCATGGTGCTGGCCAACGCCTTCTTCGTGGCCTCCGAGTTTGCCATCGTCAAGATCCGGCCCACCCGGGTCAAGGAGTTGGTCTCCGGTGGTGGACGGAGGGCCTGGGTGTTGTCCGGTGTGACCCGGCACCTCGACCGGTATCTCTCGGCCAACCAGCTTGGCATCACCCTCGCCTCGCTGGCCCTGGGCTGGGTCGGCGAGCCGGCCTTCGCCCATCTAGTCCAACCCCACATGACCGCGCTTGGACGTCTGACCGGCGCTGCCACGCATTCGCTAGCCCTGGGGTGCAGTTTCGTTGTCATCACGTTCCTGCACGCGGTTGTGGGCGAGTTGGTGCCCAAGGCCATCGCCCTGCAAAAGGCCGAGCCGGTGGCGCTGTGGGCGGTGCTCCCCTTGCGCATCTTTGCGATTATTACCTTCCCGTTCATCTGGGCCCTGACCACCGCGGCGAATCTCTTTCTGCGCACCATTCGGCTTCATCCCGCATCGGGCGCCGAGATGTTGCACTCGTCAGACGAGCTGCGGCTGGTGCTCCAGCACGTCGAGCTGGATCCTGGCGCGCGCCGCCTCATCGACCGCGTGTTCGACTACACCCATCGGGTCGCACGCCACGTGATGACCTTGCGGCGCGATGTCTCGGTGCTGGAGGAAGGCCGACCGTGGCGCGAGAACATCGAGATCGCGCTGGCCAACCAGTACACGCGCTACCCACTGGTCGAACCCGGCACCGACAAGGTGCTCGGCTACATCCACATGAAGGACATGATGGCCGCGCTGGCGTCGGGGAACGAACCCAAGCGCATGCGCGAGCTGGCGCGCGAACCCATTTACTGCTCCGAGGAAACCCCGAGCGAGTGGCTGCGCCGCGAGTTCCAGCGCCGGCGCGTGCACATGTCCATCGTGCTCGGCGCGGGCAACACCTTCGTCGGCGTGGTGACGCTGGAGGATCTGCTCGAGGAATTCGTCGGTGAGATCCAAGACGAACAAGACGTGGGCGAGATCCAACCCATCGTGCGCGGCACCGAAGGCCGCTTCGAGGTCGACGGCCGTCTGACCCTGGACGTGGCTGAGCGCGAGCTTGGCGTGGTGCTGCCGGAAATGCCGCCCGAGATCGATACCCTGGGCGCCTACGTGCAGTCCCACCTGGCGCCGCCCCTGCGTCCCGGTCGCGGGGTGGAAATCGCGGGCTTCCGCTTCACCACCATCGAAATACGCGACGGCCGGATTCGTCGCCTGCGTGGCGAACCGCTGCCACGCGAGGTCGGCGAGGATTCAAGCGAGGGCTGAAACGAAACCCGCCGCCCTCAGAACAATCACACCTCACGACCGTGGACCTATGCACCACATCTGATTTCGCGATTTGGTCGGGCACGCAGCGTTCTGGGGGCTTGCGGACGGGTTGCCTCCTAGATGGTCCGATCCGACCGATTACGATCCGCAGAAGCATGCAGTGGTAAGAATCCACCATCTTCACCGTTCACCCTGTTTCCCACAGCCTACCGTCGGCAAAATCACGGGTCTTTTCGCCGCAGAAGAACTCGGGCATAGGCCGATTCCCGCGGCACAGGGTGTGCATGGTTTCGCAGCATGTGGAACCGTGTTGTCCCGCTGGCAGTGTCCCTGACAAGTATCCTCTTGCCGCTGCGAAGCCAGGCCATGCCCGATTCAAGGCCATCGAACCTGACCATGAACCTGCGCCTTCAGCCGCCCGCAACTGCTTTTTGGTTTGCGAACGGCGCGGTCGACGGTGCCTCTGTGGTCGGCGGAGAATTGGGATTCCAGTGGAAGGAACTCTGGATGGGCGAGGCTGGCGCAAGCTTTCTGATCTGGCCGGATTATAGAAAGTCCAGTCGTAACGAGGCCCACGTTCGGATGGGAATTGCACCCATCGCGGCCGATGGCCGTGTCAAAGGGGCAGGCTGGGTGCTACAGGCCCAATTTCTCGGGGGCATTCAGTACCTCAAGCGATATTTGGACTGCGAGGAACTTGGCTGCGACGAAGCGACTACGGGACTCTCCGTGCGTCTCGGTCTCGAAGCTTCGCGCTGGTCCAAGACAGGAAGGGGTGCCTTCACGACTCGCCTTTCCGTGGGTACAATGGCCCCTCTATACCAGACCGTAACTGGAGACAAGACTTCCTTCGATAGGCCCCTTGATTGGGCCATGGATGTGGCCCTGGACATCGGCATTGCCTTCCGCTGATCCCAGCCGCGCAGAGCTGTTCCCTCGCACCCAGAAGTCGCTCGTGCGGTCTTGGTTGACGGTGCCCTGACGGGCAGCACGAGAGTCCATACGCGGAAGATGCCGCGTCCGAACAAACGGCCGAATCTTCAATCATGGACTTACCTGCCCCATCCCTTCAGTGTCACCTGCCCCTACAACACCTTTGCCGGCAACTCCTTCGCATGCACGTTGAAATCGGCGACCTCCGCGCATCGCTTGCCGGGGATCGCGGCCTGGGCATCCTTGCCAGCGCCTCCCAGCCGCAGTACGCGAAACCTCGGCACAGCCCCGTCGCGACCAGTTCCTGCCGCCACTGAAGGCGATGTCCGCCCTAACAACGTCGATGCTGCCAGCGCCTCTGTCTCGATGTACTGTCTTCGCCATGCTCGCGGCAGCACCATTAGCCAAGCCCAACCGTGCGCTTCTATTCGGCGTATTCGGAACCCTGCTCTTTCTGACCCTGCTTCTGGGCGCTCAGACGCCGCCCTACAACGATGGCAGGCAGATCATCGACCCGGCCGAGAACCTGGTCTATCGAGGTTCGTTTGGCATCCACCTTGCCGACGGTAGCGTCTTCTACAATCCACGCCCCATGTTCGTTTCATTGGTTCACGTGCCCAGCGTGCTTCTGCGCCGTGGCCTGTCGGCGTTGTTCCCTGCCGCCGACTCTGTGATCCGGATCCTGACCTTCCACATTGTTCCCGCGGCCATTCTGGGGCTGACCGGCGTACTGACGATCCGTTTTCTTTTGCTCATCGGCGTGGGCGGGCTGGCGGCGAGCCTGTCAACGTCGGCGCTCGCCTTCTCGACGATTCTTTTCGTTTATGGACGGGTGGTCTGGTCGGACATCCTGCAAGCGGCCATGTTCTGGGGCTTCTTCGCGGAGCTTGTCCTTGCCGCTCGCGAACCTGGCCGCGGCGGTGCGATCAAGGTGGGCGTCTGGGCAGGACTGCTCATCAACACCAAGTACACCTTCGTACTGGCCTTGCCTGGCGCCGCTTTGTTCCTCGCGCTTGGGGCCTGGCCGCGTTTGCGCGCGCGCGGGTTGGCCGCGCTCTTCGCCTGGACGGCGGTCGCCTTCTTGCCGTTCGTACTGTTCATTCTGTGGAGCAACCACCATCGCTGGAGTGATGCATTTTCCGCCGGCTACGGCGGGGTTCCCTTCCAAGAGTCCCTCTTTTGGGGGCTCTACTCGCTGCTCTTTTCCTACGGGAAGGGGCTCTTTATCTACAACCCGATCCTGGCCCTGGCCATGCACAACGACCGGTTGCCCAGCCGCTATTGGCTGGCCATCGCGCTTGTCTGCTTGCCCATCGTACTGCTCTACGCAAAAGCCTCGGACTGGGCCGGCGATTGGTCCTGGGGGCCGCGCTATCTAATCTTCATCGTCCCTGTTCTCATGGTGCCGGTCGCGGTCCGTCTGAACACCTGGATCGAGAAGCGGCGATACTTTCTCGTCAGCCTATTCGGCGTTCTGGCCCTGACCGGGGTGGGTGTCCAGCTTCTGGGCGCGGGCGCCTACTGGGATCACTTCATCCGGCTGTCGCAAGCCACAGCCTTCGAATGGCTAGGCAATCCCAACCGCGCCGGCAACTATTCGAACAAACACGGCGCGCACTGCGATCCCTGCTACGAGGATCTGCACAACCACACGTACACCCCGGCCTTCCAACCCATCGAGGGCAACTACTGGCTGCTCAAGCACTGGTTCAAAGGCGACAGTTGGGAAGCGTGCGAGAAGGACATGCCTTGGCGGCGTTACACAAGTTTGCCGCTGGCCGCACCCAAGTCCTTCTGTTCGACCATCGAAGTCGATTGGTGGTTCATGCCCTTCCGAAAGAACTACGGGACGGCTGGGCGCATCCTGCTGGGGTTCTTCATCACCGCCTTGGCAGGCTGTCTTCTGCTCTGGGTTCGCGGATGCAGACCATCCGGTGGAAAAGGTCTTGCGGTGGCGTCACCGGGGACGGAGGGGACTTCCGCCCTTTCCTAGTGCCGCCGTTCAGAATTTCGGCCATGTTTGGGCGTCCGATGGAGTGCTTCTACGTCCGCGCCTCGGCATGCAGCTTGATGCCCAGCGCGCTGATGACCTTGAGAATCGTGTCGATCCCGGGGCTTCGCTCGCCCGAAAGGGCTTTGTAGAGGCTCTCCCGGGACAAGCCAGAGTCTTTCGCGACCTGGCTCATCCCCTTTGCACGAGCGATATCGCCAATAGCCTTGGCGACCATTGAGGCGTCACCGTTTGATTCCTCGAGCACACTTTCGAGGTATGCCGCCATTTCTGCGGGGGTTCTCAGGTGTTCCGCCACGTCATATCGAGTGGTTTTGGTCTTTCTCATGATTTGCTCCTACAAGTTCTTGGCCAGCCGGATGGCAGTCTTGATGTCGGTGACTTGACCGGATTTGTCGCCGCCAACCAGCAGGATGACGATCCGCTGGCCTCGTTTCGTGAAATACACGCGGTACCCAGGGCCGTAGTCGATGCGCAGTTCCGATATGCCTTGCCCTGCTGGTTTGGAATCACCGAAATTGCCCGCCACGATACGTTCGATGCGAACGAGGACACGCGCCCGTGCTCGAATGTCGCGCAGCCCGTCGAGCCAGCGCACAAACTCTTCAGTTTTTCGAACCTCGAACACTCATCAAGTGTATCCAGTTGGCTACATATAGTCAAGGCCATGGTCGCAGCGGTGAACCAGATCGGGGCGGCGACTATCTGGGGGTCGCGTCGGGGAGGCCGCCGTCGACGGGAATGGTGGCGCCCGTCGTGGGGGTCTGGTGGGTCAGGAAGAAAAGCACGGCCCGCGCCACGTGCTCGGCGCTGACACGCGCCCTGAGCAAGTTGCGCGAGCGGTAGTATTCTTCCAGGCCGCGCTCGTCGAGACCGCGCGCCTTCATGCGGTTCGGGCCAACGGCGGCCCACAGACCAGAGCGTCTGTCGCCGTGGGAAAAGACGGCGTCGGGCGCGACCATGTTCACGCGCACGCCGAGCGGCGCGAATTCCAGGCTGGCGACGCGCGAGCTGATGGCTGGCGGCCTTGGTGGCGCTGTAGGCACCGAAGCCCGCGCCGGGGGCGAACACGTTCTTGGTCGAGACCAGCACCACGTCGCCACCCGCGCCTTGCAGGGCGAAGTGGCGACCAGCCTCGGCGAGGGTGAGCAGGGCGCCTTCCACGTTGACGGCTTCGAGCTTGCGAAAAGCCTCCAGGGTCAGCTCGACGAGCGGCGCCACGTGGGCGATACCGGCGTTGACAATGACCGCGTCGATCCCGCCCCACGCGCGAATGACCCGCGCGAAACCGGCCGCAGCCACGACTCCGGACGGATAGCGCCGCCCGAGATCCTCGACGAGGCCATCAAAAGTCTCCGTCCTCAGCGGACGCAGCGCACCCTGCTGCCGTCGCCCACGTTGGTGTAGCCCGAGATGGCGAAGTCGAAATTGACGTACCACGCGTCGACGGACGAGCCAGCATACGGCGAGGACGTCCAGAACCAAACCTCAGGCGTGTTGGGGAACGCTTTCTGGTTAATCGTCGGTGGAGAGGTCGCCGTAATGTCCACGATAGACTGCAACTCCGTGAGCGTGGGCAAGCGCCAACCCGAACCGTCCAGGGTGAGCCCGGCGCAGTAGGCCTGGGCCTCGGCCCACGTGCAGTATGGATTTGCTACGCAGTTCGGCCGTGAACCTGCCCCATCCCTCTGCCACACCAACCCCGTGCTCGTGTCGGTCGCGGTGAGCCCGTCGGCGCCCACAACGTAGTGACCCACGGTGGTTCCGCCGCCCGTGCCTTTCGCGCCACCCGTCCCAACCACCCCGCCCGTGCCTTTCGCGCCACCCGTCCCAACCACCCCGCCCGTGCCTTTCGCGCCACCCGCCCCAACCACCCCACCCGTGCCGACCACGCCGCCCGCACCAACCAAACCGCCGGCCCCAACCACCCCACCCGTGCCGACCACGCCGCCCGCACCAATCAAACCGCCGGCCCCAACCACGCCACCCGTGCCGACCACGCCGCCCGCACCAATCAAACCGCCCGTACCTGCCACGCCGCCCATGCCAACCACCACACCGCCGCCCTGGAGGGGGTCTCCGCCAGGACCTGCGCCACCGGCCTGCCTCGAACCAGACAGCTGGAGCGGTGTCTGCCCGCATGATGTCGCGACTAGAAACAGGCCTGCGAGCCATGGACCCAAGCCGGGCTTCATCCTTGTCCAGTTCGGTGCCAAAACTTCGTCGGACCCATTCACGCCGCTTCTCCTTTGCCCCGTCGTGCCACGACGAACGCAGCGTTTTAGGACAGTTCGCTCTGCCTGGGTCGGTACCAGTTCCAGTGCATAACCGATTCGACGGAGGGATTTCCGGTCCGAGAACCCCTTGCTCCACGCGCCGCGACCACTCCGTGCGCGCCTTGACAGCCCGACAGAACGGTTTTGACCGCCTGATCTGCGCGCTGAAAAGACTGTCTGGAGCACGAGGTGCAGTCTACCCCATCGCGGCCTCTCGATGGTCGCGTTCAGTTCAGCCGGTCATCGCCGCCGTCCGTGTCGCCGGGTGGCGGGCGTCGAGGGCGCGAGGGGTGAAGCTCCGGGATGTCTGACGGCAGGTGCATCGCCTTGAGGATCTTTTGCGACTATGCCGGCGACTATCTGGGGGTCGCGTCGGGCAGGCCACCGTCGACGGGAAGGGTGGCGCCGGTCGTGGGGGTTTGGTGGGTCAGGAAGAAAAGCACGGCCCGCGCCACGTGCTCGGCGCTGACACGCGCCCTGAGCAAGTTGCGCGAGCGGTAGTATTCTTCCAAGCCGCGCTCGTCGAGACCGCGCGCCTTCATGCGGTTCGGGCCAACGGCCGCCCACAGACCAGAGCGCTTGTCGCCGTGGGAAAAAACGGCGTCGGGCGCGACCATGTTCACGCGCACGCCGAGCGGCGCGAATTCCAGGCTGGCGATACGCGCGAGTTGGTGGCTGGCGGCCTTGGTGGCGCTGTAGGCGCCGAAGCCCGCGCCGGGAGCGAACACGTTCTTGGTCGAGACCAGGACCACGTCGCCACCCGTGCCTTGCAGGGCGAAGTGGCGACCAACCTCGGCGAGGGTGAGCAAGGTGCCTTCCACGTTGACGGCTTCGAGCTTGCGAAAAGCCTCCAGGGTCAGCTCGACCAGCGGCGCCACGTGGGCGATGCCGGCATTGACAATGACCGCGTCGATCCCGCCCCACGCGCGGATGACCCGCGCGAAACCAGCCGCCACCGAAGCCGCACAGGTCACGTCCATGACCGCAGCCACGACTCGGGACGGATAGCGCCGATCGAGATCCTCGACGAGGCCATCCAAGGCGGCGCCGGCCAGATCGGAAGCAGCGACGTGGCAGCCCTGGGCGAGCAAGGCCTCGCAGATCCCCGAACCGATGGCCCCGGCAGCGCCGGTCACCAGCGCCACGCTGCCGCGCAGACCGGCATCCGCCACAGAGCGCGCTTTCTTGGCCTGCTGATTGGCACGAAATTCCATCTCGCACAGGTGGTCGTCAGTGAGAGACAGGTGGTCCGCGCCGCCCTCCCAGATGGCGGTCTTCACGGCGAGCCCTTGCAAGGTGATGTCCTGGATCATGCGCGCGATGGCTGCGTCTTTGCCAACGGCCACCGAGCCAAGACCGGGAATCAGGAGTGAGCGCGGGAAGAAGTCGCCACTTTCAAAACCGCTGCCCGCCGCGTGTGCCCGCACGTAGGCGCGGTACTCGTCCTGGTAGGCCGCCAACGCCTTCACCAGCTGCTCACGAAACGCCTTGGCATCGTCGAGCGCGGGCTGGTCGATCCACAGGGGGAGCCGCCCGGTACGCACGAGGTAGTCGGGCGATATGGGCGGCGACAGGGCCAGCCGCTTGCCCTCGGGCGAATCGATGGCGCGCACGGCATCGGCATCGAGCTCGGCGTCGAGCACCATGCGATCCGCGATGACATCCGCATCGCGTGGACCGAGCACGGAGCGAATGACCGGCGCCAGCGCGACGTAGCAGCGCTCGCGCTGGGCTGCCGTGGACGAAACCGACGCTTGTAGCTTGCGCGCGCGGTTCGCAGCCAGAAACGCCTCGGCGCGGCTGACCAGCGCCAGGCTGGCATCGTAGGCCTCACGGGCGGTCTCGCCCCAAGTCACGAGGCCGTGGTGCATAAGCACCAGCGCTTTCGCCGTCGGAGAGCGAGCCATGGTGTCGCGGATGGCGTGCGCCAACTTGAGCCCGGCGGGAAAATAGGGGACCGTTGCAATCTCATTTCCGAACGCCGCTGCGACCACCCCGGCGCCGCTCTTCCGATTGGTAAGTGCCAGGATGGCGCTCGGATGCGTGTGGAACACGAAGGTGTGGGGCAGGACTACGTGGGCCAAGGTCTCGACGGAGGCGCGGCGGGCGGAAGGGGAAGGACGCAGGGTATGACATGCGAATTCGTCGGCCATCACCTCGTCGGACATGGCCGGCAAATCGACGAGCCGCTGCAGATACCGAAGATCGAGCGCGACGAAATCGTCGACCTCGACGTCAGATAGCGCCATGCCCGACGCCTTGATGAAGAGCGCGGGCTGCGCATCACCGAGCGCGTTCGCGAGCGCGCCTTTGCACGAGGTGTTGCCACCGCCGTGCATGGCAAGATCGGGCTCTGCCCCAAGAAGGTGCGTGGCGTAGGCGAGCAGCGCGAGTTGCTGCGCGCCCGGATCGTCACCGGCCAGCCGCGCAGCTTCGGATTCGGACCACCGGTTCTGCATCGCCTAGCGCTTTCGAATTTCGCTCTTGGCTGCCTTGTAGAAGTCCAAGGCCTGCGCTGGGGCTTGCGCCCTCGTGGACGACCTTGCGCACGGCCTGGATCATGGCCACCGGCGATTCGGCCTGGAAGATGTTGCGTCCCATGTCCACGCCGGCCGCCCCCTGCGCGATGGCGGCGTGGGCCATTTGCAGCGCTTCCAGCTCAGGCAGCTTCTTGCCGCCCGCGATCACCAGCGGCACGGGACACGAGGCCGACACGGTCTCGAAATTCTCGGGCACGTAGTAGGTCTTGACGAAAGCCGCGCCCAGCTCGGCGCAGATGCGGCAGGCCAGGCGCATGTACTTCGCGTCGCGCACCAGCTCCTTGCCCACGGCGGTCACGGCGAGCACCGGAATGCCATAGCGATTGCCCTCGTCCACCAGACGGGTCATGTTGGCCACCGACTGGGTTTCGAACTCGCCGCCGATGAACACCTGCACGGCCACGGCCGACACGTTCATGCGAACGGCGTCCTCCATGCTGACCGCGATCTGTTCGTTGGACAGTTCTTTGAGGATGCTCGGTCCGCCACTGGCGCGCATGACGACCGCGTTGCGCGACTCGGGCGGAATCACACTGCGCAGGATTCCGCGTGTGAGCATGAGCGCATCCGCGTACGGCGCCAGCGGCAGAATCGAGATGTCCACGCGCTCGAGCCCGGTGGTCGGCCCCTGAAAATAGCCGTGGTCGAAGGCCAGCATCACGGCCTTGCCCGACTGCGGATTGAAGATGCGCGCGAGCCGGTTATTCATGCCCCAGTCGTGGGCGTTCGAGCCCTTGAGAAAGAAGGCGCGGCTCTCCTGCGGCACCTTGACGTGGAATTCCTTTTCCGCTTTCGATGCGGTATCGGCTTCGGGCATGGTTTCTCCTTGGGTTCAGGGGCCGGGCGAAACGTAACACAGATCTCCGTCCGCGGTATCGCGCCACCGAGGCCCGGGCATTCAGGATTTTGCCCAGGGCGCGGATTCGGCAACCACCTCGGCGGTCAGCGCCGCGCCCCCATGCTGAATTTGAATGGAGGCCCCGACGGGGATCGCGCTGGCGACGATGGCAAGTGCGACCGGGTGCTCCTCGGGAAGGCAGCCCACGCTGGTGATCTGGCCGGCGGTGGGTTGTTCCGCGGTGGCGATCTTGTCGCCGGGCGCGGGGCTGTCGTCACCGGACAGCCGCAGTAGCACCAGTCGCTTGCGAATGATCCCGCGATCGCGCATGCGCACGATGGTTTCCTGACCTACGTAGCAACCCTTGCCGTGATCGATGGCGGCGCCAAGGCCAACCTCGACCGGAAATCGCTCGGGAAGGATTTCGTTGCCGGGTTTGGGCTCAAGCGCCAAAATCCGCAGTGCCTCTCCAATCTCGGGCTCAAGTCGGGGGGTGCCCTTGGCCAGCAAGGCCGCCAGCAAGGCCTCGCGCGCAGGGCGGCTGGCGACCACGCACAGGCCGTCGCTGCCGGACGCGCGGCCGTGCGCGATCCAAAGCGGACCAAAGGCTTCACTGGCCACGTCGGCGTGGTCGTAAAGCGGCGACTCGTGCAAAGGCGGCAACGACGGCAAGCCCGTCACGCCCACCGCCGCCAAGGCGGCCTCGGCCCGTGGACCGAGGATGGCCAGCGTGGAAAGCTCTGGCTCGGGCACGATTTGGAAATCATCCATGACCGCATACTTGGCCAAGCTCGCGGCGACGTCGGCGCCTTGGCCCGCGGGAACGACCAGGCGCACGCTCTTGGCGCGCACGAAGGCGAGCACGCTGGCGAGTACGCGCCCGCGCACGTCGAGCAGCAAGGTGCGGCTGCCCTGCCCTGGCGCTTTTCCGGCGATGGTTCCCGAGGTGATCCGGTGCAAAAAGGCAACGCGATCGTTGCCCGTGGCGCGAAGAACGTCGTGGCCGGCGCCGTCCACCACAACCGCGGATTCGCGCGGGGCCTGGATACTTGTCATGTCAACCATGGGTCTATTGGGTTCTCTTGTCTGTTCTCTTGCTTGTGCTCTTGCTTGGATGCGCCGGACGGCGTGCAAGATGCGCACGTTCGCGCAAGCGCTCTGCGCGCCGCTGGGCGGCCTCGCGGAAGCGACGGCGCTCGAACGCGGTTTCGGTTTCAAGCGCCGGGACCGGCCGCGGCTGGCCGTGCTCGTCTATGGCCACGAAGGTGAGAAAGGCATGGGTGGTAATGGCACGCTCGCTGGTCCATGGGTTTTCGGTCAGGACTTCCACCTCGACCTCCATCGAGGTGTGGGCCGCGTAGCTGACCTCGGCGCGCACAATGACGAATTCCTCCACGCGCGCGGGACGCAAAAAGTGCAGTCGATCCATGGAGGCCGTCACCACGGGGCCGCTGGCGTGGCGGGCTGCCGCGATGGCCGCAGCGACGTCGATCCACTGCATCACGATGCCGCCAAACAGGGTGCCCATGCCATTGGTGTGGCCGGGCAGCACGGCCTGGGCCGTCTCGACGCGGGTCGCAGCCACCGTATGTCTTTTTCCGACCTGCCTTTTCATCAATAGAGTGCGGTATCATGCGCTTCCTCGCGGGTCAAACCAGAAAGGCCCCGCCACGCACCATGAAGAAAGCAAAGCTGTATCCGATTCTCATTGTTGTTCTGTGTCTGCCTGCCGTGGCCAGCGCCAGATCGTACAAGCTCGACGAGATCCTCGATCTGGCGAGGAAGGGCAATCCTGGCCTGGCCGCGGGCGAACAAGCCACGGCCGGCATCGAGGCCCAGCTGCTGGAGGCGAGACGAAACTACTATCCCACCGGCGAGCTCAACTCGGTCTTGTCCCAAGCGCCGCGCATCACCTGCACCGGCGAGCAGGGGTCGACGATCGGTTCGGATGGCAAGCTTATTCCGCCCCCCATCGCTGAACAAAACTGCGTGCAAACGCAATCCATCGGGACGAACTCATCGGGGTTCCTCAACGCCATCACGCCGGCCGGTATTTTCACTCGTACCGAGCTCAAGCTAGTGCAACCCATCTACACCTTCGGCAAGATCTCCTCCGGCGTGTCCGCAGCCGAGTCGGGCGTGAAGGCCTCCCAGAACCGGCAGTTCGGACTGGTTGCGGATCTCGAGCTCAACGTGCGCAAGGCGTTTTGGGGAGCCAAGTTAGCCACGGAGATTCTAGCCACTCTGAAAGAAGCTAGCGGCTATCTGGATACGGCGCAGAAGAAGATCGAGGAGGAATTGGCCGAGGGGACTGGCGACGCATCGGTCACGGATCGATTGCGGTTGCGCACCATGCGCGCTGACATCGATGGGCGGATCCTGGAAGCGCAACGCGGGGCCGATTTGGCCCGCAGCGGATTGCGCGCGCTCATCGGGCCGGATGCGCCCGTCGACCTCGACGTGGATGCGGATCCGCTGGAGACCCTTGACGTCCCCGACCATCCGCTTCAGCAGTACGAAGACGAGGCCCGCGCGTCCCGTCCTGAGGTCAAGGCCCTGGACCACATGGTGGCGGCCAAGCGCGCCCTGGCCGAGCTTGAGACGCGGCGGCAGTACCCTGACATCGCACTCGTCGGAAGCGCGGCGTACGCCTACGCGAGTAGCGTCGACACGCCCCAAAATGCCTATCTCAACGATCCCTACCACGCGCTGGGCTTTGCCGTTCAAGCCGCATTCCACATGCCGCTCGACCTCGGCGTGAGGAATGCCCGCGCGGCCAAGCTGCACGCCGAGGCCAAAGAGGCCGAACAAAGGCGCCGCGAAGCCCTGAACGGAATCGCCTTCGAAGTCGAGAAGGCGCACACCGAGCTGATGGAAGCCAGCAAGCGCACCAAGGTCATGCAAAAGGGCGAGAAGGCCGGCCGGCAATGGATCGCCGCCGTGGCCCAGAACATCGCCGTCGGCGTGGCCGAGGCCAAGGACTTTTCCGATGCCTTGCTGGCCTTCTTCCAGGCCCGCGTGCGCTACCTGCAAAGCATGTACGACTACAACGTGGCCGCCGCCGCCCTCACCCGCGCCACCGGCGTCGACGTGACCGCCGCCATCCCGTAGGACGCGGTTCTGTCAGTTCACGTACTTCTTGCCGCGCTTGCCGCGACCGCCTTCCAGCACCTCGAAGCCACCCCGCTGCGGACGGCGCCAGCGCGTAAGCAAATCGAGGATGGACCCGCTCTTGCCGCCGGCCAGAAAATAGCCCAACCCCACGGCGACCAGCGTACCGGCCAGCGATGGCCAGGCCCGTTGCAAGAGGGCCGATACACGGACATTCCGACCAAGATGTGGTCAGGATGCGCGCCTGAAGCACGAGACTGCCGAACACGCGCACCTCGGCTCCGGCCGAATAGCACGCCCAGCGCCACGAAGAGGGCCAGCACGCAATCGCCGCAGCCCGCGTAGATGCCGGGCCATTGCAGGGCCGTGCCCAGAGCAGCGCCATGGCGATGTTGGCGGACAGCCCAGCGCCAAAGAAGATGAGCAAGAAATCGCCGCCGGCCCAGGGTGCGCTCGATGGTCGCGCCCACGAACCACAGGCCAATAAGGTCGAAGACGAACCCCCACAGATCGAGGTGAACGAACAGCGCGCTGGCGGGCTGCCAATATTCGCCCAGCCGCCACCAGCGGTCCCAGCGCCAGGTGCGCGGTCATGGGAACGCGCAAGGGGGCAGCCATGATGTAGAGGCCAAACAGCACGGCCTCGACGATCACCAGGTTGCGGATGGTGGGGGAAAGGCGTTCGGTGATCGGCCGCATCCAGGCTGGCGCGGGGTTTCGACCAAAAGAGCGATCAGACATGCTCTGCCCCAGGCTAGCATCAATCGGCCGTGCGTGAAGGTGGCTACGGGGCCTCGGCGGCCTATTTCGTGCAAACCTGCGGTGTGTCCGAGCCCCCGCACTCGGCCGCGCAGTCGGCTTCCATCAGCATGGCGTCGAGCTGGGTGACCTGGCCCTTGACCACGTCGCGCACGATCGGAGTCGACCGCACTGCCCGCGGTGCAGGTGTCCGACTTCGCCATTCGTGATGTCGTTTCCGTCGGCCCCCACCGGCACCAGCGAGATGGCGTAGCTGCCCGGTGGGATATCGAATCGCGTGGCCCCGCTTTGCAGGTTGCACGAAAACTCGCAGGTAGTGCGGCCAGCGCAGGGGTCACTGCCCCCGGTCAGGCTGCCGTCGACAACCGGGATGAGCTGAAGCCTGATCTTGGCGATGGGCGGGCACGTGCAGGCGCAGTCGGCGATGCCCCGGCCCGTCGTGGGTCGTCACCACCCAGCTTGCCTCCACGGCGCCACCGTCGATGGAGACGCAGCCCGCGGCTGAAAAAAGAAGCGCGATCAGTGTGATTCGATCCATAAGATCAAGGTTAGATTAGCAGCATTCCTGGGAAGGCAGTCAGCCGAATCCAGGTTGAAGAACAAGGAGCCCTCGATGATTCACGTCCTTATGCAAGCCGGCGGCGCGGGAGACAAGCTGGATATCATCTCCCTCATCACCCACGCCGGTGCGGTGCCCAAGGCCGTCCTTGGCCTTCTGGCGCTGATGTCCATGATTTCCTGGTACGTCATCGGCGCCAAGTGGATGTACCTGGCTCGCGCCTACCGGCGGTCGCATCCGCTTCGTCGAGAAGTTCTGGGACAGCAGCCTGGACGAGATGTGGAAGGAGGCGCAGGAGGCGCCGCCCTCGCCGGTCAGCGAGGTCTTCCGCGCCGGCTACCTCGAGCTCATCAAGCTGCGCAAACGGCACGCCCAGGCCCAGGCGGGCGCCAAGACCGATGAGGCCGGACTGGGCGACATCGAGAGCATCGAACGCGCCCTGTCCCGCGCGCGCACCATGGCCATCACCGAGATGGAAAACAAGGTGCCCTTCCTGGCCACCACGGCCAGCGCCGCGCCCTTCATCGGCCTCTTCGGCACCGTGTGGGGCATCATGAACTCGTTCCGCAACATCGGCGCCAAGGGCGCGGCCAACCTGGCCACCGTGGCGCCCGGCATCGCGGAGGCCCTGGTGGCCACCGCCATCGGCCTGGTGGCCGCCATCCCGGCGGTCATGGGCTACAATTACCTGTCGCGGCGGATTCGCGTCATCTCGGCCGAGATGGAGACCTTCACCAACGACTTCCTCAACATCATCCGGAGGAGGTTCTTCTAGCCATGTCCATGATCAGCGGGCGGCGGGAAGGAGACCGGCACGCTGGCCGAAATCAACGTCACGCCGCTGGTCGACGTCATGCTGGTCTTGCTCATCGTCTTCATGGTCACGGCGCCGATGATCCAGACCGGCGTGGACGTGACCTTGCCCGAGGCCAAGGCACAGACCGTGCCCGACGAGAGCGGCAAGCTCATCATCACCATGACCAAGGATCACCGCGTGTTCATCGGGCGCATGGAGATCCCGGTGGCCGAGGTCGAGACCAAGCTCAAGGCCAACGCCAAGCTGCAGGCCGACCACGAGGCCTACCTGCACGCCGACACCGCCCTGTCCTACGGCGACGTGGTCAAGGTCATGGCCGCCATCAAGCTGGCGGGCGGCGACAAAATGGGACTGATTACGGATCCATTGGAATAGATGAACGTCGCGATTCAAAACCGCATCAGACCTCTCGGCCGAGGCAGCTCGGCGGGCGGCATCTTTGCGACCCTGCTCATTCACGCCAGTCTGATCGCGCTCATCTACTTCGCGCACGTCAAGGCGCCGCCGCCCATGGAAGCCCCGCGCGACATGATCGTCACCCAGCTGGTGGCGCTGGGAAAGCCGCGCGACAAGTTCTGGCTGCCGCGCATCGTGCAACCGCCCCGGCCCAAGGCGCCCACGCCGACCTTGAATCTCACGGACGATCCCAACGCCGCGCCCGCGGTCAAGGAAGCGCCCAAGATCGAGGACGCCGACATCTCGAAGGACATGCGCCGCGCCCTCAAGCGCGCCCAGCTGCTGGCCCAGGCCACCGAGGAGCCGGCCGAGGGATCGCTGACTGGGTCGACGGAAGGAACGTCCACACACGGAACGACGGGAGACGAGTACGCCACCGCGGTCTTCAATGCCATTCGCAGAAACTGGGTTACGCCCACCGGCCTGGTCACCGACTCGGAGCTCGCCACTCTGGTCACGGTCATGCGCATTTCCATCAGTCCTGAAGGCACCTTGCTGTCCCCCATGGTCAAGCAAAGCTCGGGCAACGAGTACTTCGACGATTCCTGCGTCCAGGCGGTGAAGGCCACGGGCAAGGTGCCACCGCCACCGCCCACCTTCAAGCGCGGTTTCAATCTCAAGTTTGCAGGCAAAGAGCTGGCGCGATAGACAAGGGCATGCGCTCGCAGAACCAGCCGACAAAGGGGACCAGAATGAAGATGTTTCCGATCGCTACTGGCATCCTGCTCGCGACGGTCGCTGTCCCAGGGCTCGCACGAGCCGCCGACCAGGCCGCGGAGGTGGACGACCTGCCCCAGATCACCATCACCGATCCCAACCGCGATCTCTTTCGCCTCGGCATGCCCAACGCCGTCGGCGATGGCGACCTCACCGGCACCGCCGTCGATGTCGAGCGGCGCGATCTCGATCTCGTCGGGCTATTCCGCGTGCTGGATCCAGCATCGTTTCCCGACTCGCTGGTGAAAGAAGGTCTGGGCTTCTCGGCGGATCTGTGGTCGCAGATGGGCGCCCAGGGCGTGGCCAAGCTGCGCGCGGCGCACGAGGGCGGCGGCATCGTGGTCGAGGGCCGCCTGTACCAAGTCGGCCACGGCGACTCCCCGGTGCTGAGCAAGACCTATCACGGCTCCGAGCTGCGTCCGCTGGTACACATGTGGGCCAACGACGTCATCCTTCAGTTCACCGGCATGCGCGGCGTGTTCGGTTCGCGCATCGCCTTCGCCATGACCGGCAGGAATCCCGAGATCGCCACCATCGGCATGGACGGCCAGGAGATGAAGGTCGTCACGCAGATGAAATCGCAATGCCTCTTGCCCGCGCTTTCACCCTCGGGCGGGCAAATCGCGTTCAACTCGTACCTGCGCGGGGGCGCCGATCTGTGGGTGGTCTCGGCCAGCGGCGGACGCGCGCGCCGCATTTCCGAACGGCCCGGGCTCAACACCGGCGCGGCCTGGCTGAACAGCAACACCCTCATCGCGACGCTTTCCTTCGAAGGCAACGCCGAGCTGTACAAGATCTCGGCGGCGGACGGCAACATCATCGCTCGCTTGACCAACTCGCCCAGCATTGAAACCTCGGCGGCGGTCTCGCCTGGCGGCGATCAAATCGCCTTCGTATCCGACCGCCAGGGCACGCCGCAGCTCTACGTCATGCCGTCGTCGGGGGGCGGGGGACGACGCCTGACCTACCAGGGCAACTACAACCAGACGCCCCGTTTTTGCCCACGCAAAGAAGTGCCCATGCTCGCCTTCACCGGCCGCGACGAGCGCAACGTCTTCGACGTCTTCACTTACGACATGGAGTCGGGAAAGATCGACCGCGTGACCCAGGGGCAAGGCTCCAACTCGGATCCGGCGTGGTCGCCCGATTGCCGCCTGCTGGTTTACTCCTCCAGCCGCGGAGGTCTGTTCGTCATGAACCTGCAAACCCATCGCGAGTTCCAGATCTACAAGGGCGGCGCCAAGAACCCGTCCTGGGGCCCGCCGCCCGCCGAGTCCAGGTAGTCCGTGCGCCTCGCCACCATCGACATCGGCACCAACACGACCCTGCTCTTGGTCGCCGAGGCGAGCACGGCGAGGTGCACGTGCTCGATGAGCGCGCCGAGATCACGCGCCTTGGCCGCGGCATCGGCGCCGACGGTGGCCTCGGCCGACCCGGCATCGAGCGCACCCTGGCCGTGCTGACCGACTACGTGGCTGTCGCGCGCACGCACGGTGCAAGCATCCACGCCATCGGCACCGAGGGCCTGCGCCGCGCGCCCAACGCGCGCGAATTTCTCGAACCCGCGGCTCGAATCCTGGGCGCCCCCGTCGAGGTCATCGACGGCGACCGCGAGGCCGCGTTGACCTTCCTGGCCGCCGAGCGATCGTTTCCCGAGCAGGCTGCGGGCACGGTGGTGGTCATCGATATCGGCGGCGGCTCGACCGAGATCATCGTGGCGCGCGCGGGTCGCATGGAATTCCGTCGCAGCTTGCCCGTGGGATCGGTTCGTCTTACGGAGAGGCACGTTCGCAAGGATCCGGCAGGCGCGTCCGAAGTCGCGGCGATCACAGGCGAGATCGCGCAGCACTTGACGAGCGTCCCTTTCCCCTCCGCCCCCCTCACGCTCATCGGCACCGCCGGAACCGTGACGACTCTCGCCGCCATGTCGCTCGGCCTACAAAGCTACGATCCCGCACGCGTGCATGGCCATCGCCTGACGCTGGCTGCGCTGGGAAAGCAAATCGACCGCCTGCGCGCATCGACACAACCCGAACGCGAGAAGATGGCCGGCCTCGATCCCAAACGCGCCGATGTCATCCTGGCCGGCGCCTGCGTTCTTCAGCAGATTGCCGTCGCCGCCAGCGCACCCGAGATCCTGGTCAGCGACCGCGGCATTCGCTGGGGCCTGCTTTTCGAGAGAATGCTCGTGCTTGTCTAGTCGCACCACAAAGAGGCAGACCGTGGGTTTCCTTGAGCAATCCCTGCCGACCTTGCGGTAAAGGGATTCTCCCGATAGCCTTCGTCGGTAGTCGTGAACAGAACCTTCGCAGCCCTTGTTCTCGCCTCAGCCGCGCTGGCTGGGGGTTCTGCCTGCAAGCCGCGCATCCAGACCATCGACGCGCCCTTCACCGACAGGTTCGAGCGCGTGGACATCGGACCTGACTGGCTGGACACCAGCAACGGCGCGAGGATCAAGGACGGCAAGCTCAACCTCGTGCGCGCCTACAACCACCCCGTTTGGTTGCGGCGCAAGCTGCCGCGCAATGTGCAGATCGATTTCGATGCGGTCTCGCAAAGCCCGGCCGGCGACCTGAAATGCGAGCTGTTCGGCGACGGTGAATCTTTCGATCCCGACAAGGGCCGCTACGATCCGACCAGCTACATGATCGTCTTCGGCGGTTGGAACAACAGCAAGAGCATCATCAGCCGTCTTGGCGAGCACGACGAGGCGGTCAAGGCCGCGCGCGACCGTGAAGGCGCGCAGCCGCTGGTCGTCCTCGGGCGCACCTACCATTTCAATATCACTCGTCGGGGCGGGCTCATCGACTGGAAGATCGACGGCGCGCCCTATCTTTCCTGGGACGATCCCGAGCCGCTGGCCGGATCGGGACACGAATTTTTCGCCATCAACGACTGGGAGGCTGACGTCAGTTTCGACAACCTGACGATCCGACCCTTGGACTAGCTATGGCCATCAAAGAAAAGTTGCCGTCCGACGAGTACCCCTCTTCCAACAGCGGGCTGTTCACGCCCGAGCCTCGCACCGGCGCGCAGTCCGATCTCGGTATCGCCGACTTCAATCTTGGCAAAGGCATCGAGGAATTGCAGGGTCGGCACAACCTGCTCATCTACATGCACGACAATCCCGATCCCGACGCCATGGCGGCGGCCATGGGCATCAAGCATCTTGTCGAATGCACCACCGACCTCAATGCGACGCTTGCGCTGGGGGGAATCGTCGGCCGGGCCGAAAACCGCGCCATGGTCGAGAAGCTGAGGGTTCCCCTGGTTCCGGCCGAGGTCCTGAACACGGACCACTTCGACACCATCGCCATTGTCGACAGCCAGCCCGGCACCGGCAACAACTCGCTGCCGTCCGATCGCAAGGTCGACATCGTCGTCGACCACCACCCGGCCCGCGAGGAGAGCGCGCAGGCAAAGTGGTGCGACATCCGCCCGCAGCTCGGAGCCACCTCGACCATCGTCTTGCAATACCTGCGCGAGCTGAACATCCCCCTGCACACCAGCCTGGCCACGGCGCTGTTCTATGCCATTCGCTCCGAGACCCGCGACCTTGGCCGCGAAGCCACCGCCGCCGAGCGCGACGCCTACCTGTTCCTCATCCCCATGGTGGACCACCACCTCATGTTCCGCATCCAGCAGCCTAAGTTGCCGAGCCAGTACTACGAAGCGCTCGACCGCGCCCTGCGCATGGCGCAGGTGTGGGGCGACGTCATCACCGTCAACCTTGGCGCTATTGCCTACCCCGACCTGGTGGCCGAAGTCGCGGATCTCCTGCTCGACTACGAAGGCGCCCAGTTCGTGCTCTGCTGCGGTCGCTTCGGCAAGCAAATCTTCGTGTCCATGCGCACCGAACCCAGCCAGCGGCGAGCCGGCGAGCTTATGCGCCAACTCATCGGCACGGACGGCGCCTCGGGCGGACACGGCACCACCGCCGGCGGCCGGCTTTTTGTCTCCGTCACCTCGGACAGCGATCTGCAAAAGGCCTACGAGAACCTGGTCTACCGCCTGCTGGTGCTGACCAGCCGGGTGGGCGCGCCTTGCGTCCCGCTGATTCGCTGAAGCGGAAAGGCGACACGCCAAACGGTTGACTTCGCGGCGCTGCCGGGTAGATTGCCCCTCTCGCCGGGTTCGCCCAGCGCCGAAAAACTGAATATGCCGGAGTGGCGGAATGGCAAACGCAGTGGATTCAAAATCCACCGACCTTACGGTCTTGAGGGTTCGAGTCCCTCCCCCGGTACTGAGCTAGAATCGCTGGCAAATTCCACCACATCGCTCGGAAGAGATCTTCGCACGGACTGTCCATAGGGAACCGACTGGCCTTGGCCGAGACGCCGATACTCCTAGCGTATGCCGATGAAGGAGATCGCCAGGTCGCAGAGAACAGGTTGCCTCGGCGTTGTGTTGTTCATTGCAAGCACGACGAGCGCGGCGTGCTTTCGCTCTCCGCTCGGCGACTCGCCCAGTCCCTTGCCCGATGGCGCTCATCAACTCGATGCTCTGCATCTGGCACCTGCGGAGGCGGATACCCCGTCCGACCTGCGGCCCGACCTGGCGCCCGGTGGAGAGCCACCAGCGCTAGCCTTCGCGACCGTCAGTGCGGGCTTTTCGTCTGCTTGCGGTGTGAGAACAGACAGTACCGTCGCCTGCTGGGGCGACAACTCCTGGGGCGAGTCTACGCCGCCGGCAGGCAGCTTCGCATCCGTCAGCGCGGGCTATTTTTTTGCATGCGCGGTGAGAACCGACGGTTCCATCGCCTGCTGGGGGAGCGACAACTCGCATGGCCAGGCCACGCCGCCGGCAGGTACCTTCGCATCCGTCAGTGCGGGCTATTTCTTTGCCTGCGCGGTGAGAACCGACGGTTCCATCGCCTGCTGGGGCGGCAACATCCCTGGCCAGACTACGCCGCCGGCAGGTGCCTTCGCATCCGCCAGTGCGGGCGGCGGGATTGACGGCTGCGGGGTGAGGACCGACGGTACCATCGCCTGCTGGGGCGGCGACATCAAGCCGCCGGCAGGCAGCTTCAAATCCGTCAGTGTGGGCGCCTATTTTGCCTGCGGGGTGAGAACCGACGGTACCATCGCCTGCTGGGGCGACAACTCCTCTGGCCGAGCGACGCCGCCGGCAGGCATTTTCGCATCCGTCAGTGCAGGCGAATTGTTTGCGTGCGGGGTGGAAATTGACGGCACTGTCGTCTGCTGGGGCGACAACTCCTACGGCCAGGCAACGCCCCCGGCAGGTATCTTTGCATCCGTCAGTGCGGGCGCCTATTTTGCCTGCGGGGTGAAAATTGACGGCACCGTCGCCTGCTGGGGCTACAACACCTATGGCCAGGCAACGCCTCCGGCGCCATGAAGACGGACGGCCCGTGGTGCATGGGTGCGGGCAGTCGCGAGCTCCATCTTCTACTACCTCCTAGATTCTTCGCGTGGCACGCGATTCGTGTGTCCCCAGTCTGCTCTCGAGCATTCGCGTACAAGATCCAGGCGCACCTTGGCCCCATGGTGGCGCTGCCCAACCCTCGCTCCGACCGATCTTGGGCAATCACCCGGTGAGTCCCGATGAAAGCTGGCGTCGGTTCGAGGTCAGGCGAATAAGTAGCTACTCGATTTCGATGATCTCACGTTGACCTGGGCAACGCCAGTGCTCAGGGTGCCAGCGGCCACGCGGACCGTAGTGCCCCGCCACCAGTACTCCGCCCCGACATGGCGGACCTCGTCTCTCGCGCACGAAACAGCTGCTCTGTGCAAGCGAGAGCAGCAGCAGTGTGATGATGAGAATGCTCCTCATGCGTGCAAGCTTACCACCCACGCACTCCGTTCTCCACGCCAGGTGCCGTTTCTAGTCGACCATGGTCAGGGCTGCCTCTTGCCGGCGTCTGCCTCGGGCGACACTGCCTTCGACGCGGACATCGGCGGAAACAGGAAATTGGGCACGTGGGACCAGTCGCCCAGCATGATGTGGGTGTGCTCGCCGCCGAGCGCCTCCAGCGCCTGGTATCCCTTCATCATCACCGCGAGCGGCGTGAGTGCCTGGTTCTCCGCCCTAGCTTGCTCGGCTTTCGCCCGCGAGACCAGCCTCGACTCCTCGGCCTCGGCCTTGGCTTGGATGAGGCGCTTTTCTGCTTCGGACTCTGCCTGGATCTTCTCGAGAGCCGCCTGGGCCTTGGCAATCTCGGCCTCCTGTTGCTTTTCCTTGAGCGCCGCATCCGCACTAATCCGCGCTTGCTCGGCCTTGTGTTCGAGGTCGAGTTTTCTGCGCGTCGCCTCGTTCTCGAGGAGAGTCCTCTTCGTTCCTGCATCCTGCTCAGCCACCAGCTTGTCCTGGACCGCGCGGGCGATATCCTGCGCGTAGATGATCGCCTCGAGGGTCACGGAAGCGATCTCCACGTGCTTGCCAGTGGTGCGCCGGCGCAGATCTGCCTCGATTTCGTTCTCGATCTGTTCGTTCTTCCGCAGCAGCTCTTGGTACGGATGGCGTGCAAGAACGCCGCGGGCCGCGCTTCTGAACTCGGGCCCGATCACCTCGCGGTAGTAGTCGGTGCCGATCTCGGTGTCGAGATCGTAAAGCTCAGAAACGATGGGCCGATAGATGACCGCGAGTTTCAAATCGAGCTGAAGCCCTTCCACCGAGGTCGTCCGAACATCCTCATTTCTCGTTGAATAGGTAACGTCGAAGTCCTCGATGTGATCGAATACGCCGGTCCAGTGTCGGCCAGGCGTGAGTACCTCATGCTGCAACCCACGTTTGACGTCGAAGTAGAGGCCGCGATGCCCCGCATCGATGGTCGCACAACCGAACAGGGATCCTACCGACAACAACATGATGACCTTGCGCATTCTTCTCTCCTATGAATTGAGGCCTTCAAGCCAGCCCGCGAGATCACGAGCCATTCGGTCCAAGCAGCGGAATACGATGCGCGACCCATCGGCCTCGGCCGCGACGCCGGACACCTTGCAGTAGCCCCGCGTTTGACCGAGATGGATCTGTCCGAGCGCACCGCGCATGGTCAGACGGGTCTCGATTTCCACGGTCAGTTGCCCCGACTGGGTTTCACCTTCGTCGCGGAGGATCTCGACGAACATCTGCCAGCCCCCGGCACGCTCGGAGCGATGGCGCTCGACCCAAGGCGCAGCGGCCGCTGACATGGCTTGAAGGGTGGCGCTGCTGACCCCGCCGTAGGCGACTCGGCCGCCCCGGACGGGCATCGGATCCGAGCCCCCAGCCAAGGACACGACAATCTCCATCGGCTGCTCCGCTGCGAGCGGGAATATGGCTGCGGCCTCGGGTTGGAGTTGGACAAGCCGAGGCGCGCACCCCGCAAGGACGACTTGCAAGAAGAACACGAAGGTCTTGCCCGACCAAGTGCGCGTTTTCGACATGGCGAATGTGCTGTGCAAACCAGGCGCCACTGTGGCCAGCGGCGACGGCCCGATCTTCAGGTCGCCGCAGGGGGCACGACGCCCCGTGGGGCATCCTTCCCCGCCTCGCCAAAGGATTTTCCAGGTTTTTCCCTCGGACTGGCGGGCATCACTGTTGCAACAGTACCGAGTATGGATGCCATGGAACCGTATCCACAGGGAGCTTGAATGTCCTACGGGCTTGTGATGTCATCGCGCCCGGGAAGGATCAGATGACAAGACACATTGTCAAACGCCGTCAGTTTTACGGAGCCATTGCCCATTTGGAGTCCGAGCTGGAGCTAACTCTGACCAAGCAACCTACAGTAGGCCTATTGGGGTCATTGATTCTTTCGTCTGCCTTGATCCTGGGCGCTGGCGCGTGCTCTGGCGACAACCATGTCTCAGGCAGCGATGGTGGCAGTCATGATTTGCAGGTGTTGCACGGTGGGGATGCAGGTGGGGATGCTTCTTCAGGCGATGTTGGTCCGCCTGCACTTGATGTCGGCAATGTCGAAACCGCCGACATCAAGCCTACGCCGGCAACCGAAGATAGCGGCCAAGGCAAGTCTGATGTTGGCTCGCCTACACTTGATGTCGGCGGCCAAGTCGCAACCACCGACGCAAAGCCTACGCCGGTAGCCGACGATGGCGGTCAGAGCGATTTTCCCAAGCCTGTCCAGGTGACGGTTGACGGCAGCCAGAACGATGCTACCGGCATCGATTTGGTGCCCAGGCCAACAGTCGGCGACGGCGGCCAAGGCGATACTGCTGGCGCCGACCTGACACCTACACCAGCCTCAGTGGATGGCGGTCAAAGCGATGTCGCGGGTAGTGATTCCGGAACCAGCGTAGACCTTTCGCCCTACTTGACTTTCCTTCGCAATAACATCTCCTCAGCGACACAATTACCCCACAGCTTCTATGTCCCACCAGACGTAGCTGCCGCGGTTTATACCGGTATGGGCGGCAACACCAACGACGACATTTTCTGGCGCTTATCCGTCGCTTACGGTTTTGATACCTATGACGAGGCCTGCCGGCTAATTGCCCTCTTGAGTACGGGTTTACAAAGCGACATCAATCTAGCTTCGGTTTCTACTCCTGTCTATTGGGCCGGCAAGTTTGGCCAGTTTGATAGCATACGCGCCGGCTATGACAAGAATTCGGCGGCCCAGCCCTTCATCTACGACCCTAACGATCCTACAGCGGTTCCGGCGGACTTGACCCAGCTTGGTTCACGGGGTTATCTTTTTCGCTTGATCGATGCCGACGGCATTTATTCGCCGTTTAGCGACCCTGGTGGCGACCCGGTTTTTCCGCAAAGTGTTGATGGCACCACGGCCATCCACTGGATAGATTGGAAGCCAATTACTGGCGAGAATGCTTGGACAATCTTGTCTAGGCTGAAGCTTTACAAGATCGAATACTTCGATCCAACGTCCAACACCTACACCAATCCTAATGCTCTCGAATTACGTTTGGCCATTGAGCTGGCGCGAGCCGCGTTGATGTTGCAAGACGCTGGCGGCAACGGTGGTTTTCGTATGGCACCAATCGGCACCTACAGCAACCAGGGATCGAGTTGGTGGTACAACCAGCAATCCACCGAAAACAATGCTTCCATGCGTGCAGCAATGCGCGCACTTTATCAAATCACCGGTGATTCACGATACAAGACGGCCATGGATAGCCAGTGGCAATACTTTGACGCGGCATGGAATGCGACGAACAAATACTTCTGGCAAGGCATGAATCAGGATAGTTCCGGCGTCTGGCATCAGAATACTAGTGCCTTTGCCGCCGACTGCCAGACTTGGCCGATTATCGTCTTGGGTCCGGACGCGATCGATGGCCGTTATGGCGCAGGTGCAGCCTATCAGATGTGGCAGGTCACAAAGGCTAAGGCAGGTTATTTCGTAGGTGGAGTATTGAGAGGTATCGGGTACACGACCGAGAGTGACCAAAGTTCTCCGGAGTGGACCCGGGGAGCGATACTGGCTTGCAAAGCTTTCGGTGTAGCTCTCATTCTGACGGCTCATCAGCGGTGGCGGCGTGAGGCGATGTCGACGATGTTGTCGGGTAGAGATACGATCTGGACGTAGGTTGCAGCGAGCATGCGCCAGGCACGATCGAAACGGTCGCTTTGCTCCAAGGCGCGCAAGGTGAGAATGGCTTGACCACCGTCGTGGCGCCAGCGCATGCCAGAGCGCTTGAGTCTCTGTGAGACCAGCGTCTTGCACGCGGCCTCGACGATGCCCGAGCCGATGGGGAGATGTCGGCGAGCGAAGCTGGCGTAGCGCATACGATGGCGATGGTGGCGAAAATACCCGAGCGCGGAAATCACCTTGCGATTTCGCCGGTGATGCTTGGCCAGGTAGCGCAAGTGGCGAATGACTTTCTCCACGCCATCGGTGTCGTGGCGCAAGATGTGGCGATGCTTCTCGAATTCCAGTGTGAAGCGGACGGTGCCTTCGCCATGCACGGCGACCATCGCGTCGGCGAGGTGCTCGGCGGCATGGAAGAAATCCACGATCTGATAGCCCGCGTAGCCATCCGGCAAGGTGCCCAGGAAGGCCCAATTGTCTTTGGCTCCGTCTGCGATGGTGACGACGCGAAGGTCGGGACGGCGCGCGAGAATGGTCATCAGCTCCGCCGTGAGGCTGGCCTTGAGCGTGGGCTTGCCGGCTTCTGGCATGCGAGCGATTCGCCTGGTTAGCAGCAGCTCGCCAGCTCCGTCATAGAACATCAGCGTTCCACAGCTTGCCTCGTTGTAGCCGGTGGGTCCCTTGGCCAGTTTGCCCCGGGCGCGGGTGGCGGCGCATTTCTTTTCGCGCTGGCCGTCCTTCATGGGAATCAACACGCCGTCGAGGGAGACGGCGACGACCACGGCAACCGCGGGCACGCTCTCTTGGTCGCGTAGGCGCTTCTCGAAGTCGATGCGCTCGGCTTCCCAGCGCGCCGACAGTGCCTTGGCCATCCGGTCCAAGCTGGACTTCGATGGACACATGCCGCCCATGCGGACGAGCAGCTCCTCACTCTCGCCGGGTGTGAGGTGTGCAACCATCCACGCCGCATTCTGGGCTGCGAGCGGCGTGAAGTAACCGGCGACAACACCGGCACGCAACTCCATCGGGCACACCGCGCGTTCGCCGTCCTGTCGGGTCGAGTACAGCGTCCGTTCGATGCTGGCAGGCCCGGCGGCCGTCATGTATGTCTGCGAACAGCGAAGGACGCGTCGGTGTGGAACGCCGTCCACTTCGACTGCGGGTGCGTCGGTGTCGAGTCGGGCCAATTCCTCGGCTACGAATTCCGCCTCGGCCGCGGCGAAACGACGGCGCGCCTCACGCTCGAAGGTCTCGAAGTCCTTGTCGCCGGTGCGGGCGGCCTGGCGTTCACGCATGAACGCGCGCAGTTCATCGAGGGCCGTTGTCTGCTTGCCAACAAGTGCGGGAATCTGGGAATCTGTCATGGGGCATCCTCCGAGGATTTCGGTTTCGACAATCTCGAAGTACCCCGGCAGGCTCTGCCCTTTCAACAAATTACGCTGCCGGATACTTTGTCACCGGCCACGCGGTCGACCGTCCAATTCCCCTGTATTTCTCGGTCAATTCAAGATCTGCACCCAAAGCTTTGGCCAGCTATTACGCGAGCTCGCATCCAGATTGGGCTCGGGAAGTCGAAGGCGACATCAATACCATGCGCGATGGCTTGAATGACTCTCGGCTCACCCACCCGGCATTGGGCGGTATGGCCGATTCTTATTCGCTCAAGAGCGAGATTCTTCCTTTCGGTTGGAATACGCTCGATGCGCGAGTGGATAGTATCACTTCTACCTCTTGGCGGGTTTTTGACTATGGAGGTATCAATCCATTTGAACTTAGTATTGCACGCGGCAGGCCAAACCGCTTGAGTCTGGCCCTTCTTTGCGCCGCTCTCATTGCAGTTGCTTGTGGCAAGCAGATTTCTCGCAGAGGCGCAGCCCGCAAGGCCGGGCACAAGGGCACAGGCGCCGAGGGCCGTTCGTGCAAATCATGGTTATCCGGTGGACGTGGATAAGACTTTCAAGCGCCACTTTCCTTCCACCACCACGTCGCCTGTATTGCCCGACATCCGTTCGTGTCGCCGCACGCGAACCCCGTGTGCTACTCGTTGGCCTTTGGACGGTAGGCCCAGATCGTCCCGCTGACGGTGATGGCCACCTTCGTGACGACGGTGGCGGGCTGCCATTTCCCCGACTCGCTCTTCACGCTTTTGCGCTCAGTCTTGTTGGGCAAGTCCATGCTTCGCAACGCTAGTTTGTGTTTCTGAACCCTCTTGCCCAAAGGTGGCATGTTTTGCTCCAGGATGCTGAGCCAGCCAGCGCCGGGAGTGCTGTCCACGACGGCGGTGTGGTGTGGGCGCTCGACCGTAGCTTCGGTGGTGTCCTCACTTTCCGATTGGTCGGCGAAGGTCACGCTCACCGTGGTGGTGGTCGTTACCACGTAGTCGCGAAACTGGAGAATGTCGCCGGGGATCACTTCTTCGAGATCGACTTCATCGCCCCAAACGTAGTCGGCGTCGCTACCATCGGTGGCCGAGCTCGCAGCACCGGCGGAAAGCAAGGCCTGGTTGGCCAGATCCCAACATTCGCCTATGCCAACCTGCTGCCCCAGTCGGCTGCGTGCCCAGATAATCACCTTCTGATTGATTGTGCTCATGACTCTCCTGGCTCCTAGTGCCGGCTGACGACGGTCATACCGGTCATGCATCGTTCGACGATGAGATTGAACGCCTCGCTGGACGTCGTGCACGGTGCCGAAAGCTCGAAGGTAGACGTGATCGGCGCTGTGTTTGAAGCGATAGGTTCCAGCCAGCATGTGCAGGCGCGTTCACTGCATTCGAGCCGCACGAATCCGTCGCCCGAAGTCTCCTGCGCTTTCTTCACGATGCACTCGGCATTGGCAGAACAGGACCCGTGCACGCTTTCCAATCCGACACCACCGCCAGGCAGCCGGACCCGCCGCGTGTGCTTTTGGGCCTGTCCGGCATGGAGCACACATGGCGACGAGATCGGCGCATGTGGCACAGCCACCCCGTCGGCGGAAGAACCGGCGTCGGTCACTGCGGGCTGTTTGACGCGTGCACCGACGACCAAGGACGCATCGGGGCCGAGTGCCGTCGGGACGTCGCCGGACGGTGCAGATGACCGGGTGGATGGACCGCCGGTGGCCGTTGCGGCCGGACCTTGGCCGCCCGACGCGCAACCAAACGCCCAGAAGACCACGACCGCCCCGAGGGGAGCAGTGACCACCGCAATGATCGACCCCTTCTTGGTGGACAACATCTGGCGACAACCCACGGCCATTTCTCATCCACTCGGGCACAGTATGTCAAGCCGTTTGGTCGCCTGGAAGTGGCTTGCGCCGCCCGGACCTGCTATTCGGTTGGAACGCCATGGCTTCCTTCGAGCCATCCGCTCACGTCGACGACTACCTGGAACGCATCCTGAACGCGCGCGTGTACGACGTGGCGATTGAGACGCCGCTCGACCATGCGGTCAACCTGTCTCGCCGACTGCACAGCCAGGTCTTCCTCAAGCGCGAAGACCTGCAGCCCGTGTTTTCGTTCAAGCTTCGTGGCGCCTACAACAAGATGGTCCGCCTCCCGGCTGAGCAATTGGCCAAGGGCGTAATTTGTGCATCGGCTGGAAATCACGCCCAAGGCGTGGCCTTGTCGGCGCGAGACGAGTCCGAGGCGTTCGCCCAGTTTCTGTCGCGCGTGGGCTACGACGCCGTGGAAGAAACTGACAGCCCCGCGTATCAGCTCTTCCTTGGCTAGACCCGGAGAGGATCTGGCGGACGTGCAGTTTCGCCGTTGCGCTGAGCACGATCAACCAGCGATGCCAAGGTGACCGCAATCAGGAACCTGGAATGAGATAGTACCGCGCTCGCCAAGATCGCAGTCCCGCTCTTTTCGAAGAGCTGCTCCACGCTGGCCAATGACTTGGTGTTGGTCACGCGCAACGTGAAGGAATTCGGCCGGAAGCCCGCGCTGTGGTGCAGGCCAATTTGACCGCGCCTTTCACCCGACGGGCGCCGGCCTTTTCCCGAGTTGTTCGGCGAGTAGCTTCGCGAGCTCGGATTTTGTGAACGGCTTGCGCAGGCTGGCCACAAAACCGTAGTCCGCCGGGCTCGCCATCACGGGATCTTCCGCGTAGCCACTGGTCACGAACAGTGGAACGCCGCTATCCAATACCCGCAATTCCTTCGCCGCCTCCTTGCCGCCCATGCCCCCGGGAATTGTGAGATCGAGAAGCGCGGCACGAAATGGCCGGCCGGCCTTGCGCTCCTGACGAAACCTCTCCACCGCCGCACGACCGTCTGCGACGGTGTCCACCGAATAGCCCATGGAGGTCAACGTGGCGGCAAGAACTTCTCGAACAGCGCGCTCGTCGTCCATCACCAGAATCCTCCCCGCGCCTTGGTGCCGCGCCGCGAGCTTGTCTTGCGTCGGCGCATCCCCCGACGCGAGAGATGCCGGCAGATACAAGCGGAAGATGCTTCCCGTGCCGGGTGTCGATTCTGCAGTGATGGCCCCATCGTGCCGCCGCATGATGGAATGGCACGTGGACAGCCCAAGGCCCCTGCCCTGCTCTTTCGTGGTGAAAAATGGGTCGAAGATTCTTGGCAGCGCCTCGGCTGGAATTCCCAGTCCGCTGTCCTCGATGGAGATGATCACGTAGTCACCCGCGGGCAGCGACGCGACCTTGAGGGGGCCAAGCCTGGCACTGCGCGCGCAGATACGGATGGTGCCTGAGTATGGCATCGCCTGCTGAGCGTTGATGACGATATTGCCAATCACCTGTCCCAACTGGTTCCGATCGAAGTTGCAGGCCAAGAGATCCGGCGCAACATCGAACGTGCAGGTCGCGCGCCCACCGCTCAGGGCAAAGCGCGCGCTCTCTTCCACGAACGGGAACAGCGGGCCGATCTTGCGAATGGGCGCCCCTCCCTTGGCAAAGGTGAGAAGCTGCCGCGTCAGATCGCGCGCGCGCCCCATGGAGGTCATGGCGCGGGAAAGACAGGTTGCGGCCTCCTGGTCGAGCGGACCGTCGAGGGCAAGCTCGATGTTGCCATAGATGGCGCTCATCAGATTGTTGAAGTCGTGGGCGATGCCGCCGGCGAGCAGGCCAAGCGAGTCGAGCCGCTGCGCCTGGCCGAGCTGCTGTTCGAGCCTAAGCCGCTCCTCTTCGGCGCGTTTCCACTCGGTGATGTCGATAATCGATCCCTCCAGGATCCCTTGCTCCGGATACAGCCGCACCGAGGTCAGGCACCTCTTCACCGCACCGTCCTTTGCGAGCATCTTGCATTCGAAGTCGGTCACCCGCCCGTCCGCCTTCAACTTCTCCACCATGGCAGCCCGCTCCACAGGATCGGCCCAGAAATCGACCGTCGGATTTCCAAGCATTTCCTCGCGGGTGCGCCCGTAAATCGCCAGGTACTTGTCGTTGAAATCGAGGATCTCCGTTCCGTCGATTCGCGTCCTAAACATCCCCACTTCTGCGTTGTTGAAAAGGTGTCGGAACTTCTCCTCGCTCTGGCGAAGCGAGGCCTGCATCCGTTTGCGCTCGCTGATATCGCGCACGATGCCCTGAAATCTGCGATCGGTCAGCATCGTGCCGCTGATCTCAGCGAAGAAGACGGCGCCGTCTTTTCTACGCAACTGCCGTTCCATCAGGACTTGCCTGCCCGCCTCAAGCTCCGCGTAGCGGATCGCCTTGGCCTCAAGATCCTCGGGCAGGATAATATCTTTGAGGTTCAGTCGCAGGATCTCCTCCCGCGCATACCCGACCATGGTGCAAGCCCGCGCGTTTGCCTCGACATAGTTTCCCTTGTCGTCGGTGATGAAGATCGCCTCGGAGGCCTGCTCGACCAGCGTGCGATAGCTGTTCTCGCTGTCGCGCAGGGCGCGCTCCAGCCGCATCGCCTCGGTCCTGTTGCGGAAGTATCCGATGAGCCCATTCACCGTCCCATCGGCGGATCGCGTGGGAACATACGAGCCGTCCATGTACTCGGTGTTTCCGTTCCTGGCCACAAGTTGGAATGCGCTGTGAACGGACTTTCCACTTTCCAGCACCTGTCTTTTGATCGCGGTGAGCCTATCCGCATCTTGCCTGGCCAGCAGGTCGTGCTCGGTCTTGCCGAGAAAGTCCTTCTCGGTCAGCCCGAATTGCGGGTTCATGACGAAGGTGAAACGAAGGTTGCGATCCTGAACGAGAATCTGGTCCGGGGAGCCAGAGGTGATAACCCTGAAGCGCGCTTCACTTTGAGAGAGCGACTCCAGAAGCGACCTATGTTCCGCAAAGCTGGCTGCGAGGAAGTACCCCACGGCGCCCATGAACCCGAGGAATATCTGGATATCAAGCAGTCGGGTCGCGGACGCCGGGCCGCCCCAGACGCTCGGATCCGTCACGACTGTCTTGCTGACAATGGAGATCACTGCAAGGCCAAGAAGCGCGAGCGACACCGCGCGCACGCCAAGGCGCAAGGCTGGCCAGACAAGGATCGCCAAGAGCATGTAAGGATGCGGCGAAATCCGAAGAGAGCGCGACGCAAAGGAGATCCACGAAAGCGCCACCCACGCGCCCATGAACAGCAGCCATTCGATCGCGCGATGCCAGCGAACTTCCGATTTGGGTTCTTCGGCTCCGAGCAAAGTGACGATCACCGGCGTCACCAGCAATATACCCAGACCGTCGGAAACCCACCACGTCGACCAGAAGTCGAAAAACGACACCGCACGGGCCAACTCGGCCGCGCCGGCGCCCAGGCAGGCGGTGCACGCATTCACCCCCGTGGCGGCAAAAACCAACGCGGAGATCTCCTTGATGCGGGTGAAGCGAATGCGCTCGCCGCACCAGCTCGTCATGCACCACGCGCAGGACAGCGACTCGAGGATGTTTGCGGTCATAAAGCCGAGGCTGCCCACCAGCGGCCTCCCAGCAATCAAGTCGGCGATTGTCCCGGTCACGAACAACACGGCGAGAATTGCGGGCCATAGCCGCCGTTCGCTCAGCAAGAGGGCCGCCAATCCGACTCCGCCCGCCGGCCAGATCACCATGAGCACGCTGGCCGCATCCGGATAGAAAAACGAGATCTGGTGGGCGAAAAAATAGGCCAGCGCGACGAGCACAATCCTCAAGACTTGGTTCCGTCGAGGATCTTGCGGGTCAGGGTTCTTGGCGATCTCGTTGCTGCCCATAGCCGCCTCCCATCGTGCGGGAAGCAATTGTAGTACGGGCGGCCTCGACCCGACAGAAACGATCTTCCGGAGCAACCCGTGATAGCCGCAGAAGGTCGTGGTCGTAGAGCCCTCCATGCATCGAGTTCCCCGGCTCCGTAGCGGAGGTGCCAGGTCGGACGTAACCTTCATCGGCCATGCCTCGCATTGAACACGTCGCCATGTGGGTTCGCGATCTCGACCTGGTTTGCGCTTTCTATGAAGAGCACTTTGGGGCGGTCGCGAGTGGACGGTATGAAAACGTCGCCAAGGGATTTGCGTCGCGTTTTCTGGCGTTCGAGTCCGGCGCACGAATCGAGGTCATGACAACGACGGCGCTGTCACCGGTTGTCTACGAGCCCGGTGCGCATCGAATGGGGCTTACTCACCTTGCGATCTCGCTCGGCGGCGAGGATGCGGTGACGACACTGACGTCTCGATTGCGGTTATACGGCGTCCCGGTTCTGGACGGACCGCGAAGGACGGGAGATGGCTATTACGAAAGCGTCGTTCTCGATCCGGAAGGAAACCGTATCGAGTTGACGGCGTAGGCTGTCCAGATCCCAACTTGCACCTCCACCTTGGAAGGGGTAAGGGTTTTGCCATGACAAAGCTCATCGCAACGCTTCCGTGGGTACTTGGTCTGTCTCTCATGCTGTCGCCGGCTCCGACGCATGCCATCGACTTTGGCGGACTGGCCAAGAAGGCGACCGGCACGGCGGCCAGCGGCGCGCGCGACAAGGCGGTCAAGGAAGTGAACGCCAAGCTCCTGGCCGAGGGACGCAAGAATCAGTGCAGCTTCAAGACCGACAGCGACGAGTTCGCGGCCGGCTGCGACCAGAAGTTGAAGAATCTGGCGGGCACGCTGGTCGACGCCAAGAAGCGCCTCAGCGTGGCGGGTGTGACCAGCTTCAAGTTCGAGGTTTCCGGTCACACCGATTCGAGCGGCAAGTCCGAGCACAACAAAGAGCTGTCGGGCAAGCGCGCCGCAGTCATCGAGCGTGAGCTTATCGCGCGCGGGATTGCCAAGAGCGAGATCGTGGCCGTGGGCATGGGCTCGGACCGGCCGCTGGTCACGCCCGACAACACCCCGGCCAAGAAGGCCAAGAATCGCCGCTACGAGATCCAGCTACGGTTCTAGCTACTACCGGAGCGTAGACCTAGCCTTCGAAAGGTTGCGCGTCTTCGGCGATGAGGTTGGGGATGTCGTCGACCACTGGGTAGGCCAGGCGGCAGGCTTGGCAGGTGAGCGCGCTTCCGTCGACCTTGAGCTCCAGGCGGCCCTTGCACTTGGGGCAGGCGATGATTTCCAGCAACTTCGGATCGAGCGACATGGCGGCTTTTATACAACGGTCTTGCGAAGGGAACATCGCCATTCGCGCTGAAGCTGGCCACGCGTTCAGCCGATATTTGATTCGTGCGCCCGCATTTCCTGCTCGTCTGCGTGGCCCTCTGGGCGGGGTGCGGTAGTGTGTTTTCTTCGGGCGACGAAGCGCCGCTGCTCGCCGCGAAGGCATCGGAGCTGCCCGCGGGCATTCGTGGGCTGCGCGTCCGCGTGGCCGAGGAAGTGGCCATCGTCGTCGAGGGCAACGTGGATTCCGGGCTCGGCGACCACCTCAAGGCCGCCCTGCAAGCCGAGCTCGGTCGGCTCGGGCTCACGGTCGTGCGCGCCAGCGACAGATCCTTCGACCTTACGTTGCGCATTGAGACAAGAGTGACGGGTGCGGTCAGCTACCTGCGCGGGCACGTTGGGTTGACCGCCGAGAAGGGCGGGCTGGCCGTAGCGCTGGCGTCCACCCAAGCCGAGCTTCACAGCAGTGGAGAATTTCCAGCCATCATGATGCAAGAAGCTGCGGCTGCGCTGTTGCATTCCCCGGCCCTCGCCGAATTCGCGGCAAAGAAGGCACCAAGCCGTGAGGTCGTTCGCGAAACGGCGGCTCCGCCGGCAAAGGCGCCTCTGAACGCCGCCGCCGTGGCCAAGGCACATGCCAATCGCGGCACCGGCATGTACAACCTCGGGCGTTTTTCGGAAGCCCTGTCGGAATTCGAGGCCGCGTACCTGGTGGTTCAAGATCCGCCCTTCCTTTTCAACATCGCGCAGTGCCACCGCAAGATGGGCAACGGCAAAGAGGCCCTGGAGTCCTATCGCAGCTATCTGCGCGTCGCGCCGGCAGCCCCCAATCGCGCCGAGGTACAAAAGCACATCGCGGAGCTGGAACGCCAGGCCCACGCCACGCGCTGATTATTCCGTGCGCCTGAATTGAAATGGCATGGGCGCGCCCTGCGCCTCATCCCAGTCGGCCAGCACCGAGCTGACGTGGGCGCCCCACGGACCGCGATGCAAGTAGGCCAGAAGCAGCTGGAGCTTGGGCTCGGCCCCTTCGGCGAGGACCTCTACGCTTCCGTCGAGTCGATTGCGCACCCACCCCGCCAGTCCAAGCCGCCTCGCCTCGTCCAGGGTCGTGGCCCGATACCCCACCCCCTGCACGCGGCCATGCACCACGGCGTGAAGGCGACGTTCCTGCGCTCTATCCGCGTTGGCCACGACAGCGGAGGCTGATCGCGTAGGCGGAGGCGGGCTTCGCCCGCCGGAGCCAGAGCGCGGGAGGGTTTGGGAACCCTCTTAGGGTTCCCATGTTAAAGAGCGCCTTCGGTCACGGCGAAGCTGACCAGGCTGTTGGGCACGACTGGCAGCTCTTCGAAGCGTGCCACCACGCGGTTCTTCGAATCCAGAATTTGCGCCTTGGAAAGCACGGCGTACTCGACCGGGCCGTCGGGCGGTGCGCAGGCGGCGATGTACCCCACAATCTTCGCCCCCGAATCGAATTCGAAGGTGACGCGATGGCTGACCATGTCGCGGATGGTTGCGTAGTCTGACATTGCATGAAATCTTCCAGGCTGAAGAGCAAGAGTCAACTGCTGGAAGATGCTTGGCACCACGGTCGCCCTGATAAGATAGAACGCAATGCGGTTTCGCTGGTTTTGTCTCACCCTTTGCGCCAGCCAGTTTGGGGGCTGCGAGAACCCTCGTCCGATCTTGACCCAAGTTGAGCCCCGACAAGCCTACAGCGACCACGATGTTGGCCTGACCCTCGTGGGCGATGGATTCCTTCCGGCAACGATCCTGGACCCCGCGACGGGCAGTCGTGTGGCGGTGATCGACGGGTTCAGCGTGCGCGTGGGCACGGGCACAAATTGGGCTGAGCTGACCAACCTAACCTGGCAGTCGACAAGCAAGCTGTCGGCCACTTTGTCGAGCGAATCGGCCGGGTTCCTTCCCGTCGGATGGCTGGCGGTCGAGCTCACGGATCCGCGAGGTCAACAAACCACGAATAATGAGGAAGCGTTCGACGAGCTTGGCCCCGACCTCACGCCGCCCGTGGTTTCCTTCACAAGTCCGCCGCTGAGCACCCCCGTGGGAGCAGGAACGATCCTGCGCGGAAACATCCACGCCTCCGCCTCCGATGCCCCGCTTGGGATCGTGACCTACTTTCAATGGACCTACAGCGAATCGAATCAGCCGCTCCTGAGTCGCGAATGTTCCACGGGCGCCGCAGAGGTGGATTGCCTCTTCCAGGTCAAAGTCAGCTCGACATTGCAGGGGGGCGAGCGGATTCAGATAGTCGCGACCGCGCGGGACGACGCCAACGCCAAGACTCCGGGATATGCAACCCTTGCATTCACCGTGCTGGCGCAACCGACAGTCCAGTCGATCTGGCCCATCAGCGGAGGCACCCAGGGTGGCACGGACGTCGTCATCACAGGCAGCGGGTTCCTTGCCGGCAGCCAGGCCATTTTGGACGGTGTTCCGCTTTTTCCCGATGGCGGCATCGTGGTCAACGACCACACCTTGAGCGGACACGTCCCCGCGCACGCGGAAGGTCCTACCGCGGTCATCGTCCTCACACCGATCGGCGAAGCCCAGGGCGCCGTGGTCTTCAGCTACCTGCCACCTCCCCTGGTCGAAACCATCACGCCCAACACCGGCGCCTCTACGGGTGGCACGGCGGTCGTATTGACCGGGACGAATTTCACGGCTGCTACGCAGATCTATTTCGGCTCTACCTTGGACAGCGCGGTTCCCCTTAGCCAATTGCTCCTACAGAGCGACAACACCATCATCGGACGCACGCCTGCCGGCAGCGGCCAAACCACGGTGTGGGCCTGGGACGAGGCACTGGGCTTCACTCGCCTACCGAACGGGTTCACCTGGGGGACGCCATGAAGCTGCTGCCCAAGCTCGCCCTGCTTTCCATCGGCGTCGCCGCCGTGCCGCTCGCCATCGCGGGCTACTCCTCGATTCGGGTCAGCCAGTCCGCTCTGCGCGAAGCCATCGAAGGCCACGAAGTGCTGCTCGCCCGGCAGATTTCCGAATACGTGTCGAGCCAGCTCGGCAACCTGCGCGCCACCATGGCGGTGGAAACGCGCATCCTTGACCTTACTCGCGTCGGGGGCAACCTGCCCTCGGACGAGGCCCTGCGAAAATTCCTTCACCTCGTCTATCACCAGAGCGACGACTTCAGCATCGTCGCCATGCTCGACAAGAATGGCCGGACGGTCGTGCCTTCCGCCTTCCAGTCCGCGGCCCCACGCAACGATTCCTTCGGTGCTCACGAAATCGTGTCCGCGAGCGAGGCCGCCAAGCTACCGGGGTTGGTGCCAGTCGAGCAGACCTTGCGTGAGGGATCGGCGGTGGGCCCTATCCTGGTTGCCGGCTCGGCCAGCACGTCGCACGTGGTTCTCGCAGTTCGCTACGAGGGCCCAGGAGAAAATGGCACGCGGGTCATCGCCGCCGCCGTGTCCTTACGCCGCATCGCCGATCACCTGGCCTCGCTGTCGACCAACGATCGCGACATCATCCTGCTCGACCGTGAGGGGCGAGTGGTGGTGTCGGGGCGCTCCGTAGGGCCGCCCTCTTTCGAGCTCAAGCACTTTGCCTCCGGGCCCGAGAACCAGCGGTTGCCGGAAAACTGGTTCGTCGCCACGTATGAAAGCGGCGGGCACAAGGTCATCGGCGCGTACGTCCCAGCGCCCGCCTTCATGCTGGGCGTGGTGGTCGAGCGCTGGCTGGACGCGGCCCTGCGTCCGGCGCGCAGACTCGGTTGGACCACGGCTTACTGGGTGGGCGTTGCCGCACTCGTGGCTGCCTTGGTCGGCGCCGCACTCGCCCGTTCGCTTTCCAGTCGGGTGGAATCGCTGCTGCGCGGGTCGCAGGACATCGCCCAGGGCAAACTGGATATGCGCCTCGATGTGTCGTCCAACGACGAGCTCGGCGAGCTCGCCAAGTCGTTCAATGCCATGGCCAGCTCGCTCGACGCCGCCCGCGGCGAAATCACGCAGCAAACGCGCCAGATCATGGAATGGAACGAAAGCCTGGAGAAACGGGTCGAGGACAAGACCAAGGAACTGCGGGAAGCGCAAGATCTGCTCTTGCGCTCGCGCGCGCTGGCCGCCATTGGCTCGCTGGGCGCTGGCGTGGCCCATGAAATCAACAACCCGCTCACGGGCGTGCTGGGTTTGGCCCAGCTTGCGCTCTCCGATCTGTCCAAAGATCATCCCGCGCACGCCATGGTCCAAGACATCGAGGATCAGGCCCTGCGCATACAAGGCATCGTCTCCAATCTATTGCGCTTCTCGCAGCGCCAAGGTGGTGAAGGGTTCCGCACCCTGAACATCGCCAACATCATCGACGACGCACTCGAACTGTGCGGAACGCAAAACCTGGCCGACGCCAAGGTTCGGATCGTCAAGCATGTGGCCAGCGCAAGTCCACCCGTGCGCGGGAACGCCCTGCAGTTGCAAGCCGCCTTCATCCAACTTATCCAAAATGCGGTCGCGGCCATGGCGAATGGCGGCGTGCTGACCCTGGAAACCACCCTGCCCGGGGGAAAGCTGTTTCGCGTGCGCATTTCGGACACAGGCCGGGGCATCAGGCCCGAGCACCTGTCGCGCATCTTCGACCCATTCTTCACCACGAAATCGCAGCACACCGACACCGGTATCGGCCTCTCGGTGGTACACAAGATCATCGAGGACCACGGCGGAACCATTCGCGTGGAAAGCGCGGTGTCGAGCGGGACCACCTTTTGGATCACCTTGCCCATCGACCTTGGAGCCAGTCACCTCGCATGACCCTCCACCACCGTCCTCCGGTCGCCCGTTTCCAGATCCTGGTGCTGGTTCTGGTCGGCGCCGTGCTGGGCGTCGCCACGCTGCTGTCGCGCCGTTTTTTCGAGGAGCGCAGACCCGAGATGCCGGCGGGCTTGTCGCCGGTCGCGCCCGTCACGCCGGAGGGCAACCTGCACCTGTTTCGCGTGACCGCCCTGCAGGGCGACGTGGAAGCCCTGCAGAACGGACAGTGGTACGTGGTCCGCGCCGGGCACCTCTTGTCCACGAAGGACGTCATCCGCACCAAGCCGGGTGCACGCGCGCTGCTTCGGCGAGGCAGCGTCGAGCTTGAACTGCGCGACAACATGGATTTGCGTCTGGACGACCTGGAGAAGGAAACCGCCCAGGTCGGGCTGCTCCGCGGCGGCAAGGTGTCGGCCAGCGTGGGCGGCGACAAGGAGCACGTGGAAATCACGGCCCTGCACACCAAGACCTCGAACGTGGGCGCGGCCCGTTTCGTGGTCTCGCTTTCGCCCTCGGGCAAGGTCAACGTCGCGACGTCCGAGGGCGCGGCACGCTTCGCAGGCAAGGGCAAGGAAGTCATCGTGCCCAGCGGCAGCGCCAGTGCGGCCCTGCCCGATCAAGCCCCCACGGATCCTGAACCCATCCCGCAAGAGATCTTGCTCTCGGTGATATGGCCCGAGGACGATCGCCTGGACGGACAGGCAAGAATCAAGGGCAAGGCCCAGCCTTCCTCGAAAGTGAACGTCAACGGCGTGGAGACCGAAGTCGGTCCCGACGGCGCCTTCCGCGCAACCGTTCCGCTCAAGGTGGGCAAAAACCACGTCCAGGTCGACGCCGAGGACATCGTCGGGCGCACCAAGAGCTTCGACCGCATCGTCACACGCGCTGCGCCCGCCCCGACCTTGGTGCCGGCGAACCAGGAACTATGGAATCCATGATTGCTGCAACCACAGAGATAGTGGTTGCAGCGTTCGCGCTGCTCCTAGGTACCTCCAGCATCGCAAACGCCGAGCCCACCCCGGACGCGCCAGCTCTAAGAACACACCCGACGGTGAACCTCACCCTGGCCGATCCTTCGCCGGTCATCGGCGTCACCGGCGAGACCGAGCTGCGCATCGAGGTCGCCGATGCCCCTGGCGATCCCATGCCCATGCCACGCGTGCTATGCAGCGTGGGGCAAATCGAGGATCTGGGACGCGAAGGCCCGGCGAGCTTTAGCGCCCGCTACATTTTGCCCGCCGGCCGCTTTCCCCAACCCGCCATCATCGTCGCCGAATTCGCGAACCTGAGCTGGCCCCTGCGCGGAATGACCACTGTCCGTCTGCGCGCAGCCACCACGAAAATCCTTTACACCGATCCGGGCGCGCATGTCACTTTGCGTGTGGGCGATCGCGATTTCGGTCCGCAGACCGCCCTGGCCGATGGCGCTGTCCACATCCCGATCGTCGTTTCCCCGGGCGTCGAATTCGCAACCGCTCGCTCCGTCAATCAGTACGGCAAGGCCACCGAACAGATGGTGGATTTGCGCGTGCCCTACTCGCAGCGCGTGCTCTTCGTTGCGCCAGACGTGCTCGTCGCGGGCAACGTGGCCGAGGTCGCCGTCTACGCGGTCGACCCCTCGGGCCGCCCGGCCAGCGGCGCCGACCTTGTCCTGCGAGCTGGAGAATCCAAGGTGCATCCCCTTGGCAGCCGAATCCCGGGCGAGGCGCGCTTTCTGGTCAGGGCGCCGACGATCCTGAAGGAAAAGAGCCTGCGCATGGAGGCCCAGCTCAAGGGCCAGAGCACGACCCGCGTGGCGACTCGGATCGCGCTCGTGCCCGCGCCCGCCGCTGGGCTGACGCTTGAACCCGAGGCTCCCTACCTGGGCCGCACGCCTGGCGCGGCCGTGCGCGTTTTTCTCGGCGCCGAGGACGTCTTTGGCAATCCCGTCGATGCCGGTCGCGCGGATGTGTTGGTCGACGGCGAAACCGCCCAGGTCAAGGCCGATGCGGATGGGGAGCCCATGGTCGTCGTCAAGACACCGGCGCTCGCGGGCGGCCGGCAAGACGTGGTCGTGGAAGGCGTCCTGGACCAGGGATACGCCATGCGAAGGATCCCTATCGGCATCAAACGGCATCCGTCGCGACCCGAGCCTCCGGAGTCAAACCCCTCACCCCGCTACACCGTGACCCCGCGCCTCGGGCTGCTCTGGAACTTGGGCGACGCGTCCGGCGCGACCTTCTTTGTGGATGCCCTCGCTTTTCGCAGTGCCCGCCACCCGAATTTTGGGCTCGGTCTCTCCCCTGGCATCGTGCAGTCTTGGTTCGCGGCCGAAAATGCAGGCGGCATTACACGGGTGTCGCTTACCACCTTTCCCATCCTGGTTCGCGTCCAGTATCGCGTGAGCTCGGGCCGGACCTTCTTCGGGCTGGGGGCCGGCGCGGGCTTCGCCATGGCGTGGGCTCGAACCAGCACCTATGGCGCCACCATCGTGGGAACAAGCTACGGCGCCGCGGGAGAAGCAAGCCTTGAGACCGGTATCCGGCTGCGCCATGGCCACTTCGTGGCTTCCCTGCGCTACCTGGCCGTCTACCTCGACAGGTTTTCCAGCGGCGATCGGATCGACGGCAACGCCGCTGGCGCCATGATCGACGTCGGCTACCGTTTTGGGTTTTAGCCCTGGGCTAGCGTAACACGAAGACCGGGACGTAGAGGCTGAGCACAACCGCGGCGATGGCCAGCCCGAGTAGCACGACGACCACGGTATGGGCGACGGTCTTGAGCGTGCCCACCCTTTCCGAGGCCTCCCGTTCGCATTCGTCAGCGAAGGTGAGCATGAACGTCCCGAGCTCGCCCCGGCGCTCGGCGGCGTGAACTGCGTTGATGTCGCGCCGACGCAGGAAACCACCCTCGACCATGGCCTCGATGTAGGGCGTCCCCGCTTCGATTCTGTGCACGGTGAGAGCGAGGGCATCGCACATGAATGGGTGGGTCGCCGTCTCGGCCGCGATGGTCATCGCCTCGCCCAGCAGCGCCCTGGCTCGCATGAGGATGCCAACCGTACGGACGAAACAAGCCTGCGCCGTCGCGCGTGTAGCCGCTGCCACCAGTGGCAGTTTCAAAGCGACCTGGTCGATGGCCACGCGCGTTCCGCGCCGGCGTGGCAGAAGTTGCAGCGCCAGAAAATTCAGAAAACCGAGTACGCCTACGTAGGGCCAAACCTTGCGCACGACGTGGGCAACCTGGATGGCGATTCGATCCGCGAGGCCGACCGTCGCGCCGTGGAGCGTGCTCGGCTCGGGCAGCATCTCCTTGACCAGAAACGACAGCGATACGGCGGCAATGAAGATAGCCAGCAACACCAGGGTGAGCACGTTCAAGGGCTTCGCCACCGCACGGTGCATGGCCCGACGAAGGCGGCCCGCGCGTTCAAGGTAGTCGGATGCATTGGCCAGGGCAGCCTTGAGATTCCCTGCCTGTTCGCCAAGCTCCACGATGCGTACGACTGCCGCGTCGAAAACAGAGTCGAAAACAGACTGGTCGCGCATGGCCTGGGAGAGCGCGGTGCCCCGAGCCACCTGCGCATGCATGGCCTTGCAGGCCGCTCGCAAACGCCGATTCTTGGTTTCGCCAACCAGCGCGGCCAGGCATTTCTCGACCGAGAGCCCTGCCTTCAGTTTCACGCCGAATTGGCGGAGCAGCCGCAGCTCCGCCTCCATCCCCTCGCTGAAGGTTCCTTCCGATTGAGCTCGTTTGCCTGCGCCAACCGCTACGGTGTCCACGGGAATCCTCGCTAGTCCCAATCGCCACCATTGTGCGCTCGTTCACCGATTCGCGCTACTTGGTGCTCGCTTGCTGGCTGGCTTTACTGACCTGATGCAAGCCTAAAACCAAGGTGGTCGTTGCGGTCGTCGGGTCGCCACCCACAGCGGAAGGCAGAGCGACAGTACCAGGCAGGGGAAAACCAGGAGCCGCCCCGGGAGACCCGCCCTTGGCCCGAGTCAGCGCCCGTGGGGTCCACTCAATCAGCCGCTGTGTAGTTGCCGGACCAGTCCGCGCACCATTCCCACACGTTCCCGTGAATGTCGTAGAGGCCCCACTGGTTCGGAGCAAAGCCACGTACGTCGTGTGTCTTTCCTTTGCTATTCTCGCTGAACCATCCCAGCTTCAGCAGAGCCGGGTCTTTCCCCTTGGGCTGGGCGCAAGGCGAGCCGTCGTTGAACGCGCTCGCGCTCGTGGCCCGGCAGGCATACTCCCACTCTGCCTCGGTCGGCAGGCGTGCCAACAATCCGAAAAAGCGGGTTCGCATACGCTCGCAGAACACCTGGCACTCGTCCCAGCTCACCTGCTCCACCGGCAGGTCTAGCCCCCGTAAATGGCTCGGCGCCGTTCTCATCACCGCCTGCCATTCCGCCTGCGTGCACGGTGCGTCTGCCAGCCAGTATCCCTTGGTCAAGGTCACCCAATGCTGCGGCCCCTCGTTCTCCAATCGCCCGGCCTCATTCTCCGGCGACCCCATCAAGAACCGCCCTGGTGGAATCCAGCGCAGTCGAGTCACCACCCCTGGCGACAACTCCAGCTCGACGAACGGATAGGGCGAAAGCCTGTCCGTGCCCCAGGCGCTGGCCCAAAGCGGCGGGAACAACGTCGGCATGGGGCGAAGCGGTTCGGCTACCACCGTTCCTACTTCCTTCCCTTCTTTTGCTTCCCCGCCCGCTCGCCGCCGGTCGCCGCGGGCCTCCTGCCCGCTTCCTCTCCGGCTGCTCGCTCCTCGCTGGGATTGCTGTCCTGTCCTGACTGACCTGAGGCGAGCCGGAAGCCAAGGTTGTGGTTGCGCTCGACGTCGCGCCAGGTGCCCTGCTGGGTAGATCGACACAGCCAGGCCTGATCGTACCAGGAACCGCCGCGATGAACCCGTCCACGGCCTTCCGCAACGACCTTCGAGCCATCATGTTCCTCGTCACCGTATTCGGGGCATCTGTCTTGGCACCACTCCCAGACGTTGCCATGCATGTCGAACAAGCCCCATCGGTTGGGAGTCTCGAATTCGCGCACAGCGTGGGTCTTGCCACCGCTGTTCTTGCCGAACCACCCCAGCTTAGCCAGGGCTGGGTCTTCCCCCTCTGGCTCCGTGCACGGGGAACCATTGTTGAACGCGCTTGCGGTTCCTGCGCGGCACGCGTATTCCCACTCTGCCTCGCTCGGCAGGCGTGCCTGTAGCCCAGGGAAACGGGCTTGCAGCTGCGCGCAAAACGTCTGGCAGTCGTCCCAGCTCACCTGCTCGACAGGCAGCTTCGGCCCCTTGAAGTAGCTCGGCTGCGTCCCCATCACCGCCCGCCATTCGGCCTGAGTACACGGCGCATCTGCCAGCCAGTAGCCCTCGTTCAGCTTCACCCAGTGCCGGGTGTCCTCCCATGCTTGTCTCCCCTCGTCATCCACCTGCGACCCCATCAAGAACCGCCCCGGCGGAATCCAGCGCAGCCGGATCACCACCTTCTCGGCCAGCTCCACCTCGGCAACCAAACCGTACTCGTCCTTGTCTAGATGTCGTGCCCAACTTGGCCACAAAAGCCGGGTCTTCAGATCCTGGGACACGATGGCCAACTTCAAATTCTTCATGTTCTGGTACACGATGGCCAAGTTCGGATCCTCCATGTCCTTGCGTCCCTCCCACCAGAGCTTGGCCGCCTCCGCCTTCCACTCGAAGCCCCGCACCGTGGCCTCCACCCAAAGCCCACTGCTATCGCGCCAGAAGCGATCCGCCCAAGGCGGGTAAGGCGTGAGAACGATGTCAGCTCTGGCCAGATCCGTTGACAGCGAGATCCTCGCGGCCTCGCCATCACCGAACGATGGTGTAAAGCTTTGAGATGCGCCTTCCCGGACATCCAACGTAAGTGATCGCTCGGTGCTTTCCTGCCAACGCACGTCCACGTGCGAAGCACGCATCGGCAGATCGCACAGGAAGCTGCCGGGCCGTTTCTCGTCCGCATCCAACACCAGTTTCGCCTGTTCCCGAAGGACCTCGCGTCCACGCTGCCATAGCCGGCATGCGGTTATGGGCGGCAGATCCGCGAGCGCCCATTGGATATCCTGAGCACGAAGCCCCGTGGGAAGAGGAGCATCGAAGTGATCGCCAGCAGCGTGGTGCAGAGCCCAGAGTGCGCGCATCTCCTCGATGTCCCATGCCTTAGGTCCCTGGCGCTGTTCCACGCCGACCGCGAAAGCCGATTCGACAGGCTCGGGAATACCGTCGCGATCGTGAAGCAACCGCGTGTAGGAGGCCAGAAGCTCCAAGCCCTGGTGGCGCGAGTCCGGGTCGCCGAGGGCCAGCAGCTCTTCTGCGCGCGGCAACAGGCCCAGATACGCATGCAGGGTGCGAAGCAAGGCCGCGACTTGCTTTCTTCTCGCCTCGGGCAGACGGCACGGGTCGAGAAAGTCGGCGCGCAGTCTCTGCGACGCCTTGGCCTCAATGACGAATCCGGTCGGGGCCGAGCGAGCAGCGAGTCGCCCGTCCAGCCAGGCGTCGACTTCGGTGGCCACGCTGGCGCCCGACGAATCGAGCAGGCGCCGCACAGAACGCAGCAGGGGCCAGTCCACCCATGCCGCGGGTGAAAGCAAGACGAACAGCTCTTCAAGCACGTTCGAATCGGAGGGTGGGCCCCGCAGCCCCGCTTCGCTTCCTGGTGCCGCGCTCCCAATCGCGCGCACCCCAGCGTCGCGCCAAGGACCAGTTCCAGCGCGCTGGAGGTCCGGGAACCAAGGCACGGCATTGGGCACCGGCCTTGAATGCTTGCTGGAGTTCAGAGGCCCAGAATTCGCACCGGGCGACATCCTGGTTCAAGCAACCGAGGTCGCTCAAGGCCAGCAGGGTTGTGCCCGCGTCGGGACGCTTCCTGGGCAACACCACCACGCGCGCCAAGTCGCCCCGGCCGATGCGCCGGTGCCATTCGGAACTGAGGCGCTCGCCCACAATCAGCTCTTCCAGCCCCAACTCGCCACGCCACCTGCGCAACCACTGCACGACCTTCACCTGATCATGCCGAAGGGGCCGAAGTGCCGGCGATTCGTCCCACAGAATCTGAATCCGCGCTGGCCAGGATCGGCGAACATGGCGGGGCACTCGCGACGGCGTCCGACAACGGGCAAGCTCGTCGACTAGGCGGACGTCGTCGACTTCATCGATTTCTCCTTCGCGCAGAAGCAATCCACGCAGGGTGCCCCCCAGTCGGGCCTTGTTCAAGAGGGGACGGACTGCGGGTGCTGCGTCGGTTCGGTTCGACAACGCGGTCTCGGAACAGGCAGGCCCAGCGCGCAGGCACTTGGGGATTTGATTCTCGCCGTCGGTGACTGTGACGTCGGGGCCGATGACCCGCCAAAGAGAGGGTGCGGTTGATGGGGGCGCGGCCGGGATGACGACGGCGGTGACCGCGGCAGTTGCCGCCCCTGCGAAGGCGTTTACGGACGCTGAAATCACCAAGTCTGATGCCACTGTGGGACGCGCAGGTGGTCGATACCCTAGAAGATCACCAGCCGATTCGGGAGCCAGCCCGAGCTTCAGTAGGCGCAGCAGATCGCCACGGCCAAGGGCACCCTTGGACTGAATGGCTGCGGACTGTGCCTGGCCTGTGCGCATGAAACGGCTAAGTGTCGGGGCTGTTCTTGGACAGGGCGAAGCCCTTGATGACCTCTAGCTGGTGCAGCTGATCCGCTTCGTCGGGCTCCGCCACTTCCAGCAGGGCCGCGAGCAAATCCAGGAACTCGGCTTGTCCCGGTCGCACCAACGCCTCGCTGTTCTCGTGCTCCCGCTCGTCGGCTAGTTGCTTGGCCGCCTCGGCGAGAACCTTTTCCGACAGACGCTTGCCGAAGTGAGCTTTTCCACGATTCACCAAGAAGCTCTGCAGTTCCTCCCCGTTGGGAAGGGCGAGGTGCAGGACCAGGCAGCGACGCACGAAAGCCGCGGGCAGCTCGCGTTCTTCGTTGGTCGTGATGATGACCAGTGGCGGCTCCGCGGCGGAATTGCAGCGAATCGGATCCTTGAAATAGGGCACCGAAAACTGGCGATTGCCCAGGCTTTCGAGCAGACCGTTGGGCACGTCGGGATCGGCTTTGTCGATCTCGTCAAGCAGCAGAACCACGCTGCCGGTTTCCTTCTTCCATTTCCAAGCTGGATCCGGATCCTCCGGACGAACGCCGTTGACTCGTGCGGCGCGGTGTTGTGCGTCGGCGCCGTCCCAGTTGAAAACCCACCAAAGGGGCCCCGGCTGCACGTACTTCTGCTCGTCGAGCAGGTCCAGTCCATCCGCGGCATGTTTTGCCGCCAGGGCGAGAACCTGGGCCTGCGCCAGGCGAGCTACGGCATCGAAGCGATAATGTAGGTCGCGCGCTTCGGTGCGACCCGTGACCACGTGCGAGACCAGGGGCCGCTGCAGCGCCCGCGCAGCGGCCTTGGCCAGCTGACTCTTGCCAACCCCGGGCTCACCCCGAACGAGCAACGGCCGGCGCGCCCCCAGCGCCGCCCTAATAGCAGCCACACTCTGCACCTCGAAGCAGTGGGTGAACCCGTCGTCGTGAATGTCTTCGAACTTGCAGTCCTTCCACGAAATCATCGAGTTGCTCGCTTTCCTTGCTTGCCGTCCGCTTTCTCGAAGAACGTCTTGAGCGCGTAGTGAACCTTGTCTTCATCCGGAGGCCTCTGGGCAACACCCACGCTTCCGAAACGGAGCAGGCTTACGCTGCTGATACTGGCGGCGATCTCAGACCATGCGGGCCAGTCGTCGGGAGGCGCATCAACGGCAGCGAATAGTCTGTGCCCGCTGGTACTGCGCCCCTCCAATTCCGCGTAAAGCCTAAATCGACGGCAGTTCTGGTTGCATTTTCCCTCTAGGTCGCCAAGCATCCGGTGTTCCTGACATTCGATGGGGGTGCAGTCACATTTTGCGTCGTAGGATTCGGTCTTGTCGGTACGGATTGCTTCCCAAAGAACTTTCTCGAATTCGTGGACGGCATTCCTCAGTGTTGGCGCAAGAGGGAAAAGGCTAGGCGAGAGCCCATCGGTGCCAACCAGGCCGAACTTGGGGTCGAGCTGAAATTCAACGGACGCCACCCCCTGTGCGTGCGCCACCAGAATGGCAAGATAGAGATAGGTAGAGCTTGTCGGGAAATTCCGGGCCGCCCAAAGGGCCGGCCCGCGGCTGGCGGCTCGCACTGACCGTCCCCAGGAAAATCGTCGCACATCATGCGTTTTCTCGTCGTGGGGGATCGACAACGGCGACGAATTGTGGCTGATGGAAAGTGTGACCAAGGAGGTCCGCGATGTCTGCACGACGCCGAGGCGGCAACAGCCAGCCCGAACTATTTGCTCGATCGAAACGACCCGCGATTGCGTTGCCCGACAATCATCCGATGGTGGTCTTGACCGACACGGTGGATTGGACCGAGCTGGAACTACGGGCGGAAAAAGTCCGGGCCAAGAAGCTCAAGAACGCGGCGGGACGACCGCCGAACTTGCGCGCGACACTTGGGGCGCTGACGTTGATGGCGATTCGAAAGATGCCCTACCGCGAGGTGGAGGAGCAGATTCGGTACTACGCGCCAGCGCGATACCTGTGCGGTCTGACGGAGACGGACTGGACGCCGGATTTCACGACGATTCAGGATTTTGCACAGCTTCTGGGAGAAGACGGGTGCCGGCTTATCAACGAGGCGGTGGTGAAACAAGCCGTGGCCCTGGGGCTTGCCGATGCCAGGGTCGCAGTGGCCGACATGACGGCACAGGAAGCGGCGATTCCGCATCCCAACGAAATGGGATTGCTAGGCGGCTTCGTCAGGTCCATCGAAGCGGCGGCGAAGAGAGCGGGACGAGGCTTGCAGGATTTTGTGGGCAAGATGTACGGCAAGTTCCGGGCGGCCAAGGCGCACGTGCGCAAGTACCGGCTGTTCGCCAAGGGTAAAACCAAGGCGGCCAAGGACCGGATGGTTGCGCAGATGACCAGCATCATCGAAGGCATCAACCAGAACCTGGGCAAGGCGCTCGCGGTTGCGGCCGAGCAGGGACGCAGACTGCGCGGTCACGCCGTGGTCGCACAGCGCAAGCTCGTCGAATTGCACGAAACCATGCGCAAGTTGGTACCGCAGATTCGCCACTGGCTGCGCACGGGCTTCGTCGCATCCGGCAAGATCATCAACCTGCACATTCCCCAGCTCTACTCGATCGTGCGCGGCAAAGTGGGCAAGGCGGTGGAGTTCGGTCTGTCGTGGGGAATCACACGTCTGCGCGGCGGCTTCGTGCTTGCGACCATGGCCGGGATGAAGACCGATGTCACCGATGCAAGCTATGCCGTGCGTGCGGTCGAAGATCTCGCATCTCTGTTGGGGAAGGCACCGCGTGCCTACGCCTACGACCGGGGTGGGTACAGCACGGAGAACGTGAAACGACTTCGCAAGCTTGGCGTGCGCGATATTGGATTGGCACCCCGAGGACGCGCGCCGTGGGAAGTGGTAGGCAAAGTGAAGGACCGTCTCATCCGGGAGCGTGCGATGGTCGAAGGGTCGATTGGCACCATCAAGTGCCCCAAATACGGATTCAACCGCCCGGCGGCACGCTCAGCCGGGATGATGGGCGTATGCGGCCAACGTGCGGTGCTTGGGCTGAACCTAACCAAGCTGCTTCGGGGCGTTGCCGAAAAGAAGGGGATTGCCCTGGCGATATGAGCGAAACGCGGGGACAACGCTCACCCTACTGGCGAAAATCAGAGATTGCCCGCGCCAGGCAGCGCGGGATGGGCAGACATCGCGATCGGCACCCCGAATTTCCCGACAAGCTCTAGGTAGCAACAGGTACTGCTTCGAGATCGTTCGTGTAGAGGCGAATGGGAGGCAGTGCAGCCGGGTTGGGGGTCAGCGGCACGTGAAGCACGACTCGGCAGAGAAGAGTCTTGGCGGCCTCTGCAAAGTCACGCCGAAGCTTGCCTGCCAGAAGATCGAGGATTTCGCACAAGTCACCACAAAGCTTGCAGATGTCGATCAGGCTGCCCTTCAACGCAGCTTCCTTGTGATGGTCAATCGGGTCGCGAGAATGCTCAGGTGTAACCTTGAGAAGCGCTTCGAAGGCGGGGAGGAAGCGCCTGGTGTCCTTGGGGGACCGGCCTGACTGGTCTCGAACCGACCCGAATCGAATGGATTGGCAAGGACGATTCTTGCCGTCGACGCCGGGACTGGCTTCACCCCACTTCCGCGAGCTCACGCTGTACTCGCGGCGCAACCGCAGCCCTTCCCGTGCGTTCCAGATGACGATGATCTGGTAGCACAAGGGCAGTTCCCATTCCTTGCGACCATAGCTGGCAACGCCGAGACTGCCTGCTGCTGCAATCGTTAATCGCCAGTCGTCGATCTCGGCCGTGGTCTGCCAGATCCACGTGCTGGTGGCCGTGGAGCACCAAAGAGAATCCCCTTTCCCGAAGCCAGGTGCGGCATCGTCTGGGGATCGTTCATCAGGCTGACGTCCCGCTTGACCTGGTACTGAGGTTGCTCAAGGTGGTGGTGCATAGCGGCGATTCGAAGGGGTCTCTTCTCGAAGGCCGCGAGCCTCTTCTCCATGGCATTGCGCTGGGCCTCACCAACGCTGCCATGCGGGATTCTTTTCGTCCAGACTCTCGCAGGAATTGAACCCGGCGATCGAAATGCCGTGCTCAGGATAGTCAAAAAGATCGGCTCGTTCGTAGCCAGGCTTCCCCGTGATGCCTGGTCGCCCGGAACCGTAGAAGGTTCGATAGATCTCGTCGAAGTGCCGGTAATTCACCGTTGGATCTCGATGAACGTCGTGGTTCCCTGGCACCAGTGCGAATCGGTCAGGCCTGAGGGAGAGCCTTTCTGCCAGGCCATTGAGGAAATCGAGCACCAACGGGATGCCGCTCGGGTGAGCCTTGTCGAGGAGATCGCCACTGACTACCGCCAGGCTGGGCTTGATTCTGGCCAAGATGGGGTCTTCCATGAGCCGGCTCAGCAGACCCTTCCGGTCATGCTCGGGCAAGTCACTCTCGGTCGACTCTGCCGAATTCCAATAGTGGCCCTGGTCGGGTCCCGTGAAGTGCAGATCAGAGAGGTGAAGTAGTACGCGTGAACTCTCTGTCGCCATGGAGGACTATCCTACGCCTCGCGTAGCGATTTAGAAGAGCCCGCTTGGTCGTGCCCAACTTCCGGCCCCTTCCTCGACGGTGGCCAGAAGTTGAAGGACCGCCTCCAACCGGACACACGATGTCCCTTAGCATCCGGCCGACAAGCCGGGTCGCTGGCAAGGAGGGCCGAGAACCGGACCGGAATGTACTGATGTACTTGAGGACCGGAAGCGCAGGCCCGACGCCGCCGCGGCCGGATCGTCGGCCGTCGTCGCCTCGTGCTCCTTAGGTCCCTTTGATATAGCCCTCGGCCGCCAGCAGCTCGGCGGTCAGGACCGCTCCGCCGGCGGCGCCGCGGACCGTGTTGTGCGACAGGCACACGAACTTGTAGTCGTAGATGGTGTCGGGGCGCAGGCGGCCGATGGTGATGCCCATGCCGCCTCCCGGCATCGCGGTCGAGCTTGGTCTGCGGCCGGTTGTCCTCGCTGAAGTAGGTGAGGTACGGCAGGGCGCGCTCGGCAGCTTGAGCTGCTGCGGTTTGCCGGCGGCCTTCTTCCAGCACTCCAGGATTTGCTCCTGCGTGGGCTTCTTCTCGAAGCGCACGAACACCGCGGCCATGTGACCATCGCTGGCCGGCACGCGAATGCACTGGGCCGAGATGCGCGGCGAGGTGGCGGCGGACGATCTTGCCGCCCTCGAGCTTGCCCCAGATCTTCATGGGCTCTTCTTCCGACTTTTGCTCCTCGCCCTTGATGAAGGGGATCACGTTGTCGACCATCTCGGGCCAGGTCTCGAAGGTCTTGCCCGCGCCCGAAATCGCCTGGTAGGTGCAGACGAAGATGTCCTTCGGGCCGAACGCCATCAGCGGATCGATAGCCGGCACATAGCTTTGCAGCGAGCAGTTGGGCTTGACCGCGATGAAGCCGCGCTTGGTGCCCAGGCGCTTGCGCTGATCGGCGATGACGGCGGCGTGGTCCGCGTTGATCTCGGGGATCATCATGGGCACGTCGGCGGTCCCGCGATGGGCCGAGTTGTTCGACACCACAGGGATCTCGCGCTTGGCGTAGTCCTCTTCCAGCTTCCGGGTGTCGTCCTTGGGCATGTCCACGGCGCAGAACACGAAGTCCACGTTCTTGGCGACCTCGTCGATGGCCGAGGCGTTCAGCACCACCATGTTCGCAACCGCCGCCGGGATCGGCGTCTTCATGGCCCAGCGACCGGCCACCGCGTCCTTGTAGGTCTTGCCAGCCGAGTTCGCGCTCGCGGCCAAGGTCGTGACCTTGAACCACGGGTGATTCTCGAGCAGCGCCAAAAACCGCTGGCCCACCATGCCTGTCGCCCCCAACACCCCGACGCGTAGTGTACCGGACATCTGTCCTCTCCTTGTTCTGGTTGTTTCCGTGAAAAGTTGGACAGGCGAATATAGCAGGCTGCGAGCAGCAGGTCAGCGCCTACTATCCACGCCGCCACGCTGGCGGACGGCCTCGTAAAGCAGGATGGCGCCGGCCACCGAGGCATTGAGCGAGGCCACGTGGCCGCGCTGGGGAATCTGCACCAGCGACGAGCAACGGCGCGCCACGGCGGTACGCAGGCCGCGGCCCTCGCCGCCGACGATCAGCGCGACGGGGCCGCGCAGTTCGGCCTGGTCGAGTTGAATCGCGCCTTCGGCGGCGCCGCCCCACACCGCGATGCCTTGCTCGCGCAGCCAGTCGATGGTGCCCAGCAGGTTGTGCACGCGGGCGATGCGCATGCGCTCGCTGGCGCCGGCCGAAGCCTTGACCACCCCGCCGGTGACCGGCGCCGCGTGCTTGTCGGGCACAATCACGCCGTGCGCGCCCAGCACCTCGGCGCTGCGAACCAGGGCGCCGAAGTTTTGCGGATCGGTGATGCAGTCGAGGATGAGCAGCAACGCCGGCTCGCCTGCCGCCGCAGCCGCGGCCAGCATCTCGTCAATGCGGGCGTACTGGAATTCGCCCGCAACCGCCACCATGCCCTGGTGATTGGGCGAGGCCGCCAAATCCGCGACCAGGGCGCGCGGGCGAAACTCGACGGTGATGCCGCGATCCTTGGCCACGGCCGACCGCGGTTTCGATCTCCTTCGACCGATAGCCGTCGGCGACGTAGACAATCACGACCTCGCGCGGCCGGGCCCGGCAAAGCTCCTCGATGGGACGAACCCCGAAAACCACGCGCGACATGGTGAGTCTCCCGACGACGCTACCCGGCCGCCAGCGCGGACTCGACCTCGCCAACCAGCGCCGCAAAGGCCGCCGCCGGGCTCTGGGCATCGCGAATGGGCCGGCCCACCACCAGGTAGTCTGCGCCGGCCGCGATGGCGGTGGCCGGGGTCGCCACGCGCTTCTGGTCGCCAAGCGCGGCGCCAGCCGGGCGCACGCCGGGAACCACCAGAGCCAGCGCGCTGCTGGCCGCGCGCACGTCGGCCACTTCCTGCGGCGAGCACACGATGCCAGCGGCGCCGGCCCTCTCGGCCAGCTTCGCCCGGCGCACCACCGCCTCGCGCATGGTGCCGGCGATGCCGTCGGCGCGCAGATCCTCCTCGGACAGGCTGGTCAGCACCGTCACGCCGAGAATGCCGGGCTTGCCCTTCGCGCTTCCTTGCACTCGGCCGCCCTGCGCATCATCTCGAAGCCGCCCGCGGTGTGCACGGTCAGCAACTCGGCGCCCAAGCTCGTCGCCGAGGCCACGGCGCGCGCCACGGTCTCGGGGATGTCGTGCAGCTTCAGATCGAGGAAGACCTTGCCCCCGCGCTTCTGCACCGCCTCGACGGCGCGCGCGCCCTCGGCCACGAACAGCTCCAGGCCGACCTTGTAGAAACGCGGCTGGCCTTCCAGGCGATCGAGGAAGGCATGTCAGGCCGGCCATATCCGGCACGTCCAGCGCCACGATCACGCGCTCGACGGCCGGGATGGCCTTGCGCTCGCTCACCGGCTGCCCCCTGCCCGCTCGGCGACGATCTTCTCGCTGACCATGGCGACCACGTCTTCGATCTTCACCTTCACCACCTCGGTCCCGCGCCGCGCTTTCAGCTCGACCACGCCCTCGGCCACGCCCTTCTTGCCCACCGCGATCCGGTAGGGCAACCCGATCAGATCCGCATCCTTGAACTTCACGCCCGGCCGCTCGTCGCGGTCGTCGAAAAGCACTTCAATGCCAGCCTTCTCCAACTCGGCGTACAGGCGCTCGGCGACCGCGGTCACCTGCGCGTCGCCCACTTGCAGCGAACGCAGCGCGACCTCGAAGGGCGCGATGGCCACCGGCCAGACGATGCCGTCCTTGTCGTGGTTCTGCTCGATGGCGGCGGCCGCGATGCGCGTGACCCCGATGCCGTAGCAGCCCATGATCATCGGCTTTTCCTTGCCGTCGGCGTCGAGGAAGTTGCACTTCATGGGCGCCGAATACTTGGTGCCCAGGAAGAAGACCTGGCCGACCTCGACGCCGCGATAGCCGGCGAAGTGGCCTTTCTCGCAGCGCGGGCAAGCGTCGCCAACCGCGGCGTCGCGGAAATCGCCGCACACCGTGGGCGTGTAGTCGCGCTTGGAGACGACGTTCTTGTAGGTGCGCGTCCGCCGCGTTGGCGCCGCACACGAACGACGGCAGCGCGCAGACTTCCAGATCGCAGTAGATGGGGATCTTGAGTCCGACCGGCCCCGCGAATCCGACCGGCGCGCCGGTGGCCTCTTCCACGACCTTGTCGCCCGCCAGCACCAGCTCGCGCGCCTTGAGCTCGCGCTTGAGCTTGATCTCGTTCAAGTTGCGATCCCCGCGCACCAGCACGGCCACGGGCTTGCCGTCGGCGACGTAGATCAAGGTCTTCACCAGATCGGCCGGCTTGAGCCCGAGGAACGCCGTGACCTCTTCAATCGTCCGCTTGCCCGGCGTTGCCACCTTCTCGATGGCCGCCGAAGATGGCGTGCCGTCGACAGGAGGTCGCGCCTTCGCTTCTTCGACGTTGGCCGCGTAAGAACAAGAATCGCAAGCGAGCAAGGCATCCTCGCCGGTTTCGGTCAGCACCTGAAATTCGTGCGACAGGGATCCGCCGATGGCGCCGGTGTCGGCTTCCACGGCTCGGAACGCCAGCCCACAGCGCTTGAAGATGCGCGTGTACGTGTCGTACATGTTCTGGTACTCGCGCTTGGCATCCTCGTCGCTGGCGTGGAAGGAATAGGAGTCCTTCATGATGAACTCGCGCCCGCGCATGAGGCCGGCGCGCGCGCGCAGCTCGTCGCGGAACTTGGACTGGATCTGGTACAGGTTCAGCGGCAATTGCCGGTAGCTGCGCACGTCGCCGCGCACCAGATCCACCATGACCTCTTCGTGCGTGGGACCGATGACGAAGTCCGCGCCCTTGCGATCCTTGAAGCGCAAGAGCTGCTCGCCGTATTGATCCCAGCGGCCCGATTCCTGCCACAGCTCAGCCGGAATAACCGCGGGCAAGAAGACCTCTTGCGCGCCCGCGCGGTTCATTTCCTCGCGGATAATTCTGGATATCTTCTGGATGACCCGCCAGCCTAGAGGCAGGAACGAGTAGACGCCGGCCGCCACCTTGCGCAGGTAGCCGCCGCGCACCATCAGGATATGAGAGGGGATTTCAGCCTCGGCCGGGGCCTCTTTGAGCGTCGGGATCAGGGATTTGGAAAGTCGCATGGCGGAAGGCTTCTAGCACGAACGCGCGGGTGATTGCCGCTGGCCATGGGTCTTGGCGCAGCCAACGCCAAGCGTTGGTCGATTTTTCTAGGCGAAGAAGGAAAAAATCGTGGAGACTAGCTTGTGTGCGGGAATGGGCTCTCATTCACGATGGTTTTCTTCCAATGAGAGGTGCGAGGCGAGACGACAAGTCTCCCTACGTTCAAATGGCAGGAGGTAGCGATGCAGATACGTCACATCCGTCCGGGCTCGCTCGAGTGGCAAGATGCAAAGGGTGATGCGATCGATGAGGGGTTCGAGCGTCTGACTCCGGAAGAGATCAGTCACCTGCGCAAACTGTCCGAAGACCGCCGCAGTACACACCAGTCCGAGAAACGCGAACAAGCAGATCTGCAATAGGCAGACACAACGAACAGTTCCGTCCGGCCGGTATGATCGGCCGGCTGCACAAAAGGCAAGGGGCGGGAAAGGAGCGTGCCTGGGAAGTCCCTTGTCTCGTTTCGAAGATCCATGCGCCGCAGGCGACTTCGTGTCGCCTGCGGCGTATACACATCGGTTCGCATGTTTGGGAACCTGTGCTAGAAGCGCGGCATTGCGCGTGATGAAATGAGACTATTTCAGTCGACAATCCTGGGCATGGTTCTAGGTGTCACTTCGACAACGCGTGCCGCGGAGGAGGTGCCGGAGGCGGACGGTGCGGACGACGCGCCCAAGATGGAGAAGCAGATTGAATTCACACCCGCCAGGGCATTCGATCCGCCCGGCATCGACTATCCGGCTGCGCAGGCTCTCGGCATAGGAACCAGCCTCTACGTCGACGAAACTTGGGAGACGACCAGCGACCTGTCGACTTTCAATTGGGTCACGGGGCACGGCGACAACTTCCGCACGTCGATAGGCGGCACTCTTGCGCTGGGGGATCTGCGCCTGGCCGCCGAAATACCGCTGCAATACACCCGTCTCCACATCAGCACGCTCCAAGGCTACGACACGGCCGTCCAGGATCGGGACAAGGCCGCTTGGTCCCTCGGCGATGTCATTACGGGGGCGAGCTATTTGTGGAGTATCCCTGGCGATGCCATTCGTCTGCAAATGGGGCCGAGCCTCCGCGCACGTCTGCCTACCCACACGACCGAATTCACCTTCACCCTGGCCAACGGATCCCCCTTCACGTTCGGTTTCCCTTACTACCTGCACCTGGCCCCGGGACTTGTCTTCCTGGCCAGCTCGGCTTTTCTAACCGTCAGGATCGATCAGGGGGTACTCGCCATGCTGGCGAAGGACGCGAACATCGACGGAGTCCGCCAGCCCATACCCAACTTGTACTTCTGGGAGTCGCACTACGCCATCATCGCCCAGAGCACCGGTGGGTTGGGGGGATCGGCCGAGCTGGTCAGTTGCATCCAGCTCAACCGTGTCGATGACGGTGGCTATACGACGCTCCACAATGTCCAGGCACTCATGGTTGAAGTGGCGGCTACGATGGATTTCTGGACCTATCGCGCCAGCCTGGTGGGCAGGTTCGGCCTTACCCATGGCGCCCAGGACTTTGGCGTGATCACATTTTCCGGAACCAGAGCGGTCATGGGCCGAATCGCGTACGTGTTCTAGCCCCGTCCGATGGTGCTATGTTTGGTCATCCATGAAGCTGCTGTTCGGGGCGATCGCAGTTTGTGTCTTGACCCTGTGCTCGTGCCACCACGACAGCAGTCGTGCTGACGATGCCGCGCCAAGCGATGCCTACCTCACCTTTCTCGTGCCTGAAGTGCCGCCAGGCTGTCCGCCGGGAACGGCGAACGAGATCGGCATCGGCGGCTCCTGCACGCGCAACGGCAGCGAATGCAAGAACGGACTGAGCTGTCTGTGCGACGATCGGCTTGGATTCGCGATGCCGGCGGGAATGCCTTGTTTCTGTACGAACCCGACTCTTGGAACGTGCTCGTCAACCAACCTGAAATGCGGATCCAACGCGACCTGCTGCAACTTCCCGGTCACCCCCACAACCCTGGTGAGTGGTTGCTTTCCATCCGTCTGCCTCTACAGCAATCACTGTCCGATCATCACCTGGCCCGATTCCGGAGCGTAGCCCTGCCTGATGCGGGATCGGACGGTTCGGGTGATTCCAGACCGGGGCTAGAAGCAGGTGTAGGTTCCGGCACAGACGCAGGCGTTCGCGCTGCCGCCGATGCAGACCGACATGATTGAGAGGCAGCCGCCGCCGGTCGCCGCTCCTTTGGGACAGGCGGTCGGGCCCTGGGAGGTGTTGATCGGACAAACATAGGTGCCACCCAGGCACGCGCAAGCCCCGCCCAGGCTGGGCAACACACACCCTGGTGTCGCGGTCGAGCACGGCGCACCCAGCTTGGCCTCGGGGCCGCAGATGATCTGCCCAATCAAACTGTCCCGTGGAGCGTCGAGAATCCCGCCTAGGATACCGCTGTCGCCGAGAAGCGCCGAGATGCCCCCGTCCGGCAAGCGCAGGAAGACCGTGCCCCCTGCCCCGCCAGAGCTGGAACCCGCGGAACCACCAGAGCTGGAACCCGCGGAACCACCGGAGCTGGAACCCGCGGAGCCACCGGACCATCCAGACTCTCCAGCCGAACCCGAGGGAGATATCAACGCATCCCGCCCGCACGCGACCACCAGGACCGCCGAAGCGACAAGCACTTGCACAGGAGTTCTGTTCCTCATGTCGCCCCCAAGCTATCCAGCGGAAAAATCGCAAAAACACACCGCATTCGTAGGTCGAAAATTGCGGAGAGGGGGAGATTCGAACTCCCGATACAGGTTTAAGCCCGTATAACGGTTTAGCAAACCGCCGCCTTCGGCCTCTCGGCCACCTCTCCAGAGATGCTTGGTACTACTTGAGATCGAGACAGATCTCAAGTCCTGGGTTTACGGTCTAGCGCGTGAGAGCAGGCGGGCTTTGCCCGACTGCTCTCGTCGCGGGAATTCTAAAGAACCCTCCCAGAGCCGCCGCCGGCCCGAAAGCACGGATCCTTCAGGTATGAAACGTAGCAGCCCCTGCACCGGTCTCGTAGCACTGCCAGTCTATTCGCCGAGCTGTTGGAGAGCCGTGGCGAAACGAGAGCCGAGGGTTTGCATGCCGACCGTGTCGTAGTGCCACGCGTCCACCATGTGGCCTTGGGCGCGGATATCGTCCGTGTCAAAGGCTTTCACGTTGGCGACCTTGGCCGCCACGGCATCTTCGGCCGCGCGGACGAGATCCGACCGGGGCCAGGTGGTGGTGATTTTGCCGACGGCGACCGCCAGGGAGGGCTTGCCCAGAAGGCTCCGGACATCGGCGATGAAGTTGGTCAGGTTCTTCTCGTAGGCGAGGCCCATCTGGTCGGTGTTGGCGTCGTATTCCCCCTGCATCCACAGTATTCCCCGCACATCCGGCACATAGCCGGCATCCTTTAGGGCCTGCAATGCATCCGTGACGGTCTTGGTGAACTTGGGCCACAGCTCACCAACCGGCCTCCCCGCAGCCGCAGAAGCCGATGGCGACGAGAGCCACTGGTTGCAGAGATCGGTGCCCGTGTACGCGCTCTTGATGATGGCGAGCAACTCACCCGAGTGTGCAGCGGACATATCGCTCCCAAACGTCACTTCGGGTCCAAAGTCGTGCTTCGGATCGTTGGCATAGAGGTACTGGTCGCCAAATCCGGGCTTGAGCACGTCCCAGCCGTAGTGACTGGGATATTGGGCGACACCGCCGGGATTTTGGGTCAGGGTTCCGCTGGCATAAAACAGCACGTCCTTTTGAGGCGTCTGCAGGGCCTGGGGCAGCGGGCTCACGTAGGCATTGCCGCAAGCGTTGGATTGGCCCGCGAGCACGAACACGCGAACGGCGTTGGAAGTATCTCCCGCGCTTCCTGCATCCGCGCCGGCGTCGGTTCTCGTTGAGCCACCTGCCCCCGAGATCCCACCCGTGGCACCCGATCCCCCGGTTGCAGCGGCTCCACTAGCCCCTGCCGAGCCAGCCTGGCCGTGGCTTCCGCCAGTCGCGTCGCCGGCCGTCCCGCCCGACCCCATCGCAGCGGCTCCGCCAGCTTCTGCCGATCCCCCCTGGCCGCGGTTTCCGCCAGTGGTGTCGCCTGCCGTCCCGCCCGAACCCATTCGTCCGCCGGCTTCAGATCTGCCACCCGAGGCGGCGGATCCTGCCCTGCCGCCCCCACCAATCCCGCCCGTTCCGGCCAAGCTGGCGTCGAGCGATGATGCTCCTCCCGTCCCGCTGCGTCCGCCTGAGCCGACGGTGGCTCCTCCACTTCCAGAGATCCCACCCGTCTGCCCAGAGTTTGTCTTCGGAGTGCCCGAGGAGGAGTGGCAGCCAAGCACTGCCAGGGCTGCAAAGCAGCCATAGAACGCCACTCTCCGTCTGGTTCGATTCACCAGTGGGGCTTCGTCAGAACACATCTGGATCTCCGGTTTGGCCATCAAGCTCTCACATCTAGTTTGCCTCGACTTGGCCGGCTTCGCGTCCGTGCGAGCGCGAGAAGCCCGAGAAGAGTCGCCATGCACCCAAAGCCGAACGCATTCCCTGCACCACGGCCGTCGTCCAGGGCGCAGGAACAACCACTGCTACCGCCGTTCGCGGTCGACGCGCCACCTTGCGAGGTTGCCCCGCCGTGCGGACCGCCGTTCCCGCCTGCCCCCGCCGTACTTGCCGAGCCGCCACTTCCCGTCGGCGCCCCGCCCGTGCCAGTCACCGCACCTCCGGATCCGCTACTTCCTGCCGAAGCTCCGCTCCCCCCGGTCGCCGCGCTGCCGCCTCTTCCGCTGCTGCCCCCGCCTGCCATGGCCCCACCTGTGCCCGAGGATGATGGCGTCCCGCCCGCACCACTGCCGCCCCCGCCTGCCATGACCCCGCCTGTGCCCGAGGACGACGTCGTCCCGCCCGCAGCACTGCTGCCGCCCGTGGCGGCGCTGCCGCCTGCTCCTGCGCTTCCCGCGTCGCTGCGCATTCCACCGCTGCCGCTCGTCCCGCCCGCCCCGCTTCCCCCGGCGCCGCCCTGGATGCCTCCGCTAGCACCCGTACCAGAGCTCCCACCCGCGCCCCCGGTTCCACCAACGCCTGTCTCGGCATCGAAGCTCACCCCATCGAACTGCATGACGAGGACCTTGCTCCCGTGGTTGGAGCCGGCCGGGATCTGATTGTTCTTGTCCACGTCCGACACGGCGAAGGTCATATGGGTGATGTGGCCGTTCTCCATGAACACGCCCGGCCGCTCCATCTTGTACCAGTTGTCGATTGTCCCATCCGTGGTGCTGAAGAGCTGTTTGGCCATCCTCGGATCGTACGCCAATCCCTGGTCCGTCCAGTTGTGAATGCCGTCGGTCGACGTCAGGTGGTACCCGACGCGATCGTCTGGGTAGTCGTAAAGGACGTGGTATTGCCCCCCGCTGTCTGAACGATCCCCTCATCGCGCGCAACTCATAAGCACTTGATATTGCTGGCGATTGAAAAACGTCGAGGATTGACTTATCCACAGCAAGTTCTGGTACATGGATTCCATGAGCCACGAGACGACGACTCCTGGAACTAGATTGCGCAAGCCACTCGCAAAGAATCGGTTGCGCCCGGCGGACACACAGCGGTTTGTTGAGAAGCTTATTGGAGAGGATTTCCACGCGAAGAGAGTGCTTTCGCTAGCCAACGGGGTAACCGGCGTCATCCACGGCGCCACGCTGGGCATTCACGCCATCGGACAAGGGTTGGCGCAGGCTCAGGGACTGAATCCAAGGCACGCAGTCAAGCAGGTCGATCGCCTGATGAGCAATGCGGGTATCTCGTGCGATACCTTCTTTAAGAACTGGGTGCCTTTCGTGCTGGGCGCGCGTGAGGATGTCTACGTCGCGCTCGACTGGACTGAGTTCGATGCCGACGACCATTGCACCATCGCCTTGTATCTCATCACGTCCCACGGACGAGCGACGCCGTTGCTGTGGCGAACAGTCAGAAAGTCAACCATCGAAGGCTGGCGCAACGACCATGAGGATGACCTCCTGGCCCTGTTCGCCAAGCTGCGTCCGGCGCATACCAAGCGAGCGACCGTGCTGGCAGACCGAGGGTTTGGGGACCAGAAACTCTATCCCTTCCTTGTTTCGCTCGGCCTGGATTTCATCATCCGCTTTCGAGGAATCATCTACGTCGAGGCATCCAACGGCGAGGTCCGACCTGCGACACACTGGCTTTCACCGAGCGGACGAGCGGTCAAGCTTGCGAACGTCAAGGTCACCTCCGACCGGACGCCGGTGGCTGCGGTGGTAGGCGTGCACGCGCGCGGAATGAAGGATGCCTGGCATCTGGCGACGAGTCGCTCTGACCTCAGCGGCGCTCAGGCAGTCAAGGCGTACGGCAAGCGCTTCACCATCGAGGAAACGTTCCGCGACGCCAAGGACGCACGCTTTGGAATGGGTTTGAAAGCTACGCACATTGCGGACCCTGAACGACGAGACCGACTCCTTCTCCTGGCGGCCATCTCCCAGGCATTGCTCACGCTTCTGGGTGCCGCGGCGGAAGAAACCGGACTCGACCGCAAGCTCAAGGTCAACACGGTGAAGCGCCGGACGCATTCGCTATTCACCCAAGGCAGCTATTGGTATGGAGCCATTCCAATGATGCCGGAGGAGTGGCTTGCGCCCCTAATGGCCGCATTTGGCCGCCTAGTTTCCGAGCAACGGGCTTTTGCTCAAGTGTTTGGAATTCTTTGATGCCTATGAGGGGATCCCTCAGCCCCGCTGTACCAGATCACCGGATCCTCCGCCCAAACGTAGGTGCCCTCGACGGACGACGGCGCATAGGGGTCATCCGCAGTATGCTTCTGTCGGTTGGGAAAGATGCTGGCCAGGTTCGCGGGAGGCTGCACGGATGAGGAATAGGTATTGGTGGGCTGCTGTACTTTGTATGGACCGCATATCCCGGTCGTGCTCAGCGCAATGATCCCGTGCCGCTGAATGACTTCGAAGTTGCCGTCGGGCCGCACCACAAGGCTGACGTTGGAATCCATGTGACCGTCAGCCCCCGGAGGGAAGTTCACGGGCACGCCATTCGTTTGGATCAACTCCCCGGTCGGATTCGGACACGGGGTCCAGGGCCCGTCGAGAGAGGCCGCCGTGAATATCGTGAACGGCACAATTTCGTTGACGTAGACGCAGTAGGTGCTGTCAGGGAGCACGCAGGCCGACACGTTGTGGCCCTTGTGACGGTCGCCCGAGTCAGGTCCATTGTCGAACGCGTACCCTTGATCTACGTAGGGGCCGAGCAGTGAGCTAGTGCTGACGGCGTGAATGGTTTCAGAGTTTCCCCAGTTTCCAAAACCGGTCGAGCCCAGCCAGCGGTCAGCAAACATGTGGTATTTACCGTCCGGAGCCTGAAGGATTTTGCCGTCCCAATAGTAGTATTGGGGTGGAATCTTCGTACTCTCCAGCCCATTGCACGTGTCGCGCGGAAGTACGCCCGAAACGCCCCATGTCTGGGAAGTGACTGGGCAGACGGTGGGCGTCGGCTGGAAGTAGTTGATGAAGGTCTTTGCAATCGCTGGCGGGCCGCTGCACACGATGCACATCGCCGTCAGAAGTTGGATCCCCCTACTTACGTTGCTCCGATTCATGGCTGGTTCCTTTCAAATGGCGACCTACTTCGGCAACAGACTTCCGATCGCAACATACACTGATTGGCCATGAATTCGGATTGGCCATGAACTTGTAGCCGGCCGCATTCGGGCGACATCCGTCGGAGCTGATTCGTCGACGACGCATGAATACCGCTGCTCCAAGAATCAGAAGCATCACCCGCGTCGCGCCCCCCCGCTCGGCCGAGGCAGCGAGCGCGCATGAACAACCGTTCGAATTGCCAGTAGTGGCAGCCGTGCCCGAACCTCCGGTGCCGGCGTGGGTACTCCCGCCGACTGCGCTTGAACCGCCCGAGGCCCATGCACCCCCTGAATTGTTCAAGCCTCCCGCGGAAAATACCCCGCCGGTTCCGGGCGTGCTGCCTCCGGTGCCGCTGACACCACCGCTCCCGGATCCGCCACCTGAGGCCACGGTGCCGCCACTCGACAGCGCTCCTCCGGTAGCGCGTGCGCCGCCGTTGCTTGCAATGCCCGCGTCGCCACTTCCAGAACTCGCCCCACCAGTCCCGCCTGCTGGTGAGGCTCCGCCACTTCCGCCGCTTGCGACCATCGTCCCCCCGGCACCCGTGCCACCGTTGCCGCCAGCACCGGAACCGCCCGCTCCACCGTTACCGCCGACGCCAGAATCGGCAGCGCCACCGATTGATGCGAGCAATCCGTCGTGCATCACCTGAGCGAGAAGCTTATAGCCAGCATCGTTGGGATGAACGCCGTCGGGAAAAAGCTCGGCGTGGCCGGTTGTGGGTGCGTCGACGTCGATGACGGGGATCCCTTTCTCGGCAGCCACTTGCTGAATGATGGGCACGATCTGGTCGTGGATGATCGTCCCGCTGATTTGGTAGCTATTGGTGTAGGCGTGCGGGGGAAGCGCCAAATAAACTAGGGGATGGGTCGAAAGCTGCGCGAAGTGATCGACCATCGCAGCGCAGTCCGTCTTGAACTGCGCTGCGCGCGTGCTGGTTCCAACCGTCCAGTTGTAAGGCTTCGAGTCATTCGTGCCCAACATGATGATGACGTCGACTGTGGCGGATGAACCCGCGCCCGATACGAAGGAAGTGGCACCTGAATACTCCGATTGCTGCTGATACGGGAGATCGCCGACCGACAACATCGTCGCGCCCGAATGACCAAAGTTTTTCACCTGAACGCTGGAACCAAAGAGCCCCTGCAGGTCCGCCGGGTAGTTGGTATTACCTGACGACGCGCCCACGCCAGCCGTGATGCTGTCGCCAACGCACGCCACATGGGTTGGAACCCGTGCGGCAGCCTCGACGGGCCCGGCGCTGGTCAAAAGAGCGGCTGTAAGCACACAAGTCCAAACCATCACCCGTGGCACCATCTGCTTGCTGAATTCAAAGGTGGAAATAGCCGGCATAGTGCCTCTGTGACGTTCAGTGGCAAGTGCTACTGTCCGCGGCGCTGTCGACGAGCGAGGGCCGTGAAGACGAACCCGAGAAGGAAGAACCATCCCATGCCGCTCGATTGCCCATTGCCCTGTATCGCGCAGGTGCAGCCGGACGAAGCGCTCGCAACCGACGTTGAAGAGGTTCCCCCAGCTCCCGAACCGCCGTGACCGCCAAGGCCAGCTCCCCCACCGCCAATTGCCCCGCCGCTTCCGCTCCCCGAGCTACCCGCCCGTCCTCCGGCACCGCCGTTGACAGAGCTGCCACCTGCTCCGCTTCCGCCAGATGCAGTCGTTCCAGAGGCGCCGCCGCTGGCTCCTCCGGCACCGCCGTTGACAGAGCTGCCACCTGCTCCGCTTCCGCCAGATGCAGTCGTTCCAGAGGCGCCGCCGCTGGCTCCTCCGGCACCGCTTGCACCGCCCGATGCGCCACCAGCGCCCGATCCGGACGTTGATCCGCCAGTGCCCGAGGATCCGCCAGTGCCCGAGCTGCCCCCGGCGCCTGCGCTGCTGTCAGAGCCCGAATCGGATCGGCTGCCGTCTGTAGGCACGCCAGCGTCAGAGTTGGATCCGCTCGTGGTCCACGGCGTCGCCGCAGGTGCGGTTCCGCTCTTGCTGATCTTCATCGCATACGCAAGGGCCGTGTAGGGTTGCGTGCTCGGCAAGGTGACGTGCAAGCCCGAGCCATCCTGCGTAGCCTGCAAGGCGATCTCATCGCCCCCGTTGCCGCTCGGCCCAAATAGAAACACCTTGCCTGACCCAAGATCGAAGCGGCTCGTCGTCACCGAGGCCAACGTCACCTGCTTGCCGTTCCCTGGCCAGCCCATGAGAATCGCATACACGGCGTCGCCATCCTTCGACTTGGTATAACGGACGTCACTCGATGTCATGGCGGTTGGGCTGCCCATTCCGCCACCGCCCAACTTGGTGGGTCCTTCGCCATACACCGCCCACGCCCTCGTATTGTAGATCGCCGTGCCCATCTGCTTGAGGAACTTCCCGAAGGCGGCCATGATGTCTTTCTGTTGCTGCGGGAACGTGCCGTCAGCCATGGGCGACAAGTTGAGCAGCAGGTTGCCTCCCTTGCTCACGCGATCGACGAAGGCGTGAACCAATGCGGTGTTGCTGTAGTACTGCATCCCGTCTGTGTAGCCCCAGCTCGACGAGCTGACCGCGTCGTCGGTGAGCCAGTACGGCGTGGTGATGTCCGCCGGACCGCCGCGTTCGTAGTCGAGCACCTGACCCTTGTGGGGAGAAATGATGCCGTCCTTTGCCGTAGCGACCACTTCCTTGTTCGCGTCCAGGGCAGCGTTGTAATAGTAGGCAAGGAACGCTGTCAGGTTGGCGTCGCTTATCTGACTGAGATTGAAATCCTGCCAAAGGATGTCGGGGAGAAACTCGTCGATGATCTCTTTGTGCTTGCCAAGCCACAATGTCTGCTCCTGATCGTTCGGGAGCTGGCCATAGAGCTTCTTCAGGCTATCCGTGCTTCCCGCAGGCGCCCATTGGTAGTAGCCCGTGAAATTGTAGGCGGTGTGCTCCGACATGATGATCTTGAGGCCCTTCTTGCGAATGGCCTCCACGTGCAGCTTGGCCAAGTTGAGCTTGGGCCCCATGGCGACGGCGTTCCACTCGTTGACCTTGCTGTCCCACATCGAGAAGCCATCGTGGTGCTCGGCCACCGGCCCGGCGTACTTGGCGCCGGCGTCGGCGAACATCTGCGCCCACTCGTCCGGATCCCAGGCGCCTCCGTCGGATTTCAGCTTCGGCGCAAATTGCACCGGGTTGCCCGACTTGTCCTTACCGCCCGTCAGAAACTTGTCGTACGGCCAGTCGCCAAAGGGGTCGCCGTACTTCGACATCTGATTGTTGTACTCGCCGGATCCCTTGTTGTAGATGTTCCGCGGGTACCACTCCGATCCGTAGGCGGCGACGCACCAAGCGCCCCAGTGGTAGTAGAAGCCGAATTTCGCATCCTGAAACCATTCGGGAGCCGGATTGTGGGTGTCGAGCGACGTCCAGCTGGCGGTGTAGCGGGTCTGGGCGACGGTATCCGACGACCACAGGATGGGTGTCGCGCAAGTAGCGAGCGCCGCGAAAGCGACGGCGAGACGAGGCCTGAAGACACGTGGCATAAATTCCTCCTGCTGGGTTTCGGTTGATTGGCAGAAAAGCGGTCCGGTTCGATTCACCAATGGGGCTCGGTTAGGACACAATAGGCTCTCCGGCGTTGCGTTACTGATGGGGCAACAGACTTCCGATCGCGGCGTACCACTGATTAGCCATGAACCTGTAGCCAGTCGTATTCGGGTGGCAGTTGTCCGAGCTCATCATCGTCGACAGGTTGAAGTCCGTGTTCATGTCGACCATGATCACGTGCTTTCCGTTGTTTGCCCGTGCTTGCACTAGCCCAGGGATTGCATCGTTGTAGGTCTTGATGAGGTCGGAATAGTCAGTGGGTTTGACCCACGGGATGATCTTCGCAACGACCAGCAGCGCGTCGGGTGCAGTCGACGTGATTTTGTCGAGCAGATTGCCTAGTCGCTTTGGCATTTCAGCCTGCCCGCCAGTGGCGTACAAATCGTTGGTTCCGATCATGAGGAGCACGATATGCGGCATGGTCGTGAAGGCAGGCGTTGGCACCAATTCCGAGATGCCGTCCGCCTTTCCATAGCCAGGATCAATCGGCCATCCTGGGTGCCCCTCGTTATTCTTGGGAAAGGGCTGCCCCGAAACGGTATCCGGCCCATTCGACTGTGACCCTGTGAACGTTATCTTCTGATGAGCTGCCACGGCAAGGCCGAACAGTGGCCCTCGATAGCCGGCGTTGGCTTCATCTTGTTGTCCCCATGTGATCGAATCGCCGAAAGGCAAAATCTTGCACGGATCGCCGTTGGTCGGACATGGATTGTAGACACTGGCGTCCGGGATCTGCGTGGTATCGTTAGCGGTTTCGGAAGTGACGTCGGAAGCTGCATCGGAAGACAGATCGTTGGCAGTGTCACGGGTCGCAAGATCCGAAATCCCGGCGTCCGTCGTGGACCTGCCACCGGCTCCGCCCACACCGCCGGTACCGGTTGTGCCGCCGCCCGAAATTCCACCATCGCTGGTGCTTCGGCCACCGGCTCCGCCCACACCGCCGGTGCCGGTTGTGCCGCCGCCCGAGATTCCACCATTGCTGGTGCTTCCTCCACCAGTCGCACCACCTGCGGCGCCGGCACTGCCGCCCAAGCCAGTCTCTCCGCCGGTGCTGTTGCCCCCACTACCAGAGCCGCCGCTCGTCGCAGATCCGCCGCTTGCTGACGATCCGCCAACGGCTGTGGTACCGCCCTTTCCGCCAGTTCCGCCACTGCCTCCCAACCCTCCGCCCCCACCACTGTTGGAACATGCCAAAACCATGCTTGCGATGAATGCCGAGGCTAGCGTGCATTTCATGATTTCTCTCGTCTCATGGTAAGAGTTTTGTTGGTCGAAGACTGGCTCATCTCTTCTGCGCCGTCCGTCATGGAAATCCGATCGACTTCATCGCTGTGACGAGTGCCGTCGCAGCTTTTGTGCTGCCTTGCTCGTTCGGGTGAGTACCATCGGTGAAATCGCCATTGCCGAGCCAACCGCTCGTATCGACGTAATACACACGGCTGTCGCTGGCGGTCCGGCGCGCATCCACGACTGCCTTGATCTCGGTAGCGTGGGCTCCATTGAACGGGCGCATCGCCACGATCTTCGCGGCGGGATAGCCGGCCCGGATGGTGCCAAGGTACGTAGCATAGGCGGGCTGGTACGAAGCAGCCGATGCTCCGCTATCATTGGTTCCTTGGTTCACTACGACCCAGTCCGCTTGCCAGTCGTCCCGCGGTACGCCCTGGTAGATCCAGTTGAAGGCGTCATTGGCGACCGGCACGCCGCCATTTCCCCCAATCAGCAAACCTAGCCGCCCAAAGCCGACCTGCCGCCATTCAGCGCCCAACGTCTGCGCCGTTTGCGAAGGGAAGGCCCGACGACCGTCCGCATTCCAGCACGGCGTCGGCTGACCGAGCGAAAGGTTGATCCCCTCGGTGATGCTATCCCCAAGGAACTCGATCTTCGGTCTGACCGGTCGGGGCGACGACTGCAGGCTGCCGCCAGTCACGTCGAAGCTCAGGAAGGTGATGCTGGAGATAAGGGGCGGGCTCCATCGGCTCGCGCTCTCGTTGAGGCCGCGCACCATCAGCATGACTTCGTGGGTGCCAGTGGAAAGACCGGTAGCGAGCGACAGTGTCGCTGCCACTTCGTGCTCCTGCCACGTACCCTGATCAATGCACCAAGCGAGTGTCGGATACGGCGCCTGATTGAGCGAGGTATCGAACTTTGCGGCGATAGCCGTCCCAGAAAACTGCGCCACTACGTGACTGCCCGTATTGACCGTAATGGCGCGGTCGGCGAGCCGATTCCAGCGTCCATAGTAGTGAATCGGCTCAGTCATGCCACTGGTTCCTCCCGTAGCGCCGCCGCTCCCTGTGGTACCGCCGATGGAACCGCCTGTCGCGCCGCCAACGCCACCGGCGGCACCACTTGTACCGCCGCTGGTTCCTCCCGTAGCGCCGCCGCTTTCTGTGGCACCGCCGACAGAACCGCCTGTCGCGCCGCCAACGCCACCGGCGGCACTACTTCCGCCATTGCCACCAGACGAGCCGCCAGCGGCTGTGCTCGTGCCGCCTGTGGCGCCACCATGGCCCGCCGAGCCTCCCGTGCAGGCGCAACCGCCGAGGCCGGTCGCTCCGCCGCTCCCCGTTGCCCCCCCCGTCGCACCGCCTGAACTAGCCAAACCAGATCCGCCCGAGCCGCCGACCCCTCCGCCCATGCTTGCACTACCGCCAGCTCCGCCACTGCTTGCAGATCCACCGCTCCCTGACGACCTTCCGCCGGCTCCCCCGATCGCTCCGCCCGAGCCGATCTGTGTCGTTCCTCCGGGTGAGATACTGCAGCCGGCTACCAAGGCGACCAGGCAAAACGTCAGTCGCGTCACTTGGGCTATCGTTGTCTGCCTCCTGGTCTGGCCCTTGCTCATCGAATGTTTCTTCCTCGTCTTTGATGATGCCTGCGAAGGCCAACCCCCGCCGCGACGAGTCCGAAAAACAGCAGTGTCCCCGGCGATCCGCTACCGTTGCCGACGCGACATGAACAGCCAGACGATGCACTCCCGCCGGTACTCGAAGACCCGCCTGAACTCGAATTGCCACCACGAGCGTTGCCGCCCGAGCCACCAGCACCGGAACCGCCGGACGATGTACTCCCGCCGATAGTCGAAGACCCGCCTGAACCCGAATTGCCACCACGAGCGTTGCCGGCCGAGCCACCAGCACCAGAACCGCCTGCGCCAGCTGAACCGCCTGCTCCGCCCCCGGAGCCCATGCCTCCTGCGCCTGTCCCCGAATTGCCACCAGTCGCTCCACCGCCTCCACTGGCTGTAGCGCCCCCTATTGCAGGTACCCCTCCCGATGAAGTCGCTCCTCCAGGGCCGGCGCTCCCGCCCTGAGCGCTACCGACAGTCGCGGCACCCGTGCCACCACCACTACCACCATTGCCGTTCGTCCCACCGCCGGTACCACCGCTACCGCCCATACCACCGGCAATACCCCCGCTGCCGACCGTTGACTCTCCAGTACCACCCACAGCCGCGTCCCCGCCGTTGCCGCCTGCGCTACCCGCATCCCCACCAGCCGCCGCGACTTCATCGCAGGAAGCCTGGTCACCGTTGTCGCAATCGAATTGCACGCCATTGAACGGAACAACGAGGATCTTGCTCCCGGCCGAATTGATATCGGGGCCGTTCTTGTTCACGTCTGTGACGGCAAAGGTGAAGTGAGTGACGTGTCCCCCAGACGTCTCCTGATAGACCGATGCCCGCTCGAAGTTGTGCCAGGTGTTGACAGTGCCATCCGTGTATCGAAGCCAAGTTCTGTTCGAGTTCTGCGGCGGTTGGGCCACGCCGAGCGGGCTCGTCCAACCAGCCTCTTCAGAGATACCCGTACTTTTCCAGTTGGTCGTGCCGTCCTTGGACATGACATGATATGATATGATACGATCTCTGCACATCCCAATAGTCGTAGACGATGTGGAAATAGCCCCCGCTGTACCAGATCACCGGATCTTCAGAGGTGCTGTCACCGTTTTCAAGGTTGGGGAAAATGCTATCGGTCACCATCTTGTAGGGCCCCAGGACTGAGTCGCTGGTCATGATGCAGCCCGCCCGATTCGTCCCCCAGAATCGCATATCCGGACCTAGAGTGAAGGTCTGGTTGGAGCCGGTGCCGCAGCCATTGTGCCCATTGGCATCGAATTGGGTATTGCCCAGAGAAGTCCACGGTCCATTAGGAGAGCTGGAGCTGAACATCTGGCTCGGCACGATTTCGTCTACGATGAGTGTGTATGGATTCGAACCGCTGGGCAGAATCAGCGCGGTCACATTGTGCCCCATGGCGTTGCCGGAGGTGTTCTTGCTATAGCAATCTTGCTGGTAGATATACGGCCCCATGATGTTGTCGCTGACGGCTTCCATGGGGACAGACGCGAGCCACCCGTTGAATCCATTGGTGTGACGCCAGTAGCTATTATACAAGTGGTATTTCCCGTCACTCCCTTTGAGGATTTTCCCGTCCCAGTAGAAATTCGTTTCTTGCTGAGGACCTACTCCCCCAGTTGCGCCGTTGTCTTCAATGCCGTTGGCCGGATCCCGCGGGCCGACGGACGACGCCCCCCACACCGTCGTAGACAACTTCCCCACGATGGGCATTGGCTGGAAGTAATTGATCAGGGGCTTCGGAGCTGCTGACGCAGAGGACGTGGCGAGCGCGAAAGCCATCGTCAGCAGTGTCTTCCATGTAGGCGATTTCATCAGGCGACCTCCGCCGTTTCTGTTTCGGCCTAGGACCCGCAGAACTCAGTTGGCCGCTGGTATCGTCCCGTTGAACGTAATCTTCACGGCATAGCCGTTGCTGTTGCTGAGGTTGGCCGGCAGATTCACCTTCAAGCCCGAGCTGTCCTGTGTGAACACACAGGTATCTCCACCGACGAAGCTGACGTCCTTAATCGTGGAGATATCGAACGATCCCGCCTTCAGCGTCGTAATGACCATTTGATTGCCAGTTGGCCAGCCCATGGCGATCGCGTACAAGGTCTTGTTGTCCTTGCTTCTGTTGAAGCGGATATCTGTCGCCTTGCCCTCGACCGGCGAGCCCATCCCGCCTCCGCCCATCTGGGTCGGGCCTTCGCAACACTTCGTCCACGGCCGCGTGGAGTAGATCGACTCGCCGAACACCTTGAGCCACGCGCCCATGGCACGCAGGATGTCCTGTTGCTGCTGCGGGAAGGTACCGTCCGCCATCGGGGAGGTATTGAGCAGCAAGAAGCCGTTCTTGCTCACCCGGTCGATCAAAGCATTGATAAGAGACTTGGCAGAGTAGTACTGCATGCCTTGCGTGTAGCCCCACGTGCTCGAGCTGAGCGTGTCCTCCGATAGCCAAAACGTCGGATTGATGCTGGCTTCCCCAGCCCTCTCTTCCTGATGGACCTCACCCGCATGGCCCGCGAAGCCGTCATTGTAGGTGACAACGACGTCTTTGCCCCACGAAACTGCCTTGTTGTAGTAGTAGGACAGGTATTGCTGTAGGGTCGAGGTGTCGACATTCGTCAAATCGAAGTCGTGCCACATCAAGTCGGGTTGATAGCCGTCGATGAGTTCCTTCTCTTTGCAAAGCCAGAGTGCCCTCTCGTCTGCAATTGCCAATTGGCCGTAGAGCTTCTTTAGGCTGGAATCGGTTTGAGCTGGAGCCCACTGATAGTACCCGGTGAAGTTGTAGGCCGTGTGGGTGGACACCACGATCTTCATCCCCTTGGCCCTGTACGCCTTTACCAGCGTGCCGACCAAGTCGAGCTGCGGGCCCTTGGACACAGCGTTCCACTCGTTGCACGTGCTATTCCACATCGAGAACCCGTCGTGATGCTCGGCCACTGGGCCGGCCACTTTCGCGCCTGCGTCCGCAAAGAGCTGCGCCCACGCGTCGGGATCCCACTTGCCTCCGTTCGAGACCAGCTTGGGCGCAAATATCGCTGGATTGCCCGACTTGTCAGTACCACCGGTGAGAAACTTGTCGTACGGGAAATTCCCAAATGGGTCACCGTATACAGACATCTGGTGCTGGTACTCTGCGGAATTCCCATCCTTGTTGAACATGTTGCGCGGGTACCATTCACTTCCGTACGCCGGATAGCAGAAGGCCCCCCAGTGATGCCAAAGACCGAATTTGGCGTCTTGGAACCATTCCGGAGCCGGCGGATGCTGGTCCACGGACGTCCACGTGGCGGTGTAGGTCTGGGGCCCGGTCGCGCCGCCACCTCCGCCCGTTCCCGAAGAGCCTCCAGGGCTGGTCGTCCCGCCGGTTCCCGTCCCTCCGCCGGTGCCGGTGCCGCTGCCTCCGCCCGTCGCGCCGCCGACAGGGGGCATGCCGCCTTGCCCGGTCGTGGACCCACCCGTGGCAGCTCCCCCCGTCGGCCCAACACCGCCAGATCCGGTGGGCACCGCGCCTCCGGTTGGCACCGCGCCCCCGCTGGCGTTCGCACCGCCGGTGGCATCAGTCCCTTTCGAGCCGCCGGTCCCGACGATCCCGCCCGAGCCGGCCCCGCCCGAGGCAACCGAGCTTCCCGTCGTGCCGCCGGTCGCGACGATCCCGCCCGAGCCGGACCCGCCCGAACCGCCAGATGCTGCCGCCCCCCCAGTGCCCGTCTTGCCCCCGCTCGCTTGCGAACCGCCGGAAGCGCCCCCCGTCCGGTTGCCTGAGCAACCCGGTGCGCAGGCGAGCAAAATCGCTGTGACGGAACAAGCAACGCCGCCAACGCTGAGTCTGTACGGTTGGGATTTCATGCAGAATCGTCCTTTCGTCCTCGGTGGCAGCGCAGCACGTCTCCGACTTGCCTATGCCCCACTATGCATGTGTGGAGATGGACGAAACCTTCAGCGAAAGAACACGAGGCCTGCGGTGGCGGCCAGGCCTTCAGGGGCGTGGGCCATCGGCTACCCTGTGCGCGAGGCGGCTGAAGCGACCCGAGGGAAAGCGCGCGAGGTATTGCTCGGCCAAGCCCGCGGCAGCTCGGCCGTCCCCCTTCGCAACGCTGGCCTCGATGGCGAGCGCGAGGGCCTCCTGCACGAGCGCGCCCCGAGGAAAGCGTTCGAGATAACGGCCGAGCAGCGCGCCTGCCTGTGTGGAATCATGGTCGCGGCGAAGCAAGCGCAGTCCGGCCAGCACCAGCGACGCTTCTTCGGCCGGAGCCGCCGCCGCGCGCGCCGCGGTGGACTCGGTGACGTCGACTGCGGGCAAGCGCACCTCGGCCTTCGCTGGCTCGTCGGCGGAAAGCTCCGCCCCAAGGTTCTTTCTGCGGACCGCAATCGGTGCCGGCAGGAGCGCAGGAAGCGGCGTGGCTTTCGCCTGCTCGCGCTCCGGGGTGGATGGATACGGGCTCGGGGGGTCGGGGTCGGTTCAGGCTCCACTCGCTCGCGGATCTGCGGGGCGAGGGCAGCAGCCCGGAGCTTGGTCGAAGCATGCGAGCCACGCGCGTGGGGTGATGTGGTGGCGGATAGTCTCCGCTCCGCGGCCACATAGCGGATCGACATGGCCAGGGCCGTGCCCAGGACAACGGTGACCATCACTGGCCCCGAGGCCACGACAGCAAGGCGCATGACCCGGGACGTGAACCGTCGCTGCCGGCCAAGTCTGGCGTACACACGTTGCTCGGCCGCTGGAGGCGGGATGGCCGGGGCGAGCTCGCGCAAGAGCCGCGCAGCCTCGGCCTCATCACGGCTGGCAAACTCGTGCATGTCTCGAAGTCGTTGTGTCATGGCTTCCCCACTTCCCTTTCGCGTTGCCTGCGCGCGGTCGCCACCATGGCCACGAGATCCTTGCGGGCATGATGAAGCCGCGTCCACACCGTGTTGATGGGAACCCCTTGCAGCGAGGCGATCTCCGGGCCGCTGTAGCCCTCCACCTCGAACATGATCAAAGTCTCCCGTCGCTTCACGCTCATGCGTGAGAGCATGCGAGCGAGCGCACTCTGGTCTTCCTTCTGTTCCAGTGTGACCGCCGGGGTGCTGCCCATCGTCAATGCATCGAGGACGTCGTCGCTCGGCTCGCGCGTGAAGAGGTGCTTGAACCACGCCAGGCGCCGGTAGTTGCGCGCGGTCAGGTCCGAGATGCGGTACAACCAGCCGGCGATGTTGTCCCCGTGAAATCCGGACAGCTTTCGTTGCGCGACCAGGAATACCTCCTGCGCAGCATCCTCGATGTCGGCGGGCGGGATCATCATCGCGCGCATCCAGCGCACGACTTGCGGGAAATACGTGTGATAGACGGTTTCGAAGGAAAGCGGTCGAGGTGGCGCGGGCAGCCGGGGCTCCATGACTTGCGTCATGCCCTCCGCGTCCGATTCGATCATGCGCTGGCTGCCCACAGCTCTAGTATGTCACGCAGACCGCGAAAGCTTCTACCAGGCAAAGGACCCTGGAAGGGTCCTTTGGATCCCCCGCGGGCGAGCGCCGTCGGGCAAAGCCCGCCTGCGCTCACGCGACGTGAGGTCACCTGCGATAGAGCTCGTCGACCTCGGCTGCGAGCAAGGGCCGTCCGTAGAACCTGACGTCATCGATTTGCCCTTGGAACTGGCGGTCCGCTGTGGACGATCCCAGAGGATGTGCGCCGATCGCCCACCCCGTGTCGACGTTCGGCTGCGGCGCCGTGGCGTCGGCGGTCGTCGCGGCGAGCGCGCCATTTCGGTAGAGATAGTACGAGGTGCCGTCGAACACGCCGCACAGGTGAACCCATTTCCCGACGTCGTCGCTCGGAATGCTTGCGACGGCCCAGTGGTTGATCCCGTCCCACATGGTGAATGCGTAGGTGCCTGATTCGATACGAAGAGCAAAGTCATAGTCGGGGCTTGAACGATACCCGTGCGCAATGATGTCGCGAAGCCCATCGATCGCGGTCGCACGAATCCATGCCGACACGCTGGCCGGTCCACCGTTGTTCAAGAGCGGAGGATTGCCGAGGTCGATCCACTGGTCCTGTCCATTGAACGACAGGCTGTAGGGATCGCTAAAATGCACCGGGGGAGTGTCCTGGGTTGGGATGGGCGGATCGTTCGACGGGCGACCGGGATTCGCGAAGACCGATGAATCCACGGCCGCGCTGCCCGGCTGGCTTTCGTCCAGCGCCCAGTGTCCGAGCAGGCCGAGGTCTGGATCGAAGAGGTCCAGCGTGTTCTTCGTACAGGCTCCGCCGGCAAAGAGCAGCGCGCCGAGGCAGCCGATGGCGACGGGCAGGTACGAACGTCTCGCTTTGGTTCCCGCTTTCATCAAAAAGAAACCCCTCCTCCGACACGGGCGGATAGGACCAGGCCCGACATACTCGGACGTGTGATCCCCTGCGCGTGGATGATGATCGGGCGCAAGGCATAGCCCACGCCGGCCGACGCCGCCAGCGAAAGCCTGCGCGTCAGCGCTAAGGCCACCCTGGGCTCGACCGCGACGGTCCACGCATCGAGGAGCGCCGTCTGTTCCGGGCTCTTGCCGGATTGATCGGCGTCGAAGTGAACCAGGTAGGCTTGCGCCTGCACGACGACCGCAGATCGGGCCAGGCGACCTCGGGAAGTCAGCTCTAGCCCGGCTGCGGCAGCGACCGTCGCGGCTCGTGTCGTCAACTGTCCGCTGCGCAGCGGCTCGTCGGCGCCGACGCGACCTCCTGCCCCGAGCTCGGCGACAAACCAACGTCCCCACGACGAGGCCACGAAGATATCGCCGCCCACAAGCGCCCTTCCCCCGGAAAAATAGTCGAAGGACGACCGGACGCCGACATGCCAGGAGCGCCCCGGTCCCGCAGCTGGTCGGGCGGGCAACGTGGCGGACGCGGCGACCGAAGCCGGTGCGAGCGGTTGGGCTGACGGCGGCAACTGCGCGAGCGGTTCCGCCAAAGCCTGATCCCCATCGACGGGCTCGAGCACGAGGGCCGCAAACACGGTCGCCACCCGCGCGCGTTCGACGCAATCTCGGGGTGCATCGGAGTACGTCGAGGTCCGGCCGCGCACCTCGATAGCCCAGGTCTCGCCGTAGTCATGGATGACCATGTCCCCCGCCGACAGAATGGCGAACCTTGAGGTGACCACCTGCGCGAGCCCGGCCAGGACATCGGCCGGGCGTGGACATTCGCTGGCTGGGCCGTCGTCCTCGGCAAAGCTGCTGCGCACGAACAGGCCCGCGGCCAGCGCCTGGCATGCCAGCAGCCTCGTCAAGACCCGGTTCACGGCCAGGCGTCCCATCAAAAGGACAGTGAGCATATCATCCATCCGCCGCGGGAGATTTGAAGAACCCTCTCAGGGTTCTTCATTCAATGAGGAGGAGAAGGGATTCGAACCCTTGGTGCCTTTACGGCACTACGGTTTTCAAGACCGTCGCCTTCGACCACTCGGCCACTCCTCCGAGAGGCGCTGTTTTTACAACATTTGCGCGAAAGTCGCTTGTGGCACTTGGTCGAATCAAATGGGAACCCTGGGCGGGTTCTGCTCTGCACTCGGCACCTTCCAGCCCGTCCTGCCACCCCCGCGCTGCGCGCGGCCTCGCCAAACCCTCCCGCTCTGGCTTCGGCGGGCAAAGCCCGCCTTCGCCTACGCACGCGTCCAGCGGCCAGCCGCGGAGATAGGCGCATCTGACGCGCCAGGGGACGGCGGGGTCGCACTGGCCACGGCGATGCGCGATTCAGGGCCGCGGCGTTCGCCACCGCGGCGATCGACAGCGACGCGCCAGTCGACAGCGACAGATGGCTCTTTGAGGAATTCACTCGGGTCGTCCAGCGCCAGCGCCGTGCGCAAGACTTCGTCCATGTGGGCCACGGGCACGAGGCGCAGGTTCTTCAGCACGCGTTTGGGGATGTCGCGCAGGTCTTTGGCGTTGTCCTTGGGAAACAGCACCGTCGAGATGCCACCGCGGTGGGCGGCGAGAATCTTTTCCTTGAGTCCGCCGATGGGCAGCACCCGGCCGCGCAGGGTGATTTCGCCGGTCATCGCGACGTCGCGACGGACCTTGGTCCGAAGCAAAGCCGACACCATTCCGGTGCAGATGGTGATGCCGGCCGACGGGCCATCCTTGGGGATGGCGCCCTCGGGCAGATGCACGTGAATGTCGGCGCGCGAGTAGAAGTCGCGGTCGATGCCCAGCGATGGCGCGCGCGAACGGATGTAGCTGATGGCCGCCTGGGCCGACTCCTGCATGACATCGCCGAGCTGGCCCGTGAGCACCAGCTTGCCCTTGCCCGAGACGATGGAAACCTCGGTGACGAGCAAGTCGCCGCCGTGCGAGGTGACGGCCAGTCCGTTGGTGACGCCGACCTCGTCGCTGACCTGCTGCTGTCCCACGCGAAAGCGCGCCGGCCCCAGGTACTTCACCAGGCGCTTGGGCGTGACCTTCCACGCGGTGCTGGTTCGGTCGGCTAGATACTCGCGGGCAATCTTGCGGCAGACCGATGCAATTTCTCGTTCCAGGCTGCGCACGCCGGCCTCCTTGGTGTAGCCCTGGATGAGCCCGCGCAAGGTCTCCTCGGGCAAGGCGATGTCCAGCTCGCCCAGGCCGTGGTCGCGTTTCTGCTTGGGAATGAGGTACTGCCCGGCGATGGCCAGCTTTTCGAACTCGGTGTAGCCGGGGATTTGCACGATCTCCATGCGATCCTGCAGCGGCACCGGAATGCCCTGCATGTAGTTCGCTGTGGTGATGAACATGACGTCGGACAGGTCGTAGTCGAGGTCGAGGTAGTGGTCGCAGAAGCTGTTGTTCTGCTCGGGATCCAGAACTTCGAGCAAAGCCGCGGCCGGGTCGCCACGGAAGTCGGCCGACATCTTGTCCACCTCGTCGAGCAGGAACACGGGATTGGTGCTGCCTGCCTTCTTGAGCGACTGGATGATCTTGCCCGGCAGCGCGCCGATATACGTGCGTCGGTGGCCGCGAATCTCGGCCTCATCGCGCACCCCGCCCAGGGCCAGGCGGACGAAGTTTCGGCCCGTGGCAGTGGCAATGGAGCGGGCCAGCGAGGTCTTGCCCACGCCGGGCGGGCCCACCAAACAAAGGATGGGCCCCTTCTGCTTCTTCACCAGGGCCTGCACCGCCAGGTATTCCAAGATGCGTTCCTTGACCTTGTGCAGACCGAAGTGATCCCGATCGAGCACGCGCTCGGCCTCGGCGACATCGAGCCGATCTTCGGTGCGCAGGGACCATGGCAAGGCCAGGATCCAGTCGATGTAGCCGCGTACCACCGCGGCCTCGGCCGACATGGGCGCCATCATGCGCAGCTTCTTGATCTCCTTCTTGACCCTAGCGGCCGCCTCGGCCGAAAGCTTGGCCAACGCTGCCCTTTCTTCGAGCTCGGCAAGCTCACTCTTGAGCTCGTCGCGTTCGCTCGGCTCCTTAGGCATGGCCAGTGACGGATCGCCTGCCGGTGCTTCCTCGCGCCGTTTGTCCGGCGAGCGGCGCGGCCGTCCGCGCAGCTTGCGCTCGGCTTGCAAGACCTCAATCTCGGAGCGTAGCAGCTCGGCAAGGCGCAACAAGCGATCGAGCGGGCGGGGCATTTCCAGCAGGGCCTGCTTGGCGGCCAGCTTGAGCTGGAGCTGGCCTGCGATGGTATCCGCCAACTCGCCCGGGGATTCGATGGTATGGACGGACTCGATGAGCTCCGGCGCCAACCCCTTGCTCAGCTTGATGAAACTTTCGAAAGCCGCCAACAGCGCCCGCCCCGAAGCCGTGGTCTCCGCCGACCGCTCGTCGATCTCCTGGGTGGTTTCGACCTCGACGGAGAAGAAGCCTTCGCTCTCGACGAAATTGCGGATGGTCGCGCGCTGTTTGCCCTCGACCAAGACCTTCACGGTGCCGTCAGGCAGGTGCAAGACCTGGATAAGTGTGGCCAGGGTTCCGACCTCGAAGATGTCCCCGGGAGCGGGCTCGGGAATCTCGGGCCAGCGCTGGGCGGAAAGAAAGATCTCCTGGTTTTCCCCTCGCGCCGTCACCTCGCCCAGGGCACCCAGCGACTTTTCGCGCCCCACGAAAAGCGGGACCACCATGTGCGGAAAAATCACGATGTCCCGCAAGGGCAGGAGTGGTACGCGCTTCAAGATGGGTTCGTCTTCGCGATGATCAGGCACGGTACCCGGATCGTATCAACGGCCGCCAAGGACAGCTAATTTCTGACCATTTCCACGGACCGCCGAACCCGGATTCTTCACCGCAGAGAGCGCAGAGGGCACAGAGGCCGGAGAAGTAGGGGTTTCCGGATTCCGGATCCCAACCCGTTCTTCTTCCGACAACTCTGCGCTCTCTGCGCTCTCTGTGGTGAGATCCGCTCGCTAGTACGCCGTGCGGCCGGCGGACTCGCTTTGCTCGGGCGAAATCGGCAGGTTGGGTGCGTCGGGAGCCATGATGAAGTAGGCCGCGACCAGGAGCAGGACGGCGGAAAACCAAAATAGGCGCCTTCTCAGCGCCCTCCTCACGACGCCTTCTCACCTCCGGCGGCGGCCGCGCTCTTTTGGTAGAGCAGCAGCGGCTGCGCGCCGTTCTGGATGGTCTCCTCGCTGATCACGACCTCTTTGATGGGCGGCGAGGCGGTAGGAATGTCGAACATCATTTCGAGCATGGTCTGTTCGAGGATGGCGCGCAGCCCGCGCGCGCCGGCTTTGTGCTTCTGCGCGTCCTGCGCGACCGCGGACAGCGCGCCCTTGGTAAAGCGCAGCTTCACGCCGTCCATGTCGAATAGGCGCTGGTACTGGCGGGTCAGCGCGTTCTTGGGCTTGGTCAGGATGTCGATGAGGCTGGCCTCGTCGAGCTCGTGCAAGGGCGCGATGACCGGCATACGCCCCACGAACTCGGGAATCATGCCGTACTTGAGCAAGTCCTCGGGCTGCACCTCGCGCAGAAGCTCCCACACGCGGCGCTCTTTCTTCGACTGGATCTTGGCCCCGAAGCCAATCTGCTTTTGGCCCACACGCTGCTCGATGATGTCTTCCAGCCCGACGAAGGCGCCGCCGCAGATGAAGAGGATGTGCGTGGTATCGACCTGAAGAAATTCCTGCTGCGGATGCTTGCGGCCACCCTTGGGCGGCACGTTGCACACGGTGCCTTCCAGGATCTTGAGCAGGGCCTGCTGCACGCCCTCGCCCGACACGTCGCGGGTGATGGACGGGTTCTCGCCCTTGCGCGCGATCTTGTCGATCTCGTCGATGTAGACGATGCCGCGCTCGGCCTTTTCGATGTCGTGGTCGGCGTTCTGCAGCAGGCTGACGATGATGTTCTCGACGTCTTCGCCCACGTAGCCAGCCTCGGTCAGATTGGTGGCGTCGGCGATGGCGAAAGGAACATTGAGAATCTTGGCCAGGGTCTGCGCCAGGAGGGTCTTGCCCGAGCCGGTCGGCCCGAGCAGCAAGATGTTCGACTTGCCCAGCTCGACGTCGTCGGCGCCCACCTTGGCGTCGATGCGCTTGTAGTGGTTGTGGATGGCGACCGAGAGAATCTTCTTCGCGCGATCTTGGCCGATGACGTAGTCGTCCAAGATGGTCTTGATGTCCGCCGGCTTGGGTATCGCCGCCAGCCCGAAATTCTCGCCGTCCTTCTCGATTTCCTCGGCGATGATGTCGTTGCACAGACCGATGCACTCGTCGCAGATGTAGACCGTGGGTCCGGCGATGAGTTTCTTGACCTCTTTTTGGCCCTTTCCGCAGAAAGAGCACGAAAGGCTGGGTTGGTCTTCACGTCTGGCCGGTGACACGGATCTAAACTAGCACCAGGCTGACATCCCCGCCACCGGCGAGTAGGGTTCGCGCCCGAGCCTACCTGCCCTTTTCCTGATCTTGACCGGGAATCTTGTGCGCAATCACCTCGTCGATGATGCCGTATTCCTTGGCCTCGACGGGGCTCATGAAGTAGTCGCGCTCGGTATCGTTCTTGATGCGCTCGATGGGCTGGCCGGTATGCTTGACCAGGAGCTGGTTCAAGTTGTCGCGGGTGCGCAGGATCTCGCGCGCGTGGATGTCCACGTCGGTGGCCTGGCCGGAGAATCCGCCGAGAGGTTGGTGAATCAGGATGCGCGAGTGAGGCAAACTGTAGCGCTTGCCCTTGGCCCCCGCGGCGAGCAGGAACGCGCCCATGGACGCCGCCTGGCCCATGCAGAAGGTGGCCACGTCGGGGCGCACGTACTGCATCGTATCGTAGATGGCCATGCCCGCCGTCACCATGCCGCCTGGCGAGTTGATGTAGAGCATGATGTCCTTGTCCGGATCCTCGGACTCGAGGAAGAGCAGCTGCGCAATAACGATATTCGCGATCTGATCGTCCACCGCCATCCCAAGGAACACGATGCGATCCTTGAGCAGGCGCGAGAAAATATCCCAACCGCGCTCGCCCCGGTGGGTCTGCTCGATGACCGTCGGGATGATCATGTTGCTGATGACGGGCGCCTCGGAGGACCTACTGTTGGAATGTCGCATGGATGTCATTTCCTTTTTCCGCGCTTGGCGGCCTCGGCGGCTGCCTCATCGGGCGTGACGATCAGTCGCTCTTGGTTCGCCTGATCGGGCGTGATGATCAAGCTGTCCGGATCTTCGTCGACGATCTTAGCCTGGGCCAGCAACATATCAACCGTCTTCTCATAGACGATCTGTGACTTGACCCCCACGATGCGGCCGCTGTGATCGAGCTCGGCGCGCAGCTTCTTCGAGCTTTCGCCGCGGGCGGCGGCGATTTCGGCGATGCGCTTCTGCACGTCGCCCTCGCTGGCCTCGATGCCCTCGCGCTCGCCGATGGCGTGCACCAGGATGTTGGCCTTGGCCTCGGCTTCGGCGTCCGCGCGCACTTCCTTGAGCATCTCGGCCTCGTTGAAACCGCCGGCCTCGACGTCGATGCCCATCATCATGAGCTGGGATCTTGGTGCGCATGACCATGTCCTCGGCGTAGCGATCGACCAGCGACGGCGCCACATCGAAGGGATTGACCTTGACGATCTCCTTGACCAGCGCAACCGACATCTCGCGCTTGATGCGCTGATTTTCGCCCTCGACCAGCTTCTCGCGCACCTTGGTACGCAGATCGGCCAGGGTGTCGGCCTCGCCGCTGTCCTTGGCCAGCTCGTCGTCCAGCGCCGGCACCTTGCGGCTACGTACTTCCTTGATCGAGACGCGCAGGCTGACTTCCTTGCCGGCCAGGCTCTTGACCGGCGACTCCGCCGGCACCTGGTACTTGACCTCCAAGGCCTGCGCGTCCACGGGAACCCCGCGCAGGCGCTCGGCCAAACCGGGCACGCCGCCCGCATTCTCGTCGCTGAGGTCGACCTGGATGGTGCGAGTCTTGATCTTGTGGTCGCCGATCTTGCCGTGCACGTCCGCGGTCAAGACGTCATCGGCGGCCGTCTCCTTGCGATCCTCCACCGGCTTGAATTCTGTAAATTTGCGCTGGTAGCCTTCCAGGGCTTTGTCGACCTGCTCGTCGGTGACCTTGGCGGGCCGGCGCGAGACGCGCACGCCCGAATAGTCCTTGGGCGTGACCTGCGAACGGATCTCCACGCGTGCCGAGAATTTGAGCGACTCGCCCGCCTTCATCTCCAGCTTGTCGATGGTCGGCGGCGCGATGGGCGCGATCTGCTTTTCCTGCACGGCCTGGGTAATGGACAGCTCGACCATCTCGCGGGCCACATCGTCCTCGACCCGGCTCTTGTACAGCTTCTCGACGACCTGCCTCGGCACCTTGCCGGGCCGAAAGCCCTTGAGCCGCACCTCGCGACGAAGCTTGTCGTAGGCCTTGTCCAGCTTGGCGGCCACGTCGTGCCACGGCACTTCGAAGTCGACCCGTTTTTCCACCGGAGAAATGTCTTCAATCGTTATCTGCATGGCGAGCGCCCAAGAATAGAGAGCAAGCTCACCAGGTCAACCCGTAAATGTTGTATTTTCGCTGCGCAACATTTAGCGCTCTGAGGCGGAATTGCCGCTTGCCTTGTCGAAAGGTTGTTGCCACCATACGAAACTTCGATGGCTGCCGGAAAATTCACACTCGCGGATCGGTTGGGTGCCAAGTCCTTGCCTTGCCGCGTGCCAGGATGCACGCGGACTTGGCTCCAACTATCAAGCAAAGCGTTCGGTCTCGGACAAGGGGCGTCCGATGGCGATGCATCGACCGAGGGCATGTGCGAACCGTGCCGGGAGAAATCCCGGCGTTTGCACGACGTCGAGCGCAGATGCGATCGCCCAGGGTGCACTAACACCTGGACCTGGACCGCCACGGCCCAGCTAGAGGCCTTTGCCACGGACAGGCCACCGCCCAAACACCTTTGTGAGGCATGCCAGTCTCTGCTCGACACTCTCGAGGACAAAGAAATCCCCTGCACGGTTCCCGGTTGCACCCGAAGCGCGGTCTTGACCCGGCAGCAGCAGCTCATCTCGCACGGCCAGCCCGATACCGAGCCAGAACCCGTCAAACCAGGTGCGGTGACCCTGACGGGAACCATGTGCGAGCCCTGCTCGCAGGTTTCGCGCCGGATCAAGGATCGCGAAGTTGGCTGCGGCATCAACGGTTGTTCGCGCAAGTGGATCTGGAAGGCCGACGACCAGATCGTCGCTTTCGCCGCTGGCAAGCCCAACGAGCCGCCTCGCCGGATGTGCGACTCTTGTCGCGCGTCGTTCGGCAAATTGGGCGACCGCGAGGTTCGCTGCCGAACCTCGGGCTGCAAGAACACCTGGACCTGGTCGCGCTTCGACCAGCTCGACGCCTGCCAAGCCGACAAGACGCCGCCCAAAGCGCCGTCGCACATGTGCCAGCGCTGTTTCGATCTTTGGAGCACGCTCAAGGACGTCGAACGACCGTGCCGCCGGTCGAGCTGCAAGGGAACCTGGATGGACAAGCGTGGCGCTCAGCTTGCACGCGCCGTGCGCGGCAAAACCGGCGATCCCTATCCCCATCTGTGCCCGAACTGCGAAAAAGAGCTGGGCGACCTCGAGGATCGGGAGATCCAGTGCCGGACCGAACACTGTCCCGGCACCTTCACCTGGACCAAGGAACAGCAGCTCGCCGCCGGCGTGCGCCCCAAGTTGAAAGAGCCCGAAGCCGTGGTGGAGAGCGGCGAAACCCCGGCCATCGCCACCAGCTCAGAAGCCCCCGCCGCCATCGCCGCCGAGGGTGCGCCGCTGAGCGAGCCCGCCGCGGGTGTAGTGCCAGCCGCGGCTGCCGAGGCAGTGCCAGAAGCCGAAAAGGTACCCACCGACGGCAAAGGCAAAAAGAACAAGCGCAAACGGCGACGCGAAGTGCAGCCGCCCGAACGGCGCTGCGCCGCCTGCGCGGAGTTCCTGGCCAATCGCAAGACCCAGGAAATTCCCTGCATGCAGTGTGGAACGCCAATCTTCTGGCCGCCCGAGAGCCAACTGCAAACCCACCTTGGCAACTGGGCCGCGCCATCGATCTGCGGCGCCTGCAAGTTGATTCAAGTGACCGCAGCGCGCGATGCCGCCCGTGAAATCCTGCGCCACCAGCATCCAGGGCCGGTCGAGCAGCCAGCAGCACCCGCGGAAGCGCCCACCCAGGAACCGCCGGCCGGAAGCTGACCTTCCGCGGGCACCTGCCCAAAAGTCTCAACCAGCGTGGCTGTGACCGACGTTGCACTATTGCCCCGAGTCTGACGCACCAGTGTGAGTGACATTGCCCCGTTTTTCGGCGAGGATTGCCGCTCGGGGGCTCGAACCATGGGGTCTTTATTCTCTGCTTTCTTTGCTTTCGTCCGATCTTGTTCGTTGCCGGTGTTGCTGCTCGGATTCGCGCTCGTACCTGCGGGGTGTTTCCGCTCGCGCATGGCGAAACCGCCTAGAACGAACTGCCCGCCTGGATCCGTCGCCTGCAATCCGGCACCAGCAACGAACGACGACGCGGGCACGAATCGCGATGACTTGCCCGACGGCTTGCGCGACACGGTCGCCGATGGCCCGCACGATGGCAACGCGGACACAGCTCGTGATGGCTTGCGCGACGGCAACGCCGACGCTGGCGATGCTGTCACCCCCGACCTACGGAGCGGCGACCTGGCAATCGATTCGCGCGGCGACGCCGACCGCGATGGCGCCACCGATTTGCTTCGGGACGGTCGTTTCGATGGCCCGTCGGATCGTGGAGCCGAGGTTGTGGTTTGCCTGGCCAGCGAGATCTGCGACAACGGCAAGGACGACGATTGCAACGGCCTCGCCGATTGCAAAGATCCCGCCTGCCAGAACGATCCGTCCTGCATCGATCGCAAGAAGGAAGTGTGCGACAACGGCAAGGACGACGACGGCAACGGTCTTGTGGATTGCAAAGATCCAGCCTGCTTCGGTGACAAGGCCTGCGTCGTACCCGGCCGCGAGATCTGCAACAACAACCTCGACGACGACGAGGACGGCCTCATCGATTGTCAGGATCCCGACTGCGCGAACGATCCCAGCTGCATCGTTTCGCCCGGCAACGAAATCTGCGACAACGGCAAGGACGACAACGGGGATGGCCTAGTGGATTGCAGCGACCCCAAGTGCAAGACCTTCCCGGCTTGCTTGCAGGCAGCCTGCGTTCCCGACGTGGACTTCGGCGCCATCGCCTCGTCGGGGGCCAGCATCATGAAGACGATTTCGACGATCGGCGCGACCGCCAGCTACACCACCTGCGCACCACCCGGCGGCGTGGCGCGCGTGGCGGGTTTCAGCCTGGCCGCCGCGGCCGACGTGCGCATGGATTTCACCCAAGACAAGGGTTCGGCGCACGTCGTGTCCCTGTTCCACGCCGGCGTCGGACAGGACTGCGATCAAAACCGAGTCCAGTGCCTGAACGTGGGCGAGAAGGCCACCGCGACCACAACCTATGCAGCGCTCGATCCCGGCAGCTACTGGCTGGTCGTGCAGTCCTACCCAGGCACAACCGGTTCGACTGCGGTCACGCTCTCGACGGGTACGGCCGGCGTCAGCGAGATCTGCGGCAACGGCATCGACGACGACAAGGACGGCTTGATCGACTGCGCAGATCTGGACTGCGCCAGCTCGCCGAGCTGCAACCTGTGCGTGGCGGACATCAACCTCGGCACCCTGGTGGTCGGCGGCCCCTCCAAATCAGCGGTCGTCGACACCACCCAGGGCAAGAACCGTTACCACCCCTACTGCGCCGGCAGTTCCGACGGCAAAGACATCGTCGTACAGTTCTCGGTCAAGGATGAGACCGTCCTCATAGCGATGGACATCTACCAGAACTCGGGCCAACACATCTACGCGCCCCTCCGTTTTCCAACTCAGGGCAAATCGTGCGACAGCGACCCCGACGCCAAGAACAGCGATTGCCCGCTGCTGACCGACTACCATACGAGAGCCAACTGGAAGTTCTTCCCCCCCGGGGACTACTTGCTGATCTTCAAGGCGACTGCCGCTGGCAAGGAAGGGACGCTCTCGGTCACCCTCACCCCGTCTGCCAACCGAGGCCAGGAACTTTGCGACAACGGCATCGACGACGATGGCGATGGGTTGGTCGACTGCGCCGATCCCGACTGCTACGGCGTGCCCAGTTGCGCCGCCCCAATGTGCCTGCCGGACGGCGATTTGGGGAACTTGGACGTCGGCGGTCAAGTCGGCGCGCATTTCGACCTGACCACAGCCACGAAAATCTACAGCGCGGGCTGTGGAAAAGGCGACGGCCATAGCCTTGCGTACCGGATCAATCTACTGGCGCCCTTGAACATGCATGTCCGTCTTTCCGAGACAGGCGACCAAGTGTGGGCACTATTGCCCCAAACCTCCCCCCTCGATGCCTGTGACGCCAATGCGCCTTATGGAAACTGCGTCGACCTCAAAACAGATGCCTCCAACTTCTACATCGGCCCAGAGCAGCCTGGCGTCTACTACGTCATCATTCAAGAGTTCAGCAGTGGCAGCGGGGGTACCATGGATATGACGTTGATCGGCGAGGATCCAGGGCCCGTCGAGATCTGCAACAACGGCAAGGACGACGATGGCGACGGTGCCATTGACTGCAACGACCGAAAGTGCGCCAACGACGTTCATTGTCAGAAATTGCAATGCCAGCCCGACGAGGAGTTCGGGCTGGTTCCTCTCGACGGTTCCACCTTGACCCGAGCCATCGACACCTCGGCAGCGGGCGACGACCAGCACCAAACCTCGTGTGCATCTGGATCCGGCGGCCAGGACGCAGTGGTCGAGCTCGAGCTGCCTGCAACGACCGACCTCACCATCGGGTGGCTCCAGGTCGGCAACCACGCGCTCGAGCTCTACCAAGCCGACGTCGTGCCGATGCCGTGCGAAGCCAACAAAACCATCGACTGCCACGCAACCGGCGGCGCCAGTACCGGCAGCTACCCGCTCAAGGGGCTCAGCGCCGGCAAGTACTACCTCGTCGTCGACGCCGACAAGGCCGGCAGCGAAGGCGGCGTGATCCTGCAAATCAGCGGCGTGCCGTCGAAGTAGCATGCGCGTGGGCGCGGGAGGAGGCGACTGCTTCGATCGGCTGGGCTCAGTCTCACTTCCCGTACCCCACAGCCAGGATGTTGGCATAGACGGCCTGGTCGGTCGCGTCGGATGGCTGGCCCGCAGTTATGACACCTTCGTAGAAGGTCCCCCACGCCGAATTGCTGTTGTCACCGCCGGTGCCCAGGAGTACCGCACCCTGCAATTGCCAGTTCCCGGGAGCTGTTCCACTGTAGGCGGTCGTAAGCGTGGTCGCTGTCCCGTTCCCAACCTTGAGCACCCATTGTGGCGTGTTGCCCGAATTGCCGGTCTTGAGAATGCCGAAGGCGTACGGGACTGCCTTCATCGAAGGGTTTTGCGGGTTGGCCTGGCGCCCGCTACACGTAAGCTGGCCCGAGCCCGGCGTACCACACGCTGAGCCTCCAGCCCAGACGCCCGCCTCGAAGTCACCCTCGAACCATGGCGCGCTTCCTGCGCCTTGGCCCCAGTAGGAGGTTCCCAGGTTGAGTGCCGCCATGTCTCCGGTGGGTCCATTGCCATTGTTCGTTTCGGCGTTTCCGAAGTCGAAGCAGCACGCGTTGCCAGCATGCGTGCCATCGGCCAACATGTAGACTCCCTGGGCGGCGCTGCCCGTCGGCACGCCGGTGGTCTTGTTGTTCCTGTATCCATACCCGGACGGCGCCGAGCCGGATGGCAAGCTCGGAGGGTTGGGGAAATAGACCGAGTACACCTTGTGGCCGCCAACCGTCAGCGAGTGGCTCGCGGGCACCTCGTAGTCGGGTCCAGGCTCATACGTGCCTGCCGGTGACTGGGTGAGATCGTTGCCCTTGCCCGACTGGTCGTAAAGCCGCGAGAAGGTGCACGTGCCAGTGCCACAGAATGCGTCTTGAGCCGCAGAGTCGGCAAAGCCGTCGGCGGTGGCCCCGATGTCTTGGGTCGTTCCACCGGTCGTGCCACCCACGGTACCAGCCGGTTGATTACCTTTGAAGACGTTATTCGTCCCCCCTTTCCTGACCTGGTACAGCGGCCCCTTGTAGGTGCTCAGAAGAACTCTGACTGTGCTGAAAGCTGCCACGCACGGGGTGCTCGCCGCGGCGTACAGGTCGCAAGGGCCCCCGTTCGAGCTGGAGCCGCTCGAACCAGCGCTTCCGCCCGACCCCGGGTTACCGCTCGAACCGGAGCTTCCGCCCGAACCGGTCGCGCCACCCTTGGCGCCGCCAGTGCCCGGGGCGCCGCCAGCGGCAGGGGCACCGCCAGCGCCGATCGTCCCGCCCACGCCGGTCGCGCCACCCTTGGCGCCGCCAGTGCCCGGGGTGCCGCTGGCGCCGGTCGTCCCTCCCGAGCTGGTCGCGCCGCCGCTGGCACCGCCGGTGTCCGTGACGCCGCCGGCGCCGGTTGTCCCGCCCACGCCGCTGCTACCACCTTCCCCGCTCGGCCCACCCGTGGAAGTCGAACAGGCCGCAGCCAAAATCAAGAGTGACGTAACAAGAACGCGAAGCTGAATGCCATGCACCATGAAGGCCTCCTCAATCGATCACGACTCGGCCACCCGGAGCAACAGAGCCCCCCTCGTCTTCGCTGCAATTCTTGCGGCCCAGCGGGACTTGTCAAGGCCGATTCACCCGCCAAGAACCGTTTTTCAGAGTCCATAGGGGTTGGGGACGTCCGGACTCCTTTTGCACCACGTTTTCATGGACCATGTCCACGCGGACGGCGCACTCTCACGCGAGCCGCTTTCCGCTGGTCCCGCACGCTACCGCTCACGGGCAGACCGTGCGGACACCCGCTCCACCGATAGCCCGCGGAATCCCATCTGCGAAGCGCCCGCGCCGACGGAATCCTGCTTACGAAGCGCAGCTCGCCAGGGCAAGCTCACGCTCCGGTCGCCAAGCGTGCGAAATTAGAGGGCCCGTTAGGGTGTACGCCTCCTGGAAAGCCGACCCTCCTCGCTGCGCTAATGTTATTCTTTGCAGGCTAATAGATAGTTGGGCGGATCCTGGCGATGCCCTGAAATGGTCCGAAGCGCCGATGGGCTAGGACTTGGCGACGAACTCGCGGACGTCCATTCCGATGTCGCGGGCGATTGCGCGGAGCAGGGCCGGAGATATGTCTCGGCCTTGGTGAAACGGGACGGTCGTCATGCGTCCATCCGGGTGTCGGTACTGGCAGTGGGAACCGCGCTGGCGGACTTGAGTTAATCCGAGATTGGCAAGGATCGCGGCAACTTCACGAGGCTTGAGGACGGGCACATCGCCCATGGTCTAGGCGACCTTCACGGTCTGCGTCCCTACGAATTCGCCTTCGAGTTTTGGATCGCCGTCTTCAAGCAGCATGGCGATGACCTCCGCGAGGTTCTGGCGTAATTCGTCGAGCGTAGCCCCTTGTGAGTGGGCGCCCGGCCAGCCGGGGACATAGCCCACGAAGAGCCCAGTAGTCTGGTCTTGCTCGATCACGGCCGTGAAGTTCTGCATGAGGCAATACTACCGTGCGAAGGACCGCCCAACAAGCCGTTGCAGCGGACGACCCCGCCGCAGGGACATTCGTGTAACATCGACGAACCGCTCGTGCGGCGGGCTCGCCGCTGAACGGCAAGGCGTTGGACAGACGAGCGCCACTTTGGAAGGCGGGTTCGTGGTGAGCGACTCGCTGATAGCAAATAGGGTGGCAGAGAAAACCGGACGACGAAGAACGGACACGGCCAGGTGCTCTTGTTTGCTGGCCGCTGTCCAACAAGCCGTTGCAGCGGACGAAGGCCGCCAGTTCTCGGACGCCGGTCGACGAGCCGCGGCCACGCGGCTCGTCGGATGAACGAAGGCCGCCGCGTGGCCGCGGCAGTGCTACTATCGACCAGCCGTTGCGGCCGCCCGCCGCTGAACGGCAAGGCGTTCGACCGACAAGGCAACGATGTCTGTGCTTCGACTCCTTTCTATCATCTCCATTCTCGCTATCTCATTGGCGGTAGCGACGAGGTATGTGTCCCAATCGGTTGCGTTGGCGCAACCGATTGGAGGCGTACCTGTGCGGGGCGACGCTGGTACTTCGCCCGATGGTGCCCAACCCGTTCCGGCGGCCGGCTCAGGCATCGTGTGTGTGACACCCTACTCGCTGGACCCAGAACATCGGAAAATTCATGTGTGTCCGGAGCCTGAGGCTCAGAAGCGAAAAGCAACCTGGTCCTACTGGACGGAGTGTCAGAAATGTCCGGATGCCTGGAGCAAGTGCGAACCATGCGACCCCGGGTTCATGGCTACCGCCACGCTGGCCGTACTACAAGACCTTCACCTCAGGAAGACATGCTCTTCGAAGACCATGGACCTTCTAGCGGCGCTACGTTTGCCGAGCCATCCACGTCGAGACGAGGTTTGGGTGAGGCTGGCCGACCTCTTTTACTTCGACTGTGACCGTCCGACGTTAGCGGCCGAAAACTATCATCGACTGATTCGAGACGACACCGAGCCCCGAATCGCCGCCCACGCGGCTCTGGTGTTAGGAGAAGATCCTCTCCGCCAAAGGCGATTGGTCCGAGGCTGAAGAGCAGTTTGGCAAATCCACCAAGCTCGCTACTGGTGCCCAAGCTCTTTGTGCGACGTATAGACAGGCGTGTGCCCTGGAGCGGCTGGGACACGTCCGCCTCGCCGAAAAGCGCTTCCACTTGTGTGCGTCGGCAAATGGACCCGATCAATTTTCTGTCTTCCTCGCTAGGACTTGCGCCGCGGAGGAGAGACGACTCCATCCGTAGCTCGGTAAAGCCGCCGCCGGCTTTTGCGGTCGAACAAGCCGTTGCAGCGGACGACCCCTCCGCGGGAAAATTGGTGTAACATCGACGAACCGCTCGATCGGCGGGCTCCCAGATTAACGGCAAACCGGCGAACAGCCGGTAGACGTGAACCTCGACGGTGTGTCTAACGACTCGCCCGCGCTTTGGTGGGTGCGAGGCTGTGTTCCGTCGGGCACACACAACCGTAACGCATTGTTTGCTCACCTGTTGCGGAGACAAATGTATCAAGGGAGTTCGCAATCGCTCAGTGCCCGACCAGGAGGGATGCCTGAATGTCGCCAAGCCGTCCTTTTGACAAGAAGCCACAATCTCGAAGACCGGTACCGCGCCGAATACTTCTCGCGGCAGCGCTGGCCAGCGTGCTGACGCTGCCACGGACGGCGAGCGCGCAGTGGACAGTCGTCTCGCAGGTCCGTGGCGGCAACCTCCATATTGGAAACGGGGATTTTACCGGCGTGAGCGTTTTCGGGAGTACCGCGATGGTCGGCGGGGCCAATCTTGTGGACGTCATCATGCAGGGGGCAGACGGAGCATGGTCTCAGATCTCCACCATCAATCTTGCGAGCGTTCCTGCCGCCCCAGCTCCGGGTTCCTTTGGGTCGGATGCACGTGTTTTTGGGGACTTCGTGATCGTTGGCGCTCCGACGACCACTGTTAGTACGAATTTGTCACAAGGAACGGTCTACGTATTCAACCGCAGCGCGGGTTCGTGGACCTACTCGCAAACCTTGACCGCTTCCGATGGTGCGGCGGGCGACTTGTTCGGCAGGAAACTGACCTTCTCCGAGACGGGGGACTACATTCTCATATTCGCGAAAGGGGCCAACGGAAACCACGGAGCAATCTACGTTTTCGGTCTTGTTGGTGGACAATGGACTGAGCTGCAGAAGCTGACCGGCATTCACAGCGGCGCGGTGAAGTTCGGACAGGGCCGAGCCATGTCCGCAAATCGAACGGTCCTCATCGGCGAGCCACAGAGTGGCAGCTCACAATCTCCCCCTGGCTTTGTTTACGTCTGCCCCCCTACGGGGTCGGGATGGGTGTGCGGCGCCCCGATGATGTCCCCCGGAGCTAGTTCGGGCGACCAATTTGGCACCGGCGTCGCATTCTACGATGACAATCACTTCGTGGTTGGCGCGCCTGGAGAATCTGGGGCCGGCAATGCCTACGTCTTCACGAATACGAATGGAATGTGGACAGGCGCCGCCCTTCTCCCGAACAGGGCAACTGCGGGGTCCAGTTTTGGTTTGGTCGTTAGCGCCGGCTCGGGGTGGATCGTCGTTGGGGCGCCGTATACGGTCGTCGGGGGGAACCAAGGGCAAGGGGCAGCATATGTGTATCCATTTCCGCCCAGCAACACTTCTCCACAGATCCTTTTAGATCCGTCGGGCTTCGTGAACGAGAACTTCGGGAACAGAGTGAAGATATATGGGCAGACGCTCTTGATTGACTCGACGGGGACGGACTCCATATCGGGAGCCACGTTCTTCTACGCACCGACCACGCCCCCTGGATCTGCAGTCGCGACCACTGGGCCGGCCGGTCCCACCGGGTCGTCGTCATCGGTCACGTTCAGCACAGTCGCAAACGCGGGGGGGACGAACATCGTGCTGGACACGCGATGTCCTACGCTTCCCGGTGGATTGCTCCAACAAAGCAGCGGAGCCGGCTGCATTAGCGCAGTCGTCTCTACGACGGCGACCTATGCCGGTGGGGTTTCCGTCTGCATTCCCATGCCATCGCCTGCCCCATCCGGCCCTGTGACCGTCGTACAATGTGATCCCAATCCCGCAAACCAGCCCTGTCCCTTGGCAGGCATCGATTCTCGCCTCACGCAGGCCTCGACGGATCCGTTTGGCAATCCCCTGTGCTGTGGCTCCGTGAGCGACACGGTAACGACCTCGGCCGGCGTAGACCCGATCTGCTTCACGACCACGAGCTTGTCGCTGTTCGCGGTAGGCCAGGGGGCTACCAGTCCCACAACGCCGAGCGTACCGGCGCTGGGACCGAATGGCTCTGGCGTGGCTGGTCTCGCCTTGTTGCTTGTTGGATGCTTCGAGCTGAGACGCCGCCTCGCGCGAAAGCGTGCGACCGAGCGGTGAGGCGACCGACACCCGCGAGAGGCGGGTGAGGCGTGAAAATCGTCGTTTGCCGTCGAACCCGTGCCCTGAGGCGGACCCCAAGGAAATTATGAAGCCACTTGGGCAGCGAATTTGAGGATTGGGGAATGGTGCTTCTAGAGCGCGGCGAGGTAGCGAGATTCATCGTAGGGGACGCGGTCGCCCCAGCAGCGAAACAGGACTCGAATCCACTTGAACGCAAGGGCGCGAATGGCGGCGGCTTCTGAATAGCAGCGGCCGCCGCGTAACAATCGCGTTGCTCGCCAAAGGCAGCGAGAAGCCGAGGTAGTTTAGAAGAGGGCACCCGCGGCCAGAGAACCAACGACGTCGTGCGGCCCGACGACGAGGAGGTGGGCCTTCAGAGCTTCCATTGTGACTACTCTGTGGTGTGCGTTGCGCTCAATCCGGCGGCCGGGTCTGTCGTGGGCTTGGGCTCCGCAATGTTCGTCGCCCCCTCCTCGGCAACCCAGCTCTTGCATGCCTCAATGTCCTTCCCTCCACGAGACGGTGGCAGCACGCTCACCACAGCCCCGGTGGGCTCTCGCTCCCTGGCCGCAATGGTCAGTTGCCCGTGAGTGCTGCCTGCGGCCCCGAGGATCTCGACATTCACGTGCACCTGGCTTTCGTCACCAGGGGCCAATTGAGAGCCGGGGCCGAAGCGAACCGAAGTGTCGATGGAATAGCGGTGCCCACGTCTCATCCGGAACGCATAGACAATCGTACTTAAATCCGCGGACCAGGCGCCGTCGTCGACTCCCTCGCCGATTTTGTGCCGAAGGGTGACCACGTGACAGCCCGGCAGCAGCTCGAAGACCGTCCCCTTGGACGCAACATCCCGCCCATCGACCGTCGCGATCGGGCCTTCGAGACGAGCGAGTGTCTGTGGCTGGCGTGGCTGCTCGGGGTTGGCGTAGAGTGGGTAGGCTCGAATCTGTCCGATGCTCCCGCAGCCCCAAAGGGCGGAGGCGAACAGCGCGGCTAGAGCGAAACCAGCCGAACGCTTGGCGCCGAATTTGAGGGTGAATGAGCAGGTGTGCATCGCAAATCAATGACCGGATGAGAAGTCTACACCGGTGGGGCGTCTCTGCGCGCGCAAAACGCTCTTGGCTCGCTACCGCGTGTCGGGTAGCACGTCGACGGCGACTTCCAAATCGTGCCGGCCGCCTCCCAAGACCACGCCACGCAAGGGCGTCACGTCGCCGAAATCACGTCCGATGGCCAAGGTGATGTGCTGGTCGCCGACGACGACGTTGTTTGTGGGATCCACATCGACGAAGCCAAAGCGGGGCGAGAAGACCGATAGCCAGGCGTGCGAGGCGTCGGCGCCGACGAGGCGCGGTTTGCCCGGCGGTGGCGTGGTGACGAGGTAGCCGCTCACGTAACGGGCCGCCAGGTCCAGGCTGCGTAGGCAGGCGATCATCAAGTGGGCGAAGTCCTGGCACACACCCCGGCGATGGCCGAAGACCTCGTCCAGCGGCGTGGCAATGGTGGTGGCCTTGGCATCGTAGGTGAAATCGTCGTGCACGCGCGCCATGAGCTCGACACAGCCCTTGAGCAACGGCTGTCCAGGGGGGAAGGATTCCAGCGCGTAGGCGCGAAGGTCGTCCCAGGGAACGATGTACGGCGAGGGAAAGGTCATTTCCTGCACCTGCAGCTGGCTTCGGTCACGCGCGATTTGCGCGACCGCCGATTCCCAAGGCAAATCCTGCTCGTGCTCGACCGCGCTCGGCACTGTGACGTCCACGCGACTGTGCGAGACGACCGAAAGCTCCGAGTGGGCGGACGCAAGCACCATGTGGGTTGCCCGATTGCCGAAGTAGTCCTTGCGCTCCTCGCACACGCTGGGCAGCGGCGCTATCTCCAGCTCCGACGATAGGCAGCGCTGGTGGGGCAGGTCACGCGGCAATAGGTGCAGGTCGTGCTGCGAATTGGTCACGGCTTCGCTGTAGCGATAACGGGTGAGATGACGGATCCGGTATTTCACGCCGGACCTTTCGCCGGCAGGGCACTGGCTAAAGGACGCGCCAAGAGAGCGTGATTCAAATAGCCGCTGCACAGTTGTTCCGAAAGCAGCGACAAATCGCTTTCGATCTCGACCAAGATCGCGTGCAGCGCGGGACGCGCGCCTTGCGCGGGCGGCAAGCAGGCGGGGACCACATCCAGCAACTGTAGGCGGACCAGCGCGCCCAAGGCCAGGCGCTCTTCCGGCCTCAGACGCGCTTGACTCGCGTCGCGCGGAAGGTGCACGAGGTGCTCGCGCAGGGCCGCGATTTGAAAGAGCACGGCGCGGGGATTGCTGTCATCTACCAGCAGCAGATCGGCCACCGCCGCCGGGTGCAGCCCGGCCAGATAGCGGCGACGGTAGGTGATGCTGCTGTCGGCGACGGCAAGCAGGGTCTCTAACAGCGCGCCTTCGTGCTCCGCGCCCGAGGCAAAGGCGGCACGCAACAGCGACACCAGTTGCAGCGCACGTTCGAGGCGGCGGCCCATATCGAGAAATCGCCAGCCGTGGCCGCGGGTCATGCTCTCCATGGCCAAGCCCGACAGCGCGGACAGGCTGGTGATCACGCGATCGAGAAAGGCCGTGAAGGTACCGATCGACTGCGTGGTGGCCAGTTCTTCGGCACGCATGGCCTCCTCGCCCAGGCCGCCCAGGACGCGAAAGGTGTCGGCGGACAGGCGATCGCGAACCGCAGCCGCCGCCCGCAGCGCGGCCCGGATGGTGTTGTGCAAAGATCCAGCAGGCGCAGGCGAGCACAAGGCGCGCGCCAACCAGGGAATCGGCTGCGACTTCGCCAACGGCTCGCTCTCGGTCTCGGTGGCCAGGACCGCGAACAAGATGGGCAAGGCGGGCGAGGTGAAAAGCCGCGCGTCCCCCTCCTCGGCCAAGCGCCCGAGCAGATGGCGGGAAAGCCTGGCCAGAGATTCGGCGCGCTCGGCGTAGCGTCCGAGCCAGAACAGGTTGTCGGCGCTGCGACTGGGCAGATCGGGCCCCTCGCGCGAAAGCTCCACCGGCCGGGTGGCGGGCGGCAGCAGGCTGAAGCTCGCAACCGGGCGTTCGCTGCGCACCCACAGATCCTTGGCCAAAGCACCGGCCGCGATGGCGATGAAGGGATCCTTTTCGTTGGGCGCGACCAGGGACAGTCCGCCGGGCATGACCTGGTAGTCGTCGCCGGATAGCACGGCATAGCCTCTGAACATAAAGGTGCGCGAGGAGAGGTCCGAACCGGAAAGGACAGGCGCGTGGGCGAGCTCAACCTGTTCTTGGGCGACGAACTGCTCGGGGTGGGCGCGCAAATCGCGCAGGAGGTTCTCACGGGCGTCGCCAGTCAACTCCTCGCCGATGACCAACCCCGATCCCGCCGCTGACCACGAGGGTCTGATGACCATCTTGTCGAGATGGCATTCCACGTGTGCCAGCGATGTGGCGTCACCGCACCAAAACGATGGCGCGCTGTCGAGCAAGAGCTCTTCGCCGAAAAAGTTGCGCGCAATCGTCGGCAGGAACGCCAAGAAGGCGGGTGACTGCGCCAGGCCACTGCCGAGCGCGTTGGCCACCGCCACCTGGCCAGCGCGCACAGCCTCCACCAGGCCGGGCACGCCCAGACGTGAATCCGGGCGAAGCTCGAGGGGATCGCAATAGTCGTCTTCGGGCTGGCGGAAGATGACGTCGACGGGGAAAAGCCCGCCCAAGGTCTTGAGGAACACGCGCCGGTCGCGCACGGTCAGGTCTCCGCCCTCGACCAAGGGGTAGCCCAAATACTGCGCCAGAAAGGCCTGCTCGAAATAGGTCGGGCTCCAGGCGCCGGAGCTTTGCAAAACCACGCGCGGATGTTCGCGGGTCACGGGCGCCAGCCCGACCAGGGTCTCGCGCAGGGTACGGAAGAATGGCGCCAGGCGATGCACGTTGCTTTGCCGGAAGGGCTCTTCGAACACCTGGGACATGACCAGGCGGTTTTCCAGCGCGTAGCCCGCGCCCGTGGGTGCCTGGGTGCGATCGCGCAAAACGCAGAATTCGCCCGAGGACGTGCGCACCACGTCCGCGGCGTAGAGGTGCAGCCGGTGCCCCAGGCCCAAACCGTGGCAAGGCCGCAGAAAGCTCGGGTTGCCCAGCACCAAGCGGGCGGGCAGAAAGCCGTCGCTCAGAAGTTGTTGGGGACCGTAGAGATCGGCCAGAACCTTGTCGAGCAGGCGCGCGCGCTGGGCCAGCCCCGCTTCCAGTTTCGCAAACTCGTCTGGGGCCAGCACGGTGGGAATCGCGTCCAGGTACCAGGGCCGCTCACCCGCCTGTGCGTCGCCGGGGACGCTGTAGGTGACACCGTGATCGCGCACCAGCTGGCGGACTTGCTCGGAACGCTGGCGAAGGCCCGCCGCCCCGAGGCCATCCAGAAAAGTGGTCAAGGGGCGAACGGAAGACCGCGATCGACCGGCCTCATCGAGAAACTCGTCCCACGGGCCCGCGGGGGGCCGATAGCGCTGTTCAAAATTGCGTACAGTCGGCGGCGTGTCTTCTTGCATGGAGGGTGACGGTCAGAGACTAGCTCATCGGCGAAGATCCAGGGTCAGCGGCGAAAGCGGATGTGGCCTCTCCTCTTTTACGACGCCTGGTCCTGGCGTGTGGCCGAAGGGCAGGAAGCGGGCCTTGCGCCGACTTTCGGCCACCAGGGCATTGCTTGGCCGCGTATCGAACGAAAGGCCACCGGGATGCGACACATGGTAGGTGCATCCGCCCACCGCGCGGCCGTTCCAGGTGTCGAACACATCGAACACCAGCGGAGCGTGCACCCCGATGTTGGGATGCAAACATTCGGGAGGTTGCCAGGCGCGAAAGCGCACGCCCGCCACGAGCTCGCCCGGGGTCCCCGTCGGGGTCATGGGCAGTGGCCGCCCGTTGCATAGAAGCACATGGCGGCCGTCGGTCAGGTTGCGCGTTTGTACCTGCAAGCGCTCGAGCGACGAATCCACGTAGCGCGCGGTTCCGCCCGAGGCCCCCTGCTCGCCCAGAACGTGCCACGGTTCGAGGGCGCGGCGCAGCTCCACCTCGAGCGAGCGCACCTGGACGGAGCCGATAAGGGGAAAGCGGAATTCGAAATGCGGTCGGAACCAGTCCTCTTCGAAGGCAAACCCCGCGGTCACGAGATCCGCGACCACGTCGTGAAGATCTTCGCGCACGAAGTGGGGCAGCATGAAGCGGTCGTGCAAAGAGGTTCCCCAGCGGACAAGCCGATGCTGGTAGGGCGTCCGCCAAACCATGGCCACAAGGGCGCGCACCAGAAGCTGCTGCGCCAGGCTCATGCGCGCGTGCGGCGGCATCTCGAAATTGCGCAATTCGAGTATCCCCTGTCGCCCGGACGCCACCTCGGGATTGTACAGCTTGTCGATACAGAACTCGGCGCGGTGGGTGTTGCCGGTGACGTCGATCAGCAAGTGGCGAAACAGGCGATCCACCAACCACGGCGCACAGGCCTTTCCGGGTTCAACTTGCCGGAAGGCCAGCTCCAGCTCGGCCAGGGCGTCTTGGCGGGCTTCGTCCACGCGCGGGGCCTGGCTGGTGGGGCCGATAAAGGATCCGGAAAAGAGATAAGACAGCGACGGATGGTTGTTCCAGTAGGCGAGCAGGCTGCGCAGAAGATCCGGCCGTCGCAGAAGCGGGCTGTCCGCAGGACTGCGACCACCGAGCGTGATGTGATTGCCGCCGCCGGTACCACTATGGCGACCATCGATATCGAATTTCTCCGTCGACAGTCCCACCTGGCGCGCCTGTTCGTAGAGCACCGTGGTGAGCTCGCTCAGCGATCGCCACGAGGTGGTGGGCTGGACGTTCACTTCCAGCACGCCTGGGTCGGGCGTCAGCTCGAACTTCATCATGCGCGCATCGGAAAGCGGCGGGTAGCCTTCCAGTCGAACCGGCTGGGCTAGGGTTTCGGCCGCGCCCTCCACCGCGCTCACGAGCTCAAGGTAGGCTTCGAGCGTCGGCAGGGGAGGCAGGAAAACGTGGAGCACGCCCTTTCTGGCTTCCACACAAAGCGCGGTGCGAGCCAACCCGGTTGCCGAGGTACCTTGGGCAGGGAGCCCGCTCAGTCCTTCGGCTTGGGTCGACGGTGCCGCTTGCAGCAATACCCGCGCCGGCAAGGCCGAGCGTTCGGCCAGGGGATCCGGATCGTGAATGACGTCGCGATCGCCAGGCGCTACCCAGGGCAAGGAATCGAGCGGCAGGCGGTAGCCCATGGGCGAGTCGCCGGGCAGCAGGAACAGGTGCTCGCGGCGCAGGTGCCAGGGGCCGCTGCGCCACCCCACCTCGGCGTCGCGCACGAGTGGCAGAGCGTAGCCCACCACGGCGCCGAGGCCCCGGTCGAAAATCTGGGCCAGACGCTTGCGTTCGAGCTCGCTGTCCAGGCGCGAATCGCAGGGGTCGAGATTCACCGGCAAGCGAACGCTCGCGCCACAGGTAGTACAGCACGTCCTCGTAGCCCGGCAGGAGGTGCTTGGTATCCAAGCCCAGCCGCCTTGCCAGCTCAGCGATGAAAGCCTCGGCCTCGTGGGTGCCCACCTCCGCGCGTTCGCCGCTTTCGGGCGTTAGCAGATCTGCGTTGTCCCAAATGGGGACTCCATCGGTCCGATAGTAGCAGCCGATGGACCAGCGAGGCAGCAGCTCGCCGGGATACCACTTGCCTTGTCCGTGGTGAAGCACACCCCCGGGCGCGAATTGGTAGCGCAAACGGCGCGCCAGAGTGTCGGCCAGGCGGAACTTCGAGCCACCGACCGCGGCGGTGTTCCACTCGGGCGCGTCTGGCTCGTAGCTGGAAACGAAGGTTGGCTCTCCGCCCATGGACAAGCGCACGTCCTGGGCGTCGAGCACGCGGTCCACGTCTTGGCCGACCACCTCGATCTTGGACCAAGTCTCGTCGCTGTAGGGCTTGGTGCTGCGCGGGGCCTCGGCCACCCGCGCAACCGACATGGTGAAGGAAAGCGATTCCTTCATCTTGTCGTCTTCGCTCCGTTTCTGCCACGAGTACGAGCCGGTGACGGGCGCGGCCGAGCCTGGATCGGGTGTGCAGGCCAGCGGAATATGCCCCTCGCCCGCCATGAGTCCGCTGGTGGCGTCGAGCCCAATCCAGCCCGCGCCAGGCAAGAAAACCTCGGTCCAGGCGTGCAGATCGGCCACGTCTTCCGCTACGCCCGCGGGCCCGTGCACCGGTTTCTCGTCGGGCTTGAGCTGAATAGAATAGCCGGAGGCGAACCGCGTGGCAAAGCCTAGGTGCCGCAGCACTTGGCATTGCAACCAAGCAAAATCGCGGCACGAGCCGTGCCCAAGGGTCAGCGTCTCCTCGGGCGAGAACACGCCTGGCTCCATGCGGATGTCGTATTTGAGTAGGCGCTGGATGTGCTGGTTGATGTCCACCAGGACGTCCATGGTGCGGCGTCCGTCGCGCGCGTAGCGCGTGCGACAGCTCTCGATCAGATTCGCCAGTCGCGTTTCCACCGGCAGGCCGTCGAGGTATGGGCGAAGCTCCCGGTGCAAGCCGGCTTCGTAGCGCAACGGGAGCTTTTCGGCCGACTCCTCGAGGAAGAAATCGAACGGATTGATGGCGATGAGATCGGCGACCAGATCCACAGTGACGTCGATGCGGGTGGCGGGCTCGGTGAAGACCAGTCGCGCCTGGAAGTTGCCAAAGGGATCTTGCTGCCAGTTCAGGAAATGGCGCTCGGGCGCGATCCGCAAGGCGTACGACTCGATCGAAGTTCGCGTGTGAGGCGCAGGCCTCAGGCGCACCACGTGCGGTGAAAGCGAAACCGGCCGGTCGTACTGATAGTGGGTGGTGTGGTGCAGGGATACGCGCACAGTCCCAAGGTAGCCCTGTCCTGGTTTCCGGACTGTTTCCGGCCGGTATGTTCGCGGCCACAAATGAAGAATGCCGTCACGCGCATGATCCGGGATGGAACGAGGAAGTAACGATTTACCGATTCTTCGCCGCGGCGAAACACCCACGCAATATGCGCGCGCTAGCATAATGAGGAGCTAGCAGGTCTAAATTCATGACGACGCCCTTCCTGGATGAGATGTACGGCCCCTGCACGTTGGAAAACTTCGCCGAGCAGCGCGACCACGGCCAAGTGCGCGCCCCCTACCGTCCCATCCACGAATGGTTGCGCTCGACCGACCAGGCCGTGTTCGCCAGCAAGCGCGAAGAAGCAGATCTCATTTTTCGCCGGGTGGGCATCACCTTCAACGTCTACGGCGATCAGGCGGGCACGGAAAGGCTCATTCCGTTCGACATCATTCCGCGTGTGCTCTCCGCGGCCGAGTGGGACCGCCTGGCTGCGGGGCTCGTGCAACGAGTGAAGGCGCTGAACATGTTCCTGCACGACATCTACCACCGGCAAGAGGTGGTTCGCGCGGGCGTGGTTCCCGAAGCCCACCTGCTGCGCAACTCGCTGTTCCGTCCCGAAATGAAGGGCGTGGATGTGCCCGGCAATGTCTATGTGCACATCGCGGGCATCGACATCGTACGCGTCGAGGAAGGCACCTTCTACGTGCTCGAGGACAACCTGCGCACGCCGTCCGGGGTTTCCTACATGCTGCAAAACCGCGCGGTGATGATGCGGCTGTTCCCCCAGGTCTTCGCCAAGGCCCACGTCGCGCCGGTGGATCACTATTCGCAAGAGCTTTTGCGCACCCTGCGCTCGGTGGCGCCCGCCACCGCCGAGGGCGAGCCCACCGTGGTGGTCATGACGCCGGGACCGCACAACAGCGCCTACTTCGAGCACACCTTCCTGGCCGAACAAATGGGCGTGGAATTGGCGGAAGGGCAGGATCTCTTCGTGCGCGACAACGCGGTCTATATGCGAACCACCCTGGGGCCGCGACGGGTGGACGTCATCTATCGCCGCATAGACGACGACAGCCTGGATCCCCTGGCCTTCCGCCCCGACAGCATGCTCGGCGTGCCGGGTCTGCTCAGCGTTTACCGCAACGGCGGCGTCACCCTGGCCAACGCCATCGGAACCGGGGTCGCCGACGACAAGTCCAGCTATCCGTACGTGCCCGAGCTCATCCAATTCTACCTGGGCGAGACGCCCATCCTCGGCAACGTTCCCACCTACCGTTGCGCCCTCGACAGCGATCGCGCGTATGTTCTGGAACACTTGGCCGAGCTGGTGGTCAAGCAGACCCAGGGCTCGGGTGGCTACGGCATGCTCATCGGCCCGCGCAGCACGCGCGAAGAGCAGGCCAAATTCCGCGCCCTCATCGACGCCCATCCCGACGGCTACATCGCCCAGCCGACGCTGGCGCTGTCGTCGTGCCCGACTTTCGTCGAGGAAGGGATCGCCCCGCGCCACATCGATTTGCGGCCCTTCATCTTGACTGGCCTTGGAGGCAGCGTGGTGGTGCCGGGCGGGCTGACCCGCGTGGCCCTGACTCGCGGGTCGCTGGTGGTCAATTCTTCGCAAGGGGGTGGCACCAAAGACACCTGGGTGCTGCGCACCTGAATTGGAAACGAGAATCGTCATGCTCAGTCGAACTGCCGAAAACTTGTACTGGACCGGACGCTACATCGAGCGCGCCGAGAACCTGGCTCGCGTGCTCGACGTCAGCTACCGCAACGCCCTGCTCGACCTACCCGGCTCGTCGGCCGAATCCGAGTGGCGGGACGCCCTGGCCAGCCTGGGCAGTCCACCCGAGTTCGCCCTGCGCAACCAGAAGCTCGATGAAGCCGACATCACGCGCTTCTTCACCGTCGACACCGAAAGCCCGTGCAGCATCAAGTTCTGCGTGCGCGCTGCCCGGGAAAACGCGCGCGCCCTGCGCGCGGTGATCTCGACCGAGATGTGGGAGAGTATCAACACGACCTGGCTCGCCCTGCGCGACTTGGGCGAGGTGGGACTGCGCACCCGCGGCCTGCGCGAATTCCTCGACTGGGTCAAGGATCGCTCGCACCTGTTTCGCGGCATCTCGCACAGTACGACCCTGCACAACGATGCCTTTCACTTCCTGCGCCTGGGTACCTTTCTCGAACGCGCGGACAGCACGGCGCGGCTCCTCGATACCAAGTACCAATCGCTGGCGGGCATGGACGCTCAGGCGGCGGGTACCACCTACTATGCCTGGGGTGCGGTCTTGCGCCAGGCCAGCGCCTTCCGCGCTTACCACCAGACCTACCACGATGTCATCACACCCCAGCGGGTCGCCGAGTTGCTGATCCTGCGCCTCGAGATGCCGCGCAGTCTGCGGTTCTGCGCCAACCAGGTGGTCGATCACCTGGATGCCTTGGCTGGCAAGCGTGACCTCGAGGCCCAGCGTCTGGCCGGCGAGCTGCACGCACAGCTGCGCTTCGCCCGCATCGACCGCGTGCTCGGTCGCGGTATCCACGATTTTCTCGCCGAGATTATCCGACGTCTCGCCGAGCTGTCGGCGCAAATGGCCCAAGACTTCCTCATGACGGTTTGAAGGGAGATCGCATGCGACTGTCCATCATCCACGAAACCAAGTACCGCTACACCAGTCCAGCCAATTACACGATTCAGTACCTGCGCCTTTCGCCGCAATCGACGATTCAACAGAAGGTTCTGAGCTGGAATCTGGATTTGCCGGGTCCCGCCCGACCCTTTGTCGACGGGTTCGGCAACGCCGCCCACGTCCTGGTCATCGACAAGCCTCATCAGGAGATACGCATTCGCGCCCGCGGCGAAGTGGAAGTTGCCGACGAGCCACTGACCCTGCCCGACAGCGGCCCGCACCGACCGGATCTGTACATGCGATCCACCGAGCTGACCGCGCAAGACCAGGCGCTGCTCGAGTTCACGGAAGGCTTCCGACGACAGAGCGCGAACAGTCGCGCCGCCACCCTAGAGTCGCTCATGCTTGCCGTGCGCGAGAAAGTCGACTACCAACCAGGCGCGACCCACGTGAAGACATCGGCGGCGCAGGCCTTCGCGCGCGGCGCGGGGGTTTGCCAGGATCACGCCCATGTCTTCGTTTCCTGCTGCCGGCAATTGAGCATTCCCGCCCGCTATGTAAGCGGTTATCTGGCGCCGAAGAGTGGGCCGGCGAACGCCAACGGCGCGGATACCGAGATGGCCAGCCACGCCTGGGCCGAGGCCTGGATCGAGGGCGTGGGTTGGCAGGGTTTCGACGTGGCCAATCAGGTGCGCGCGCACGGGCGTCACGTGCGCGTGGCGGTCGGCCTCGACTATCTGGACGCATGCCCCGTGCGTGGGTTCCATCGCGGGGGCAGCGGGGAATCCTTGGGCGTCGAGGTTCACGTCGACGAAACCCTCTATCGCCAAGAGCGAGGCGCCGAATCCGACGAAGGAGCCGATCAGCAATGACAACAGCGGAAGGCCTCAAAACTCGTGGGGGCGCTTCTCGCCGATTGACCACTTGATGTTGCGGAGCGAGAAGATCTCGCCGGACTTGAGGTCCGCGCCAGCGTAGACGCCAAACCAGGTACCGTCCCCCAGACGGGTGCTCCCCGCCTACTCCGATCGGAACCCGGTATCCATCCGTTACAGGAGGGGCGACCTTGTCGCCGAGATTGAGCCGCACGCGTTAGCAGTGTACTCGAACTCGTCACCAAACGTTCGGCCAGTTGTGATGGTCGTGCCCCACACATGCGCTAGAGGATGCAGGTCACTGAGATGTTGGGGGCACTCTTGCCCGGAAAGGGAGATGCAATGCGCGCAATTCCACTGTTTTCGGCACGCAGCGTTTGTCTGTATTCGTTCGCCGCAGGTTCACTGCTTTTGTTGGGGACGTCGGTGCAAGCGGCAGAGGAACTTGAACTTTCACGTGAGAACGTGACCACGGAAACGCCGACTCGGGCGGCTCATTTCTTACCTGGAGCACTCGACGCGGAAATGGACTCCACCACGGCGGCCGTGGGGACAGGATGGGGAGGATATGATGGCGCTACCAAGAATCCCGTGGTCAACGGGACCGCGGAAGGTTGGGTCGTGCCGCGGCTGAGTTTCACGTTGGGCTTCGGATCGACCACACAACCGGGGGAGGTTCGCTTGCGAGCGCAGGGAGGGGTTCGCGTGATGCTTCTCGATCAGCGCCGCTTCGGCGTCAATGCAGCGGTCGGATTCCTCTATCGCCAGGATCGTTTCGCCAACGAGGAAGGGATGCTCGAATGGTCGGCGCTGTTCAGTCGGCGTTTCGGCGCGACCCTGGCCATGGCGAATTTCATCTACGCGCAGGACGGCGAGGGTGATGATCACGAGGGTGAAGTCCGCGCGGTCGGCTTGCACGACTTCGGAACGCGACTGCACGTAGGACTCGACACCCGAGTTCGCACGTCTCTCGGTTCCAGTGACCCGCATCGCGCGGAGCACTCGAATCCAACCTTGGAATTCAACGCTGGTCCGCTGCTTGCGTATTCGGTAGGCCGATTCTCGGTCATGACCGAAGCAGGCATCAGCGGGCAGAAGGTCGATCGCCTGAACACAGGCCTCTTGGTTATGGGCGGCCTCAGCGCCGCCTTCTAGTTGCCGCTTTTTCGACGAAAATTCGACATTCCAAAGAGGAAAATCATGCGTACCAATCTAGCAAATAGGCTGTTTGTATTGGGGACATCCATCCTTTGGGTTGCTTGCGACCACTCGTCCACGTCCGAATCATTGGCACCGCCCGCCGTTTCGGCAAGACAGGCCATGGAGCAGGCTGCACAGGACTCCCGACCTCTTGCCGAAGGACAACTCCTGCCCACCGGCGCCCGCGTTACACCTGATGTGACACCGGGCGCGGTCTTTCGAGGGCTGAACCCCGACCTGTCCGCGCTTCCCGATCAGCTAGTCGATCACGCCGTCACCACGGCGCTCAGTCCGAACGGCAAGACCCTGCTCGTTTTGACCAGTGGGTACAACGCCGTCACCGAGCCTGACAACAGTGGGAATTTCACACCTGAGTTGTCGAACGAGTATGTCTTCGTCTACGACGTCACATTCGCGCCGCCGGCGAAACGCCAGGTCTTGCAGGTCCCGAATACGTTCGTCGGCATGGCGTGGAACCCGAACGGTCGCGAGTTCTACGTGAGCGGTGGTGTGAACGACAACATGCATACCTACCGACTCGCGGGATCCTCGTTTGCCGAAGTCACGCCGGCGATTTCGCTGGGGCATAGTGCAGGTCTGGGTCTTGCTATTCCGCCCACAGCCGCTGGCTTGGCCGTCGATGGGCAAGGCAAGCACGCTGTGGTGGCGAACTACGAGAACGATTCGGTCAGCATCGTCGACCTTGCCACGTCGGCTGTGACAGAAGTCGACCTGCGCCCAGGCAAGGTCGATGCAGCGCAAACGGGGCATGCAGGCGGCGAGTATCCCTACTGGGTTGCCATCAAGGGCAGCAAGGCCTACGTGAGCAGCCAGCGTGACCGGGAAGTTGTCGTCGTCGATATTCCTCAAGCCAAGGTGCGCGGACGCATCGCGGTCGGTGCGCAGCCGAACAAGATGCTGTTGTCCCAAGACCAGGATCTCCTTTACGTCGCCAATGGCGGTGCGGACACGGTTTCGGTCATCAGCACCCAATCGGATCGTGTGGTCGAGGAATTCCCCGTAGCGGCGCCTAGTGCCGTGCTGCCGAATCCACGCGGATTCACTGGCGCGAATCCCAACAGCCTGGCGCTGTCACCCGACGGCCGCACGCTCTATGTCACCAATGGTGGCATCAACGCGGTCGCGGTCGTGCAGCTTGGGCAGCGTGGGCGGCAAGGAGGCCACGACGACGGCCACGGCGGCGATGACGATCGCGGCGATGACGACCAAAGCCAAGTCGTGGGGCTGATTCCCACCGGTTGGTACCCGGAGTCCATCAGCCTGAGCGCGGACGGTCGTCGCTTCTTCGTGGTCAATGGCAAGGGCCTTCCAGGTCCAGGTTGCATCGATGTCGCCAGCAACACGACTTACGACTCGTGCTGGAACGGCAACGAATATGTGTGGCAGCTGGAAAAGGCCGGTTTCCTCTCAGCGCCGATTCCGAGCGGAACCGTGCTGGCGCGTCTGACGCTTCAAGTGGCAGCCAACAACAACTTCCCGACCGGCGACGAGTCACCTAAACAGCGTCGCCTAATGGCGTTTCTGCGTTCACACATCAAGCACGTCATCTACATCATCAAGGAGAATCGAACCTACGACCAAGTCCTGGGCGATCTGCCAAGGGGCAATGGCGATCCACTGCTGACACTTTTCCCGGAAGCCACGACCCCCAACCATCACGGCTTGGCCAGCCAGTTCGTGACCCTGGATGCCTTCCAGGACTCCGGGGAAACCAGCGGCGTAGGGTGGAACTGGACCGTGTCGGCACGAACCACCGACTCGGTCGAGAAGACGCAGCCGCCGAACTATGCCGGCCGCGGCCTCAACTACGACTGGGAGGGAACCAACCGCAACATCAACGTCGGCTTGGCAACCTTGGCCGACCGCCTGGCGGCAAACCCCATCACGCCCGCCGATCCCGACTTGCTGCCCGGAACGTCCGACGTGGCGTCGGGCGATCCTGCTGACGGCGAGGCCATCAATGAATCGTACCTGTGGGATGCGGCTCTGCGCAAGGGGCTCACGATTCGCAACTACGGCTGCTTTGGCGATCTCACGCGCTCTTCTGTTCCCGCGAGCTATCCCATTTTTATCCCGCTCGACCGAAACCCCTTCGCCACAGGCTCTCGTCAGTTCTACCCTGCCAAGGCAGCGCTGCAGACAACCTCGGACCTGTATTTCCGCGGTTTCGACAACAAGTACCCGGACTACTGGCGGTACAAGGAATGGGAGCGTGAATTCGACCAGTTGGCTGCCAGTGGGGATCTGCCAGCATTGGAGTTCGTGCGCCTGCCCCACGACCACTTTGGCAACTTCGCCGATGCAATCGATGGCGTGAACACGCCCGAACGTCAGATGGCGGACAACGACTATGCGGTCGGACTCTTGGTGGAGAAGGTTGCGGGCAGCCGCTTCCGCGACAACACACTCATCTTCATCATCGAGGACGATGCCCAGGACGGTCCCGACCACGTGAGCGCCCACCGCAGCATGGCCTTCGTGCTCGGCCCGTACGTCAAGCAGGGGGCGGTCGTGTCGGCGCCTTACAATACCGTCTCCATGGTGAAGACCATCGAGGAGGTGCTGGGGCTCGAAGCGCTTGGTCTGAACGACGCCCTGGCTGCGCCCATGGCCGAGGTCTTCGATCCATCGCTGTCTCCGTCGACTTTCTCCTACGTGGCGAAGGTGCCCGAGATCCTGCGGTCCACTTCTTTGCCCGTGCCGGTTGTCACGGCCAGCAACACCGTGGCACATCCTGTTTCAATTGCCATGGCGGGAAGGCACCGCAGCCACGGCGCTGCCTACTGGGAGCGGGTGATGCGCGGCCAGAACTTCGATCGCGAGGACGCGCTCGACACGCCGCGGTTCAACCGCGCGCTCTGGCGGGGCATCATGGGGAGCCGTCCCTATCCAAGTGCTCGCCTCGAAGTCACTGAATAGTGAGAATTCCAAACTGGCCTTTGACGGGGCTGCGCCGAAGGCGCGCTTGGGTTCTTTGCTGCGACTCGGGGCTGCCGCGGAATCCGCGGGGAACCCTTCAGATACTTGCCACGCAGGCTTCGAGGGGGCACGAGCGTGCCCCCGACAAGCCTTCCTTAGGCACAATTCCCGTGGTGAAGATGTTGCGAACAAGAAGTTCATAATGTCTGTACGTCGTCCGCGACCATGGCGGCTTGGCTTTGTCGTCTCGCAACACCTTTCTCTCCGATCGAGAACGGGCGCACGCACTCGCCGTCTCCGAAGGCCTGTCAGCGGCCCGCGAACTTTTCATTGGGGGCGATCGGCGTGCCAGCCCGAAGTCTGGCGCCACCCTCGCGAGACGGTCGGTGCGTCGGACATTTGTCACGCAGTTGACACGCGCGCTTGCAGATCGCGAATCCAGACTCCGCTTGAAGAGGTGAGAACATCTCCCGCCTCGCAAATCAGAACACAAGAAGGGGTAGCTGCATGCGCATGATCGACCCAAGATTCCGAAGACTGGTCATCGCCGGTGTCGGCATGACGCTGATGGGGAAGGTCGCCCTCGCGGGCGATGCCAACACCATTTCAGGTGCCGGCGCGACGTTCCCATATCCCGTCTACTCGAAGTGGGCCGACACTTACGCGAAGCAGACTAACGTCAAGCTGAACTACCAGGCCATCGGGTCGGGCGGCGGCATCAAACAGATCACCGAAGGGACGGTTGATTTTGGCGCCTCTGATGCGCCCCTCAAGCCCGAAGAGTTGGACAAGGCTGGCTTGACTCAATTCCCCGTGGTTATGGGAGGAGTCGTGCCTGTGCTCAACATCGCGGGTATCAAAGCGGGTGAGGTGAAACTGACACCGGATGTGCTGGCCGATATCTTCATGGGCAAGGTCAAGAAGTGGAACGATCCCCGATTGGTGCAAAGCAACCCGGGCGTCAAGCTTCCCGATACGGCCGTGACCGTCGTACACCGTTCGGACGGCTCGGGTACGACCTGGATCTTCACCAACTATCTTGCCAAGGTCAGCACCGAGTGGTCCAAGACGGTCGGCAGCGATAAATCGGTTGCCTGGCCGACTGGCGTGGGCGGCAAGGGAAACCAGGGCGTGGCCTCGTACGTTCAGCGTATCAGCGGCGCCATCGGCTATGTCGAATCGGCCTATGCCACTCAGAACAAGATGGCCCACGCCAAGCTGAAGAACCGCGACGGCAAGTTCGTCGATCCCTCGGATGACAACGTTCAGGCCGCGGCGAACGGAGCCGACTGGAAAAATGCGCGCAGCTTCTACATGGTTCTTACCGACCAGCCGGGCGCCGCCGCGTGGCCCATCACGGGCGCCTCCTTCGTGCTGGTTCGCCGGGAGCAGAAGGAGGCCGACATCGGTCAAGCGGTGCTGCGCTTCTTCGACTGGGGCTACCGCAACGGCGGCGCCGCAGCGAAGGAGCTAGGCTACATCCCCATGCCCACGACAGTGGTGGAGATGGTCGAGAAGGCCTGGGAAAGGGATCTGAAGGGCACTGGCGGCAAAAAGATCTGGCCCGCGGGCAAGAAGTAGGGGAACTGTGCCCGGGGCCAGCACGAGCTCGGTAGTCACAGCCACCCAGGAGATGGCGCGTATGCCGCCCGATCCGCCCATCACGACCGGCGTGGGCGTTGGGTCGCGCGCGCCAGGCGATCGGTTCTTTCGTGGACTGACCGGTTTCTTCGCAGTCTTGGTTTTGTTATCCGTTCTTGGCATGCTGGTCACCCTGCTCGTGGGCTCGTGGCCAGCGCTAAAGGCCTTCGGACCAGGGTTTCTCGCCAGCAAGGAATGGAACCCGGTCACCGAACAGTTTGGGGCCTTGGCCCCTCTTTACGGCACGCTGATCACGTCCATCATCGCGCTGCTGGTGGGCGTGCCGGTGAGCTTTGGCATTGCCCTGGTGATCACCGAGCTCGCGCCGTCCTGGCTCAAGCGCCCCATCGGCGTGGCCATCGAATTGCTGGCGGCCATTCCCAGCATAATCTACGGCATGTGGGGGCTCTTCGTGTTCGCGCCGATCTTCGCGTCGACCCTGCAACCGTGGCTAACGGAGCATGTCGAGGCATTGCCCATCCTGGGGATGCTGGTTGAAGGCCCGCCCATGGGAATCGGCATGCTCACGGCCGGGCTCATCCTGGCCATCATGATCATTCCCTTTATGGCCGCGGTGATGCGCGACGTGTTCGAGACCGTTCCGGCCTCACTGCGCGAATCGGCCTACGCCCTCGGCTGCACGACCTGGGAGGTGGTATGGCGGGTGATCTTGCCGTACACGCGCGTGGGGGTCATCGGCGGCGTCATGCTAGGCCTCGGACGCGCCTTGGGCGAGACCATGGCGGTCACCTTTGTCATCGGGAATGCCCACGATATTCACGCTTCGCTGTTCATGCCCGGCAATACCATCTCGTCGACCCTGGCCAATGAGTTCACCGAGGCCACGACGCCGCTCTACACGTCGTCGTTGCTTGCCCTTGGCCTGGTCCTCTTCGTGCTGACCTTGATCGTCTTGATCGCCGCGCGCCTGCTGCTTATGAGGATGCGCGCACGCGAAGGGCAACGGACATGAGCCTCTACGCGCGCCGCCGAATCGTCAATCACGTCGGCCTGACGTTGTCGATCCTCGCTACCCTGTTCGGGTTGTTCTGGCTGGTGTGGTTGTTGTGGACACTTTTCGGAAATGGCGTGCGCTGGATCGGCCCGCGGCTGTTCTTGGAATCCACTCCCCCGCCAGGAGCGAACGGTGGACTCGCGAACGCCATCGTGGGCAGCGTGATTCTCACCCTCGCCGGCGTGGGCATCGGCGCCCCCGCGGGCATCCTGGCCGGAACCTATCTGGCGGAATTCGGCCGGACCTCGCGTCTGGGGGCCATCGTACGCTTCGTCAACGACATCCTGCTCAGCGCCCCGTCCATCATCATTGGCGTGTTCGTTTACGGGCTCATCGTTCTGCGCACCGGGCACTTCTCGGGGTGGGCCGGCGCCATAGCGCTCGCGTTGATCGTCATGCCGGTGGTGGTGCGAACCACCGAGAACATGATGCGGCTGGTGCCAGACAGCTTGCGCGAAGCCGCGGCCGCGCTGGGGGCGCCGAGCTGGAAGGTGACCATAGTCATCGTGTACCGTAGCGCCCTGCCTGGCATCATGACCGGGATCTTGCTTGGCATGGCCCGCATCAGCGGCGAGACGGCGCCACTGCTTTTCACCGCGCTCAACAACCAGTTCTGGAGCACCGACATGAGCCGGCCATTCCCCAATCTGCCGGCGGTGATCTTCCAATTCGCCATGAGCCCATACGAAGACTGGCAGCACCTGGCGTGGGCCGGCGCGCTGCTCATCACGGTCACCATCCTTGGTATCAACATCGCCGCCAGGATGCTGCTCAAGCGTACCAAATCATAAGGTAGCCCATGGAATCACGAAGCAGCCATTCTTCTTCCCCCAGCAACACGCCTTCCGAGCCGGCCACCGCCGCGGTTTCGCTGCACCCAGCCGCCAGCGTCCCCGCCAAAAAGGCCGAGCCCGTGCGCAGCCCCAAGGTAGAGATCCGCGATCTTTGCTTCTTCTATGGAAAATACAAGGCTCTGCACGACGTCAACCTGGACATCCATGAACGCCAGATCACGGCGTTCATCGGGCCGTCCGGTTGTGGCAAGTCTACCTTGCTGAGAACCCTGAATCGCATCTACGAGCTCTATCCTGGGCAACGCGCTTCCGGGAAGATCATGCTTGGCGGCCGCAACCTGCTCGAACGCGCGGACGACGTGAACCTGCTACGGGCTAAGGTCGGCATGGTGTTTCAGAAGCCGACGCCGTTTCCCATGTCGGTCCATGACAATATCAGTTTCGGAGTCCAGCTCTACGAGCGCCTCTCGCATTCCGACATGGAGGCGCGCGTGCAATGGGCGCTGGAGAAGGCGGCCTTATGGGAAGAGGTCAAGGACAAGCTGCGCCAGGACGGAACGGCCCTGTCGGGAGGGCAGCAGCAGCGCCTTTGCATCGCCCGCGCCGTGGCCGTGAAGCCCGATGTCCTACTGCTCGATGAACCTGCCTCTGCACTCGATCCTATCTCGACGCAGAAGATCGAACAGCTCATCACGGATCTCAAGAAGGACTACACCATCGCCATCGTGACCCACAATATGCAGCAGGCGGCGCGCGTCTCGGACTACACCGCGTTCATGTACCTTGGACGCCTGGTGGAGTTCGGCGAGACCAAGAAGCTGTTCATGAAACCCGCCCAGCAGCAGACCGAGGAATACATCACGGGGAGGTTCGGATGAGCCTTCGTCAGCATACCAGCCAGGAGTTTGAAGCGGAGCTCGAGTCGGTTCGGCAGAGGATCTTCGAGATGGGGCGGCACGTGGACCAAGTTCTGGAGTCGGCCGGAAAGGCGTTGCTGGCGGGCGACAGCGAACTTGGCGAGCGGATCATCGCCGGGGACGATGAGACGGACTCCATGGAATTGGAAATAGACCACCTCTGTCTGGAGATCCTTGCGCGCCGGCAACCGGTTGCCGGTGACTTGCGGCTCCTGACTTCGGCACTGAAGTTGGTCATCGATCTAGAGCGCATTGGCGACCTTGGTGTCAGCATCGCCGGGCGGGTTGTGGAACTGGGGCGCGAACCACCGCTCATCCCTTATGAGGACTTGATGCGAATGATGATCACCGTGCGCGAAATGTTGACAGAAGCGCTGGAGGCGCTGAAGGCCCAGGATGTTGCCCGCGCCAGCCGGGTCATCGACAAGGACGAGGTGGTCGATGCCTACTACTCGCAAATCTTCAACGACATTCTCAGCCGCATGCGCGAGAGCCCCGAGAACATATTTCGCGCCACCCGCGTTCAGGCCATTTCCAAGTACATCGAGAGGATTGGTGACCACGCCGCGAACGTGGCAGAGCGGGTGATCTTCATCGTCACCGGCGAGGATGTGCGCCACTTCTCGCGCATGAGTCGCAGCGACTTTTCTTGAGAGTGTGCCTGTTTGGCTAGCATTCAAACACCTGCAGGCCTGCTCGATGTCATGCAGACTCACTGCAAGTCATCGCCGCCCGGTTTGCTGGGCGGGGTTTGCTGCATGTCAGTGAGGCTTACCTATCGCGCACACCCAGCCTGATCGTCGCTGTGGTCATCTTGCTGACGCCCAGGTAGATGAAGACCACCACGCCGAACGCGGCCAGGGCCAGGAGCGTGAAGGGTGACACCAGCAACACCAGGCCGCCGTGGATATTGGGTAGTCGCCTTGATTCGGAAAAGAAGCCCAAGGCCGGCACCACGTAGAGCAGGCACGCGAGCGCCATCCATTGGTAGGCGCTGAGCCGCCCTCTTCCGCGATAGTCGGCGCGCAGAAACTCGCTGACGAAACGCCAAGAAAAGGCCACGCTGCAGGATAGGGCACCGGCGGCTCGGAAGTACCCGTCAAGAAACAGCGGGACGCTGGCGAGACTCGCGGCCGAAAGCACCAGGGCAGAGAGCGCTGGGGTGGGCAAGAGCGGAACTCCCTCGCACTGCCCATCATAAGCCGCCTTGCGCGTGGCCCCTACGACCACTGCGGGGCGCCAGCCGAGAAGCGTTCGCACCCAGGGACCGCAATCATCCACACGGCGGCCGTAGCAGCAGCCGAAGCTGATGCATGCGAGTCGACCGATGCCTTCGCCAATCGGGTAGGCCACCGCGATGGCGCTGATCACGGGCACGGCGTGGTCGCTGCCAAGCAGGACGTCCACGCCCAGCGTCGTCCACGGCAAGAACAGCGCGGCTGCGAACACGGCACCTGCCACTGTGTAGGTTCCGCGCCTGCGCTCGACCACGCGCGCGACGAGCCCCGCCGCGGGCAACGCCACGGCCAATAGAACTCCGATCACGAGAACCAAGGCATGCGCGGGCACGCGGGCGGCACCAGCAAGAACCAAAGCCAGCGCGATGGCAAGCACCATGCCGGTCATCTGCATGACCCCATACCAGGTCAGATTCACGCCTCGCCACAAGTCGCCGTCGATCCTGCGCAGCGGAACGCTCGCCAGGATCTGCATGTTTTCGCGCGGAAGCACGCGCAATCCCCAGGCCAGGATGGCCGAGACCGTTGCGACCAACCCCAGCACGAAAAGCGTGTTGGCACTCATGCCAAGGGCTCCACGGTGCCCAAGCGCTCGGCGATGGTCGAGCGTACGCGCACCTCGGTCTCGGCCAGAGGCGCGCAAAAGGCTCGTGAGAATCGGCTGACCACGTCGATCCGTTGTTGGGTGCGCACCAGATCGGAGCTCATGCGCACGCGGCCGCGTTCGAAGAGCAAGACGTCGGTGCTACCGCCCGGCCGGTATCGGCTCTTGGGTGCCCCCCGGTGTAGGAACAGTCCCGGTGCCATCGCCCTGGGCGAAACGTATTTCTCATCGCTGTAGCACTGGACGATGTCGCCGATCATGAGGGCAGCGACCTCGACCATGGCCACCATGCCCACCTGGCTGCCACCGGGAACGTCGGTGTCGATGAGAGTCACGTGACGGCGATTCTTGGAATAGGGCGTGACCACCTCGACCACCGCCGCGGGGTTGCAGGCGTGGCACGCGCCGTCGAGAACGAAGAAGTCTTTCACCACGCCAGCGACGGGCGTGTGGTTGTAGTGGTACTTGTCCAGCGTCAGGCGAAACACCGTCCAATCGCCATCGGCGAAGCGCCGCCACCAGGGACCGCTCCCCAGCAACTCCTCAAGGTCGAAGAATTTGCCCTTGATGAAAAGTGGGGTGCCATCTTCGAACGAGCCACACACCATGCGAGAGTCGGCCGGAGCGACCACGGCGCGCTCGTCCCTGCTCATGGGCCGCCGCTCCCAGTAGCGAATCTTGCGCTCGAAGACCTGGGCCAGTGTGCGCAAGCTGTCCGGATCATCGAGGCACTCGGTCCAGTCCATGCTACACGAGAGCATGAAGCGCCGACCGCCGGAAAAGCAGCGACCCACGAAGGAGTCATAGTTGAGAAACCCAAGAAAAGACGACATGCGGGGGCTGGTCATGGCCGCGAACAGGCGCGGCGCCTTCTCGCGCACGGGCGAATAGAGAAAACGAATCGCGCTGTCCCAATACAGCCGCTCATCGCGCACGCTGCCCGAAACGCGGTCGACGTACTGGTGCGTTCCCTCACGCATCGCCGCCCTCACCGACCACGGTCACCGCAAGAATGAGACTGACAAGACGCAAGATCTCCTCCGTGTTCAACCGATCGTCGACCAGCTCGCCGTGCACCGCCGAAAGATACGCATCCGGGTTGGCGAGCAATCCAAGATCGCCCCACTGCACGCCCCACAGGCGTGCGGCCGCTGCCGAAAGCTCCTCGCGCAAAAGCAGGAGCGCTTCGTCGATCTGAGCGCGGCGCAAGGGCCCCCGGTAGTAGCGTTCGGCCGCCAGGTTGAACGTGCGCGCCTCGACCTTCATGGGGTCGCGTGCACCAGCTTCGCCAAGGATGCCCTGAAGAAGCCGGTGGGAAGCGCGAGACGAGGGATCGGCAAGGCGATGGTCGAGCTCGTCGAGAACCTCACCCATGCCGAGGGTTTCGATGAGATCGGGCGCCTCCTGGCGCAACAAGCGCAAGAGCCCTTTTCGGTACTCGTCGGTGCGCACCCTGCTGTATCCAGGGTAGCGCCGACTGGGGCGAATCTCCTTCGTGTGCTGCAAAACCGCCTTGAGAAACTGATTGGTCGTGGCCTCGTGGACGAAGAAGGTGGGCAAACCGATGGCACAATCGAAGATTACTTGGCGACGCTCGCTTTCCAGGGTTGGGTCGTCGGGAATGTGGGCGTGGGTGAACCGACCCGCGGCGATGCAGCGGTAGGCGAAGGCGCAGAGCAGGTTCTGCAACCCGACCGCGCGCCCCATGTCCTCGCCGAAGCGTTCGAACAGACTGTACTGCCGCGCCTCGAAACCCGAGAACCCCATGACCGCTTGCTCGCGCAACTTGACTAGCAGGTAGAGCGACATGCGCGTGTCGAACACACCCAGGCTGGCAAGGTCGCGCTTGAGCCGGTCAGAGTTGCCGAGCACACCTGAAAGCGACGGGCTGGTATTCGTGCTGAGAAGAAACACGAGATAATCGATCAATCGCAAATCCGGCACCCAGTCGCCGCGCAGGCGGAACGCCGAGCTCAACGCGCGGTCGATCCACGACGGCCCGCACGGCGTGAAGGTGATGCCCAGAGCGCGCAGATTGGCTTTGCCCTTCCACCGTCGCCACAACATGCGCAGGTGGGTGAAGTCGAGCTCGTGTGGCAAGAAGCCGAGGGCGATTTCCGGATGAAAATCCTGAAAACCAAGGCGGTAAGGCGCGGCGCTGTAGGTGCCCACGAAAAGCGGCAGGAAATGCTCCATAATCTTGATGGCCAAGTCGCCGAAGTACTTCTCATCGCGAGCTCCAAATCCGGAGTCGCCCGCGGCTACCAGGTCAGTAAGGCGCTTGCTGCCGATGCTGACGTGCACGCCGTTATTGGCCAGACTGAGATTCGACGTGTTTGGCATGACAACGAGGTTGTTGGTGATGATGCCGGCGTCGCGCAACTTCTTCACGCCGTTGAGCTGGCTGCGCGACACGACCTCGTGGCACAACCCCATGTACGCGCTCTTGTCTTCCCCGCGGTCCCACCCTGAGAGACACGGGTTCATGAAGAGCTCGCGATAGAAGGAATCCGAAATGAGCTCGTTGAGCTCGCGCTGCCGAACCGGTGGCGTGGGGGCGTGGCAGGCCGCTGCCTTCTGCCCGGTGGCTTCGAGCTCGTAGCGCCGATTGGCGTAGGCGAGAAGAAGCTGCGTCAGCAAGAACCGGCGGCCGGCTTCACGGGCGAGCGCCCGCCCGCCGCCGGCTTCAGGCGCAAGGCCAACCACATTGAACGAGCAAGTCTCGGGCGAGGTGTTATCGCTCAAGAAATTGCCCAGAAGTCGTCGTCCGGTCCTTTTCACAGCCTCGGGTCGTTCCGGCAACACGGAAACCGCATCCGCGAGCGCGAGCTTCAATAGATAGCTGATGGGAACGCGCGCGTACTCGATGCCGCGTTCGACCGCGACGAACTTGTCCGCATCTCCACGTATGCGGTTCGATCCATCGGACTTGTCGGCACGCAAGTCGCCCGCGAAGACCTCGGCCGCTGCTGATCCAAGCAAGCGGCGCGGGAAGCGCACCCAACTATTGTCCCAAACTTGGTCGGAATTGGCGTCAAGGAAACGCTCGAGGGCGTGCACTTGTCTTGGGGCGGTGTCGCCTACCGCGGCTCGGCGCAAGATGTTGGCGAGAAAATCCGATCCCGAAACCGCCAGCGGCAGATCCACGGTGGTTCGACTGCCTTGCACGGATGCCTGCAACTCGGCTTCTGCGCCCCCAGTTGCATCGGCGCCCACGAAGGGCAACCGCGCCATATCCTGCGCGGAGACCATGCCCAGCGCCGAGCGCAAGCGCTCGACCGATGGCACGGCGCCGACCGAAGGCGCAACGAGTTGGGAAGCAGCGGTGGCTCCGGCCTGGCGACTCATGGCCGTCTCCCGAGGCGACAACGTGGACAGACTGCATTTTCCACGGGATTTGACTGTCCGCCTCCCATGTGTCGAAACGCGCACGTTTCGTCGAACTTTCTGTGAGAAATAGCCGGCCCCCTTGCCGTCCTACCCTGCTCGCTGCTTCCCCTGCCCAACCGAGGCGCATCACGGCGGATGCATGATTGTCTGGGGCCTTGGGACTACACAGAGCTCACAAAGACCTACAAAGCGTCACGCGGCTGTTGTCTTTGTCACATGATTGTTCTCTTTCCGGTCTAGTAGCGCCTGCCAATCCCTGTCTACAATGGCGCCGATCTGTGAGATTTGGATCAAGGCCATGGACCAGGCTCAACAGCACTTCAGTATCAGCGAGGGCGGAGCGGCAGTTGACAGCGAAGCTGCGTCCAGACCGCCGAAGATGCTGGAAGCCATCAATCCCGCTTCTGCCAGCGACGAGCCGCGACCGGTCGACCGCGAACGCTTGATCAACAAACTCAACTACCTCAATTTTCAAAACAGGACTGTCCTGCTCGCTTTCGAGCACGCGAGGTACGGACACACGTTGCGCGTCGAGGCGAGACCGCAACCGTGCCAGGATAACCTTCTGCGATGCACCTGGGTCGACCCGCGCGACGCCCGTGTTCTCTCCAAGTACTACGTCTTCTCCTCACTAATCGTCCCGGACGAGCAGAAGCTGCTGCGGGGTATTGGCCAGGTGATATCGATGGACGAGGGGGGGATCGTCATCGAGCTGCCCGAGTCCTGCACCGAGGTTCACTCCCGCCGGGTTGTGCGCTACCCCTGCAGAGACACTAGGGTTCAGCTCATCAAAAGCGGCTCCCAATTCGAGGGCACCCTCGTCGATTTCAGCCCGCTCTCCTTTCGCGTGCGCGTTCGCACCTCGCCGCCACAAACCTTTGGCTGGATCAACGCGGGCACTCCGGTGATGGTAGTTCTTTCGAAGGACCGGGAGATCCTTTTTTCGGGCGACTGCAGGATCGTCAGTAAGACCGCAGGACGACGATACCGGGAGTACGTGTTCGAGCCATCGCAGGAACGCATCCAGCGGTTCGAACGCAAGCAGTACCGAAGCGTTCGTCAGGAGCTTGTTCCCGAACCGACCGTCGTGTTCGAGCACCCGCTCACCGGCAAGCTGGTATCGCTCAAGGTGCTAAACCTTTCGGGCTCGGGCCTGGCGGTGGAGGAGAACGCGCGTAACGCCGTTCTCATGCCGGGCCTGATGATTCCCCGGCTCGATCTGTGCCTTGCCAGCAACCTTAAGTTTCCCTGTCGAGCTCAGGTACTCTACCGCCAGGTACAGGATGCCGAGTCCGAAGATCCCCGTATCAAGTACGGGCTGGTATTGCTGGACATGGATGTGGCGAATCATGTCCAACTGATGGGGCTCCTACATCAGGTGGATGATCGGCGGTCCTATGTCTGCAACCAGGTCGACATGGATGAGCTGTGGAACTTCTTTTTCGAGACGGGCTTCATCTATCCGCAAAAATACGATTTTATCCAGAAGAACCGGGAACGGATTAAGCAGACCTACGAGAAGCTCTATACTGGCAATCCCAGCATCGCGCGCCATTTCATTTTTCAGGACCGGGGCAAGATCCTTGGCCACATGGCCATGGTGCGTTTCTACGACAGCACCTGGCTGATTCACCATCACGCGGCACGCAGCAACTACACCTACAAGGCCGGCCTGAACGTACTCAATCAAATCGGTCGTTTCATCACCGACTCCTGTCGGTTCTCTTCCATGCACATGGAGTACCTGATTTGCTTCTACCGGCCCGAGAACCATTTCCCCCAAAGCATATTTGGCGGTGCGTGCCACAGTATCGACGATCCCGAGAAATGCTCCGAGGCTCTCTTCGCTTATTGCCATGTGCAGTGCGACCGAAGCGATGTCCAAGGCAGACTTGGCGGGTATTGCTTGAGCCCGGCTGACGACGATGATCTGCGAGAGCTATCCAGCTTCTGCCAGCACGAATCTGGTGGGGGCTTGATGATACGGTGTAGCTCTCATTCTGACGGCTCATCAGCGGTGGCGGCGTGAGGCGATGTCGACGATGTTGTCGGGTAGAGATACGATCTGGACGTAGGTTGCAGCGAGCATGCGCCAGGCACGATCGAAACGGTCGCTTTGCTCCAAGGCGCGCAAGGTGAGAATGGCTTGACCACCGTCGTGGCGCCAGCGCATGCCAGAGCGCTTGAGTCTCTGTGAGACCAGCGTCTTGCACGCGGCCTCGACGATGCCCGAGCCGATGGGGAGATGTCGGCGAGCGAAGCTGGCGTAGCGCATACGATGGCGATGGTGGCGAAAATACCCGAGCGCGGAAATCACCTTGCGATTTCGCCGGTGATGCTTGGCCAGGTAGCGCAAGTGGCGAATGACTTTCTCCACGCCATCGGTGTCGTGGCGCAAGATGTGGCGATGCTTCTCGAATTCCAGTGTGAAGCGGACGGTGCCTTCGCCATGCACGGCGACCATCGCGTCGGCGAGGTGCTCGGCGGCATGGAAGAAATCCACGATTTGATAGCCCGCGTAGCCATCCGGCAAGGTGCCCAGGAAGGCCCAATTGTCTTTGGCTCCGTCTGCGATGGTGACGACGCGAAGGTCGGGACGGCGCGCGAGAATGGTCATCAGCTCCGCCGTGAGGCTGGCCTTGAGCGTGGGCTTGCCGGCTTCTGGCATGCGAGCGATTCGCCTGGTTAGCAGCAGCTCGCCAGCTCCGTCATAGAACATCAGCGTTCCACAGCTTGCCTCGTTGTAGCCGGTGGGTCCCTTGGCCAGTTTGCCCCGGGCGCGGGTGGCGGCGCATTTCTTTTCGCGCTGGCCGTCCTTCATGGGAATCAACACGCCGTCGAGGGAGACGGCGACGACCACGGCAACCGCGGGCACGCTCTCTTGGTCGCGTAGGCGCTTCTCGAAGTCGATGCGCTCGGCTTCCCAGCGCGCCGACAGTGCCTTGGCCATCCGGTCCAAGCTGGACTTCGATGGACACATGCCGCCCATGCGGACGAGCAGCTCCTCACTCTCGCCGGGTGTGAGGTGTGCAACCATCCACGCCGCATTCTGGGCTGCGAGCGGCGTGAAGTAACCGGCGACAACACCGGCACGCAACTCCATCGGGCACACCGCGCGTTCGCCGTCCTGTCGGGTCGAGTACAGCGTCCGTTCGATGCTGGCAGGCCCGGCGGCCGTCATGTATGTCTGCGAACAGCGAAGGACGCGTCGGTGTGGAACGCCGTCCACTTCGACTGCGGGTGCGTCGGTGTCGAGTCGGGCCAATTCCTCGGCTACGAATTCCGCCTCGGCCGCGGCGAAACGACGGCGCGCCTCACGCTCGAAGGTCTCGAAGTCCTTGTCGCCGGTGCGGGCGGCCTGGCGTTCACGCATGAACGCGCGCAGTTCATCGAGGGCCGTTGTCTGCTTGCCAACAAGTGCGGGAATCTGGGAATCTGTCATGGGGCATCCTCCGAGGATTTCGGTTTCGACAATCTCGAAGTACCCCGGCAGGCTCTGCCCTTTCAACAAATTACGCTGCCGGATACTTTGTCACCGGCCACGCGGTCGACCGTCCAATTCCCCTGTATTTCTCGGTCAATTCAAGATCTGCACCCTGATGATAGGCGCGCTCGACCTCGAAGCGGGCGATATGGACCCTAGCAATCTGAGCGAGGAGTTCGGAAGGTTGGGATTGAAGCGAGAGCGCCATCTCTATGCGCTCAAGCGCAATGACCGTCTACAGGCCGTCGTCATGGTCAATCTCGCCGATATCGGCCTCAACCTTTCCGATCTGACCAACTCCATTACCCTGTTCGTGCTGGATCAGCAAGAGCTAACGAGTGAGATAGTTTACGATGCCCTATCCGTTCTTATGAAGAGCCTAGGTCAGGAACAGTTGCCTGTTCTTATCTATCCCGAAACCGCAGCCGAGAGTCTGAAGATACCGATCGAGAAGCACTATGTGATGTGGACTCTGATGCCCCATTTTTCGGATGGTTTTCACCACTACACACATGCGATTCTTCGAGCGGGTCGAAGGAACGGGGGCACCCATGACCAGCGAAGGTCGCCGCCTGTATAACAGTCGAATCATCGACAACTACATACGTTTAATTGAGAAGAAGTACCCGGAAATCCGAGTTTCGCAGCTGCTCGACTATGCCGGCATGACCGCCTACGAGGTGGCGGACGAAGGGCACTGGTTCACGCAGGACCAGATCGACCGGTTTCACAAGAAGCTGTCCATCTTGACCAGCAACGCGTCGATAGCGCGTGAAGCAGGCCGCTATGCCGCGTCCCCAGGCGCCATGGGAGCAATGAAGCTCTTCTTCCTCGGGACGGTCGGACCTGGCAAGGCCTATGAGCTGATCGGAAGAGGCGCGCGCAGGTTGACACGCTCCTCGACCTTCGAGTCGCGAAGCCTGAGCTCGAACAGGGTCGAGGTCACGATCAACTTCGAGGAGGGCGTGGAGGAAAAGCCCTACCAATGCGAGAACCGTATCGGCTTCTTGGAAGCGGTCTCCATGCTCTTCGCTCGCACAGCGCCGATCGTCGAGCATCCAGAGTGCATCTTCCGGGGCGGAAAGACATGCCGGTACAACATCTCCTGGAGCGCGTCGAAAGCAGACTTGTTCAAGCGAACGCGCAACTACTCGGCGATGTTCTTCCTCCCGCTGGTCGTCATGTCTGCGGTGTACGATCCCTGGTTCGGACTTGCCCAGTTGTTGCCCACGGCGACGGCGATTCTGGCGATCCTAAGCTCACTTTGCCTCTTCCTGGAAAAGAAGGACATGGCCTCAAGCCTGAACAGCCTGTGCGACTCGACCCATCAACTGGTCAACCAGATCGAGATGAACCACAACAACGCGGTTCTGACCAGCGAGATCGGCCAGTCCATCAGCAGCCGCTCCGGATCGGTGGATGTCCTTTCCAGCGTGGTGAGAGCTTGCAAGAAATGGCTCGACTACGACCGTTGCATGCTCCTGTTGGCGGACAGCGGCAGAAAGCGCCTCGTTTTCGGTGGCGGATATGGCCACGACGACAGACAGATCAAGGTCTTGCGGCAGACTGCCTTTCACCTGGACAAAGCGGGGTCGCGGGGCGTCTTCGTGCTCTGTTTCAAGCAACAAAGGTCGTTTCTGGTGAGCAATCTGGAGGAGATCGAAAAGGACATCTCTCTCAAGAGCATGTCCTTTGCCCAGGAGCTAGGCGCGGAATCCTTCATTTGCTGCCCCATTGTGAGCAACGGAGAGTCGATCGGCGTTCTGGCGGTGGACAACGTCAAGACCAAGAGGCCCCTGGTCGAGACCGATCACAGCCTGCTCATCGGCGTAGCCGCCGTGGTCGGTATCAGTTTGCGCAACGAGGAGCTTTTGAAATCCAAGGACCGTCAGTTCCGATCGATCCTGCGCGCGCTGGCCGCCAGCATCGACGCACGCGATCCGCTCACCCGGGGCCACTCGGAGAAGGTCACGGAGTACGCGCTGGGAATCTGCAATGAGCTCGGGCTTTCGCCAGAGCAGCGCGAGGTAGTCTCGACAGCGGCGCTCTTGCACGACTACGGCAAGATCGCCGTGCCGGACGCCATCCTTCGCAAGCCCGGACGGTTGACCCCACGCGAGTATGAGTTGGTGAAGATTCACGTAGAGCAGACTGAGAAGATTCTTCGCCAGATTAGCTTCGAGGGCATCTACAGGCAGGTCCCGTCAATCGCCGGCGCGCACCACGAAAAGATGGACGGAAGTGGTTACCCGCGCGGGCTCATGGGAGAGGAGATACCGCTGGGAGCGCGGATCATCGCGGTGGCTGACTTCTTCGAGGCCATCACTGCCAAGCGCCACTACCGCGAGCCCATGCGCAGAGAAGAGGCCATCGCGTTCTTGAAGCGCGAGGTGGGCAAGAGCTTCGAGCTCCGCCTGGTGGACGCCTTCCTGCGCTACTACGAGCAAGCCTATCCCGCACAGCTCGAACTTGGGGCTCCGGTGTCAATGCGGCCACCCGAGGAGACACCGGTACCGAAGACGCCGGTCGCGTTGAGGCTCATTCCGTAGAGGCGGGCTTCTTTCCCTTGCACATGATGAGAGGCGTGTAGATGAACCGCCTGGGGTGGTCGAGGAAGGCGACCAGCTCGCTCCGGAACTCCTCGTACCCGCCCGAGTAGCCGTCGGCGAAGAGCTTCGGAGTATTCCGAGTCGCCTCGGCCTTGGATAGCCAGTTGAAGCGGTCGGTCTCGGACAGCTCTCCGTATATCAGGTGATGGGCCGTCATCCGCACCTCGATGTCGACGCATCCCAGGTCGTAAAGGTAGGCGTAGAGTTTTCGACCGACAAAGGGATCGAACCCGTATTCCCTCTGCGTGGCGAGCACCATATTCCGCATGGTTCTTTCCAGCCGCTCGGATCCGCCAAAGTGCCCCAGACAGTTGTGATCGAGATCGATCAGACAGATGGTGCCGCTCGGATTCAGTAGCTCATAGGCGTTCTTTGCGATTCCGTAGGACAGTTCCTCGTAGTACTCGAGCAAGAAACGAACCCACACAAGATCGAACCGACCCAGATCGGAAAGCGGTCCGCGGGCGTCTGTGCGAACGTAAGCGATGCCGTTCTCGGAGTAGTGCGCCACCGCGTAGTCGATTCGCCGTTGAGAGTGGTCGATCCCCAGAACCTCGCCGCCCGGCTGGACCAGCCGGTTTAAGATGTGGGTCGTCTTGCCGGCGCCGCAGCCCAGGTCGACCACCCGCATCCCCGCAACGACGCCGGCCCAGCGTGCTTGCTCTTCAACCGCGCCTGGGTCGGTCTTGAGGTCGAGGCGTAACGACTCCTCCTCGCTCTCCATGAAGTAAGTAGGGCTCTTCGCAGCCGAATCAGCTCCCGGTTGGTGGTCCGGTGCGCGCGAGAACGATTTCATGTCCTGCCTTCCACTTTCGAGGTTCGCCTGGGTCAGACGCGGAACACAAGTGATGAATCCGCGGCCGCGCGGAATTCACCTGTTTGTCTCCCAGACGTTGTCCTATCGTAACCCAGCTGCGTGTGGACACTTTCACGACAGTGTCTTCCTCGTCGCGCCATGCCGTGCATTTTTTCCATCTTGTCGCAAATCCTTTTCACGCACGGGACTACCATCAGCTACTTTGCAAGGGCTGGAAAACACCGTGAAGGATGATGCGGGGCCAGGCCAAGCCGACTGGCGAGAAGTTGCGGTCCGATCGATCATCGACAAGCGTCGGATCACGTCGCAGTTCCAGCCCATCCTTGATCTGCACCACGGCACCGTTCTGGCCTGGGAGGTCTTGTCCCAGGGCCCCAAGCCGCTGGCTTCATCGGCCGAGATCTTCGCCAAAGCGCAGACCCTGGGCTTGCTACCCGAGTTGCAACAAGTCTGCCGCGATGTCTCCTTGCGCACGGTCGCGCGGCTCCCTTCGTCGTTGCGGTCACGGTCCTTCTTTATTGGCGCGAGCCCAAACGTCATTGACGATCGACACTTGCCAGGTGGACACTTGCGCGCAGAGCTTGCAGGTCTGGGGCTCGACCCGCGAAACTTCGTCATTGAAATCTCTGAACGAGAGTCCATTGGGAACTACGCCTCCTTCGAACAACAGATTCATTGCTACGCCGAGCAAGGATTCAGGATCGCCCTCAACGACCTAGGCTCTGGCCATTCTGGCCTTGTTACCCTCGTGACCTGCTCGCCACACTTTTTGAAGCTCGACATGACGCTCTCACGCGATATTCATCGCGACTCCCACAAGCAGCAATTGGTGAAGTCGCTGATTGCGTTCGCGGCCAGCTTGGATGCCGCCCTCATCGCTGATGGAGTGGACGATTGGGAAGAACTAGAAAGCTTGGCACGCCTAGGGGTGCGCTACGCCCAGGGATTCTTGTTCGCTCGACCAGACAGAATACCCCCAGAGCCCTCCGAGGCGACATGCCTCGAGTTGCGGCGGATCATGCGCCAGTTTACCTACCGCGAGTCCGATCTCAACGAGACGGTCGGACCTCTCGCCATTCGTTGCGTGACGATTCGCGAACATGAGAAGCGGGGCGAGGACGTGGATAGCATCTTTCAACACCAACCCTCGGTCGATCACCTGACCATCTTGCGCGAAGGACGCCCGATTGCTCTTATTACGCGCCAACACTACTACAACAAGACCGGCGGCCCGGTCGGTTATCACCTCTTTCAGTGGAGACCGGCGGAAGAGTTAGCCCGCCCGACACCCCTCATCGTTGAAGACACCATCAATGTGACCGCACTGGCAAAGCTCGCAATGGAGCGGCCGCCAGACGAGCTTTACGATCCTGTGATCGTCGTGGATGCCACGGGAATCTTGCTGGGAACCGCCACCATCCGACAGCTCATCATGCGCTCGACCGCTTTGGAGGTTCAATCGGCGCAAGGTTCGAGCCCATTGACCGGTTTGCCCGGAAACCGCAGTATCGAGCTCTGGATTTTGCGCGCGTTGGAGCAACGTGACGCACATGTGCTCTACGCGGATCTCGATCGCTTCAAGGAGTACAACGATTGCTACGGTTTCTTGCGCGGCGACGAATTGATCCGATGTCTGGCACGGGTGCTGTCGCGCGGCCTGTCCACGCTGTCCACCGATGCCAAACTGGGACACATTGGCGGGGACGATTTCGTCATTGTGTCGCCGTCGCTGGTCGACGCGGACACGGTCGAAGCACTGTGCCGTCAGTTCGATCTTGCGAAGATCGATCTGTTCGATTCAGGGGACGTGGAGCGTGGTTTCTTCCGCGCCACTGACCGCAGGGGCCAAGAGGTCGAAGTGCCGCTCGTTACGTTGAGCGTAGCCGTGGTCCCTTGCGAAGCCGCGCGGAGTGCCGAACACCCCGGAGCATTGGCTCAGATGGCTGCGTCGCTCAAGCGGAAGGTGAAGGAAATGACCACCAAGAGCAGAAGGAGCGAGTTTCTCTTTGAGCGTCGAAAACTGCGGCAAGCGACTTAGAATCACCGATTCAAATTCGGACCGAGCCGGCGCGCGGTCGAACCCGGTGCCTACTGTGACCATGTGCCCGCGCCGACGTCGAGCTTCCAGGTGGTCAGATACGTCGGTAGCAACATCTTCGTGCTGGTGCTGAATACGATGGGCTGGAACACGTAGGTCGCCTGATCGTTGTGCTTGCCGGGATTGGCGGTGTCCTGGTCGCCGTACCAGTGATCGCCCCAATAGACGAAGACTGTTCCCGCGCTGCCCACCACGGGCTCTACCCAAGTGCTCTGGGTGAGCCAGGTCCGCTGATCGGAGATTTGCTCGGGCGGGTTGGGAGCGCCCGAGGGGGTGACAGTGCTCGTGTCGGCGACGGGGGCGACGAATCCCTGGTACGTCCACGGCCCCGTGATGGCTGGCGCGGTGGAGTAGAAGTTGTTGTTGGCGCGCCAGCCGGTCTTGTACGAACCGATCCAATAGTAGGTACCGTTGGCCTTGAACACGGTCGGCGATTCGGAGCCGCCCGAGTCGCCGTTGACGGAGACCGTCTTGTCCGACAGCCAGCTGTGGCAATCACTGGCCAGGGTGTATACGTGGCCGCTTTCGGTGAGCACGTAGGCACCCGTGTCGTCGGCGTAGGCGCTCATGTCGCTGTGGGCGGCGATGGTGCCGCTCGCGTTCTTGAGCGGCCCCTGGTAGCTGTACTGGCCGTTGACCGTCGGCGAGGTCGCATAGACCACCTCCTTGTCCACTTGATAGGTAGAGTCCGCCGCGTGGGCGTAAAGGACGAATTCCCCCGTGCCGGGGCACTTGATGATGTGCGGGCGTTCACCTTTCCGATTCGGGCCAAGCTCGCCGCTCGCCTGCTGGGGCAGAATGATGCCTTCGTTTTTCCAGGTGGCCAGATCGTTGGACGAGTACATCGAGAAGCCGTTGAAGTTATTGTCGGTCGTGGTGCTGAGGAAGTATTCCCCGTGCATGTAGAAGGTGTCGCAGACCCGGATGATGCCGCCGCCATGCGCGTTGACGGGTTTGCCGTCGATGTCCGTGAAGGTGATGCCCGTGGCCAGTGTTCCGGAGATAGTGCCGATCGGCCCCGTGCCCGCGGCTCCCGTGCAGCCCGTGCTTCCGCCCGAGCCACCCTTCCCGGTCGCGCCGCCCGCGGCCGTGACGCCGCCGGTGCCGACCAGACCGCCGGTGCCACTCGCGCCCCCAGTGCCAGGAGTCGTGCTCGTCCCGCCGCTGCCACTTGTGCCTCCCTCATGCAAGGCGCTGTCGCTGGCCCCGTCGAGCTCGCTTGCAGGCGAATCCGTCGCCGCGCCATCCGCACGGCCATCGCTGACCGCCGCGTCCGTCCCGGAAGTCGCCCCGCCCGTGCCCGATGCTCCGCCGCTCGCCGCTGCGCCACCGTTCGCAGTTGCGCCACCCGTTTCCTTGACGCCGCCGCTACCAGGATTCAGGCTGCCACCCATTGGGGGCTGGGTCTGCCCCACCCCGCTGCTGCAGGAACCTGCAAGGGCAAGTACGCCCACAACGAACAGGGCTCCGATCTTCGACATCGTCAACATCTCCTCAGTCCGGTTCTTGGAGTCTACCCTCATCGCCGCCCAACGCACGAGGGGTTCGGGCGCGTGCGCGCGTCACCTGACATACTCAGGCGCCATGAGCGACCAGCGTATACCCCACACGCCGAACATGAATCCAGCCGAGATCGCGGGCCCCAGCCGCGAAATCTACGCGCGCATGGGCCGCGAAAACCTATACCGGATGTTCGAGGAGTTCTATCGCGAGCTGGGGGCGTCCCCGATACGCTCCATGTTTCCCCAAGACCTCGTCGCCAGCTCGCGCAAGTCCGCGGCATTTTTCGCGCAGCTTACGGGTGGACCTCAGGAATACTCCGAACGGTTTGGACCACCACGCATGCGTGCGCGCCACTTACCCTTCCGAATCACACCGCATGCGCGAGCGGAATGGCTTCTATGCTTCGAGCGGATCCTTCTGCGCGCGGTGGACGACTTCGCTTTTCCCGCCGAGCACCTCGAAGGTTTTCGCCAGTTCCTGCAACAATTCTCGCTGTGGATGGTGAACACGCCAGACGACAGGTAGAGAACACTCCCGGCTTCTTTGCTCGTCGGTAACGTTCGTCCAGGGAGCGCCTCAGTCCTTGCTGACCCTCCGGCCACCCACGTGGACGTAGCCCTGTCCTCGACAACCGTGCCGCACACAGGCGCCAGTGGCAGGGAAACCCTGGGAGGGGGTGGGTTCCCTCGTTTCGGCCACGACAATAACCTCTGGTTCACCGAATTTGGATCCGCAAGGCTGGCTCGCTTCAATCCGACGACGCCCGGCGCAGTCACGACGTTCAACATCGCTGGCTCGGCACCATCGGGTATCGCAGCCGGATCGGACAACAACCTGTGGCTCGTCGACTGCACGGGCAACCGCATCATCCAGAGCTCGACCACGGGGACCACAACCCAATTCACCATACCGACCCCAAACGCCGTGAACGCGCGCAATATCTGGTTCACAGAATGGAGTGGCAACAAGGTCGGTCGGATCACCCCGGCCGGAACCATCACCGAGTTCGTCGTTCCGACTGCCGCGAGTGCACCGAACGGGATCGTCGTGGGCCCAGATGGCAATCTCTGGTTTGCCGAGACGGATGCGGGCAAGATCGCCAGCATCACTCCTTAACGAATCGTCAGGCCCAAGAAACAGAAATCGAAGGGCGTGGAGCTGACATTGCCGCCCGGCACGACAAGGCTAACATTGCTGATGGCGGTGCCCGATGTGAAGGCATTGCCCTGGCCGTCCCAGCATTGTGTGTTGAGGCTCGAAAATGGGATTGTCGTCGTGGTTGGCGTTGTTGATGGCGGAAGGATGTAGCACCAGTAGTTGCTGCCATCGTAGAACTGAAACTCTAGCTCCGAGCCGCCACGATTGACGTAGCCTATCGAGATCGTGCTGCCCGTGAGCACCAGCGAAGACGAAGACCCGCTCGCGCCGGATTGGTCTTGGTTCACGCTGAAGCCCGCGTTGGCCCAGGACTTGTACGTGCTATTGGCGGCGACCGTCCCGGACGCGCAGAAATTCTGCGCTCCGTAGGTCAAGGCAATCGAGGATCCGGAGCCGGCTGTGGCAGACGAGATGAATCCAACCAACACGACGGTACCGGCGGACATCGTCACGTAGCCGCTGTCGCTGACAGCTGGCGCCGCGGCCATGGTCGTTCCACCGGTGCCCGAAACGGTGCCCGAGGCAGAGCTGCCGTCCAGTCCGGGGACGCCGAAGGCCGAGCTGCCCCCTGTGTTGGCGAGTATCGTGTTGGCACCGCTCGCACCTCCAGCGCCGACGGTCGCAAGCTGGTCGCCGCCCACGCCGGCCGCGGCATCTTTCGTGGCCCGCAGACCGGAATTTGATGAGTCGCAGCCCATCCCTGCAACACCGGACGCGAATGCCGATCCCATCACGGCTATCACAGCAAAGAGCTTTCCCAAGCGATCTTCAGTCATGGATACCTCCTCGGAAAGCCAAGAGTCGCAAGCGGGGCGGGAAGGGTCAGCGGTTTGCCGCAGTCTGGCCGCTGCTTCACATGCCCAGCTCGCGTAGGGAAATGCGCGGCAGGTACTCGCCGATACGCTCGCGTTTCCACCAGGCGCCGGACGAGCGCCGCTCGACGGGCTCGGCTAAATCGTATTCGTACCGGCAAACTCAAGGAGCTGTCGAGGACTGATGGGCTGCTTGTGCTGGCGGGCAAAGTGGTGAACGCGCGCTAGCATGGTTCCAAGGTCGAACCCGGCTCTATCGATTCCTGCGGTGGAGAAGGCAGCTCGCAAGGTAGCTTGGCTGGCGTGCTTGCCAAGGACGAATTCGCTGCCGGGCTGGCCCACCGCCGCCGGCTCGAAGGGTTGATAGGCAAGGCGATCCTTTTCGAGGCCGGCACAGTGAATCCCCGACTCGTGGCGGAACGCCGAGGAACCGAGGATGGGTTTGCAGGGCCAGATCTCGCGCTTGGCCGCGTCCATGACCAGGTTGCCAAGGGACGCCAGCCGCGCAGTGGCCACGCCACTTTTTCGCGGCGAAAGCCTGTCGAGGACCATCACCACCTCTTCCAGGGCGGCGTTGCCCGCCCGCTCGCCCAAACCCGCGACAGTCACGTCCACGGATGCGGCGCCCGCCTCGATGGCGGACACGGCATTCGCGGTCGCCATGCCGAAATCGTTGTGGGCATGAAATCCAATGTCCATCGGCCCGGCCCAGGCTAGAGCTCTGGCAATGAGACCTTGGGTTCGGTTGGGGGTCAGGATGCCCACCGTGTCCGCCAATCGCACGCGGTCCGTGCCGCAGCTTCTTGCCGCCGTCACGAATTGTTCGAGAAAATCCAGCGACGCACGGCTGGCGTCCTGCGCGCCGACCGAGACGAATGGGAAATACCCGCGCGCCAATGCGACGAGCGTGCGCAAGTCCCCAAGCACACGCTGTTCGTCCCTGCCGAAGCAGGCCATCAAGATCGGCGACACCGGAAACGACAGGTGCACCGCGGACAGCTCGCATTTCGCAGCGGCCTCGATGTCGGAGCGGCGTGCCCGGCACCAGGCCGTCATGCGAGCGCGACCGTCGAGTTCAAGCAATGACCGAATGTCGTCGATCTCCTCGGGGCCCATGGCGGGCGTTCCCACTTCCAACTCCGGCACGCCGGCCTCGACCAGGGCCCGCGCTATGGCCAGTTTCTCCGATCGTGAGAAGACCACACCAGGAGCTTGCTCGCCGTCGCGCAACGTGGTGTCCACCAACCAAACATCGCGCTCGTCAGACCTGGCGTTCGACTGGGCGTTCATCCGCAGCCACCTCCCCCGCCGCTGCACCCAAGCCCGCAGCCGGTGAATGTCCTGCGCAGGGAAGCCGGGATGGGTGAGCCACCGTAGACGGCCGAGAGTCCTTCCTCGATGAGGCCCTCCATCTCGATGACGTCGATCCCGCTGCCCGTAAGCACGCGCCGAGGCGCTGCCCCCACGCCCGTGGTGAGGATGGCCCGGCAGTCGTGCAACAGATCAGCGAGGTCGAGCCAGCGTTTGATCCCGCTGCCCGAATCGGGTGCCTCGCGAACATCGATGGGCACGTAAGTCAAGTCCCGCTCGGCGAAGACATGGAAGCACGTTGCTTCGCCCACGTGCTGGTTGACCAGCATTCCCTCGCGCGAAGCCACGGCCACGTAGGGTCGGTCCTTGGTTGGCTTGCTCGCCAGCAAGGCAAATTCCTTTGGGTCGGGCATCCCCTCCGCCGCCTCGCCGATATAGCCACAGGCATCGGCCCGGCAGCGCGCGCAGTGGGACATCTGGGGAAGCTCCTTGCCCGCGGCAAGGCGCGCTCCCGCCATCACCACGGGCGGCGGCTCGCCCAGCGACTCAAAGGGCGTGCCCGGGACCGGCACCATGGCCATGGTGTTCATGATCTCCGCTCCCGCCGCGCGAACCTCGGCGGCAACGGTCGCGATTTCACCGTCGTTGATGCCCGGAAGCACGATGGTGTTGACTTTCACCAGGATGGGCGTCTGCGCGAGCCGTGACATCGCCTCGCGCTGCCGCGCCAGGAGCAACTCCGCGCCCTGCACCCCTCGGTAGACATAATCCCCCATGCGCACCCAGCGGTAGATCTTGGCGCCAGTAGCTGGGTTCACCGTGTTGATGGTCAGTGTCACGTGACTGACCTTCAGTTCGACCAATTCGTCGATGTGTTCGACAAGTCCGAGCCCATTCGAAGCGACACAAAGGAGGATGTTGGGAAATTCCTCGCGCACGAGGCGCAGGGTCTCCATGGTTTCGACAGGATTGGCGAACGGATCGCCAGGGCCGGCAATGCCGACCACCGTCAAGTGTGGCATTTTCGCGTACACGGCCTTCAAATAGGTCACGGCCTGGAAAGGAGACAGCAGCACGCTGGAAACACCAGGCCTGGTTTCATTGGCACAATCGAAAGAACGATCGCAGTAATTGCACTGCAAATTGCACTTCGGCGCGACCGGCAGGTGAATTCGAGCCGCCTTTCGGTACACGTCGGCGTTGAAGCAGGGATGATTGGCAAGGTCGAGCTTCGATTCGATCTTTCTGAGCGAATCTCGCCGTCTGGTCGATTCTGGCATCACGTCACCTCGACGGAGAAGCACTGCAAGTGCGAGGCCAGCTCACAGCACGGTCTTCACCCGGTACACTCCGCCAATGACAAGGAACTCGTCCTCGCCTTTCAGAATGCCGCGGGGAAAGAGCTGGCTCCAGAAGAAGACCTTCACCGTCGGCACGCGCGCCTCCCATACCGTGGAGCCGAACTCGAAGGCCCGCTCTGAGTCGGGCGTGAACGAGCTCAAGTTGTTGAGGCGAACGATGCGCTCACGTGGAGAAACAACCTCGAGGGTTTGGTAGTCGTTGGGGTCGTGCGTTCCGCGGAAGAGCGAGAAGCAGCTCTCGCCGGGATGGCGGCGGCCAAGCTCGTACTGGCAGAAGGTGTAGACCAAGATCCAGCTGGGAATCGATGGCGTTGCTGCCCGCCAGGCCCTTCATGCGATCGGTGGCAAAGACGAGCTGCCCGTCGGGGTCGTTCGCGGTGACCTTGCGGCGATGAAACGTCGGGCGCAGGCCAATGCGGCTTTCGACCCAGGCCTTGAGCACGGCCCCTTCGATGGAATTCGAGTCCACACCCCAGCCACGCAAGTAGCGCACGTACGTGTTGCGCAGGCTCCGCCGGGCGCTGAGCGTATGCTCGCGATCGAGCTCGTGCAGGTGGAACTTCGCGGTGATGTGCTCATGGAACAAGCGCGTGCGTTCATCGGGATCTTCGACGCCATCCAGCCGCTCGAACAGCCGCCGGCTGCTCGCCCGCACGCCCTGAATTTCGAAGCGCTGCGGCCGCTCGTTGAAGGCCAAGCTACCGACGTACCAGGCCGGCAGGTCGCACAGGTTCCAAGTCAGCGTCCAACTGTCGCCCATAGCCTAGTTTCTTCCCTTCGCTGGAACACCTAGCGAAATGGGCTGGCCCTTCGCCAGCGGCGAGTGGTCGATAAGCTGGTCGGCCAACGATTGCGTCTCGGCGCGCACCGCAGGATCGAGCTTGCGCAGCCACTCGCGCGGGATGGCCTCGATGCCATAGTAGGCACCAGCGATGGCGCCAACGATGGCACCGGTGGTATCGGCGTCCCCGCCTTGATTCACGGTCGCAATCAGACACTCCTCGAAGGACGAAGTAGCGAACAGGAAATGCAAAACGGTCTGCATGGTGTCCACCACATAGGCGGTCGAAAGCGCGTGGTAGGGGTCGTAGCGGAATTTCGGGAATTGCGAGGCCGCCGCGTCTGCCTGCCGCCGCAGCCTGTGCATGGCGTGTCCGATGAGGGCAAGCTGGATCAGGCGTCCCACCAAAATGCACGCGGCATCCGAGAGCGGATGGTGGTGCGTGATATGCGCCTGCTCGATGGCCTGCGCCTCCAGCAACTGCTCGTCGGCGAGCGCCGCAAGAGCGATGGGTGCCATGCGCATCACGGCGCCATTGCCAGCGTCGCCTTCGTTGGGTGGACCATGCACAGTCCCATGCGTGATGAAGCGGGCGATGCCACGCCGACAGGTGTTGCCGATGTCGGGTGGTCGCGAGCGGTACCAGTCGACGAAGCGCTGAGCGATGTCCTGGGCCGAAAAGCCAACGGCAACAATCGACCGCGCGATACACAGGGACATCTGGGTGTCGTCGGTGACCTCGCCTGGCCGCAGCCGCAGCCAGCCGCCGCCGGTCAACTTGCGGTGAACACCGTACTGGGTTCGGATCTCCGAGGCGGTCATGAATTCCACGGTGGCGCCAAGCGCATCGCCAATGGCCAGCCCAAGCAGGCTGGCCCGCGCGCGCTGGCGCACGTCGGGCAGATGGGTCAGATACTCGGTCAGGTTTGGGATCACGCGCCTCGATTCACAGGTAGGAAAAGCCGATGGCCGAGCTACTCTGTTTTGCATCCAACAGGGTGTTGACCACACTGTCGAAGAGCTGCATGGTGCCCCGGTAACCGACGTGGAGCACCCGGCCCGCGCCCAGACGATCGTGGATGGGAAATCCAACGCGCAAGAGCGGTACCCCCAGGGCGCGCGCCACGCGGTAGCCCTTGCTGCTGCCTATCAGGAGCTCGGGCTTGAGTCGCTGGCAGCTCGCCTCGATGGCGCCGAAATCGGTGTCCTCGAGCACTTCCTCGACGGAACCAGCGGGCAGATTCCCCAGTGCGACCCCGAGTGCCCGATTGCGTGCCCCGGTGGCGCACAACACAGGCCTGGCTCCGATCTCTGCGAGGAATCCCGCCAGTCCGGCCACCAGCTCTGGATCCCCGTAAACTGCGATCCGTTTGCCGAACACATACTTGTGGCCATCTGCGTACGCATCGAGCAGTCGCCCCCTTTCCTTTTGTAGCCACTCGGGCATGGCATGACCCGAGATAGCAGCCAAGGCATCGCAAAAACCGTCGCTGGCGCGCACGCCGATGGGCAAACCCAGTATCCTGACCTCGGAGCCCCGCTCGGCCAGCACCGTGCTGGCGCGTGCTGCCTGGCCCGTCAGGGTCAAATCGAGGGTTGCAATTGCCCGTGACATCTCGGCGATCTCCTCGATGGGCGTGCCTCCAGCCGGCAGCGCACAGTAGTGGTCGAGGATGACACCGTCGAGGGTGTCGGCGTAGTCGGGAAGAATGGTGGGCGCCAGGGCATAGGCTTGCGCGATTTCGCGCAAGTGGCGCAAATCCGCGGGCGAAACGATGGGCGGCAGGATGTTCACAAAGCGCGCTTGCGGTCCGCGCTCGGTCGCCAACGCCTTCACCAGCGCCCGCACCATGGCGTGAAATCCCTCGACGTGCCCGTCCTTGAAGCTGGGAGTAGAGGCCGAGACCACCGGCAGGTGCGTGTGGGGCTTTTCATCGTAACTGCGCAGGAGGCGTCCGATGTCTTCGCCGATGGTCTCGGCCAAACAGGTAGTGGCCACGGTGACAAGCGCCGGCTGATACTGCCGAACCACATTGTCGAGAGCGCGGTGCAGATTGGATTCGCCACCAAAAACCGTTTGCGACTCGCCAAAGCTCGACGAGGCAACGTCCATAGGCTCGCGAAAGTGGCTGATAAGATAGCGACGGATGTACGTCGCGCAGCCCTGGGCGCCGTGAAGCAACGGTACGGTATGGCGTACGCCCACGCTGGCCAGGGCGGCACCGAGAGGCGCGCAAAGCGTGCACGGATTCACGGCAGCTTCGCCCGAGGTACAGTGAACGGGTTCTTCCTCGGCCGCGCAACTCATGGCGCCACCGCCTTGGCCTTCGCGGCCCCTACCCTGGCTGCTTTGCGCGGCATCAGGGACCAGATCGGGCTCGTAGCGGTGGCATGGATCTCGCGCGCAAAGGACACCGCGCCCTCGAACCCAGCCAGCGGGATCTTGCGCTCGTGGTTGTGGTCGCAAAAGCCCAGTCCCAGCTTGTAGGCGATGGGGCGCTCCTTGACCCCGCCGATGAACACGTCGATGTCCTGCTCGACGAGAAAATTGGCCAACTCGAGCGCGTTCGTGTCGTCTACGATGATGGTGTTCTCGTCGCACACGGCCTGCAGCTCCTCGTATTCTTCGCGACTGCCGGTTTGCGTGCCCGCCAGCGCCACGGTGACGCCGAGCTGGCGCAACGCCCGCACCAGCGAAAACGCCTTGAACGCTCCGCCCACGTACAGCCCGGCGCGTTTGCCTTGCAGATCCTTCTTGAATTCCTTGAGCGCGGGCAGAACCTTGCCGAGCTCCGTGCGCACGAGCTCCTGCGCCCGCCGAGTGACATCCGCATCGCCGAGCTTTTCGGCCACCTCGTAGAGCGCGTGCGCCGTGTCCTCGATGCCGAAGAACGACACGCGAATGAACGGCATGCCGTACTTCTCTTCCATGGCCTTCGCCAGCGGGGTCATCGATCCCGCGCATTGAACCACGTTCAGGCGCGCGCCGTGGGCGCGCCGGATCTCGTCGACGCGACCATCGCCGGTCAGCACGGACACGACGTCCACGCCCATGCGCGCGAAGTAGTCCTTGATGATCCAGCTCTCGCCGGCCACATTGAAATCGCCGAGCAGATTGATGGACAACGGCCCGACAGCCTCGGTATTGCCCGTCCCGATGAGCTCGAGCAGCGCCCGCGTGGCGGCGCTGTAGCCGTCGCGCTTGGTGCCGCGAAATCCCTCGGACTGCACGGCGATGACGGAAATGCCAACGTCGGTCTCGACTCGCTTGCAGACGGCAGAGACATCGTCCCCGATCACGCCAACCACGCACGTCGCATAGACGAAAGCCGCGCGCGGCGAGTAGCGCGTAATCAGGCTGCGTAAGGACTGCTCTAGCCGCATTTCTCCGCCGAGAACGATCTCGCGCTCGCGCAGGTCTGTCGAGCAACTGATGCGGTGAAGCTCTGGACCAGAGGACAAGGCGCCGCGGATATCCCAGGTATACGCAGCGCAGCCCACGGGCCCATGAACCAGGTGCACGGCGTCGGCAATCGGATACAGCACCACGCGCGAGCCGCAGAAGGTGCAGGCGCGCTGACTGACAGAGCCCGCCGCGCTCGCCTTGTTGCAGGTCACCTCGACCGCGCCCTGCTTGCTCGTGCGGATGACTTGCCCTGCTCTGTCGTCCAGCACCTTGAACTTCATCGCATTCCTTTCAGGTCGCTGCCACCCGGCCGTTGCCACGCCGAAGTCGATCCGTCGCAACCAGGTCGGGCGGACGCACGCGGATGATGGGGTCGACATCACTTCCGCCATCCGCGTAAAGCCGATGGGTGCGCGCCAGAGCGGCGGCATAGAGCGGACGCCGCTCGTCTTCGCACAGGGATGGCTGGCGCCGCTCTATGGCCTCGATTTCCCGGCCGAACCGCTTGAGGATGGCGATGCGATGAACGGACAGCAGGGCCGGATCTAGAGCCACATCGAGAAGCGCAAAAAGCTCCTCCGCGTCCTCGATATTGGCAATGGCCTCGGCAAGGTTCATGGGGCTCACGTGAGGAGGGGTTCGAAGCTGAATGCCTTCTTGTTGCACGTCCGACCACAGGCCTCGCAGCCGATGCAGCTTTCTGGATTCTTCACCGAGGCAAACATCTTGGCCGACTCCTCCTCGTCGACTTCCTTGGGGGCAAGCACCCCATGGGCACAGATCTTCATGCATCGGCCGCAGCCGATGCACTTGTTGTCGTCGACGGCCTTGACGAATTTCGGAGTCCATTCCTGTCGGCCGCGCGTGAGTCCAGTGACGTATGACATGCTCGATTCCTTTCTATTGTGATGGGAACCCTGGGAGGGTTCCCAAACCCTCCCGCGACGCTTCGCTGCCGGCAGGGCCGGCAGGCTTCGCACGCGGACTATTCGTCATCGATCTGTTCGATGTGTCTGCGGCGGGGAGCTGCGCCTACGGTCTTCGCCAACCATGGCGGCAGATCGCCGCGCAGCACGTATTGAAGTTTTCCAACCATTTCGGAAATCGGGGTTTCGACCTGCGTCTTCATAGGATGAATGTGACGCGCTACCAACTTGGCCGCGGCCGGGCCCCCGATCTGCAGGGTGCACACGATGGAGCAGTCGAGCAGAGCTGTTGCGCGCGCCGTGATTCGGTCCTCACCCACCCTACTGGGGTTGCTCTCTTCGCCTTCTTGCGGCCAGTCCACCTTGCCCACGCATGCGGCTCGATCCGGTTCTATGTCCCATAAGTAGAACGTGCTCGCGCTCCCGAAGTGTTCGTCGATTCGCTCGCCATCGCTACTGGTGAATGCAACCTTCATGACATTCTCCTCGCGCACACAGCTCAGCGCATGATCTCGAAGAGGCGGTCCTCGCAAGTTTCATCCTTGATATCGATGAACTTGTTGCAGATCTCGGTCAGCATGTTGATAGCGCCCTGGTAGCCGATGACGGGTCGTCTGTGCAGGTTGACCCGATCGAAGATGGGGAAACCGAAACGGAAGAGCGGTATTTTGGCGTCGCGGGCGATCTGTTTGCCGTGCGTGTCGCCAATGATTCCATCCACCATGTCGGTCATCACCAGCGAGCGCAGGTGCCACAAATCCTTGTTCATGTAGACCTTGCTCGTCTTGCCGAACGGAGAGGCATCGAGCAAAGCGTGCAGCTCGCGTTCGAGCTTCTTCGAGCCTTTGGAGCAGAGAATGTGGTGCGGAATGGCGCCCATCTCGAGAAGGAACGAGACGTAGCCGAGGAGATAGTCGGAATCACCGTACACGGCGAGCTTCTTGCCGTGCATGTACTGTTGGGCGTCGGTCATGGCATCCACTGCACGACCGCGCTCGGCCTTGAGCTCGGCCGGAACGGGCTTGCCGAACAGCGCGGAAAGCTTCATGAGGAAGTCGTCGGTCTTGGCGACACCCATGGGCATGGGCATGGAAACGTGCTCGCCCGCATATTGTTCCTTGAGCCAAACGAAGGTCTTCGAGGTGGCAAAGGGCGCCACCGTGATGGTGGCTTTTCCGTTGATGGAATCCGCGGCCTCTTGCAGCGAGGTTCCACCTGGATAGGCTCGGTAAGTGCCGTCGTTGGGCGAGTCGAAGGTCTCGGAGATGTCGGCGAGGAAGGTGTACGGGATATCGAAGAGCTCGAAGATTCGTTTGTACTCGCGGTAGTTGCCGGTGTTGGCATCGAAGCCGGCAATGAAGTTGAGCTTGCCCGTGCAACGTCCTTCGACGGCCTTGTCCTTGGTCAGGGTCTGCAGGATGCTCATGAGCATGGAGTCGTAGCCATGCACGTGCGAGCCGCTGAACGACGGCGTGTTAGCAAAGGGCAGGAGAAAATCGCTTGGAATGCAGCCCTTTTGCCGGGCATTCCCGATGAATGACCTGAGGTCGTCGCCGATGACCTCGGGCATGCATGAGGTGAAGACCGCGATCATCTTCGGTTTGTAGAGCGTGTAGGCGTTCTCTAGCCCCTCGTGCAGGTTGTTCTGGCCCCCGAACACGGCGCCGTCCTCGGTCATGGAGCTGGAAACGGCCGGCGATGGCTCGCGAAAATGGCGGTTGAAGGTGGAACGGTAGTACGAGGTGCAACCTTGAGCGCCATGGACGAAGGGCAGCGTTGCCTCGAAACCAGCGGCTGCGAGATACGCACCGAGGGGCTGGCAGGCGTGGGCGGGATTTACGACCAAGGCCTGGCGCGCGAAGTTCTTCAGCTTGTAGTCCTCGGTGTTGAGCCACGCGGAGACGCGCTTTTCATCTTCGGGAGATATCTCGGTAACGGGCTTGACGGGTAATGCTAGATCGTTGGACATGATGAGCTCCGCAAATTCAGTTAAAAGGGCGCCTTGACCAGTTTCCAGGTGGGGCTATTGACAGCCATGTCGATGTCGCGGGCGAAAGTCGGGAAGCCCATGTAGCCATGGTAGGGGCCCGAATAGTCCCAGCTGTGCATCTGGCGAAATGGAATTCCCATCTTCTGGAGCAGGTACTTTTCCTTGATGCCACTGCCCACCAGGTCGGGTTTCAGGGTGTGGACGAATTGTTCCAGCTCATACTCGCTGACATCGTCGTAGATCACGGTCGCTTCGGGCATTTCCGGGGCTGTCCGTTCGTAGTCGTCGTTGTGCGCGAATTCGTAGCCCGAGCCCACCACCTGCATTCCCAGATCCTCGTAGGCATTGACGGTGTGTCGGGGCCGAAGTCCGCCCACGTAGAGCATGACCTTCTTGCCTTCGAGGCGGGGACGGTACTCTTCGATCACCTTCTGCATCTCCGGATCGTACTTGGCGATCACGGCCTCGACCTTTTGCTTGATGGTGTCGTCGAAGCGCTCGGCCAACTTGCGCAGGCTTTCCTTGATCTTGGTGGGGCCGAAGAAGTTCAGCTCTAGCCAAGGGATCTTGTACTTTTCTTCCATGACCCGAGCCATGTAGTTCATGGAGCGGTAGCAGTGGATGACGTTCAACTTCACCTCGTGCGTGGCCGCGATGTGCTCGATCTGCCCGTCGCCCGTCCACACCGCCTTGACGTTGAATCCGCACTCCTCCAGCAGGGGCCTCGTCGACCATGCGTCACCCCCGATGTTGTACTCGCCGATGAGCGCGATGTCGTAGGGACCGGCGGGTTCGCTGAACTTGCGCGTCTCGATGATGTAGTCGCGAATGGTGTCGTTCGAGATGTGGTGGCCGAGCGACTGGCTGACCCCGCGAAAGCCCTCGCAGTTGCAAGGAATGACCGGCAAGTCCAATTCCTTCGACATCGTCTTCGCGACCGAGTTGATGTCGTCGCCAATAAGCCCGACCGGGCACTCGGAGAGAACGGAAATGCCCTTGGCCAAGGGAAAGAGCTCCTTGGTTTCTCTCAACAGTTGGGCGAGCTTTTTGTCGCCACCGTAGACGATATCCTTCTCTTGGAAGTCCGAGGTCATTTGCATGGCGAAGTTGGACACGCCATTGACACCGGACATAAGGTTGCGGCGAGTGCCCCAGGAGTACCAGCCGCAACCCACGGGACCGTGCGAGATGTGGGCCATGTCGCGGATGGGCCCCCACACCACGCCCTTGGCACCGGCGTAGGCGCAGCCGCGCGCACTCATCACGCCGGGCACGGTCTTTCGGTTGGATTTCACGCACGCCGATGTGGCCTCTGGATCGTTGGGCGCCAAGTGAGGAGCCCGCTTCTTGCGGGCCTTTTCCGGATAGATCTCAAGCGACTTGTCGATCATCGCCTGAGTCGACTCGCGGGTGATTCCTTCCACTCTTTTCTTCACAACGACGGACATGGTTTCTCTCTCCTTTGCAACGACAACTAGGCGGGGACGGCTGCTGCGGCTGGGACGCCAACACCGGGCGCGTCGTCTTCGATGATGCCGAACTCCATAAGCAGCTCTTCCAGCTCTTCCATGGCCAGCGGCTTGGGGATGACCAGCATCTTGTTCTCGGCGATCTTGCGCGCCAGCTGCCGGTACTCCTCTGCCTGCGCGTGTTCGGGCGAATACTCGATCACCGTCATCCGGCGCAGCTCGGCCCGTTGCACCTGATTGTCGCGCGGGACGAAGTGAATCATCTGTGTTCCCAGTCGCTTGGCCAAGGCTTCGATGAGCTCGGCTTCCTTGTCCGTATTGCGCGAGTTGCAGATGAGGCCTCCCAGACGGACTTTGCCGGAGGTGGCGTACTTGAGAATGCCTTTGGAAATGTTGTTGGCCGCGTACATAGCCATCATCTCACCCGAGACGACGATGTAGATTTCCTCGGCCTTGCCTTCACGGATGGGCATGGCGAAACCGCCGCACACGACGTCGCCGAGAACGTCGTAGAAGACGAAGTCCAGATCCGGAGTGTAGGCGCCTTCGGCTTCGAGGAAGTTGATGGCCGTGATGACCCCGCGACCTGCGCAGCCAACGCCCGGCTCGGGACCGCCCGACTCGACGCACTTGACGCCGCCGTAGCCAAGCTTCAGCACATCCGACAATTCCAGATCCTCTACGGTGCCGCGCTCGCGAATCAGATCCATGACCGTGGTCTGCGCCTTCGAGTGCAGCATCAAGCGGGTGGAGTCGGCCTTGGGATCGCAGCCGACAATGATGACCTTCTTGCCAAGCGATACGAGTCCCGCCACTGTGTTCTGGGTCGTTGTCGACTTGCCGATGCCACCTTTGCCGTAAATTGCAATTTGCCTCATGATGTCCTTCCTGTTTCGTTCGTTGCTTCCGAACCTTCGCTAGTCTCTTCAGCTCGGAACTACTGCAACAGGAATGCCAGTTGCGAAGCGCCGCCATTTCGCGGCTTCGTGCTATGCCGCCTCGACAAAATTCGCGAATGTCGAACCGCTTTCGGTCGAGATTGTCGATAGGGACGAAGAGGGCACGGAGAATGCGGAGGGCACAGAGGTCGCTGCCGCTCCGACTTTGGCTCTGCCCCTCAGCTACCGCGCCGTCGTGCGCGTCCGTCGAGTCGGCGCAATCAGCGCCATGTCGATGTCGAACTTGCGGATCTTGTAGCGCACGATGCGCTCGCCCACGCCAAGCTCGCGCCCGGCCGCGCTCACGTTTCCGCCCGCGCGCTTGAGCGCATCGACCAACATATCGCGTTCGAGCTGAGCCACGTTCGAGCGCAGGGTTCCGTCGCTGTTCTGGCTGAGGGCCGCCGGCATCTGCAAGGTTGGAGGCAAGTCGCGACCATGAATCACGCCATCGCGCGAGAGCAGCACCGCGTGCTCGATGCAATTTTCGAGCTCTCGGATGTTGCCCGGCCAGTGGTACGCCATGAGCATGTTGATGGCACTGGTGGTGATGCGCCGGATGGGCTTGCGCATCTTCGCGGCGAATTTTCCGCTGAAGTGGTTGGCCAGCGCCAGCACATCGTCCTTGCGTTCGCGCAGCGGCGGCAGGAATACCGGAAAGACGTTGATTCTGTAGAACAGATCGGCGCGAAAACGGCCATCCTTCATCAAGGCCTCGAGATCGCGATTGGTCGCGGCCACGATGCGAACGTCCACCTTGATCGTCTTGTTGCTCCCCACGCGCTCGAATTCCCGTTCCTGAATCGTGCGCAAGAGTTTGACCTGCACCGTCGGCGAGAAATCGCCAATCTCGTCGAGGAACAGGGTGCCCCCGTCAGCTTCCTCGATGCGGCCGGCGCGCGCATGCAGCGCCGACGTGAAGGCGCCCTTCTCGTGGCCGAACAGCTCGCTCTCCAGCAAGCCTTCGCTCAAGGCCGAGCAATTCACCTTCACGAAGGGCGCGCCCGAGCGACCGCTGAGGTAGTGAATCGCGGCCGCCACCAGCTCCTTGCCCGTGCCTGATTCGCCGCGGATGAGCACCGTCGTGTCGGCCTCGGCAACCTGTCGAATCCGCTCGTAGACCAGGTGCATCGGCGCCGAATCACCGACCATGTTCTCCGGGCGCGACGACAATTGCAATTCAGAGAGCAGCCGCTTGCGTTGGTCTTCGAGCGCCGCGGCCTCGGCGCGCGTTTCCCGCCGCCGCTTGATGTCGTTGGCGATCAGCCCCGCCACGATACTGAGAACCTTTTCCGCGTCTTGCAACAAATCGATATCCTGCCTCGGCAGGTCCACGGACAATGTCCCCACATTTTCCTGACCAATGGTGACCGGCAAGGCGACGAAGCTCCAGCCCTTGGCATCGATGTTCGCATCCTTGCGCTGATGCACCCGGTCTTGAAAGCGAGGCTCCTCCTCGATGCTGGGAATGATGAGCGACTTGCCCGTTTCTATCACGCGTCCCAGAATCCCCTCTCCCCGCCGGTAACGCGCACCATCACTGGGTTGCGTCTCCGAGGGTCGCAATGCCTCGACGAAGAGCTCGGTCCCATCATGTGAAAGCAACATGACGGTCGCGCGCCGCATGTCCAGGCGTTCCTCCAGGACCCGCAAGATCTCGCGCAGAATGTCCTCCTGCGACCCCGTGCGAGCCAGGGTTCGCGCCACTTCGGCTAGCGCATTCAGCGACTGCACGTGGCGTCGGGAGCCCGCGCGGCAAATGTGGCAGGCGTCGTTTAGAGGCCGGAGCAAATCCTGAGATAGAAGGGTCATGCCAACGACGGTGCGTATGCTCGTGGCGCCGCTGGCTCGAAATTGGCTTCGCTCATGCGATCAAGAGTATCCGAAATGTTGTAAGCGGACTGTTTCGTTTGGGTGAATGGTTTGCACACTCGGAGTCGCTGGGAATCCGCCCGGCATGCGCTAGATTTCGGACTATGTTAGTCCATGATGTGATTGTGGTCGGTGGTGGGCCGGCAGGGAGCACCTGTGCGCGTTTCCTGATCCAGGCGGGCTTGCACGTCGCCGTGGTGGATCGCGCCCGGTTTCCCAGAGTCAAGTTGTGCTCGGGCTGGCTCTCGCCGACCCTCTGGGACGTTCTCGAGATGTCGCCGTCCGACTACACGGGTGGGCGCTGGGAGTGGCAGACTTGCCATATTCGCTATGGCGACGAAACACGCGCCATCCCGTGCCACGGGTGGTTCGTTCGCCGGTTCGAGTTCGATGATTTCCTTCTACGCGCAAGTGGCGCCGAGCTTCACCTTGGCGTCTCCGTCGGCGAGATCGAGCGTGATTGTGACGGGTTGTGGTCGGTCGCCGGTCTACGCGCCCGCCACCTGGTTGGCGCGGGCGGCACGCACTGCCCGGTCGCGCGCCTGTGCGAACCGCCGCGACCGATGGGGCCGGTCGGCGTACAAGAGCACGAGTTCCGAGCCGATCCCGCGGCCGTAGCGCGCACGCGCCTCGGCCGGGATGGCGAGCCCGAGCTGCTCTTGCACGACGATCTGTCCGGCTATTCGTGGAACGTGCCCAAGACGGACTGGCTTAATGTCGGCAGCGGAACCGTGGATCCCAAAGGCGTCCGGGCGGCCTGGCAAATCGCTCGCAAAAGCTTCCGCGCGGCAGGCCACCTGCCCTCGGACACCGACGCCGAGCTGGACGCCATGAAGGGCTACGCCTACTACCTCTACCATCCGCAGCACCTGCGCGGGGCCGCGCGCGTCGATGCCGACGGGAAAGGTGGTGTGTATCTGGTGGGCGACAGTCTTGGTCTTGCCCAGCCCATCACCGCCGAGGGGATCTTGCCTGCGACGGTCTCCGGTCGCCTGCTCGCCGAGGCTATTGCAGCGGGTGCCCCGGCCAGCTACCCAACCCGTCTTGCCACCCACCCCGTGCTGGCGGACTACCAACGCGTCTTTCGCCTGCGCGAAACCGCCAGCGCCCTTCGCCAACGGTTTTCGCACACCTCACCCGCGCCGTCGACTTCGCCTTCCGACAACCTACTCTCGCGCGGATCCCGGCACGCGGTCAGCAAGGGGTTCGCCTGGATGTTCTCAGGTGCGCGCCTACCCGCGCCCCGGCTCATCGATGTCGCCTTGGATGGGGCCGACTGGTGCCTCGGCCGCCATGGCGCAGCGGAAGGTCGAACATGATCGGAACCGCGCGGAGGTTGTTGTCGGTGTTCGACGATCGTCGCGCCGCCGAGACCATGCGCGAGCTTCTCCAGCGTGCTGGCATCACCATCGGTGGCGACGCCCCGTGGGACATCCAGATTCACGACGAACGCCTGTATGTGCGGGCCCTGCGCGATGGCACGTTGGGGGCCGGCGAATCCTATGTCGAGGGCTGGTGGGACTGCCAGGCCATCGACCAGATGTTCGAACGTGTCACGCGCGCGCAGCTGGACGTGGTGCTGAGCGAGAGCTGGGTCTTGCTGGCCAACGCCGTCAAGGCACGCATCATCAACCTGCAGGCCACTCGAGCTTTCGAAGTGGGCGAACGCCACTACGACATCGGCAACGATCTGTACCAGGCCATGCTCGGCCCGCGCATGGTCTATACCTGCGCCTACTGGAAAGGCGCTGACAACTTGGACGCTGCCCAGGAGGCCAAGCTCGATTTGGTATGTCGCAAGATCGGCGCTCGACCAGGCATGCGCATCCTCGACCTTGGCTGCGGCTGGGGCGGCTTCGCGGCATTCGCCGCCGAGAACTACGGGGCCAGCGTTGTCGGCTACACTGTCTCGCGCGAGCAATGGGCCTGGGCCAAGGAGCGCCATGCGAAGTTGGCGGTCGACATCCGGCTGGACGACTACCGCAAAGCGACCGGCAGCTACGATGCCGTCGTTTCCATTGGACTCATGGAGCATGTCGGCACCAAGAACTATCGCGCGTACATGGAGCTGGCAGCGCGCTGCCTAGCGCCGGGAGGAATCGTTTTCATCCACACCATCGGCGGCCAAGAGCCGCGCGCCCAGATCGATCCTTGGTACCACAAGTACATCTTTCCCAACGCGGTCATCCCCACCCTGGGGCAGCTGGCGGCGGCCATGGACGGAATCCTGGTTGTCGAGGACGTCCACAACATCGGCCCCGACTACGACCGCACCCTGATGGCCTGGTGGACGAACTTCGATCAGGCTTGGCCGAGCCTGCGCGCACAATACGGCGACCACTTCTACCGCATGTGGAAGTTCTATCTCATGACCAGCGCCGCCCAATTCCGCGCCCGTGCGCTCAATCTATTTCAAATCGCCGCCACCGCCACGGGCACCAAGCGACCGATGTCGGTACGAGAGAGTTAGCCATACGGTCCTTCAGCGGACGCGGCGGAGGAAGCCGCGGGGACAGGCGCTGAGGAAAAAGCGGTTCCACTCCGTCGCCACCTGGAATTCGGGGTGGGTCGCGAGGAACTCGCGGGTTGCGGCCATTGGCCCCTCGGCGTGGTCGACCCAGTGGGTGCCGTCGAGGTGCGTGTCTGTCACCACGATGTAGCTGCCGACGGTGACCCACGGTGCGTAGGCCTTGATCTCGGCGAGCACGTGCTCCTTGGAGTGGGCCGAGTCGAGGAGCACGAGCACCTTGTCGCCGGGACGGAGGTAGGCGGAGACCCGGCGAAGCGTTTCCGGCTCGGTGCTCCCCCCCTCGACGAAGTTGATGCGCGCGAATAGCCGCGCGAGCTCGGGCTGGCGCTCGGCGAGGGTGCCCTGCCAGAGCGTGGGCGAAATGTCGATGGAGACGACGCGCGCCGCGGGCCTGATGAACTCGAGCAGCATCGAGAAGTAGACGGCGCTGCCGCCAGCGTACGTGCCCGTCTCGATGATCACGTCCGGCTGGACACTGGCGATCAGCTCTTGGTAGGTGAAGAGATCACTCGGGTACTGCAGCAGCGGGATCCCTAGCCAGCGGTTGCGCCATTCCTGCGTCTGCTCCTGCGCCAGTTTCCGCACGCGGCGAAGGGCGAATCGGTCCAGCGCTCCAAGCTCGAGGGCGACGATCCCGACGAGCGAGCTGAGGACTAACACCAGACCGACGAGACCTAGATTCCGTTTGACACGATGGTTCATTGGCCGGCCATCGTATCATGGCTCCGCGTCAGTTCGACGCGCGTTCGTTGGCGTGTTTGCGGATGTTCTCGAACACGGCTTGGCCCGCCCAACGCATGGGCTGTCCCATGGCCTTGATACAGTCCGAAAGGTTGCGACAAGCCTTGAAATCGGTGTCGTAGGGCTGGTTCAGGTTGGGAAAGGCTTCATTGATCGCGGGGTACGAACAAGAACCCATGTTCAAGGTGCCGCCGTTGTTCTGCGGCCACAATGCCCAAGCAGTGTAGGACACACCGTAGGTGTCCGAGTAGTTCATGAACTCAGTGACAAAGGGCGAGCTGCAATCGAAGGATCCGAACTCGGTGGCGATCACGGGCCCGTACTTGGCCATGGGCAGGACGTAGCGCGACCAACCACCCGCGGTGGGCGAAGCGCGGTCGACCGCATCGCACTCGTCCTTGGTCAATGGCTCGCACACGTCGGGCTGCCCCACGCAGAGGCCGGACCCGCCGTTCGGGTTGTACGCGTTGGCGATCCATCGGCACGGCGGCATGCCCATGGGGCGCGTGCGCTCGTAGCCAATGTTGCCGCAGATCATGGGGTCATTGGGTCCGCTCGACGGCAGGTAGCTGACTAGCGGCATGGGCGACGCGACGGTGCCGTTCTTGAAGTAGCGGCAGTAGCCCTGGTGATACGGATCGTCCTTGCTGAGATCCTTGTCCACGCCCACCTCGCCGCAGCAGGTGCCGTGCTGATAGGGATGGAAGCCGTAGGCAATGTTCTTCGTCCCCTTGGCCACCCAGGGCATGTAACGATCAGGATTGGCGATGGGACCGTGAAAAGCGTAGCCCCACATGAGCCCATTGATGAGTACGACGTTGTCCGCGCCGCCCTCGTCGCGCACGGCCGTGAGCCAGCGGTTCATCACCGTGGTCCACATGTCCCAGTCGTACTTGTCCTCGGCGGGGAAGAGCTTGTTCACGGCGATGGCATCCGTGCCAAAGGCCGCGCCGGTATCCACTTGCTCATAGGGCTCGTTGAACAACTCCAAGAACACGCCGCTGTCATCCTTGTAGCGTGCGGCGATCTGAGCCCACATCTTGGCGATCTTTTCGCGGTTGTAGTGCGCATTCTGCAGGGTGATGCCTTCGGCGTTGGCCACGGTGCAGGTCCAGTTGTGGGCATCGGTCTGATCCCAATCCGTCGTGGCGCAGGTGTCCTTCTTGTTCAGCTTCTGATAGCCGATGCAACCATCCACGCGATCCGTGTAGGGCTGGCCAGTCTGGTCGTTGATGCGCTTGCTGCCTTTGCCGGCGCTGGACAGCGGGGCGATCTGCCAAAGGTGCAGGTCGACGATGACCACGCGGCCGAGCGAACGCTCCTTCTTTACGACCAGGTCGACCCAGTCGCGGTAGTTCATGAGGTCATTGCCGCTCCAGTCGTGGACCATGTACGGCGTGGCCCATGCCGATCCGCAGATCGGCACGCGAATAACACCTGGATTCCAGGTTTGATCGAGAGCGGTCACGACGTTGTCGACGATCTGCGGTGCGGTCCCGTTGCCCTTCGGATCGTACATCCAGTAGCCGCCGCCCGAAGCGTCCCCCGGCGTTCCCGACTCCATGCCGGTCATGGACACGCCACGCAGCACGCGGGCGTAGCCCTTGGGATCCACGAAAGTGAAGCGGCCGGTTGCGGGATCCACCGAGGTGTGCCACTTCCCGGTCGTGTCGATCAACACAGGCGCTGTGCCGGTGGGAATGGGGGTTGTCGTGTACGGCGGTGGCACGTAGGTTGGGGCTGGGCCGAGAGCCGAGGTCGATGTGCCTGTTGCCGAGGTCGTCACCGTCCCGATCGAAGTGCCCGATTGGGTCGTGGTCGTAGTCACGACGGCGGTGCTCGTCACGGTGTCCGTGCCCGAGACCTCAGTACTGGTGGTGGTTGTCGTCGTCAGCGATGTGCTCGTGTTCGTGACCGTCCCAGTGGATGTCTGAAACGTCGTCGTGGTCAGCGTCACGATGACGGAGTTGGTAGTCGTGGCGCCCCCCGTGCCCGTCCTGCCGCCGCTGCCCTGGACGGGGCTGCCGCCGGAAGCTGAACCGGTTGTCTGGGTGTTGGTAGCGCCGGGATTGTTGTTTGGCTTTGCGCTGTTGCGCGAGCACGCGGCGGCCAAAGCGAGGGCGAGGCACACGTGCTTCCAGAAGGGGGCATGTTTCATGGGGATCTCCGGTCCTAGACGCGAGGGTTGGCCGGACGTGCAAAGCGCAACGCGCACATGATCCGTTCGCGCGGCAGAACCACGTGACAGGACACGAGCGCGCGAAGGCCTGGCCTCCGACGCAGGTGAGGTTCTCTAGGTGAGGTTCTTTCGTGATTTGCTACAACGGCCAGGACCCCAGAAATCCGCTCCCTAGACTGCGCCCCGGATCCCGCAAGACTGCCGACGGGCTTTCGAGTTGGTCCATTCTCACGTACAACACGCGGACGCGGACAGGTGGGAAACGTACGACATGGCCCGATGGCTGGGCGATTTCCACATCCTTCCCGAGAAAAGACGCCCTTCGCACCCACGGCGAAAACCGTCGCGCTGGCTGCGGGCGACAACAGCCTCAACGCGACGGTCGAGCACGACCGAACTATCTAGCCGAACGATTCCATCAGGGCATCGGTGGCAAACTCGTCAAGAGCCGGCCTCGGCCCGCGAAGGACCACGGGACAGGCTCGATTGCCTGCCACTCAGGCCTTTGAGGACTTCTGAACTATTGCCACCATGAAAGCGCACGAGGCTCGGCGACGGACATTCAGACAGCGTTACAGCGCCTGCGGCACTCTGTCGCTTTCGCTGTACACGACGAATGCCATCTGATCGGCAGGGTCGCTATCGCTTCCGCTTGGCTGCCAAACTGCTATCATGCCTCCCAAATTGCTCAAACCGATATCTCTCACGAACTCCGAAGTAATCTCGTGAAGTCGCTCTGGATCGTTCACCGTTCCCGTAATGACACAGCCTTTCGCATAACATTCCGGTCCGCTGAAATGGGCCAGTGCTCGAAGTTCGGCAGGTCCCTTCTCGTCCCATGTCGCCAAGATCTTGGCCCCTCTTTGGGCGACGGCATCCGATGCATCCCCGCTCGCCTTCACGTCTTCCACAAACCTATTGCTGAACTCCTCCAGAGTGAAGGACATTTCTCCATGTACAGACGCGCCCGGTGTCTTGCTCACCACCTCGGTGCTAGTTGGCAAGCTAGCCAGGTTGAGCTTTGGCACGGAGCTAGGCCAAGTTGACAGATCACCGAGAGAAGCTCGTCCTTCAACCGACTCGCCCTCTATCTTCGATGTCGTAGCCCCTTCCTCTGGTCGCCTTTGGACACGGGAACTTCTTAGACTAAGCACGAACATCCCCAAGGTCGAGGCAATTCCAAGAAGAAGCACTGTCAATATGGCGTGACCTAGACGCATAATAATCTCCTGGCTCTTTCAACTAGGCGTTCGCAGCGCCCTAGTGTGCCACGGGCGAGAATCGTTGTCGTCGCCCGTGGCTTCGCGAATTTGATGTGTTGCCGAGGTAAATCAAGCAGGTCGGAACAACACTCGATCAACTCCCAGGGAATTAGTAGATGGGCCAGTTGCAGGCTGTACTTGCGCGGAAGCTCGATGTGGCATTGTCGAAGCCACCCAGATCGTTATACCTGTTGTTATTCCAGTATAACACATTTGTTCCACTGAAGTTGCTATTTTGAAAGAGGGATATCGAACCCAAGAACGGGTAGCCATAACACTGAGGCGAAGAAATCTGGGGCCCACCATTGACGGACTTTATGTAATCGTTCGCGATCCCCATGTGTGCTGGATCTTGAAATGACACACTCCCGCCATCAATTGTAGGATATTTGTAGACGACGCAATCGCCGGTAAGGTTGGCTCCTGTGAAGAGAGCGAATTCGCCGGCCCTCAGGTCGTTGCAGTTCACGGATCTCGAGCCATCCTCGACTCGGATCGACGAAATGACGTCGTTCCAGCCTGTTGGCATAACCGGGCTGGACGAGCTCAAGATGATGGAGGAACCCTGGAATGGCCCGTCGGCAAACGCGCGCATCCGGGCAAGAAAGCCAATCTTGTATGAGCTAATAGAATCATTGGGGACACCGAAGCCGCCTGGCTGGTTTCCGGCGTACGGGTAGAATCCAATGTACATGGCAGCGCATTGGCCGCCATAATTGCCATCCGCATAGACGTAGACCTCATTGGAGGCCGGGCTCGCAGTCGACGTGGGTGTCTGGCAGTTGTGCCATTCCGAAAATTGCGCCGAGGCTTGGCGGCTGACTGTTAACGTAAGAAGCGCTGCAATTGCGAGACCTAGTTTGGAATATCTCATGTCGTAGTCCTTTCTCTTTCTGTTCTTGTTCTTGGGTGACACTAACGACTCTCCCACCCGGAGAACGACCGCAGGTCGATCCTGTCGCAAGGAAAAGTGCGCGGTGCTTTCGAAAGTCGAACTGTGCACTTGCCAGCGGTAGCCTGGCGTTACCCGTCCGCAGAGGCGGCCACACCTGCTGTCCCATGGCCAGGCAAGCTGATACGCTGCCGATACGCCTACGAAACATTGCGTTGCGATTCCCCGTGATTCTCGTGGGGCTGCGCGCTAGGGTTCCGCCTTGGAACCATGTCCGAAGTCGAAGAAAGCAGCTTGTCGTTGGTGCTGACCCAAGGCCGCGCCGCCTGGCCTGCCGTCGATCTCGGTGAACGCGATCTTGCCGCGTTTCTGGCTGGCGGTGGCATTTCCGCGGATGCAGCGCGCCGGCACGGGCCCGATCTATTTTTGGCCGCCGCGTGCGTGGCGCAGATCCCAGAGGCCCTTGGGTACTTCGATGCAAGATTTCTTACCCAGGTCGATCGGTATCTGAGTCGGATGCACCTTCCGCCCGACCTCGTGGATGAGGTCCGTCAGCAGCTGCGGATCCGAATGATAGGTCCTGAAGCAAAGATCGGTCGCTACTCGGGCGTGGCGCCGCTTGACCGATGGCTGCGACTGGCCTGCGTGCGCCTAGCCCTCGATGTTGTCGCGGCCGAGGCTCGCCATCTTCGGCCTGACCGAAACGACGAGCTTCTGGAACGGGTCGCGGGCACGGACAACCCCGAGTTCAACGCCATTCGTGATCGATACGCCGACATCGTGCAGCGAGAGCTGCGGGCGGCCATCGAGCGACTCTCCGCTCGGGACAAGACCATCCTCCGGCTGCACTTCGTCGAAGGCTTGAACATCGAGGGCATTGGAGAGATCTACCGGGTTCACCGTGCAACCGTAGCGCGATGGATTGCCAGCATCCGAACCCGGCTGTTCGAAGATGTGCGCGATCACCTGCAGGCCGAGACCGGCGCCACGCCTTCCGAGGTCGCCAGCCTTGTCCTGTACGTGAACCGCGAGCTTGCGCTATCGCTGTCCCGCCTTCTTGAGCCCTGATCGTGCCGCAATCGCTGCGAGTCTGAGTCTTTTGTGCGACAAAACGGCGAAACGACCGTTCCTGGAGGAAGGAGAACACCCTGTTCCGGTTGTGGAAGAGAAGTGACATGTAGTACCTTCCGGGCGTGCGCGAGCAAGCGAATCATGGCCCCGTCCCCAACCTCCTCAAGCCGCTCGTCCATCCGCAAAAGCCCGGCTCCTGTCGAGCGCCGACGCCATGTCGGACTGCCTGACGGACAACGAAGTGCTGGCCTACGTGGCCGGGCAAGGAGAAGACCCTGTCTTCCTCGCCCACATTGACGATTGCTCGAAATGCCGCACCCTCGTCGCCTGCGCGGTGGAAAATCGAGACAGCGCGGTCTGGACCCCGTCCGCCGCGGGCCCCCGCGAAACCACCATCAAGATCGGCGCAGTTGTCGCTGGCCGGTATGAGATCCGTCGATTCCTAGGCAGGGGCGGCATGGGCGAGGTCTACGAGGCACGCGACAAGGAGCTGGGCGACTTGGTGGCGCTGAAGACTCTAGCCATGACCGCCCTTGACGATGCGAAGGCCGTGACCCGACTGAAGGCCGAGGTTCAGCTCGCCCGCCGCGTGGCGCACCCGAATGTGTGCCGTATTTTCGACTTCGGCGTGCACGAAATTCGCCGAGCCGATCGCGACACCGAGAGGCTCCCCTTCCTGACCATGGAGCTGCTCTCCGGCCAAACCCTTGGCCAGCGGTTGCGCCAGCGGGGTCCGATGCGCGACGCTGAGGCGCGGGCCCTGGTCGAGCAGATCGTGGCAGGTCTGGCCGAGGTTCATCGGGTTGGAATCATTCACCGCGACCTCAAGAGCGAGAACGTGTTCCTTGCCCAGTCCGAGGCAGGCGAGCGGGTGGTATTGATGGACTTTGGGTTGGCCAGGGCGGCGCCAGCTCCTGATCTGTCCAGCGTCTCGCTCACCTACGGCCTTGTCGGAACGGTCGCGTACATGTCGCCAGAGCAGCTGCAGAACAGACCACTCGGGCCGCAGTCGGACATCTACGCTTTGGGCGTGGTCATGTATGAGGTTGTAACCGGCAAGCTGCCGTTCCGTGGAGCTACACCGTTCGACTTGGCGATCGAGCGACTACGGCAACTGCCGGCTTCGCCGTCGACTGTCAACCCAGCTGTGACTCGGGCGTGGGCACAGACCATCATGAAGTGCCTGGCTATCGACCAGGCCGGGCGATTCCAACGCGCGCCCGACATTCTGGTGGCGCTGAAGAGCTGGCAACCCAGCCGCCCGACGCGATGGCGGGTCGCGCTCGGGGCCAGCACAGTGACCGCTCTGGTCACAATCGCGGCCCTGTGGCTGCACCGCCCGCTACGCCGAGGGACGGAAGACCTTCCACCGATTCCGGCAATCGCACCAGCGCCTTCCGCTGTCCTCCCGCAACCGGTTCCAAGCCCACAGCCGGTCGATGCAATGGATAGTGCACACACGGCCGACCGGCCGGCCGTGCGCGGCAACGAGAAGGCAGCTGTCCAGGTCCGTGCCCAGCCCCAGGTGGCACCGTCACCGCAACACGTCGGCAGGAGCCGCAGGAAGGTCGCGAGCGCAGTTGGCGAGCATAGCGCGGCCACTGCGCCTCCAGTGCCTCCGGCGGCGGAACCGTCGACGGGCGATAGTCTGCCCACGCCTGGGCCGGATCCGGCGGTGAACGGAGAGGCAGAAAAAGAGCACGCACGGGCGGCCAAAGACCCAGCCGACCGGATCTTCAATCCGTTTGCTCCAGGGGGTAAGGCTCGATGATCCGGCTGACCGCTGTCGCATTCCTGGCTCTGCTGACCGCATGCCCTTTGCCGGCTCGCGCCGATGCGCAGAGATCCGAGGCCGAACGTCTCTTCGAACAAGCGCAAGAACACCTTGCTCAGGGCGAGCATGACCGGGCCGTGGAGCTCTTCGAGCGTTCGTTCCTGCTGTCGCAGGAACCACTGCTGATCTACGACATCGCGCAGGCGTACCGGCTCAAGGGGGACTGCGTATCGGCGCTCGGCCAGTATCGCCGCTATCTGCGGTTGACCGAAAAGAGCAGCGCGGAAAGCGCCGTTGAGCAAACGCGCCAGCTTGCCATCGATCGCGCCATCGAGCTCGATCGCAAGTGCGGTCAATCTGCGGAATCACACCTAGAACAAAGCCTGGCCGTCCAACCGGCGGCCAAGGCGATCTCCCTGCCCGAAGCAGGAAGCGCGCGGAACCGGGGCAGTCGCATCTTTGCCGTCCCGCTGGTACTGGCTATCGTGGGTGGCGGGTCGGTGACCACCGGCATCTACTACCTGGCCGTCGATGGCCGCGAACAGTGCACAGCCGGCGAGACCCCGCCTTGCGTGTTTCGTCGAGACACGGCTCGCCTGGGGTGGGGTATCGTGGCCGGAGGCGCCGCCCTGCTTGCCGGCGCGGTCACTGTGGCGGTCTGGGAGTTTCGCGCGACGCCGACCGTTGCCGTTGCCGTCGGACCGACGTCACTGCGGCTTGGAGGAAGGTTCTGATGAATCGATCGTCTGTGGTCAAGAACCGGCCCCCGGTTTTCAACCGCCTACTGCTCTTGTGCGCACTGGTGATTTCCGCCTGCAACCCCGTGCAACGTGACTGGAGCGTCTGCGATCGGCAGCATTCTGACTGCAAGGATGGCCTGACCTGTGACTATTCCACCCATCGTTGTGTTCCGATGGGGTACGACGCAGGCTACGACGCCACAGTCGACCGATCTGGCGACGCCAAGGACACGGCAGCTGTCGATGTGGCTTCGAGCGCCGATGCCCCACGATCTCAAGTCGACAGCCCCGCGATTCCTGACGGCGAGAAAGCCCTGGATGCGCCATCGGGGCTCGACGCCTCTATCACCCTGCCCCCGGATGTGCCCCCAAGCCCCGATGCCGCCGAGGACGTTCCACAAGCCTCGGGCGACACGACCGATTCTGTGACAAGTGTCCCGCTTGCCGATGCCCCACAAGCCCAAGTCGACAGCCCCGCGATTCCTGACGGCGAGAAGGGCCTAGATGCGCCATCCGTTTCTATCACTTTCACCACGGACGCGGCCCCAAGACCCGATGCCGCCGAGGACGTTCCGGACGCCTCGGTCGACACGAGCGATTCCGCGACAAGCGTCCCGCTTGCCGACGCCAAGGAATCTGGCGCACCGGAAACCGGCAGCCTCGACGTCGAGATGCACAGCATTGTCGAAGTGGTCGTGCTGACCACGCCCCCTTGGGACATCACCTCGGGGCCGGATGGCAATCTCTACGTCACGGAAGGGGACGTCGACAAAATCGGCCGCATCACCCCATCGGGAGCTCTCATGGAATTCGAGATCCCAACGAAGAACAGTTCCGCAAACCGGATCACCGCAGGTCCAGACGGAGCCGTCTGGTTCGTGGAACAATTTAGTGGCCAGATCGGTCGATGTGCGACTGATGGAGACATCACTGAATTCTCGGTACCCTCGGAATCGCCAACGGCCATCACCAAAGGACCTGACGGCAATCTCTGGTTCACGGAGAACACGGTTTCCATCATCGGCAAGATCACGCCCTTGGGAAAGGTGACCGAGTATGCGATTTCTTCCGGCGCCGACAACCCATACGGCATCACCACGGGGCCCGATGGCAACCTTTGGTACGCGGACGGCAACGCCCAGATCGGCACCAGGACCATGGATGGAACCTCCACCGGGTTCCCCATCAAGACGGCCATGGCCTCACCCGAATTCATTGCGCTCGGCCCTGACCAAAGGCTGTGGTTTACGGCGCCCAACCGAAATGTCGTCGGAGCTATCACCATCGCCGGCGAAGTGGCGGAATACCCCATCCCAACCGCGACGAGCGAACCATCCGCAATCGTCAAGGGCCCCGACGGCAATATGTGGTTCACCGAGCGGACCGGAAACAACATTGCAAGAATCACCAAGTCAGGGGAAGTCACTGAATTCCCTCTTCCGACGCCCAACAGCTATCCAGAAGGCATCACCCTTGGTTCTGACGGCAACCTATGGTTCACAGAAGGTGGCACCAACCGAATCGGCCGCATCAATCCGTAGCATTCACCTCTAGCTTGAGCCGCCACGAGAGCAACAGCGCCCCGAAACTAAGCACGATCACGACGATCCATGGACTGTATGTCGCCACTTGGATCACGTGAAGCTGCTGATAGTAAAACGGCAAGTGGTGATTGCGCCACAGGATCGCGAACTGCTCTCGGGTCCAGTAGTTGACGCTGAGCACGCGAGCCAGAAAGAAGAGCACGCCAATTGCGAAGGCCGAAACGGCCGCGACAGTGAGCAGTTTGCGCGTCGAGCATGCGTCGTCGCAGAACTCGCGCAGGGTCGCGTGGAAGCTTCGCCAGTAGACCGCGAGGAGCACGAACATCGGCTGGATGATCAGGCAGAAGTAGTGCTCCCACGCCCAGGCGTTGAGGAACGCCGACAGGAGCGAGAAGAGAACGAACGGAAGATCGATCGCGCTCGCATCAGCCTTCTTGGCCCGCTTGGTGGGGCCCCAGCAGACCCAGACCGAAATCGAGACGAGCACGATCGAGATGACGATCGCGATCGCCTTGAACCTCGGCGTGACATCCACGGTGTCCGGATGGAAGGGGGCGAGTATGCGCGAGACGAGACCGTAGAGGCTGGTGTTCTGCATATTGCCCATCCAGTTGTGGGCAATAGGCCCCTGGTTGGCGGCAAATTGAATCCAGCCGTGGATACCATAGACGCGCGCCATGTACAGCGCGACGCCGACGAAGACGGCCGAGGCGGCCAGGAACGCTCGGAAGCGGCGGGCCGCGAGCAGCATGAAGATCATGAGCCCCGGATACAGCTTCAGCGTCGCCGCAAACCCGATGAGCAGGCCGGCCCGCACGTCCATTCGACGACGCAGGCTCCACCAAGCGAGCACGTAGAGGAAGGCGATGAGCTCCGAAGACTGGATGGCGTCGAAGTGGTAGTGCATCCACATGGTCGAGACCACCGCGGCCGTGGCAAGAGCGGTGGTCGCGACGGGGGCAGGAAACTTCAGCTCCTTGACGGTCAGATAGATGTGGATGGGCAAGAGCATCAAGCCAGAGAGGGCGGCGATTTCGGCGACCAGCGCCTTCGGAAGATCAGTGAAGGGCAGAAACACGAACGGCGCGGGCGGCGCGTGGCCAAAAGGATTGTTCGCGTGCCCCATGGCATTGAGCCCCTCTTGCGTAAAGGGGCTCATGCCGATTCGGAACAGCTGGGCTCCCCTCCAGTCGGCAAGCCAGTCGCCTTCGTGACAGTTGGCCCAGTCGACGGCCAGATAGCCCGGCAGCCCGCGCCGCAACAGCTCGATGGCAAAGGCCAAGCAGAAGCAGACAAACAAGCCGTAAAGCAGCTTTTGCAGGGGGGACAGTGCGAAGCGACGAAGCATCATGGCGTTTTAGCGACCGTAGACTTCAATCTCGCCCAAGAAGAGCTGGCGGGGATCGGGTGTCTCCGAAATCAGCCGCACATAGCGCCCGCGAACGCCCTTGCTCTCGGCCCCCCAGGGAAACTCGGCCGTGAACGGCTCGGTCTTCATGGCGATCGTGACGAAATGCTGGTTGTCGAGCGACGTCTGCAAGCTCAGCGGCAGATCGTCCTCACCCCAGCAACAATCGTTTCGCCCGTACACGACGACCTCGTCGATCTTGTACGGCTTGGCGAGGTCCACGGCGATCCACGGGTGGACTTCCTTTTCCGTGCACACGGCAAACGACCGCTCGCGCTGGACGCCGTCGACGGCGCGATAGAGCGGTCTTTTTCCGAGCAGGAGCGTGGGCACGGCCCCGCAGACCGAGCTCGACGTGACCTGCTTGCCTTGCGCGACGTTGTGTGCGCCGAGCGGAAGCCAGAAAAGCGCGAAGAGGGCCAGGGCGACCGCCGAGCATCGGGCCAGGCTGGTCAGCATGAGCTCCCGACGGGTACGCACGTCGAGGCGGTTCTCGACCCAGGCGAAGAGCCGCGCGAGATCACGGTAGGTCGCGCCACCTTGCTCGGCGGGATCCGCGCCCGCGAGCCATTCGATGGTTCGGCGGTGTCGGTGCGCTCCAGGAAGCGCCCGGACGACGGCCAAGGCTTGCTCGGACACTCCGCTCGGCGTGGCTTCGAGGTTGTGAGTATCGCCCCCTTGCGATGCTGCGAAAGCAGCGAAGAGCCGTGACAGAGCCCGCCGCGCGGTCTCGACGCGGAGCTTGGGATCGGGGGCTCGCTCGGCCATCTGCATCGTATCGACCGCGGCTTCGACCTCGACACGCACGCGCGCCAACAATCCAGGCGGCAGCTCGACGACTCTCTGCTTGGCCTCACGCAGCCAAAGGAACTCGCACGTACGTTTGAGGAGCTTGGCGACCATGCGTAGAGGTTGAGGAGCGTAGTTTGGTGCGCCCGCGGCTGTCAAGTGACGCTGTTGGCTCTGCGAACGACGGCAATCTAGTCACCGAACGTGATGCTGTCCAAGCACAGGTTCACTGCGGTATCCGCCTCGGTGGAGGGCGTGGACTCAATACTCACTTTGTCGATCTTGGGGATGTCGGCGGTGGCAAACTGCGTGCCTGTACCATCCCAGCAGCTCGTATTGAACGACGTTAGCGGTACCGCCGTGTCGGAGGACGTCCAACTCGCGCAGTAACTTATGGCATCGCTGTCGATGGCGCGGTGAAGGACGATGCGCAGGTTGCTTGTCGGTGTGCCCGAAATGCCGACGGCAATGGTCTTGAATGATTTACCAAGGACCGCGGGAGGTGCCTTGGAGTTCACGCCGACTTCCACGCCCCAGTTGGTGGCGGAGTCGCTAGGCGACGAGAGCTTGGGCACGACGCCAACCATGCAAAGGGCGGTCGAGCTGTTCCAGTTGGGTTGCGACGTGCAGAGGGCCGATCCAGTGATGAGTACAGGAGGGGTGCCGCACGTGGGGGATGTGAGCGTGTCGGCAGTACCCAGCGAGACCCATCCATAGCCCGTCATCACGCCCACGCCCTTTCCCGACGCGAAGGTCGTGATCGAGACCGAGCCACTGTCGATCGGCGTGGTATTGACGTCGGCCACAGCGAGGTCAGCCTGAGCATCGGGATTTTCGGGCACATCGGCAGCGGGCAGGTCCGCGGGCGGGACTCCATCCAGCGGGGCGACCTCGGCGATGAGCGCATCCGGTCTTGCGCCGTCGGAAAAGGTATCTGCACCATCGGGCACGGCATCTGCACCGCCATCGACACCGTTTGGAGGGGTCGCGTCCGCGTGATCGGTGGGGCTCGCATCGTAGACCGGCGAAGAATCCGCCGCGGCTTGCGTATCGACCGTGGGCGCATAACTGTCGTCGCTGTTCAGGTCAAACGGGGCGCTGTCCGGGTTGACGATGGCACTATCCGTGAGTGCGGCATCCTTCTTCCCCTCATCGCTGCAGAGATCGCCCTGGCCGGATGCGCACTGGGCCACTAGGGCAGGCTTGTCCAAGTTCACACAGCCCAGTCCGCACAGCCCAAGAGCGACCGAGAGCATCAAGGCGACTGCTTTGCCCAACGTGACAGAAAATTTCATCTTCGTTCCGCCGCCAATGAATGATCACATCCCATCTTTTGTAAATCCCAATCGATCTAGTACGGCGCATCTTGGGTTGCGGGCGAAGCCCGCGCGATGTGCTCGTCAATACGCGAATCGCCTTACCGACACGTTCATGACCAAGCCAAGCGCAAGCATGACGGTGAGCGCACTGGAGCCGCCGTAACTGATGAGCGGCAAGGTCACGCCGACCACGGGCAGAAGCCCGGTCACCATGCCGATGTTGACCGGCGACCTGCCAGAACAGCATGGACGCCACGCCCACGCACACCGTGATGCCGAAGCGATCGCGCGCCTCGCGGCCGATCTTGAGCACCCACAGCACCAGCAGGCCGTAGGCGAGCAGAACCGCAGTGCAGCCGATGAAGCCCCATTCCTCGGCCCACACGGCGAAGGGAAAGTCCGTCCACAAGGCGGGCAGCGAGCGCAGGCGGATCTGCGTTCCCTGCAAGAAGCCCTTGCCGATGAAGCGGCCCGAACCGACGGCGTTCATGGCTTGGCGCGGTTGCCAGGCCGTGGCCGGGTCGAGCGCGGGATTGATGAAGGCCAGCACGCGGTTGCGCTGGTAGTCGTGAAGCGCGTATTCCCACAGCGGCGCGATGGCCAGCGCGCCAGCGACCACGATACCGGCCAGGGTCTTCATGCGCAGTCGCGCGATGATGACGACCGTCGCCGAGATGAGCCCGATGATGAGCGCGGTGCCGAGGTCGGGCTGGGCGGCGACCAGCAGCACAGGCAATCCGGCGAGAAAGAGCGGCACCAGGATGTGGCGCAAAGTGCGCCCGTCGAGCGAAGGCGTGTCGTGGATGTACTTGGCGAGCGCGATGATGGTCATGACCTTCATCAGCTCCGATGGCTGGAGGTGAAAGGCGCCCAGGTCGAACCAGCGGCGGGAGCCGCTGACCACCTTGCCGTGGACGAGCACCGCCACCAGCAGCACAATGCCGAAGCCGTACAGGATGTAGCCGATGCGCGAGATGATGCGGTAATCGAAGCTGGCCACCGCGAGAAAGATGAGAATGCCGCCGGCCAGCCACGACAGCTGCTGGGCGAAGAGATTGAACTGCCGCTCGCGCACGGCGCTCCACAGATTGAGCAGGCCTAGACTAAAACACACGGTCAGGGCAACGGTCAGGGTCCAGTCGAAGCGGAAGCGCAGTTTTCGCCAGGAAACCGATCGTGCCATCACTCGCCTCCACTGGTTTCTGTCGCGGCAGGTGCTTCTTCGCCCGCCGCGGGCTTGGCGACGACGCGCGCCTCGGCCACGGGCTTGTCCGCGGTGGCACTCAGGCGGCGCTCGCCGCGGTGGGAAACGCGCGGCGGGTTGCGCTCGTCGGGCGGCACCACCGTGTCAAAGTAGTTCTCGACGATCTCCACCGCCACGGGCGCCGAGACCGAGCCACCGTGGCCGCCATGCTCGACCAGAACCGCGAAGGCGATGCGCGGCTTGGCCGCGGGCGCGAAGCCGGCGAACCAAGCATGGTCCACGCGTTCGTAGGGCAAGGGCGGTTCGTCGCCGCCACGCCGGCCGCCCTGGAACACCTGCGCCGTCCCTGTCTTGCCGGCGATTTCGATGCGCTTGGGGCGCGCCTTGTAGGCCGTTCCCTTGGAGTCGAAAACCACGCCGTAGAGCGCCCGCCGCAGGAAGGCCATGGATTCAGGCGAGACCGAGACATCGCGCCGCACGCGCGGCGGGAACTCTTCGATGATTTGACCGGAGGGCGATTCGACCCGGTCGACGATTTGGGGCAGCCACAGCTTTCCGTCCGAGGCAATGGCAGCGTAAAGCAGCGCCATCTGCAGGACGGTGACACGCACGGCGCCTTCGCCGATGGCGGTGTTGAGCGCGTGCCCGACCACGAAGCCTTCGTTCTTCTTGTCTGTCGAAAGCCCGGGCGCGGTGCCATTCCTCGGTGGGGATGAATCCGGCCTGCTCGCCGTTGAGCCCAAGCCCGGTGGGTGCGCCCAGCCCGAAGTCCGCCGCATACTTGGCCATGCGGTTCATCATGCCGGGACGGCCACCCAGGTCGTAGAAAAACACGTTGCAGCTCTGCACGATGGCGTCGTACAGGTTCACCGTCTTGTGCGCCTTGGTGCAACGGAAGCGGCGACGGCCGACTTGGATGTAGCCGCCGCACTTGACCTTGTCCTCGGGCACGATGACCTTCTCTTCAAGTCCGGCCATAGCGGTGATGGCCTTGAAGGTCGAGCCGGGATTGAAGGTATCGGACAAGGCCTTGTCGCGGAACGGGCGCAGGCGATCGCTGAGCACGCGGGCGATGTTTTCCGGCGACAGCCCGCCCGACATCATGTTGGGGTCGAAGGCGGGCTTGGAGGCAATGGCGAGAATGCGCCCGGTCTCGATATCGACGACCACGGCGGCGGCCGAGCGCACGGAGCGCAGGGCGCGCTCGACGATGCGCTGGACATCGAGATCGAGGGTGAGGATGACGTTGTTGCCCGGCGAGGGCGACTGGCTGACCGGACCGTCGGTGACCAGGTCGGAGATGCGCACGTCGGTGCGGCGCAGGCCGCGCCGGTTGACGACGACCTTCTCGAAACCCTTCTGCCCGCGCAGATAGGGCTCCCACTGGCGTTCGATGCCGGTGCGCCCGATGGTGTCGCCGGCCTGATAACCTTCGTCCTTGCGGGTCTTGAGCTCCTCGGCCGAGACCTCGTTGAGGTAGCCGATGGCGTGGGCGGCGGTGGTGCCGTTCGGATAGTGGCGGCGCTGCACGGCCGCTACGTGAATGCCGGGCTTGTCCAGCGAGGTTTCGAGCTGGGCCATCACCTCGCGGCTCACGTTCTCGGCCACGACCAGGGTGCGATCCTTGCCCTTGGTGGCCTCGGCCTGGATGGCTTCCCAGGTCAGCATCCGCTCCACGTCTGGCCCCAGCAGGGCACGCAAGCGATCGTACGATTCGCGCGTGATCTGCGAGGGCAGCACCTCGACGTCGTAGGACGGCACCATGGTGGCAAATACCCGTCCCTTGCGGTCTCGGATCTGGCCGCGGGTCGCCGGCAAAGCAACCGTGCGAATGATGTTCTCGGCGGTCATCCGATAGAAATTGTCGCCCTCGATGACTTGCAAATAGAACAGGCGCACGCCGAGAGCCAAGAAGACCACGGCCACGATGATCGACAGCACCTGGCTGCGATGCCGTATCTCAGGAAGTTCTGCGTCCTGCCCTGCGATTTCCATCGGCGAAAAAGTCGGTAAGGGTCAGCGTTGGGGCATTCCCTGGCCAAGCGCACGCGCGCGGCGGCGAGCAAGCCCGACCCGCAACAAGGCTGGATCGAGCCGACCATCGAGCCGAGCCAAAAGCCACAGCACCGGGGGACCTGCCACGGCGGTGAGCAAGGCTTCGAGCGGCGCCTGGGTGAGACCGCCGTAACCGCTTTCGGGGCTAATCTGGGCGCGCACGACCACGATGAGAACGGCGGCGATGATGCTGGCCACGAACGAGGTCGCGGCCTTGAGAACGATCCCGCGCACCGCCAGACGCCAGGCCAGCACCCGCGCGATGAGCGCCAAGGTCACGAACACGAAGGCGTGCACGCCCCTGGGCGCGCCCGATACCAAATCGAATAGGTAGCCCATGCTGAACCCGACCACGACCGCCGATCCGGGCGACCACTTGAGCGGAGCCATGCCCACGTAGAGCACGACCAGAAGACCCGAGGCTGGGCGTCACCAGGTGCACGGGGGCGAATTCCATGACCGTGGACTGCAGAAGCAGAAGCAGAAGACCGACGGCGAGTGTGGCTACGGATCGCATTACCTATACACCGCCAGCCCGTGGGCGGGCGCCAGGGGTTTCTTGGAACCCGCATCGGGATCGGCGGGCGGTGCGGGCGCCACCACCACCAGGACTTCGGACAGACGAGCAAAGTCCACGTCGGGCGTGATTTCGATGTCCTGGGTGAGGCCCGCAGAATTCTTCACGACCTTGCTGATTTTTCCGACGGGCAGATCGCGAGGGAAGCCGCCCAGGCCGCTCGTGACCACAAGGTCGCCGTCCTTGGCTTGATCGCCTTGCATCAGGTACTCGATGGCGCAGCGGTAGCCGTTTTCACCGGGCTTGCCCTTGAGAATGCCGCGACCACCGGTGCGCGGCAGGACCACATCGATGGCCGAGCGCGGATCCACCGACAGCATGATGTCCGAGGTTTCGCCCGACGTCCGATTGATCCGGCCAACCACCCCCTCGGGCGTAATCACGGGCATCCCGCGCTGGACTAGGCTCTCGCCGCGATCGAGCTGGATGCGGGCCACGCGGAAGTACGGCGAGACGTCGATGGCGATCACGCGCGCCACCAGTGTCTCGGCCGCGACGGCGTTGCGCAGGCCAAGCAGGTGCTGAAAGCGTACGCTCTCGGCCGCGCCACGCTTGGCTTCCAGAAGCTCGGCCCGCAGGTGATCGTTGTCGTTGCGCAGTTTTTCGTTTTCGGCGCGCACGTGTACCAGATCCACGTAGCGGCCAGCCACGTGCCCGATGCTGCGCGCCAGGGTGGCGAAGGCCGATTGCACCGGCGAAACCAGGGTCAGAATGCCGCGGTCGAGCGGCGACAGGTATTCGGGCGAACGCACGCTTTGCCGAAGCAGGAAGAGCGACAAGACGAAGGCCGTCGTGACGATCACGACCTCGCGGACTTTCTGCCTGTGACCGGTGTGAAACATCCTTCGTGAATGGCGAATCTACGGCCCGTCATGCGGGCAATCCACTGGAAACGCCGCTATTGCAGGGCGACTTCCTTGAGCAAGGCGAGCTCATCGAGGGCGCGTCCGGTGCCCAACACCACCGCGCACTCGGGCGAGTCGGAAACCATGACCGGTAAACCGGTCTCCTCGCGCAGGAGCACGTCCAGGTTGCGCAAGAGCGAGCCGCCGCCGGTGAGCACGATGCCGCGGTCGACGATGTCGGCGGCAAGCTCGGGCGGCGTGCGTTCGAGCACGGATTTCACCGCCTCGACGATGGCGCCCACAGGCTCGGCCAGGGCTTCGCGGATTTCGTCGCTGGTGACCACGATGGTCTTGGGCACGCCAGCGATGAGGTCGCGACCTTTGATCTCCATGGACTCGACTTCGTCGAGCTTGTAGGCATTTCCAATCTGCTTCTTCACCAGCTCGGCTGTCCGCTCGCCGATGAGCAGAGAGTACTTGCGTCGGATGTATGCCACCACGGCCTCGTCCAGCTTGTCGCCCGCCATGCGAATCGAACGCGCGGCCACGATGCCCGACAGCGAGATCACCGCCACCTCGGTGGTGCCGCCGCCGATATCGACGATCATGTTGCCCGACGGCTCGGTCACAGGCAGGCCGGCGCCGATGGCCGCGGCCATGGGCTCTTCGATCAAATAGACCTCGCGCGCGCCAGCGGCCAAGGCCGAGTCGCGCACGGCGCGCTTTTCCACCTCGGTGATGCCCGAGGGCACGCCGATGATGATGCGTGGCTTAACCAAGGTCTGGCGGTTATGAACGCGGGTGATAAAATAGCGAAGCATCGCCTCGGTGACCTCGAAGTCGGCGATGACGCCGTCCTTCATCGGACGAACAGCCGCGATATTGCCTGGCGTGCGGCCCAGCATCTCCTTGGCCTGCTTGCCCACCGCGAGCACTTTCTTGGTGCCATTGCCCGAGCGCTGAACCGCGACCACCGAGGGCTCGTTCGAGACGATGCCCTTGCCGCGGACAAAGGTCAGCGTCGTCGCCGTTCCAAGATCGATGGCGAGGTCATTTGAGAAAAGTCCGTAGACCCAATCCAGCAGCATGCGTTGCACCGGGCAGAGACGTGCGTCACGCCTCTGCTGAAGGCAGGCCCCCTATTAGCACACCCTGGCCAGATCCGCTATGCCCCTGTCACCGCCCAGGGCGCCGATAGCACTGGAGGACGTCCGCGTCCCGCTGCGCCAAGCGGGCGTCAGGAGCGTCCCGGCCCCAAACCAGGTCCTATTTGTCGGGATCGATCTTGTCGCGAACCCAAGCGATGCCCATCTCCTTCCAGGTGGGCACCGCGGAGCTATCGATGTAGCGCTCCCACTCGTAGATTCCTGTCTCCTTGGCGATGCGCTTGAATTGAAGTGTGACAATGCCGCCCGCCAAGATGACCACGCTGCGAGCCATGCCCTTGGCCTTGAAGAGCTTCTGCCCCTCTTGCATCACCTCCTGGGCATCTTTGGCCACTGGCTTGAGTGTGCGCATGTCCACGAATACACCAAAACCCGGTTGCAGAGTCTTGAGCACATTCTTGGACTCCTCCAGCCAAGCTTGCATTTCCTGCTTCGGCACCAGGTCGGCGAAAGTCAACTCAAGGCCCCATGGCTTCTTCTCGATTTTGTGCATTTCAATTCTCCTTCAATGGCGTCTCGACTACTCCTTCTGCGCGTGCAGACGCTCGCTCAGTCGAAGTGTTTCTAGGAGTGACCAGATATCGTGCGGAACACGAACCAACTTTAGGGATCTGTTGGCGCCTGAAAAACTATTGCGCGCGACCAAGAGCAAGTGAATGCCGGCGGCGTCCACCTGCGTGGTCTGGGAGAAGTCCAGGGCCAGGTCATTGACCCCGTCGTCTTGAATCGCGCTGAGCAGCTCAAACAGACTGGGCACTACCGACGCGGAAAGTTCACGGCCGACCACCACCTTGACCTTTGGGCCTACACGTTCCAGCACGAAGTCGCTCATGGCACATCCTTCACGCCTTGGAAATCGCACGAGGCTGGCTCCTGGCCGGAAACAATCCATGCCCGCGCCTCGGATTCCCAAACCGATCCTGCTGTCGCGTCCAGGTAGCGTTCACCGTCGTAGGTTCCGCTCATCAGTGCAATCATTCTTAGCTGGGTCAGGACATAGCCCTTGCTTGCGACCACCGCCGACCGTTCCAGTCCGCGAGCACGAAACGCGCGCTGACCGCGGATCAGAATGTCCTGGCACTTGGGAAGGAGGGTTCCCATGAAACGCATGTCGCTGAGCACTCCAAATCTCGAAAGGGCCGAAGCAAGCACTCGGCTAGAGTCCACCAACCAGCACTCGAATTCGTCGACCTCCATGCGGCCACTGAACGTCAACCTGAATCCGAAGGCGGTGTTTTCGATCGCGTACATACTGCCTTGTTCCTTCCTAAAGCAGGAGGAATGCCAACCTGGTGTCGGCGCGAAGAAGGCGAGAGAACAAGCCGATTGCCACGCGACTTTGAGAGCAGGGATTGTCTCGATTCGTGACGGCAGGTCACATCCGAGACGCAAAAGCCCTCAAGATTGCAGGCTATTCTCGGCCTTTCAGGGTTTCACGACGTCACAAAGCGCGACACCCCCAAAGATGGAGGTACGCACGACGATGAACCCGGTCAGGACTTCTCGTCTTCGATCTGCTGAATGCGCCGGATGATGGTCTGGCGTGCGATGCCCAGGAGGTCGGCGGCTTGCGAGCGGTTCCCGCCCGTCCGTCGCACGGCTTCGCAAATCAGCAGCTCCTCCATCTCGCGCAGGGTCGGCAAGGGGCCCGCAAAAGACACGCTCTTGTCGTTGGAAGAGTGTGTGCCTTGATCAACAAGCTTCATCGGCAGATCGCCGCGCAGCCGATTCAAGCGCTCGCGCAAGGGATCGAGTGCCAAGGTTGGCCCCGACGAGCGGCCCACGGCATCCGTCAGGGCCGCCTTCAATTCGCGGATATTGCCAGGCCAGGTGTAGCTTTCCAGCAAGGAAAAGAGCTGGTCCGGCAGGTGCAATGGGGGTTTGCCGAACTCCCGCGCCGCCTCGTCGGTCAGGGCCCGCGCCAGCAAGGGAAGATCGTCCATGCGATCGCGCAAGGGAGGCACGCGGATCTCGTGGAATTGCAGCCGGTAGTACAGGTCGCGCCGGAAACTTCCGTCGCGCATCATCGCACCGAGATCCCGGTTGGTTGCCACGACCACGCGCGCGGAGGATCGGCTTTGGCGATCCGAGCCCATGGGATGGAAGGTCCCCTCTTGCAGCAGGCGCAGAAGCTTGACCTGGGATTCCAGGCGCAGATCGCCGATCTCGTCGAGGAACAGGGTACCTCCGGCCGCTTCCTCGATAAGGCCCTTGCGATCCCGGTCGGCGCCCGTGAAGGCTCCGCGTGCATGGCCGAACAAGGTGTCGGTGAATACGGTGTCGTCGATTCCCGCGGCGTTGATGGTGACAAATGCGCCCGTGCGACCCGACAGCTGATGGAGGAGCTGCGCCATGCCTTCCTTGCCAACGCCGGTCTCTCCCATGATGATGACGGGCAGGACCGTGGGCGCGATGATCTCCATGTACTGAAAGATCTTCCACAAGGCCGCGTTGGTGGTGTTGACGGAATCGAAGATGGCTGGATTGCGCGGCCCACCCTCCAGCAACGAGCGCTTGAGTAAGATCGTCTCTGCTTGCAAAGCGCGATGCCCGAGAGCCTTGCGCACGCAACTCACAAGTTGTTCATCGTTGACCGGTTTGACCAGATAGTCGAAGGCCCCGGCGCGCACACAACGTAGGGCCGTGGGAACGTCGTTCACGGCACTGAGCATGCAGACAGTGACATCCGGACGCTCGCCGTGAAGGCGTTCGAGAACCTCCACGCCACATAGTCCCGGCAACTGAACGTCGAGCAAGACCAGATCGAAAGCACTCGCGCGCAGCTTGGTTAGGGCTTCGGCCCCGTCGCCGCAGGTGTCGACTTGAGCGAAGCCGGCCATGCGAAGCGCGAGACTGGCGGAGCGCACGAAATGGGGCTCGTCGTCCACAAGAAGAATCGATGCGTCGGTAGGTTCGGCGAGTGTGCTCACAATAGCTCCAGCGGGGCCGCGGGCAGGGCCAGGGTCGCGCGCGTGCCACCACCTTCGCGCGCGACGAGTGACAGTTCGCCGCCGTGAAGCCCGGCGATGCGATGGGCGATCCACAGGCCAAGACCAGCCCGATTCTCGCCATTGAGGTAGGGTTCATGTCCGAGGCGGCCCAGCCATTCCGCAGGCAGGCCGCGTCCCTGATCCTCGACGATCAAGTTGACCCGCGCGCGGTCGGTAGCGACGACGGTTCGCACGCGAACTGAGCGGGTGCGATCGAGAAGGGAAGCGCAGGCATTCTGGACAAGAGCGAGCAATGCCTGCCCGATCTCGACGCGGGATCCACGTAGTCCCGGCAGGTCGGTGGCGAGATCGACGGTGAAGTCTTCCGTGTGGCGCTCGATGTGGCGCTGTGCGACGGCCAAGGTTGTGCGGACGATATCATTGAGATCGAGGGAGCCGGAGGTGGGTTCTTCGAGAGCGCGTGCGAAGTCGCGCACACCCGCCAGCGCTTCACACACGCGCTGGGCGGCATCCTGAATGCCGGATACCAGGGCGCGAAACTCGCCCTTCATTTCTTCGTGGCCTAGGCCGCCAATCTTGAATCCCGGATCGCTGGCGGCGTGCATTTCCAGAACCGCCTCGATCTCGGGCCACAGCCGGGCCAGCAAGCCGGTGTTGAAGAGGATGATGCCATTCGGGTTTGAAAGACCGTGGACCAGCGAAGGCACCAGCGTGCCCAGGGTTCGCCATCGTTCGACGTCCAGAAGTTGGGCAGCATCCAGCCTCGCGCTGCTTGGCTCGGCGGCTTCTTTGTCGACGTCCATAATTCTCCAAAGATCCGTCGTCAGTTCGCCCGGATCTCTGAAGGAGTGGTACCTCGATCATGTGCCCCTTGGCGCTGTCTTCATCCGAGGGCGACAAGATGCGTCGGCATGAGTTCCGTCCCAAGGCAGAGGGATGTATGATTCCAAGCTCAGAGGGAGTCCGCGGGGCTTTCCCCGCATCCAACGAGGGGGGCCATGGAAGCGTCGGATGTTTTTCTGCGACAAGATGAACGGTTGAAGAAGGTGCTCTTCAAACGTCAGACCACCGCCATTTTGATCTTCTGCGCGATTGTCCTTCCAACAAGCTGGCTCCGCATCTTCCAGACTGGATTCCGGCCCATCTATGCCATCCATGGACTGACGGTCTTGATTTTTCTGGCCATGCTCTGCTTTAGAAGGCGGCTTAGCCCCAAGGTTATCGCAGGCACGTCCTCCGCCCTGCTGATTGCCGCTGTCCTTGCCGGCGCCGCGACTTTTGGCGTCTTGGCCGCGGGGCACGTCCTGACACCAGCGATCATCATCTTTTCGAGCATTTTGCTTGGCCGCAGAGTAGCGGTCTGGCTGCTCGCGGCGGCCGTCCTCGGCCTTATCATGGTTGCAACTCTCCATCTGACCGGAACCATTCACTACACCGTGGACGTTCAGCGCTACGCCCTTTCGTGGACATCATGGGCGCTGCTGCTGCTCGCCCAGGTCACGGCCACTGCCTGGTATCTCTACCTCTACCAGCCCGTCAGCGAAGTGCAACAAAGGACCTCGGAATACCTGGCCGCGGTTTTCCAGGGAATCAACGACGCCCTCTTCATTCATGACAAAGACACGGGCGCCATCTTGCAGGTCAATCAGACGATGTGCACGATGTACGGCTATTCCCCGGAAGAAGCTGTGCGCCTGCGGGTCGAAGATCTAAGCGAGGGGGCTCCGCCGTACACGCAGCAAGAGGTTCAGGCCTGGATGAGCCGGGCGGTCAAGGATGGCCCACAGGTTGTCGAGTGGCGGGCCAAAGATCGTTTGGGCAGGTTGTTCTGGGTCGAGGTGAGCATGCGGCTTGCCAATCTGGAAGGGACGGAGCGCCTGCTCGTGGTGGTCCGCGACATCTCCGAACGCAAGCGCGCCGAGCAGGAACTACAGCTCGAACTTCGACTGAATGCCCTGTTGACCGAGATCGCCACGACCTGTATCGACCTGCCCGTGGATGCCGTCGAGTCGGAGATCATGGTTTCGCTGGGCAAGATGGCGGATCTCGTGGAGGCAGATCGCGCCTACATTTTCGACTACGACTTCAAGGAAGAAACCGCAAGCATCACGCACGAATGGTACCGCGAGGGGTTGGCGCCGCAAGCCGACCTGTATCGGTCGTTGCCTTTGACCTTGATGCCGGCCGTGGAAGCGCATCGTCGTGGCGAGGTGAACTTCATACCGGACGTGTCGCATTTACCTGAAGGCAACCGGCGAAACACCGCGGAACGAGCTGGCGTCAAGAGCAGACTCACCATGCCCCTCATGCGATCCGGGGAGTGCCTTGGCTTCGTTGGCTTCAGCTGGGCGAGAGTGCACGAGGCCTATTCCGTTCGCGAACTGCGACTCTTGACCTTCTTCTCGCACATCTTGGTAAATCTCCGACGACGCAAAGAGGCCGACGAAGATCTGCTCGCGAGCGCAAGACGGTACGAAACCCTGGTCGAGAACAGCCCAGACGTCATCGCGCGCTTTGACAGGAATGTTCGCTATCTGTTCGTGAACTCCGCGATTGCCAAAGTCAGTCCAATCAGTCCGGAAGACTTCAAGGGCAAGGCCATGCAGGAGGTTGGCTTCACCAAGGAACAAGCCGACACGCGCGAATTGAAGATTCGCCAAGTGGTCGCCACGGGCGTGTCCGCCGAAGCCGAGGTGGTATTCAGCGTGAGAGGAGACCGCCGGGTCTACGAATGGCGCGCGTACCCGGAGCTGGATGCCGCGGGAACCGTGCAGTCTGTCCTGACCCTCAACCGGGACATCACCAGGCGCAAACGCGCGGAAGAGGAGTTTCAGCAATTGCAGGCGCGGCTCGGCCAGGCGCAGAAGATGGAAGCCATTGGCACCCTGGCAGGCGGCATCGCCCACGACTTCAACAACATCCTGTCCGCCATCTTGGGCTGCAACGATCTGGCCATGTTGAAATGCACGAGCGAGGAGCAGCTCGACGACCTGAAGATGTTGGGGCAGGCCGCGAGACGCGCCGTCGACCTGGTCAAGCAGATCCTCACCTTCAGTCGCATGTCCAAGGAAGATGCCAAGCCTGTCCAGGTCAAGCTCATCGTGCGCGAGGCGCTCAAGTTGTTGCGCGCCTCGATCCCAGCCACGGTCGAGATCCGCGACAACCTGGTGTCCAAGGCGCTGGTGTTGGCCGAGCCCGGCGAGATCCACCGCGTGGTCGTCAATCTGTGCACCAACGCCTCGCTGGCCATGGATGGAACCGGCGGCATTCTCGACGTGGGACTCGACGAGGTGGAGTTGGACGCCGGATTCGCCACCAATCACCCCGGCGTCTCGCCCGGGCGCTTCGTCCGGCTCGTGGTCAAGGACACCGGGTGCGGGATGACCGAAGAGGTGAAGGCGCGCATCTTCGAGCCGTACTTCACCACGCGGCCGTGCGGCGAGGGTACCGGCATGGGACTCGCCGTCGTGCATGGGGTGGTCCACAACCGCGGTGGCACCCTGTCGGTGACCAGTGCGTCCGGACAGGGGACCACGTTCCAAGTCTTTCTCCCTATCGCAACTCTGTCCGCCGCCGCGGAGGATCTTTCGGAAGAGCTTCCACCGACGGGAAGCCAGCGCATCCTCTTCGTCGATGACGAAGCCATCCTGGTCGAGGTCGCTTGCCGTTCGCTGGCTCGGCTTGGCTACAAGGTCACGCCCATGACGAGCAGCCTTGAGGCGCTGGAGCGCTTCAAGACGGCGCCCGCTGACTTCGATGTCGTGGTCACCGACATGACCATGCCCAAGATGACTGGCGACGAGCTGGCCGCCGCAATTCGAGCCATCCAGCCCGACATCCCAATCATCCTCTGCTCCGGCTACAGCGAGCGCGTGCGATCCGCGAAGGTGGGCTGCATCGACGCCTTCGCCTTCAAACCAGTCTCCGCCTCGACGCTTTCCCGCCTCATTCGCAAGGTACTGCAGGACAGATCACTCGGCCGCACCTGACCGAACTTTGGGGGTGTCGCGTTTTGTGACGTCGTGACACCTTGAACGAGCGGCAATCGTCCACGATTTCGCGGGTTTCTTCATTCTGGTCGTGCCATCCCGTCTCGAATCGAGACAATCCCTGCGCCAAGACGCGCGGCTAGAACACCTGCGGTTCTCTTGCCTTCCTCCATCCACCAGATTGGCATCTCTCGTGCTGTAGGAGGAACCCGTGTTGCCCCGGCGTGGCCTTTTTGCTGCAAAAAGCCGCATTCAAACGGCAGACAAATCAAGGTGGAGGTTCGATCCATGAAGATCTCGAAGAAGCTGGCCCTGTTACTACTGGGAAATGTCCTGCTCTTTTCCGGCTTGGCGGTGAGCTTGATACGCCAGTCCCATGACGCAACGGACGCCTACGATGCGTTGCTGGCCAAGCCGGTCAAGGAAGCGGACCAGGCGCGCATCATGCAGGTCAACTTCAAGAAGCAGGTGCAAGAATGGAAGGACATTCTACTGCGAGGATACACTCCCGCCGACCTTGAGAAGTACACGAAGAACTTCCACGAAAGGGAGGCAGCGACGCAGGCCGATGGGAAGGCCTTGCTGGCCGAACTTGAGGACTCGCCGGCAAGGGATCTCGTAACCCAGTTTCTGGCCGCCCACGAGACGCTGGGCGCCAACTACGCAGCAGCCTATCAAGCGTACGTGAGTAGCGGATTCGATTTCAAGGCCGCTGACAAAATGGTACGCGGCCAGGACAGAGCACCGACCGATCTTTGTGACAAGGTCGTCGCGCGACTGGGTGCGTACGTAGCGGAATCGGTTGCCGCTCAGCAAGCCAAGGTTGCGCAGGCACGCAGGACCGCGCTTGGGGTCGCGGGCGTGCTCCTCTTGGTCCTCGGTGGCCTGGGCCTCATCATTGTGCGAAGTATCCTTGGGCGCCTCTCACGGCTAAAAGCCGTATCGGACCGGCTTGCCAAGGCTGAAATTGATGGCCTGGCCATCGACATCGGCGGCCACGATGAGATCGGCGATTTCGGCGAGAGCATGAAGGGCGTTTTGGCGGCGGTCGAAGAATTGACGGCGCTCTCCAACGCCGCGCAATCCAAGGCCATTGGCTGACAGCAGAAAAAGGAAGATCACCATGGCAAGAAAAATTATGGAACTCTACGATCTGGCGACCAAGGAGCTGGGAACAGCGGGACGGGTCAAGTTGGCTATGCTCACCAAGATCCCCTCCACCAAGGCATTGGAGACACCGGACACGCCTGCCAACATTGAGCTGTTCCAGAAGGCAATCGCTCAACTACGCGCCGGTTGATTCGCTCCTGTTGCCGCGTTCTGGGGCGCGCGCCTTGGTCGCGGCAATGACGATCATCTGGGCCGCAGTGACCGCGATGAGGCAACTGAGGAAATAGTAGGTCGGGAAGGTCTGGTGCCAGCCGCGCATCGGTACCCACGAGGCACGCAAGGGTTGCCAGCCGCCGAACAGCACATAGCCGGCCAAGCCTGTCAGGAACATAAAGGCAGCGCCCAGGGCGCGCTGGGGCTTTCCCAAATCGGACGCAAAGAACAGCAGGGGCACGCATAGGATCAAGTAGTAGTAGTAGGTCGCGAGGCTGAGCAAAAACACGAACACGAAGCCAAAGGCCACCGCCTCGTGGTGTTCGAGCGCGCGAATGAAGGCAAGAGCGGGCACGACCAGCAAGGCTAGCACGACAAACTCCGCCCCTCGCATGAGCAGGTCCGCCGTTTGCTGACCAGCCTCGACGGCGAGATCGGCCGCGCGCACGGGAACGCCTTGGACAAAACGCGCCTCTGCGAGGTTTCGGTACCCGAGATCCCAATCGCTGCCGCCAGCGTAGTGCAGCGCGATCTTCGAGCTCCATTCATGCCAGATGCCAGTGCCACCAAAGTAGGCGCACGAGGCCAGCACGACCGCCGTCATGGTTGCGGCGCTCGCCACCAGCAGGCCCAAAAGCGGACGGTTGAGCTGGCGGCTGCGAAGAAGCTCGCCCACGAGCAGCACCACTGGCCCGACCAGAAGAAACGCCGGAAACACCCGCGAAAGCGTCGCCCATCCGAGCAGAATGCCGGCGAGCTTGTAGCGGCCCTTCTTGACCAAGCACACCGCCAGAACGGAACACATGGCGAAATCGGTGCGCAGGAGCGCGCCCTTCAAGTGCCCCCAGGACATCAAGTAGTGTGTGCCGACGAACACCACCATCAGGAGCGCGGCTCGCACGCCGAACGCCCAGCCCACCACCACCACCGTCGCCAAAAGTAGAAGCGGATCGAAGAGGAGCATCAGCCAGCGGCCGACCGGCTCGCGCACGGAAAGGTGCCGCGAAAATAGGCCGCCCACCACGAACGACCACGCGGGCGTGCCGTTGTAGCCATGGTCGGCCAGCACCAGGCTCCAGCGCTTCTCGGGTAGCTGCATCTTGAACCACGCGATGTCCGCGACGAACTCGCGCCAGCGATTCTCGCTGAAGCGCTGCCGGTAGCGCCCGGCTTCGGCCGCGACGGAAGCCACGTCACGAATCTGCGCCGTCGCCAGATCGCGGATCTCGCCGTGCGGATTGTGGTAGCGCAGCCCGGTTTCCGCATCGGCCGCCAGGGTCGCGCCGTACAGGTTGGTGTAGCCCAGCTCTGGGGCGTATTTGGTGCCGACGTAGTAGTGGTAGAAGTCCCACTCGTTCAGATACGTGCCGTAGCGAAAGACGCCGAAGTCGACGTAGGTTGCCACCGCGAAAACCGCCAAGACGGCCAGCACGCCGATCAGCACGTGGCGACCGATCCGCCGCGCGGCGACCGAGAGACGGCGCAGGGCCCATGGACTTTCAATCCATGCAAAAGCCGCGATCACCAGGATCGCGACAAGTATGAGCACACGTGCCGTCGCCCAGCCGTGGGTTGGTGCCCAGGAGTCGGGAAGCTCGGTGGGCCGCCAGGAGGCAAAGGAATTCAATCAGTCACTCCGGTGCTTGTCCTACGCAGGAACCTTGTGCCCAGCATCTCCCATCTGACACGTGCAAAGCCAGCGCTTTTGCCATGCGCATCGAAGACGATCTTGAAAAAATGAACCTTCCACCTCGGCCGTTCGGATGAGTCCTGACCCCTACCATGGTAGGGGGGAGCCACTTGAATTGACCGCATCGGGCTTCCCGACTCTAGCGGGCGTGCTCATTCCATCGGCCAGAGGCGGCTCCCAGTTTAATGCTTGTAGGGAAAAGAAACTTCGTCCGGGTCTCGAACCGCGCAGAAGGTCCAAGGAAAAGCATGAACCCGGGAGCCAAATCGGTCAAGGCCATGGTAGATGCAAATGCGTATGCAAGCGAGCAGCCGCCTGGAAATCCGCCTTGCCGAGTTGGTGGCATTCGACACGCGCAACCCCGGCGGCGACGAGCGCGCCATGGCCGAGTACCTCGCGCGTCGGCTGACCGCGCTGGGCGCGCGCACCACTGAGGTCTTCTCCACGGCCGGCCACTACTCGACCTTCGCGTGCTTCGGTGCGCGGTCGCCGTCGCTGCTGCTCAATGCGCACATCGACACCGTGCCGGCCAACGCCGGCTACAGCGCCGATCCGCTCGTGCTCGTCCAGCACGGCGGTCGCTTGCACGGTCTCGGCAGCGCCGACACCAAGGGCGCCATCGCGGCCATCCTCGAGGCGCTCGACCAAATGAAGGCGTCGGGAGTGTCGCCGAGTGGGCTGGCCGTGCTGTTTTCCGGCGACGAAGAGCTCGGCGGAGCATCCATCCGCGATTTCTTGGCCAGCGAGCGCTGCCGCGGCCTTGCACGCGCCGTCGTGTGCGAACCCACCGGATGCCGCGTCGGCATCCGGCATCGCGGCGTCTATGCCGCGCGCATTGGCGCCACCTCGCCGGGCGGGCACTCGTCGCTGGCCGAGAGCGTGCCCAATCCCCTCACCGCGCTCGCCCGCGCCGCCATCGCCCTCGACGATCTGGGCGTGCGCTGCCGCGAGGTCGGCCCCGAGGGCCTGCGCGGCCTGTGCATGAACATCGCCGCGCTCGACGGAGGCATGGCCTTCAACATCATTCCCGCGCGTAGCACCCTGACCTTCTCCATGCGGCTGGCCCCCGGCGTCGACCTCGGAGGCATTCTCGATCGGGCGCGAGATGCGGTCCGCATCGCCGCGACACCGCTCGCAACCGAATGGGAGATGGTGGCGAGCAATCCTGCTTTCGAGACGCGTGACGTGGCAGGCTTCGTACCACTCTTGGGCGACCGCGCGCGCAGCCCCGTGGACCTGCCCTTCGGCACCGAGGCGGGGCAATTCGTGGAAAAGGGCATCGATGCGGTGGTGCTTGGGCCTGGGCGGATAGAGCAAGCCCACAAGGCCGACGAATACGTAGCTCTCGACGAATTGGAGGAAGCTGTGCGAGTCTTTCTTCAGGTTATTCGCTGATGGACCCCGATATCATTCACCGCTTTCTCGAAAGCGTCGGCCAAAAGGCCGATGTCGATCTCTACCTCAAGCTCTTCCGCTCGCAGCGCAAGGAAAGCTTCGCCATCATCGCCGCCGACGCGCAAATCGTCCGCGCCGCTCTCGATCCCTTCCACTTCGACCTGCGCATCCTGGCCGGTCTCGGGCTCTATCCGGTGGTACTGGTGGGCTTGCTCGACGCGCGCGATGCCGACAAGCAATCGCAGCGCATTCTGGAATGGCTGCTCGAGGATGAAGTGCCGGCCAAGGTCATCGGCTCGGGAACGGATCTGCCGCAAGAGATTCAAACCAGCGTCAGGCAAACCCTGGAGGAGAACACGATTCCCATCGTGTCGCTCGACGCCGCCAAGGAGTTGGCCATCGACGACCGCTTTCGCCTGCTGCGCACCCTGGCCGCGGGCCTCGAAACCCGCAAGGTCATCTTTCTCTCCACCAGCTCGGGCATCGAACGCGAAGGTGCGCCGCGCATTTCCCTGGTCAACCTGTCAGCCGACTACGATCGCCTACTTACCACCGGCGATCTTCCGCGTCGCCACGAATCGCTCCTTCGCCACGTCAAGACCCTGCTCGATCAGCTTCCCCAGCGCATGAGCGTCGCGGTGGTCAATCCCCTGCAGCTGCTGCGCGAGCTGTTCACGGTCAGCGGCGCTGGCACCATGATTCGCAAGGGATCGCGTATCGAAAAGTACAACGACCTCGCAGCCGTCGATCGGGGCCGGTTAACCGAGTTGCTCGAATCCGCGTTCGGCCGCGCCCTGGTTCCCGGCGCCATGGAGGACGGCGGTCTGGTGGTCACGCAAGCGGAACACGTGTACCTGGAAGAGAACTACCTCGGCGCCGCGCTCTTCGGCAACACCGACATAGCGCCCTATCTCAGCAAGTTCGCGGTGAATCGCCAGGCCCAGGGCGAAGGCATCGGCGGCGAGATCTGGGCCATGCTCACGCGCGACTTTCCCGTGTTCTTCTGGCGGGCAGTCCCGAGCAACCCCATCGTTCCCTTCTACGCCAAGCAGTGCGATGGGCTGGTGCGCTTCCCCGAGTGGCACGTCTTCTGGCGCGGCCTAGCGCCGGACAAGATCCAACCCGCCATCGAATATGCCTTGGCCCTGCCGCGCGCTTTCGTCACCTAGTGCAGCTCCCCGCAAAAGGGTGACCAAGGCGGCATCAGTCAAAAACTGGACAGCGCTCGGCAGCAGCGTGGTGAGGCTTTGCCCAACAATCGGCGTTCACCCAACAATTCCCCCAAACCCTGCCGTAGGCCGATCCGCTAGTCGCGTCAAATGTCAATCGTTGGGCAAAGCCCTACTGCAGCGTGAACGATTCGTCGGTTTCCTCGAAAAGTGTCGTTCCATTCTTCTGGGCTCGGAGGACCAGGTAGCATTTCGTTCCCGAAGTAGGAGCTGTGATGTTTATCGACTTGGTCACCATGGAGCCGAGCGGAACATCAGCGGTTAGTGTCCCCGTCGCGCCGACAGTCCCAGTCGCACTATCCGCATGAACCTCCCAGGTGATGTCGACGGAAGTTCCTGCAAAGGTGTCATTGAAGATGAGGAGCGTCGTCGCGCGAGACGCGCCTTTCGCGATGCTAGGGACGGAGGCTGGCCAATCTCCGTTGGCGTTGGACATTTTGTTCGCCTCCCAGTAGTCCTTGTCCGCGACGAGCACGGGACTGAACCCGTGTTGGACGCGTCTGATGATGGAATTCGACCATGGATCGGGCAAATTGTCCTCACCGAACACTGGGTTTCCGCCTTGTTCGATGGTCATCGTAGTTCTTAGGGTGCCCGGGATGATACTGCCCCAGCCTGAAAGCAGTGTGTAAGGCCGTATATCCGAGGCGTCCTGCCTTCGCATGGCCATCGCCGACGTTCCAAACCACGTCAATCCTTGACGGGTGCTGTCCTTCGCCCAGATAAACTCGCCCTGGCCGTAGGGGTTGTCGTTGTTGGCGTTCACCATTTCGGTGTACACGCCGAGGCCGCCGATATAGTGGCCCGCGGTTGCGAAGTCCGGGCTGGGCAATCCATAGTTCGAGCCCGTGAGGTAGGGATCGGTGCTGATGGGTCGCGTACCATCGAGCTTGGTCATCGCATTGAAGAGCTCGGTCTCGAACTGAGTCGAATCCGTGCTGCTACTGTTTGGCTCGTTGCTTTGGCTCCAGCGAACGATCGAGGGGTGGTTGCGATCGCGAAGTACCATGGCCTGGGCATGCCCGATCATGGAGTCGTGTCCGGCCACAAAATCCTGATCATTGTTGCTACCACGAATGGCAGTTTCACCCATGAGCATGAGCCCGAGCTCGTCAGCGACATCGAGCATATAAGGCGCGGCAAGCTCCTGATGGATGCGAACGAAATTGTAATTCAACTCTTGGTAGTTTCGCACCGCCTGGGGCCAACCCGGATTTGGCCCGGAGGGCGGCAAAAAGCCCGGGAGCATGTCGTAGGCGTCGCTCTTGCCATTGCTGTCGATGCTGTCGTAGTTTGCGCCTTGTAGGTTGTCGCCCCGGTAGTTCACGCGAATGCCGTTCAAGTAGTAGTAGACGTGCTGAGCATCGGCTCTCTTTCTTTCGCTTTGGCGGAAGCCGAAACGGACGACTTTGCTTTGGATCACCTTGCCGCCTTTGCCCAACTCAAGGCTCAAGTTGTGCAGTCGGGCCTTGAAATCGGCCTGGTACGGGACGTTGGGCCACCAATACGAGGTCGTGCCGAGGCCCCACTTGATGGGGCCAATTGTCTTCGTCGTGGTCGTGCCGGGCGCCGCAGTGACAGTTACATCTGCAATCGACGGGTAGGCGAAGGTGTCGCAGTCCCAGGAGCTGAGGGAGCTGGACAGAGTCACGTCTTGGCTCGCGCTACCCGTATTCGCGATCGATACATCATAGGTCAGCGTGCCGTCGGTGACACTGGTCTTTACGAATGCGTCGCTAATGTAGACATCCGGGTAGACATGCAAGAGCGCCGAGCGGAAGATTCCCTGGGGAACGTTGTGGGACCAGCCTGCCGCATTGGCAACGATCGACTTCCCGTTGCTCTTCAGCGCGTCGCCGCCCTTGACGAGAACCGAAACGGCGTGCTGCTTGCCCGGCGTGACGAACTTGGTGACATCGAAAACCGATGGGGTAAACGAGGTCGTGTTGGTTCCGACCTCTTTACCGTCCACGGAAAGCGTCGCTTGAAAATTGACTGCGCCGAATTCAATCAATGTGGTTTGCGCCGCGCCAGAATCTGGGACCGTGATCTGGGTAGCATAGGTGGCGCTGGGTGCAGTGATGCCTTGTTTGAGCCAGCCGCCGCCCGGGACTGTGATAGTCCGCTTGGTTCCACCCGAAGGAGTAAAGTCCCAGGTTCCTGCTATCGATGTCGTGGACGGATCCGAAGCGCTCGAGGCTGTGCACGAACCGCCGGCCGAGGCGTCGATACCTCCGGATGTACCTCCGGATGTGCCCCCGGATGTGCCCCCGGATGTGCCCCCGGAGCCCGTCTTGCCCCCAGCGGCCGGCGTTCCGCCGTCGGAATTCGAGCCGCCCGCGCCGCTCGCGCTCGACTGTCCCCCCTGGCCGCCGGATCCACTCCCAGCGCTGGTGCCGCCCGCGCCATTGCGTCCGGCGGTTCCACCGGCTCCGCCGGAGCCCGACTGTCCCCCGGAGCCAAGAACACCTCCCAAGCCTGCGCCTCCTTTGGCTGTCGAGCCGCCCTGTCCGGCACTTGAGCCACCGGCTCCTCTCCCGTGTGCATTGGACGAGCAAGAGATTCCAAGAATTGCAAGTGCGCTGAATGTGATCTGGCCAAAGAATCGATTTTGTGGCATGGGTTTCTCCGATTTCGGCATAGGAAGGATCGGGACAGAGCCGCTTCCATCGGTCATCCTCTGCTTTTCGGTAACGTCCTAAAGCCGAACTGAATGAGGCCGTTGGTCAGGCAGCTTCGATGACTGCTTGTGGCCGCTGGCGGGCTTGCAGAAATCACGGTGGGGAAAGCTAGCCAATAATTTAGAAGGTGGCCGGCGGAATCTTCAATGTCTTGATATCGGCATAGGTCGCCTCGATCCCGGCACTCGCCATCGTTTGGGATGCGTTGGTGGTATTCGTACCATTGTCCTCGATCGTGTTGTGCGAACCATTGGCATGCTGGTGCACGTCGGTCGGGCAGTTGACCATAACATTGTGTTCGACCGTGAATCCATCGGTCTGCTCGTCCATGTAGATGCTTTGAATTCCATTGTCAGCCCACTGGGTCATTGAGTAGTCGTGAAAATAGTTGCCGATCATCTGTGACTGGGGCATTTGATTCGACAGTGTGTAGATACCTCCGCAATCGCCGAGGATCTGAGCGATGTGATGGATGTTGTTATAGTTTATGTAGTTGTTGCTCATCGCATTCGTTGCGCTCGTCCAGCCATAGCCGACCGAGATGCCCGTGTAGTTCACGTATGCGACTTCATTGTGCTCTATGTCGATATTCCGCGGGTAGCCGGCGGCAATGCCGATTGCGCCCTGAAACTCTGTCGTCACGTTGTGGATGTAGTTGTCCTTGATGGTGTCGTTCGTGCAGATCTCATTCTTGTCCGTCGGATTGTAGGCCGTGTGATAGTCCGTGTTCTCGTCAACCGCGAACTTGGCAACCGAGACGGCAATGCCTCCGATATCGGTAAAGACATTGCCAATGACCATGTCGTCGTGCGTCCCCGAGATAAAGTCCAGACCTGTCGCCGCCATTTGCGTAAAAATATTGCGTTCGAAATGGATATGATTGGCATTGGTTACGGTCAGCGCAGACGCGGGCCTCCCAATGGTCTGCGCGTTATTCGCCGGTGCGGTAATGTTGTATTCTCCGCCCTGCGCATCGAGAAACCCGTATTGGCTCGGACGCATCCAAGTCGAATGCGCGAACGTCAATCCTTGAAACCAGAGATAGCTCGCTTGCTGGGTGGTGCTCGTTCCCTGAATGTTCACGAGCGTTTCGACCATGGGCGCGACGACTGTTGCCGTGGTCATGTCCTCTTCCGTCCTCGGCTTGTAGTAGACCACGTTTGCGGTCTCGTCCAGATACCATTCCCCCGCCTGATCGAGAAACTCGAGCGCGTTTTCAAAGTAGTAGGGCATTTTGGAGTTCCAAAGAGGGAGGGTTGGGACGAATGTAGAGGATGCCGTCCTCAGGGCTTTGGATCTTCAGATAGGCGGTTGATCCCGTCGTGGTATACGAAGCGAGTCGCAACGTGTTGTCGGCCCAATCGACGATCATGTGCATCTCGACCTTGGTGAAGTTGTTCCACTTCGATACGACCGAGCTCGGAACCTGGATATTGTGCGCCGTCGTGTCATATCCAGTTGGGTAAGCAAAAACCTGCTCTCCCTTTGTTCCCAGGTTGGGAGACCGCGCACGGATCGCTTTCACGCCGTTGACGTAGAGCTGGCGGAAAGCCGTCGTGCCCGCGCTCGCCGAATAGATGTTGTTGGTCGCGTCGAACACTTTCCACCCGGTGATCGGCTGCCCGCCGGTGATCAGTGGTTGCTCCCCAGGGTAGGCCAAGTACTTGACGTAGTATCCGTTCTGACCAGAGTCGGCATTCGCAAACGTGACCGTGCTGGTCACTGGGTAGGTCCCTGCCCGCAAATAGACCGAGAGATCCGCGGCCATCGATGCGGTCTTCGGTCGTACGAGGTCACGCGCCTTGGCGAGCGTGCGAACGGGACGGTCGACCGATCCGGGGTTCGAATCGTCTCCGTCGGGGGCCACATAGATCGCGTTGGGATCGCCGACGACGGTGCCAGTTCCCCCCGCGCCGCCCGATGCACGGCCCCCTGCCCCACCACCGCCGGTTGATCCACCGCCCCCCGAAGCTCCACCCGACTTGCCGCCCATCGCAGTTCCGCCCGTTCCGCTCGTGGTTCCGCCAGCGCCAGTCGCACCACCCACGGCGGCGTCAGCCGGCGCCCCTCCCGTCGCGCCGACGTCGGTCATTGCCCCGCCCGTTCGAGAGCCACCAGCCGAAGGCGCGCCCCCGGAGCCATTCGCACCACCCACGGCGGCGTCCGCCGGCGCCCCTCCCGTCGCACCGGCGTCGGTCATTGCCCCGCCCGTTCGAGAGCCACCAGCCGAAGACGCGCCCCCGGAGCCATTCGCACCACCCTTTGACGAACCGGAAGCTCCGCCTCCTCCCGCTCCGCTAGGTGGCTTCTGAGTCGCGTTGTCCTGGGAACATCCAGCTATGCAGACCATTCCCAGTGAGAGCAGAATGGAAGCCGCACGACGACGGAGCCGCGACGGAATAACAGACATGGCGCATGGACGACGGTCGCCGGTCATTGTGGGTTCCCTTCTTCGCATTCCTCCTACTGCACGGCCGTACCGTTTTTGTAATGCGACGGAAGGAAAACGGCGCTTACCGCACCGGTTCAGCGAGGGGGGCCATGCGCAACGCGCCGTGCTTTTCTTCAAGGATTGTAGGTCTTCGGATCGCCGAGTAGCTGCCAGAAGCGAGAGGTCGCAACGTCGCCCACAATCTGCGTAACAAGCCACCCCTGGCCTTGGGGATCGAGGACCAGATCGGGCCCCGAGGCCGCCCCAGCGGCGGGGATACCGGCGCTGGAGACGCGCTCGACGGCAATCGCGAAGCCTGGAATTCCGAATGCTTGAATAGAGACTTGGTCGGCGGCTCCTATCCAATCCAAGATTCCGGGTTGCTTTGCGGCGACCCAATCGCCAAAAGCGTTGGCCGGCAGGTCGGACAGCCGGGAAGCGGGCACATCCGTCATTTGGTCGTACCAAGTGCTCACCTGAACATAGGGAAAGCGCGCGCCCACGATGGTGCTCGCCCACGGATCCAGCTGGCCGTTCGGCGCGTCCATGATACCGCCCGAAGCCGTCTTTTCTCCCAGCGCGGAGACCACGACTACCCGTTCTGCCACCGTCGGGTCCATGAGATAGGCGTCGGCGATATCGGTGAGGCGACCGCCCGTGGCCACGACGAGCGGGCGATAGGGCAAGCTTAAGCGGGCCGATTCATTCTTGATGAAAAGTGCGCCGTCGGAATTGTTGGGAATAGTGGACGCGATGTCATCGTTGGCGGGTCGCACAAGGGCGGTGCTGGCGCTCTTGATCGGATCGGGGATGTCGCGAAGCCCACTCTTGCGTGCTGCCGTGACAAGTGCCTGCCATCCCGCGACGCTTGTGTCGAGATCGGGAAAACCTGATTGCGTGTTCACGACGATCCCCGCGAGCTTTGGTCCGCCGCCGCTCGCGAGCAGAATCGCATACTCGGGCTGCCAATTGTCGTAAGCCCCGTCGTTCAACAGAATGACCGGGTTTCGCTCGTCGACGGGCAGAAGTCCGTGGGGAGAGCTCGACCCAAGGTCTCGCGTCTCCGAGCAGCTTGTGGCTGCGAGGGTGAGCGCCAATCCGACAGATGCAACCCGCATGAAAACTGATGATAGCAAGAGGGCGGGCCTACCGTTGAGACTTCTGCGGCGTGTGCTTCTGAATAGCGTCAGCGGAACCTCACACCGACATCGACGCCGAGAGTGGCGGAGAATCGCGGCGCTGTCCACACCGGCATCTGGTCAAGCCTGGCGGTCCAACGACTCAAATTCGTGAGGCCATCCGCCCGGACTTCCACGAAGAAGCGCTCGCCGAGGCGCTGAACGACGCCGATGCGAGCCCCGACTTCGGCAATGGGCACGCTGGCCGAATCAGGACGATCGATCTGGCCGACCAGTCTCACTTCGCCGAGATTGCCGAGGACGCATGCGCGCCATCGGGTGAGCGTCACGCAGGTGGCGGCGCCTGCCAGCAGACGCTGTTGTTCGAATCCGGCGCCATCCGAGCGTCGGGTCGTGCTTGGCAGATCTGCTTCTACCGCGAGCTCGATCGAAAGGTATCGCCAGTCGAGGCTGCCGAAAAGACGTCCAAGGAGAACCTCGCTCGAAGACATTCCGAATCCGACAGCGGAGCCGGCGCCGACTGCAACTACTGGCCGCAGGCCTTGGACGGGCGATGTCGGGCCGGCCGCCGCGGAGAGATGCTCAGAGGTGTGCTGAGACGTTTGCTCATTCAGTGCGGCCGGATACGAGGGGGACGGATCCCGTGGCGGCGGCGACGTGCGCGACGATGCAGGGTCTGGTGTCGGTTCGCGCTCCTCTGTCGATGGCGCGCGATTCGTCGCCGTCGGGTTTCCGTCAGGCTTTGGCGCAAGTGACTCGGCCGCGTGCGCGCCCATGTCGCTAGCAGTTGCAGCCATCGGGGTGGGTGACGCGAGTCGCTTTTCCAGAAGCTGAATCTGGAGCGCCAGCGCAAAAGCCGCCGCACGTGCGATGCGCCCGCAGTCTCTGCTGACTGGCCGGAAAACTTGATCCCCAACCCACTTCCCGGACGAGTCGCGCCATTCGATGCGCCCGTCGACGGTACGTCCCCGCCGCTCAATCCGCACGAGAACATGCTCTGATGCGTCTTCTCGGAACGGGTCGTGTCCGAGCTCGGCCTTGATCATTCCCTTGAAAGTTGCGTCGTCAGGGCAGCCGGAAGCCGCAGCGTATTCGAGGCTCACACTGAACGATTCGGCACAGGCTTCTTTGGGATGCAGGCCTAGCCACGAGACGCACGCGACCAAGCCGGCCAGTAGGCAAGTGCGTCTCGATCGCCGAAAGCGTTGGCTTCCGGTCATTTCGGAGCGTCGGACTTTTCCGTCACTCGGGGGAGAAGAACGCTACGCGGGAATCGGATCGCGAAGGCCTCCGCAGCGCGGTGTGCTTCGGCAGCACGTCCCAAGCTCACGAGCGAGCGTACCCGCAGGGCCTCGCGCTCCTCGGCCAGGTGACCTTGAGGAAAACGACGAGCATGCTCGTCGACGAGCACCAGGGCGCGTGAAAACTCGCGGCGGTCGCAGGCGCCACGCGCTCGCCGAAGAAGGGCGATCTCGGCCGACAGGACGTCCCGGCCGGGGATTGTCCTCGGAGATGCTTGCGTCGGGGACGGAAGTGGCTCCTGAACAGCCGCAGCCGGCTCCGGCAGGACGGCCAGCGTTGGCTGCGTGTCTCCAAGCGGAGCGAGCGCGGGCTCCGGAACAGCCCGACCGCGAAAAGCGGCGAATGCAGCCACCCCGCCTATGGCAAGGACAGAACATGCCAAAGCCAACCGAAGCAAGCGGTGTCGTGGGGTGACAACAGCGGAGGGTGTAGAGCGCGGCGAACGCGGATTCTCCCCTCCTGCCGTGGCGATCGCACGCGCGTGGGCAAGCGCGCGCTGGCGAACGTCGGATGGCGCGCGCCGTCTGGTCCCGAGCGGCCGGAGGAAGGCCTTCAATTCAGGCTCGGCCATAGGATCATCGGGCATCATCTCCGCAGCCCCTCTTTCCAAAGCGCGCTCACGGCCGAAGCCAGCTCCTTGCGGCCCTTGTAGAGCCGCGCGTAGACACCGAATTTCGTGATGGATAGCTGGCGAGCGATGTCGACGATATCGGTGCCGTCCAGGTCGTGCATCATGACGACAGATCTCCTCTCGACTGGTACTCGCTCCAGTGCTGCTTTCAGGAACGCCAGCGTTTCGCGCCCTTGCACCTGCCCTTCTGGGTCGGCTGCCGTATCCATCGGGTCCAAGCTTTCGAACGGCAGCTCGCGCGCTCTTTGCCGACGACGGGTTTGGACCACCCGAAAGGCCACCCCAAAAAGCCAGGGACGAAGAGAACGAGTCGTGTCGAGCGTTGGCCAATTTGTATGAAGGACAACGAATACGTCCTGCAGCAGGTCATCCATGTCGCTTCGGTTGGCACCTAGTCGTCGCAGAGTTCCGAAGATGTAGTCGAGCTCGCGCTCGAACACCTCCAGGCAGCCATTTTCTGGCGCTGGGAACTGCCGACAAACGGAAGCCGCGGGGACCACCCCATGATGATACTGCGCAGGACAGGCCATTCAGCGAAAATCTTGGCGCCCCCGCGACCGTCACGGATCACGGCGAGGAACCGACGGCGTTTTGCCGAAGCGCCGTTTGAAGCACCGAATGAAGGCGTGTATCTCGTGAAAGCCAGCGCTTCGCGCGATAGCGGTCACGGTGAGCTCGGACCGCCTGAGAGTTTCTGGCTATCGGGATAGTTTGGGTGTGTAGGCGGATGTGGTTTGCCTAATCTCGGTTATCAGACATTTTGCAGATGCGATTCGGTGAAGGCAAAATGGCGATTGTTCGGACTATGCTCCATCACGTCCGCTCAACACATTTGTCTTCGAGCGGATCCTAAGTACAGCTCCCCCGAAGAAGGTGTCCATGTCCGGATAGCCGGTTGAAAAGTGGCAAAAGTTGACTGCAGTGGTGGTGGTGATGAGGTGGTGTCATGCGTGGACGACCGACACCGATTCGGATCGAGTTAAGCGAACAGGAGCGAAACGCGCTGGAAGAGACCACGCGCGCACACAGCGCGCCACACCGTGCAGTGGTGCGTGCGCTGGTGGTGCTGGCTGTGGCCGACGGCAAAACACTGTCTGCGGTCGCCCGCCAGGTCGGACGAGGACGGCGAATCGTGCGGAAATGGGCAGCACGGTTTGAGCGCAAGCGGCTGCGCGGGCTGGTTGATGAGCCACGTCCAGGGCGACCAGCCCGTTTTTCCCCCGGAGGTCGCGCTGCACTTGGTGAAGCTGGCATGCGAGCTACCAGACGACGTCGATCGGTCGCTGTGCCTATGGACGTGTGCGGAGCTGGCGCGCACCGCGTGCCGTGACGGTATCGTCGACTCCATCTCGCCCCAATCGGTGCAAAGGATCCTCGAATCGCAAAAGCTGAAACCATGGCGAGTGCATTACTGGTTGAGCGCGAAGGTCCCGCGGGATGAGGCGTTCCGGGCGACGGTTCTCAACCTGTGTGACCTCTACACCAGGGCTCTTCTGCCCCATGAACGGGTTCTCAGTCTGGACGAGAAAACTTCGATTCAGCCGCGTCCGCGAACTGCACCCAATCGACCTGCGCAGCCCGACGGTGTCCCTGTGGGCGTCGAGCACGAGTACCGTCGTGTCGGCGCCCTGAACCTACTGGCCGCCTTCGATACCAGGACCGGCGAGGTCTTCGGCATCTGCAGAAAGCGCAAACGGCAGGTCGAGTTTATCGAGCTGCTGGACAAAATCGACCGCGACACTCCCGGCTCCGTTACCGACATCCACCTGATCTGCGACAACGTCAGCACCCATCATGGCAAATTGGTGTGCGCCTGGCTCGCTGTGCATCCTCGCTTTCACATGAACTTCACCCCCGTGCACTGTTCCTGGATGAACCAAGTCGAGCAGTGGTTTCGGTGTAGCTCTCATTCTGACGGCTCATCAGCGGTGGCGGCGTGAGGCGATGTCGACGATGTTGTCGGGTAGAGATACGATCTGGACGTAGGTTGCAGCGAGCATGCGCCAGGCACGATCGAAACGGTCGCTTTGCTCCAAGGCGCGCAAGGTGAGAATGGCTTGACCACCGTCGTGGCGCCAGCGCATGCCAGAGCGCTTGAGTCTCTGTGAGACCAGCGTCTTGCACGCGGCCTCGACGATGCCCGAGCCGATGGGGAGATGTCGGCGAGCGAAGCTGGCGTAGCGCATACGATGGCGATGGTGGCGAAAATACCCGAGCGCGGAAATCACCTTGCGATTTCGCCGGTGATGCTTGGCCAGGTAGCGCAAGTGGCGAATGACTTTCTCCACGCCATCGGTGTCGTGGCGCAAGATGTGGCGATGCTTCTCGAATTCCAGTGTGAAGCGGACGGTGCCTTCGCCATGCACGGCGACCATCGCGTCGGCGAGGTGCTCGGCGGCATGGAAGAAATCCACGATCTGATAGCCCGCGTAGCCATCCGGCAAGGTGCCCAGGAAGGCCCAATTGTCTTTGGCTCCGTCTGCGATGGTGACGACGCGAAGGTCGGGACGGCGCGCGAGAATGGTCATCAGCTCCGCCGTGAGGCTGGCCTTGAGCGTGGGCTTGCCGGCTTCTGGCATGCGAGCGATTCGCCTGGTTAGCAGCAGCTCGCCAGCTCCGTCATAGAACATCAGCGTTCCACAGCTTGCCTCGTTGTAGCCGGTGGGTCCCTTGGCCAGTTTGCCCCGGGCGCGGGTGGCGGCGCATTTCTTTTCGCGCTGGCCGTCCTTCATGGGAATCAACACGCCGTCGAGGGAGACGGCGACGACCACGGCAACCGCGGGCACGCTCTCTTGGTCGCGTAGGCGCTTCTCGAAGTCGATGCGCTCGGCTTCCCAGCGCGCCGACAGTGCCTTGGCCATCCGGTCCAAGCTGGACTTCGATGGACACATGCCGCCCATGCGGACGAGCAGCTCCTCACTCTCGCCGGGTGTGAGGTGTGCAACCATCCACGCCGCATTCTGGGCTGCGAGCGGCGTGAAGTAACCGGCGACAACACCGGCACGCAACTCCATCGGGCACACCGCGCGTTCGCCGTCCTGTCGGGTCGAGTACAGCGTCCGTTCGATGCTGGCAGGCCCGGCGGCCGTCATGTATGTCTGCGAACAGCGAAGGACGCGTCGGTGTGGAACGCCGTCCACTTCGACTGCGGGTGCGTCGGTGTCGAGTCGGGCCAATTCCTCGGCTACGAATTCCGCCTCGGCCGCGGCGAAACGACGGCGCGCCTCACGCTCGAAGGTCTCGAAGTCCTTGTCGCCGGTGCGGGCGGCCTGGCGTTCACGCATGAACGCGCGCAGTTCATCGAGGGCCGTTGTCTGCTTGCCAACAAGTGCGGGAATCTGGGAATCTGTCATGGGGCATCCTCCGAGGATTTCGGTTTCGACAATCTCGAAGTACCCCGGCAGGCTCTGCCCTTTCAACAAATTACGCTGCCGGATACTTTGTCACCGGCCACGCGGTCGACCGTCCAATTCCCCTGTATTTCTCGGTCAATTCAAGATCTGCACCCAGTGGTTTTCCATCATCCATCGCAAGCGACTGGTCGTGGCCAACTTCGCCGACCTGCACGAACTTGAGGCCAAGATTCTCCACTTCATCGTCGAGTGGAATGCGAGCGCTCATCCCTTCAACTGGACGCCCAGATCCTTCAACAAGATCCTCGCCAAGGTCGACGCCGCCATCGCTGCATCCGCCGCACCCAAGATTGCCGCCTGATCATGGACACCTTCTTCGGGGGAGCTGTACTTAGCGCGTCGCCGTCGGCGTCCCAGCCACAGCCCGGTGGCGATCAGCACCACGAAACCATTCGGCCAAGTGTGCCATCCGAAGGGCGCCGCGCTCGCGATTGAGCAACTGCACCCGAACGCACCGCCGCCCTTGGCTTGCGTCTGCATGGCGACGCCGGAGACTGCCGGTATCGAGCAATCAGGCGTACCGTCGTCGCCCACCACACAAACCTGACCTTGGCCGCAGCGAACCTGTTCGCAAGGATTGTTGGCGCACAGCCCTGTCGAGTTCAGACAAACCGTGCCCGCCGGGCAGTTGTTGGCGGAACAAGGTGTGGGACGACAGCTGCCGGTCACAACGTCACAAAACGAATCGCTATCGCAGCTCTGCAGGCAAGGCGCCTTCGTGCAGATGCCTTGCGCGCACACCTGACCCTTGCCACACGTGACACCCGCGCAGCTCGGCACGCAAGCGCCGGCGCTGCAGAACTGGCCCGCAGCGCAGGTCTTGTCCGCGCACGGATCCACCACGCACTGACGTGCGATGCAAACAAGACCGGACGCGCATCCCTTGGAGTAGCAGTCGACGCAAACGCCGTTCACGCAAGTCGCGCCGGGAAGGCAGTTGGCCTTGGCGCATGGATCCGCACAGGATCCGTCGTCCTGGCAGACATACCCGGCCGCGCATGGCTTTTGTGCGCAAGCCTTGACGATGCAAGCGCCGGCTTTGCAGAAGCGATCGGCTGGGCATGGATACTGCTCGCCGCCCTCGACGCAGGTCGGGACGCATTGACCGCTCACGCAGGTGTAGCCAGCCGCACAGCTCGCGTTGTTGTCGATCTGCCCGTCGCAGTCGTTGTCCTTGCCGTCGCAGATCTCGGGAGTCGGACCGACGCCGCCCTGGCACGCCCAGCCTAGGCTGCCTCGGCAGGCGAAGGTCCCGGGCCGGCACTCCCCCACCATGGGCTGACCAGGGGCCATGCCTGGCGGATTGCAACTGTCCGCTGGGGGCACGACCCCTTCGTCGATGCTGCCGTTGCAGTTGTTGTCGAGCCCGTCGCAGATTTCGAGCGACGGACCGACTGCATTGCATACGATCTTGCCGTTGGTGCAAGTCGAGACGCCAGTCTTGCACTCTCCCACGTTGCTGCCGCACACGATCCCAACACCGGGCATGGCGGGTTCGCCAGGACTGGGTGGTTCGTCGATGAGGCCGTCGCAATCGTTATCGATCCCGTCGCAAATCTCGGGCATGGGGCCCGAGGAGGTGACCGTGCATTCGACATCGGTTCCGGCCGCGTTGCAGACGAACTGCCCAGCGCCTTGGCAGGACTGCTGGTTGCAGGGCTGGCCTAGGGTTGGAAAGTCTTCGTCGATCTGGCCATCGCAGTCGTCGTCCTTGCCATTGCACGATTCAGTCACAGGAACTACGGCGCCGGCGCAGGTGATGTCCATCTTGTTGCTAGAGCAAGCCTTGTGGCCAAAGGCGCACTGCCCGACGCACTTGCCGCTGGCCAAGTCGCAGCCGGCAGTCGCTGGTGGATAGCAAGTGTCCGTGGCCAGCGGATTGTTCTCGTCGACGCGGCCATCGCAGTTGTTGTCGAGCCCGTCGCACGCGATCTCGGCCACCGGCGTGACTGCGCCAACACAGGACTGCCATGCGCCAGCGGAGCAAACCTGCATGCCCGTGGTACACGCCCCGACGCAAGCCCAGGCTTTACTGGTGGCGTCGTAGGTGCAACCGGTGGCCCCCGATGGATAGCAAGAGCGAGCGAACTCGTCGACGATTCCGTCGCAGTCGTTGTCGATGCCATCGCAGACCTCGGGCGTCGGTCCGACCGCGCCTTGGCAAATCACCTGCTGGCCCCCTGCCCCGTCGGACACGCACGCGGTCAAGCCTGGCTTGCACGCGCCGAGGTCGAGCCCGCAAGCGACCTGGGCGATGTCGTCCACGATGCCGTTGCAGTTGTCGTCAAGACCGTTGCACACCTCCGGTTTGGAGGCGCAAGCACACGACAGCCCCTCGTCGATGTTGCCATCGCAGTTTTCATCCGCGCAGTCGGCGGCCGTGGGCGCCTGACAGCCCGCCAGCGTTCCGCATTGCTCGGGCACAGGGGTTCCCGGAACCAGCGCGGTGGCGCCGCAAGTTGCCGCAGCCGCGCACATGACCCCGTCGCCGGTGGGGTTGCAGGCGTACACGCCCTGCCGTTTGCAGCGGCCGATGCCCACCGAGCAGGGCTGGCCCTTGAGCGGAAAAGCGGCGGCCTGGTCGTAGCAAGTGGCGTCGCAATTGCACTTGGGCTTGGGAATGGCGTTGAGCAGAATGTCGCCCAGGTTGGCGGTCAAGTCGGCCCGATTCGAAGCGAAGTAGGCAGATTGAGTCTGTCCCGATCCGGCCATGGCCATGCTCGCCAACGCCGAGGAGATGCCGGTGCCGAAGCCAACCACGTACACGTTGATGCCCGCGGCATAGGCGGCGCCCGCCGCGGTCACCGGATCGGTCGTGGCGTTGGGACTGCAAGTGTCTTCGCCATCGGTAATCAAGATGATGTTGTACGGCCGGCATGCGGCGCGCGGATCGCGAGCGCTGGCCGTGCTCGACAGCAACCCGGCGCCCGCGCCGATGTTGGTCTTGCTGGCGTCGGTCAGCCAGGCGCGTACGGAATCGAGGGCCGAGGCCAGTGGCGTCATGGTGACCGCACGAATTTCCCGATTCGACGTGGCCGAGAAAGGCGGCAAGTCCTCCTTGCCGTCGATCCAATGATAGATATCGAGAAGGTTCGAGGTTCCCGCCGCGGGAAACCCCACCATGACCTGACCGCCAACGCAGCCCTGGGCAAAGCTGCACCTGGTGTAGAGACAGTCGAATGCGCCCCAGTCGAACACCAGGTCGTTGCTGTCCGAGGGGTTGGCGCAGCTCACGCAACCGGTCCCCGAGGAACACTCCGTGTAGCTGTCGCCGCCATGGTAGGCACAATACTTCTGCGTGGTGCTGTCGCCGGGCACGTCGACGCAGACCGCACCCGCTACCAGGGACGTACAATCCGAGTCCGTGCTGCAGGCCTGACCAAGCTGCGTTCGGCTGTAGGTGGCCAGAGCGAATTCCGCGGCGCCAAATGCCGAGATGGTGTCAATAACCGCAGCCTTGGCCAGATACAGTTTGCTGTCGTCGTAGGGCCATCCGGCGGTGGACTTGCCGTCGATATTGCAACCCGGCTGGGCCTCCGATCCGTCGCCGTGGGTCTGGACACCAGCCGGGTTCTGCGTCATCGAGGTGGAATCATCGAGCAGGATGACGAAGCGAGGTTTGTCGGTCTGCGCCCATCCTCGCCCGGTTGCGAAAAGCGTCGCAAGCGCCACGAGTGTCGCACTCTTCCCAGGTCTACATACCACGTTGGATATCTCCGTCGGCGACCGGCCGCAGGATATTTTACTCCCATCCGCAGGTCTCCGCGAGAATCGCCCTGCGAATCGCCCTGCGACTTGTAGAGTCTAGGAACGGATGGTCCAGAAGTCGTCGGACAGATTGCGATTGGCGACGTAGTCGTAGGGCATGGTGAAGTACCCCTTCATGCCCCAGCCCGGCCCCCACGAGTTGCGCACCAGCAAGCGTTTGGCCTTGTCGTCGTAGCCCACCGCGCACACGGCGTGGCCGCCCAGTTGGCGTTCGCGCGGCTTGGGCATGTTGAGCACGCCAGTGCGAGCCACCGCCGGTGATTCGAAACTCTCGTAGACCGAAAAACCGAAGACGAAGGGATAGCCCTCGGCCAGGCAGGCACGCATCTCGCTGAGGGAGGTGATGCGGTGGTAGGTGGAAATCGTGTGCTTCTTGGCATCCTTGTAACAAACGACCGAAGGCTTCTTGGCAAAAGCCTTGATGACATAGGGCCACTCCTTCTCCGGGCACACGCCCAGTGAGGCCAGGGTCTTGATGCCGTCACGGATCGTGGCGCCGGAATCGCTTGAGATGGTGTGCTCGACGGCGCGTTCGTTGTAGTAGATGAACAAACGGCTCAGATCGACGAATGATTGGCCGCTCTTCATTTCTAGGAATTCCAGGGCGCCCGCCAAGGCATTCGCGGTGCAGCTACCAAGTTGGCCCTGGTTCTCCACCGGGGACATGCTGGGGCGCAGATCGACTGACTTCGGTAGCCGCAAGCCCACCGGACGGAGAGCGGCGTAGAGAAAGTCGCGACGATCGGGAAGATCAGGGAGCCAGCCCCGGAGATGCCTGGATGTCGAAGCTCGTTTCGCTTTCATGGTTCCTCCTGGTTTCGTGGGTTGCAAGGAACAACAGCACGAAATGCTAGCATGGGAGTCTCAGATTGCGCTTGCCTCGTCACACGGCCGATCGCATGGTGGGCGCGTCGGCCGGACATCCATCGTGAACATTCGCAACTGCCAATTCTTCGTCACCTGCGCCAAGGGAACCGAGGGTGCGCTCCGGCGCGAGCTCGTGGCCTTGCGAATCCATGGCCCGCGTGGCGCCGCGGGCGGGGTTTCCTTCGCGGGCACGCTCATGGACGGCATGAAGGTCTGCCTGCACGCTCGCGTTGCCATGCGTGTCCTGCTTGAAGTCGCCTCCTTCCAAGTGCAAGACGCCGATCAGCTCTACGCGGAAACGCGTGCGGTGGACTGGACCGACTTCGTCGGGCGCGGCATGACCATCGCGGTCAGCGCGACCACGCAGGACAATCCCAACCTGCGCCACTCGGGGTTTTCCGCGCTCAAGGTCAAGGACGCCATCGTGGACATGATCCGCGATCGCAACGGCCGACGGCCCGACGTCAATCCACGCGACCCGGATGTCTCCGTTGTTCTGCACGTTCGCGGCAGCGAAGGCCGACTCTTCGTCGACCTGGCCGGAGAGCCGCTGCACCGTCGAGGCTACCGGGTGGCCATGGTGGACGCCCCGCTCAAGGAATCCCTAGCCGCCGCCGTACTCAGCCTGGGCGGCGTGGCCGCCGACAAACCCTTCATCGATCCGATGGCCGGATCAGGCACTTTGGCCATCGAGCACGCGCTGGCGGCGCGCAACATCGCCCCTGGCTTGCGCCGCAAGTTCAACTTCGAACGCTGGGTTACGCCGGAGCAACGCAAGATTTGGGAGACGTTGCTCAAGAGCGCGCGGGAAGGCATCCTCGCCACCGCGCCCTGCCCGATCCTGGCCCGCGACGTAGACAAAACCGCCATCGCGGCCGCGCGCAAGAATGCCGAGGCAGCCGGCGTCTTGGCCGACATTGCCTTCGAGGTGGCCGACGTCGCGGGGCTTACACGGCGGGATCCGCCGGGCACCCTGTGTACCAATCCTCCCTACGGCGAACGCCTCGAACCCGCGTCTTCCGGCGCCGACGTGGAGCGCCTCTACGCGGCCGTGGCGCGTGCCTTCGATGCCATGGCGGGTTGGCGCGCGGTCTGCCTCTCGGGCAACCCAGCCTTCGCCAAGGTGCTGAAGCGTCGTCCCGCCATCTCGCACCGGCTGTTCAACGGCCCAATCGAAACCCGCCTTCTGGTATTCGAGCTTTAGGGCATTCTACATCCCTGAGACGAACTTCCACTTCGCGGAGCCGCCGGTGGTCGAACGCTCGAGGACGAAGCGGTGAAAGTCGTTCACCCTGCGGTAACGCTCACCCACCTCACCTTGCAGTTCGAAGGCGCCACTCAGGAACGCTTCGACCACGGCTCGGCCATCGCTGCCGATCTTGATGCTCTTGTACTGGATGTCGTAGCGGATAGATTCCACGCGCTGCAGCCGTCCGGTGAGAATGCTCGCCAATCCGGAATATCCATAATCGTCATTGGACTGGGGCGTGCCGCCGTCCTCGAAATACTTCTCCGATGCCAGCAGCAGAATCCCATCGACGTTCTTCTCGGTAAGCTTCATCCGGTACTCTTCGACGGTATCGACGATGTCCCGGTTGGTGTCGTTGGCGAGGATCGTCGTTCCCGGCAAATAGCGCCCGTGACCGCAGCCCACGCTCGCTCCTACCAGCGCCAGCACGAGCGTCATGGCCGCGTGCGTGCAAGCGCCTTGGCGCGTGGGCTTTGCCCGGTGACACTCCTTGCGCGGGGTAAAGGGATCCCCAGAGGATCCCTTTCTAGATGTTCTGACTGTATTCATTGTCGTGAGGGACCTAGCATCAATCGTTCCACGAGGAAAGCCCTTTGCCTGCTGGGAAATTCCACGCCCACGTCCGGACCTTGCGCGTTCCTGGCGCAAAGCCGTGGCAAGTTTTGCCAAGTTGGCAGGGCTAGGAGCGCTTACCCGCCCAGCAAACAATCCATGTTGGCCTTTTCCCACAGCCGCGCGCGACCGTAGCTGGGGAATAGGCGCTCCTCGCGCGAGAACTCGGGCGGATGGAAACAGCGGCGCCCGCCCACGTCGCGAATCGCGTGCTTGCCGTGCAACATCTCGTGAAAGACGATCCATTCGAGAAAATAGGCGGGGACCATTTCTTGGTCGAGCGCGGGATGGACCCGAATCAGGCGGTCCTCCAGCGAGTAGCTACCAACCTTGATAGACCGCTGGTTCGTGCGCTTGCGCATGGGCCCCCAGGTGATGCGGGCCTCATGTTTGCCCTCGAAGTAGCGCCGGTTGAGCCGATCGAAAATGGCCGCCAGGTCATGAACCTGACCGCGGGTTCGCAGGACCATCTGTCGTGTCTGCGGCGGCTGCTTGCGGATGAGGTGCTGGTTGCGTTCGATGAATTCGCTGAGTTGGGCCGACGCACGCGCATCGTTGTGAACGACGTAGCGAGCCAGCGCCCGCACCAAGCGAGGTTCGACGCCGGCAAACATACGGTGGACACGAACCCGATAGAAATCGCGACCGCGCTGGACCGAGATAATCGTGTGTCGGTTCTCGGTCAGCTTCAGTCCCAGCATCTTTCCCGACGGCATGTGGCTGAGCACGCCGAGCTCAAGCTGCAGCTCTTCGATCGAGCGCTCCATGCGTGGCGCTTGCAGGTTGCGGCCCGGGTTCCGGGAGCGAAGTTCCTGGCGCGAGCAGTCGGGAACGCAACGCTGGTCTGCCTCGCACGCCTGGCGTGCCGCGAAGGCAAACGCGAGTTGGTTGTCCGGCTGTGGCGGCTGAGTCTCGGTCTCGCCGAGGCTGGTTGGTGGCAGCCTGGATTCGTATTCGGCCATCCTGTGAAAATCGCCCATTGCGGGCGTCCTTTTTCACGAAATGCTATCAGCCGCCAGGCTGTGGATCAAAATTCTATCACTTTGTAGTTACTTGACTTTTCCTGTTGATAGTTTTTGTAACTACAAGTCGACAAAGGTAATCAATTACGCTATATAAGCCTACACCAGAAGTCCCGAATATTCTTGTCGCCAAGCAAGCGACGGCGAACTAGATCTCATTCTTGCGTGGAGCTTCCGCGACTTGCCCGATGGGCTGGTCCGGTTGAGGCGTCGGAAGCCCCGAAGGGTCATCGGCGGCGGGCATGGCTAGTGGTGCCGGTTCCGCAGCTTCGGTCTCGAACGCCGGCATCGGTGACGGTGCTTGCACCGCGGGGATTTGATTGGCTGCCTCGGCCGCGAGCTGCCCGGCGTCTTCTCCATCCGAAACGTCTCCATCCGCCCCATCCACGGCCACGTCGGGCTCCGGGTCGCCCAAGTCTTGGTCTGCCGACAGGCTGTTTCGCTCCTCCTCGTCGAGCATGGCCTGGACCTCGGCCGGCGGGCCGATCTTCTTGCGCCGGCGGCTGCGGCGTTGCTCTGCCTTGTCGCCATCGCGCCCCGCCTCGCTGTGTTCCAGTGCTTTCTGACCGGGAGAACGCAGCTCGAAATCCTCGATGGCAAAGGTGCCGCGCGCCTTCACGATGATGCGCTTCTGCAGTCGCTTTTCGATTTCCTCAAGATAGACGTGGTCCGGGCCAGCAAGAACTTGGGCGATCTCCGGGTTGACCTCGACCAGGACCGTGTCGCCCTCAATGAGATTGCCCTGGCGGCGCAGCTCGCGCAGAAGTCCGTAGGCGACGGTGCGCCGGGACTTTGTGTATCCCTTGCCCTCGCAATGCGAGCACGGTTCGGTCAGGTCGTGCAGCAGCGACTCACGCGTCCGTTTTCGCGTCATCTCGACAAGGCCCAGCTCCGAAATGCGGGTGACCGCGGCCTTGGACCTGTCCCGGCGCAAGAAATCGTTGAAGGCGCGCGTAACCTTGCTGCGATTGGAAGACCTGTCCATGTCGATGAAATCGACGACGATCATGCCACCTATGGAGCGAATGCGTAGCTGCTCGGCCACCTCGCGTGCGGCTTCCAGGTTGGTCTGGGTGATGGTGTCTTCCAGGTTGCGCTTGCCGACGAAGCGCCCGGTGTTGACGTCGATGGCGGTCAGCGCCTCCATCTCGTCAACGATGAGGTAGCCGCCCGACTTGAGCCACACCTTGCGCTCGAGCGCGCGGTCGATTTCGATCTCGATGCCGTAGCCGTCGAAGATGGGCTCGGCACTGGTGTACAGCTCGATCTGCCCGGGAAAGTCGGGCATGAACGCCGCGATGAACTTCTTGATGCGGTCGTATTCCGGACGCGAATCGATGATGAGCTTGTCCACGTCGGGCGTGAACATATCGCGCACGGTGCGCAGCAGCAGATCGAGATCGTTGTAGATGAGCGACGGGCAACGGCCGGTTTCCGTGCGCTGGACGACGTTGTTCCAGAGCTTGATGAGGAAATCCATGTCGGCCTTGAGATCCTTGTCGGGCACGTTCTCGGCCACCGTGCGTACGATGAAGCCGGTTCCCGGCGGCCGCATCTGGTCGATGAGCTCGCGCAAACGGCGGCGCTCTTTGTCCGACGAGATCCGCCGTGAGATGCCGACGTGCTCGACGGTGGGCATGAACACCAGGTGGCGTCCAGGTAGCGAGATGTAGCGCGTAACTCTTGCGCCCTTGGTGCTAATGGGTTCCTTGGTCACCTGGACGACGATCTCCTGCCCCTCCTTGAGCAGGTCTTCGATGCGCGCACCCCCGGGAGTCGCTTCGGGCTCGTCGTCCTCGCCATTCTCCGTCGTGGCACTGTCCCTCGAAGAGACCAATCGCTTGAGATCGTCGGGCGTGCCGCGCACGTCGGAGACGTGCAGGTACGCCGACTTCTCAAGTCCGATGTTGACAAAGGCCGCTTGCATCCCCGGAAGCACGCGTTCGACGCGGCCCTTGTAGATGTTTCCGGCAATACCCCGTTCTTGTTTTCGCTCGATGTAAAGTTCGCCTAGAAGGCCATCTTCAACCAGCGCAACGCGCGTTTCGGGGCCGTCCGCGTTGATGAGCAACAGCGTGTTGGACATCTAGCCCTGCAGATTTCTGCGATCCAACCCCAGAGACCCTGACAGGTGTGTCATGGGCGACGGGTCGAAGGACCGCGGTTGTGGTTCTGGGATTTTCACGAAATCCCCAAAGTCTCCATAGGATAGCTTGCATGTGAGGAGCCAGAATGACTCCGGCATGGGAATTGCTGAGTCAGGCGGCAGGCAACAAGGCTTCAACTCCATTTGTTGCTTATCCTCCCACGCACCGGCGCAGGCCGGTGTGCTTAGAATCGCGAATGTCAATGACATTCGCTTAACATAGATAGACAAACTTAACCAGCATGGCCTAGGTAGCCCCGCAGCCCTCGTGGACGTCTTCCACGGGGGCTGTGTAGTTTTGGGGGAGTTGGTCGCGGTGCCCATTTCAACGCAGCTGCGTGGCATAGAGGTATACATAGGCACCTACGAAAAGAAGAGCGTCGATCCGATCCAGAATTCCACCATGGCCGGGCAGCAACCTACCCGAGTCCTTGGCCCCCGCCGCACGCTTGAGCAAGGATTCCACCAAATCTCCAGCCGGCCCGACGATGGCCGCCGGAACGCCAATCATCATGCAATCGCGCAGGCCGAGCGTGGGCATGAACAGCGCGCGCGCAGCGAAGACAACGGCCAAGCTGGCGGCCAAGCCGCCCACCGCGCCCTCGATGGTCTTGCTCGGCGAAATGGCCGGCGCCAGTTTGTGGCGGCCCAGGGCGCGGCCCGCAAAATACGCGCCGGTGTCGTTGCCGAAAGTGACCGCGATGGCGAGTGCCACCCACTCCGATCCCATGCGGGCATGCAGGAGGGGCAACGCAGCGAGAAGGCCGCCGACGTAAAAGACGCCAAAGCCCGCCGACGCCAGACGCGTCCAGGCTGCGGGTAGATCCGTCGCTCGCGGCAAGAGCAGAAGCCCGCTCGCCATCACCGAACCGAAGATCCAAGTCAGACCCAGCTCCGGTCGCAAGGTGAGGCCAAGGAAAAGCCCGCAGCCAAGCAGCACGATGCCCGCGCGTTCGGCCCAGGGACGCCCCGGCATGGTCAGCCCGGTGTATTCCGCGAGAGACAGGAGCGCGGCGAGAAGGCAGAGCGCGGTGAAGCCGCGCGAATCCGGCAAGAACACGAAAACACCGATGACCGGCAGCCCCACCGCGGCGGTGGCCACCCGGACGAGCAGATTCTTCCGCTCAGCCTTCACCGACCCGACTCCGAGACGATTGTATTGGGAACCCTGGGAGGGTTCCCAAGCCCTCCCGCGATGGTGCGCCGCCAGCAAGGCTGGCGGGCTCCCCACGCGTCTGGTTTAGCCAATCTTGCGCAGCTGCTCGTGCGTTCGTCCGAACCTGCGCTCGCGTCCGCGGTAGGAATCGAGCGCGCGTATGAATTCAGCCTTGCCGAAGTCCGGCCAGAAGGTTTCGGTGAAGTAGAGTTCAGCATAGGCGGATTCCCACAAAAGGAAGTTGGAAAGCCGCTCTTCGCCAGAGGTGCGAATCATCAAATCGAGCTGCGGCAGTCCGTGGGTCTGCATCGCGGCCTGGAAGCGTTCTTCGTCGATGTCCTCGGAATTGAGGGCACCCGCTTTCACCATGTCGCACAGCGAGCGCGTGGTCGCTACAATCGACTCACGGCCGCCATACGACAGCGCCAGGCACAGGGTCATTTTGCGATTGTTCGCCGAGTCTTGCTTGAGAGCCTCCAAGGGCTCGCTCACGTAGCTCGGCAGCCGATCGACATTGCCAATCGTGATGAGGCGAATGTCGTTGTCCATGATTTCAGGTCGTTCGTCGATGACGTAGTCGCGCAGGAGCTGCATCAGCATGGCCACTTCGTCAGGCGGCCGCAGCCAGTTCTGCGCGGAGAACGCGTACAGGGTCAGCGCGCGTACCCCGATTTCGCGGGCCGCTCGCACGACCTCGCGTACCGCCACCGCGCCTCGGCGATGACCCTCGATACGGGGCAATCCGCGCAGCTGCGCCCAGCGGCCATTCCCGTCCATGATTATAGCGACGTGGCGCGGCAAACTGCTTGGATCAGAAGACATATGGCGTTCTCGGGTACCACATGAACAGACTTCCTTCAACTAGTGCAAGCACATCCTGCAAAGAACCAGTCTGTCCTGTCGAGCCCGGTGGGAAGGTCATATTCACAATAGTGGACGTAGGTTACAACGAAATCCGGCACGAACGTGAGTGGCAACGCACTTTCGAGTCACCGGGCACACAGATCCTGCGCGCTCGCCAACGCTTGCCGCCATGTTGCGCGCCGTGCTAACGGAACTCGGCAAACTCGTTTGTGGAGCACGCGGGAATCGTCTACGCTCGCAGACCATCGTAGGATGCAGGCTTGGTCGGAATGCCAAAGGAAAGGCTATTCTTCGCATGAAAACGCGTGAGGACATCGAGTCGTATCTGCTGAAAATGGGCGTCGGTCACGACGATCTGGGCGGAGACATCTGGCGTCTCCATTTCAGCGGTATCGAGAACCTGCTGGTTTCCCTGGCTGGCCCAGTCGTCGTGTTCCGACTCAAGATGATGGAAGTGCCGACCGCGAAACGCGAAGCCCTCTTCGAAACCCTGCTGCGCCTCAACACCACCGAGCTCTTCCACTGCGCTTTCGGCATCGAGGGCAACGCCATCGTGCTGGGCAGCGCGCTTGAGCTCGAAAACATGGATCTCAACGAATTTCAGGCTGTGATCGATGACATGGGCATGGCTGTCAGCAAGCTGTACCCTGTGCTGTCGAAGTTCCGGACCGCTGCCTAGCTTCACCAGAGGAAAACCGTCATGGGAATTTTTTCGCGCATCGGCACCCTGTTCAAGTCCAACATCAACGACGCCATCTCCAAGGCCGAAGACCCTGAGAAGATGCTCAATCAGGTCGTCCTCGACATGCAAAACCAGCTGGTCGAGGCCAAGAAGCAGGTCGCGGTCTCGATTGCGGACCAGAAACGTCTGGAAAAGCAGCGCGACGAGCAGGGCGACCTGGCCCAGGAATGGGAGCGCAAGGCCATGCTGGCGGTGGGCGCGAAAGACGACGGCCTGGCCAAGGAGGCGCTCAAGCGCAAGGCCGAGCACGACAGCCAGTTCGCCGAATTCGGCAAGCAAGCGCAACTTCAAAAGGACGCGGTCGACAAGCTCAAGGATCAGCTGCGCGCCCTAAACGACAAGATCGAAGAGGCCAAGCGCAAGAAGAACATCCTCATCGCCCGCCAAAAGCGGGCCGAGGCCCAGAAGACCATTCAGGGCACCATGAGCGGGCTTTCCGACACGGGCGCCTTCGACACCTTCGAGCGCATGTCGCAGAAAGTGGATCAGATCGAGGCCGAGGCCGATGCGAACACGGAGCTTGGCAACGAGCTGACCGGGGATACCCTGCAACAGAAATTCAAGGCCCTGGAATCGAGCCCTGTCAGCCAAGACAACGCCCTGGCCGAGCTGAAGGCCAAGATGGGCCTCGCGCCCCATGCCCGCGGCCAAGGCCGCCTTGCCCGCGGCAACCGCCGATCCGCTCGCGGCGCTCGAAGGTTCGCAAGCGAGCGCGGCGCCCGTCCCGACCCGCAAGTAGAATGGGCGTGATGGCTACTCACCGCTTCCGTGACGGTCGCGGATCCGAACGCCAGACGATGGGCAGAACGCCAGCGGTGTAATGGCAAAGACGATCCTCGTTGTTGAAGACGATCCCATCGCACGCAAGGGGTTGGAACGTCTGATCTGTAGCGATATCCGCCTGGCCGGCATCGAGCCGCGCGTGGTTCAGGCCGCCAGCGGACAACAGGGTTTGGCCGTGTTCGTGTCGGAGCGTCCGGATCTCATCATCACCGATTTGTACATGCCGGCGATGGACGGTTTCTCCCTCTGCCGATCGATTCGCGAAGCCCCGTTCGGCCAGGAGGTCCCGATCATCGTGACCTCGGGGATCTACAAGGATCCAACCCTGGCCAGTAGCCTTGGCGACGAGGTGCGGGCTTGCTTTCTGCCTAAACCCCTGCAACCCGACGACCTGGTCCGGACCATACTGACCTGTCTCGGCCAGCCGCTGCCTGTGCAAGAAAGCACGGGCGGGCCGAAGCCTCAGCCCCATCATCGACCCGAAGACATGATGCCCGATCCGACGGCGGAATTCCGGCCCACCGAAAAGCGCGATATCGCCCTCGACTTGGGCGGACTGGAACCGCCACCACCGGCCCCAGAACGTCCGCCTTCATCGAGCGGTCCGGCGATGGAAGTCGTCGCGATGCCCCCCTCGGCCGACAATCCCATCGGCGCCGGCTCGCTGGCACAAATGCACGTGCCACGCTTGATCTTCGACCTAGCCGAAACCTCCGCCACGGGCACGCTCAGCCTCGCGCACGGCAAGGTTCGCAAGGATCTCTACGTTCGCGGCGGGCGTGTGGTCGCGGCCGATTCCAATCTGCGCCAAGAGGCGCTGGGAACGCTCCTTTGTGCCAAGGGCATCGTCGACGAAGGACAGCTCGCCTTCCTGCTCGCCGAAACCAAGAAGCGCGGCCACAAGATGGGGGCGGTGATCATCGAGCTTGGCTGGCTTACGCCCGAGGAGGTCTTGCAGTGCCTGGCCGCCCAGGCGCGCAAGCGCATCGTGGATTGTCTGCGTTGGGACGAAGGCAGCTACTCCTTCACGCCAGGCGACACCTTCGGCGAACGGGTCATCGAGCACGATCTCGACGTCGCGAAATCGATCTTTCTCGGCCTCTATCGCAGCGCCACGCCCGAGACGCTGGTCGGCCGCTTCGATCAAAGCGGCGCCTGTCCGGTGCAACTAACGCAGCGCTTCGACCGCTATCGGGCCGAGTTCGAGGAGACCTTCGGTGGTGACATTTCCAATGTCGTCGCCGACGCCCCGACCATCGGCGCCCTGTCCTTGCGCGAGGACGCGCACGTGGTCATGGCGGAAGTCGAGGCGCTGCTCGAAACCGGACTGGCTGCGCTTGGCGAACCCATGGACGAAGCCGAGTCCTCGTCGACCACGCTTGAATCTTCGTACTCCCTCGAGAAGTTGGGGGCCGAGCTGAACAAGCGATTCGAGGCCATCGTCGAGAATCCGGCCAGCGTGAGCTTCACCGAGATTCGCAAAGGCGATGTCCTGCCGCTGTCCGAGCCCGGCTACGCACGCTCGGCCGAGGAATCGAACTCGGGCGCCCTCGACATCGGTTACTCGACCAAGTCCGAGCGCCGCACGGGAGCGCATGCCGTCGCGTCGCCGGCCTCGGACCTGCGCCAGCGCCTGCTGCACGAGTACCTGATGATTCACGGCAAGTCGCACTACGAGATTCTCGGAATCACGCCGCAGACGCCGGCCGGCCAAATCGAAGAAGCCGTGATCGCAAAGCTGGCCAGTTTCTCCGACAAGGAAGTGGCGGCCGCCGACCTGGCCCCGGCGGACCGAGCCAGGCTGGATGCCGTACGCGCAGCCATCTCACAGGCCGGCCGGATTCTGTGCGCCCCGGCCGAGCGCACCGACTACGACCAGCACCTGGTCACCACCCGCAGCGGGACCGTCGATCCACTGGGCGCCGAGCTGGCCTTCGGCGAAGCCATGCAGCTCTTCCAGGCCGAACGCTTCGACGAGGCGCTGGCGAAGTTCGAGGCAGCGGTCAGCGCGCGGCCCGACCAAGCGCTGTACCACGCCTACCTCGGTTGGGCCGGGTTCGTGGCAAACGGCCCGAGCAAGGCCAGCGATGCCCGCGATCGCCTGCACCACGCACTGGCCCTCGATCCCGATCTGGCGGAGGCCCATGCCTTGCTCGGGCGATTGGCCGCCACCGAGGACGACGCGCGGACCGCTCGCCGCCACCTCGAACAGAGCCTGACCATCGAGCCCGAGCAGGCGGACACCGTGGCCTTGCTCCTCGAAGCCTATGGCCGCCTGCCCGAACCCGATCCACGCGGGGCCGAACGCTTCTTGCGCAAATTGGTTTCCGCTCTCGGCGAACGTGCCGAGCCCCTGCGCCAGCGCATCTGGCTCGGGCTTGGCGCGCTCTACGAAAACGAGCTCGCCGATCGCAACTCGGCCCGTATCGCCTACGACACCGCCGCGCGCTTGGCGCCGAGGCACCTCGATAGCGTACGCAAGTCGCTCGAGCTGAACTCGGAAGATCCCACGCGCTGGCGAGAAACCGCCCACGCACTGGCGTCGGAATGGCATCTCCATCCCCACGACGGCACGCCCGCCGCCCGGCTGCTGGCCTTGTTCCAGAGCCAAGGCCAAAAAGACGCGGCGGCTGTGACCGCGGCGGCCATGGTTCTGCGCGGCGTCGCCGACCCGTCGGCGCGCAAGCTGGCCGAAGAAGGGCGCCCCCGAACCCTACGCAAGATTCCAGGGCCATTGCCGGCCAACCTTCTCGCCCAAGCTGGCTACCGCCCCGACGAAAGCGACCTCGAACAGCTCGCGGCCCTGTTGGTCGAAACCTCGGTCCTCAAACCCTTCACGCGCGACGAGCTGGGACTGCTCGAAACCGACTCGCCGTTGCCAGCCACCGCGCAACCCACGACATTCCGAGACGTCTTGCGCTACGTGTGCGACCTTTTCCAAACCCCTGTGCCCGAAACCGTCATCAGCGCGCCGGTCCTGGGTGGGGATGCGCGGCTGGCCGACCTTCGTCCGCCCGCGCTCCTGTGCGGCCCGCTTCTGCTCGAAACCGAGGACACGGTCGAGCTCGGGTTTCGACTCAGCCGCGCCATGGCCCTTTGCGCTCCTGGCCGCCTCGCGGGATCTGCACGCTCGGGCGGACAAATGCGCCCCTATTTCGTCGCGGCGCTGGCCCTGGCCAATGCCGCAGGGCCGGTGAAAGGCGCAGCGGCCCTCGCTGCCGCCAAGACCATCGCCGAGCTGGATACCACCGCGCAGGCCCGCATTCTGGAGACCGCGCTCGCCATCAAACGGAAGTACGACAATCTGAACCTCAGCGTCTGGGGCCGAGGACTGGCCCGCGTGGCGACCCGACTCGCTCTGCTCATATCCGGGGATCTTTTGCGCGTTGGTCGTGCCGTGGTCGAGGAAGATGGCCCGGCCGCCCTCGACGACCTGCTGGCCTTTGCCCTGTCGCTTGACTACCTCGACCTGCGGCAGGATCTAGGCCTCACGACGGCATGACGTGCCGCACGCCGCGGTGTTGCCGGGAACCTTTTCAAGTGGTAGTGATTGTTAAAAGGGTGATAGGGCTGCTATACGGCATGGGATGACTGGTCGGTCAGGGCAAACGCGGGGCGCTCCGGCACCGCGGGAGCAAGGTGGAGGGCTAGGCTTTCATCCCGTGAGCAGTTCAGTAGGAAGTCCGGAGAGGAAGAACCAAAACCGATGGCCCAAAGTCAGACGCACACGACGGCACGTTTTAATGGAGTGAAGATCTTCTCCGCCACCATGGCCCAGGAGCGCGAGAACCTGGGCGAGAAGGTGACGCTGTGGATCCGCGAGCATCCCCAGTGCCAAGTGGTGGACACCATCGTGACGCAGTCCTCGGACGAGGCCTTTCACTGCCTCGCCATCACCGTCTTCTACCTTGAAGACCGCGCCGCCGCGCCCAAGTAACTGGCGCTCAAGGTGAACCACGAGAAGGATCGGCCATGCCGATCCTTTTTCCTGTATTGGTTTCAACTTCCTACGAAGACAAAGGGGTAGCTGACCTGGCCGCCGCCTTTTTGCGATTTCGGGAATTCCCAGTGGGAAACCTGGGCGGTCACGCAGCCGGGTAGCGGCGTGTCCGCGAACGACGGCGCGTCCACGCGCAGACCAGCAGGGCGCCCGTCGGCCCCGATGGTGAAGCTGACGATGGCCTTGCCCGAGCGCGCCTGACCGGTGCGGGCCATGCTCATGAAGCAGCCGCGAACCGCCATCAAGTTACCACGAATGATCTTCTGCACTTGTTCGCCCGGAGGCTGATCGGGCAACCCACCGGCCGCGTTCGCCTCTGCCGGAGCCACCGCTGGTGGATCGGCCTTGACCCGAGACGCGCGACGGACATTGCCCATCAGCCCCTCGCCGCGATCGTCCTCGATATAGGAAACCTCGATGCCGGCTTGCGCGAGTTCAGCCCATTTCTGATCGAATTCCGGGCTGCCGGCAGGAGCTGGCGCGGGCTTCTTGGCGCAAGCCGCGCCGCCGAGAGTAAGCGCGAAGACGAGCCCTGTACCAAACATAGACTGCACATTTCGCCGCAACATGGCGGCGATTTTAGCACTATTGGCCGCGCCTGAGGGCCTTGAAGTCGGAGGGCATCATGGTCTTCGGCCGGTAGGGCGACGCCTTCTGCGCCCGCTTCACCCGGCGAAGCACGAAGACCCAGAACGCGAGCGAAAGCAGGGTCACCACCGTCCACACCTTCCAACCAAGACCGTGCAGAAGCGCGAAGTCGTACGCGCCATGGAATCCCACGGGCACGGCGAAGGAAAAGACCAGAGAGAGCCAGAAGCGCCGCGCTCGGGTGCCGCCGGCCGGCGCGAATTTCGCGCGGCCGACGTAGAAGCCCATGCAGCCGCCGAAGAGCGCATGGGCGGGCACGGCAAAGATCGCCCGCTGCCAGGCGATGGCCAGGCCGCGGCTCGATAGGAAGAGGAAATTCTCCAGCGTGGCAAAGCCGAGCGCGATGGCCACGCCGTAGAGCAGGCCGTCCATCGGTTCGTCGAACTCGCGCCAGGCATAGACCGCCGCCACCAGCACCACCCACTTGGCCAGCTCCTCGACGATGCCGGCGAGCACGAAGGCATCGAAGAGTCGCGCCGGCTCGCCGCCCGTGTGCAGCCAGTCGGACGAGACCCAATCCGAGATCATGAAGGTCGCGCCCTGGGCTGCCGTCAAGGCGAACATGCCGAGCAGATACGCCGCGACGACGTGGCCGATGGGCTCGCGTTCATAGCGGTCACGCAGGTAGAAATAGGTGAGAAGCGCCAGCGAAGGTGCCGCTGCCACGAGCGCGATGAACATGGCGAAACAGCGTAACACCGAATCGGACGCATGGCTTACCTCGACCGCCGCGGTTATACTGATCCCCACAACAAATGAAGGGGGCGAAACAGTTTCGACGGGAGTAAGCGAAGTTCTGGTTGCGTGCCGAGGCGCCCGAGGCCTCGTAAAAACGGGCAAAAAAGAAACGCGAATGATAACTCATTCGCTCTGGCCGCCTAAACAGCGGACCGGACCACGACTCTAGGGACTGCCTACGACCTAGCGAAGTGGCCATTTAGTGGGCTTTGCGGCCGGGCAGCGTCTTCCGGCGCGGCCGCGAGAAACAGGGAGGGCTGGCGAGCGGGACGCCCTGTCGGTGGGCCAACCCGAACGCGAGACTCAAATCGCCGAACACGCACGTAGTAGCTGGAACAGAGACCTCTCGGACCCGGGGGCAGTACCCGGCGCCTCCACAACAATTTCAATTAGTTACGGCATGCTTTGGCTATGTTGCCCTGTGGTTGCCCCATGCGGCGCGCCAATATCAAGCAGGGCGACCGCATCCTGACCCATGTGCGGTGACAGATGGGCGTAGCGCATGGTCGTCTTGATGTCGCGATGGCCAAGCAGGTCTTGCACCACCCGAAGCGGCACCCCACGCATGACGAGTTGGCTTGCGAAGCTGTGCCGGAGCACATGCCAGCCTATCTCGCGCAGTCCCGCTCGCTTGCAAGTATCGTAAAGCGGTCGCCGGCATTCATTCTTCGTCAGCATGTGCCCGTCCTCATCACAGAAGACGAGCTCGCCGCGCAAATGCCGATGCCCCTTAAGCGCACTCAAGAGCTCGGGCGACAGCGGAACCTCCCGCGATCGCCAGCCTTTGGGCGCGCCCACGATCCCCCTCACCACGGACTGCCTTACGTTGATCTTCTCCGCCACCCAATCCACGTCCCTCCACCGCAGGGCCAAAATCTCACCCTGACGGAGTCCTGCCTTCATCGCCACCGCGATCATCGTCAACCACTCGCCCTGCCCCGCCGACAAGAGTCTCTCCGATTCTTCAAAGCTGAGAAAATCGAACTCAGCCTCGGGTACTTTGAGCCACTTGAACTTCGGCACGTGATCGATGAGCTCCCACTCCTCGGCTACGGCCAGCATGCGCCGCAGAACGACGAGATGGTTGTTGACGGTCTTAGGTGAGAGCCCCTCTTTCAACATCAGGCCCTTGTACTCTTCGATCTGGCGCGGGGCCACCTCGTCAAGACGAAGGTTGCCCAGCACCGGGACGAGGTGTAGGTCGAGGATCATCCGCTTCGTCTCAACTTCGGACGGCTTGTTGTTCGCCTCGGCATAGTTGGTCATGAACTGCTTCTCGAACACCTTGACGGTTGGAACTACTTTCTCCCGTTTAAGTGCTGGCACCTCCTTTTTTCGTGGCCTGTCAGATAGCAGCTCACCGAGAAGCTGCCGCTCGCACTGCTCCGCACCCCGCTTCGTCTGAATCAAGGGAACCTTGCGCACTCTCGTAGAGGCGCTTCCGGCTTTCTCGATCTTGAGATCTACGATCCAGAACAAGGTCTCTTTACCAGTCTTGGGGTCACGGCGACGTTGCTGTCTCACGCTCATGATTTGCTCCTTGAGCGCGGGACGGCACCTTGGCCTTTCCGAAACCATTCTAGCACCGAAGGGCGATGGATCCTGATGCGGCCGCAGATTCGGCGCACCCCAGGCAGCTGCCCCTCGCGGATGAAGTTGTAAAGGGTCTTTCGGTTTAGCCCCAGCTCGATCGCGAGCTGATCAACGGCCACAAACACGGGTGCACTCGTGCCTGCACCAGTCTGGCCTGCCGAATCAACGGAGGATGGGGTTCGTGACCGATTCGGTTCGGCATGCAACGAATCCACCCCGCGTTCCGTAGTGTCATCACGCATACAGTCTCCTGCGCATTTCGTCCGCACTTCAGTTGCGCACGCGCCAATCTCTCCAGAGGGGCCGAATTCTCTCGAATCGATACACCGTGACAACAAGTGACGTGCTTTCTTCGGCCTCGGCCCGGGGGCCAATTTGTTCAGCCCGCAAAGCTCGTCCTTCGTCAAAGAGCGGATTCAGAACCGCCCGACTTTCATCTTCCCGCCAGAGCATCGCCCTCCAAGTCAGCGAGTTCGGCCGCCTCCCAAACCTGTCAAAGACATCCTTTGCCGGCCCATTCGTTCCACGCCGATCTGCAGGATCAGCCTTGCCGAAAGTGGTTCTGTACCTCTCCAGGACAGCCGACGTATGCCTCGAAGAAGGCGAAGCAACGATAACAACTATGCGTTTCATCGCTACACCAACCGCCGGCTTGAACTCGCTGCTGGCGAACCTGTTCCAGGCGAATCACCTTGCTGGCTTGCGGACCAGAGCGCCCCGGACATGGTTCCGCTTCCCATTTTCGTCTTGCCACCCACAGTGTCCTGAAACAGCTTGTCCCGCTGAAAGAACCGCTCCAGCGCCTGATCAACGGTGAGCACCAGCGCCTCGTCTTCTTCGGCGCCAACTTCCCCCGCCGCCCACATCACGTAGCGATCAAGGTTCTCAGCGGTCTTTGCCGACATGCTTACCTGCCGCGCGACCCTGCTTCGCGCACGCTCGTAAATCATCGGCCGTGTCTGTTCCTTTTTCCCTGGTCGCCCAATTTTGCCTTGCGACATTCGAGTCTCCTTTCCAAACCGGAAGTCCCGCCGTGACCTCCACGGCAGCGTTCATCCCTACCTTTATCGGGACGAGTGACCCATCGGTCCCGCCGTTTCTTCACAATTCGCAGCTGCACTCCGCCGGTCGAAAAGGCGCGACACCGCGGAACCGACACCCTCGGCCGCCCGATAATACTTGGTGACTCGCAGGTGCAAATACCAAGCGTCAGCCCTTCCGAAACGTCGGCTAATTGATTGCGGGCGTTCCCGTAAGTAGTCGCACTTCCACTCGGTGCGTTCGTGTCTTCCTCCCGACTTCAGGGCGACTAATGGCCAGACCGTTCGTTGGTTGCGAGCTGCTCGAACTGAATATCGTTGTGGCCACTGTGCGGAACCATCCAAGCGAAGCCAGCGGTCTTCTCAGCTGCTTGGTCACCTCCACTCCTTTTATTCCTCCGCATCAGGCACCACGCGGGGCCTTTTTGTCGCGCCCTGCACCCATGCCGCTTCTGCTTCGGCCTACGGCCGCTCTTCGAGTTTTGGTTCCCGGCCAAAAATGGCAGCGGCAGGGTTTGGGAGCTCCGGCTCCCGCGTCTTGAGGTGCCCCGATGCGGGGCAGAAAGGAGAAAGACCATGACCAAGAACTTCGTAGAAATCATCGGCTTCGCAGGACATGACCCCAAGCGCAGTGGCAACAACGATACCTCTCGCGTTCGACTTTCAGTCGCAACCAACAAACGGTGGCGCGATTCCCAAACGGGAGAAAGACACGAACGCACCGAGTGGCACACCGTAGTTTTCTGGGACCGCCTGGCGGACATAGCCGCCGACTACGTGCGGAAGGGCTCCCACATCTTGGTATCTGGCGCCATCAAGTCACGCCAGTACGAAGACAAAGGCGTCAGCCGAACAGTCAGGGACGTCCACGCCCGCGAGCTACTTCTTCTCGACCCTCGCACCAGCACGGTCGATGAATCGGACGAGCCAGCTCCCGCTCCCCAGTCCTCACCTGCCTAGGAAGTCGCAGTCGGAGGCGCCCCCTGGTGGGGCGTCTCCCAGCGCTGTTTCACGGAGTCCAAAGCATGCAAAAACCCTCGGGGCCCAACGCCGCTTCTGCGTCGGAATCCCAACGAAAGTCGTTGGGGCAAGGGCAGTTGCCGCCGCTGTTGCGCCCGCTGAGACCGCGGAAAGTCGCCGCCGCTGTTGCGCCCGCTCCCGAAAACCAGAGCCACGGACAGTCGTCGTCGCTGTTGCGCCGACTCGGGAAACCCGGAGCGCCCCCCGCCGCTTGCGCGTCGGAACCCCAACGAAAGTCGTTGGAGCATGAACATACTACTTCCACCCCCGAAACTCGGCGGTGGACAGTATTAACGCCCCACGGCAGCACAGCTGCTCGCGGGGCGGGAGGCTGGCCGCCTTGACGTACTACGTACGGGTTGCAACGCGTGGATCGGCCAAGAAGGGCACGCCACGCCAGGCCCTGAACTACATTACTGATGGCCACGACGCTCGGCGGGACGCCAGTTACTCCGACGCTGAACTCCACTACATCGCGAGAATGGATCCCGGGTGGAAGACCGACCTCGAGGGGGGACGTGTCCCACTCGTGGGCTTCGGTGTACTCGCGGGCGAGCGTGACGAGAACCAATTGGCGAATCGCTTCGAGGACGCGTGCCAGCCGTACCACGACATCCGCGGCACGACTGGCTACAAGTCGATCACGCTGACCGTTCCCAAGGAGGTCAGCCTCTACGCCGAGGGCCATCGAGAGGAAGCCAAGGCGGCAATCAATGCCGCGGTTCAAACCGCCCTCGACCGAGCCTTTCCAGGTCTGCGGTATTCGGCTGTTGCTGCGATTCACACTCGCAACCAGGTCGGGGAAATCCACTACCACGTGCACGTCCTTGTCGGAAAGTTCGCGGAGAAGGTGGCTACAGGGCGAACGGTTTCTCTCAGCAGCAAGGCCGGTGGAAACACCGGACGCGCGCGCCTAAACGAGATGAAGCTCGGCTGGCAGGAGGGCATCGACAAGGAGTTCCGTGAGCGCCTCAACCTCGGAATCGAACAAAGGACACCCCGTAGTCCGGTCGCTCTCGTCCTCCCTGACGGGTCACGTCTGGAGCCCCTCAATCGCGAAAGCCGACGACTTCTCGAAAAGCAAATCTGCCCAGCGTTTACAGAGACCACTCCGTCTGGTGAGACAATAACGCGACATTTCCGCTGGAGCGCGATGGACGACCGCATCTTCGAGATCGCCTCCGGCGCTCGCGGAACCAGCTCGTGGGATCTCGAAGCCTTCAAGGAGCACTTCCCCGAACAAGTACGCTACGCCGCACGCTACGAGACCCGTGTCCGCTCGCTTCAGGCCATCGGGTATCTCTCCCCCGAAGGGAAGATCTCCCCTGCCTTCCGCGTCCACTTCGCCGCTCACCACGGTGTCCTGACTCCCGAGCTACAACGCGTCCGTCTCGACATTGCCCAAAAGCTCGCACGCGAAGAGAAACCCACTACCGCGCCTCTTCGGCCCGACGAGTTCTGGGCACAGGTCGAGCGCTTCTCCAACATCCAGCGCCGCATTCAGCGACTTGGGTACACACGCGAGGAAGTCAGCAACATCCTCGCGCGAGCCCAAGCACGCAAGCCATCCCGCCAAAATCTCCAACTCATTCGTGCGACCGCCGAGAGAAAGGCCGCCCTTGCACCGCCGCCAAAGACCCTTCCCCAGACAAAAACGATCATCCGTGCCTACGTCGCCCTGCAGAAGTCGAAGGTCCAAAGGATCTACCTCATCACGTCCGGCGTCCTCCAGTTCTGGAAGTTCTCCGAAAAGCGCGCGCTTGCTGCGCAGCTTAAGAAGGTTGCCGAAAGAGATCTCTTCTACGCCAAGGAGAAGCGCCTCGCGCAGATCCGGCGCGTTCTTCGACCGGTCATTTGGCTTGTCCGAGTCACCATGCCGCGCGAGGCGCGGCGCCTCGACCAGGCCATTGTCAGATGTGCGCGGCTCGCTCAACAACAGCAAATCCGCAAAGCCGGCCGTGCCGAGACCCAGAAAGCCTACGAGCAGTGGCGGGAGAACTTCGTCAAGAAGCCGCTGGCGGATCTGAAGAAGGAAAGCCAATTCCTCCAACGCCCGACGCAGCAGCCGGAGCTCCAGCGTCTCGAACAGGCACGTCAGCGCATCCGGACGCCCGAGGTTGCGAGCGCTGCCGATCACCTCCGCCGCGGCTACGCCGCCCTCCTGACACTTTCCCCCAAGGACACCAAAACTACCGACTGTCTCAAGCCATGGGTTGGCAAAGAAGAGAACCTCGTCGACCACGTCCTCCAACAAAGCAAAGGGCAATCCTCCACGCTCACCAACGACGAGTACGCCGCCGCCGTTCGCGTCGGCCGCGTCGGCCACCTTCTCGCCCTCGCTGACACAACGAAACCGGTGCGTGTCCCAGATGCGTTCGCCGAGCACAAGAAGGATCTCGAGCGTCTTTCCGTGCGCATCGCAAGCCTGGGCCTTCGCAACCCGTTCACGCCAGAAAATCTCAAGGCGCAATCACCTTCGCAGCTGCGTGCGCAGCTTCAACTCGCCCAAAAGTCCGGCCTCCTTGACGACGGAGCCTCTTGGACATTCAAGGGTGCCGCTGCGCGTGCCTTCGTTTCGGACATCTCTCGACAGCTTGAACAAAGCCGCGACGCCGATCGTCGCCTCGAAGACAAACTCATCGCTCGCAAAGGATTCGCATGAGTCAGCAACAAAAGAAGATCCACCTCTTGCCCTTTCTCCACATCCTCGCCTGCCTAGTTCTCGCCACCTGGTGGGGTATATTTATCTCTGGCACCACAGCCCAAGCCGTGACCTCTTTCGCCTCCAGGCGCCAACACGTGGTGGTGCCACCCACGGAAACGACATCCCTCGAAATGGTCAAGGCCCAGCTCGCCCTTGAGGTCCTCGTATACTCGCTCGGTTCGCCAGCGCTGTTTGACGATACGTACGGCCTGCTTGCGCGTGAGCCGACGGTCCGACTGGTCTGCGTTTGCTCACAGAGCGTCTGCGAGCAGATTCAGAGGATTGACGCGACGAGGTGTTAACCAACGGGTCACTTGTTCTAATCTCACTCGGGGAGCCGCTTTCGTGGCCCGCGAACTATTGGTCGCCGCTGGTTTACAGCGCGACCTTGCAGCGGCCGGTGAGGCCGCAGCGAGAAATTCCCTTGTTTCGCAGGGGTTTGCGCGATCGCCTCGGAGAGACAGAAACAGCGGCGAAAATGCCGAGAGCCGTCATGAGGGCGATCGCGGTCACGGCAGGGGGCGAAAAGGTCGATCAGAGAGCCGAGACGGGCGAGAGACGCGGTGCGCTTGTTTAACAGGTCGGCCATTTTGCGATCGTGTCATGGTTTACAGCTCCAGAAAGGGAAAGGGCCACCATGGTCATCGCAACCTGCCGCCTTGGCGTTCACCTGCGAGCGGGCGCCGCAGGCGACCGATCGCCAGGTCCGGGGTATCCTTGGCTAGGTCCATTGCCATGTCCGAGCCCCCGTCCAGCGACTCGGCACCGAGTTTTTGAGTCGGCGCACACATTTCGGCAAAGGCAAAATGGCGCTTGTTCCTATCCACAGGACCGAGGCACAGTTACAGTATTTACATGCTCTTGAGTCGCCATGCGTTGGCTTTCGCGCTCGTCGCCACATTCATCTTGGTGGGCGAGGCGAAGGCCGCGGGGGTAGACGATGATGCAGAAGCAGCGAGGGCGCACTTCTCACGGGGGACGCGCTTCTACGATGTTGGCGACTACCACCAGGCCCTGGATGAATTCAAAGCCGCGCACTTGGCGAAGCCAGACGCCGCCTTCCTCTACAACATCGCGCAGTGCCACCGTCAGATGGGCGAAATCGATCAGGCGATCGTGCTCTACAAGCGATACCTCAACGCCTCGCCCAAGGCGCCGAATCGTTCGGAGGTTGAGAAGCGGATTGCGGAGCTTGAATCGGAGTTCGCCGCCTCGAAGAAGAATGGCGTTGCTGGAACGAGCCCACAGGGCCCCCTCCAGAGGCCCGCTGCCAGCGCGACCACAGCTGCCGGAAGCGGAGAGCAGGGGGCCGGTAAACCCCTTCCAGGCGTCACCGCGCCGACAACAACGGGCGGGACGCCACCATCGGCCGGCCAGGAACTGCACACGGTTGCCCCCCAGGAACAGGGTGCGCCCGTGGAGCCTCCACCGGTTGGTCAGGACTTGCATCCGACCGTCCCCAAAGAGCCGGATGTTGCCACGCAGCCGCCATCGGCCGGTGAGGACCTGCACGCTACTGTCCTCCCGAAGCAGGATGTCACCGCGCAGTCCGTGGCCTTGGTCGTGCCGAAGCAGGAACTGCCCGCCTCCAGCCCGTCGGCCTTGCGCACGCTGCGCTGGGTGGGCATTGGCGTGACCGCTGCGCTCGCCGGAGGGGCCATCATCGCGGGAGTCTCCGCCACGACGAAATATAACGACCTCAAGAACAGCTGTGGTCAGCAGAACGCCGGCTGTCCCAGCGGCGAAGTCGACAAGGTGAAAGCGCGCGCTCTCGCCGCCAACGTTCTGTGGGGGTTGACCGGTCTCGCGGCGGTCGGGACTGGGATCGTCTTCTACCTGACCTCGCGCGAGAGCGCAGTTCAGGTCTCGTGGAGGTTCTGATGCCAATTCGTCAGCTTCTGCCAGTCCTGCTTCTGTGCTCCTGCACTTTCGACTACGGTGTTCTGGGTGCGAAGACCAAGCCAGGCGATGCATCCGACTTGGCTCCACCGGCCTCTGACGTGTCAGGCATTCGCGACACATCGTCGAGGGACTTACCCAGCATCGACAAGGCCCCCAGTGACTTACCTCAGACCGATGCGCCGTTCGTTGGTGAGGATGTGGCCACATCCGACGGGTCGAGAGAAAACGAAGTCGGCCGGCGCGGCACTGGCGGAGCCGGCGGCGGCAGCTCAGGCCAGGGAGGGAATTCCGCCGCCGACGGTGCAATCTCAGGGGACGCTGCTAGCGGTGGAGCGAGTGGCTTCGGAGGAGCTGTCAATGCCGGCGGTGGCAGCACGGGCCTAGGTGGTGCGACTGGAATCGGCGGGGTTAGTGGCAGCGGCGGTGTCACCAGCACTGGGGGCATTCACTCCAGTGGCGGTATCTCAAGTATCGGTGGCACCATCGGCCACGGCGGGATTACCAGCATCGGCGGCACCGCGGGCAACGGTGGCGCAATCGACCACGGCGGCGCCATAGGCGCGGGCGGCGTCCAAGGCAGCGGCGGCATCATCATTATCGGTGGCATCGTCGGTCACGGCGCCGTCATTGGCCACGGCGGCATTATCGGCATCGGTGGCTTCGTCACCATCGCCAACATTCGTCGGTGAGCGTGGTGGAGAGTAGAGAGCGGCGAAGCGCTCCAGCAGTTCTCCGACGGATTGTTGGCAAAGACCCAGCCGCCGGATCCTTCGCAGCTTGTTTGGAATTCCGATTTGTATGTGGGGTAGAGCGGGCCAGCCAGGCTCTCGCATATACCTTCGTTCGACGTGCAACTCAGCACGATATTCGTGGAGTTGCACGAAACGTTCGAGAAGCCGCCGACATTGTTTGGGAGACCGCCACATCCCTAGCATCTGCCTTCAAACTGCGCCACTTTCTTGGTGGTGAAGCCACGCACGATCAGATCGAAGACTTCGCGTTCGCGCAGCGAAAGCTGTGCCAAAGGATCGCTGCCGCCCCGCTGAGGTTCGTCGATGCCCCGAAGTGCCGAGCTGGGTAGAGGGGCCGCTTTCTGTCTAGTTAACGGAAGTCTTATCGGACAAATTGCGGGGATTCCATTCGGTGAAGAAGAAATGGCGCTTGAACGTCGTATCCACCTCCACTTGGCCAACCCGCCAGTTCTTAGTCGGCGGACAGAGCCCGTCAGAGTGGCTGCCGCGTGGTCCGGGCCCGTGCGCTTCAGGGACCATCGACCGCTGGAAGCGGCGTCCAGGCGCAGCGGATGCATCCCGACCAGTGGGCCGGTCCGGTGCGGCATTCGCCCTGTGGGTCGCACATGTTGCCGTAGCTGACTCGATGCCCGCAGCCTTCGACGACGCGGTTTTGCACGTCGATCTTCGACTCGCGGACCTCCCTCAGAGGGCAACCAATCGTCTTCGCGAAGTGGTTGGCCGGCGCCGGCTCGATGAACCCACGAGGGAAGCCGAACCCCGCCGCCTCGGCACCTTCGAAGAGCAGCAGAATCATCTCGGCACCGCAGCCACGAAACAGATGGCGGTTCTCGCCGAGTCCCTGGTAGGTCGAATCCTCGAGAGGGCAGTGGAGGTCACGCCCGGCGAGGGCCTGGAGCGCTGCATAGGGCGCCTCCGCCACCCCTGGGGGCACGGGGCCCACCGCCAGATGAGAGCAACCCCCGCCGACAGCGAGGAGAAGAACGAGCGGCAGCGACGGCTTGAGGCGCCCGGTCTGAATAACATGCGCATCCTCGGCGCCTATCCCTGCGCATCTGGCTTCGACCAGGCTCCTGTCCATGCCCATCGAATATCACAAGGGTTCACCCAATTCGAGACAAGCAAGACCGGCGCGGTCTACCTCGCGGCACCGCTACGCGAGCAGGCGAAGCGCGAGCGCCAGGCAACCGCCGTCACAGCGGCGGGCCTCGCGGTGGACGCACTCGCGACACTCGACACGGATTCCCCACCGACCCGACTCCTCGCGGGAGCGCTGCATGCCGGCCCGGTGACGCCGTCGAAGATCGCCCAGCGTGGTTCCGGGCGCGAGCCCGATCCGGTGCGATTCGTGAAGCGGGAAGCATGCCCAGGTCTCGCCCCCTGGGGCGATGTCGAGCGCGGGCTCGCAGGTGAACCTGGCAGTGGTTCCGTGCTCCCGCAACTGCGCGAGCTGCCGATCGTCGAACATGCAACGCGGAAAGCCGCAGTCGAAGTGCACGGTGCCACCGTTCGCCGAGCAGGCCAGCACGAGCTTCACCACCAGCGGAGCCGCGGCCTGGTAGAAGCCGGCCGGCAGGGACTCCGATGTGCCGGCCACCGGCAACGCCAGCCCCAGCCGCACCCGTCCCGATGCTGCGCACTCCTCGCCGAGGCGCGCGACGAAGGAAGGGTCGAGATCGAGGCGAAATAGGTTCAGGCCCAGCTCGGCTCGACGGCCGACCGCTTGCAGGAACGCCCGTTGTCGCGCCGCCTCCGGCGTCGGTGTAATCTCAGGGTAGTTGACGTTGACCACGAATCTTACCCGCGCCTCGGGCGCGATGGCCGACAGCGCTGCGATGGTGTCGTCCGAGGCGAGGCCATTAGTGAATACGGTCACGCGCAGCCCGCGCGATAGCAGATAGAGGAGGAGATCGACGAAGTCAGGGTGGAGCGTCGGCTCTCCACCGAGGACGCCGATGCGAGGCGCACGTGCCTCGACGTGGAGGTCGGCGATGCGCACCAGTTCGGCCAGGGGCAGGGTCTGACTGCGCGCCTGCGCCATCGCCGGCTGCGCGAAGCAGTAGGGGCACCGACGGTTGCAGATTGAGGTGAGAAGTACGTTCGCCACCCGTCAGCCCCTTCGATCCCTCGCGCCTACCGCGGGCCAGGGCGATCGGAGCGCCGCTTCGCGCAGGGTGGCCACGTAGGATCGCCGGAGCATCTCCATCAGCTCGTCCCAGGGCGAGCAGAAGACGTCCCCCGTCTCCCCGGCGCGCAGGAACCCGCGGCAGCAGCGGAAGTGGGGGCAGAAGGCGCAGCGATGCCCTGTCGCAAACACTCGGTGTTCGAATTGTTCGAGGCGTTGCCAGAGCGTCGACGACCGCCAGGCGGCGAGGCCCGCGTCGAGCCATCCCAGGAACCAGCCTCGTTGCCCCAGGCGGCGGGAGATGGTGACCCGGCGCTCCCCATCGATGAACAAGTGGCGTCCGAGGGTCTCCTGGTAGAGATCGCGTAGGGTCGGGGTGCGCCGCCGATCATCCCCGAGGTGGCGAGCAATCGTGAAGAACGGTTCGATCGGCGCCTGGAGCGTCGGGCTGGTGAGAAAGTACTCGGCCAGCGCCAGCAACGCCCCCTCCGGCGCCACGCCGTCGGTGTCGATCACGACCGGACACCCCGCTGAGGCCAGCATCATCGGAATGGACCCGTCGCCGAGGTGGTCGGCCGAGAAGCATGCGACCGCGCGCAGCCGGGTCAGTTGGCCAAGGACGCGAGCGATCCGCAAGCCGGGATCGGGCCTCATCTCCACGACCAGCCTTCCCGGGAAGCTGTCGAACGCCGCGGGCGACTCAACGAATCGGTCCTCATCGACGACCACGGCGATGGGCTCCGCCGGTCGGTAGCAGAAATCTGGGGTCACCTGTTCAGGGGGAATGGCCATCGTGACGCGTCTAAATAGTGGATAGGCCGGGTGGCGCTCGACGGTTACGCGCAGTGCAGCCGGAGCACCGGTGCCGGGCGAGGTCATTGGGCGGCCTCGCGCGGGGCATGTCCGAACAGTTCCTCGATTCGGCCGAAGATCATGCGCAGGCCCGCGCACCAGAACGTCCTCTGCTGATAGTCGCGGTAGTACTGCCACGACGCCATTGGGCAACCGCCGTGGCACAGGCGGAAATACCTGCACTCGGAACAGTCCCCGCGACGCAGGAGATCGGTCCGCGAGGCGATTGACCTCCGGACCTCGTGCTCGAAGATCGTGGCGAGGGAATCAGAGAAGAGATTCCCCATCGCGTGCTCGCCCGCGTCGGAGGCCCGGCTGCAGAGGAAGGCGGTGCCGTTGGGGTCAATCTCCAGGTGGGTCGCCGCGCAGCGCCCCGCGCTGTTGCAGACGAGCGGCGCCCGCGGGTCGCCAAACGCCTCGACCCACTCGCTCACCGGAGCCACACGGCCGCGACACCCGTTCTCCACCCAAGCGTCGAGCAGCTCAACGAGAAAGCGACCGTACTCCTCGGGTCGCAGCAGGAGATCGCTGGCCGCCCCCTCGCGCGCGCGGCCTTCGAGACAGAGAGGATTAAAGCGAACGCCGCCCTCTGGGCCGAGGTTCCGGGTGAAGTGGTAGACATCTCTTGCCCGGCCCAGCGCGCCCCGGTGGACGACGTAGATGAGCCCCCAGCGGAGGCCCGCGCGGCGCAGGAGGGCGAGCGCGCGCAGGAACTGGTCGGCGAGCGAGGAGGGCCCGCAGATTCCCCGCACGCCCTCGATGAACTCGTATGAGGTGCCGATGGCCTCGCCCCGGAGCACCTCGCGCAGCACAGGGATCCAGGACTCGTCGAGCAGCGAGAGGTTGGTCTGCAGCGTGTTCTTCACGCGCCCGAGGTCGTCGCCAAACGCGAGCCGCTGCTCCTCGGCAACGCGACGGTAGAAGCCCTGACCCATGAGGAGGGGCTCGCCGCCAAACCAGATGAACCGGAGAGTTCGATCCCGGGATGCCGTCAGCCACGCGCGGAACCGATCAAAGAGCAGTGGCAGTCGTTCGGGATCGAGGCGACCGTCCCTTCTCGACGAGCCGGCCGCGGCGCAGTAGGCGCAGGTTCCGTTGCAATCGAAGAGCGTCCGAACGATGACTTCCATGGCTCGCGCCGCGGCTGCCCCTATCCGGCGTCTCCGTAGCCGCCATTGTCGCCATAGGCACCACTGTCACCGTAGCCGCCGCTGTCGCCGTAGCCACCGCTGTCGCCGTAGGCATCGCCGTAGCCACCGTTGTCGGCGTAGGCGTCGCCGTAGCCACCGCTGTCGCCGTAGGTATCGGTGTAACCGCCGCCGCTGTCGTTGTACGAGTCCGAATAGCCCCCGCCGCTGTCTGCGTAGACACTGCCACCGCTGTCCGTGTACGAGTCCGTGTAGCGCCCCCCACCGTTGTCCGAATATCCAGGGCCACCATTATCGGTGTACGAGTCGGTGTAACCCCCTCCGCTGTCCGTATAGCGCCCGCCGCCGCTGTCGCCGTAGCCGCTACCACCACTGTCGGCGTACCCCCCACCGCTATCCGTGTAGCGCCCGCCGCCGCTGTCTGCGTAGGCGTCCGTGTAGCCGCCGCCCCCGCCGTCGCACGCCGTGCTGCCGTCGCGCGGGGAGCAGCCATCCGACAGGCTGCCATCGCTTCCGGGGCCGCCCGCGCGCAGGTCGCGATCGTACGAGGCGCCGTCGCGCCAGCCTCCATCACCCACTCCCGCGCTCGCGTCCCCGCGCCCGCTGCCACCCCCCGTCCCACTGTCCCTGATCCTCCACCCCATCAGATCGCCGGGCCCGGTCCCACCGTCCTTGCTCCTCCGCCCCACTCGATCGCCGGGGACGCAACTGCTCGACACCAGCAACTCCAGCGCGAACGCGCCAATGGCGATGTCCCCGGCCGTGCCGCCGAGGCGGCCAAAGAAAGCCCGTCGGGAGATTGCGCTGCGGGCCTTGATCGCCGGACCGTCGCGGGGGGGCATCTTCATGGATCCCCTGGCTCAAGGTCGAGGTGCTGGCGGCACAGATGGGGCGGCCCAGAATTCTTTTGGGTTCTCGTGGTGATTGAGCGCCACCAGCTTCCTCACTTCCACCACACCCGGATCCGTCGATGCCTTGGGATAGCCCAGCTCGACGAGCAGTGGGTGCTCCTTGCCGTCCTTGAGCTGATCGAAAATCTTCTGCCCGTCGGGGCTGGCGCGCAGGACGTACCCCAGCACGGTCTTGTCCTCACGGCCACGCAGGCTTAGCGAGTGGTGCGTTGTGAGCGCCTTGGCGAACTCGGATCGGTACACATCGCTGAGCCGCGCATGCACCCGGAACAGCGACGGCTTGCCGAGCGTGTGCTCGGCGGTGAACGTCACCAGCGACACCGGCTCGAAGACCACCGTGCAGCGCCAATCGATGACATAGCCATCTCCCTGCTTGAGGACGCAGTAGTGGTTCTCGTGCCCCTTCCCCCGCCAGGCGACGACCGGGTAGCAGTACCCATCCGCATCGATCGACCGGCAGCTGGACACGTCGATGCGGTCGTAGCTCAACCGGCAGTCGGCTCGCTTCTGGTAGTACTGTTCGAGCGTCGGGCGATTCTCTCCACCGTGCAGGATGAGCGCAAGGCGATCGATGCACCTGTCGACGCTGGCGTACTTCTCAAGCAACTTTCGAACCGATTCTTCGGCCGGCGACAGGTTGTCCGTCGGTGCGGCGTTGCGCGGCCCGGGGGTGGAAGCTGGCCGCTCCTGCTGCTGCGGGCGCTGACAGCCGGCGAGCACCGCGGCCAACGAGACGCCGGCGAGAGCAACAGCGGACCATGCCAGCGCGGCCGCGATCGGGTTTCCCAGCGTCCGCGTCGCGGGACCTACAGGTACCAAGCTCTTTTCCATGATTGCCGCCAATCGATCCCGACGCTATCATCTCACCCGCCCGGGTCAAGCCCCGTCGAGCCTTGGTCCGATGGTACCAAGATCTCCCGCCACTCGACCCAGCCATATTTATCAACCATCCTTGCACTATGGGAAAAGGCCGACTTGAGGCATTCAGCGATGGCGTAATCGCCATCATCATCACCATCATGGTTTTGGAATTGAAGGTTGTCCTTCGCCAAGAAGCTATCCACGACGCGTGTTTTCCGACGGTGGCGATGAGCGAAAGCATGTCTAGCCGAATCCATCCACGTTCGCGGATGAGGCGCCGCCATGTCGATGGCGAAACAAACACCTTTCCTATCCGCTGAGCGCGCAAAGCGAGGGAACGGATGCTCATGTGGCGATTGTCTTGCGAGACAACCATGTCCCGCATGCCAGAAATCTCTTTGGCCGTGACCTGCGTTGGCGATGTGCGAGGGCAACTCGGGCGATCGTCGAGAGAGCAATGCTGCGGGCGCTTGTTCCACTCGTGATACCTGGCAGCAGACAGCCGCAACACGCGCAGGGCCACGGCAAGCGGGATAGCCCTCGTGGCGTGCGCGACGGCGTCCAAGATGGAGCGCTTGGCCGCGCCGTCGGGCACGCGCTGGGAGTCGAGTCGGAACCCGGAAAGGCGTACGAGGAGGAAGGCCAAGCGGATGATGGCCAGGAGAAACCAGACCCTGCGCTGGAGAACGAGGACTTCTGCCCGGAGTTCGAGTTGGTCCATAGCCAGAACTTCGGCCGACACCAAGGGGCGCTGGCCACGGCGAATCCAACTGGCGGCCGTGGAGCGCGGCACACCGAGTTGATGGAACAGCGTTGGGTCACCTTCTTCGCAGACGATGTCTCGAAGTCGGTGGTCATACGCCTGACGGCAGGGCGAGGTTGGCATGCGTCAACACTGATCGCGCCGGTCTCGCGGGGCAAGTGAGCCGAGGAGCAATTTCCTCTGCGATTTCACACTTGTTGCATTTGCGACGCCGTAACTCCAGGATGTTCTGGCTCGTAGCTGGGGTAGCTCGGAGCGAGCGTCTCGTGAAAGCGTCGATGCCGATGACCCCGTGAATGCGTCGATGCCGATGAATGTGTGGCGTTCAGGATGGCGCAGGTTGGGTACGTCGCCGTCTACAGACAGTGGCCACTCTGGCACGTCTTGCCAGCAGGGCATCCGCCGCAGCATTGTGCATCCGCGAAGCCGCAGTTATTCGCGCATGTCGTCTTGCCAGCAGGGCATCCGCCAGAGCACGTGCAGGATGACAGCGGAATCAGTTCGGACGTCGAGTTGCCGGCAACCTTGGTGCACTTCCCGAAGTTGCTGGCAAGCGCATCGGTCTCCGCGAAGTTCCTCTCGAGGGTCAGCCCAGGCAATTCGGCAGATAGCACGCAACTGGTGGTAGTCCCGTTGCCCCCGGCGAACCGGGAGGCAAGAACGTACTGCGTGCCGCCCTCGACCGTGAAGTTGTTGGTCTCCGTATAGCCTTGGTAGCTCACCGTGACCGTCGCTGCGCCGGAGCCGCCGGTGTTCTCCACATAGAAGTAGTACGTGCTGCTTGCCAGGACGCCGTTCGAGGAATACGTCGCACCATCCGACGTATCCGCACCTAGCAGCGAGTATTGTTCAAACAATGAACCGACAGGAGCGCCTGTCCCAGCCGCCCCCCCGCTGCCCGTGACACCAGCTGCGCCAACTGTTCCCCCATCTCCAACGCCACCGCTGCCCACAATGCCGGCCGAACCAGATGTTCCGCCATTTCCGCTGGTCGAGCTTCCGGTCCCGGAGCTGGAGGGCAATCCATTGCCGCTCGCACCACTGGCGCCGCAGCCCGCGTGAGCCGCGCACAAAGCCAACACCGCTATCGTGGCGTGTCTCGCGGACGGTGCAATTCTCATGGAGAAACTCTAGGGCGTTCGGTGTCCGAGCGCAAGCGTCGTCGCCATCGCATTGGGCGGAACGCCTGCCTCTGGTGGCACGGGTGGAGCAGCAGGTACGACTGGAAGCGGTCCCGTTTTCGGCATGGCCTGCACGACCAACGATGATTGCCCGAGCGGTTCGACCTGCTTGTTTCGCAGTGGCTTGCGCGATCGCCTCGGAAAGCCGAAAAGCGCGGCGAAGAATGCCGAGAGCCGTCAAAAGAGCGATCGCGGTCGTGGAGTGGGCGAAAATGGTCGATCAGAGAGCCGAGACTCAGGAGAGCGGCATGCGGACGACCGTGGGTGTGAAGAGCAAAGGGGACCCGGATTCTGTAGCGAACTGAGCATGGGGTGAATCGGTGGAGAAAGAATGGCTCCGAAGTGCGCTATGATCCGAACCTACTTGGGCGTCACCTTCGTCACCGTGCCGGTTGCTACCGGACCCTGTTGAATGTCACTCGCCCAATAGACGCTTGTCGCGTCCACGGCAATGCCATAAGATTCCCTCGGTCCCAAAGAGGAGTACGGTGTGGAAGCGAGCATAATAGGCGTCCCTCCGCCCAGCGGAACCTTCATCACGGCGGCGTCTCCATTCGCAGCACCATCCGCACTATTTACCCAATAGACACTGTTCGAGTCCGCCGCCATGCGACTGGGACCGTTCTGGCCGTAAGCGAGGGTCACGGCGGTTCCTCCGTCGAGCGAAACCTTCATCACGGTGCCGTTGCCGACGGTACCATTGACCACGTTCGTCCACTCGTTGCCCCGATTCGTCCAATAGACGTTGGCAGAATCGACCGCAATACCACAAGGATTGTTCTGGCCCGCCGCTAAGGTCACGGGCGTGCCTCCGTCAAGTGGGAGCTTCATCGCCGTACCAGAGCCATCGGTGTTTCCGCCGTTCGTCCAGTAGACACTGGTCGAGTCAACGGCAATGCCGTTGGGGGCTTCCAGGGCGGATGCGAGTGTCGTAGGTGTGCCTCCACCAATTGGAACCTTCATCAGCATGCCATCGCCTTGATCAATCCAATAGGCACTGATCCCATCGACCACTATCTGTTCAGGGTCGTTCAGTCCGGATGCAAGCGTCACGGGCGTATCTCCGTCGAGTGGAACCTTCATCACCGTGCCTTCCCCACCAGTCGTCCAATAGATGCTGGTTGCATCGAGCGCAATGCCCCAGCTGCCTTCCCCCGAAGCGAGCACGACGGTCGGGCCACCACCCAGCGGAACCCTGAACGATCCCCTCATCGCGCGTAGCGCATAAGCACTTGATATTGCTGGCGATTGAAAAACGTCGAGGATTGACTTATCCACAGCAAGTTCTGGTACATGGATTCCATGAGCCACGAGACGACGACTCCTGGAACTAGATTGCGCAATCCACTCGCAAAGAATCGGTTGCGCCCGGCGGACACACAGCGGTTTGTTGAGAAGCTTATTGGAGAGGATTTCCACGCGAAGAGAGTGCTTTCGCTAGCCAACGGGGTAACCGGCGTCATCCACGGCGCCACGCTGGGCATTCACGCCATCGGACAAGGGTTGGCGCAGGCTCAGGGACTGAATCCAAGGCACGCAGTCAAGCAGGTCGATCGCCTGATGAGTAATGCGGGTATCTCGTGCGATACCTTCTTTAAGAACTGGGTGCCTTTCGTGCTGGGCGCGCGTGAGGATGTCTACGTCGCGCTCGACTGGACCGAGTTCGATGCCGACGACCATTGCACCATCGCCTTGTATCTCATCACGTCCCACGGACGAGCGACACCGTTGCTGTGGCGAACAGTCAGGAAGTCAACCATCGAAGGCTGGCGAAACGACCATGAGGATGACCTCCTGGCGCTGTTCGCCAAGCTTCGTCCGGCGCGTAGCAAGCGAGCCACCGTGCTGGCAGACCGAGGGTTTGGGGACCAGAAACTCTATCCCTTCCTTGTTTCGCTCGGCCTGGATTTCATCATCCGCTTTCGAGGAATCATCTACGTCGAGGCATCCAACGGCGAGGTCCGACCTGCGACACACTGGCTTTCACCGAGCGGACGAGCGGTCAAGCTTGCGAACGTCAAGGTCACCTCCGACCGGACGCCGGTGGCTGCGGTGGTAGGCGTGCACGCGCGCGGAATGAAGGATGCCTGGCATCTGGCGACGAGTCGCTCTGATTCTCAGCGGCGCACAGGCAGTCAAGGCGTACGGCAAGCGCTTCACCATCGAGGAAACGTTCCGCGACGCCAAGGACGCACGCTTTGGAATGGGTTTGAAAGCTACGCACATTGCGGACCCTGAACGACGAGACCGACTCCTTCTCCTGGCGGCCATCTCCCAGGCATTGCTCACGCTTCTGGGTGCCGCGGCGGAAGAAACCGGACTCGACCGCAAGCTCAAGGTCAACACGGTGAAGCGCCGGACGCATTCGCTATTCACCCAAGGCAGCTATTGGTATGGAGCCATTCCAATGATGCCGGAGGAGTGGCTTGCGCCCCTAATGGCCGCATTTGGCCGCCTAGTTTCCGAGCAACGGGCTTTTGCTCAAGTGTTTGGAATTCTTTGATGCCTATGAGGGGATCCCTCAGAGCGGAACCTTCATTACCGTACCGCCGATCTCCCCTGCGATGTCGCTGCCCATACCCGTCCAATAGACGCTCGTTGAATCGACCGCAATGCCGTATGGGCTGCCGGAAGCGAGCTTGATACTAGTGCCTCCGAAACCTCCAATCCAAGGCCCGAGGCGTTCTCGGCGAGTCGATTTGGCCTCGTACTGCGTGCGCAAACGTCGCAGCTTTTCATTGGCGATTGTCGATGGACCGCTTCAGTGGTCCAAGGTCTCGTGCGCGCTGGCAGTGGTAACGTCAGTAACACCCTGTGCGAAATTGAGGATCTTCTGATAAGGGAATTGACCAATCTGGCTATCGTTGTCGTCGTACACGTAGAAGTTGTTTCCAGACGACGGAATTGACTCTCCGAAATTGACACAGTGGGCAGCCGTCAAGACCCATCGCGGTGCAACGAGAGTCGCAGTGCAGACCCCGGTCAGGTATCCCTGGGTTATCTGCGTTCAGAACAGGATCGCCAGCGCGACGGAGCCGAGGATGTTGTTGGCGTCAAGGACGCGAAGGTAAGCTAGGTCCGCGAGAAGGCCCACAGAGACCCAACGGGCTGGTGCTGCCAACAGACCGATTCTGGCGCCAGCTAGCGGACCGCCGATCCAACTGAAGTCCCGATCATTATGCAAGGTCGACCAACCCAGTTTCGGCCCAGCAATCAAGACGCCCCAGGACCAGCGAAAGTGGCGCAACGCAGTTGCGCCAAAGTCGAATTGCTGGACACCACTTCCCGCGTCTGAGGCAATCTTGTACGTCCATGACGAAAGGGCAAACTCACCATTAAGCGAATAATCCGCGCTCAGGTGCCCGCCGACGAGTAGTCCAAACCGAACCCCCAATGAGGAGAATATCTCATCCGTATATGAGCCCCTGTTGTGCTTCGCTCCATCGATCAGGAACACCATTCCACCATACGGCATGAGAAGAAAGCCGCGTCGGTAGGCAGGAGGAGTATCCACATCTCCAGGGGGCGCTTCTTTGTCTTCTTGATTCTGATTCTTGGAGCGGACGGAACCGCCTCTTGCGGATGGCTGCCAGTTTGTTGGCTGTTGAATGGGCGGCGTGACGGTTGGACCTGCTCCGGTAGCAGCCACGCCTGGAGCCAGGCGTGGCCGCTGCAACTCAGTCTCGATTTCCGTGATGTACCTCTGTGCGTCACGAACATCCTCGTCACCTGGCCCACCCTTGCTCTTGCGCAAGAATTCCTGGAAACGGGCCAACGCCAAGGCTGGCTGGGCGTTCTGGTGGTAGCAGCGTGCTTGATTGAAGATCCAAATCGGGTCTTCGGAGGCTGTGTACAGCTCAGCCAAGAGCCGAATGCCTTTCTGAGTTTCTCCCGCCATGCACGCTGTTCTCGCCTCTGCCACTCGCGGATCTTGGGCCGATTCGCTGGCCTGAACCAATGGCGCGACCAGAAGGCAGGACAAAACCAAGCCAACTCCTATCCTCATCGTCTTCCTCTCTGTCGAAGTCCGTTCGCATGAATTTCAGAACTTTATATGCTTGATGATCTTGGATGCTGCTACGGGATTGTCGACGCCGGTCGGCGCGCCCGTTTGATGAGACTGGCGGGAACTCTCCTGCGCCTGAGCGCGCACGATGCGGTTGTGCGCCCGCTCCTTCGCTGTCTTCTTGGGGTGTTCGCCTTTTTCAGCGGCGGGATGTTCTTGGGCAAGTTGCGTCCCGTCGGCAGCAGGGGCCTCTGGGTGCTTCTGTACCCCATCTCTAGCGGGCGCGCCGGTCCCTTGGGGTGGGGGAAGGTTGTCGATCGGGGGAGGAAGACGCGGCGGCGCGGGCGGCAGCTCTTGGGCGGGTTCGGTAACCACCGTCGCTGGGGTCGTGATTCGGCTGCTGGGTTTGGCTTGCATCAACAGAAAGAGCCCGAGCCCAGCCGCAGCCATGCCCCCAATGGCGAAGGGTAGCAAGCGCCGCGGCCGCCTGGTTTCCGTGAGGTTCTCATCGTCGTCCGCTGCTATCACCTCGCCAGTGGTCCTGGAAAAGGTTGTGCGTGCCGGGAGGATGGCGGTCCCTCCCGCCGGCAGCGCGCGAACTTCCACAGCTGGCCGAACATCACGCGACTGCTTGGTCGGAACGGCTACAGCGCTCGTCGTTGCCCCCGCCAACGCATCCAGAAACGACGCCATGCTGTCGAAGCGGTCGTCCCTTGCCCGAGCCAGGGCACGCATGATAGCGGCCTCTACGTGGGCCGGAACCTCGTCAATCAACTCACGCACTGGCCGCGGCGTTTCGGTCAGGTGCATGATTAGCAACTCTGTCCCTGATGCCGACACGTGCGGTGTTCTTCCCGTCAGCATCTCGTAGAGGATGGTTGCGAAGGAATAGATGTCCGAACGCAAATCGACGTCTGCGCTGTCCTTGCACTGCTCCGGCGACATGTACGCGGGGCTGCCCATGATAAGGCCGCTCTGGGTGCGCACCGTTCCGCCCGTTTTGCTGCCGTGCTTGATCTTCGCAATACCGAAATCCAGAACCTTCACCCGCTCGCCGCTTGGAACGGCCGAGTCGGGCACGAGAAACAGGTTCTCGGGCTTCAAATCGCGGTGGACGATGTCTGCCGCGTGGGCGGCTGCCAGGGCCGAACCTGCCTGTTTGGCGATGTCCAAGACCTGTGGCAAGGCAAGACGACCGCGATCTACCAAGCGCTTCTGCAATGACACGCCTTCGAGAAACTCCATGAGGATGTAGGGCGCGCCATCGGCGGTCCCGCCAGCGTCGAGGACATCGACAATGTTGGGATGGCGGATGGCACTGGCCGCGCGGGCTTCGTTGAGAAAGCGCCGGACTAGCTCTGCATCCTGCGCCAGGGCCGGATGCAGCACTTTCACGGCTGCACGGCGCTGAATTAGCGGGTTCTCGACAAGATAGACCTCACCGAAGCCGCCCTCCCCGAGCAGTCGGACAACGCTGTAATTGCCAATTGACTGGCCAGCTTCCAATGCCATGCGCGAAACGGGACGAAGTTACTCTAGAATACCCATTCAGGCGAGCACATTCGAGAGCGCCAATGTCAGCATCCACCGCCCAGGAGGAGTCGCTTGGCATGCGGCTAGCTGGCTATCAGCGACGGACGTGGATTCGCTGCCGAGGGCGTTGTCGATCTGATGCCAATAGCTGTGCGAATCTGCATTGGACGTCACTAAAGATGACCTGAGCGTTCGTTCTTATGCACGGTGGTCGGGATATCGCGCGGCTTTCGTTCGGAACGCATTCCCTCGGGGGGCTAAGCCGCGTAGCCCAAAATCGAGCGATATTACCGCAGCCGGAAAAGCTCACGCCGCCCCCTGACGGGCCGGACGAAGCGGCACATGGTACGGCGGTCGGCGGTCGGCGACGAGCTTACCGGGCGTGGCCTACGTAGACGCGGTCGTACGCGCCGGTCTCGCGGTCGCCAGTGGCCAGAATCAGTCTGTGGGCGTGCTTGGCCTCGAATACAATTCTAACCGCTGAGCACTCTCATCGACAGACCCTCCACGTTGAGTCGAAGTCGACCATGAGGAGTTGCGAAGGTTCCGAATACCAGATCCATCGCGCTTTACACTTGCCTTGCACTCCCACACTGAAGAGTGGCGGACCAAACCACGACTGGATGGTTGCCGCCTTCTGACCGACGCGAATCGCAGGTTCATATCTCGAATCGAATGGACGCCCAGCGGCGTTGTAGGTGCATCCCGAGGTTAACGAGAACCATACAAACAACGCCAACAGGCGCGACATTTTCCCACTCATCAGAAACAAACCCTTCCGTATGCATCGAAATCTACTACCTGGGTTCGCATCCACCAACCCTGTAGGCGCATCATAAATCCCTCGGGACGACCGTGCCGATAGAACCACATCCATCGCTCCACGCAACGGTGCTCAACAAGCGCTTGGATGGCCAAAGGCTCGCCGATCAAGGCTCGGACTTCATCCTTGGTTTGGCCCAACTGCACATCAAGCGACGTTGTTTCGAAGCCAGTGATCTTGGAACGGCCACCGTATTCGCGACCGTAAATCGGCACGGAACAGCCGCCAATTCCTAGGGTCAGGAAGGCGAAACCAACGATCGCCATTACACGGGGCCATCTGAGGCGGACGAAGGCAAATGATCTGAGTGACATAGTCGCTCCCGGGCTTGTTTTGGTCACTACTTACTCGACCGGCCGCAAGATAATGCCTGGAATAGAGTCCGAGCAAGGATTAAAGAGCTACGGTATCTCTTTTTGTGCCACCCAGTGCGGAATGCGCACCGTTGCGTGGATGGAATCAGCCTGGCATCGTGGTCAAAGCCACGCCCGTCGCTAGCAACTGATTTGCCCGTGTTCAGAGTACGATTTGTGACGGTGAGCGGCGTGGTCATGGATGGAAGAAACGCTCACCTTCAATCTCCTTTTCGGAGTAACTTCGTCCCCAATAGCGCATGGCATTGGGAGTTGGCCAGCTGATTGGTAACTACAGCGTCGTCCGGCTGCTCGGGGAGGGCGGCTTCGGAGAGGTCTACCTTGTGGAGAATCCGCTGATTTTCCGCCTGGCTGCCGTCAAGGTGCTTCATCCTGCCCTGGCTCAGGATGCGGAGCTGGTCAGGCGCTTTCTCAACGAAGCCCGCGCGGCCAGTGCCATCCGCCATCCAAGCATCGTCGATGTGCTGGACGCTGGCGGTACCGCGGAAGGCGCGCCGTACATCCTCATGGAGTTTCTGGAAGGCGAGTCGCTGCATAAGCGCCTGGCCACTCACGGGCGACTAGCTCTGGCACAGGTGCTGGAGATCGCCAACCAGGCCGGCTCGGCCCTGACCGCTGCCCACGCTGCGGGCATCGTCCACCGCGATCTGAAACCCGAGAACCTGTTCCTGGTGCCAGACGCGAGCGCACCGGGCGGCGAGCGGGTCAAGGTCTTGGATTTTGGTATCGCCAAGATCATGCACGGCAGCGGCTCCGGGGCGACGCTCAGGACCCGCACTGGCATCATCATGGGCAGCCCCGCATACATGTCCCCGGAACAGTGCAAGGACAGCGCGGACGTGGACCTGCGCTCTGACATCTATTCCTTCGCCATCATCCTCTACGAGATGCTGAGCGGGAGTCCCCCGCACGTGGCGGCATCAGGGACCGAGTTACTCATCAAGCACCTGACCGAAACCCCGCGTCCACTGCGCGACGTGGTTGCCGACCTTCCGGCCCACGTGGATGTGGCCATCCTGCGCGCCTTGGCCTTGGCCCGGGATGACCGCTTCGCCAGCGTGCCGTCCTTCCTCGCTGCGCTGGCAGGGGCAGGGGCTGGTGAGGCAAGCGTGCACACGAAGCCGGAGCAGAAGTTTCCGGCTGGCCGAAAAATTCCTGCACCGGGGCCGGTCAGAACCGCGTTACTTCCGGCGCGCACGACTTTCTCCCGGGCCACGGGCGAGATCGCGGCAACAGACGACGAGGAAGACCCCGCAGAGGGCCCGCGCCCGCGGCGCTGGCTGCCCTTGGCCATCGCTGGAACGGCCGCGGCCGGGCTCGCGCTGGCGGTCTTGTTTCTGGCCAAGCCGGGCAGCCGGGTGACGATGCCAGCCACCCCGGTCCCCGAACCCACGCACCCCATTCCCCCCGCACCACCAGCGCCGCCCGTTCCCCCGACCGACAAACCTGCAATGGCCAAAGCGCCACTGCCCACTGCCGCCGCTGCCACGCCCGAGGCCAAGGCAACCCTGATCGCAGACAGCAACGCGCCCGCGGCCGTACCTCCTGCGGGTGGTGACGGCAACCCCACCAAGAGGACGGGGAAGGAGAGGTCGCGCAGCCGCGTCGCCAAGGTAGAAGCGCATGGGAGCGCGAGCAAGCCGCCTCAAACGGTCGCGCCGGCTGCCGTCCTTCCGCCCGCCATCAATTCCGCCACGGCCCCCACGGCCATCAAGCGACAAAAGTTCTGAGGCCATGCCAGCGATATGGACAGAGAGGAAGACCATGACGATGAAAGTAAACCAGGTGGTGTTTTGCCTTTTGCTCGCTCCCCTGGCTCAGGCCAGCGAAGCCACGGTGGATTCGCGGGGCGACGAGGCCAGGACCGCCTGCATGGCGGGCGATTTCCAGAAGGGCGTTCGGCTGTTGGCCGAGCTGTACACGGCCTCGGATGACCCCATCTGGATCTTCAACCAGGCCCGCTGTTACCATCAGAACGCCCAGCCGGCCCTGGCCCTGTCACGCTTCCAAGAGTTCATACGCAAAAGCAAGGGCGGGCCGGACGATGAAGACGTGCGCGACGCGCAGAAGTACATCGCGGAGATCCAGGCCGAGCAGCAACATCCTGCCGCCACCGCTGCTCCGGTAGGCGCCGCAGGACCAGGCCCGGTCGTAACCGCTTCCGCGCAGACGGACGCGGCCACACCCAGGCCCGGGGTCGACTTGCAGCAGGCGGGAGCGCTCAGCGCGCGCGCCGAGACCACCGACGCAGCCAGCAGCACCCCCGTGTACAAGAAGTGGTGGTTCTGGACCGGAATCGGCGCCGTCGTGGTGGCAGGCAGCGTGACCGCCTTCCTGGTGGCGCGTGGCTCTAGCAACGGTAGTCCCTGCTCCGGCATCGGCCCCAACTGCGTGGCGTTCAGATAGCCATGGAGCGCACGATTGTGACAGAGCCGTACTTAGAATGGAGATATGTGTTGATGGGTCGAATTGGGATTTTGGTTGCTCCTCTTGTCGCCTTGACGGCCGGGTTGTTCGCCGGCTGCTCGGGCGGCGGAACTAATGCCGGGACTTGCACACCGGGGGCAAGTTCTTCCTGCGTCTGCCCTGACGGTTCCAATGGGGCTCAAGTCTGCGCGCTGGATGGCTCCGGCTTTGGAGCCTGTAGCTGCGCCGGCCCAGTCAGCAGCGGTGGTTCGGGAGGCTCCCAGAGCGCCAAGGGGACCGGCGGCAAGGCGGGGACGAATGGTACCGCCGGCTCTGGCGGGGTTACCGGCGCTGGTGGCAGACCGAGTGGAACAGGCGGCTCGGGGGCGTCGGGCGGGACGCTCACCGTGGTCTCGCCTCCTATTGGAGCGCAGGTCTTGGTCGCGTCGAATTTGCCACAGTCGAAAGCTTGCCTCACGGCGTCCTCTGTTGCCGGGCAGCTCTCTACTTCTGGCGGGGTCTATGGGGGCAGCTCCTACGCCTACCTGAAGAGCTGCGGCAATTCTTATCAGATCTTCTCGATCGTCTCTCCGAGTGATACGAGCGCTCCGCCTTCATCTTTCGAACTGGCGTACACGGGTTGTGTTGTCGGTGGAAGTGGCCCAGGTTGCTGCGTGAGTTTTGGCGGGTGCCTATCCGGGGTGATGTTCTGTGGGTGCAACGACTTTTCGGCGGCCCAAGAAAACATCGTGCTTCGCTCGGTCGGCAACGTGAGCGCCAACGGGCCATATTCTCTTTACAGCACCCACTGGGATTCATGCCTCGAGGCATCTCTTACCGACATGTCTGTTTCGACCGCGCCCTGCGATGGCAGCACCGCTCAGCAGTGGAATCTGCTGATGACGGGCGGAACGACTGTGACGGGCGGCCAGAGCGGGGGTAGCAAGGGCTGCACAAGCAACAGCCAGTGCGCGGGCTGCGCTCTTTGCACAGGCGGGCAGTGCTACTCCTGCCCCATCGGCTCAGCCGGCGTGTGTACCTGCTGAACCATTCGGTGTGAAGTCGGAGGAACCATGTCACGCACATTCTGGAAATTGAGCCTGCTTTGCGGACTTGTCTGGGGCTGTTCATCGAACCAAGGCAGCAGCACGGAAATCGTGGTGTTCGTGCAGAGCGACCTCTCGGTTCCGACCGAGCTGGACAGTGTACGCGTCGACATCAGTGGCGCCAGCGCATCGAGCTGGCTGTCGTTCCCCCTCACCGCCAGCAACGAGAGCGGGAAGACCACTCTGCCCATCCAAGTCTCTCTCGTCCCCGCGAACAGCAATGACCTGGAATTCGACGTGAAGGCAACCGGATTCCTCGGCAGCTCCGCCATGGTTTCGCAGGAGACCAGCTCGTCTTGCACGGTCGGCCAGCGCAGGGTGCTGACCCTCTACCTGGGACGCTCGTGTCTGAACCCGACCTGCGGCTCAGGGCTCACTTGTTCCAGCGCAAGCTGCATCCCGGTTAAGGTCTCGCCCAGCGACCTGCCGGTGTATGTCCCGAACCAGCAGGCGCCAACGGGTGGTGGTAGCGTCGGCTCCGGTGGATCCATCGCCGCAGGAGGAACCATACCTGCCGGTGGGGTGACAGGGAGTGGGGGAATTGTCAACGCTGGCGGCGGTGTGGTCGGTGCGGGAGGGGTGGTCGGAACCGGCGGCGCAGGTGGCTCCGGTGGCGTGGTTGGCAGCGGCGGCATGATCGTCACTGACGGCGGAGGAGCCTCGACCAGAGGCGGTGGGATGACAGATGGAGCGAGCATCGGCAGCGGTGGATGGGCGAGCGGAAGCGGTGGCATGACGGTCGAGACCGGAGGAGCGGTCGGAACCGGCGGCTCGGGTGGCGTAGTTGGCGGCGGCGGTGCGCCTGGCATGGGAGGCGTCCCGGGCACTGGTGGCGCGAAACAAGACGCTGCTCCGACCCAGAGTGATACGGCGATTGCCTGCGGTGGCCTTGGTCAGGCTTGCTGCGTGGTCGCGACTGAATGCACGACAGCCGGATTGACCTGTCAGTTCTCAGCCGGCGGTGGCGGCCGAACCTGCGAGCCCGTCCGTGATGCTGGTGGGGCCTGCGGCGGCCTTGGTCAGCTTTGCTGCGTTGGTTCAACCTGTACCATTGCCGGCTTGACCTGCCAGTTCTCAGCCGGCGGCGGCGCCCGAACCTGCGAGGCACCCATAGGCGGTCGCGGTTAGCCCAGCTGTGTGCGAAGACCATGCTGCCCTACACCGATCCGCCCGCCGATCGGATAGGGGTGCTCGCACCCGGTACCGGGATCCCGATCGGACAGAAGGTGCCCGACATCCACGCTCGCGATCTCGACAGCAAGGACGTGTCGCTGTCGTCGCTCTACTCGAAGGGTCCCATCCTGCTCGCGTTCTACCGGGGCGGCTGGTGCCCCTACTGCAGCTCGGAGAGCCACGCGCTGGCAACCGCGTTTCCCGAGTACCAGAAGCGCGGAGTCACACCGGTGACGGTCAGCGTTGACAAGCCGAACGCCGAGGCGAAAACCAAGGCCACGTACGCCATCCCGTTCCCGGTGCTCAGTGTTTATATCCGTCGCTGAAGAAGGTGACGGACACGACTGATGCAGCCGGCGGGGCGGTTGCTTGGGACGGCGGCACGGCTGGTGCCGGTGGCGGCGCGGGCGCGGCAGACGTTCCTGGCGCCACAGGGACGGGTGGCAGGCCCACCTCAGGCGGTATTACGACCACGGGTGGTGTTGCCATCGCAGGCGGCGCGGGTGGCGGGATGGGCTCGGGCGGCATCGTAGGCAGTGGCGGTCGGCCTGGTACGGGCGGAATCACGGGCATCGGGGGCTTGACGGTTTCGGGCGGAACACCTGGCGGAGTGGCAGGCACCGGCGGCATCGTCGGTACCGCTGGAACCATGGGCACAGGAGGCACGATCGTTCCGAGCTTAGCCGTCTTTGCTGGGGTTCCATCTGGCGTTGGAACCGCGGACGGCACGGGGGCCGCCGCACGCTTCTCCGGGCCCCACGGCGTGGCGGTGGACGGGGCGGGCAATGTATTCGTCTCCGACTCGACCAACAACACCATCCGGAAGATCACCTCTAGTGGCGTGGTGACCACGCTTGCCGGAACAGCAGGTTTGTCTGGAAGCGCGGACGGCACGGGTGCCGCCGCTCGCTTCAATGGCCCCGTTGGCGTGGCGGTGGACGGGGCGGGCAACGTCTTTGTCGCAGACGCTGTCAACAACACCATCAGGAAGATCACGCCTGCTGGCGTGGTGACCACGCTTGCCGGGACCGCAGGTTCGTCAGGAAGCGCGGACGGCGCGGGGGCCGCCGCACGCTTCGACGATCCCCAAGGCGTGGCGTTGGACGGGGCGGGCAACGTATTCGTCTCCGACGGCCCCTACGAGCTTAGAACCATCCGCAAGGTCACGCCTACTGGCGCAGTGACCACGTTTTCTGGGATGGAATCGCTCCACGACTACGTTGGCGTGGCGGTGGACGGAGCGGCGTTCACCGAGCTATCGCCGGCCCGGACCTCTGCGATGAAATCCATGACTTCTCGTCCAAGCTTGTGAGCAGCGCGTGGCCCGCGCTTTCGCGGCAGCAGGTCCGCCAGGCCACCACGTTCGAAAGCCGTCTGTGCTTCGTAGAATGACGGGCGAGAAAGCCCAACGCCTGTGAATGCCACCAGCCAATCCATCTCTGCACCACCCGAGGCGCTGCTGTCCAGCTACGAGGACTTGCGGCGCACTGCCGTCGGTCCAGCCTTCGGGGCCAGCGCCCTCCGCGCCGTCTTCGAGCGCGCTCAGAAATTCGCCCCGGCCATCATACTCTTTGATGAGATCGATTCGATTGCCCCGTCGCGCTCCGCCGAGAGTGCCCAGCACCAGGTTTCCACCGTCGCCCAGCTCCTGGTCTTGCTCGACGGCATCGAGGCTCGTGGCCAAATCTTTGTGCTGGCCACCACCAACCGCCCAGAGCACGTCGATGCGGCACTGCGCCGCCCTGGGCGCTTCGACCAAGTAGTATGGATGGGGCTCCCAGACGAATGCGGTCGCGCCGACATATTCGAGCACTACCTTTGCGGCCTGAAGCTGGACCCGCGGCTGACGCCCGACAGGCTAGTGGATGGTTTATTCAACAGGCAACGCAGCCTCGCTCCCAGAACCGTGGGTGGCCAACCCCGTGAAATCACATGAGTCCGTCGATTGATTTTGGGCGCCACGGCGCGCGCCCATCGAAGAAATATTGCTTATTTTTCGTGGGAGAATAGTAGTTGGGCCGACGAGCAGCCATCACGACATGACTTCCGGTCATGTGCTATCTTCCAGGCATGGGTTCCCCCAGCGTGAAGCAGAAGATTCTGGAGACCGTCGAGCATCTGCCAGATGACGCGACGGTGGAGGATGCGATGGAGCGCCTGTACTTCTTGGCGAAGATCGAGCGCGGCCTGGAGCAGTCAGAGGCAGGACTGGGCCTGTCGCATGAGGATGTCAAGAAGCGGTTTGTGAGGTGACATCCGTACGCTGGATGCCCCAGGCCGTCGAAAACCTCGAGGCGATACGGGAATTTATTGCGCGAGATTCCCCACGATACGCTGACCTCGTCGTGGAACGCTTGGTGACAGGGGTCGACATCCTGGAACAATTTCCGCAGGCAGGTCGAGTTGTGCCTGAGCACTCGCGTGTGGACCTCCGGGAACTCGTTCGGCCTCCCTATCGCATTGTCTACCGCCTCCTCGGTGATCGCGCCGACATCCTGACCGTGTTCAGGGCGTCCAAGCAGATTCCCGACCTGTCGTAATCGCGGCCCAACATGCCGTTGCACCTGACGGCGGTGCCGCAGGGAAATCGTGTAGAATCGAGGAGCCGGCTCGGCGGCACCGCCGCAGGTGAACGGCAAGGCGTTCGACGGAGCGGATCTTCGTGGAACTCCCCTCAGCGAGCGTTGTCTGAGATAGCCATGGAACCAACGAACCCGACGCCCGGAGTACCCATTCCCCGCCGCGCTTTGCTTGCATCGGTTTGCGCGTGCCTACCATTCCTCGCTTTCGCCCGCTGGACGCGGGCGGCTCAGCCAGTCAATGAGCGTTGGAGTGGCTCTCAGGCCTACAGCACGTCGACGTCAGCAGCACTTCGAGCGGTCGCGAACGATAGGGCCCTGGACCGAAAGGCACGCGCGCGGGCGATCTTTTCGCTGTTCGCAAGCTATGTTCGGCCGCCGGCAAACGGAGCGACAATGACCGACATCCTGAGCCCGGCAACGTGGCTGGTCGAATGCCGCTTGGACGGCGTCTACGCTCTTGGTGGTAAGATTCCCGTTGAGATGGGGCTTACCGAAACGGCCTTCTGCCTTCGTCTCTTCCCAAACTCGGAGGGTTGGAGCGAGTGGGTCATCTACTTCACATTGCCTGGCGGTCGAGGAAGACCGGTTTCGGACGCTCGGGAGTTTCTTGCTGGCAAGGTGCCGGGAGGTCAGGATCCTCGGATGAACGAATTCGCTTTGTGTTTTCCCGCCGAAGGCAAGGCACGGGTGGGGCGCACGGAGCGATTCACCGCGAGAGGCATTGGTGTCTACGGTCCGTGGTAAGCGCGCCCGTCGAACAAGCCGTTGCAGCGGACGCAGTCGCCGCAGGGAAATTGGAGTAACATCAACGAACCGCTCGTGCGGCGCCCGCGCCGCTGAACGGCAAGGCGTTCGACGGACATGCGGAAACTCCTGACCCCAACTCTGTTGGTGCTGACCTTGCTCTCCCCGGTCACCTTGGCCGCTGAGGGGAAGGGGATGGCACTCACGCGATCAGAGGTCTGCGAACTGGTCGAGACTGCCTTGACCATGCCATACGGGTCTGAGTTAGAGGGCCTAAGCGGAAATTCCTGCGTGCAGCGGAATGCGACAGAGGGAAAGCTCCTGCTGGTTGACGTCGCGCTGGTATCCGTGGACGGCAAAGAGACCAGGCCTCTCCGTCCGGGAGAATGAGCTTGATCCGATTCGGTGGACAGGTTGTTTACGTCGTTCCGTCGTCGGTTAGCATGTTGTCACAGTCGCAAAGAGAGGTCACGCCGCTTCCTTCATTGCCAGTTGCTCGCGGTGCCTTTGTTCGGCCTGGGCAGGCGAAATGTAGCCGATGGACGAGTGACGCCGCTGCTGGTTGTAGAACACCTCGATGTAGTCGAACGACTCCCTCTTCGCGTCAGCGTAGCTCGCGAACTTTTCCCCCAGCTCGAATTTAAAGGTCGAGAACCAGCTCTCCATCGCAGCATTGTCGTAGCACTCGCCACGGCGGCTCATACTGCATACGATGCCTCTGTCGTTGAGCATGTTCTGGTAGTCCTCGCTGGCGTAGGGGCTGCCCTGGTCCGAGTGGTGGAGCAACCCGGCGTCTGGGCAACGCCTTCGGGTAGCCATTTCTAGTGCCTTAAGCACGAGGTGTCGGTCGTTGACGGCAGACAGTGCCCACCCAACAACGAATCGCGCGAACAGATCGACGATCACGGCCAGGTAGAGTTTGCCGCCGCTCTCGCCTATCAACAATTCGGTGGTGTCCCCCACCCAGCGTTGGTTGGGCCGCTCGGCCTGGAATTGGCGATCCAGGATATTGGGCGCCACCGGCTGGTCGTGCTCGCTCATCGTGGTGCACTTGTACCGGCGTCGCCTACGGGCCTGGAGCCCTTCTTGCTGCATCAGCCGGATGACACGCTTGCGACTGACGTGCTCACCTTTCGCGGCCAAGTCCGCGAGCACGCGCGGACTGCCGTAGGTCTTGCGGCTGTGCTCATGGGACTCCTTGACTAGGACTGCCAGCCGTTGGTCGTCGCGTTGGTGCTGGGACTCCGGACGTGCGCACCAGGCATAGAACCCGGTGCGCGAAACACCAAGAACCCGACACCAAAGCGAGAGAGGCTCGTTGGCCTTCTTCTCGGCGATGAGCGCGAACTTCATGCGCTCTCCTTCGCGAAGAAGGCCGCGGCTTTTTTTAGGATGTCCCGCTCCATTCGCAGCACACGGTTCTCACGCCGCAACTGCGCCAGCTCCGCGCGTTCCTCGGTTGTCAGACCGGTCTTGCCCTTGCTCCTATCTGCTCTAGCCTGATTCATCCAGCCGCGCAGGACCGATTGGGACAGGTCCAGGTCATCGGCGACCTGTGCCACCGCTTTCTTCTCATCCAAGACCAGCGCTACTGCCCCTGCCTTGAACTCGTCAGTGAACGTGCGCCTCGGCCGTCGGTGTTTCGTCTTGTCTTCCATCTTTGCCACGGTATCCGCCTTTCGTTGGGTGTCCACGAAAACGGATCAAGCTCAGAAACCTGCGGGCACTCTCAGCAATACAAGCGCAGGAAGGCCGAAGCCGTCATCTTCGTTGGAATCCGTCTGACCCGATTCGCCCCGGACAAAGTCTGGTTTGAAGCGGGCCTGGGCGGAATTCAGTTCGATGCTCATGGGAAGGAAGACGGCACCATCGGAGTCGGGTGTGGCGCCGGCAACGAAGGCATCATTGAGAAGAAGTTCGGTCGGTGGTCGGAGTGCCGTCGAACATGCCGATGAAGCTGCCGATCCGGCCGCAGGGACATTGGTGTAGCATCGAGGAACCAACTGGCGGCCGGCTCGCAGCTTATCGGCCAGCCGTTGGGCAGACTATGACGGGGCCGGGGAGTAGGCGACACGAAGGTCATTGGCCAAGGTGAAGAATCGTGGATCTGCAGTCCACATCTGGAATCCTCCGACCACTGCGGATGCCAGGATGCTTACGTCAATCCAGCCGACGCCGCGCCCGAACAGTCGTCGCTCACGCACAAACTCAACTACTTCCTGGTGGGCGACCGTGTTGGCTTGGTGCATCTGCGCGTAAGCTTCGAGAAGATTCCTTCTTCCGCCACCCACGTCACCGATGAGCAGTTCACCGAAAACCATATCGTGTCCAACTACCTCGTCGCGACCAAGAAGCTCGTCAAGGCCGCTGGCAAATGGTTCACGGCCAGCCAGGAACCGAATCCAGACCGAAGTATCCACTAAGACCATCAAGCGACCCTACGGCTTCTCGGCTGCTCGCTCCGGCGGGGTACGTCGCGAGCACGTGGCTCCGCACCACGAAGCGCGCGTAGTCGTTCATAGGCAGCGTGGCGAACGAGGGCTTCCAGGCCGAGCTTGACCGTGTCTGTGTCGGTACTGGCATGGCACGCAACCTTGGCATGCCGAAGCAGTTCCTCGTCGATGTGCAAAGTCTTCTTCATACCGCTGATGCTACCATACCTAGATGGCAATATCAGCCATATCGTGGAACGCTGCCCAACAAGCCGTTGCAGCGGACGATCCCGCCGCAGGGAAATCGGAGTAACATCAGCGAACCGCTCGTGCGGCGGGCTCGCCGCTGAACGGCAAGGCGTTCGGCGGGCCACCACAGACGGATGGGGTTCGGAACCTGAGTGGGTAGGTCGGCGAGGGGCGAGGTTGGCAATTGGGGAAGTCCATCTGGCCAGCACACTGGCGGAACTCGTGCCATCTGGAAGGCTCGATCGAAGCCAGCGTCGAGTGCTTGGTGGTGGGCAACGAGGTTGTGGTCGTGAGTTCAGCGTCGAGGAGGCGCGATCTGGTCGAGGATCTGGAAGTGGAATTGGAGTGGAGAGGATCTGGAAGTGGAATAGGAGTGGAGAGATCGCCCTGCCGCCGAACAAGCCGTTGCAGCGGACGTGGGCCTGTCAACTCTCGGTCGGTGTTCAGCGAACCGGGGCCGCGCGGCTCAACAGATGATTGAAGGACGCCGCGCGGCCCCGGCAGTGCTACTATCGACCATCACCTAACGGCCGCCCGCCGCTTAACGGCAAGGCGTTCGGCGGGCAGTCGCGGTTCCCGGGTGGGCAGCAAATTTATCCACGAGTTCATTGCGGGAGCCGGGAGCCAGGAGGCAGGTGCTTCGTCGGCGCGTGCATCTTCGTCGTTGGGGGTCTCACGGAAGTGAACGCGACTGGTGGATTGACCGCGGCGGTGAAAGGCGTGACCAGTGCCCACCGAGGTCGATTTTCAGGTTGAGCTGGACTGGTCGTCCCGACGGCGATCGGTTCCCCGGATCTCGATGCTGTCCCTCGGAAATGTGCCGCCGAACAAGCCGTTGCAGCGGACGCAGTCGCCTGACCGCCGCAAAAAGTCGGGACCAGGTCGAACCGACGCCAGCTTTCATCGGGATTCACCGGGTGATTGCCCAAGATCGGTCGGAGCGAGGGTTGGGCAGCGCCGCCATGGGGCCAAGGTGCGCCTGGATCTTGTACGCGAATGCTCGAGAGCAGACTGGGGACACACGAATCGCGTGCCACCTGCCTTCCACTAGCCGCGGCTGGCGGTCAGCCTCAGGCGACCCGAGCGTGATACTCGTTATGGAGCCCGCCAAGGATGGGCCGGGAAACAACGTCCTTGGGCGGAACACGTCGCACGGGCGTCAGCCAACGTGAGCCGAGCGGTGGTTGCATGCGAAGACCGCGGTGTGGTCGGCCATGATAGTAGCGAACGTAGTCCTTCAGCACGCGGTCGGCGTGGACATCATCGATGACGATGATGTGATCGAGGCAATCGCGGCGTAGGGTTCCGTTCAGGCGCTCGCAAATGGCGTTGGCTTTTGGCGAACGTGGCGGCGTGATCAGGCAACGCGTCCCGCAGCTCTTCACCCGTCGCCGGAAGTCCTTGCCGTAGATCGAATCACGGTCGCGGATCATGAACCGCGGATTCTCGTTGTCGCGATCCGCGACGGCTTCGACAAAGCACTGCCCGGCGTACTGCGCGCTCGGAGAAGACGTCACGCCGATGTGGACGATTTCCCGACGGGCCAAGTCCACGATCACGAAGCAGTACAGGATCTGGAACCGCAGGGTGACGATGGTGAGGAAGTCACACGCCCAGGTTTGATGGATATGGTTGCGGACGAAGGTGGGCCAGGACTGGCCACGGTTGCGAGGCAAGTGCGGCGGTCGATACTTGGCGACGGTTCGCGGAGACACCTTGTAGCCAAGCTTGCAAAGCTCCCCGGCGATTCGGTCCTCGCCCCAGAGCGGATTTTCCTTCCAATACCGCCGAATCATGGTCCGCAGGTCAGCATCGGCTGGCGGCCGACCAACAGGCCGTCCGGACTTTCTCCGCCAGAGGAATCGCCAAAAGGAACGATGCCAGCGGACAACGGTTTTGGGGCGCACGATGATGATCGCGTTGAGCACCGAGCTGAAGACGCGAGCGGCAAGAGCGAGCAGCACGCGGTCTCGCGCATGAATTCTGGGCTTTGGCACGGAACGACGCAAGACGATGATCTGCTGGCGAAGAACGGCGTTTTCGACAAGGAGGGTGGCGCGGGATCGGAAGGCAGAACGCAACACGCTCATGACGGTTGGGAAGACTTCGATGAACATCGCGGCGAAAAACCTAGCACGGGACGATCAGCCGAGAAATCCCGATGAAACCTGCGGTCGGTTCGACTTGGTACCGAGTTTTTGCGGCACACACCCCATAGACGGCGCTCCTGCCTGCGGGTTTCGTTCAACCGGCAAGTTGCGGGCATGCGCTTCGCGACGCCCGCAACCCGCTATAAGTTAATAGCGCGGTGGGCGAGCGTGCAGAAGACGCCACCGACCACCGAGGTGGGAGCCGAGGTGTCACCAGACGAACCTGCTTTTTTCTTGTAAGGCGTTGCGATGTCGTGGGACAGGTTCAAGCGTGACAAAGACAGCGGCGTACCAGATCACCTTGGTCGTGTCCTCAACTTTGGCATTGGGAGGGTGCGGAACCAATCCCTACGCTGGCGAAAGCACGCCTATTGGGACCGGTGGCGCAACGGCCGGGAGCGGCGGAGCCGTCATCACCTCGACAGGTGGTACCAGCCTGACCGGCACCTCGACGGCGGGACCGGATGCGGGCGCGCCGGACACGCCAGGAGCTGAGAATGCAATCGGACAGCCGTGCAATCTAACCGTCACCGCCGGGGCGAGCCAGGCCGTGTACAACGCCAGTGCTAGCGAATGCCCCAGCAATATTTGTCTCAAGCCGGGCGTTTTCCCGGGCGCGCCGATGCCGAATCCGCCCACCACGGCTTTTTGCTCCGCCAGCTGCTCGCAGGATAGCGACTGTGCCGGTGAGCTTCGCGACCTGACCAACCCTCTGGATACAGGATGCGCGCGAGGCTTCGCCTGTGGCATTCCTTTTGATGTTGGGCCGCTCTGTTGCGAGAAGCTTTGTATGTGCAAGGACTTCTTGGGGCCAGCCGGTGCGGTTACGCCCATTGCCTGCCAAGGGAACAGTGCGACGAAGTGCACTGGAACAACCAGCACCGTGCCGGTAGGTCAGCAAACTGACATCTACATTGCGGTGGCCCCCCGGCGATTGCTCGACCTGGTGTTCATGATCGACAACTCGCCGTCCATGGCCCCCAAGCAGGACAAGCTGAAGGCGCAGTTCCCCAAGCTGATCGCAGCGCTCAAGGATCCCAACGATGGGACCTTGCCCGACTTGCGCGTCGCCATCATCGACAGCGATCTCGGTACTGGTGGCGCGTATCAGAGCGGCTCCTGCGGGCCCAAGACTTTGCCAGACGGAACCAATTCCAACTACGGCGATATGGGTCAGTTCCAGATGATAGGCGCCACGGCTTGTGGCGTGACTAAGCCCGATGCCACGTATCTCGAGACCCAGGGCAACACGGGCATCAATTTCAACGGTGACATCAATTCCGTCTTCACCTGTCTGGCCGGCAATCTCGGCACCGTGGGCTGCGGCGAAGAACACCAGTTGCAAGCCTTCGAGTTCGCGTTTCTCGTGTCGAACATTCCCAGTTCCGTCGCTCAGCGCACCAACTTTTTGCGTGACAACGCCTACCTCGGCTTGGTCTTCCTAAGTGACGAAGACGACTGCTCGGCCGTGGGAAACGATGAGATGTTTGGGAATACCAGCTCCGATCTCTCCCATGAATCCGCCAGCATCCGCTGCTACACGCGGTCGTACACGTGCAACGGAAACTACACCGCCAATCCACCACCTGGCTATCCGACCAGCGCGGCCTTCTCAACGGCTATGAGCAATTGTTCGGCGCGCGTGGGCGACACCTGTAGCGGAGTGGACGTCTCGCAGCCAACCCCCAAATGCAATCCACTCACGGACTACAAGGGCATGGCCGACCAAATCAAGAGCCTCAAGAGCGACCCCGACAATCAGTTGCTCGTCGCAGGTATCTTTGGTTGGCCACTCGACGGGGATACGTCAAAGGCCACGTACAAGGTCGACCTGACCCCCAACCCGAACAGCGCCGATACGGCCCATCCCACGATCTGGGATACCTGGCCGGTTTGCTACGATCCGAACCACCAGCCAGGGGCTGCAACCACGGACAAGACGACGGGGTTCGACCCGCTCGCGGCTGGCTGGGGTGCCACGCCAGGGCTGCGCATGTCGGCGTTCATCGACGAGTTCGGCGCAAATGGTCTCAAGTACAGCATCTGCCAGCCGGACTTCACGGCTGCGATGAACGGCATCGGAAACGCCATCGCCAACAAGCTGCAGAACCTGTGTGTCAACTACAAGCTGTGGACGGATCCCACAACCGGACAGGCCGATTGTCGAGTGGCCTACAGTAGGCCTCAGCCCGATGGTACCTTCGTTGAAGACCCAGTGGGGATGCCCGAATGTGCCGCCGGTCAGACAATAAACGTTTCGACGAACTGCTGGTATCTGGTTAACGACACGACGAAGTGCCCGGTCAACGGTCAAATAATCGAGATTGCCCGGAGCGCGGCGGACATCACGCAGTATGGCCAGCAGCTTCCTGCCGGCACCAAGGTCCACATTCAGTGCACAACCTGCCCCGACTTCACCAACCAGAATGGAAAGCCATTGACAGGTTGCTAGCGGGGAATTCAGGACAACCAAACGGGCGTTCCTCGCGAGCGCCGCCATTCCCCGCAGACGAGGCGGGGTTCTCTTCTCGGGCGCTGGCATGACCTTACGGCGGGACCCGCGGTCCTAGCTCGCGCATGTGCTGAATGCCCCAGATAGGCACGACGTTCTCGAATTGACCAAAGAAGGCGAATGCAACCGGTATGTTGCTGAGAAGGCCGACTCACAGGGCTTTCATAGCGATGAAACCCACGTCGTGTCTGCGGCACTCATCGATCAAGCTCAGGTCCTCGGGCGAGGAAATGTGGCTGATAGGGAACTGAAGGGTCCACTCGCCGGGCTCTTGCGGATAGCGCACCTCGACCCCGGGCGATACCAGGCATGGCACCGCGCGCCTCCACCTTGGCCTGCGGTTTGGCAGACCGGTCCTCATGCCCGCGAACCAGCCCGAGCCAGCTCACGCCTACCGAGGTGGCCAACATCAAGGACATGGTGTTGGCGCCCGAAAACAGTCACATGGCTCTGCGTACGCTGGCCCTCTATGCCCAGCGGATTGGCAAGGTCTTCGCCTCGGTCACCACGTGGGGCCGGCCATGTGACCGCCAGCACGACGTCGGAAATGGGACATGGACTTCAGCTGGTCTGTGCCCGACACTCTTGCTTGTCGCTCGTGTCGTGGCAATGGTAAGGAGGCTTTCATGCGTCGCCTGGTCTTATCAATCTCGTTGCTTGCTTTCTTCATCAACCCCGGCTTCGCGTGCTCGCCAGGTCAAGACAACTTCAATTTCAGCGAGGCCGACATGCGGTCTGCGGTGGAGGGGACTTGGCAAATCACTTCGACCGGGGATGGCGGAGCGACCTGGAATTTGGCCATCCAAATTGGCGAAAGCGTCGACAAGCTGGATGGAGGCACGGCTTTGCGGTCGGGCACCAAAACAAGGGGATTCATCCGCGCGGCTGCGGCCTGTGACAGTCGCACCTTCGTGCGCTCGGCCGGCTGAGGGATCCCCTCATAGGCATCAAAGAATTGGGT
>CAVRSU010000019.1:0-349097 GCA_963723955.1 uncultured delta proteobacterium
GCCACCTCGCCTGCTCGGAGCGCAAGCCGGACGCGGCATATTGCCATGGCGTAGTCCCGCCTCCCGATGGCCGTCGAGTGGTCGAACGAGCCAAGTAGCGTACGCGTCTGCTCCTCGGTAAGGGTTTTCGGGATCTGCCCGAGCCGCCAGCGGGGAATCGTGGGCACGGCTTGCGCCAACCTCGCATCGCACCGACCACGCATTTGCTCGAACCGCAGGAAGCTGCGAAGTGCTGTTAAGACCAGCTTTGCGGTCCCTGGCTTGCACTGCCTCGCACGTGTCGCGACGAAATCCATCACTTGCCCGACGCCGAGTCCGGCCAGCCCGCGTCGGAGGACCCCGCTGCTTCCCAGAAACTCGCGAACGTACCGGACGTACCATCTGCATGTCTGGGGCATCACGCCGCGTGTGCCCACCAGGTGTCCCTCGTACTCCTCGATGGCGAGATCTACGGCCGAGGGCCTTCCCTTTGGGGCCGGCGGAATTCGTCCGGTGTCCCGAAGGAAGCACAGCAGGTGACCGAGCGCGAATCGGGCATGATGAACGCTCCCGATTGGGACCACGCAGCGGCACCTTGAAACATGCTCGTCGAGAAACCGGTCGACAGTCTCCTGGGCAAGCCTCTTTGGTGCGATGGCCTCCACTCTCAGCCAGTGGGCGAGGTGTGCCGCAGAACGGACATACTCCTGGATGGTGATATGTGCGTTGCCGCGCAGGGAAAGGTACCCGGCGAAGCCTTCGAGGATTTCGGCGAGAGGTCCATTTCGAAGGCGCGCAACCACCTTGGGACTGCGGAAGATTCGTTCAAGCATCGGTGCTCCCTTCTGGCCCCATAGGGCCTGTGAAGAGAGCGATCGTTATGCTGAGCCCGGCCGCATCCCAACCGACCGCTGCCCCGTCGGAGAGTTGCTCCTTGATGGAGACATACTCCGCATAATTGTGAGCTGGGCATAAAAGCGCTTATGCGAAGCTGCGCATAAGCGCTTCATCCGCACCCTCAAAGAAGAGGGCCTTGCACACGAAATGGTGTCTCTCCAGCACAGCGGTTTCTGCTCCTCCCTGGCGCGGTTCGAGGGCTGGTATAACGAGGTCCGGCCGCATTCCTCTATCGCCGACGCGACACCCGACGAGGTCTTTCATCGACGCCATCCCGCCAACCGTCGCAGGCGCTTCGAGCCGAGACCCAGATATCCGGCCAACAGCGCCTGTGCGTCGCCACGAGTGCCAGCTCAATCCAAGATTGGAGCTCGACTCGAGCTGGTGGCCACGTCCTTCCGAGGCGCGCGGCACTTAGCGCAGGTCGAGATCCGGCGGGCAAACTGAGCGATGTGATAGCGGCGCATTCGCCGGCAAGGGCGACGTCTGTCTGACGTCCGAAAGGAGCATCGCGTGCCGTGCTTCAGGCATCCCCGAAACCTCCCATCCAAGGCCAAAGGCGTTCTCGGCGATTCGATTTGACCTCGAACTGCGTGCGCAAATGTGGCTGTCTTCCGTTGGCGATTGTCGATGGACCGCTTCACCCCGTCCTCAACGAACGCAACGCACATAGTACCAGATGCTCTCGATGGAGGGGGTCGAGTAGCCGTCCGTGAAGTCGACGAACCAGGCGTCGCCGGACAAATCAGGAGATTCCGAGGAGGACCAGAACATCGAGTATGCCGGAGTGTTCGGAAAAGCTATCTGGTCGATTGTCGCTCCAGAGGTCACAGTAAGGTCCACCAGCGAGAACAACTCCTTGAGGGTGGGCAGGCGAAAGCCCGATCCCATACTCGAACAGTAGCCCTGTGCCTCGGGCCACTTCATCGTCGTGGTGCTCGCTTGCCGCTGCCAGACGAGGTTGGTCAGCGTGTCGCTGACCAATCCGCCTGAGAGCGCCACGAAGCGAGATGTGGGATAGCACCGCGAACCACGGACGCAACGCACCCTATAGCTGTCGCCGATGATGGCAGATGAGATGCCGCTCCAGCAGTCCACGGCCCACGCGAAGCCGCCAATACCATCGTACGGCGAGGAAGTCCAGAACGCCTCCGAAGGCGTGTTCGGACAGGCCGTTTGGTCGATGGATAGATTCGTCGCGGTTAGGTTGAGTATAGTGGAGATCTCCTTCGGCGCGGGCAAACGCCAGCCCGAGACACCGCTCAAGCTGAGCGATGCACAGTAGGCTTTGGCCTCGGCCCACGTGCAAGTGGTGCCCCCACCGCTGCCGCCGTCAATGCCGCCAGCACCGCCAGTGCACCCCGCTCGCGTGCCTGATCCGTCGCGCTGCCAGATCAGGCCCGTGATCGTATCGGTCACGGTCAAGCCGTCGGAGCTGACCGCGAACTCTCCGGAATCCGTGCCATCGCCGGATGGCACCCTCGTATCGTCACAGCTCTCGCTGGAGCCATCACAGCAGGTCGCGCCCGACGGGCAATCCTGGTCGCTCGCACAGGGCATGCCAAAAACGGCACTGCTTCCAATCGTGCCGCCTGCTCCACCTATCGCACCGGAGCCAGTGGTTCCGCTTCCCCCGGTTCCACCCCCGCCACTCCCACCGCTGTTTGAGGAACCGCCGGTACCTCGATTGCCGCCAGTTCCGTCGTTTCCAGAATAGCCACCGCTGCCCAAAGGGATCACGGTGCTGCCACCAGCACCACCAACAGGAGGCGAACACACGACCTTGCATTTTCCACCAACGCAGCCAAAGGTGAACGTCTGCGCCCCGGTCTCGCACATGACTGCGCATGGGCAATCTATCAATGTTGAGGACTGGTTGGGGCAATAGATCGCCCACGCAGTTTGATTGGCCTCGCATCTCCTCTTGCTCATCCAATTTGAGCCGCAGCAATAGTGGGCAACGCACTGGCTCGAATCCGTGGGAGCCGTTGTCCAGACGCACGAGGTCGTGCAGTCGGCATCGCTTGAGCAAGTGTCCAGGTCGCTGGTGGATACTGAACCGCCAAGTCCCGAAGCCCCGCCTCCGCCGGGCACGCCTCCCGCCGCCAGAACGCCGCCGGTAGCTGTCACACCGCCAACGGCCATCGCTCCGCCAGCAACCACCGTGCCGAGGTCCGTGCGTCCGCAGCACGGTACGCAAGCCAAAATGGCAACCACCAAGAACACGCTCAGGCAATGCATGGAGCTCGTATCCTACGCACCGGCCTCGAATTTTCCAATCTCGCCAAGGTGCTGGCGGTCACAGGAGTGGTGCATGCGGATCAAGTGCTGAGCTGCCGACAACGGCTCCATTACTTTTCGGCCGGCTATCCGGACATGGACACCTCAGTACAGCTCCCCCGAAGAAGGTGTCCATGTCCGGATAGCCGGTTGAAAAGTGGCAAAAGTTGACTGCAGTGGTGGTGGTGATGAGGTGGTGTCATGCGTGGACGACCGACACCGATTCGGATCGAGTTAAGCGAACAGGAGCGAAACGCGCTGGAAGAGACCACGCGCGCACACAGCGCGCCACACCGTGCAGTGGTGCGTGCGCTGGTGGTGCTGGCTGTGGCCGACGGCAAAACACTGTCTGCGGTCGCCCGCCAGGTCGGACGAGGACGGCGAATCGTGCGGAAATGGGCAGCACGGTTTGAGCGCAAGCGGCTGCGCGGGCTGGTTGATGAGCCACGTCCAGGGCGACCAGCCCGTTTTTCCCCCGGAGGTCGCGCTGCACTTGGTGAAGCTGGCATGCGAGCTACCAGACGACGTCGATCGGTCGCTGTGCCTATGGACGTGTGCGGAGCTGGCGCGCACCGCGTGCCGTGACGGTATCGTCGACTCCATCTCGCCCCAATCGGTGCAAAGGATCCTCGAATCGCAAAAGCTGAAACCATGGCGAGTGCATTACTGGTTGAGCGCGAAGGTCCCGCGGGATGAGGCGTTCCGGGCGACGGTTCTCAACCTGTGTGACCTCTACACCAGGGCTCTTCTGCCCCATGAACGGGTTCTCAGTCTGGACGAGAAAACTTCGATTCAGCCGCGTCCGCGAACTGCACCCAATCGACCTGCGCAGCCCGACGGTGTCCCTGTGGGCGTCGAGCACGAGTACCGTCGTGTCGGCGCCCTGAACCTACTGGCCGCCTTCGATACCAGGACCGGCGAGGTCTTCGGCATCTGCAGAAAGCGCAAACGGCAGGTCGAGTTTATCGAGCTGCTGGACAAAATCGACCGCGACACTCCCGGCTCCGTTACCGACATCCACCTGATCTGCGACAACGTCAGCACCCATCATGGCAAATTGGTGTGCGCCTGGCTCGCTGTGCATCCTCGCTTTCACATGAACTTCACCCCCGTGCACTGTTCCTGGATGAACCAAGTCGAGCAGTGGTTTTCCATCATCCATCGCAAGCGACTGGTCGTGGCCAACTTCGCCGACCTGCACGAACTTGAGGCCAAGATTCTCCACTTCATCGTCGAGTGGAATGCGAGCGCTCATCCCTTCAACTGGACGCCCAAATCCTTCAACAAGATCCTCGCCAAGGTCGACGCCGCCATCGCTGCATCCGCCGCACTCAAGATTGCCGCCTGATCATGGACACCTTCTTCGGGGGAGCTGTACTTAGGTGTGCAAGCGTGTGGAATGTCTACGCGCACAGCTACACAAACGCGGGGGGCAACGGGTCTTGCATCTGTGGCTGCGGTTCATCCCCAACCGCACATGCCGGTGGCCCTTGCGGGTCTTGGCCATTGATGGTTGAAATCGACTGATGAGCGAGTACCAGTACTACGAATTCCAGGCCATTGACCGACCGCTGACATCCAGCGAGATCGACAGGCTGCGGTCCTATTCCACACGCGCCCGGATCACCTCGACGAGTTTCGTGAACGACTACTCGTGGGGCGCCTTCAAGGGCGATGAAGACGCGTGGATGGAGAAGTACTTCGATGCGTTCTTGTACCTGGCCAACTGGGGTACGCATGTTTTGAAGTTGCGGCTGCCTTCGCCCCTGCTCGATGTCAGGACCGCGAAAAAGTATTGTGGTGGCGGATCGGTTCGGGAGAAAGCCGGCAGGGTGATCGTGTCCTTCTTGTCGGAGGATGAAGAAGGCGACGGTTGGGTCGAGGGCGAAGGCCAGCTGTCTTCCATGATCTCGATCAGGTCGGACCTTGCTCGCGGCGATCTGCGGGCGTTATACCTCGGCTGGTTGCTGCGCGCTCAGATCGGCAGCCTCAACGACGACGGCGTGGAACCGCCGGTGCCACCGGGGCTCGGACAGCTCAGCGCAGCGCTCGAGTCGCTGGCCGAATTCCTGCGCATCGATGGCGATCTGATTCACGTGGCCGCGCAGACCAGCCCACACCTGAACGATACATCCGCGACTCGCCCCGCGGTGCAAGGTTGGGTGGCCGCCCTGCCGGACAAGGAGAAGGATGAAACGCTCGCAAAATTGATTCTGGGTGGAGACCACGCAGTCATCGCAGCACTGCAGCAGCGCTTTTTCAAGGCGCACGCCGACGAGATCACCAAGCCAGCAGCGGGGAGACGGACGATCGCCGCCCTTCTTCGAGGGGCAGAAGAGCACTCTGAAAGACGACGGTGTGCCGAAGCCGAGTCGCGCGCGAAAGCGACAGCTCGTCGCGAGAAGGAAGCCGCCCTCGAGAGAGAGAAGCATCTGAAGAGTCTGGCAGGCCGGGAGGAGAAGCTGTGGGTCGACGTGAAGTCCCTGGTGGCGTCGAAGCGACAGCTCGATTTCGATCGGGCGGTCACGATTCTCATCGACCTTCGCGATCTTGCGGCCGGTGGGGTAGGCAGTGACTTCCAGTTGCGGGTCGGAGAGCTTCGGCAGATGCATGCCCGCAAGCGCACGTTTCTCGAACGCCTTCAGAGGGCCGGGCTGTGACTCCTCGATCGGCCAAAGCCAACTACAAATGGGCGTTCAAGGCACGCTTTCGCGCGCGGGCGTTCGGCTGGAAGTCGCAGCCGGCGATCACGCGTGTCAGGGAAGCGGTGGCCGAGATCAAGAAGGTGGCAAAGCGGGATCCGGTGCTCGCCGCCGAAGGGGCCATCATCTTCATCGAGCGCGTCTCGGCGGCACTGGAGCAAGTCGACAGCTCGTCGGGCGCTATCGGATCGGCAGTGAATCACGCAGTCGCCGACTTGGCCGACATCATCGGCGGTGCACAGGTGGATGGGGCCGCGCGCCGGAGCTGGCTGGAACGGCTGTGGTTTGTGTACGTGAACGATCAGATCCCGTACATCGAGTCCTTGGGCGATCATTGGGGCGAGCTCTGCGCCACCAAGGAGATAGCTTCCGAGTGGGCCGATCGTCTGGTAGATGGCCTACGGGAGAATTGGACGGTAGACCCGCGCGGACGCGGCTACTACAAGGGCACGTCCAACTGCCTTGGCGCCATGGTCGCGGCCGGGCGCTACGACGAGGTGATGGCCCTACTGGAACTTGCGCCCTACAAGATGTGGGATCATCAACAGTTCGGTGTGAAAGTGCTGGCGGCGCGAGGCAAGATTGCGGAGGTCATCCGATACGCCGAGGAGGGCTGCGGCCTCAACGATAACCCGGCGGCGATCGCCCATATCTGCGAGGACCTGCTGCTCGCGTCCGGCATGGTCGACGAGGCGTACCGGCGTTACGGTATTGCCGCGAACCAGGCAGGAACATACTTGGCGACATTCCGGGCGGTGGCGAAGAAGTATCCGCACAAGGCCGCTGCCGAGATCCTGGCCGATCTGGTGAAGAGCACACCTGGCGACGAAGGCAAGTGGTTCGCGGCAGCGAAGGAGGCTGGACTCTACGCGGAGGCTCTCGCGCTTGCCAGCCGCACTCCTTGCGACCCGAGGACGCTGACCCGAGCCGCGCGCGACTATGCCGAGAAGAAGCCAGACTTCGCCGTCGGCGCAGGCATACTCGCGCTGCGGTGGCTGGTCGAGGGCCACGGCTACGAGATCACCGGCGCCGACGTTCTGGCGGCCTACGGGACGACCATGACGGTCGCTGAGAAGCTGGGAAACGTAGCAGGTGTGAAGGCCCGCATCCGCAAGCTGGTGGCGACCGAAGCCACGGGCGTGTTGCTGGTGACCAAGATTCTGGAACAGGAGCTGCAACGATGAAACCTCGGAAGCGCCAGGTTCGGTCTGCCTCGAAAAACGACTCTCAGCGAAGGAAGGCTTCGACAGCTAGGCTCGATGAGCTCATCGAAGAAGCCACGATTGACGCCTATGACGAATCCGAGCAGACGACTGGCTTCTTCACGATGCTGGAGGAGCACCTGGCGTTGCCATTCGAGACCGAAGTGCTCGGCGTGCTTGTCACGGTTGAACGAATCGAGATGACCGATGACGAGCGGATCGTCGTAGTGTGCGCGAGAGGCAAATCGCGACAACGGATACCCATCGCCGACCTTCCCATTCCGGCGGAGCCGCCCGAGGGTTCGGAGTGGATCGACGCCTATCGACGCTGGGCACACGGGAGGTAGACATGGTTCGCGCCATGATCACCATCGACCGAGACAAGCTGCGAGCGGCCATCCGAAAGCTCGGGCACGAGTACATCTTCTACATGTTGGACGACGCCATCGACATTCTGCCTCCGGCCAGACTCCTTGAGATCGCAGCGAAGTACCTTGATGTGCGGCGATTGCAACCGGATGGCGACAAGGCAGCGCAGGCGGGTCTGCTCGCCGACGTGAAAGCATTCGAAAAGGCGAGCCTGGCCGGGGAGTACTACGAGGCGTTCGACGTCAATTGGAAGAATTCCATGGAGACGTCCACGGGCACCGCGGCATGGATCGCCCAGTGCCACCGCCTCCTTGATCGCTGCGTCGACATTGCCAAGAAGGCCGACCCCGCCGAGATCCGCCAGGCCTTCGACATCATCTTCGGTCTCCTGGACCGCATCGACGATTGTAGGCAGGACATCATCTTCTTCGCCGACGAGGCCGGATCATGGCAAGTCGGCGTCCAGTGGGAAAAGGTGCTGCCGCCCTGGTTCAAGGCCCTGTCGGCGACCGTGGCGTCCCATGAGTACGCGCAGCGAATCGTTGGGCTGCTGAAACGTCACCACAAGGAAGTGAGCGCCGAAATGTTCACCGTGGCGTGCAAGGTGGCGACGCAGGAGCAACGTCAGATGCTGTCCAAACTCCGACCGGGAGTGGCGGAGAACGCGTAACGGGCGAGTCCGCATGACTTCTGTGTAGTCGGCCACCAAGATCCGCGGAAATCTGACCGTCGGGTCGTGGCCAAGGGCTGTCTGCCAGCAAAATTCGCGACGGCAGGGAAGCCGGGGTAGAGGGCAGCGGCGGGGGAAGGATGAGGACCCAGAGTTAGCGCTCTGGGTCCTCGGTCAGGCGGATGAAGCTTGACGACTGGGGACGATAGAGCCCCCAGCTCTGGGCGTCCACTTTCCTTTCGTCCGCAAGGCGGATGGAAGACGAAGTTCCCTTGTATCAGCTGACCTGCGCGTTTTGCTGGCGCGTCTTCTTCGTTTGTCGCCGAGACTTTCGTGGACAGATCTACTGTCCGAGTTGCCAGGAGGCAGGGCGAGCTCGCACCCGGCGCGCTGCCAATGCACGCCACCAGCGCAGTGAGGAAGGCCGACTCGATCATCGCGACCATGTTCGGGCCTGGCGACACCGGCTGGCCCAAGCAGCGCGGACGACGGTGACGGATATGGGTATCGAGAAATTTGCGTTTGCTTCGAAATCGGTGGCGCCGACGGCTCCGACCCCGCCGATTTCCGACGGGCTTGCGATGGTCGGCAGGAGAGATGACCATGAGCGAGTACACCGTGACGATGTCCTTCTCGGGCGTCCGCAGCCGAATTCTGGTGATGGCGGGGACCGACGAGATCTTGCGGGCCGTGCTGCCGCCGCCCCGGCAGGTCCGGCACACGCAGGCAGCGCTGTCGTTTCTGGAAGCCCTGGCGTTGTGGCTGGACCACAGTCCCCGCGTTGTTGTGTCTGCGGCCGAAGTGGACGCTACATCGTTGCTCGGGCTCACCGACGACTTCGGAACACCCCAGCGCGGCGTCTACTACCATGTCGAGGTCGTGGAGCCCAAGCCCCGTCGACGCGGGAAGAGGCTCGCGGGCGTCGGCGAGTTTCGTGACTTGCGCCAGCTCAGCCTCGTTCCCGGAGGACACCCGTGACCGTCGCTGCCGAAGTCGAGGCAGAGATCGCTCGGCTCTTTCACGTCGAGCACTGGCGCGTGGGCACGATTGCCGAGCAGCTTGGGGTCCATCGCGATGTCGTTCGCCGCGTGCTCGGTCTACTACCGGCAGAGCCGCGCTCAGAGCGGACGCCACTCTTGGTGGCGCCCTACGATGCTTTCATCAAGGAGACTCTTCTCAGATACCCGCGCCTGCGCTCGACGAGAGTTCTCGACATGGTCCGCGACCGCGGCTTTCGCGGCAGCGAGCGCACCTTGCGTCGCTTCGTTGCGATGGTGCGCCCAACGCCCACCCGCGAAGCCTTCTTGCGCCTCGACCCGCTCATCGGCGAGCAGGCTCAGATCGACTGGGCGCACGTCGGCCCCATCGCAGTGCCTGGTGGCAGCCGCTCCTTGTGGCTGTTTGTCATGGTCCTGTCGTGGTCCCGCGCCATGTGGGGTGAATTCTGCTTCGACCTCAGCGTTCATTCGCTTCTCCGCTCACTGTCACGGGCGGCGACCTACTTTGGCGGGACCACGCGGCAGTGGCTTTTCGACAATCCCAAGATCGTGGTGCTCGAACGCCGTGGCGAAGCAGTCCGCTTTCATCCCTTGTTGCTCGACCTGGCCACGTCCTTCCACGTGCAGCCACGACTGTGCAGGCCCAGGCGAGGCAATGAGAAAGGCCGGGTGGAGCGGAAGATTCGCTTCCTTCGTGACCGCTTTCTCGACGGCCGGGAGATCTACAGCATCGAGCAAGGCAACCGCGAATTGCTGGCCTTCATCGACAACATTGCTCACGCCATGCCCCACCCGGAGCTCGGCAAGAAATCCATCGCGGACTGCTTGGCCGAGGAGAAGGAGCGTCTCATCCGCGTGCCCGATCCATTGCCGGCAACCGACCTCGTCGAACCGGTGGCCATCGACAAAACCGCCTTCGCTCGCTTCGATACCAATCTCTACTCGGTGCCGCCCGACTTCGTCCAGCAGACCTTGACCCTGGTGGCCGACGATCAGCGGGTACGCATTCTGCGTGGGCAGACCGTCGTGGCTGAGCACGAGCGGAGCTTCGGCCAGAGGCAGAAAATCGAGGCGCATGAGCATCGCGCGGAGATCATCCAACGCAAGCGCGGGGCTGATTCGTCCACGGGACGCGATCGCCTGCGGGCTGCGGCTCCCGACATCGATGTCTTGGTCGGTCGCTGGGTCGAAGCTGGCCGCAACGTCGGGCTCATGGTGCCCCAGACGCGACGGCTCCTCGACCTTTACGGGCGCGACATCTTCGCCCAGGCGGTAACCGAAACCATCGCCCGTGGCACGCACGACCCTGGCGCATTGGGCGTCCTTTGCGAGAAGCACCGCCGTGCCGCCGAGCATCCCGTCCCTATCGAGGTGACCATGCCAGACAACGTGCCTGACCACGATGTCGTCCCCCATGACCTTGGGGGTTACGACGATGTCGATTGACGAGGTCATTGCTCAGCTCCGACTCCTCGGCTTTCGTTTGCCGATGGAGTCCCTGCGCGCTTTTCTCGAGCAGGCAACACGCAGTCGCTGGACCCCCGTGCAGATCACCGAGAAGCTCGTCGAGATGGAGCGCCGCGAGCGCGACGAGCGCAACCTGGTCGCGCGCACCCGTGCTGCCACGCTGGGGAAATTCACGACCCTGGATCGCTTCGACTGGAACCACCCGCGGCGCATCGATCGCGCCACCTACGAGCAGTTACACAGCACCGCCGAATTCATCGAACGCGGCGAGAATGTCCTGTTCAGAGGCCCAAGTGGCGTGGGCAAGACGACCCTGGCACAAAATCTCGGACTCGCCGCCCTCACACGAGGTTACACCGTCCGCTTCTCGACCATGGCGGCGCTTCTGACCGACCTGCTCCGTAGGGAATCTTTGCCGGCCCTTGATCGCTGCCTACGCCATCGCTACGTCAATCCCAGGCTTTTGATCATTGACGAAATTGGGTATCTGCCTTGCGACGGTCGCGCAGCCGACCTCTTGTACAACATCGTCAGCCGCCGACACGAATCTCGATCCATTGCCATCACCACCAATTTGCCCTTCAAGCAGTGGGGCTCTGTATTTCCAGGCGCCGCTTGCGTCGCCGCCCTGGTCGATCGCTTCGTCCAGCACTGCCATGTCCTCGATATCGACGCTGATTCCTGGCGCCAGAAGTCGGCCAAAGCTTCCAAATAGCCGGTGAAAGGCGATGCATTCTGACCAAGATCGACGGCGTTGGCTCACTCGCACCGAGGCTGCCAAGCGGCTCGGCACCACCATCGCCGGCATCCGTCGGCTCGAAGGAAAAACGCTATTCCCAGAAACCATCGCTGGCATCGAGCGATTTCGTCCCTCGGAGATCGCCGCCATCCTAGAAAGCCTGTCCTCGCTTTCCAAACCCGTGTCGCCCAAACCCAGGCGCCCAAGGTGGCGCAACTTCGGCGAAGAAGCCGCCGCTGTCTTTGCCCTGTTTGCCGAAGGCAAGGACTTGCGAGAGATCGTAGCCACCCTGCGCGTCTGCCCCGAGCGCGTGCGCACGCTCTATCACCATTGGACCACCGACCTCGAGGCCGGTGAACGCCTCCGTCCACCCAAGCACCCGGAGCCGCCGCCCGCCCACTCACGCCAGCGGCCACCGGCCACCGCCGTGCTCCCAGGGCAGTCCTCGTCCCTGCCCAAAAGCCTCGACGCCAGACCAGTCGCCTCTCCTGATGATCAGCCGACAGACCTCGCCGCGTCGTCAAATGCCGTCACCGCGCTGTTCGAGAAACTGCTTGGCAACCACTGATACCCGACCGTCCACACCTTCGCCCTCGTTGCGGCCGTGGCCGGAAAACCGCGGAAACACGTGGCCGGGAAAGTGCGGAAGTGTTTGGGCCAGAAAGGTGCGGAAATGCGTGGCCGTCTACACTTCTGCGAGTCACGCTTCCAACGCCTGCAGCCAGGGGAATGCCTGGCGTACTGAAAGCCCGTTGTGTTCTGTCTCCACACGGAGATCGCCTACGAGCTGTACCCCGGGTATGCCGTACCGGTCGCGAAAGTAGCACAGGCCGGGGGTGAGGGTACGATCGCTCGCTTTGACTTCAACCATCAGCAGGGGCCGCCCGCTTTCGACGGTCACGAAATCCACCTCCCTGCCTTCCTTGGTTCTCAGGTAGTGGAGCGAGCGCGGCTTTCCGTCGCGGTCCTCAAGATAGAAAAGGCGCTTCTGCAGGCACATCGCCACCAAGTTTTCCAGGCGTTGCCCCTCGTCTCCCTTCACCAGCCCAGTGTCGTAGAAATACAGCTTCGGCTGTCGCTGAAGCGAGCGCGCAATCGAGCGGGTGTGGGGCTGCACGCGGAAGACGATATAGAGCGCTTCCAGAATCTCGACGTAACGTTTGACCGTATTGGACGCGATGCCCAGATCCTCGGCCAGGCTCTGGTAGCTGAGCGGCAACGCAACCCGCTCGCGTAGCAGTTCGACCAGCACGGAAATGGCCCTCAACTCGTGGACATTGTCGAAGGTGAGGATGTCTTCGCGAATCAGACCGTCCAGGTACTGCCGCCGCCACCGCTCCACGTCCAGCGGATCGTCGGACAGGAACGGCTCGGGAAACCCGCCACTATCGAGGAAACGGTCCACCTCGGCAGTGATACCAGCGCGAACCGCCTCGGCCGGCGAGACCGGAAGCAGCCGGTGCAGAAAATACCGGCCAGCCAGGCTGTCGCCCGATTGCCGGAAAGTCTCAAGCCGTGCGCTGCCCGTCACCAGGATGCGGAGATGTGGCCGCCGCGTGTCGTAGATTCCCTTGAGGTAGCCTTTCCAGCGAGGGAGCTTGTGCAACTCGTCGAGGATCAGCAGATCCGTGTCGCCCCGCCAGGACTCGGCCCTGATGATCGTGCGGTCCTGGGCGTTGTCATAGTTGAGGTACTGTGGTGCGCGGAATCCGGCCATCAGCGCCCGAGCCAGGTACGACTTACCCACCTGCCGGGGACCAGACAAGAGAACCATCTTCTTGTCGAGATCACGAAGGATCGCTTTGGTTTGTACTCGCTCCACGACCTGACCATTCTGCAATGCAATGCTGATTGGTCAAGACCGTTCCGCAAGACGCTGCATAACTTTCGCTCAGGATATGCCGCTATTCGACCGCATCGATGCAGATGCTCAGGAGTGAGCGCATGGTTGCAGAATCACTTGTCCAAGAATAAGTAAGCTTCATTGACAATATTTGCGTGAGCTCCTTGGAAAAACGCCCCTGATTTTGGACAGATGCTATGCATAAAACAAATTAATTCCAATAGTTAAGGTTCTGGGTGGCAGTTCCGTCCAACAGGTTGAGATGCACTTTTCACAGTAAATACAATAAGTTACGGAAACAGCCCTAGCTTGAGGTGCTAGCGGTTAAGAGCCATAGGGGTTCGAGTCCCCTTCCTCGCACTCCCTAAACCCCCGGTAACACGGGGGTTTTCTTTTTCTGGGCCAAGGCACCTATGCCGCCTTGGAACCCCGTCCAAGAGTTTTGGACGGCTATCGTCACCGCAGCTGTGTGCGAAGACCTTCCCGAGTTTTCTGTACACAAGTGCGCCACCCTCAATATCACTACGGTTTTCGCTGGCTGAGCCCCGGCAGGCGATGCTCCCCCGATGACAAACGTCATCGCGGCCACGCCACAGCCTCGCCGCACCTACGACCGCCGCCTGCGGGAGCAGGTGCGGCGATTGCAGTTGGATTGTGAAAAGGCAACGCAGGCGGGTCTGCTCGCCGACGTGAAAGCATTCGAAAAGGCGAGCCTGGCCGGTGAGTACTGCGAGGCTTTCGATGTCAACTGGAAGAACTCCATGGAGACGTCTGCGGGCACCGCGGGCTGGATCGCCCAGTGCCGCCGCCTCCTTGATCGCTGCGTCGACCTGGCCAAGAACTCCGACCCCGCCGAGATCCGCCAGGCATTCGACATCATCTTCGGGCTCCTGGACCGCATCGACGATTGTCGGGAGGACATCATCTTTTTCGCGGACGAGGCCGGATCATGGCAAGTCGGCGTCCAGTGGGAAGAGGTGCTGCCGCCCTGGTTCAAGGCCGTGTCGGCGACCGTGGCATCCAATGAGTACGCGCGGCGAGTCGTTGGTCTGCTGAAGCGACACAACAAGGAAGTGAACGACGAAATGTTCACCGTGGCGTGCAGGGTGGCGACGCCGGAGCAACGACAGCTGATCTCCAAGCTTCGACCGGGACTGGCAAAGGATACGTGATGAGCGGCCGTACGTTAGCCGTCAAGGTCGCAGAGCCAGCCGGCCAGCGGGCGTGCCTTGATCGTCCGCTTGCCCGAGACGATGTCCTCATGATCGCTCTCGGTGAGCACCAGCCCGACGTCGAGCTTCTGCTCGTCCAGTGCCTCGGTCATGGCCGCCACCTCGTGCGTGCGGACCTGCGGGTCGGCAAGCGACAGGGTTACTTGGACGAGCTCGGACAAAGCCCGGCCGCGCCGGCACGCGAAGTCAACCTCGCGGCCGCTCGCAGTCCGGTAGTACGACACGTCGGCGCCGCGTCGGAGTAGTTCCAGGAAAACCATGTTCTCGGTGAGCGCGCCCAGGTTGTGCGAGAAGCTGAGAGAAACCCGGTTGGCCAGCCCTGTGTCCACGGCGTACACCTTCTTGGGAGCGACAGACCGCCGCTTCACCGAATCACCGTACACCGGCACGGCGGCGAGGACGAATGCTTGCACCAGGAAATCCGTATACGCCGAAACCGTGGTGACGCTGCCCAAACCCAGCGAGGCCTTCAGCTTGTTGAATGACGCCAGCGTGGCGACGTTGCTCATGTAGTAGAGCGCCAGCTCGCGCAGAGCTCGGGTGTTCTTGATGTCGTGACGTGTGGCTACGTCCCGGTAAAGGATGTCGTCGTAGAGTTGTGTGAGAAGATCGGGGGAATCGTAGATCAGCGGCTCAGGAAACCCGCCATGCAACCGGTACGTGGCCAGATGGCGCGCGAGAGTGGCACGGCCGGCGGGCTGCAGCAGCGTTTCCTCGTTTGCATCCACGTCCAAGTGCCGCAGGTACTCGCGGAAAGAGAATGGAAAAAGGTCGACCGTGACATGGCGACCGGTGAGCTTGCTGCCCAGCTCGCGGGAGAGGAGCGCGGCGTTCGATCCGGTGATGATGAACTTGCGCCCCGACTCGAGCATGCGGCGTACGAAGGTCTCCCACCCTGGGGCGTTCTGAACCTCGTCCAGCAGCATCACCTTCTGCTCGCCGAAGCACTCGATGAGTACCTCATGCAGAAGCCCGAAGTCGCGCGCCTCAAAACCGAGAAGTCGCTCGTCCTCGAAGTGGCAGTAGTGGTACCCGGACGAAAGAAACTGCTCCGCGATCTGGCGCAACAAGGTCGACTTGCCACAGCGCCGGACCCCAGCCAGCGTGATGGCATGAGGCTTGTCCATGTGGCGCCCCACCTCGGGAAGGACATCCCGGCGCGTTCCCGGGCGCTTCTTCTCGAAGACCGCCCGCTGGTCGAGCAGGATTTCCTTGAGCAGCCGCCTTTCCATTGGCAGTGGATAAGATAGTCATGCACTTTCCATTGTCAATGGAAATGTGGCTTCGATCGGCTGCATGGGAGTGAGAATCGTCGGTAGAGTTGTGGCGTTCCAGATTCGGTCCCTTCGGATCTTTGGCCGTCTTCTCCTGTTTCACCACCTCGTCGCGTACGACGGTTGAAGAACCTCTGTTCTCCTCCACCGGCTGCGAGCCGTTCTCAACCGGTGCACTTCCACGCCTGGTGTCCTCACCGCTTGCCTACAAAGCCAGCAACTTCCGCCTGAAATCCTCGGCACCGCGCAGCTGTCTGTCGATTCCATTGAAGACAAAGTCAAGTACGTCAAAGATGTTCATCGCTATACCTCCAGTTCAATAATGAGCCGTGGCAGCACGGCCCGAATTCCTTCTCGCCCAGCCGCACATGCCCGACGGTGTCACCATCGACTATCAGGTGCCCGTTTTGCTTTTGGGGGACTCCGCCTCGCATGTTCGTGAGGACTAGAAGACAGCAATCTTGTGGACCGAGTCCAAGACGCGGTTTCGGACGATGCCGTCTTGAATCATTCCCCTTGTGCCACCCTGGTCACCGCCGCCTACCAGCTAATGGCCGAGCACCCCGACCTTGGCCTTGATGCCCGCGCATGTGGCGACCTGCCATCCCCGAGGCGTGCAAGGCCAACGTTCGGCGCGGCCGTTCTTCCAGGATTTCCTGATTGCACGGATACCATGATAGAGATGCATTCGGAGCAGTGATCGCGAATTTCGGCGACGATGCCACGGAAGACCTCTTTCACGGAAACGAGTCGGCCAAGGCTCGTCGCTTTCCCGCCAACCTACGGCCACGCGCCCTACGAAAGCTCGATTTGTTGAACGTAGCTGCCGACATCAATGACCTCCGTGCCCCGCCGTCGAACCACCTTGAAAAGCTGCGCGGTAGTCTGGCGGGTTGCTGGAGCATCCGAGTGAATGACCAATGGCGAATCGTCTTTCGGTGGAACGACGGCTCTGCTCTTGAAGTTCGACTGACCGACTACCACTAGGGGAGATGACATGATTCCAAGCAACCGAACAGCAACCCATCCAGGCGAGGTTCTACGCGACGAGTTCCTCGCAGAACTGGGCATTCCCCAGACCGAGCTCGCCGCCAAGCTGGGCATTCCTGTCCAGCGTATTAACGAGATCGTGAACGGCAAACGCGGTATCACGCCCGACACGGCATGGCTTTTCGCAGGTGCCTTTGGGACCACTCCCGAGTTCTGGATGAATCTGCAGACCGTTCACGATCTGTCGCGCAACCGGCCTACCAGGACTGTTGCTCGGCTCAAAGGGCGGCCAGTCACAAGCACACGCAACCTGGCCAAGCAGCCGCGCCACCGCCGTGCTTCTGCATCATGATGGTAGCGATTTCGCAGAAGAGCCGGAACATCATGCCTATGAACATAATGTTCAAGCTCATAATCTAATACCGAAGCTCTTGAGCCCTCAGGCCAATGATCTCCGACTCTAGAAGAGTTCGATGGTCCCACCCAGTTCCCGGTAGCGGGGGATGCAGCCCCACGCAGCGCGAAGCACCGATCGTCGGGCCTCACCGAGGCGCGATGGGGTAGACTTCGCCCCGTGCTCGACACGCACCGATCCATCCCCCTCGCCGGCCGCGGGATCACCTTCCACCCCTCGACGTGGCACATCGACGCTGCGTCGGCCGGTCGTCATAGACGATGCGGCGATGCAGCGGGCGAACTTTGCGCACGAAGGCGGCGGCCAGGGCGCTGCTGCTTGCTGGTGCGATGGCAGCGGTGCGCGCGCGGGCAGAGCCGCCACCCGGTGGCGACGTGTCCGGCTCTGGATGAGGAAACTGAGAGTGCACGACCAACTCTCCAACCGACTCTGCCGGCGCTCCCATTCTTGTCGTCGCTCGGACGCCTCGAACGCGAGTCGGTCGAGGACGCGCTCGCGCTGCTCGGCCTGACCATCGATCCGAACCCGGACGGCAAGGTCATAGGCCACGTCTACGTCGTCAATCAAGACGTGTTCTCGCGGCGCGATTGGCACTTCCAACTTCTCAACGTTTTTCACCGGACCACGCGACCCTACATCATCGGGCGCGAGCTGCTGCTATCGCCTGGCCAGCGTTGGGAGCAATCGCTCGCCGACGAGAGCGTGCGCAACCTGCAGTCGTCGACACCGCTACTTCTGGCGGATGGCACTCTTTTCGCGGCGCCGCAAACCTCGGGCGTGGTAGCGCTCGTGCCAGTGGTATCGCTGGTCCCCGGCACCGTCGATTTGCTCGCAGTCACGCGGGACCTGTGGAGCCTGCGCCTCAACAGCGACTTTCAATTCCAGAAGGACACGCTGTCGCTGTTCGAGATGTCCATCGCGGAGAACAACCTACTCGGCTGGCGCAAATACCTAGCCGTCCGATTCCAGATGGACCAGGGCCGCTTCGGCGTCGGGCCCACGTTCTTCGATCCCAACGTCGCGGGCACGCGGCTCACGCTACTCGCGACGAGCACCGCCTGGTACGCGCGTGACTCCGACCGCTACGAGGGCGACAACGAGGTGTTATCGCTGCGCTACCCGCTGTACGCTCTGGCGAGCCGCTGGGGCGCCGGCTTCGACGTCACCCACCAAGATGTCGTCGTCCGCCAGTTCTGCGACGAGCAACTGTGCCCGGCGGACGTAGCCGGAGCATCGGTTCCACTCATCTACCGACGCCGCACGCTTACCCTCGACGGCAACGTGGTGCGATCGTTTGGACGGGCGGTCATCCAGCGCGTGACGGCGGGCTGGCGCGTTGACCAGCGGCGCTCGCTTGTGTTGTCGGACTTTCCGGCCGACCCGAACGACCCGGGTTTGGCCGACGAGTTTCTCGCCAAGTGGGCGCCGCTATCCGAGACCCGGTCCGAGCCTTACCTACGATACGAGATGTTCCTCGCGCAGTATGGGGTGTTCCGCGATCTCGACACGTTCGATCTGCGCGAGAACCGCCGCCTCGGGCCGCTCGTCTCCGTCGAGCTCGCGGCCGGGTTGCCCGCGTTCGGGGCCGACTTCGTCGCATACCCAATGAGCGCGACGGCGAGTTGGGCCGTCGCCCCCTGGGGCTCGGGGTTCGGATTGGCGCAGGCGCAGGTATCCGCGCGCGCCCGGACGGGACAGCTCATCGACCAGCGGTTGTCGACGGTGCTCTACTTCGCGTCACCGCCGATTGCAGATGTTGCGCGGGTGGTGCTGTCGGCGACGGCCGACGCAGTTCGCGCCGACACGTCCCGGACGCTCTTCTTCCTGGGCGGCAACACCGGGCTGCGCGGCTACCAGATCGGCGAGCTCCAGGGCACGACTCAGGCGGTCGCTCACGCAGAAGTTCGCACCACCCCGCTCGCTATCCACTCCCAGCGCTTTGGCGCGCTGGCCTTCTACGACGTGGGCGACGCCGCAGAATCGTTCGGCGCGCTCGTCCCGCACCACGACGTCGGCGTGGGCCTCCGCTGGCTGATCCCGCAGTTGGCCTCGTCGGTGCTGCGCATCGACTGGGCAGTCGCGACCCAGGAGGGGCCGTACACGCGCCCCGGCCTTCCCGGTCGCATCAGCGCCGGCTTCATGCAGTCGTTCTGGCTCCTCGATTCGCCGATGGGCTACATCCCGACGTACTAGAGCATGAAGAGTCCATAGACTAGGTACAGCAGGCCCACGATGCCAAGGAAGCCCGCGGCCGCCCACAGGGACTTGCGCTTCGTGATCATGCACACCGATGCCAACGCGATGGCGATCTGCAAAGAGGCGATGGCGGTGCCAAGCGGAGGTCCGTGCTTGGCGGCCTCGTCCCGTTCCCCCTCGTAGGCCTTGGCCTTGCGCTGGATCTCGTCCTGCTCTTGTTGGTAGCGATCCGCGCGCTGCTTGGCCTCGGCCTGAGTTTCCGGTGATCCCAACCGGGCTTCCATCTCGGACAGCGAACGCTTGATGCTCTTGGCCTGGAAGAACGCCCATTCGTCGGACGCCTTGGACTGGCTAAGCAGGACCTTGCTGCTGTAGCCGCCGGACTTCAAGCTGCCGTAGGCCGTGACGACGGCGAGCGCCACGATCATGAGCGAGACGTACTTGGTCCAGGCATCGCGCTTTTCCTTGTCTTTGGCCGCCTGGCGATCTTCGTGAATGGCCTTGATGAGGGCGCTGATGTCTTCCTGCTGCGATTGTTGTTCCATGCGTGAGCAAGGCTATACCAAATCAGGGCACGTTGTACGCCGAGCCAACGATCGGGTACAGTTCCGTCCTTCAGCGTCGCATCGCGCCGCCGCATCGCTTCTCAGCACACGCGCTGACGACCGATCGAAGGAGATCCCATGCACCCACTGCCTGAAGCTCTACTCGAACGCCTCAAGAATCGTCAGGTGGTTCTGGTGACAGGCCTTGGCTGTTCCGCCCTGGCAGGCCTCCCCGCCTGGACCGAGCTTTGCGGGCGCTGGGTGGACTGGATCCCCGACGACGGGGACAAGCAAGCGGCGCTCGACCTGTTGCGCGCGGGCCAGCTGGTTGCAGCCACGGCGCTCTGCCGAACGCTGGTTCCCGAGGAGGCGACCATCGAGGTTCTGCGCGATGCCTTTCCGATCGCGACGCAGGTTCCGCCAGCCCTGCAAGCCATTGCCCGGGCCCCCTGGCGCGGCATCATCACCACCGCGCAGGACGCCCTATGGACGTCCGCGCTGACAGGTGTCGCCGAGCTGGCAGAGCGCATGGTCTTCGCCGCCAATGCGTCCGCCCTAGAAAAAGGCCGTGGACGATTCCTGGTTCAGATCTTCGGACGCTCGGACGTGCCAGCGTCGCTGTGCCTGGCGCCCTTCGAAATCGCGTCCAAGATCGTTGCCACCGGAGCTGCCGACTATCTTGAAGGCCTACACAAGAAATGGTCCTTCGTGTTCGTGGGTTTCGGCCCTGGCGACCCCGACCTGGCCATGCTGGCCGGACGCCTTCTTGGCGCAAGCAAGTCGACGCTGGAGCACTTCTTCGTGGCGCCCGCGCTGGCGCCCGTCGACGCTCACCGGGTCAAGGCGGAATTCGGCCTGGTGCCCGTTTCCGTCGAGGGTACCTTGGAAGACGCGTGCAGGGTCCTGACCCAAAGCTGTGAGCTGGCCGGTGACAAACCCGCCGTCGACGAGGTCGAAGCCTGGCTAGAACGGCTGACCGCCGATCCGCAGGACAGCGAAGCCCTGGACATGCTGGATCGAGGCCTCGCCAAGCTGAGCGAGAACAAGGAATGGGAGCGCGTGGTGGGCGCCTTCATCGGCCGGGTCGAGCTCGAACCCGATGTCGGTCGACAGGCCGCCGATCTGTATGAGGCGGGCATGATCCTGGACAAGGAGCTGTCTGCCGCCGATCGCGCCTATCCCGTGTTGATGATGGCGTTGCGCCTGACCCCGAAGAACACCAGCCTGCTGGCCGATGCCAAGCGCGTGGCCGAGGCGGCCGGACAAGCGGATGAGTTCTTGAAGGAATTGCGCGAGCTGGAGCGCGAGTCGGCGGAATCGGACGAATCGAAACCCATGGCGCTCGGCGTAGGGCGACTGCTGGCCGAGGATCCCGCCCAGCGCAACGAGGCCATCACGTCCTTCCAGAAGGTGCTAGAGCGCGATCCGAGCAACCCAGAGGCCCTCGATACATTAGACGCCCTTCTGCGCGCTGCCGAGCGCTGGGACGATTTGTGCAAACTCTACGAAAAGACCGTCGAGCGCGATGCCGCGAACACGGTGGCGGTCGGCAAGTTGGTCGAGCTCTACGAACGCACCGGGCAGACGCCGCAGCTCATCGAGCTCTTGCAGGTGCGACTGGCGCGCGACCCGGACGACGACGCTGCCTATGGCAAGCTCGAAGCCCTGTACCAGCAAGGTCAGCGCTGGCAGCCACTCGGCGCCCTGTACGAACGAATGCTGGGCAAGCACCCGGGCAACACCGACGTCCAGAACAAGCTCGAAGCCCTGTACCAAAAGACCCAGCAGTGGCAGCCGCTCGGCGCCCTGTACGAACGAAAGCTGGCAGAGAACCCAGAGAACGTGGAAACCCTCGACAAGGTGGAGGATCTCTACCGTCGCAGCGAGCAGTGGCGTCCTCTGGCGGACTTGCTGGAACGCCGCGCGGCCAAGAAGGATCCGGCCGACGCACGCACCGCACGGATGGAACGGGCCTCGATCCTTGTCGACAAGGTCAAGGACATCGAGGCCGCGCTGGCCGTGGCGCGCGCGTTTCTCCCCGCCGATCCGGCGGCGGCCGAGGAGATCTTTGCCAAGTGCGTGGATCGCGATCCGAGCAATCCGGCCGCGCTCATGGCCCTGGCCGATCTTGCACGCAACCAAGGCGACTACCTGCGCGCGGCCAAGTTTCTCCTCGACACCGCCGAGCGGGTGCAGAATCCACTTGAGCTAGGTCGCCTCTACGCCGACGTAGGCACCATCCACCTCGATCACCTGGAGGACGAGGCCAAGGCCGTCGAACATTTCGAACGCGCGCTGGCCGCGGATCCAGAGCAGACGACCGCCGCGCGGCGCCTGCTTGCCTTGCGCGAAAAGCGCGAGGACTGGGCGGGGGCCGAGCCCTTGCTCGACCTGCTCGTGCGCAAGACCGACGACAGCGACCAGGCCGCCAAGTCGGACCTTCTGGCGCGCCAGGCCCGCGTGGCACGCAAGCTGGGCAAGCTCGACAAGGCCGCGGCGGCGCTCGGCGCGGCCAGCAGGCTGGACAGCGAATCGCCAGCGCTGGCGCGTGAGCTCGGCGACTTGCACTTCGAACGCGAGGCCTGGGCCGAGGCGCGCGGGGAATTCGAGCGCGCCCGCTTCCTGCTGAGTGACGGGGCACCTGCCGCCGAGCGCGCCGCGCTTTGGGAGAAGCTGGCCGTGTGTGCCGTGAAGACCGACGACGTCGACGGTGCCTTGCAGTGCTTCGAGAAAGCCCTAGCCCTCGAACCCGAGAAGCGCAGCACCCTGGAAACGATCATCGATCTGCGCACGGCGCGCGAGGACTGGAAAGAGCTCTTGGCCCTCAAGCGCCAGCAACTGTCGCTGGTGACCACCGACGACGACAGGGTGAAAATCCTGGAAGAGATCGGCGACCTTCAGCAAGAGAAGCTGGGCGACTGGACCTTGGCCATGGCATCCTACCTACAAGCTTTGGGATTGCAGCCCGAGCGGCGCCAGATCCTCTACAAGACGCTGGACTACTACACGCAGGAAAAGCAGTGGCCCCTGGCCATCGCCGCTCTTGAAAAGCTGGCCAGCCTGGAAAGCGAGCCACAAGCGCGCGCCAAGCTCAACTACGCCGCGGCGGCCATCTGGCGCGACGAGGTGAAGGACAACGCCAAGGCCATCGAGCAATTCGGCAAGGTTCTCGACGACCATCCGCTGTACCCCAAGGCCTTCGAGGCCATCGAGAAGTTGCTCGGCGAGGCTAAGGAGCTCAAGGAGCTGGAGCGCGCCTACCGCAAGCAGATCAAGCGTCTGCCCCAGGACGCGCCGACGGAGACGAAGCTGCACCTGTGGGATGCCTTGGCCGACATCGCGCTCAAGCAGCACGACAGGGAAAGCGCGGCGCTCACCATGGAGGTCGCCGTCTCCATGGATCGCGACAACTTCGCCCGGCAAGAGCGCCTGGCCAAGATGTACTTCAACATGGGCCCCTCGGCGGCGGACAAGGCCATTGCTCAGCACCAATACCTGATAAGCCAGAAGCCCGATCGGGTGGAGTCGTACAAGGTCTTGGCCGCGCTGTTTTTCCAGGCCGGCGCCCACGACAAGATGTGGTGCGTGGCGGGCGCCATGACCTGTCTGGGTGCGGCCGATCCGCCGCTGCGCGCACTCTACGAGAATTTCCGACCGTCGCAGATGCCCAATACCTCGGGCAAGCTCAACGAAGAGCTGTGGCGCAGGATCCTGCACCCGACCGAGAACACCTATTTGGGCTCGCTCTTCGCCCTGCTCTCGCCCGCCATTTCCATGACCACCGCGCAGCCCCACAAGGTGATGGGGCTGGATCGCAACGCACGCGTGGACGTGACGGGCAACAATTGGTCCTACGCGGCGGCCCTGCGCTACGTGGCCAACAGCATCGAGGCCGCACTGCCGGATGTGTTCATCAAGAAAGACATCCCCGGCACGGTCAACCTGGTCAATCTGAAAAGAAAAAGCGCGCTGGCGCCCGCCCTGGTTATCGGCAGCGGGTTCGATCAACTGTCGTCGCAAAGCCAGGTCATCTTCGACTTGGCAAAGCGCATGGTGCTCTTGCGCCCCGAGCGCTTTCCACGCTTTGCCCTCGGAACCACGTCGGCCCTCGACATCGCGGTGCGGGCCGGTTTGCAACTGGGCGGCTCGCCCATCGGCCCCGGCGATCACGGCCCGGAAGTGGACAAGATGGCCAAGAAGCTCGACGGCCTACTGGCGGCGCCACTGCGAACCGAGCTCAAGGGTCTGGCCAAGCGTTACGTCGATGCCTGCGGAGATGAGGTCGACATCCCGGGCTGGATCGTGTCCTCGGATCTCACCGCCTCGCGCGCGGCTCTAGTCCTGTGCGGCGACATCGTTGCCGCCGCCCAGGTGCTGGCCATGGAGCCCGCGGGACAAAGCCCGCTGCCGGCGCAGCAGCGAATCAAGGACCTGCTGTCCTTCTTCATCAGCGACGATCACTTCGCCGTACGCGTCGCGCTGGGCATGCACGTGAACCTGACGCCGAGCGATCCATCGGATGCGCAGCAAAAACGCCGCATGAGCCACGTCCAGATCAAGACTCAGTAGTCCCCAAATGGACAAGTCGGACCTGCCACGGCCCATTGTAATGGGTGGCGCGGGCAAAGAATCGCCGCGAAGTACGCTGCGTTTCCACCGCGTATCGTCGTTGGAAAAGCGTCGAAAACTCTGACCAACCCCCATTGCAATCGGCGTCGCAACTTGCTTTTCTAGGCCTACACGTCGTTTTTTTAGAGAGGAGAGCTCAATGAGACTGTTGTCCACGGTACTTGCGTTTTGCACGGTCTACCCAATGGTGGCGAATGCCCAAACACCCGAGGCGCCCCCAGCCCCTGCTGGTGCACCCCCGGTCATTGCCGAAACCGCCCCCGCGACGCCGGCACCTGCCCCCGCTCCAGCCGCCGAAGCTGCCGCGGCGGCACCGGCACCTGCGGCGCCGCCCCCGGTTGTTTTCGGGTGGGAGGCGCTCGTCGATGCGTACTACATGTACAACTTCACCGGTGACCCTAAGACGCAGGGACCTGTCGGTCGTCAATTCGACACCATGGCGAACAGCTTCACCCTCAACTACGCCAAGTTAGGGGTCCATGCAGACACGGATTGGGTCACCTTCCGCATGGATCTCGGAGCCGGCCACACAGCGGCAATTATCAACTCCGCCAATACAGGGCTGGCTGCTACCTATCCGACAGGAGTGACAAACCCGGAAACGACGGCCCTCTATGGCAATAGCTTCCTGGTTCAGCAAGCCTATGCCGAGGTCAAGCCGGAATCGCACATCTCCATCGATGCCGGCCGGTTCGTGACCTCGGCCAGCGCGGAAGTTATCGAGTCCAACAAGAATTGGCTCTACAGCCGATCGTTGCTTTTCACTGGCGTCCCCTTGCTGCACACCGGCCTACGGATCAATGGAGCCCTTCTCGGGACCATCGCCGCTCCGGAGCTGGTTGTTTCTCTTCAACTCGTCAACGGTTGGAACAACGATCCCGACAACAACTCGGACAAGACCTTTGGTCTGAACTTGACGTACACGCCTCTCAACCAGGGTTTGACCGCGGCCGCGACGACCTACATCGGCAAGGAGAGCGGAGCCGACGGTTCTGACACGCGCGCGCTGGTGGATGCTGTGATCACCAAAGATATCGGCAATATCTCGGTCGGAGGTAATGTGGACTACCTTAAACACGGCAGTGCATACTGGTTCGGTGTCGCGGGCATGGGTCGCTTTACTATCAGTGACTCCTTCAACGTCGCCGCGCGCGCCGAGTACGTCATGAGCAAGAAGAACGGATACATCGCGTCCTCCGATCCAACCACCACGCTTGACGCTTCCGTTTACGAAGTCACCGGCATGGGTGCGTGGACCGTCAACAAGCACTACGAGCTTCGAGCAGAGGTTCGCGCCGACATGTCTGACAAGGATATCTTCTTCAAGGGTACGACAGCCCGGAAGAACCAGGTCACTGGCCTGCTCGCCGCCCTAGCCTATTTCTAGGCGGAAAGACCGTTACCACCTTTTCACCTGTGCGAAACATCCCCGCAACGTAATCCGAGGAAAGATCAATCCATGAAGCGCATCGAAGCGATCATCAAGTCGTTCAAACTCGACGAGGTGAAGGATCGCCTTTACCAAGTCGGCGCCCGTGGAATGACCGTATCCGAGGTACGCGGGTTTGGTCGCACAGGCGGCAAGCGCGAAGTCTACCGGGGCTCTGCCTACACGGTGGACTTCGTGCCCAAGGTGCGGATTCAGATCGTGGTCGAAGATGAGATGGTGAATCCCATCGTCGAAGCGATTCTGGCCACCGCCCGCACGGGCGAGATCGGCGACGGCAAGATCTTCATTTCGCCCATGGCCGACGTCATTCGTATCCGCACCGGCGAGCGAGGTGCAGAGGCGGTCTAACCGATGTCGATTGCCGGAGCCCCCATGCCTGGCCAAAACCAACTTGCCGAAAACCAAGCTCCGGGGACGTCGGAGCGGGCCATGCGCCGCCACGACGACACCGCGCGCTTCGTCGAGCGCTTCGAGGCTCTCACCGGATTTCGCGTGCACTCCACAAGCCTCGAAGGACTGCCGCGCGAGTTTCTGGCGCGCCCGGTGCCGGCGCCCGACCTCTTGGTCGAGCAGTACGGCTACGAGCTGGAACCGCGAACCCACAATGCCTTGTGCCGCTACGAGCCCGGCAGGCAGCCCGATCGCTGGACATTTGGCCGCCTGCTCGAGATCCGCGGCTTCGGCGTGTTTTCCCTACTCGATCTCCTGGAAATCCTGGCCAAGCACGGCATCAGCAGCACCTAGCTGCCGGGCCGGCCAAGGCCCGGTGCGATGATGAAGGGTCTTACCAGCATCGCCGTGCTTTTGGCGGCGCTGGCGGCGATCCTCGGGTTCTCGGTGGCCGGCGCCTTGCGAGAAGAGCGTCGGGTTCTCGACGAGTTCGCCTTCACCATCCGACAGCAGGTTCACACCGCGGCGCAAGCCCTCTCGACCCGTCTCAACTCCCTCGATCAGGACACGCGCATGCTCGCCGACCTCGTCGAGAGATCGCGAAACCATCGGGATTTCGACGAGGCGACGGATAAGCGGGTATGGGAGAGCGCGTTCCGGGCGCTGGCGGTGGTCGTCGATCCCTACCGCTTGATCGCATTCGTCACTCCCGACGGCCACGCCCACGTGACGGCGCCCGATCCCACGGAGGCGGCCGCGACCATCGCAGCTATCCAGAGCTCTGCGGAGCACTTCGGAAAGGATATTTCGGTGGAGAACAAGGCCGTGCTCGGCGCCGCCTTCGCCTACCAAAGCCGATGGTTCTTTCTCTATGGAACCCCTGTACCTGGCGGAGGAACGATCGTCGTGGCCAGCGATGAGGCTATTTTTCTTCGTACGGTGGCGGGAACCCCTTTGCCATCGGCCCATCTCTACGTCAGGGATCCGAGCGGCGTGATCTGGACAGACTGCGAAGATCAAGGCCACTGCCATCCCGCACAAGAACGGGATCTTGCGCTCGACCTGAGGCCGGCGAACGGCGCCAAGCATGGAACCTGGCAAGAAGAAGCGGCCAGCATGGGTCTTGGCAAGGCCCCCAAGGTTCAAGTTTCCGAGGAGATCGTTCGGCCGACGGGGAAGTGGACGGTGACGTGGATGGCCTCTTCCGAGGCCATCATTCGCCACGAAGGGGGTCTGCTTCTGCGCATCGTCATCACCGCCATTGCCGCCGCGCTTGTGGTCGCAAGCGTTGGCGGCATGATCTTGCGCCAACAGCGGCGAGCTTTGGCCCTCGAGGGGCAGCTTCGCTATGCGGAAGCCGTCGCCAGCGCGCGCAACCTCGAAACCCAATTGGTCCGTGCCGAGAAGCTGGTCACCGTGGGCGTCCTTTCCGCCGAGCTGGCGCACGAAATTGGCAATCCCTTGGCCGTGATTCGCGGCCGAGCCGAGCAGGTTCTGGCGGACATCGGCTCGGCGGCGCGCGCGGAGGATCTTCGTGTCATCATCAAGCATATCGACAACATCTCGTCGACCATCCGGCAATTGCTCGATTTCTCGCGCAGACCGCCCGCGGAAAGGCATGCGGTCGCGCTGGCGCTGGTCGTCGACCGAACGCGAGGACTGATGCAGTGGAAGCTCGACGCGACCGGGGTCCACCTGGATGTCGATTTGGCCCATGACCTGCCCATGGTCATGGCCGACCCCGATCAATTGCAGCAGGTGCTCGTGAATCTGCTGCTCAATGCCTGTGATGCCTCCGCAAGTGGGGGCATCGTCCTCGTGCGGGCGCGCGAGGACGATGGCATGGTCCGTATCGCGGTTGTAGACTACGGTTCGGGCATTTCGAAGGAACACGTGCAGGCAGTCTTCGAGCCGTTCTTTACCACCAAAAATCGAGGGGAAGGCACTGGCCTCGGGCTACCCATTGCCGCCAGCATCGTGCGCGCTCACGGAGGTCGCATCGATCTCTCCAGCGTTTCGGGCAAGGGAACCACCGTGACGATACACTGGCCTGCGCACGCAGCCGTCGAGGGAGAGCATGGCTAAGCCTCGTGCCCTCGTCGTGGACGACGTCGTCGACATGGCCCAGACCATCGCCAATGATCTGCGGAGCGTGGGGTTTGAAACCCTGGTGGCGGATGGCGGAGCCGCGGCGCTCGAGATCTTCGCGAAGGAGCCGTCGGATGTCGTCGTTACCGATCTGCGCATGAAGCCTGTCGATGGCTTGGATGTGCTGGCCGCGGTCAAACGCATGGACGCCAACGTCCCGGTCATCGTCATGACTGCCTTCGGTGCCATCGAGAGCGCCGTGGAGGCCATGCGACAAGGTGCCTTTCACTACGTCACCAAGCCCTTTGCCCTCGACACGCTCCGGGTGTTGGTGGAACGCGCTTGCCGCGAACGGCGACTCACGACCGAGAATGCGCTGCTGCGGCGCTTGCTGGTATCGAACTTTTCCGATGGCAAGTTGCTGGGCAACAGCCAACCCATGCAGCAACTTCGCGCGCTCATCGCGCGGGTTGCCGACGCGACCTCGTCAGTGCTCATTTCGGGCGAGACGGGAACCGGTAAAGAGCTGGTTGCCCAGGCCATTCACGCCGGCGGGCCGCGCGCCGAACGCCCCTTTGTCGCGGTCAATTGCGCGGCCTTGCCCGAGCAGCTCCTCGAAAGCGAGCTCTTCGGTTACGCACGCGGCGCCTTCACAGGCGCAGCCAGCGCGAGACGCGGGCTTTTCGTCGAAGCCGAAGAAGGGACCATTTTCCTCGACGAGATTGGTGACCTGCCCTTGCCCTTGCAAGGAAAGCTCCTGCGCGTCTTGCAGTCGGGCGAGGTCCGCCCCGTCGGCAGTGAAACCACGCGGACGGTGAATGTTCGCTGCATCGCCGCCACCCATATGGACTTGGCGGTCTTGGTAGAAAAGGGCCTCTTTCGCGAGGATCTCTTCTTCCGCCTCGATGTTTTGCGCATCGTCGTGCCGCCTTTGCGCGAACGCAGCCAAGACATCCCTGTGCTGGTCGAGCGTTTCCTGCGCAAGAGCCTGGCTGGAACCTCCCATTCCATCCTGGTTGGATTCGAACCGGAGGCTTTCGATTTTCTCGCGACTTGCTCGTGGCCAGGCAACGTCCGTCAGCTCGAGAATTTGGTGGAGCGGCTGGTCGTGACTTCTTCGCTGCCGCTGGCGCGTTTGGAGGATGTGCGCCAAGCGCTGGGCCCCATGCGCGAAGTCGATCCCGTCCCCATGTTGGTGAAGAACCCCGTGACCCTCGGAGAGCTCGAGGAGCGCTACATTGCCGAGATTCTCAAGAAGGTGGGAGGTAACAAGCCCCGCGCGGCCGAGATCCTTGGCGTGGACACGTCTACCCTCTATCGCCGCGACAAGCGAGGCTAGAAAAACACCTTGGAAACGATCATGAACGTGGGCAACAGGATCGTCCCCGACCACGCCACGTAGGCGAAGAAGCTGGGCATGCGAACGTGGTGCTGCTCGGCGATGGCCTTGACCATGAAGTTGGGACCGTTCCCGATATAGGTCATGGCGCCCATGAAGACCGAGCCGCAGGAAATGGCTTCGAGCAAGTGTTGTCCAGTGGCATGGCTGGCAAGCGCGCCCAAACCGCCAGCCCCAAGATGACCGCCGCCTGACTCGACCACGCCGCGCGCGAGCGATGCAAAGGTCAAATAGGTGGGGGCGTTGTCGAGAACGCTGGAGAGCGCGCCGGAAGCCCAGAAGAACTGCCAGGGCTGCGTAATTCCCAAGGACGCACCTCTTTCTTCCAGAAAGGACAATGCCGGCACCATGGTCACGAAAACGCCCAAAAAGACCACGGCGACCTCGACGATAGGCGCCCAACTGAAATGGTTGGCTTGGTGAACCGAACGGGCCGTCGTCAGCAGCGAAAGTCCGGCGAAGGCCAAGGTGCCAAACACCTGGGCGGCCGTGCGTTGATAGTCTGTCCTGAACATTCGCGGGCCGAAGGTGCCCAGGGCGAAGACCACGGCGACGATGCCGAGCAGCCAAATCAGGTTGATGCCGCCTTCGAGCCGGAGGCGTTCGGGTGGTCGTACCGGCTTCATTCTGCCTCGATTCGCGATGACCGGCCTGGCGCGCAGATACAGGTAGCCGTCGATCAAGGCGAAAAGAGTAAGGAGGATCCCATTGACCAGCGCCCAGGGTGCGGCCAAGCGAAACGTCCACGCAAAAGGCACCCCACGCAGAAAGCCGAGAAAGAGGGGCGGATCTCCAAGGGGGGTGAGCAGCCCAGCGCCATTCGAGACGATGAAGATGAAGAACACAACGACATGGGTCGCGAACGGGCGGTGCTGGTTGGCGCGCAAGAGCGGTCGAACTAGCAGAACCGAGGCGCCAGTCGTGCCAATCAAACTGGCCAGAATCGAACCAACGCCGAGGAACACGATATTGACAAAGGGCGTTCCAACCAAAGAACCCCGCAAATAAATTCCCCCCGAAATAGTGAAGAGTGCGGCAAGCAAGGCCAAGAAAGACAGATAGTCGCACGCCGTCTGTACCAACAGGGAGCCACCACCGGGCCGCAGCGCCGATAGGTAGTATGCTATGGGCACCGATGCGAGGATGGCGACAATCAGCTTATTGCGGTTGTGCTCCCAGAATCGCCCCAGGAAGAGTGGCAGAAGCGCAAGGAGCAGAAGATAAGCGGCAAAGGGCACCACGGCCCAGCTGGGAGTTGCGTGGGTCATTCAATGCTGCATGTAGAGCGGAATAGCACTCTTTTCGACCAGGCTGCGCGTTGCAGACTGTCTGAAGATCTCGGCCAGTCGAGATTTGGAGAAGGCACCCATGACCATCAATCCGGCCTTCAGTTTTTTGCCGTGTTCGAACAGGGCATCCGCATTGGACAGCGGTGAGACCAAGTTGTGAAGGGTGGCGTGAATACCGACCTCACGCAGGATTTGCATGCCCCGGTTGGCCATTCGCCACGCAAGATCTCCCATTTCATCCACCGTGGCGACATGGACGTCCCGCGAGCGCGCGAGCCCGCTGCCGGCAAAGCTCAACATGGCCCGTCTGGCAGCCCCGCTGCCGTCGTAAGCGATAAGAACGGTCCGGCTGAGCCCGCCGGCCGGAGCGTTCTCGGGCACGATCAGAATCGGTCGTGGCGCCCGGTGCAAGAGGGCCTCTCGCGTCTGAGCATCCTCAGCTTGGGTGGCGTAGCGGAAGTTGGCGTCGCGTCCAATGACCGTCAAATCGTGGTGCTGCATCTCCGTGACGATGCTGGCCACGGGCTTGCCAACCACCTCGATCGACTGCGAGGGAATGCCCGCGAATTGACACTTGCGCTGAAACTGTGCAACCCACTCGACGGCATCCTTGTGTGCACTCGCAACCAGCGTCTCGTCGCGCTCGTGTTTGTAGCTGGATGCCCCTATGCTGGTCGCGGAGCCGGAGCGAATGTCCGGCTCATCCACGATGGCCAGTCCGGTCATGGACGCCTCGCACTCATGCGCAACCGCCAGGGCAACGCGAAGCGCGGCCTCGCTGCTTGCGGAACCTTCTAGACAAACGAGGACACTCTTGATCATGGAAAAGTCGAGATTGTGAACGCGGGACGGCTTCCGTGCCAGGCCCACAATCTCGACTACCTTCCGTTCAGTTCAGTTCAGGGCTAGGCCTTCGATGGCGCCAGGGCCGGAACGGTCTTTCTCGCCTCTTCGACCTCGGCGACGGGAACGTCGCTTGGGGATATTTGGTCGACGAATTCGGGGTATCCCGGCAGGCCCATTTCGGGCACGTCGAGCCCCGCGATTTCCACGTCTGCCGTCACGCGGTTCGAGCCAAGCACCTTGCCGATCAAATAGAAAGCGAGACCGCCCACCAGCACGTTCCACGCTATCCCGACGCCCACCTCAATCGCCTGAGCGATGAGCTGCCGGGAATCGCCGTAGAAGAGGCCCGTGACACCGCGGCCTGCGACGCCGAGGTAGTCCGTCGCACCCACGCCGTTCCATCCTTGTCCATAGCTGCCATCGGCGAAGAGCCCGACCGCCAGCACACCCCAGGCACCATTCACCCCATGGACGCTAATCGCGCCCACTGGATCGTCCACCTTCAGCTTGTCGAAGGCGAAGACACTGACGACCACGAGCACACCCGCCACGGCTCCGATGATGAAGGCCCCTACGGGGGTTACGAAGGCGCAAGGGGCGGTAATGGCCACGAGACCTGCCAGCATGCCGTTGCACATCATGCTTGGATCAGGCTTGCCGTACTTGAACCACATATACAGGATCGAGCTCAGCGTTGCCGACATGCCCGCAATCATTGTGTTGGCGGCGATAATCCCGATACGCCCGTCGGACCCAGCCAGCGAGCTGCCGGCATTGAAGCCAAACCATCCGAACGCGAGGATGAACGTGCCAAGCTGAACCATCGGGATGTCATGAGGAAGAATCGGGTTGACCTTGCCATTCTTGCCGTACTTTCCGATGCGTGGACCGATAAGGAAGGCCGTGATGAAAGCAAGCGCCCCTCCTTGCAAGTGAACGACTCCCGATCCGGCGTAGTCGACGACCCCATGGCCGAGACCCGCCCGATAGCCGAGCTGGGCTAGCCAGCCGCCACCCCAGACCCAGCAGCCAAAGATAGGATAGATGATGGCCCCGACGAGGATGCTGAAGAGGAAGAAGCTCTTGAAGCTCCAGCGCTCGGCACACGCACCGGTCACGATGGTCGCCGTGGTGTCCATGAACACCATCATGAAGAGGAAGAGGACGATGGCCGCGGCGTCGTAGGCATTGCCCGACAGAAAGAAGCCCGTCGTACCAAGGATTCCCCACCCGTGGTCGCCGTTGATGGCGGAGCCAAAGGTGAGCATCGAGTGGAGCGTCGGTGTTCCCCCCAGACTAGCCGGCCCCCCGATGGCGGTGCCGTTCAGACCTCCGCACATGAAGGCGAACCCGCACACGAAGAATCCCAGCATGCCGAGGCCGTAAACCGCGAAGTTCATCGAAAACGTGTGGGCCACGTTCTTGCTTCTTATCAGGCCGGTTTCGACGAGGGCAAAGCCGGCTTGCATGAACATGACCAAGAAGCCCGCGATGAGCGTCCATACGAAATTGACCGAGTAAATCCCGTGCGACGCAGACTGCGCCACCGCATCGACCGCCACCGCGAGATCCTTCGTCGTCGCCTTTTCCGGATCGGGCTTGGTGTAGCCCGGCACGGAAAAGGCCGTCGGTGTGGTCTGGAAATTGCCGATCTTGTCGGGAGCTGGATCGTCAGCCAAAGCCGTACTGGTACCGATTCCCGTCAAAACTCCCGCGAGGGCAAGGGCCGCCAACCAGCGACCGAGGTGGTATCTGCGAACTATCTTGGACATGGATTCTCCCTTCTGTGTTTTCTCTATCTGTTCCTATGATTCGATAATTGCCGGCATCAATAGGTCTGCGGCCGGAGCTTGCGCTTGAGCCGAGTGCCCCACATGGCACCGAGGACGGCGCCGACTTGCATGATGAGAAAGAAGACCAGGGTCGCGAACCACAGCCTGTGGGTCTTGAAGAAGATGAATGCAGTGACAATCGCAATGACCGCCTGGGTTCCGACGATGGTTCTTTTGTATTGTTCCAACATGGGTCCTCTCGCGTGGTGATGTGTGTCTCTCATGGCACTCAGCAAGGTTGGTGCCGGAATGCCGGCGAGAAAGTCACAAGCCCGCGATTGCGAGGACTTGGGCCGAGTGGATTTGTTGCGCTAGCCTCGCCTTTCCTCGGTGGAAACCTGCACGAAATGCAGGTGCTATCGCGTGGACGCAGAGCAGGCGCGGTGATTTGCACGCTGCAAGTGGCGTTTCGCACTTTGCGAATTTGCCGCTATTGAACGCCTAAACGAAACCAAAGCATCAATCGAACAGCGAACTGTCGATTGTGGTCGCCGTAACCAACAACTGGAAGTAACACTCAAAGGAGGGAAGCGCAGAAAGGAGACGCCATGTTCGTCGGTACCGCTTTGGATCCAGGACTTCGCATCGGTGTCATCCTGGCCAGCACCTGGCGCGCACGTCGAGGCGAGAGCTTCGCCAAATGGATTCTGGGAATGCTGGCTGAGCGTCAAGGAGTCGAGGCCGAATTGCTGGACTTGCGCGATTACCGTCTTCCCGCGTACGAGTGCGAGGAGCTGCCGCCCACCGTGGGCATGAGGTTCACCAACGAGACGGCCCGTCGCTGGTCCGAGAAGATCTATGGCCTCGACGGATTCGTCATCGTCACGCCCGAGTACAACTACGTCTACCCAGGCCAGCTCAAGAATGCCATTGACCACGTCCATCTGGGTTGGTGGTACAAGCCGGTGGCTTTCGTGAGCTATGCAGGCTCCTCCGGGGGCGTGCGTGCGGTCGAGCAACTGCGTACTGTCGCGGTGGAGACGCGCATGGTCCCCATCCGCAACGAGGTCAATATCCAGCTCGGCGAGCCCCAAGCCAGCGAGGCTGGCCGTGCAGCCGACCTGGATTCCGCGAGCACGGCGGGCGCCATGATCGATCAACTTCTGTGGTGGGCGCAAGCGACCAAGGTCGGCCGCACGAGGGTCGCGCCACCAGGGTTGTGATAGGACCGCCTCTGTGATGGTCCGGCCCGGGCTGACAGTGGCGCCGCAAGGGTGGTTGTTGGTGCCAGCACATGATGCTCAGCACATCCCTCAGCAGAGCACATGGTGCGTGCGGTTGTCCGAGGCGCAAGTCCCCTGTATCGTTGAATCCAATGTGGGTCGGGTTCGCCTTGAGCTTCGTCGCCGGTTTGGCCGCCAACCTGGAGGTCACGGGTCTTCCAGCTCTTGCGACCTGTCCAACAGAGCACGAGGTTGAGCAGGAGCTCCTTCGGCTCGGCGCCGAACGCGGCGCTCGTCCCGAAATCACCGTTACCGGAAACATCATGCACGTCGTCCTGCGCAGCCAAGAGGGGACGACCGTGGGAAGCCGCGAAGTCGAGGCGCCCGTCGCATGCCACGAACGCGCCACGGTGGCCGCGGTTCTGGTCGCGACCTGGATGGGTATCTGGCCCGAGGCAGCCAACGGGTCCGAGCGTGCTCCAAAGTTGGCAAAGCCGACGGTCATTTCGTCGCCTGCGCCTCCTGTTCATGTCGCCAGATCCTCGGCCGAAATCGGATTGGCCATCGAGGGTACGCACGACGGAAACGCGCCCGCTTTTGGCCTTGCCCTGCTGGCGAGCCGGGCCCTGTCGGGAGGGTTGCGCGCGTACGTGGCTGCGTCCGCCACGACCGAGCGCGATCGAAGCGTCGGCCCCGCCACCGCCGGATACAGGCGTCCGACGCTGGAGGCAGGCCCGGCGCTAAGACTCGGGCGCGGCGGGGTTAGTGGGGAAATCGGGTTGTCCGGCCGACTTGGACTTCTCATTCTCCGTGGCAAGGACCTGCCCGTCACAAACTCCGCGATCCACGTCACTCCGGGTGTCGGCGCGTATGCTCGTCTACACCTTGGTCGCAGGTCCTACGTGCCTTTCGTCTTTGCGTCGGGGGTCTACTGGCTTGCCCACCAGACCTTGACCCTCGACAACGACGACACGCTCCGGTCAACCCTGCCGCGCTGGGATGCGGCGGCCGGTGTGGGCGTGCTTTGGGCGCCGGGCAGGTAAAGAGGGCGAAGGCGAAATGTTCGGGCCCAAACCGTCACCAGAGGGTGCTGACATGTGCGCAGTTGCCGAGGTGCCCGATCTGTCCGCCATCTACCGAACCCACGTGCGGGACGTCGCCCGTTGGGCAGAGCGCCTTGCCGGCCCAGGCTTCGACCTGCCCGACATGGTGCACGAGGTGTTCGAGATTGCACAACGCCGCCTGCCTGGCTTCCGCGGCGATTCGAGTCTGGCGACCTGGCTCTTCGGCATCACCGAAAGGGTCGTGCGCCACCGGCGGCGGAAAGATCGCCTGCGCCACTGGCTGGCCGGCACGGCCAAGGACGCCGCCAGGCACTTGCCCGCGCCTGGCCCGAGCCCGCAGGAACGGCTCGAACAGAAGGAGCGCATCGCCCGCGTCTATCGCGTTCTCGATCGGTTGTCGGAGCGGGATCGCGAAATCCTGATCCTCTTCGAGCTGGAGGAAATGCCGGGCGACAAGATCGCGGCACTGCTCGGCATCAAGGTGGCGAACGTGTGGCTGCGCATGCATCGAGCGCGCGAAAGGTTTCTCAGGGCGTTCCAAGAAATCGAATCGGAGATTGTCGAGGTCGACGTGATCGCCAACGACGGGAGGTACGGCCATGCGGGCTGACGAACAAGAGCTGCGACGACTTTGTTCTGGGGGTGAGCCGCCTTCATCGTTGGAGGCACGCGCGGGCGCGTTTCTGCGCGAGGCGTATCCCCTCACCGGGATTTCGGATGCGCAAGTTGACGTGATTGAAACCGGCCTGGTTCATCGAGCGCACAGGCGCAGAGCCTTCCGCCTGGTGCCGATTCTGGTCGCGGTGGCAGTGTTGCTTATCATTGGCAGCGTGGGCAGCGTGATGGCGCTGGTTGGCGGGTGGCGGCCACGCTTGCCCTTCCTTGCCCCTTCGCCGACGTCGCAAGATTCGCCGCCGTCGCATACGCAGAGGACGAAGGTGGCGGTCGCTCCCCTGCCCGCCCCGCTGGCCGTACCGTCGGCGGAGATCCCGGTGCCCGAGCCGCGCCCGCAGCTCGCGGCTCGCCGAACATTGCGAGTGGAATCTGCGGCGGCCCCGCGAGCACCCTTGGCCGAAGCCCCGCCGGTCGACCCATATCAAAACCATTTGTCGGCCGAGGCGCGCTCCTTGGCCGACGCGCTGGCGCGCTGGCGGCGCGATGGCCAGGGTGAAGCCGCCCTCGCGCTTCTGGTCGCCCACGAGCGTCGCTTCCCGCAGGGGGGGCTTTCCGTCGAGTCCAGGATCGCGCGCGCGGAGATCCTGCTTGCCCTGGACCGCCGAGATCAGGCGCTTGCGGTGTTCGACTCGCTGACCTTGACCGGCCTGCCGAGGGCGCGCGAGCTCGAAACCCTGCGCGGTGAGCTTCGCGCGCATGCCGGGCGCTGTGGGGACGCTCGCTCGGATCTGTCGCACGTGGTTGCCGGCGGCGGAGCCGACGACTTGAGCAGGCGTGCGGCCCGCGCCTTGGCAGCCTGCCCCTGAAAGGTTGGCGGCACATCCGTCACCAGGAGAACAATCGTTGAAATCACGCCCAGGAGACACGCCATGAAAGACTTCACTCGCCTAGTATCCGAACTCAGCCGCCCGGTCCTCGCCGCCTTGCTTCTTATCACCATGCCTTTTCTTGCCTGCAACAACTCGGATTCGATCGGCAAGCTCGCCGACGGCGGAAGCGCGGGTTCGGGCGGCAGCCTCGGTGGCACGGGTGGCGTCGGTGCTGGCGGCGCAGCGAGTGGTGTCGGTGGCGCTGGCCTAGGCGGCAGCAAGACAGGCCAGGGCGGCGGTTTTGGCGGCGCCCAAACTGGCGCCGGTGGCACGGGCGCGATCGGGTCAGGAGGGCAAGGCGGTCACGATGCCGCCAGTGATGCCTTCCAATGCGTGCTCACGAATGTGTACTGCATCTACGGGTATGTCATCGATGCCAGCGGATGTCCTGTGTGCGCGCCCACTCCTAGCGGGACCGGAGGACAAGACGGTCGCGACGCTGCCAGCGATGCCCTCCAATGCGTGATCACGGATGTGTACTGCATCTACGGGTATGTCATCGGTGCCAACGGATGTCCCGTGTGCGCGCCTGGGACCGGAGGAGCGGGTGGCGCGGGCGGCACCAAGAACGACGCTGCCCCAAAGCTGGACGTTCAGGCGAGCTCCGACGCGCAGGATCTGGCGGCGCTGTGCACTTCCACCGGCGGACAAATCAACTCCACGTTGTGCTGTACCAGCGCGGGTGATTTTCCAGACTCGTGCTTGACCGGCGCCTGTGGCTGCGCGCCGACCTACAGCCACACCGTGGCGACGTGCACTTGCCCGACGGGAAGTTGCTTTTCGCCGAAGACCGGCTGCGGTCCGCGCGGGGGCGGCACCGGCGGTTCCGGTGGTGGCGGCGGTACGCTGGATGCTGCACAGGACGGCAACGTGGTCTGTGGAAGCGCGACCTGCACCACTGGCCAATACTGCTGCAACGCCGAGGCCAATCTGTGCGCCCCGCTCGGATACGGGTGCATCCAGGGATCAAGCGGGGATGCGGCGCAGAACGTGGATTCGAGCGATTGCACCGCGCAGCCAGAGGGCGATTCCACAATATGCGGGGGACCAAACCCGCCGCACTACTACACGTGCATCGGGACCATGTTGGCTGCCCCCTGTACCACCATGAACATCGGGAACATGACGAACAGCTTCTGCTGCCCCTAGCGTGAGGGGGCCCGGGACGCTGTCAGTTGAGGCTGACGTCCACGGCCGCGCCCGTGTAGGTGACGCTCTTGTCGGCGGTTGCCGTGAACGAGAACCCGGCCGCCTTGCTCGGGGACACCAAGATAACCTGGAAGGTGCGGCTCGACAGCATGCCCGTGAACGAGCCCTGGCGTGCGCCGATCGAAAGCGTCTTGGTCGACTCGGTCCAGTGCAGGCCGATCTCGGAGAAGCCGCCCGTCGCGTAGTCGTAGGTCAGCCCCTGATCTTCGTACAGCGTAAAGTCGCCGTCGGCACCCGAGTACACGTAGAAGGTGATCGGGTCAGCGGCCTTCTCCGCCACGTATTGCAGCTCGGGCCCGATGGGAACGATCGATCCCGCGCGCACATAAAGCGGAATGGAATCGAAGGCCGCTTGGGCCTGCACCGTCTGGCCGCCGGTCGCAGCTTTTCCGGTCCAGAAGTCGTACCAGCCACCGGAAGCGTTCGGCAGATACACCGAGCGCGCGGTCGCCTTGTAGGTCGTGACCGGCGACACCAGCAAAGCCGGACCGAACATGTACTGATCGCCGATATCGCGTGCGCTGGCGTCCGTGCGGAAGTCCATGACCAGCGGACGCAACATGGTTCCGGCCCGGCGAGTAATCCCCCCTGCCAGCGAGTAAATGTAGGGCAGCAACCGGTAGCGCAGCCGATCGAACTTGAGCATGGCCGCATACGCGGGGCTCGTATCGCCGCCGAACTGCCAGATCTCCCTAGGCGGCGCCTCGCCGTGCGAGCGCATGATGGGCAAGAAGGTCGAGTACTCGAACCAGCGCGTGTTCAGCTCGCGCCACTCGTCCGTGTCCGCGGCCGTGGGATTGGTCGCCGAAAACCGCGCAGGCGGTGCGAAGCCACCGCTGTCCAGGGTCCAGTAGGGCATGCCCGAGACGGAAAAGGAGAGCCCGGCCGGTATCTGCTTGAGCATGGCCGTCCAGGTGGAGGTAATATCACCCGACCACGAAGCGGCCGCATAGCGCTGCTGTCCGGCGAATCCGTTGCGGGTCAATATGAAGACCCGCTGGTTGGGCGCTGCGGCGGTTTGTCCCTCGAAAATGGCTTGGCTGTTCACGAGCGAGTAGGCGTTGAGCATCCGCGCCCCGGTGCCGAGCGCGGTCGGGTTCATGTGCGTCTCGAAGGTCGAAACCTGCGAGGCGACGCTGGTGTACGGCCCTTCGACAATGTCCGGCTCGGACGCATCCAACCACCATGCATCCACACCTATCGAAAATAGCGCCGTGTTGATCTGCGACCAATAGAGCTTGCGCGCGTCGGCCTTGAACGCGTCGTAGAACGTGAAGTTGTAGCCGACGAAGTCCTTCGTCCCCTCGGTGATGTTGGGCTGGTAGAGGTCGCCCGCGTTGTTCAAGGCGGTGAAGTTCGGAATGCCGGTGTAGAACTTCGGCCACACCGAAATCATGAGCTGGGCGTTATCCGTATTGTGGATCGACTTGATCCATCCGCTCGGGTCCGGGTAGCGAGCCGGATCGAACGCGTGCGACCCCCATTCGGCTGTCTTCCAGTACTGCCAATCCTGGACGATGTTGTCGATAGGCGCGTTGCGCGAGCGGTAGCCGGTGAGCACATCTAACGACTCCTGCGAGGTTTGGTAGTGCTCGCGGCATTGCCAGAAGCCGTACGCCCAGCGGGGCATCATCGGGGCCTGGCCGGTGAGGCGGCGATAGCCGGCAACCACCGTGTCGATCTCGGGACCATACACAAACGTGTAGTCGACGCCGTCCCCTACCTTCGACCAAAACGACGTGGTTCGGTTCGCGACCGGCGGCTTCCAGAGCAGCTTCACCACGTTGACCGTGCCGTCGGCGGTCCACTGCAGCTTCACCGGCACGGATTGTCCGGCGGTGAGCGAAATGCGCGCGATCTCTTCACCCGGGTTCCAGCTCTGGCGCCAGTGGTTGATGAGAGTTTGGCCATTGACCTGCAAGTTGATCGAGCCCGACGAGAAGGTGCGGAAGAGGTAGTCGCCGGTGGTCGTCGGCTTGACGGTGCCGCTCCAATTCACCGTTCCGCTACCCGGGGTGACGTCACCCACCTCGCCGCCACTCGCATAAAGACCGGTCACGCCCGGCAACGGCACAGCGTCGACAGGATCGCCGAAACGCGAGAACGAGGTGTTGTCCCATAGGATGCCGTAGCCGCGGCTCGACACCAGGTAGGGGATGAAGATCTCGGTGTTGTACTGGTGGAGATCGAGGTCGTAGTCCTTGATGTTCATCAGTCCTTGCTGATGCTGGCCGAGCCCGTAGAGCGACTCATCGGTGTTGGGCTCCCACTCTTGGCGTACGTTGGAGGTCGACTCGCCCTGGACCGTCGCCGCCGTCATGGTGCGGCCGCCATTCGGGCGTTCTGCCAGGATGGTATTGCCGTTCAGATCCAGGAAGGTCACCCGCCCCGTGTTCTCGACGCGGACGCTGAGCGCAGACGTGGTGTACGTGACCTGGCCGTCACCGGTAGTACTCTGCCACGAGGTCGTGTCGCACTTCTTTGCGGCCGTGGTCAGGCTCGCTCGCGAAAAGAAAGAATCGCTCTTGGCGAATGCGACGTGCACCACGTTGGGCGCGCAGAATTCGATTTTCAGGGTACCGCCGCCCACGCTCAGGGTAGGCGGTGCAGCCGTACTTCCGCCGCCCCCCCCGGCCCCTCCCGCCGACGTGCCTCCACCCGAACCGCCGGCTCCGCCCTGGCCGGTTGCGCCCCCAGCGCCGCCCGCTGCCACGCCACCAGCCGCGCTGCTGTTTCCCGCCGTTCCCCCCGTGGCGGGCACATCGACCGCGCCGCTGCCGCCGCGACCGGTTCCCCCGCCACCTCCAGCGCCACCGGAAGCGCCGCCCGCGCCGCCCGCGCCGGTGCCCCCCCCGCCTCCGGATGAAGCCGTCGTACCTGCGAGGCCTCCACCCCCGCCAGTGCCCTTGCCCCCAGCCGCGCCGCCGCTAGACGAAGTCGAGCTCGCGCCACCGCTGCCGCCGGCGGCATTTGAGCTTCTTGCACCTGGATTCGACGAGCAGCCCAATGCGGTGATTGCCACGAAGGCCAAACCTACGCACGGACGGCGAGTGAATGTGACGAAACTCATGTCATTTCTCCTGGCAGGCGAGCCGGTTTGGGGGAACGAGCTTGGGACTCTCGGTGCCGCCTTGGCTGGTGCGGGGGCGGAAATCGAGAACTCCAAGCAGACGGCGATAGTCTACCTTGCGGCGGCTCTCGTGAGGATAGCTAAGTCGAGCCACGCAGCGCTACAACGCCCACCTAAACCCTCAACGCGCTTGCGCGCGCGGGATGTTCCATACCGCGACGGTCACGGATGCGTCTGCGCGCTATCATTGGTGTATGCCGTTGGTGTAGCGTACGCAATCTGGCCCGCTCAGGATCAGGATGTCGGCACGCCAATCACGTCGGCGCCAGTCTACTGGAGGTAGAGGTAGATGAACATGAACCGATATCGATATTGCGTTCTCGCGATGGCATCGATCTCCGTCGGATTGCTGGTGGCTGCGCCAGCGCGGGCGGGTACGTACCAGATGGTCAACCAAAGCGACTGGTGGGCGGGAGTCACCGGTTTGCCGAGTTACGTCAACATGTACACCTATCTCCCAACCACCATAGCGAGCAAGCCTCCCATCGTGGTGTACGCCCATCATTGCCAGGGGAGTGCTAGCTCAAGTCACAGCTCGAACGGCACCCTCGAGTCGATAGCCGACAAGAACGGCTTCATCATTATCTACCCGGAAGCCACCGGGGAAAACTGTTGGGATGCAGGGTCCAAGAGATCCCTCAAGCACGGCGGTGGAGGCGACACGGGGGCCATCGTCCAGATGGTGAAGTACACCCTTTCCAAGTACAGCGGCGACGCTGGCCGGGTGTACGTGGCGGGCGACTCGTCGGGAGGGATCATGACCGAGGCCCTGCTGGGTGTATATCCCGACGTCTTCATGGCCGGCGTGTCGATCATGGGGGTTCCCTGTGGCTGCTGGGGCCAGCCGGACTACAACGACGTCACCGGGACCGGGTCAACCGCCCAGTGGTGCGGCTCCTGCGCAGGCGGCAACGTAAGCATGACCGGGCAGCAGTGGGGAGACCTCGTTCGTTCCTATTTTCCCAGCTACACCGGACATCGTCCGCGCCTACAGCAGTGGCATGGCTCGGCCGACACCACGCTCAACTTCAAAAACGTGGCCGAAGACATCAAAGAGTGGACGAACCTCCTTACTTTGAGCGAAACCCCGACCGGGACCGAGCAGGTCACCAAGCAGAACGCCTCCACCACGCACCAGTCTTGGAAGAATTCTTGCTACACGGTCTACGAGACCTTTGTCCTATCCGGGGTCGGGCACGCGGTGTCGTTCGACGGAAATGCTGGCGCTGCCTATTTCGGCCTCGACAAGGCGGGTGGTCAGGATCCAGAGACGGCAGCTTGTCCGGGTGCTGTTCCCGGCAGTGGCGGAGCCGGTGGCACGGGTGGCGTGGCGGGCTCGGGTGGGGCGACTGGGGCTGGCGGCAGAGACGCGGCCATTCCAGGTAGCGGTGGCGCGCAAGCAGACGGCAGCTCGGGCAGTGGTGGCACCGTCGGAACTGGCGGCACGGGAGCTAGCTCGGGCAGTGCTGGCGGCGACACAGGCAGCGGCGGGGCCAGCGCGAAAGGCGGGACCAGTGGCAACGGTGGCAACATTGGAACGGGTGGTAGCAGCGGGAGCGGCGGAACCTCCGCCCCAGGCGGTAGCGGTGGCGACGGCTCAGGTGGAGCGCGCGCGACCGGCGGAGCGAGTGGACAGGGTGGCAATTCCGGAAGCGGCGGCTCGACAGCAGCAGCGAGCTCCGGTGGTTGCAGCTGTACCCTTGGAAACCATGCGGAGAGCCGCGGCGCGACAGCGGCAGCGCTTCTCTTCACAGCGCTGGGCTTGCTCTGTTATCCGAAACGCCGAGGACGCCGAAGCATGAGGCACGAAGATCGATAGACCTAATCGGGCGTCGCCGCTACCCTTACCAGGGGATTCGCCAGGGCATCCTGTGATATTGTGACGAACGAGCTTGGGCGCAAGCCGGAACTGACCGACAGTAGAGCACCCTTCTCCTTGATGGAGGTTAGCAGACCATGACCCGATTCCGTTCCAACGCGCAAAAATCAACGCCCCCATGCAGCACTCGCCGTCACCGTCACGGGCACGTCCTCGCTGCGGTCGTGCTGGGACTGCCGCTCTTGACCTTCGGACCGGCAGCGAACGCCGCTACCATCACGGTGGATGCGTCGAAGCAGACCGCGGGGAATCCACACTTTTGGTCTGCCGCCTTCGGTACTGGCAGGGCCGTGCTCTCCCTGCGGGGAGATTGGCAGACGCACTTAAAGATTGGAAATCGTGAGCTCGGCGCGCAGCGCCTACGCGGCCACGGACTCACCAGCGACGACGGTACCAGCAACGAAATGGGCCTCTACAAAGGGGGCACCTACAACTGGACGAACCTCGACACGTATCTCACCGCCATCACCTCGGCGGGAATGCGCCCCATCATCGAAACCGACTTCATGCCCACGGCCCTCGGGAGCTCGTCAAGCGATGCCATGCACAGCCCGCCCAAGGACTACACCGCATGGAAGAATTACATCACGGCCTTGGTCCAGCACTGCGTGACAAGTACGGCGCGGCGGACGTGGGGAACTGGTACTTCGAAATATGGAACGAGCCAAACTATCCGGGATTCTGGGTCAACTCGGACATGAGCGCCTACTACACGCTTTACGACAACACGGTCGCCGCCATTACCTCCGTGCTGCCCAACGCCCTGGTCGGAGGGCCAGCGGCGACCGATACCGAGCCGATCTCCGCCTTCCTAGCTCACTGCAAGAGCGCGGGAACGCGGGTGACCTTTCTTTCGTCTCACAACTACCCCGGCGGCGGGGCAACCGGTACCACCGCAGATCCCGCCAACCTCGTCAGCGACAATCAACACCCGACTGAGCGCCATCACCAGCAACGGGTACACGACCTCGGCTGTGAAATCGTTCAACACCGAATGGAATTCTTCATATTCCGGCCAGGGAGGCCAACAGGGTCCCGCGACCACGAGCATGGACAATCACTGGAACGTCGGGTTCATCATCAAGGCCGCCAAGTTGCTGGCGGACAAGGACTCAGGCGATACGCCGCCGCTCGATGTGTTTTCGTACTGGGTGCTGACCGACGTCTTCGACGAGGACGGTGGCACCACTGGCATCCACATGACATCGATGAGCAACGGGAATACTCCGTTTGGTCAGGTGTTCGGTCTCATGACCTTCCAGGGCATGCGCAAGGCCGCCTTCAATGCCTTCAAGCTGCTCAACTATACCGGCTCCAAGCGGTTGTCTGTGAGCGGCGGCAACGACAACAGTGGCGGCATCAACGCGATGGCCACCACCAACGATGCCGGCGATTCGCTGCAAATCTTGCTCTACAACTACAATAACACCCTCAATACCGCCAGCGGCTCTGGCGACAGCCAAGCCATCAGTGTCAGCGGCCTTCCCGCAGCCCTCGCCGGGAAGCAAGTCTTCGTGACCACGTACGTGGTAGACGAAAAGAACAGCAATCCGTACAGCGTCTGGACGGGCCAGGGCAGTCCCGCGTCTCCCACCGAGGCCCAGTGGGAACAGATGCGTGCGGCGCAGCACCTGTCGGTCACCACCACCCAGAAGACCCTGACCGACGCCACGTTCAGCACGACGGTCACCATGTTGAAGCAGTCGGGGATGCTCATCATCCTCAGCGTCAACCGGCCGCTCATGGGCCGCGATGCCCTGGTGGAGATTGAAGGCGAAGACTATGACGGCACCGCAGGCCCCGCCAAGGAAGACAGCGGCGATAGCACCACCCTGGGACAGTCGATATCTTTCACAAAATCCGGCGACAACGTGTTCTACGACAACGTGGATTTTAGCGATAACGGCGTGACCAGCGTTCAGCTGCGCGTGAAATCGTCGGCCGACACCACCCTGGAATTCCATCAGGGGTCGGCCAGCGGCACAACCATCGCCAAGTGCGCCGTCACCAGCACGTCTGGTTCTTGGGCAACACAATCGTGCACACTCAGCCAGACGGCAACGGGGTTCTCGAACACCTCCCCCCTGTACTTGGTCGCCTCCGGTGCGCTCCACCTCAACTGGTTCAAGTTCCAAGCGGGCAACGCGCCGGCAGGGACCGGCGGCACGACGGGCGCGGGCGGCGTGACCGGCATGGGCGCCGGTGGCGCGACGGGCGCCGGTGGCGTGACGGGCCCGGGCGCTGGCGGAACGACTGGCGCTGGCGGCGGGACGGGCGCTGGCGGCGCGAAGAGTACTGGCGGCGTAACGGGCGCTGGCGGCGCGACAGGCGCGGGCGGGGTACAGAGCAGCAACGGCGGGGCTGGCGGGAACGCCAATGGCGGCTCGGGTGGCAGCAACAATGGCGGCTCGGGTGGTAGCAACAATGGCGGCTCGGGCGGCAGCAACAATGGCGGCTCGAGTGGCAGCGGCGGCAATTCGGGTGCAGGAGGAGCTTCGTCCACCACCACCCCCACCGGCGGTGGCACATCCTCTGGCTGCAGCTGCCGCGTCGGTAGTGCCGGCGGGTCATCTTCTGGGCCCCTGCTGATCGTTGGATTTGCGGCAGTGGTGCTCGGCCTGCGCAGGCAAAGGGCTCGTCGTTGCAAGTAGCACCTGCGAGCGTTCAACCGCGCGACGGCTTTCGCCTACACGTTCCACTCGTCCTTGCGCTGCTCGCCGCGGCTTGCGGTGGACTAGGCGGGAAGGCGCGGGCCGTGGGGCCGAGCTGTCCTATCGATCAGCTGGCCTGCGGCCAGCAGTGCGTCGCCGTCGGGACGGATCCGATGAACTGTGGCGGCTGCGGCATCCCCTGTTCGGCGGGGCAGACCTGCGAGGGTGGTGCGTGTCAGTGCGTATCCGGGCTGCTTTGCAACGGCGCCTGCCTCCCGCCCGACACCACCCAATGCGGGACAAGCGCGAGTCCCCCCACGCTGGTCACGTCCGCACCAGGTGCGTATTGGAAGACGGACGGGCAGCTCACCCCGGTGACCAGCGGGACCTCCGATGTGACGGTCAACGAGACCGCCACGGCGCAGACCTGGGAGGGTTTCGGCGGTGCCTTCAACGAGAAGGGTTGGTCCTACCTGTCCATGCTCAGTGCAAGCGACCGCGATGCTGCCATTCACCTGCTCTATGGCGCCGACGGGGCTCGCTTCGCCTTTGGCCGCATCCCCATTGGGGCGAGCGACTACGCGATGGATCGCTACACCCTCGACGAGACGGCCAACGACACGTCGCTGGAGGGCTTCTCTATCGATCGCGACAAGCAATTGCTCATTCCGTTCGTCCAGGCGGCCCAGGCCGTGAAGCCCAACATCCGCTTCTGGGCCAGCCCGTGGACGCCACCGACGTGGATGAAGCAGGGGCCGTTTTCGCCCGGCAACGCCCCCTCGCCTTTCGACGGCGGCTCGATGAAGAGCGACGACGCCACGATGACGGCGTTCGCCCAATACTTGATCAAATTCGTACAAGCGTACGCGCAGCAAGGGATCCCAATCGAAGCGATCTCCGCCCAGAACGAGCCAAGCTACACCGGGAACTACCCGACCTGCGGGTGGTCGCCAGCGACCTACACGACGTTCATCGGCCAGTATCTCGGGCCCGCGAAGGCGAGCGCCGGACTCACCACGAAGATCATGCTCGGCAGCTTCAACGGCGGCTCCGCCGACCCAGGCATCGTTAGCAGTGTGATGGGTGATGTCACGGCACAAAGCTATATCAATGTCCTCGGCTATCAGTGGGGCATGCAGGGCAGGGTCGCCAGCGACGAGTCGTACAACCTTCCCGTTTGGCAGACAGAGCACAAATGCGGGAATTATCCTTGGGCGAAGCCGTTCAACGCCGACCAGGCACCCAACGACCAAGCCTATGCCGTGGAGAGCTGGGGACTCATCCGCGACTGGATCAAGGCGGGCGTCACTGCGTACAGCGCGTGGAACATGGTGCTGGACACGGTTGGCGTCGGCATCGATACCACGCGCGTCTGGCCCCAGAACGCCCTTCTGACCGTGGACACTTCGGCAAAGACGCTGAACATCACGCCGACTTACTGGGTCTTTCGGCATTTCTCACAATTCGTCGCCACCGGGGCCAAGGTCGTTGCGACCAGCGGCGGTGACGCCGTGGCGTTCAAGAATCCGGACGGCAGCGTCGTCGCCGTGCTGTACAACTCCGGATCCGCGAAGACGATGACCGTAGCCACCGCCAGCACGAAGCTACAGTTCGCGATGCCTAGCAACGGATGGGCCACTGTGTTCGCGCGCTGATCGCTACGGGACTCATGGCACCCCCGAGCCCTGCTCGCCGCTCAAAGCCGGACTACTCGATCGTCACGCCATTCCTTTTACACACAGCCTTGACCAGTTCGCGCCTCGTGTCGCTCAGGTGGGAGGCAGCTTCGCGGGCGGTGTCGGCCTGGCCAAGGGCACAGGAGCAGGTCGCGATGATCTCGTAGGCCTGCACGACCTGTGCGGGCTTGGGCTTGGCCTTGAGCACGGCCTGCGCCTTGCCGATCGCCGCAGTGTGGTGCCCTCTCATCCAGGCGAGCTGGGCCTCGCGTACGAGGTCGTCGACGGTCGCCGAGGCAGCCGTCGTCGACGCGGACGCGGCGGTGGCCGTGCTCGGGGTCGGTGGCTCGGACTCGGGCTGCAGCTTTGCCTTGGCAGCAGTCGGAGGCACGGGCGCAGCGGCGAGCGCGGGCGCAGTCGCAGTCTTGGCGGCAGCCACGGGCGGCTTCGGGCGAGCGCTGTTTGGCCGGACGCGGCCGGTCCGGGACGAGGCGAGCTTGCCCGGAGCGTGGGCCGTGGCCCTGGCCAGCTTGGCAGGTGCTGCTGTTTTTTCCCTGGGCAACACCGCCGCCGGCGCTGCCGCCTCTTCTGCAGCCGGCGCGGCAGGAGCAGCCACTGGGGCCGCAGCCTGCGGCGGTGGCGACGGTGCAGGCGTGGGGGCCGGAGCAACGGGGGCGGCTGCCACCGCCACTGGGTCTGCCGCAAGCTGCGGTGGTGACGGTGCGGGCGTAGGGGCCGGCGGCGGCGGCGACGCAACGACGGGCCGCGTAGTGCTGTGAAGCGAGCCGCTGCGCGCGGCCCAGACCGCGATCCCGGCGCCACCGAGCAGCAGCACGCCTACCAGAGCAATCACCCGCGGCCGACGCGAGCCTGCCTCCAGGACGAAGCGTTCGGGGCGCTCTTCGAGGTCCGAGATGATCGCCTCGGGACGTTCCAGGGTCCTCCAGCTCGGTTGGTCGGTAACCCCGGCGGGGCTTTCGACAGACAAGTCCGCTGCTACCAGCGCGGGCGGTGGCGTCTTCACGGCCGCAGCAGGGTCGTCCGCCGTCGCCAATATCGCGGGCGGTGGCGTCTTCACGGCCGCGGCAGGATCGTCCGCCGTCGCCAATATCGTGGGCGGTGGCGTCTTCACGGCCGCAGCAGGATCGTCCACCGTCGCCAATATCGTGGGCAGTGGCGTCTTCACAGCCGCAGTAGGGTCGTCCGCCGTCGGCGCTTTCGCGGATGCCTGCGCCACCGGAGCTGTCGCAGATTGCTCTGCGACTGGCGCTGCCATGGGCTTCGCCACGACCGGCGCTGTCGCTCGCCTTTCCGCAAATAGCGTTGCCGTAGACTTCGCAACGGCCGGAGCTGCCGTGGGCTTCTTCACAAATAGCGCTGCCGATGGCTTCGCTCCGACCGGCGCTGACGTGGTCTTCGCTCCGACCGGCGCCGTGGCCAGCTTGTGCGGGACCGACACTACGGAGGGCTTTTCTGCGATGGGCGCTGCCGCGGGCTTCTTCGCCACCGACACTGTGGCCGGCTTCTGCAGGACCGGCGCCTCTGCGACCGACGCTAGCGCAGGCTTCTTCGCCACCGTCGCTACCGCGGGCTTCTCCGCGACTGGCGCCGTCGCAGGCTCTTCTGCGGATCGCGCTCCGTCCTGGCGCGCCTCGGGCGAGGCTTCCGACAAATCGATCCCCGACTCCGCGATCCCAGGAAGACGGTGCGCGTCCCTCAGAAAGGCGCAGTCGGTGACGCAAGCGTCGAGTGCCTCGCACAGCTCGCCGGTGCTGGCGAACCTCAGGGTTGGGTTCTTCTTCAGGCACTTCAGGATCAATTCGTCGATGCGCATGTGGATGCCGGCCCCGGGCGTGCGGCGGCTGGGTGCGATCACCTGACCCGAGACGTGTCCCCTGAGAATGTCGAGCAGCGATTCGCCGCCGAATGGGACGGTCCCGGTGACCATCTCGTAGAAAACGGCGCCCAGGGAGTAGACGTCGCTGCGCTGGTCGGCGGGCTGCCCCTGGGCCTGTTCGGGCGACAGGTAGTGGAGCGTGCTGGACACAGCCCCGGCACGGGCCGGCTCGCCGGGGGCCAGGTCGAGGAACCTGGCCATCCCAAAGTCGAGCAGCTTGACCAGGTCGAAGCTCTCCTCGGGCTCGACCACCAATCGCATGCCCTGCGCCTTGCTGCGACGGACAATACGGCGCCGCCCCTTGCGCCTGCACAGAAAGATGTCCGCCGGTTTGAGACCACCGTGGACGATGCCGGCCTCGTGCGCCGCACCCAGTCCGCGTGCCACCTGCCGTAGGATGTTGATGGCCTCGAAGAGGGGCAGACGCTGAACCTGGCGCAAGCGGCTCCACAGGCTCTCGCCCTCCAGGTACTCCATCGCGACGAAGACCGTGCCATCGGGCGTGGTGCCAAGGTCGTCCACGTCGATGACGTTGGGGTGACGAATGCGGCTCGTGGCCCTGGCCTCGCCGATGAACTGCTCTACGACGTCCTTCTTCTGGGAGCCGCGGTCGTGCAGGATCTTGATGGCGACGGGCTTGTCGCTGGCGACGTGGCGACCGCGGTAGACCACCCCCGTCCCGCCCTCGCCGATGACGCCTTTGATCTCGTAGTCCCCTACCCGCATGCCCACGCGGGCCATGGCCGCGGCCGACAGTCTACCCGCGCTATCGAGTACTGGCGAGTGTCCCATGCCTGTCTTGTATCCTGTTAGCCGGGAGAAGTCGACCTTGCTACGGACACGACGGGATTGCGTTCAGGCTCAATCCCGCGATATTGCTTTGTAGCCCGGTTGGCGGCGTACCGGTGATATTCGCAGCAATCACGCCTTCGGAAATGCGACTGTTGAGCTGCTCGGCGGTTGCGGTAGACCAGCTATCGCCTGCCGCGGATGCGCCGGCGCTGGTATCGACCAGAATCGTCCTGCCGGTCAGCGTATGAAGGTACGCGTAGGTTGCCGTCTTGCCGTTATAGGAACTTGCGCTGGTGTTGCTGGGAATGAATCCATTGTTGTTGCCGAGACCCGTGGTCCAGACCATATCGTAGTTGGCAACTGCCATCGCGTTCCAGTAGCCGTTGGTAACGGTATCGGTGTTCCACGACGAGTGATCGATGGCTACTACGGCGTTGGGCATGTTCGACTTGATAGCACAGGTGATGTCGGCAGCAAGCTGCCCCAACGCCGCGTAGCTCAACGGAGCCGACTGGGTTGTAGCGGTGTATTGAACCATGTCCCCCTCCAGAAGCCATACCAGGGGCTTGGTTTTCCAAACCGCGTAGGTTTGTTGGGCATACCAGGCGTATGCGCTGACGATCTTGCTATAGTTCGCTGTAATCAGCGCGGCGCCGCCGGTAGACAGGTTGGCACCGTTGGGGTTGGTATTCTGGTCTGGAAGTCCGTTGGCATGACCGTAGTAGCCGATGATGTAGGCGTAATAGGCAGGAATGATATTTGTGCTCGCAAGGCTTGAGAGCCAAGATTTGTTGCTGAACGACGCAAATGTCCCCGCTGCGCTGATATTGGACCCAGCCCACGTAGACATGAATTGCAAGTAGCTGTAGCCGCCGAGTGAACCACCCGGAGTGGCAATCCCCCAAGCAAAGTTGCAACCCAATGGGTGCAAGTTTGGAGTCGTCGGTCCACAAGCTCCGGTGCTGGTTGCACCACCCGCGCCGGGTGCCCCGCCGGTCGCGTTGGCGCCGCCCGCCGCACTGGAACCATCACCCCCAGTCACACCTCCTGTTATGGTTGAGCCTCCGCTAGCGTTCGTGCCTCCGCTACCCGTCCCGGCGGTCAGCCTCGATCCGCCGGTGCTAGCCGAGCCGCCGCTGCCATTCGCGCCACCTGTGGCGTTGTTTCCAGGAGATCCGCCAGCGGTTGCGTCGCCTCCGCCAGCGGAAGCGCCACCCAAACTCGGGTTTCCGCCGCGCGCCGCAGCTCCACCATTTCCTTGACCGCCTAGGCCGGCACTACCACCGTCGCCCGCCGCCCCACCCGCGGAAAGCGACCCGCCCGATGAGCCTGAACCCGTGCCTGGACTAGGACCGCTGCAAGTAACTCCTGACAGGCCAGCAACGGTTGCCAAGCACATGATGAGCGTCGTCCCGGGGAACTTCATGGAACTCTCCTCATCGTTGCACACTTCGCCCACGGTGGCTACGGGGCACTACGCCCCGTGGGGCACGATTCCCCGCCTCCGTGGGTGTACTCGCCAAGGACTTCCTGTCGCTATGGCAGGCATACCTGTTGCAGCACGACCACCCTGTGGAAACGTTCGGGCCGTATTCCAGATTTGCAGCACGCCTGCGAGCAACGGGTCTACTGTCCGACCCCTGGGTGGACGGGAAACCAAGATTTCGCCGCCGCCCCATTCTGCTCAGCAGCCAGGATCTAGCCGCGCTCTATCATGCAGCCGAGAGCGTTGTAGCGGTCCTACACGAGTTGGCGATGATCTGCGTCGCAGAGCCTCAACTGGTCAGGGATTGGTTCGGGCTCACGCCCACGCAGCAGCTGATGTGGGCGTCGTCCGCGCCGGCATGGCATGGCATCGCGCGCGCGGACGTGTTCATGACCGCGGATGGTCCCGTGGTTTGCGAGGTCAACTGCGACACCCCAAGCGGAGAAGCGGAAGCTGTGGCCCTCGGATTGGTCGCCAGCGAAGCGCATCCAGGGTATGACGATCCTGCTTCGCACCTTGAAGATCGCGTCTGTGGGTTGGTCGAATCCGCGGCTCCGCCAGGGACCATGGGACGCGTCGTGGGTCTTGTCTATCCCACGGAGCTCTCCGAGGATCTGTCCATGTTGTCGCTTTACCGGACGTGGCTCGAACGGAGAGGCTGGCGCGTGGTGCTCGGCTCGCCTTTCAATCTGCGCGCCACCTCGGACGGCGGCGTCGCCTTGTTCGGCTCCCCTTGCAACGTGCTCTTTCGCCACTACAAAACCGATTGGTGGGGCGAGCGCCTGCCCGTCTGGCGCGACGAGGGCGCCTATTCCGATCCGGACCCACTTACCGAGCCACTCACAGCCGTTCTAGGGGCCATGCTGCGCGGGCGAGTCGGTGTGGTGAACCCGTTCGGGGCCGTGCTGGCGCAAAACAAACGAACCTTTGCCTTCATGTGGGAAGAGATCGATCGGTTCCCGGTCTGGGCCAGACACATCATCCACAACTTCGTGCCCCGATCGCTGCGCATGGAGGCGCTGGCAACCGAGACCTTGCTCGCCCAGCGCATGGGCTTGGTGCTCAAGTCGGACTATGGTTGCGAAGGGGATGAAGTCGTGGTGGGCGCAGAGGTGGACGAGGGGCAGTGGTCAGCGGCGGTGCACCAGGCGGTGCCAGGGCGCTGGATCGCGCAGGAGCGATTCTGTCCCTGTCGCGACAACGACGGGGCCGCAGTCAACTATGGCGTCTACTTGATTGGGGGAAAAGCAACAGGCCTCTTCTGTCGCACCCAAGCCAGCGCGACGGATCGGCGGGCGGTATCGGCGCCGGTCCTCGTCGATTGCCAATCCGACGTGACTTGCGCCATGAACGACTTCGCGCGCGACCGGACTTTCCCGGAGGTTTCACTTTTGCTGGAGTGCACATGAGCAACGATGACAATCGGCACGGTCGCATTCAGCTCTTCGACGAGAACCAGATCCAAGATCGGCCCGCCAGCCTGGCCAACCACCCCACGTGGTGGCGCGAGGCACGGGCGTACGCCATGGATCCACTGTATCGACTTGGACTTCTGCGGCGATTTTCCGTGCTCGGCCTTGGTCTGGGCACGGTCGGTTGCGCGGAAACCATGTGGATGTCCAGCGCTCGCGGCAATCCAACTGCCGCGTCTGCAGAACAGCGCGAAGACGAGGATGCAAGTCGCGACCTTGAACGGCCATGGTATTTTACGGGATCCGTCACCGCGGATGCGCGCGGGTCCGGGCGCTGGCTGGCCATGCTTCCTTACCTCGAATCGCACCTCGCGCCTGCTCAGGATGAGCTTTGGCCCTATTATCGTCCGACCCTGTTTCAAACGCTGGCGCCTGGGCAAGACACTGGACTGCGCAGCGTGATCACGCCCATCTATACGGTCGAGATGTGCCGTGCCTATGAACGTGGGCGCGGTTTGCTTTCGATTCTTGCCCGCAGAGGTCCACCTTTGGATACGGCGGTGATCATCGATGCGCCAGGGCCCGAGGCGGTCGCCGTCGGTACCGCATTGACCGCGGCGTTCGATCCGGTCTTCATGTTCGACAACTGGCCGCACAAACGCGGTGTCGTGCCTTCGCATCTAACCTTGGCCGCGGCACTTTACTTCGCGCCCCTGCTGGACGACCTCAAGGCAGCGCCATCCGTCCATCGACCTCCTGTGTTCATCCTCGATAGCAATCGTCTCGCGCCCTACGCTGAGTCCGCCGACGACTTCGACAATCGATACACCATCGAGCTGCCCGAAGCGGAAGATTTCAGACAGCTGGGAATCAAACACCTGCTCTACGTCACCGGCCGCGTGCGACAGACCGAGCTCGACGATCTCAATGATGATTTTCTAGCCCTGGCAAACCACGGCGTCGATATCAGACTGTTGGCACTGGATGACTTCCGACGCGCCAGTGGCGAGCAGGGATGCGAAGCGGTGAGAGAAGATCCCTATTGGTTTGGCGGTGATGAGGAAACGGATCGAGACTTTTGGGACTGGTACGCGCCGGCTTCGGATCCCACTCTTTCGCTGCCAGTTTGGATCGAATCCCGCGCCCACTATCAGCCCACGAACCGACCCACGGTCTTTGGTTGGCCGATGCCAGTGGCGGGCAACCGGCCGCGGCCTGGCCGCGGCCCACACACTCCCTGGCCATCCTGGGATCCATCGCATCCGAACGGTCCGATCCCTCCACACTTTGGTGGCGGCGGGCGCAACGGTTCGTTCGGACGCTGGCACTCGTCTTTCACATCGTAGATGGGTGGACTAAGCTAGAACCATCGTGCGCCTGACTCTCAAGCTCGCCCTCGCCCTCTTGCCAGGTATTTTGGTCGTGCTGGCCGCGTCGGCCTATCTGGAGATGCGCAGGGATGTTGCGACCTTCGACATCGATTCTCGTCAGGACGACATGATGATCGGCAAGGTCGTCACGTCGGCCATCAATAGGATTTGGAATATCGGCGGACACGACCAGGCCGTCGCATTTGCCGGGGATGCATCGGCCAGCGGCCGCGCGACGCACAGGTTTCGCTGGCTCGAAGCCGACGAGCTGTGGCGGCCAGGAAGTGCGCCTTCGGAGCTCCCGCCCGAATCCATGTCCGCGCTGGCAAGAGGCGACGAAGTGTGGAGCGAGAAGAGGCAGCCATCGCCGGGAACCCTGTTCGTCTACGCCCCCCTGCTTCGCAACGGTTCGCTCGCGGGTGTGCTCGAGATATCGGAACCGCTCACCAACCAGCGGCGCTACGCCGAACGCATCGGACTGAGCACGGTCGTGACCACCATCTCGCTCGCAGCCGTTTGTTTGCTCATGACCACGGTCCTCGGCGCCTGGTTGGTCGGGCGGCCCATCAAGGCCCTCATCAGCAAGGCCCGTCGAGTTGGCGCGGGTGATTTCTCGGGCCAGTTGGATCTGCGCCACGCTGGTGAAATCGGCGAGCTTGGCGCAGAGATGAACCTGATGAGCGAACGCCTGGCCGAAGCAGGCAGACAGGTCGCCGCCGCGACCACCGCGCAGATTGCCGCCATCGAACAGGTACGGCATGCGGATCGTCTGAGCACGGTGGGGAAGCTGGCCTCGGGCATCGCCCACGAGCTGGGAACTCCGCTCAATGTCGTTTCTGGACGTGCCCAGCTTATCCAGGAGTCTGTTCCGGCCGGCGACAAGATGGGCGCGGCCGAGCTTCTGGAGGTAGCCGACCACGCTCGCATCATCGTCGAGCAGTCGCGGCGCATGAGCGCCATCATCCGCCAGCTTCTCGATTTCGCTCGCCGCCGCGGCGTCCAGAAAGCGGCGTATGATTTGCGTCAGCTGGTGGACCAAACCGTGTCAATGCTACAAAACCTCGCCGGAAGACGGAATGTTGCTGTCGTGGTACAGCCCACCGACTCCCCCGTCTTTGCGCAAGTCGATGCCTCTCAGATCCAGCAGGTGCTGACCAATGTCGTGGTCAACGCCATTCAATCCATGCTCAAGGGTGGGACGGTCACCATTTCCATCCGCCCATCGAGCGCGCGCTTGCCACCCGCTACGGAAATCGCCGAGGGCGAGCGATGGGAAATCGCCGTCAACGACGAAGGGGAAGGCATCGCGCCGGAAGTGCTTCCCCACATCTTCGAGCCTTTCTTCACGACCAAGGCGGTCGGTGAGGCCACCGGACTCGGACTGTCGGTTGCGTACGGTATCGTGCAGGAACACGGCGGCTTCATCACCGTCGAAAGCGAGCTGGGCAAGGGCAGCCGTTTCGCCATTCACTTGCCGAGAGGCGAAGCGTGAGCGGGCGGATCTTGGTCGTCGACGATGACCGCAGCATGTGCGAGCTCTTGCAAACCGGGCTTGCCCGGCGCGGCTTCGAAGTGATTTGGCGTACCAGCGCCGCCCAAGCGTTGGCGGCCATGTCGGAGGGCGACTTCGACGTGATCGTGACGGATCTGAACATGCCGGGCACAAGCGGGCTTGAACTGTGCGAGCGGGTCACCGCCAACCGACCCGACGTGCCGGTGGTCGTCATCACCGCGTTCGGAAGCATGGATACGGCGGTCGCGGCCATTCGCGCCGGCGCCTATGACTTCATCACCAAGCCATTCGAGATGGACGTGCTTCGTTTGACTCTCGATCGGGCGGTCCAACACCACCGGCTGCGCGACGAGGTGAAACGTCTGCGCAAAGCCGTCACCGAGTCGCGCGGCTTCGGCGAAATCCTGGGCACGAGTCCAGCCATGCGGCGGGTACTCGACTTGGTCGATCGCGCCTCGGAATCGGACGCGACCGTGCTCGTCACGGGCGAAAGCGGTACCGGAAAGGAGCTGATCTCGCGCGCTTTGCATCAGCACAGCCGACGTCGCGAGGGTCCCTTTCTGGCCGTGAGCTGCGCCGCCATGCCCGAGGCGTTGCTAGAGAGCGAGCTGTTTGGCCATGCGCGCGGAGCCTTCACGGACGCCAAGACCGCGCGCACAGGGCTGCTTCTGCAGGCAACCGGCGGCACGCTGCTTCTCGACGAGATTGGTGACATGCCGCTTGGACTACAACCCAAGTTGTTGCGCGCCATCGAAGAGCGGAGTATTCGCCCGCTGGGCGAAAACGCCGAGCGGCCCTTCGACGTGCGCTTGGTGTGCGCCACCAACCGCGACTTGGAAGGCGATATCGAGGAGAAACGCTTTCGCGCCGATCTTTTCTATCGCATCAACGTGATTCATGTCGAGCTTCCGCCCTTGCGTGCGCGCGAGGGCGACGTGTTGCCGCTGGCGCAACACTTCGTGCAGCACTTTGGCCAGGTCGCGAAGAAACAGGTTGCCGGTGTTTCGACGGCGGCGGCGGAGAGACTGCTTGCCTACGCGTGGCCGGGCAACGTGCGCGAGTTGCGCAACTGCATGGAGCGCGCGGTTGCACTCACGCGTTTCGAGGAGATCGCAGTCGAGGATTTGCCCGAAAAGATCCAAACCTATCGCCGGTCGCGAGTGGTCGTGGACCTTGACGACACCACCCACCTGGCAAGCATGGAAGAGGTAGAGCGGCGGTACATCCTGCAGGTGCTGGAGGCGGCGGGAGGGCACCGCACACGGGCGGCGCAGATTCTCGGCCTCGACCGCAAGACGCTCTATCGCAAGCTGGAACGCTGGGGAATCTGCGAGTAACGTTACCCCCCTCAGTGCGGGGGGCAGGCGAGCGGTGTTTCGACGTCGAAGCAAGGCGGCTCTTCGCCGAAGGCGCGAAGACCAGCGCTGTACACGGGGATATGGGGAGTCCTGGGTGGATCGCTTCCGTCAGCTGGAGCTGCCACGAGTCCGCTGTAGCTCCAGTCGTTCGAGGCATCCCACGTGCAACCCGCGCCATTGTTGACGCCAAGGTCGAGTTGGAAGGTGCGTGGCGCCTTGAGCTGCACGATCCGCCCCCAGAACTGGTAGCCCTCGAAGCCCATCTCGACGTAGTAGGTGGAGGGGCTCTTGGGGCACTGCTCGGGCTTGCTGAGGCTGGTCGGTTCGCCGAATTCGGTCGCGCCGCGGTCGTAGATGAGGCTGGCGGTGACGTCGCCTATCGAGCCGCCCTTGGCAATGAGCTCGCTGATGTCGAAGAAGTACCGGATGGTCACGTGCTCGTCGTAGCGCGGAACATGGACGGTTTCGTTGACCATGGTGACGGTGATCTGCGAGCGGCAGCTACCGGCGCCGTTGCTGTTCGAGAGCGTGTAGAACTCGTCGACGTCAGGCTCGAGGGGCGGAAAATTCGCGAGCGGGCACTGCCCCTTGCCTTGCAGCTCGTATTGGGCCGCGAGCGCCGCGATCAGAGAGACGTTGTAGTCGATGGTGACTTCGTTGCTGCCGAAGTCGGCCCGGTTGTCGACGTGGTTGTCGTTGCCGTCGGGGCCGTTGACCAATGCGCCCCAGATGATGTGGCGGTTGGCCACCGGATTGTTGGGCTGGCCCCAGATCGAGGCGTGGCCGGCGGCGTGGTGGGGTTGGCTACAATACTTGTTCGTGTAGCCCATCATGTACGAGGTGCCGAGCGGGTTGTCGCCGAGGATATACGCCATCTGCTTCTTCGCCCACGGCTGGATGGCGCTCACGGCGGCGCTGTCCGTGCTACCGAATAGCTTGGCGTAAAGCAAGGCCACGAACTGTCCCGCCGAGTTGTAGCGGGCTGAGCCGTAGGCATACATCACCGAGAATCCTGCTGGCGTCATGGCCACCGTGCCATTCGGCCACTTCATGGAATCGTCGTGGGCGATGGTTTGCATGGCCTTGGCCATCGGATGGCTCTGGTCACGCAGGATCTGCGCCATCTTGAGGAACACGCCCGTGCGCACCGAGTTCCAGTCGTGGGTCGCCGATTCGGACCAGCAATTGGCCGCGTTTCTCTGCAAACAGGTGGTCTTGAAACCAGGGAAGCCATCCAGCCACCCGCCGCCAGCGGCGTTTGGCCCCAAGATATCGTCAAGATACGACTGCGTACCGGTGGCGAGGTAGAGCCAGACAGCTGCCCAGGCCAAATCGTCGTAGGCGTATTCCGAGGTGTAAAGGCCGCCCGTGTCGGAGCCGACCTTGTCCGGGTATTTCGCCGCGAACTTGTAGAGTGCGATTGCGTACTTGAGCGCCTGGTCCGCGTAGGCCGCGTCGTTGCCACGAATCACCAGCGCGGTCACGGCCAGGGCGGCAGCCGCGCTCGCGGTCTCGTCCGAGGCAGGCTTTTCATCGGTGGCGAAGTAGCCCTTGCGCGGGCAGAAGTCGATGCGCCGCAGTTCCGGGGGCATCCAGCCGCAGGAATGATCGGTTTGGTCGCCGACTTGGTGGGCGAACGCCACCACGTTTCCGCTGCTGTCGAGGAAGGTCGACTTCATGAAGTAGTCGTCGGCCCAACGCAAGAGGTTGAACGCCTCGTCTTCCAGGCCCGTGGCGCGGTAGGAGTCCGGGAACTCGTACATGCTCCAGGCCAGCGTGGAGGCCGTGAATCCCGTGGTAAGGCCAAATTTGATGAAGTCACCCGCGTCGTGGAACCCGCCCGACAGGTCGACCTCGCCCGTGTTGTTGGGATCGAGGATGGCCTTGTTCTTGGTGATGAAGGCTTGCGACATATCGACGCCGGTGGCAGCGGTCGGATCCAGCTTGATGTGTTGATCCATGACGTGCGCGTCGCCCCGCCACTGGACATAGGTGTTCACGACGCCCGGTCCGGCCTTGTTCACGTTGAGAAACCACAATGCCTTCTGGAAAGCTTCACCTAGCCCGCCCTCGGTGCCTTGGCAGGTTGGGTTCGCGGGGAAATTGAGCGGCGGAACCGGAGTCGGGCAATTCGTATCGGGGACGATGCGCGCATCCCGGCCGATGTCTGGGCCCGCATCCCGGCCGGCATCCGGGCTTGCATCTGGGCGGACATCCGGTCTAGCCGCGGCATCCGGGCCGACAACGAAGGTGTCGGGAATGGCGCCGTCGGGGAGGGGTTCCACCACCGGCGGCGGAATGATCACACCGCCATCGGTCACGCCTGGTTCCGCCGGCGCTTGCGGCTCGACGGGAGGCGGATTGATAACCACGACTTCGGGTGGCCCGGACTGCAGCAACAAATGCGAATTGCAGCCCAAAGCACCCACCAGCGTGCCTGCCACCCCGAAGAGCAGATGTTTGTACGAATGGTAATGCATCGAGCTTGTCCAACACACGCGCCATCGACGGCCGAGACGTCCGGGCAGCTGCTGGCGAATGCTACCACAAAGTCGCAGACGTGACGGCGCGCCGCCTGCGCGAGCTGTGCCCGACGGCACTCGACCTCACTTCACTTGAGGCGTGGGGGCACGATCGGAGATCGCGAGCGCGCAGACCGCCCGCGCGCCGACACCTTGCAGCGCTCTAGCGTGGCGGAATTGCCAGTGAACGTGTAGTGATCCTTGCTCGAACGCCTGGCGTACAGACTGGCTTCCAAGACCAGGCCCGACCGCCGGAAAACCACGAGGGTGGAGTGGCTCCGGGCCGCGACCGAGAAGCCAAAATTGTCTTGCTGGGCATCGTACATGAGGGTCGAAGGAACAGCCACGCGCCTCGCGTAGTCCGGAAAAGAAGGACGGCCCGGGCGCTTCTTCGAGCCTTTCACCAGTTTGGTCACGACCTGTGCTCCGCTGGCATCGAGGCGCGAGATGGTCCAGCGTTCCTGTCCATCGAGCTGCCAGCAGCCAAGCAGTGGTCGCAGGAGCTTCTTGGCGATCTTCTTGGTGGCCTTGTACTCCTCGCTCGGTGCGGGGGCTGGCCCCGCGGGGGCTGGCCCCGCGGGGGCTGGCCCCGCGGGGGCTGGCCCCGCGGTGACGGGCTCGGCGCGGCCTTCGGGCTCGGCTTTGGCGGGAGCCGCTGGTTCCGTCGCCGCTGGCACCGGTGGCTGGGCATCGTAGGCGGAAAACGATTTCAGCGGTGCGAAGAGAACAAACGCGGCGAGCGCCCGAGATACGAGGCGGCCAGGCCAACGTACAGAGGGAAGTTTCATGCTCTTCGTCCTCTTCATATTCTTCATCCTCCGCGACGCTAACATGCCCCCAATCCCGCTCCCAAGTTGATTTCTTCCCGATCCTGCGCAGGGCGTTCATCCGTTCCAGATTGAATCCTTCTCATACCAGTGGCATCCGACCCGGTCGGAGGAATTGAGATGAAAGGAAACGGCTTCAGGGAGGACGGGCTTCTCTTGATGTTGAGGACGGCCTGCGCACGATCCTTGCCCACGCGAGCGCAGCCGGATCGCCCTCGTCTATCGAAGATGTCTCCACACCGCCGGCCATTGCGTGCGCTCGTCGTCCACGCCACACTCGTCGCAGCTACGTTCATTGCCATGCCTGCTGCCCGAGCGCAGGGCACGACCTCACCACCCGGCACACGTCCGCCCATGGAAATGCTCGAGTCGCCAGCTTCATCCCCCACGGCGCAGTCGCCGACCGGTCCCGCGGCAGCACTCGCAGGGGCTGCGTTTGGCAAACCGCACAAGCTCGACTATCGGATCATTCTCACCGGTTTCAAGGACAACTATTTCATCACCGGATTCTCGAGCAACTCCCAAGTCAAATTCCAGCTCAGCGTGAAGTTGGATCTCTGGCCCAATCACACCCGTCACTCGATCTACTTCGGATACACGCAGAAATCGCTTTGGGATCTGTACGACAATTCGAGCCCCTTCCTCGACTCGAACTACAATCCCGAGGTCTTCTACGGTTACTTCAAGCGCTACGGGGATATCTCCTGGAGCCCGGGTAAGGTCACCTGGTTCATCGACAGCGCCCGCGCTGGCGTCGAGCACGAATCAAACGGGCGGGACGGCCTTGCATCGCGTGGATGGAACCGATTCTACGCATACACCGAGGGCGGTGCATATTTCGGAACCGACCACTACGCCACGGTGGCGCTTAAAGCGTGGCCGAAGCCGTGGGGTATCGGTGATAACCCCGATATCACGAGCTACCGCGGCTATGGCGAGGGAACCTTCATCTACGGCTACGATCCGGCGTACCCCAGGTGGTGGGGCGGCGGCCACGTCGGAGCAACCTATTTTCAGGGTGCCACCCGCGATCTGTCCCGTCACGGCATCGAAGGCTTCGTGCAGTGGCGGCCGGCCTACGACGACCGGGTGTCGTGGTGGCGTTTCACCCCGTACTTCTACGCCCAGCTCTTCTCGGGATACGGGGAATATCTGCTGGACTACAATGCTCGACATACCGTCTTTCGCGTCGGAATGAGCCTGGAGGACCGTGTACACTGGCGCGACAGCCGCGGTGGCGGCAACGACACGGCCCCTTAGGTAAAGCCAAGGGCGTGAACATTCTCGTCCCTGGTGGCTCCAACAGGCGAGACGTGAACTCACAGACGTGCGAAATTGGTATCGTGCGACAGCTCTTTGATCGCTGCGTGACCGGCGATGGACAGGCCTGGCGCGATCTGCACCGGACCTACTATCCGGTGGCGTGTAGGTTTCTGACCCGCATGGGCGTCACTGGGGCCGACCAGGAAGACTCCTGCCAAGAGGTCTTCGTGCAGGTGTTCCGCTACCTGTCGCGCTTCCAGCACCGATCCGATTTCCAGACTTGGCTGTACAAGCTGTGCCTCAGCCAGTCGAGCCGCGTGCGACGCCGGCGCAAATTGCAGCAGGCGCTGGGTTGGCTCCTCGGCCGCGAGGGTTCGGCAGGCACCGCCGGCCAGGTCTGGAGTGATGCAATGACCGATGACCGAGTACGACAGGCTTTGGACCAGATGAAGCCCCTGCATCGCCAAGTGTTCGTGCTGTTCGAGCTGGAGGGCGTGGGCGGCGAGGAAATCGCGCGAATTCTCGGCTGTCCGGCCACCACGGTTCGCAGACGGCTGCACTACGCGCGGCTGGAATTCGAGGAGTTGCTAGGCGCCGGCCCCGCCTGGAAGCGAAGATCCCCATGAACAAGGAAGAAGCAAACTGGCCAGCTCCGATGAAGACCGAGCCAAGTGCGGCAGGAGCGGCCTTGCGCCAATACGAACAAGAGACAGGGGTGACGCCGAACGAAGCGGCGTCCTACCATCGAGCGCTGGCAAACATCGAACGACCGTCGACCCGACCCCGCTGGCTCGTGGCCATCGGCGCGACAGCGTTGGCCGTACCAGCGCTGCTGTGGCTGCTGCGGTCCAAGACCAATCCACCCCTGAGCCCGACACACACCCCATCCGCCTCGGTCGCGAGCGCGCCCCTGCCTGCGCCCCCGAAGGCAGCGCCGCTCGAAGCTTCCATCCAGCTTGGAATGGTCCCCACCGAGCTGCCCACCGGAACGATCGATCTCGGTGGCGGCATTACCGCGGCGCTGGCCGACCAAACGTCGGCAACCGCGCGCTTTCAGAAAGGCACGCTCGACATCACGCTCGCGAGCGGCAGCATCGAGCTGCACGTCCCGCCGCGCGGGATCGGGCAGGCCGTGCTGGTGACCGCCGGCGACCACCGATTCACGGTGGTGGGTACGGTATTTACCGTATCGCACCCGCCTCGCCGCCTCGATCTCGCGGTCAGCGAAGGGCTGGTGGCGGTGTCGAAAGAAGGCGCCCATCTGGCCACGGTGGCTGCCGGCGAAACCTGGTCGCTTGCCTTACCATCGTTTACCCCGCGCCGATTCGCGCCGCAGGTTTCGCGCGGCACATCGGCGAAGGACTGCACGCGCTTCGCGGCGGACACGCAGGTGCGGGAGCGCATCCAGTGCTACCGCGAGCAGGCCCGCGGCCGTGGGCCTGACGGCGAGCGCGCGCAATACGAGCTGGCTCGCCTTTTGCGCGACGGCCCCGGCGATCTGACGGCTGCGCTCGGTGCCTTCGAGTTGCAACGGTCCCGATTCCCGCGCGGTGACCTGCGGATCGAGGCCGATCGGGCGATCATCGAGCTTCTGCCTCGTCTCGGCCGGAACGCCGAAGCCCTGGCGGAAACCCAGATGTTTCTCGACGAGCATCCCGATGCCGAATATCGCGCCGAGATTCGCCTCGTGCGGGGCGATATCTTTCGCGCGATTTTTCGCGACGTGACGAGCGCGGAACGCGAATACGACGAGGGCGCCGAAGCCAATGGACGGACCGGCGATGACAACCGCTTTCTGCGCGCCCTTTGCCTGGAAGCCATGGGGAGGATGGACGAAGCGCGTTCGGCCTACCAGGACTACCTTGCGCAAGCTGGGACCGCGCACGCGCGCGAGGCACAGCGGCGCATGGAACGACTCGCTCGGTGAACATTTCCGTTCGGGGCGGCTCGAACAGTCATGGAAGTTCCGCAACAGCAAAGGGAGACCCTATGACTGCAAGAATCTGTTTGTCCGTCGCTCTCGTCGTTCTAGTCGCGGCACCCGCAGCTGCCATGGCCGGGAAGTTCACCAAACCAGCCGTCGACATGCAAAGCGTGCCCGTCCCGGTTCGCCAAGTGCCGGTGCCCAAGAAGGACACTAAGAAGGACACAAAGAAGGACACGGAAACATCGCCCGTCCTGACCCTCGAGGAGTTCACCGGCCTCAAGCTGGATCGCATCCATGAAATCAACAAGAAACAGATTATCTACGTGCGGAGTCTCATTCAGCTTGCGAGCCCCGATGACCCGCAATTGCCCGATTACTACTTTCGCTTGGCTGAATTGTTCGCCGAAGATTTCCGATACTGGAACAACCTCGCCCGCAGCCTCGACGAACCCATCTTCCGCGCCGAACACCCTGCGGGCTCGACGGCCCAGTAGAGTCATCGAGCTCAATCCTATGGACCCCTATGTGAAGGAAGCTGCCTACGCTGCCGTGCTGGCCTGGCAGAACGTCCTTTACGAAGACGACAGCGATTTGCGCGCCTCACCGCATGGGCGCTCGTAGCCGTGGCTGTGCCACCAGACTAGAATGACGATGCGGGCGGAGTCTCCCCCCTCATATCCCAAAGACCCGCCATGAAGTTCTTCGCCCATGTCTATTACACCATGCGTCATTGTAGTTTTTCCCTAGCTTGGGGGGTCTCCGGACTCCTACTAGCTGGATGCGTGGGCCTGGACAAACCCGCGGCCGTACAGGCGTGCGCCAGCAGCCCGCAGGGGTGCTCCCGCAATCCTGTGCCTGCGAATCGAGACGCCGCCATGTCCAACGATGCGCCACCAAACTCCGATTTCAAGCCTCCGACAAACGACACGCCCGACGCGCAGGCCGATCTCCCGCCGGCAACTCCCGACCTTCGCGCCAATGCCGACCTCGCAGCCGACCTTCATGCCGAGGTGACTGGCCTGGCAGATACCTCCGATGGATCGGTCGGAGCGGACCCGAAGGATGCGACTGAGGTTGGCTTGGGGGATGTGTCTGCCGGTTTGTCCGGCCCGGATTTGCTCGGCCCCGACTTGCCAGGCCCGGATTTGCCCGACCTTGATTCGTCCGGTCCCGATTCGCTCGGCCCCGACCTGCCCGCGGATCTGCCAGCAGGGCGCGATTCCCCAACGGACGTCATCCCTGACCTTGCAAACGATCAGGTGAAGAATGACATCGTTACTGAAAACTGCATCACCCGGATCATCGCCAGTGGGTACACCGCGGGCACAGCCCCACCCTGTAGCGCGTGCAACGATGGAAACGGAAACTCGCTGGCGACCAAGTGCACCGGAATGCTCGGCTGCCTGGCGCCGCCCAAGACGTCGGCGGACTTTACCAACTGCTTGAATACCGTTGGTGGCAGCAGCAGAGTCGGGGATTGCGTGAAAGCGTTGACGGACGCGGGCTGCCCCGGAGGATACTGAGTCAAGGCCGCCCTTGAGTGCGGTAGAGATTTCCCACATGCCGCGTGCAAGTGAAACCGTGCTGGTCGATGGCCCTGCTGGGCCTGTGCAAACCCTGCTCGACGAACCCGCATCCTTGAAGGGGCTGGCGCTCGTGGCCCACCCGCATCCGCTCCTCGGTGGGGCCAACAACAACAAGGTCGTGTACACGCTTGCGCATTGCTTGCGGGATTTTGGCTACCTGGCCCTGCGACCCAACTTTCGCGGGGTGGGCAAGAGCGCGGGCGTCCACGACCATGGCGTGGGTGAGACGGAGGATGTGCTGGCCGTGCTCGACCGTGCCAGGGGACGCTGGGACCCGTCGCATGCGCTACCCGTGATCCTCGCTGGGTACTCGTTCGGCGCCTTCGTGCAAACCCGCGTAGCCAAGCGCCTGGCCGAGCGCGGGCGGCCGGCCGAGCAATTGATCCTGGTGGCCATGGCTGCGGGGCCGGTCGAAAACAACAGGAACTACCAACCCGAACCTATCCCGCGCGGCAGCGTTCTGATTCACGGCGGCCGTGACGTCACCGTTACCTTGGCAAACGTACTCGCATTTGCCGAGCCACTCGACGTGCCGGTGACCGTGATTCCCGGCGCGGATCACTTCTTCCACGGTCGCCTCCACATTGTACGCGAGATCGTCGAGCGCGACCTGCGCTCACGCGCGCTTCCATGCTCGCCTCGCGAATCCTATACCTAGACTGTGTTCCCGGCCCATCGCGCAAATCTGTTGCTGACGCGACCGGGGTGCCCGTCGCCGCGCACGACCTCCTCGTAACCCGGGACCGCTCCAACCCACGTGCCCAACCGGAGGTTCGGCGCATCTGTGAGGTACATCGTCGCAAGGCCCATCAGCGCAGGACCATCCATGCCCGCGGTGGTGACCCCGAGTTGGCCGACCAGGCCGTGCGCTGCCTTCAGATGTTCGAAGAGCTGGAGCTGAGCGCGCCGCATGTCGGGGCCTTGGAAGATGGGCTCCTTCCAGAAGAGCGTCATGTCGACGGCGCCCGACGGGACTTCACCGTCGCGCACGGCATCGCCAACCAGAACGGGTACGAGGCTTTCGGCCAGCGCTCGTCGGGCAAGCTCGACGAGCTCGGGGTGGGTCGTGTTTCGCGTGGGATGGTGCGCGCCGTAGCGAACCCAGAGAAGAACCTTCCTTCCCGACGAAACGCCAGCGAGCCTCCGATCGGCCCAATCGATGACCGCCTGTGGGATCGGCGCAGCGCCGAGGAACGCGGTCCGGAGCTTTCGTTGCGCGGAGAGAGGGTCGGCGTGGAAGGCGCGCGCGATGATCTCGGGCAGGTGCTTGTTCGCACACGGGCGCGGGCGATACGGCACAAGCCTTGCGCTAAGGCCGGCGTCGCGAATGAACCGCTCTGCCTGCTGCGTCTGCCGCTTGCCGGGCTCGATCTGAATCGCGACGCCAGCGAGAACGGCGGCTGCCGCGAGGTACCAGCCTTCGCCAAACGAGAAGCCCGGATCGGCATGGAAGGTATAGGCGTGGTTGCGCTCGTCAACGATCCGGCGCGCGGCGCGTGCCGCAGCTTCTGCCGCCCGAGCTGCCTTCCACGCAGACTTGTTGTCGAGCTCGGCGGCTGTGTGCACCGCCACCAACGCCGACGCCTCTGCGACAGCGACGATCTCTTCGACGCGCTGCCAGCCGTCGTCGCAAGCTTCGCACGTCGGGGCTCGCTGGGCGCCCAGCGAGAGTTGCCCAGCTCCGTGGCGGGCGTCTTGTGCGCGGGCGGCGTGGGCCTTCACCAACGTAGCGCGCGCGCCCGCAATCGTTCGAGCGTCCGCGTTCGCGTCCTCGGCCGCGGCGAGGACGCGATTCGCGAGATCGATCGCGTGTTCGATCTGACGACGGTGGCGCTCGCGCCCGCCGGGCAAGTGCAGCGTGGCCGCGGAAGCGAGCTCGTCGGCGAGAATGGTCGCGGCCGCGCGATCGAGGGTGCGCAGGTCAAGAGACAATGCCCTAACCTTTGCGGGACATGCGGCCGAGACGGAGCAATCCGAGCATGGCAAGGGCGAGCAGCGTCCAGGAGGCAGAGGTATTGCGGCCCCCGATCGCGCAACCGGACTTACCGTTGGCCGGCGCCGAGCCTGTGCCCGACGAGCCGGCCGTTCCTGCGGCGGTGGAGCTCTTGTCGGTGCCGCCGCTAACTCCCGACAAACCGAGGCCGGAGCTATCGGTGCCAATCTCTCGGTAGAGAACGCCGTTGAGACTGTCGGGCCAACAGTAGTTGTTGCCGGTTGCAGCCCAGATTTCCAGCGGGTCGCTATCGTAGACCTGGGTGAAGTCGATGCAGGTCCAGCCGGTCGGGCACGCCTCTGCCGCCGAGCAGGCGATGGCCTTGGGAAAGCACGTCTTGACCGTACTTTGGCCAGGCACCGTGAGGCACGCCCAATTCGGCTGCGTGCATTCACTGTCCGCCTGGCAACGGACGAAGGTCCAAGTACACTTCGAAGGCTGGTTTTCACAGACTGGATCCATGACGTACGTGCCACCGTCGGGAAGGATGCCGCCGCCGCCCATGCAGACTTTCGCGCCCTGTTTGCAGGTGAGTGTTGAAGCGCAATCCGAGTCGACTGCACAAGATTGCGCCTGTGCCGATGCCGTCCAAGCGCAAGAAACCAATGCGGTGGTTGCAAGTGCACGCGAAGCGAAGCTCATCATGGTTGATCCTTTGTCGGTGTGATCGTCATGCTGGTCCCATGCGCGACTAGCGTCAAGTGACGTGCGTCTCATGGTCGGGATCGGCGGAACGTGTTGGCCACGGTCGTCAATACCGCTATCATCTTCTCAGAGGACCGATCATGCGGCACACGACCAGACTTGGCTTGCGGTGTTCCGGTACCTGACAGCTTCGGCTGCGTGCGCTTCCCTTTTGGCGCTAGCAGCCTCCGCTCTCGTGCGGACGCATTCTTCCGAGTTCATGTCGGCTCTGGCGCCGAGGACAGCGGAAAGGTCGCCTTCCGACGAGCCCATCCTGGCTGACGACAGCGCCCCGTCCGTCGCTGACCTTGCGCCCGATGGCGTGACGCCGAAGATGCGCCCCACGTCGGTGTTTCTGACCAGGACAGCCAAGGAGCATACAGCGAACCCTGCCCAGCCTGCCTCATCCCACAATCCGGGGCGTGATACTTTCGCGCAGGAGCTGGATCGAGGAATTCGCAAGCTCGCCGAGGGTCGCTATGAGATCAAGCGCCGTACGCTGGAGCTTGCGCTCGGCAATCTCGGGTTGCTGGCCAAATCCGCGCGTGTCATGCCGGAAGCTCGCGATGGCAAGCCGTACGGATTCCGCCTTTTCGCGATCAGGGCCAATGGGCCGTTTGCGAAGCTTGGGCTCCGAAACGACGATGTCCTGGTCTCCATCAACGGGCTCGACATCGCGACGCCCGAACGTGTCTTGGACGCCTACGGCAAGCTCAAGACAGCCCGTCAGTTGGTCTTGGGGCTGATCCGAGAAGGACATGAGATCGCCCAGGAGTACGCGATTCGGTAGCCTCGGGAGCCACAGGATACACTGAGACTCAGGTCAACCAGCTCAAACGGCTCCGGGAACGACACCATTTCCACGCTGACCAAGTGACAGTACCCTGCGCTCATGGCAGCACGGCGGCCAAGGGGCCTATTCTGGGGCGAGCGCCCGACCTCGTCATCATGCCTGTCGGATCAGGTCGGATACGCGCCTCCGTCGAGGGATAGGGTGCACGGCTTTTGTGGCGTCGGGCCTACGGCGCAGCTTCCTTGCAAACAGCTGCCCACCAAACAGCGGGCATCGGACCCAGCGTCCGGATTGCACGCTTCGCCTTCCTGGGGTCGCTTCTGGCACACGCCCGCCACACAACTGGCGTAGCTCAAACACTGCGAGCTGTCCGAGCATGCGGTCCCCGGCTTGCCCAGGGGTATGCACGTTCCACCGACCGGGTCGCAGTAGCTCTGCGGGTCGTCACACAGGGCTCCGCTGGCACTGCATGCTTGGCCGCTTGGGACATAGGTCGCGCAAGTCCGCGGGCCGGTGTCGGGGACGCAGGCCAGACCCGCCACGCAATCATCGGTAGATGTGCAGGTTTGTCCGACCGTTAGACGAACTCGACACGTGCCCGGCACGCTAGATCGGTCGCAGTACGCCCCAGCAACACAGTTCCAGTCGCAGGTTGAACCGAGCGGCTGCGGCGGAGCCGAGGAGGGTGTGCACCTATTCTGACAACATGACCCGTCAGTCGGGCATGGGGCTGCCGAGCAGCTGCCGCTCACACACTCGGTGTTGTTGACGCATGCGTCTCCGTCCGCGATGGTTCCCTGGAACACCGGTTTGCACTGGTCGCCTATGTTCGTTTGGCCGGCGGCCGTTCGGGAACAGGACATAGACGATATCGAGTCCAGGCACGAAGCCGCGCTCTCCGGGTGGAAGATCGCGCGCCCACTCGACACGGCGTAGTCGATATCCAGAGTCCCTTGGGCTGAATGCTTGTTGTACAACGTGTAGCGCTCGCAGGCGGACTGATCCGGATATCCCCCGCAGCGAACACTCAGCTCGCAGTTGATCCTGATGTAATCGGCGAGGAAGGTACTCACCGGGCTCGCGGACAGCTCATCGTTCCTCGATCCAGCATCGCCGCCACCACTGCCACCGCCACCACTGCCACCGCCATCACTGCTACCGCCATCGCGGCCACCCGCCTTGCCCTTGGCTTGGTCGCTGCAAGCGAACGAAGTCCACATGCACAGGAGTGCTACCAGAAGCTCTTGCCTACCCATGTCGAACACTATCGCATCAAGCATCGGGTATGCGCCAGATCCGGAACCCTTTCTTGCCGCCTCGATTCGTCACTGGACGTTCAGGTAGACTCCGTTGCTCGTGGTCGCCGACGCGAAGGCATTGGAGACGCCGCCGGCCAGAGGGGTGACATCCTGGCGGTAAATCGTGTACGCGCCGCCAGGGACGATTGCGGGAGCGAAGCCCGAGCCCGTATCCGCAAGATCGACGACGCTTTGTCCACAGCACGGGCTGACCCAGGTCGACTGCGCCTTTTGCCCCCAGGCGTCGGTCCACTGAATTTCGACTTGCCCGGCGGGCACGGTGGCGTTCTGCGCGGGCGCCGTGATCGTGGTCCTGCCCAGAGCTGCGACCGTCGCTTCCAGGTGGTCCAATCCCGAGCTGATCTCGATGTGCCAGCTGGGCTCCCAGGTGAAGCCCGAGGCCTGGTAGTAGCCGGGCACGGTTGCGCTTTCGGCGGCGGTCACCGTCACGCCATCGCTCGCGGTAATCTTGACCGCAGCGCCACTGACCGCAGCGCCGCCGCGAGCTGCCTGCGCGATCGCGACGCTCAGCGAGGGCACGGGCGTCGTGCTCGCGCCGAAGGAGCTCAAGGTCAGCTCGGCCCCGACGTAGAGGGTCTTGCTTCCGCTACCCGAGTCCGAGACCGAAGGCGAAGAGGACGCGGTGGTGGAGCCACACGCGATCAACACGAGCATGGCCGCCGCCAGTATCCAAGGCGTTCGTTCGCGTCGCTGCATCGCCCATTAGCGTCGCTGGTCGGGACCTCTACGTCAAGGCTACTCGCGTCCGAGCATGGCCGCAAACGATGCACGCGGCAGCCAGTTGGAGTGGCGCACCAGCTTTCCATCGCGATAGAAGCGCACGTAGGGCACTTGCTGGTTGTCGAACACGTCTTCCTTGAAGCTCATGATGCGCTCGAAGTCGGGCAGCAGGTTGTACTCCACGGTGAAGATCGCCGCTTGCTCGGCAAAGTCGGGCAGGTAGGCCTTCATGTTGGCCCATTGCCCGCACCAGTCCTGGGTCATGACCACCACCACCTTGGGCGCGGCCAAGCGAACGCTCTCGGGGAATTCGCCATCCCTCAACAAAGCGTCGAGCTGGTCTTTGGTCAACGTCTGGATGGCGTTCATGTAGTCAGCATGGTGCCCAAACCTAGCACGGACACACCTACGCTTCAGGTCAGGCGCAGGATCGTCTCCGCTTCGAGAGGATAGTTGGCGAGCAGCTCTCTGCGATCGGCCATTTCGAACCCACGAAACTCGAACCCGGGCGCTACCACGCAGCCGACGAGACTCCAGCTCCCCGGCGAGGCCACCTCCGCAACAAACCAGGAACCGGCAGGAACGACAGCCTGAAAGCATTCGTCAGCCGAAGGGCCCAAATGGTGGGTCGTTCGCTGCCCTCCTTTTCGTGCTTGGGCCAGAACCTGGACGTCGAGCGGCGAGCCCGCGTGCCAGTTCCACAGCTCCTCGGCGTCAATCCGGTGGAAGCGCGAGACCTGCGGCGCTTCCAGGAGAAAGAGGATGGATGTGAAGGCGGCTCGTTCCCCGTGTTCCGGGCTGTGGACCCGCTGGGCAGAACGGTGAGTCTCCCGGTACCATCCGCCTTCCGGGTGGGGTGACAGCGATAGCCTGCGCACGAGCTCGGCCACCTCGGGGTTTCTGGGCATGCGGCTCATGAGCAGAGGATAGCGCCAGTTGAGACGTGCCCGCCATCGTTGTCCAAATCGGCGACGATCGCTGCTGGACCGTTTCCGAGAGGCTCGGCATAGGTGCGCGGCTTGGGGAACTATCCTTCCGGAAGACTCCCTCGAAGTTGACCAGCGCATCGGGCGCCGGCGTGGGATAGTCGCAGGATCATGGATGTCGATGCCATCGCCGGTGCGCTTCGCTCCGGCGGTTTCGCGACCGTGGAGGATTCGCTTTCGCCCGCGCTGCGCTCCCGTCTCGACCGTGGCTGCCGCGAAAGCGCGGCCTTCGCGCCCGCCGGCGTGGGACGGGGCGAGCAGCGAACGCACAACCCCGGCATCCGGGGCGACGTCATTCGCTGGCTCGACGACAGCAAGGCCGCCGACCGTTCGTTTCTGACCGTGATGGAAGAGCTGCGCAGCGGCCTCAACCAGCAGCTATTCCTGGGGCTGCTTCACTACGAATGCCACTACGCGATCTACGGCGTCGGTGCCCATTACGACAGGCATCTGGACACACTGAGCGGCCAGAAGAACCGCCTGCTCTCGACCGTCGTCTACCTCAACGACGAATGGACCCCCGCCGACGGCGGCGAGCTGCTCCTTTACCGGCCCGACAACCCGAGCCCCATCGCCACCATCCTGCCCAAGCCCGGCCTGATGGTCCTATTCCTAAGCGAAGAATTCCCGCACGAGGTGTTGGCCGCGAAGAAACCCCGCCACAGCATCGCCGGCTGGTTCCGGGGGCGCAGTTCGGGTCAGCAGTAGGGCATCCCGAGCCCCTGATGCGCCATTCCGTTGGCTCTGCCGCACCGACGATCCCATAGAAAACACGCAGCTTTCCGGTCGTGGAGTCGATGGGCAATACGAGGTCAGAATAGGCCAACGGACCTATCCTTGGGTACCATCGTCCCTAATCTGTTGAATAAGGGTATGCATCTGCGCATGTCGAGCCTCCGCATTGCTCGGGCTCTGGCCGTCCAGGCGTGAGTAGAATAGCCCGAACACAGGCTCAAAGACTGACTGATCATTGGCCCAATCCCAGAGGTTCCTGCACCGCGATCGCCACTGCCTTTCTCTCAATTGGTCTAGTGTTGTTATATTTCTTTATGGTCTTTACAATCGCACCCTCTAGCTCTGTTCCACTTTCCACAAAACGTCGGAAGCGCGGTAATTTTGAAGCTAATGCACGGAAGATGGAACGCACGGACTCTGCGTGCTCCACAATTGCCTGAGTGGCCTTCTGCCGCGTGACCTTCTGGCTAACTTTTTCGGAACTTGGACGCCCAAGAGGTCGTGGGATTCAGAGGTGGCAACTATGATCTTGAAGAGGACCCACTGTCGAAAGAGCTGCAGTGCATTGGCACTCCGGTGGAACATGGGCTCGAGGGCAAGTGATTTGGAGTAGTTCACATACACGGGGAGTGCTGCTCGATTTTCGAGAAGGCGGAAGTATGCTGTTTTGAGCAATGTCGATTTGCCAGAACCGCGCGGACCTGTCAGGAGTTTGGTTCCTGGCCCCATTAACACTACTGTGTCAGGGGTGCATAGGCAGGGGCGCCATCGTTCGGGGGACAGACTCCCCCACCAGGCGGTCGATGCGCGAGCGCCCGTCGTAGCCAGGCTACGATTGGCCGGATAATCTGTCCAAAAACTTGCTTCGCTCGGCCAGGGCTCGCGGAATGTTGGACATGGACTACCCACTGGAAGACGAAGGGCTGCATCGGCTTGAGGAGTACTTCGAACGAATCGGGAATGTTCTTGGCGATGAGAAACGACGCGCATCGTTTGCGACCTACGCGATCGGGTTGCTCAGCGACGGTGAACGCAAGAGCATGGAGCCCATTGCCGCGCGAGCGTGCGCAGACCCAGCTCGCATCGATGCCGAGCACCAGAGGCTGGCTCATTTCCTGAGCAATTCGAACTGGCGAGACAAGGACGTCCGTCGAGAGGCAGCTGCGTACGCATTGGAAGTCCTCACCAAGCGCGAGCCGGTCGTGGCCTGGATCTTCGACGACACTGGCTTCCTCAAGCAGGGTAACCACTCGGTCGGCGTGCAGCGCCAGTACACGGGGTCGGCCGGCAAGATTACCAATTGCCAGATTGGCGTAAGTCTCACGGTGGCCACCCCGACGGAACACTTGCCGATCGACTTCGAGCTCTACCTACCGCAGTCGTGGACAGAAGACCCTGTCCGCCGTCTGGAAGCGCGCATACCCGACGAGGTCCAGTTCCAAACCAAGCCCGAGCTTGCAATTGCGATGTTGCGACGAGCGGTTGTTGCTGGCGTTCCACGGGGCACGGTGCTGGGCGACGCTTGCTACGGCCATAGCAGTCTCCTGCGCCGGGTCTGTCGCGAGCTCGAGTTTTCGTACGCTGTCGCGGTCATGCCGACGGACCGCGTGTGGCGCCTCGATACGCGAGGCCGGAAGGTCGACGATAACCCGGTCGCGATCGAAGACTTCGCCGTCGGCCTTGGGCGTGGGGCCTTCCGCAAAACAACTTGGCGCCAAGGCACCAAGGCCCCGTTGTCGTCGCATTTTGCGATAGAGCGCGTACGCATGGTCCAAGGCGATGGCGTCGATGCGGGCGAACCTGAGGTGGTCTGGCTACTGATGGAGTGGGAACACGGCGAAACGGCGCCGACGAAGCATCACGTCCTGTGGTTTCCGGACCAGTCGGGCCGTCGGCTCACGCACAAGGAGGCTGTACGCATCGTCAAACAGCGCTGGCGAACCGAGCGCGCATACGAAGACCTCAAGGGCGAGCTGGGTCTTGATCACTTCGAAGGCCGTCGTTTCCGCGGGTGGCATCATCACGTGTCCGTTGCGCTCACATGTTTCGCCTTCGTCGTCGCCGAGCGCGCCCGCGCTTTTCCCCCCTCGGGAGGAAGCGCCGGTCCAGTTGGTCCGCAGCCAAGCGCGTCCAGAACGGCACTTCCAGGATTCCTTCATCACCGCACGCATCGCGATCGCACACTTCCTCGCCCGATGGCTCCCTCGCTGCCCCTTCTGCCACCATCTGCGCAGCCCGACGCCTGCTTCGAAAGCCCGATCAGCTGGTGCTCATGCTCGCAAATTTCGCCCGACCCGAGGCAGGTGACACAGTAGTGTTAACTTGGTGACGTTCTCTTCGTCATGGCTTGTGTACGTAGTCCACCGGAGGAGTTCTTCCTTAGAGAGATTCTCCGCTCGCTCTTCGAATACGCTGGTTAGATCCAGATCTTCCGGTTGTCCGTTGCTCGCGCACATGCGCGTCAGTGTGCACCAGCTGGACTGCACCGGCGGAGGCCTATTCCGCCGTGGGATGTTGCTCGCCACGCTTTGCCAATCTGACAGAACCAAGACTGCCCAGCGGGGAGGTCGAGAGCGTCCCGCGGGAGGTGGAGGCCGGAGGGGCAGGTCCCGAGGACAAGGCCTCGATGGATTGGATTGCATCCGTTCCGAAGGTACTTGCCGAGCAACTTTTCCAGCTCCCCGACCGAGAATCTCTGTGTGACCACGAGGCTCGGGACGCGACATCCCGGCACGATGGGTCAATCAAGGCCAACCGACATGACCAAGGAAATTCCGGCTCAAGCTGAACGGGCCCTGCGCGCTATCGTGATCTTGCGTGGTCACAGGGTCATTCTCGATTCGGATCTGGCTGTTCTTTACGGTGTCGAAACCCGACGCTTGAACGAACAGGTGAGAAGGAACCTGTCCCGGTTTCCGCCGGACTTTGCCTTTCAGCTCACATCGGAGGAGTTCGGATGTTTGATATCGCAAATTGCGACATCAAACGTGCGTCGGAGACGCGGCGGACGCCGAAAGCGCCCCTATGCCTTCACCGAGCACGGCGCACTCATGGCTGCTTCAGTGTTGAGCTCGCCCAAGGCCGTGGAAATGAGCATCGTGGTGGTACGGGCCTTTGTTCAGTTCCGGCGCTTCTTGGCCGCGCACAGCGAGCTTGCCGCCAAGATCGATGAGATCGAACGGGAGATGAATCGCAGACTCGCGGCGCACGACAAAAGCATCGAGGCCCAACGTCAAGGCATCCTTTCCCTGTACGCCGCCATCGAGAACTTGATGCCAACATTGTCCGATCGTCGGATCGGGTTCCAAGGTAAGGGCACCGGAGAGGATGCGTCCAAGATTGCTGACAAGCCCTAGCATGAGCGGCCGAGTGCGAGCGTGCAGGAGCACGACAGTTGCATCCTGCCCAAGGATGCCACGTTCAAGCTGCTGCCCGACGGGCGGCTCCAGCGCTCACTCACAACCAGTCGCACCTTCAAGGCGAACGGCATCTCCGGCGATCTGGCGCGCTCGCTGCGCAAGGAGTGCATCGTCTTCCAGTTTCCGACGACCGCGGGCGAGGCACCTGCCCTTGGTGGGGCACGCTGACGGGACAAGGTTGAGACCTTGCAAGGCTGTGCCTAAACTAGAACCTATGACGCTGACCATTTGAGGACAGGTTCGCAGGGGCAGGCTCCTCGTGGACGAGCCGATCGATGTGCCTGATGGCTGCGAAGTCGCGCTCGCCGTGGTGGTGGACGGGGACGACTTGGTCGACGAGGCGCAGGGGTCCTCGCCTCTGAAGGCTGCACCGGCCTTCCGCGACGAATCGGCGTCCTGTCGCGGCCGGTGTATAATGGGCTACCTCACGAGGATCCTGCCGTGAACCCGAGCGTCGCAAACATCCCACACGATCGCATCGCTGCGTATTGCCGCCAGAACGGAATCGGGCGGCTGGCTCTGTTTGGCTCGATCTTGCGTGATGATTTTCGACCTGACAGCGACGTGGATATGCTGGTCGAGTTCCATTCAGGGGTACGGGTCGGGTACCTGGCGATCGCGCGCATGGAACGCGAGCTATCCGGCATCGTAGGCCGACCGGTCGATCTGCGGACCGCAGCCGAGCTGCACCCGTCGTTTCGGGCCCAGGTGCTGGACGAGGCGCTTACGGAATATGTCGCCGCGTGATGACTTCCTGAGGTTGGCCGACATGCTGACTGCGGCCCGTGAGGCAACGCAGTTTGCCCGTGGCAAGACGCTGCCTGGCCTGCTCAAAGATCGGCAATTGACGTTGGCGTTGCTCAAGTGCGTGGAAATCATCGGCGAGGCTGCGGCCCGGGTCGGAGAAGACACGCGCGCCAAGTATCCGAACCTGCCCTGGGTGGACATGATTGGGATGAGGAATCGACTCATTCACAACTACTTCGACGTCGATCTGTCGCTTCTTTGGACAACCGTCAGCGACGACCTGCCCGAGTTGATTCGGGAACTAGAAGCCATTGAAGGGCGCGCTGGTACGTAGCTCGAATTCGTTCCAAGGGTTCGGGTGTGAGCGTTACCTCGCTTGACACCGGGATGCAATGGTCCACGATAGAAGAATGGCCCTGGCGAGAAGGCACGTCGCAGCCCTCATCGGTTTGCTCCAGTGCGTGCTTTCGGGCTGCAGCAACCCCTTGCCATCGGGGCAGCGCGATGGCAGCTCTCCGGAGGTGCCATCGGGGCAGAACGATGGCAGCTCTCCGGAGGTGGTGCCATCGGGGCAGAGCGATGGCGGCTCTCCGGAGGTGCTGGACGGGCAACGAGAGGACGGCGGAATTCAACTTGGCTCGAGTCAGGATCCTGGCTGCAACGGCCTCAGGATCGCGCCTCAGACATCGATTGGCGTGCACCTTCCCGTTCCTGCGAGCGGACTCGTGGGCGCAACGGCGACGGTTTGCCAAAACGCCACTTGCACCACAGGCACGTATGAGCCCCCCCAAGGAGTCATGATTTGGGGGGCCTTCTCCTTGCTGGGGCTGGGCGGAATGGTAGAGGACGAGCTCGATGGCTTTAGCGTGGCGGGATTCGCCTACTCTCTGACCGAGGGTGCATATGCGGACGGCGACGTGTACAGCGTGAGGATCGTCGATGCCAGCGGCCAGACTTTGATCGACGTGAGTCGGCCGGTGCAGTACGGGTTGGAGAACGTGGACCTTCGCTGCGGCAAAACCGGCAACCGCTACGCCAACCTGGAGCTCTATCCGAGCAGCGCATCCGGCATTCTGTGCGACAACAACTACTGTGTCTATCCCGGTACGAAGCTGAATGGCTCCGTGGCGACCTCCACACCCTTCGCGCCCACGACGATCACACTCTGCCGGAACGGCACGTGCTACGCAGGAACGGCGGCGATCCAGCCCTGTTCCCCCGACGCAAGCTGCGTGTACAGTGGTTCGTTGATGGATTCCTACCTCGGCAATTTTCAAATTCAGGCCAAGGGAGACAGTATCGCATTCGAGATTAGCAGCAATGACGACAGCGCGGCGCTCGCCGACGGTGACGTTTACCTGGTTGTCGTGACCCAGGGGAGCGATACGTTGTTCTCGAAGAGCGTGACGGTCACCTATTTGGCGGAGTACCTGAACGGTCCACAGTGTGACCCGGTCCCCTGCCGGCATGCCACGGTGGATCTCGGCTCGTCCCAATAGTCCAGCAGATCGCGCCGGTCATCGGAACACAGGGATCCGGCCCTCGCCCGCGAATGATTCAGGCGACCCCAATCAGGCTAGCTCCTCAGCGGCGCGCCTGCGCCGGCGCAACCCGGTTCGCTTCGGCCAAGGTCTCGGTGGCCTGTTTGGTGCGGCCGAGGGTCCTGTAGATCTGACTCAGCTCTATCCAGGGTTGGCGCTCGACCGGGTCGAGAGCCACCGCTTTTTTCATGGGCACAAGAGCCGCTTCGGGCTTGCGCTGATCAAGCTGGATATGTGCCAACAGATAGTGCGCGCGCGGCTGTTCGTCCATCGCAGCCACTGCAGCCCTGCATTCATTCTCGGCGGTGCGAAGTTGCTTTTGCAGGAACGCCAACTCACACGACAGGGTGAGAAGCCCTGGCATGCCTGCGAACTGCTTTTTTCCATCGGACAGTCTCCCTTGGGCCTTCTTCAAGCGCCCCGCTCCCATGTCGTCCATGGTTGCGCGTCAGAGATCCACGTAGCCGCTTTCCTGCTCGGGCGAGAGCAGCGAATCGCCTTCGACCTTCGGCAGTCCCCAGACTCTACGGGCTCGATCGAGCTCGGTGCGCATGGCATCCGCCGAACCAGTGGTGCCGGCGCGCCCCAATGCATCTTCGGACCAGGTGGCGGCGCCCAGTTGGCGTAACAAGCCGGCCAACCAGATCCAGTCATCCGCGCGCAGAGTGCCGGACTTGTCACCTCGTCGCATGGCCTCACGAACGTGTAGCAGGGCCTGGGCTCGCTCCTTGCGCACCATCGCGGTCTGTGCCGCGTACGTGAAGGGCCACGGGTTGTCGGGCTTGGCCGACGAGAGGGCCTTCTCGCAGGGATCTGCCATGCCGGCCGCCAACTCGGGCAGTCGTTTGAAGCGGCAGGCCAGGGCCTGCAGCGCGGGCTCGGACGATGGTTGCACGAGGTAGGGGCGAAGAATTCGCCAAGCTTCCTCTTCCTTGTCCTGCTTCAGCAGCTCCCAGATCTGCGCGCGGGCGTCGGCCTTCTCGCGCGACCGCCCCGGCTCCGCCGGCACCGAGGAAGCGGCTGGATTGCGCGTCTGCAACATTCCAGGGAACCACTGTAGCACGGGCTCGTATTTCGGTTGTCGGTGGTCATCGGAAGCATGAATGAATTGATGGTGGTTGGTGGGGCTCGCTGCCAGGGTTGGCGCTCGACCGGATTGAGGCCATTTCAAATCGCCATCGGGCCCGACCGCAATCTCTGGTTCACGCAACGACTTTTGTAACCTCTCGTCCCATTCGGCGTCGAAATCAACGAACACGCGCCCAGCGTGCTCAGGAGGATTGTCATGGCAAACGCGAACAACGGCCGATTCGTCTGGTACGAACACCTCACCAAGGATCCCAAGGCGGCGATCGCTTTCTACGGCGACGTCGTCGGCTGGCAGACGCAGCCGTTCGGAGACGGCAGCGCATACACCATGTGGGCCGGCAGTCAGGGCCCGCTCGGCGGCGTCATCGATCTGCCCGAACAGGCAGTCAAGATGGGAGCGCCGCCGCATTGGATGGGGCACGTCCAGGTCGAGCAGGTCGACGCCACGGTTGCATTGGCCAAGGGGCTGGGGGGCAGCATCCACCATGGGCCCGAGGACATTCCGACGGTGGGTCGCTTCGCGGTGATCGCCGATCCCCAAGGCGCGTTTCTATCGGTTTTTCAGCCGTCCAGCGACATGATGAAGCTGCACGATCTGAGTAAGCCGGGTGAATTCTGCTGGAGCGAGCTTGTGACCAGCGACAGCGCCGCCGCCTTCGCGTTCTACGCGAAGCTTTTCGGGTGGAAGGTCATGGAGGATATGAACATGGGCGACATGGGCAGCTACCGCGTCTTCGGCCTGGGCGACATTCGCGTGGGAGGCATGATGACGGCGCCCAAGGACTCGAAGATGCCGCCCATGTGGGGTTACTACACGCAGGTTTCGATCCTCGATGTCGCCATCGAACGCGCGACCAACCGCGGCGCCAAGGTCCTAAGCGGCCCCATAGAGGTGCCGGGAGGCGCGCGCATCGCACAGCTGCTGGATCCGCAGGGCGCGTTCTTCGCCTTGCACTGTATGCCCGCACAGTGAGGCTTCTCGGCGCCTCGACAGTCCCAATGCGACGTCCGGTGTGATCGCTGTCTCTAGGATTCGGTTCGGGGCCAGGGTACCATCGCGGATGCGCTTGAAGCTGGTCAGAACCGGCCGAGCGTAGGAGCCGACGATGAGAGAGAAAGATATCCGAGACCGCATCAATGCTTTTCTCCGGACCAAGCTCCAGAACCTGGTGGTGCCTGCGTCGATGGGGATCGGTCTTGCCCTGGGGGCATGCGACACCTCATCGCTAAGCGCCAACCCGGACGGCTCTGCGGACGCTTCTGCTATACGGCCCGGCTCTGGCGGCGCCGGTGGTGGCTTGACCGGAGCTGGCGGAACTGTGTACGGAATCGGAGGATCCTACAGGCCCATCTCCGGGGGTGCCGGCGGTGGGGCGGGCGGACTCTACGGACAAGCGGGATTTCCCAACCCTGGCTCTGGTGGATCTGCTGGTTCCGGTAGTGGGTTGGGGGGGACGATGGGAACGGTCTACGGAATCGGAGGATCTTATCGCCCCAGTTCGGGCGGTGCCGGTGGTGGCTTGACCGGAACGGGCGGAACTGTGTACGGAACGGGGGGATTCAAAGACGCCGGACCATCTGGTGGTGGCGGGGTGATCGATTCGGGGGAAATTCCCGAAGCGGGCAAGAGCGAGGTGGGGCAAAGCTCGGACTCGATGAGCTCCGAAGCAGGTGTCGTTGATTCCCTCCCCGGTCAGCGGTTTTGATGAGTAGAAGGTGATCGTCGGCGCCGCCTCGGTGCCGACCAGCACTCAGTCGAGAAGAACCGTGATCGAAGTTTTGCAGCAGGTTGGATTCTTTCCCCACACTTGTGTGTGGGAGCTGACGCTGGCGTGCAATCTGCGGTGCAAGCACTGCGGTTCCAGCGCCGGCAAGCGGCGTGCAGAAGAGCTATCGCTCGACGAGTGTCTGCGCGTGGCCGGTGAGTTGGTGGAGCTGGGATGCCAGCGCATCACCCTGATTGGCGGCGAGATAGTCCTCTACCCAGGCTGGAACGAGGTGGCTAAACGCCTGGTCGAGCTCGGAGCCCAGGTCAACATGATTTCGAACGGCCTGACCTGGTCGCCCAAACATCTTGACCAGGCGAAGGAAGCGGGCTTGTGCGCGGTGGGCTTCAGCCTCGACGGTTTCGAGAAAGAGCATGACGAGCTCCGAGCCCCTGGCTCGTTCGAGCGGGTGGTGCGCGCCATCGACATGTGCGTGGCGGCTGGCATGCGCACGGCGGTGAACACGACCATCAACCGGCTCAATCAAGGCAGCCTCAAGGAGATGCGGACGTTCTTGATAGAGCACGGGGTTTTCGCCTGGCAACCGCAGCTCGCCACCGCCTCGGGAAACATGGGCGAACACCGCGATCTGGTATTGCGCCCAGAAGACCTATTGTGGCTGGTGCCCCAGATAGCAGAGCTGTGCCGAATCGATTGCCCGGAATTCGAGATCACCGTAGGCCACAACATTGGCTACTTTGGCAATCCCGAATCCGCCCTGCGCGCCGCGGACATCGCCCTGCCCTTCTGGCTCGGCTGCCGCGCCGGTTGCCAAGTGATCGGGATCGAAAGTGGCGGAGATGTGAAGGGCTGCCTTTCATTGCCGTCGTCGGTGCATGGCGAGCACCGCTTTGTCGAAGGCAACGTTAGGGAAAAGAGCCTGCGCGACATCTGGAATCGCCCGGATGCTTTCGCATACAACCGGCTCTTCAAAGAGGCGCAGCTCTGCGGCTTCTGCCGTGTCTGTCGCTTTCGCGATGTGTGTCGCGGCGGTTGCAGCTGGGCTGCTTATGCTCAAAGCGGGGGCGGAAACGAGCAGTGTTTCTATTACCAGGCGGTCAAGCACGGGCGCTTCGATCTGCTCGCCGACAAGCCCACCGCGGAAGAGATGGGCTACTTCGCAAGATAGCGGAGCGCGGCAGGAGCAGCCGCTTTGCAAGCCCGAGCTTGACTTGCCATTTGGTGATCGGGCAACCTTAACGTCAGTAATTGTAGAAGGCAGCTCAAGTAGATTGGGTGCCGACGACCCATCCTAGTTCGGCCGCGCTCAAGTGCGTGCAGGGTATTTGCTTCGACGTTCGGCAGGCAAGGAGACATCCATGATACGCAGGCATTCAATCTTTTCGATGGTGGCAACACTCGCAATTGCGGGGAGTGCATGTTCATCGAGCACCTCCCCTGCTTCGGGAAGCGGCGGTAACCACACCACTGGAGGGGCAACCAGCCAAGGCGGAGCGCCGGGAAGCGGTGGCGCCACCCAACCGGGAACGGGTGGAGCGAACGGCTCCGGCGGGCGCACCGACTCGGGAAGCGGTGGCGCGGGCACGGCCGGTCAGTCGGGCTCGGGAGGTGCCGGGGTCGGAGGGACATCAGGCTCAGGTGGCCGCAGCGGATCGGGCGGGCAGCCGGGAACAGGTGGCCAGCCCGGCACGGGCGGCAGCAGCGCTTCGGGCGGAATAACCAGCCAGCCCGGCACCGGTGGCAGCAGCGCTTCGGGCGGAACAACCAGCCAGCCCGGCACGGGTGGCGCAGCCGGTGGCAATTCGGGCCGAGACGGCGGATCTGCGACGGGCGGCGCTGGCGGCGGATCGGTCGTCGACGATGGTGGAAGCTCTGCGGCGGTTCCCAGCGCCGGCTGCGGCAAGACGCCAACGCTGAAGAACAGCCCTACTCAGAACACGATCTCGGGCAGCCGGCAGTTCATTATTCATTGGCCCACCGACTACAAGAACACCACTCCCTACCGGTTGATTTTCAACCTACACGGCGCCGGTGGCTCGGATCTGGAAACCTCTGGGAACAACTACGGACTCTGGAGTCTCTCCAATGGGAGCACCATCTTCGTGTCGCTTTCTGCAGCCGGCGGGTATTGGGACGGCACCACGGACACGACCTACGCCAACGACGTTCTCAAGGCGGTCGAGGCGGACTTGTGCATCGACACGACGCGGATCATGTTGGAGGGGTTCAGCCAAGGCGCGGCCATGGCGAGGGTGCTTGCCTGCGCGGTCCCGGGCGTATTCCGTGCCATTGTCGCCCACTCCGCTGGGGGCGTGAACATGCCTTCGACGTGCGCACCGATCCCTTACCTCGGTTCGCTCGGCTTGTCGGATGTGGCCGGCAATTCACAAGCAACCCAGACCGATCCGTTCGCCAAGTGGAACGGGTGCACGATCGAGACGTTGCCCACGGCGCAAACCGGGAAACACATCTGCACCAACTACAAGGGCTGCCCTGCGGCCAATCCGGTCATCTGGTGTTCGTACGACGGCGGCCACACCCCGTCGCCCACCGATGCGGGGCAGAGCACCTCGTGGATGCCTGCGGAAGTGTGGCCCTTCTTCAGCCAGTTCTAGGTTCCTTTGCGTGTCTTGCGATAGAGGTTGTGGGGACTACCCCCCGCGCGACTCGTCATTCCGGCGAACCGCTCTGGCTATGTGACGGGTCGCACCTCTAGGCTTCGAGAACGTTTGGCGCCCACGAGACGCTCGTTGCGGTCGCGGCCGCACGCCCGCACAATGGTCGTACGATTGGCACGGAGGCATGGGTGAAAATATGAGGTCACTGCGATGATTCGTTTGCACCAGCGAATACTCGGCGGTCTAGCAACCGCACTCTTTGCCTTGCTTTTCTTGCGCGCGTCCTCAGCGAGGGCTCAATGCACCAAGGATACGGACTGCAAGGGTGTACGTATCTGCGACACAGGTGCTTGTGTCAATCCACCCCAGGTGCCTCGGCAGGGTGGAACTGCAGAGACCGCCGCGAGCCCGGGCACTCCAGCAGGTTTTGTGGCGCCGGCCAATCCGGCTGCCACCACCCTTCCGGCTGCCCCTCCAAGCGGCAGCATCCCGCCGTCGAATGTATACCCACCCACGGCCGTGTCCGCCGTGCCGCCGACAGGCGACACCCCGCCAGGTGCAGGCTCAGCGACGGACTCGCTCTCGGCAGGGGCCAACAATCACGATGGGGTTTCCGTCCGTCTTTCAGCCGGACTTGGATCCTGGTACACGGATTTCCAGCATGAACCATCCGCGGGAAGTGGTGCTTCCGAAGCCTCCAGCGTGAGTGGAACTGCAATAACCTTGGGCGCCGCTGTCGGAGGCAGGGCCTCGCGCGACCTCATGGTATTTGGCGAGATACTTGGCAGTATCGCAAGCGATCCCAGCGTGAAGACCCCATGGGGCGGCACGAGCACTTGGGTCGGAACCTATGGTCTGGTCAGTATCGGCCCTGGCCTGTCCTATTACTTCGATCAGTCGAATGTGTACGCTTCTGGCACCCTGACGATCACCAGACTGTACGGGAAGATGACAGATGCCCAGCTCGGCTACGGCGCGAACCTCGGCATCGGAAAGGAGTGGTGGGCATCGACGAACTGGAAGGCCGGTATCGTCGGTGTGTTGCAGTTTGCCATTGCCGATGACCAGTTCCGCGGAGTCACCACCACCTTGGTGCCTTCGCTGCGTCTCTCATCCACCTGGAATTGACAGGGAGACAGCTCGCCCCTACTTGTCCACCGGGTTAGGTACAAAAAGCACAAGACGCAGAGAGTTCTTGCCGCCAGGCTCGTCCGGAAATAAGTGATACAGGTTCGGCGACGAGGCGCCCGGCTGGCAAGGCGCGAGGAGGAGGAGGAATACTCGACGTATTGCGACGACGAGCAACGAAGCCAGCCGGGATAGCCGGGATGGATCGGCGGTGAAATCGTATCGATTATTTTCGGACGAGCCCTTAGCATGCTGACCGTGCTTGACCTGTTTCCAACCGAGGAGGTCCTGCCCTGGCGCATTGTCGCGGCAGACGTGCTTGTGGTTGGCGTGGTCGCTCTTTTAGGCTTCTGGGGTTTCAGGTGGCTGGCGTCGCGCTTGAAGGTCGCAACGGATCCTCGCAAGTGGATCCTGCAACACGCATGGATTGGCCTTGCCGCGAGCGTGCTTCTTGCGCGAGAGCTCTACGGCCCGCCCATTCGGTTGTTGCTCACGGCCAAGTACGATCGATGCGGGCAGCGCCTGGCCGATCGCTTGGCGAGCTCGCCAGAAGCCCGTGCTTGGACGGCGCTACATACGATCGAGTGGCTTGTGAAGGGCGTGCCCGAAGCCAAGATCCCGAGATTCCTCCATCGCGATCTTCTGGGGCTTGGCGAGGATGGAGTCCAGCGTTTGGACGACAAGCACCTGCTATTCCGCATGGAGGCGATTGCCCAGGGCTTTGCCAATTCGGAGAAGAACGGGTGCGGCTCCGATGGATGGAGTTTTCTGGATGTACTTTGGCAGGTCAACCCGCAAGCCCGCGATTTGTGGTTCGACATGACCTTCGATGCGATCGTTGCCGAGATCATCGAGCGTCCCCCCGTGCGAGAGGTAAGTGAAGAAGAAAGGGCGGAAATCCTCGCCGCTCTCAGTCCCGCTCGCTTGCAACCCATCCTTGTCGACCGCGATGAATCACCTCGGCTGCGACGATGCCGCGAGGTCGAGAATCTCTACGCCATGGCGAGCGCACTCAAAGGCGCTCGTCGTGTGGCGGCGGCCCGACTTCTGGCGGCAGAGCCGATAGGGAAAATCGGCGATTTCTGATGGGACACGAGAGGCTGGTGGCATGCTGGCCACTACCTCGTTCCATCGGCTGTGCGGATGGGATAGGTTGCGGAGACAACAGTAGGAAACGAGAAGTGAAATCAGGAAGTCGTCTGGAAAAGGTTCTGGAGAGCGGTCAGTTCGCGGTGACCACCGAAGTCGGCGCGCCCAAGGGATGTCTGCCGGACGTCCTGCGCAAGAAGGGGGCGCTGCTCGGATCGTCCTGCGACGCCATCAACGTGACCGACAATCAGGCCGCCGTCGTGCGCATGTCGAGCCTCGCGGGATGTCTACTGCTCAAGGAAACCGGGGCAGAGCCCGTGCTGCAGATGGTGGTGCGCGACCGCAATCGCCTCGCTCTGCAAAGCGACATCCTGGGAGCCGCCGCACTCGGCATTCGCAACGTGCTTTGCCTGGCCGGCGACCATCAGCTCCTGGGCAACCATCCGGGCGCCGTGGGGGTCTACGACATTGATGCGATCCAGCTGATTCAGACCATCAAGGCGCTGCGGGACGAGCACCGGACCATGAGCGGCGACCCGATCTCGGGCGACGTGCCGCTCACCATCGGCGCTGTGACCAACCCGTTCGCGGAGCCGGCAGAGCTTCACACGTTGACCTTGGCCAAGAAGATCCGCGCCGGGGCCGACTTCATCCAGACGCAGGCGATTTTCGATCTTCCGCGATTCGTTGCCTGGATGGACAAGGTGCGGAAGCTGGGACTGCACGACAAAGCACACATCCTGGCGAGTGTGCTGCCTATCAAATCGGTCGAAATGGCGCGGCGGATGCGTGGCGGGGTGCCCGGCGTGCGCGTCCCAGACGAGATCGCCGAACGCATCGAGCGGGCAGGCGACGCGCGAGCCGAGGGCATCCGCATTTGCATCGATCTCATCGAACAACTCAAACGCGTGCCAGGGGTACACGGCGTCCACATCATGGCGGTCGCCGGTGAAGACGCGGTTCCGGGCATCGTCAAGCAAGCCGGCCTTCTGCCTCGACCGAAGCACGATGCCGGTTGCCAATAGACCAATTTGGCACCAAGCTGAAGTGCAGTCGTCAACCGGAACCAATGGAGGAACCTGAGCATGAAGACCACTCTTTTCGCGATGATGGTAGTTCTGTTCCTAGCGTGCATGCCGGGCTCGGCCCGCGCTGATGGGACCGAGATGTTCGACAAGAAGTGCGCCGGTTGTCACGGCAAAGATGGCAAGGCCGCCACGACCATGGGCAAGAAGCTGAACATGCGTGATCTGACCAACGCCGAGGTGCAGAAGGGATCCACGGATGCACAGTGGGAGAAGATTATTCTCGAAGGCGTGAAAGGCGCCGGCGGCAAGAACGTCATGCCAGCCACCAAAGCCTCTCCCGAAGAGGTGAAGGATTTGGTCAAGCACGTTCGCACGCTGAAGAAGTAGTCCCGCGTTTCGCCTGGTGCTAGCGCCACAGCGATTCGAACCAGTTGCGAGGCTCCCTTGCGGCGTCCTTGGCGGCGGCAAAGGTCTTCACCTGGTGGGCGAACGCCTCGATCTTGGTGTCGAGCTCCGGGCTTTCTTTGCCCGAGAACGACAGGGTCACGAGCGGCACCTGGCCATGATTGGCCCGGATCCGCTCGGTCAGCGAGGCGGACACCGTGCCTAGCATGCAATGGAACGAGATCGCGTTGATGATTCCGTGTGCGCCTCGCCGTGCGCAGTCGACCATCCTGGCAACATTCAGGATCACCAGCTCGTTGGCGCCGGGATCCACGTAGGGCTGGGCGAGGGCGAGAATGTCGCTGTACCCCGGCTCCGAGGCTCGCTCGACCCCGGTCCCGAGCAGGTAGCGGATGCGCAGCGACTCCAGCTCCTTGCGCAGAAATAGGAGCGTCGTGCCCGCAGCTTCCTTGTAGCGGCCCTCGCCGAATCGCTCGGACATCTCGCGCCGCCAACAGAATTCCACGATGTCGAGCACGAAGGGTGCGGGCCAGACCTCCAGGCCCAAAGCCTCCAGGCGCCGGAACAGGTCCCGATTTCCGAAAGGGTGGATCCTGGTGTAGAGGTCGCCCGCCACGCCCACCAGCGGCCGTCGCGGCTGCTGCGTGCGTGGCACGGCCTCGAGCGCGGCTGTCAGCGCGGACAGTGCGTCCCCAATCCGGTCCTCCGCCAGCTTGGCGGCTAGATCCTCGAAGGCGTGCTGAAACACGCCGTCTACTTCAGCCGGGTTGCAGGCGTACGGTCGGATCTGGCACTGGAGCTTGGTCATCAAATCCGCGGCCAGAAGCCCGCGACCCAGCCGCAAGAGGCCACCCATGCCGAAGACGTCCACATAGCCCGCACTGTTGTACGGCTTGCCCAGGAGCACAAAAGCCGTGCCGAAGTCCCCAGAAAGAATCTGCCGCCCACGCGCCCGAAGTGCGCTCAGGTAGCCTCGCTAGGCCTCCCACGCTTCGTCCAGGGCCGTGTCGACCTGGGTCGCGGAGAACCCGTAGCGGTGGAGCTTGTCCAGAAGCTCCCGCACCAACCGGGGACGCGGAGCCGCCAGATGCACCGTGGGGACCACGATCCGCTCTCCCGCGAAACTGGCCACCATGAAGCCTGCGGACTCTTCAAATGGGCACAGGGCCGCCCGATCGTTTCCGTCCGGCAGGTCCTGGATCGACGGAAGGAACACGAAATCCACTTCCGGGTGTGCATCCAAAAGATTCGCCACGTGCCCGAATGTGAGCTTGATGGGAAGGCAGGTTTCCGCGGTCAGGCGCCGGATCCCGGATTCCAGGATTGGATTGGTGCTGGGGCCAGGCAGCACCACGCGGAACCCCAGACTGCGCAGGAAGGTGGCCCACAGCGGGAACAAGTCGTACATCATCGAGGAGCGAGGGATCCCTGCGATCCCTGTCCTGGGCTCGCCGCCTGCGTACGATTCCAACCGCTCCTCGACCTCTCGGACCAGATCAGGCTGATCGGACGAGACCACTGGCCCGTCTCGAACGCTGTAGCGCTCGCAGATATCACCGAAGCAGGCCACGCCGCCATCCGAGCTCACGCGGCCCACTTGGCACAGGTTGGCGCACTTCCGGCACTCGAAGGTGTCCACCCGTGCAGACTCGACTGCATCGAGACCGCGGAACGACGATGGCCGTCCTGCGCGCTCGTCGCGAGCGGCCAGCGCGGCCCCGATCGCGCCGGAAAGCCGGTTGTAGGGATGGACCGTGATCTGCCTCCCCAGTAGAGACTCGAACGCCGCGACCACCGCGCGGTTCGATGCCACGCCACCCTGGAACAAGACCCGGGTTCCGATGGGCCGTCCGGCGACAACGCGTTCCAGGTAGTTGCGGGCCACGCTGTAGGCGAGCCCGGCCAGAATATTCGGCAGCGGCGTCTGTCGCTGTCGCTCCCGCACAACTTCGCTTTCCATGAACACGGTGCACTGGCTACCGAGATCCGCGGGGGCCGGGGCGCACAGCGCCTGATCTGCGAACTCGTTCAGAATCGACACGCCCAGGGATTGGCCTTGCTCCTCAAGAAATGACCCCGTTCCGGCAGCACAAATCTTGTTCATGACGAAGTCTCGGATGCGGCCGTCGCAGACCGAGACGTACTTGGAATCTTGGCCACCAATCTCCAGAATCGTGTCCACGTCCGGCAGCGCGTGGCGCGCGCCAATGAGTTGGCATGTGATCTCGTTCTTCACCACGTCTGCCGCCAGCAGCTTCCCGGCCAGGTGCCTGCCGCTGCCCGTGGTGCCCGTCCCCAGCACGCGCAGGTTTCCACGCGTCCGCTGGCGAAGGATCTCCAGGCCCTCTCGGAGAACGCCGACCGGATCCCCTCTGGTTCGCAGGTAGATGCCATCTAGCACCTCGCCTTCCGGCGACAGTAGGCACAAATCCGTGGAAACCGAACCCACGTCCACCCCCAGGTAGGCACGCACCTCCCGCGCTCCGCAGATCTCGGGCTCAAGCAGGTTGAGCTTGATCCGATTCGGTGGACAGGTTGTTTACGTCGTTCCGTCGTCGGTTAGCATGTTGTCACAGTCGCAAAGAGAGGTCACGCCGCTTCCTTCATTGCCAGTTGCTCGCGGTGCCTTTGTTCGGCCTGGGCAGGCGAAATGTAGCCGATGGACGAGTGACGCCGCTGCTGGTTGTAGAACACCTCGATGTAGTCGAACGACTCCCTCTTCGCGTCAGCGTAGCTCGCGAACTTTTCCCCCAGCTCGAATTTAAAGGTCGAGAACCAGCTCTCCATCGCAGCATTGTCGTAGCACTCGCCACGGCGGCTCATACTGCATACGATGCCTCTGTCGTTGAGCATGTTCTGGTAGTCCTCGCTGGCGTAGGGGCTGCCCTGGTCCGAGTGGTGGAGCAACCCGGCGTCTGGGCAACGCCTTCGGGTAGCCATTTCTAGTGCCTTAAGCACGAGGTGTCGGTCGTTGACGGCAGACAGTGCCCACCCAACAACGAATCGCGCGAACAGATCGACGATCACGGCCAGGTAGAGTTTGCCGCCGCTCTCGCCTATCAACAATTCGGTGGTGTCCCCCACCCAGCGTTGGTTGGGCCGCTCGGCCTGGAATTGGCGATCCAGGATATTGGGCGCCACCGGCTGGTCGTGCTCGCTCATCGTGGTGCACTTGTACCGGCGTCGCCTACGGGCCTGGAGCCCTTCTTGCTGCATCAGCCGGATGACACGCTTGCGACTGACGTGCTCACCTTTCGCGGCCAAGTCCGCGAGCACGCGCGGACTGCCGTAGGTCTTGCGGCTGTGCTCATGGGACTCCTTGACTAGGACTGCCAGCCGTTGGTCGTCGCGTTGGTGCTGGGACTCCGGACGTGCGCACCAGGCATAGAACCCGGTGCGCGAAACACCAAGAACCCGACACCAAAGCGAGAGAGGCTCGTTGGCCTTCTTCTCGGCGATGAGCGCGAACTTCATGCGCTCTCCTTCGCGAAGAAGGCCGCGGCTTTTTTTAGGATGTCCCGCTCCATTCGCAGCACACGGTTCTCACGCCGCAACTGCGCCAGCTCCGCGCGTTCCTCGGTTGTCAGACCGGTCTTGCCCTTGCTCCTATCTGCTCTAGCCTGATTCATCCAGCCGCGCAGGACCGATTGGGACAGGTCCAGGTCATCGGCGACCTGTGCCACCGCTTTCTTCTCATCCAAGACCAGCGCTACTGCCCCTGCCTTGAACTCGTCAGTGAACGTGCGCCTCGGCCGTCGGTGTTTCGTCTTGTCTTCCATCTTTGCCACGGTATCCGCCTTTCGTTGGGTGTCCACGAAAACGGATCAAGCTCAGGTGGCCCGCGGTGGTCGCTCGCAAGGGCTGAAGGCTGGTCCCGACCTCCTTGGCCCCCGCCCCCCTACGCTCCATCATCTGCAGGATTGTCGCGGGCGCCACCGCAAAGCCCCGTTCCGCGGCCGCCAGAGCCACGCCGTAGGCTCCCAGGAACTGTGGATCGGGCGTCTCCACGAGGTCGTTCCCGGACAATCCGAACACCTCCCTCGCCGCGCGCACCAGACCCGGATTGAGCGCCGCCCCGCCGAGAATCAGCAAAGGTCGGGCCAGCTCGCTGCCACGGAGCAGGGTGGATCGGTAGTTGCGCACGAGCGCGACGCACAGACCGTACGCAATCTCCGGCATGGGCGTTCCCTTCTGCTGGAGATGGATCATGTCGGACTTGGCGAAGACCGCGCAGCGGCCGGCGATGGACGCGGCACGATCCGCAGACGCGGCCAATGCGGACAGCTCGCGGATGTCGAGGCGCAGCCTGCCCGCCTGCTGCTCCAGAAATGCGCCAGAGCCCGCTGCGCACTGGTCGTTCAGCGCGAAGGACACCATCTGCCCGCCAGATCCCAAGCGAATCCACTTCGACTGGTGGCCTCCGATCTCGATGATGCCTTGGACGTGAGGGAAGAGCACACCCACGGCCCGTGCCGTCGCCACGAGATCATTCTCGCAAACGACGCCGGGCAGCTCGTCAAGAAGCCCCTTTCCGCCGCCAGTGACCCCAACCAAGACGGGACAAGCCTGCTCGGTCAGCAAGCTGCGCAGGACCTGGAGTACAGCCGCGCGCGCGTTGCCCGCGAGTGCGGCAGACGACCGGCCGAGGACCCGCCCCTTCGCATCCAGGAGCAGTCCCTTGGCCGCCACGGATCCCACATCGAGTCCGAGCGCCATTCCGCTGCCCGCGTTCGACATTCCGATCCTCCCGTCATCACTACCGACTGCCAGGGACGATCGCCCGCAACGGAGGGTCCTGGTACCCTCCCGCCGTGCGCATCTGCACCAAGCCTGCCACGCGTCCTGTGCTTGGCAAGACGTGAACTCGAATCGAAATCGCCTCCAGTGCCCATCCCGGTGCTGCCGGCTTTGCCGCGGTCGCCGTCGCCAGGCTGTGTTCTGCCTGGCTAGAAGGTCAGGGTTTGGTGGACGATGTTGGGGGAGTTGAGGAGAAGGTTGTGCTGAACGGTATACCTGTCCATTCCCTCGTTCCGCCCCCTCGTTGTCGCACGCCGCGGGATCAAACCATCTTGAGCAAGTATGTATATCTTTCTGATCATTGGGCGAATGCGTTGGACCATCGTAAGTAAAGGCCTGTATTCTGTTGATCATGGTGCCGCGGCAGCTCGCAAGCCGGACGTCGAGCCACGGAGCAGAAATCACCGCGGGCTTGCGCGGGCTGCATCAGATTCGGCGCTGTCTGGCTGGTGTGGGAGATCTGCCCGCATTTGTCTTGCGACACGACGTGCATTCCGGACGCATCGACTGGTGGGAGTTGCTCAACGACGATCGCCGCCTGAGGCCTTATGACTTCGAATTCAAATTTGGAATCGAGTCCGTCCGCGATGACTACCATGCCCGCAACATCGCAGAGATGCGAACCACGGCAAAACCCCAGGTCGCATCGTTGTTCGGTTACTGGGATTTGTACGTGCCTCTGGTCATTGAGCCCGAATTCACCTTGCTGTTCTTTTGCGGCCAGTTCGCCCGGAACCTTCCTACGGCCGAAAGCATCGCCAGCGTGTGGCGTGACATCTCCGGGCGACAGCGATCCCTTGACGACGACACGTTTCGTCGCTGGGTCCGCTGTTGCCTCGCCGTACCCGTTCTTGACGAAGGGGTAGAGAAGGGGCTCGTGGAGCTCGGCGCGCTGCTCGGCGAGTTGTTCACCGGCGAATCGCCTCGCCACGTGCAACGGAGAATCGCGAGTCTGCGAGCGCGCGCATTCCTGCCCATGATTCACGACGATACCTGGGTCGATTCGTGCCTCGACGTGACGGGGCTGACCCGTCCGCCGTGGGGCCTCGACCGTTTTCTGGATGCGCGCATCGCCGAAGAGCGACGTATCTCCTGCAAGCCTTCTCAGCTCGCCATGCTTGTTCCCGAGCCGCGTGGTCCCGTCGATAGCGATCTCCTCGGGGGATGGGTTCGTCGTCACCACTTCCAATACCATGCGCGGAAGCTGGCGCATGGTCTGCCCGACACCATTGCGGCGCCCCTCGGGGATCAGTCGATGCTTCTCGCGCTCGCGCTAAACTCGAAGATTCGCGGTATCGCTCGCAAAGTTCATTTCGAAGAGCGCTGTCGCACGCTGCAATTCCAACTCGAGCAACGAGGCTTCGACTCGGTCATCGGCTTGGGAGTCGAGGTCTCGCCCGGCCAGGCGCTTGGCATCTGCTTTCGACAGGCGGCGACCGCGCTGGAGAACGCGATACGGCAGAAAGTCAAACTCGGCCGACCAGTCGCCGTTGCCAAGGCAAGCGCAGTGGATGCAATGGAGGGCCTGGAAAAGCTTGCGCAGCGACTGAAGCGATCGATCGACCTCCATCGCTCTGCCGACGTTGACACAGACATCCTGCTCTACGGCCGGGAAGTTCTCGCAATGACGGGCGGATCGCCACAAGAGATGCTCTTCTATCTTCTGGTCGTGCTGCGAGATGTGCTGATGAGCTTGCACGGTCTAGGGCTGGTTTTGCCTGAGCAGCGCTATGCTCTGGAACGACAGTTTCTCGCAGAGTTCGCCACGATCGGGGAGCCATCGCGGCTTCTCGCCGAGTTCGGCCGGGCCATCAGACGGGTGCTTATGCTGCGAGCCGCGGATAGTCTCGCTGAGCGCGACGAGCGACTGCGGGCCATGATCGAATGGGCGCAACAGAATCTTGCAGCCGATGCGCTTCTGGCGGAGTGCGCGCGTCGTTCAGGGCTGGCGGTGAGCAGCTTCCGGCGGGTTTTTCAGCAGACTCACGGCGTGAGCTTCGGTCGTTGGCTGCGGCAAGCGCGCCTGGACCAAGCGCGTGACATGCTCGGCCAGTCGGAGCTTACCGTCGCTGCGATCGCACAGCGCGCCGGGTTTCGTCAGGTGCATGCCTTCATCCGATGCTTCAAGCATCGCTTCGGGAACACCCCAGGGGCGTACCGCAAGAACCTATGAGCCACGGGGCGCGCGCGACTGGGCCGCTGTGCGTGCTCGGTTGGCGTGGGACCGATCAAAAAGATACACATGTTTGATCAAGATCGCCCTATACTATTCGCTATGATTTCCATGTACTACCTTGGGCACAGGGACGTAGTTCACAGATTATTTGTTGCCGGCGCATTTGACGGAAACTCAAGGTTCGCGCCACTTAAAATGAGATAGACCTGATCGGCCCCTCTCGTGCCCCTTTCAGGGAATGCTGTTTTGCAGAGTGAATTCGGCTGGCGCGCGAGCGGCGGCATCGGCATCCGATGCGAAATGTGCACGAATAGCTCCGCAGAGCATAGTGGATTCGTCCTGGAGGTTTGTATGCGCGTAAAGAGATCCCATATTGTCATTCTTCCGCTCTTCCTTGGTGGCTTCGGGTGTTCCTCGGGCACGGGAGGCTCGGTCGGTCAAGGTGGATCCGGCGGCCACGGCGGCACCGCGAGCAGCGGCGGGGTTGTTGCTGGCAGTGGTGGCGCGACGGGCTCAGGCGGGGCGACGGGCTTGGGCGGGGTTACCGGCAGCGGCGGTCGCGGTAGCGGCGGGTCTTCGGGCGGTGGTGGCTCGGCGGGCTCGGCCGGCGCGACCGGTTCGGGTGGCGGCACCGGCACTGGCGGTGCAACTACAGGCAACGGCGGCGCGGCCATTTCGGGCGGCTCGACAGGTTTGGGCGGGGTCACCGGCACTGGCGGACGCGGCAGCGGCGGCGCGACCGGTAGCGGCGGCACCGCCGGCGCGAGTAGCGGCGCGACCGGCGGCGCCGGGGGCTCGCCTGGGACCGGGGGACAGCCGGCCTCGTGTGGACCCAGCGGGACGCCGGACATCTGGAACCTGCCGAAGTTCACCCCGGCCACGGGCCCGTATACCGCCGACTGGCAGAAATTGGGCCTAGCCTATTCGACGCCCCAGTGGTGGCGTGACGCCAAATTCGGCGCGTGGGCTCACTGGGATCCGCAATCGATGCCCGAGCAGGGCGACTGGTACGCGTATCATATGTATCAGGAGAACTCGGCCGATTTCAACTATCAGGTCAGCCACTTTGGTGATCCGGGGGGAAGCAATCCGTACGGCTATAAGGATATCTGCGAAAACTGGAAGATCGACCTGTGGGATCCCAACGCCTTGATGGATCTGTACGTGCAAATGGGCGCTAAGTTCTTCATGGCCATGGGCGCACACCATGACAACTTCGACAACTGGGATTCGAGCTACCAGCCCTGGAACTCGGTCAAGGTCGGGGTGAAGAAGGACATGGTGGGCACGTGGGCACCGATCGCGCGCCAAAAGGGCATGCGATTCGGCATTGGTTTTCACAACACTCCGGCTCGAACTTATGGTCAGTGGATGCCGATTCGCTACACCAGCGACGCCAAGGGACCCTACGATGCGATGCAAACGACAGCGGACGGCAATGGCAAATGGTGGCAGGGCATGAATCCCGCGGATCTCTACGGGCCCAAGCACAGCGGCGACTGTTCGAACAATTCCTGTAATAACTCGGCCTATGGTACCCAGTTCATGTATCGGATCGATGAGGCCATCTGCAAGTATCAGCCTGACGTCGTCTACTTCGACGACCACGCCGGCGATTCCCAAACGGACCTGGGCGTCCATATGGGACTAGGTTCCATTGCCACGACGATCCTGGCGAACTACTACAACAAGTCGTTGAGCTGGAGTAAGGGCAAGACGGCGGACGTCGTCATGAATATGAAGGGTGTGGGCGGGCAATACGATAGCTTCCAGGACAACGAGGCCATCCTCCCCTACGTTCAGCGCGCCCTGGTCAGGAGCACCGAGGCGACTACCGAATCGGCGATCAGTGCCTATCCGTTCCAGACCGAGCTCGACATCCAGGGCGGCAACTGGCACTACATGACCGGCGCGGGATACACAAGTGCATTATCTCTGGTCACGACCCTGATGCAGAACGTCTCCCGAAACGGCAGCTTGCTGCTCAACCTCACGCAGCACGGCCGGGGAAATCTCGATCCTCAGTGCACCCAGATCGCCCAGGACATTGGCGCCTGGCTGAAAGTTAACGGCGAAGCCGTGTATGCGTCCCGCCCATTCGAGGTCTCGGGCGACAATACGGTCCTATATACGCGCGCCAATGGCAACGTCTATGCCACGCTTCTCACTTGGAATGGCGGCGCGGTCACCCTCTCGGCGCTCAAGTCGGGCGGGGCAACCTTGGGAACCGTGTCCAAAGTCGAGGTGCTCGGCTCCACGGTGGCGACGACATTCTCGCAAAGCGCTTCTGGACTAACGGTGACGCCCAGCGGATCGGTACCGGCGCTGTCGGGCATCTCCGATTCGGGGCTGGCGAAGATACATGTTCTGAAAATCACCCACAGCAAGGGCTGGTTCAACGACGACGATTCGGGTGCGGCAGCTCCCGGATGGCTTCGCAAAGTCGCTCTGGGCACCGGCGACTACAACGACGACCTCACCACGAGCACCACGGTCGGGGACACGTGGACTTCCGCGTTTACCGGCACCGGCGTCTCGGTCTATGCCCCGAAGGAATCTGGGGATGGAAAGATCGACATTCAAATTGACGGCCAAACCAGCTCGACGGCGGATCTTTCCGCCACGGGCGCGCGCCAGGCCCAGCAGATGGTGGGTCAGGTGACCGGTCTAACTTCGGGCCAACATACCATCAGCATCATCAATCGTGGCCCCGGACCGGTGGCCGTGGATGCCATCGTCGTCGTTCAGTAAGGCCCCGCTCGGTCGGACGCCAACACTAGTGGCCGCCGCTCGACCGGGGATGGTGGCCGTCGCGTAGTGCCCACAGCGAACGCCTTCCGTTCACAGACCAAGGCGGGCGGCCAGGTGTCCGCACCGTGTGCCCGCGAGCGTGAAGCGGTAGCCACGCTACCGCTCACGCGGCACGCGAACCGTTACGGCTTGCCTACAAAGGTGGTAACGCTTGTGGCATCAAGTGTCGCGCTGAAACGAGCGTTGCTAACCGTGATGGGGCTCTTGGAAGCGAGGCTGTCGGCGGCTGAAGTCACCCACGGCGTGATGCTGCAGGGGACGACGCCGGAAATATAGAGTGATAGCGGGGTAGCGCTCGTGTTGTTGTTGATGGCCACCACGGCCACGGTTCCATCAGCCGGATTTTCGTAGGCCGTGAGCAGGACCCCCGATGGAACGGTTCCAGAGGTGGAAACCCGCATGTAGCCAGGCCGCACAAATCGCGAGTAGTTTCCCATGACCCAGAGGCGCTTGGTCCACACTTTCGAGCCCGTGTCGTAGAGGCAGCCGCCGCTGTTACCGCTTTCGTACAGCCACCAGAGGTGCCAAGCGTTGAGGTTGTCCTTGGTCAGGTCATTGTGAATTGCTTTCGCCATGAGAAGTGCGCTCGCGATACCATCGCCGGATGAGTCGCCGTTCGCAGTTCCCGTGTCGACCTCGGTTTCCCAGTACTCTTTGCCTGCCGCTGCGATCGCCGGTTGGACAGGCGGTGCCAAACCATATTCGTGGCTCGCAAAGATGCTCACAGCGTTCCAGGCGGCCGTGTCGTTTTGAATGGCCGTAAAGTAGCCTGGGAAGCCGTATCCATTCATCGTCTCGGGCGCCATGACCTTCACGCCTATGGCTGCCATCGCAGGGCCAAGGACGTCAATCCATGCGGCCATTTGCGCGGGTGAGTAGGAGGTTGTGTTGTTGATACCGCAGCTGTCCGGCTCGTTCCCAGCGGACACAGCGTAGATCGGCACTCCCTGGGTTTTTGCGTTCTGCACCCAGGTGACGAGGGCAGTCGCCAAACCCTGTGCGTTCGAGAGCACGGGCATGCTGCCGCTGGTGCAGCCGTTGGGGTTGTTCTGGGTGGTGGTGTCGGGGCCGCCTGGAGAACCGTTACTACCCGTCCCCCAAGGAGTCATCCACACCGTGGCGCCGTTCTGAGCGGCCGACTTGGCAATCGCCAGCCCATCGCCGTACCGAATGCGGAGCAAGGTCAAGCCGGCCCCCTTTGTCGTGGACCAAAGATAATCTGCGTCCGACGCGTTGGCGTAGCTGCCTGCCCAGGCGGAGGATACGCCGAAACCGGAGATCTTCTGCTGGAGACCAGATAGGTTCACCGTCACGTCGCCACTTTGCGCGGAGCCGGTGCTGCAGGCCGTGGGGTTGATGACGACAGTGCCGCCGCCCGTACCGTTTCCGCCTGCTCCGGTAGCCCCTCCGGTGCCGCTGGCGCCGCCCGAAACAGTGCGACCGCCGCTCGCGCCACCGGCTCCCGGCTGGCCGCCCGAGCTGGTTGCCGCGCTGGTTCCGCCCGAACTACTGCGACCGCCGTTGCTGGTCGCTCCGCCGGTTTCCGCCTTGCCGCCCGAACTGGTCGCCCCGCCGGTTTCGATCACGCCGCCCGAACCGAGCGCGCCTCCGCTCCCTGTTATCCCTCCCTCGCTGGATTGGCCTCCAGCTCCCGATCCTCCGGTTCCCGTGGAACTTGCAGGTGTGCTCGACGAACAAGCAGCGCCCGCAATCGCGAGTGCAGCAACCGTTGTACGCAAGAAGCGGCTTGATGTCATGCGTTCCTCTCTCTTTCGAATTTGGAAGGTCGGTATCTGTCGTGGGTTGACCCAGCGTCTACGGAAACACCCAATTCGTTAGGGACCACCCAACGAACGGAACAAGCAAAGGAAAGTGGGCGAGCAGATCGAATCCTTGACGGCAGAAGCCGTTGCAATCAGCAGTGGCAGAAGCGCCTGAATTCCGTCTGGCGTGGCCGCCCCCGCTTCTTCGAGCCATCGGCACATGATGCCGCGGTCGAAGGACGTGCCATAACGGCCAGATCGATCTTCCAGAGGGTGGAGCTATCGACAAGGCGCCCCGTTGTGCATCGGGGCCAGCCGTTACGGCTTGCCCACGAAGCTCGTGACGCTCTTGGCCTCAAGCGTCACGCTGAAACGAGCATTGCCGACTGTGATGGGGCTCTTGGAAACAATGCTGTCGGTGGCTGACGTCACCCACGGCGTGATGCTGCAAGGCACGACCCCGGAAATGTACAGCGAGAGCGGGGTGGCAGCGCTGTTGCTGTTGATGGCCACCACCACGACGGTACCGTCCGCAGGGTTCACGTATGCCGAGAGCAGCACGCCCGAGGGCGCGGTTCCCGAGGTGGAAACCCGCATGTAGCCAGGTCGCGCAAAGCGCGAGAAATTGCCCATAATCCAAAATCGCTTGGTCCACACGTTGGTATTGGTGTCATAAAGCCCGCTGCTTCCGCCGGCATAGAGCCACCAATAGTGCCAGGCGTTCAGGTTGGCCTTGGTTAGGTCATTGTGGATGACTGTCGCCAGGTGGAGCGCAGAACCCATGCCGTCGCCACTTGAGTCGTCGCTGGTGGTCCCAGTATCGACCTCGGTTTCCCAGTATTCCTTGCCTGCGGAAATGATTGCAGGTTCGGTCTTGCTCGGCCCCAAGCCATATTCGTGGCTTGCAAAGATACTGACATAGCCCCAGGCGGCACTATCGTTTTGAATTGCCGTAAAGTAGCCTGGGAAGCCGTACCAATTCATGGTCTCGGGCGCCATGATCTTCACACCGGTATTGGCAAGGGCAGGCCCCATGGCGGTTCCAATCCATGTGGCCAGCTCGGCGGCCGTGTACGAGGTCGTGGCGTTCATGCCACCACTGTCGGGTTCGTTCTCGGCAGAGATGGCGTAGATATTGACCCCTGCGGCCTTCATCGTGTTTATGTAGGTCACAAGCCTGCTCGCCCAATCTTGCGCGTTCGTGAGTTTGGGCGCGTTGGTGCACGAACTGGTTCCGGGACAATTCGGGCCGGAAGTATCCGCGCTATTCACCTCCCACGGCGTGGCCCACACCTTGACACCATACGTAGCCGCCTTTACGGCAATCGCGGTGCCGTCGCCTATGCGAACGCGGAGAAGGGTGAGCCCGGCCCCTGTCGTGGTCGACCAAAGTGTGTCAGGGTCCTTGTTGGGATCCCTGAAGCTGCCGGCCCACGCGCTTGAGACGCCGAAACCAGTGATCTTCTGCTGAAGTCCGGATAGGCTCACCGTCACGTCGCCACTTTGCGCGGAGCCGGTACTGCAGGCCGTGGGATTGATCACGCCGCCATCTATACCGGCTCCCCCTGCCCCGGTAGCCCCACCGGTCCCAGCCCCGGTAAGCCCGCCAGTGCCGATGGCTCCGCCCGCAACGCTACGACCACCGCTCGCGCCACCGGTTCCCAGCCGGCCGCCCGAGCTGGTCGCCGCGCTGGTTCCGCCCGAGCTGGTCGCCGCGCTGGTTCCGCCCGAACTACTGCGACCGCCGGTGCTGGCCGCTCCGCCGGTTTCTGCCTTGCCGCCCGAACTGGTCGCCCCGCCGGTTTCGATCACGCCGCCCGAACCGAGCACTCCTCCGCTCCCTGTTGTCCCTCCCTCGCCGGATTGGCCGCCGACTCCTGATCCTCCGGTGCCCACGGAAATAACCGATGCGCCCGACGAGCAAGCAGCGCCCGAAATCGCAAGTGCAGCAACCGTTGTACGCAAGAAGCGGCTTGATGTCATGCGTTCCTCTCTCTTTCGAATTTGGAAGGTCGGTATCTGCCGTGGGTCGACCCAGCGACCACGGAGCCACCCAATTTGCTAGGGGCGACCCGACGAACAGAACAAACAAAGGAAGTCGGCGAGCAGACGGAATACTTGAGGGCAGATGCCGTCGCAAATAGTAGTGGCAGGAGCGCCTGAATTCCGTCTTGCGAGTGAGCGCGATGGCGTCCTTGCGCTCTGCACGTCGCCTGGCCTGAGCCGGCCCCCGGTGTCGAGCGTGACGGTGCCGGAATCGACGCATTTTCCGGGGTACGTATAGCTTCGACGTCATGCTCCTTCTCTAGGCGCCACGCGTTGTGCAGTCGAAGCCAGCGGTCGATGCTCCTGCGGAGACAGAGCACAATCCGGTGCATTGTTAGCCCGCAGGACCGACGTTCGGTCAGGCCTTGTTCGTGGCAGCGAACAAGGACGAGGCTTCGATGGCCGCCTTCAGGTGCTCGAACTCGTAGACCAGCATTTCGAGGCCAGATTGCGCGTCCAGCAGATCGCCCGCGTGGCCCGATTGCTCAAGTGCGAAGGCCAATTTAGCAAGTCGCTCGCTGCCGACAGCCGCAGCGGCGCCCTTGATGGTGTGCGCTTGCCTTTCGACGTTCTTGATGTCCCCGGCATCCAGATGCCCCCTCAGCGCTGTCATCCGGTCAGGGATATCCGCAAGAAAACTGAGAAGGATCCTCCGGGCCAGATCCTGATCGCCCACCGCCCTCTCGACAAGGGCCACCTGGTCGAACAGGGTCCCCGCAACGGTCGAGCGCGACCTTCCACCGGAGGGGGGAGATGCGCTGGAAGGCCGGGACGCGCCTTTCTGTCCGGCTGCTGTGTCCAGCTTGGCCAGCCACTTCTCCAGTAGGGCCAAAATCGCTACGGGCGTCACCGGCTTTGCGATGTAGTCATCCATCCCGGCATCGAGACAGGTCTTGCTGTCGCCCGACATTGCATGGGCTGTCAGGGCGATGATCGGAACATTCCGGTTACGCGTGTTGCTTCCTGGCGCGCGAACGACGCGCGTCGCCTCAAGACCATCCATCTCAGGCATTTGCAAATCCATGAGAACCAGGTCGTAAGTGACATTGCGAAGCGCCTCGACCGCTTCTTTGCCATTGCCCACGACATCGGTTCTGAGCCCCAGTTTTCTGAGAATCCCAACGGCGACCATCTGATTGGTAATGTTGTCCTCAGCGAGCAAAATGCGGATGTCGGGCCGGTGCAGGTCGCGCAGCACAGGGCGGTCGGCGCCCAAAATTCTGGACTTCGCCTTACTCGATGTTTGCTTCTCCAATCTCAGCGTGAACCAGAACTCGGATCCGTGGCCTTCCTGGCTGCTCACGCCAATCTCGCCCCCCATCAGTTCTACGAGTTGCTTGGAAATCGCGAGCCCCAATCCACTGCCGCCGAATTTTCGGGTGATGGAGGCGTCGACTTGGGAGAATTTTCGAAACAGTATTCCCAGCTTGTCGCTTGGGATCCCGATTCCGGTATCGCGTACCGAAAAGCGCACGACGACGGCGTCCGGACCTTCCCAGGCCTGCTCTGCGCGTACCGTCACCTCGCCTCGGTCTGTGAACTTAAGCGCGTTGGCGGTCAAGTTGACCAGCACCTGGCGCAAGCGGTTCGAATCGCCACGCAACAGCGACGGAAGGTCTGGCGCTATTGAGCATTTGAACTTGAGACGTTTCTCGTCCGCGCGACGCTCCATCGTGCCTGTCAAATCGCCTATGAGCTCGCGCAAATCGAAATCGATAATCTCGAAGGCAAGCTTGCCTGCCTCGACCTTCGAGAAGTCGAGGATGTCGTTGAGCAAACTCAAAAGTGAATCGGCGCTGGTGCAAACGGTCTCGGCGTAGTTCCGTTGCTCGGCGGTGAGTTCGGTGTCCAGCAGAAGGCCGGTCAGCCCGATGATGCCATTCATGGGCGTACGGATCTCGTGGCTCATATTGGCTAGGAATTCGCTTTTCGCTCTGCTGGCCGCCTCGGCCCGAGCGACCAGATCGTTGGCGCGGGCCGTGGCACTTTCGAGAAGCCGGTTGACCTCGATAAGCTATCTTTCCGCCCGTTTGCGCTCGCTGATATCCAGCACGACCCCGCGGATACCGACAACAGATCCCTGCGACAGAATTGGCACCGCATAGGCAAGGGCGTCGAAGATCTCGCCGTTCTTGCGCACGGCCCGGTTTTCCAAGTATCCGCCGGTCCTGGTCTCGATGCGCTCCCGCACATCCTGTAGTACTTTTTGATGGTCCTCCGGCAGCACCATGTCGAGGATGCCGATTCCCCTTTCGACGTCGGCCTGAGTGGCGCTGTGCAGGCGAAGCCCATGTTCGTTGAGGTAGGTAATTCTTCCAGGTTTGGCGACTTGCCACTTCCTCTTATCGGCCGCTTCCTTGGATTCTTGAACGCGTCAGGGGGCACAACAAGGCGTTCGGGCTCGGCATCTACCTCGGGCCCGTCCAGGGACAGGTCGATAGGCTGGGGCGCCGGCGCCTGTTCGCGACGAATCTGCAAAAGGTCGCGCAGGGGCAAGCGAGCACAGTAGTGTCCCCAGAACATCGCTTCGTCGTCGAGCACAAGCCGCGTCTCGAAGGCGCCCGCGACAACCGGCCTCGCCAGCCGGCCTTCGACGAAAGGCACAGGCCTCAGGCCGACACGATCATGGCGCTGTGATAACCGGCGGTCGTCACGTGGTAGAGGAGCACGCGGCGGATCGCCCCAGCCGCCCCGAGCGAGCCATCGACCACGCCTAGCTCGTTCGCCGTGACCCCGCCTACGACGCGCACGGCGAGCTCAAGACCGAGAGCGCTGGCTGTGGCGAAGTCGCCGCTGAGGTGTCGATACACGCCAACCGCCAGACTGGGCGCACGCGCAACCAGAGCGCGAGCAACCTCGGCGTAGAGGGCATCGAGGTCGGGGTCGCCATTGGCGCCTACCAACACCAGCCCCACGTGGTCGAGGTGCGCGCCAGCGTCGCGCAAGGCCTGCTCGATGAAGGCAATCTCCTCGTGCGCCGTGAGCATGGGCGTTCGCTGCAAGGGCCCACGCGCGCGCACGCTCACGAGTCGTGCCAGTGGCGCCGCCACCGCGCCGGGTGCGGTGAGAATGAAGGCCGCCGCGCCTTCACCAGGTAGCGTTCCCTGTCCTGGCGCGCGCTTTTTCGCCGCCAGCGGTTCCAGCGGTGCCAGCGATGCCAGCGGCGCCAGCGATGATAGACCGCTACCGTACCAGCCCAGCTGATGGCCGTGGATTTCCTGCAATTCGATCAAGGCATCGACGCCGCAAACCACCGCGTGCCGGGCGCGGCCGGCGCGCAGAACATGGGCCCCTTGCCACAGCGCCGACTCGAACGAAAGCGCATCGTGCGCAAAGGTCTGGTTCTCGCCCTGAAAACCGAAGGTCAGCGCGAGCTGCGCGGCGAGCACGTTTTTCACTGAATTGACGAAGTAGGCGGGCTTGGCGGCTTTCTCGCCAAGCTTGATGAGAGTGTCGAGGAAGACGATCTCGTCGCCTTCTTCGGCCCAGGCGGTGCCCACCGACACCGCCGTCCCGCCGCCACGCGCGGGCGGCTCGCAGCCACTGGCGCAGTTGTCGAGGGCGCGCTTGAGAGCGAGAATCGCCATCCCCTGACCGCGTCCCATGCGCTTGATGCGCTCGGGAGGCGAAAGGCTTTTCTCGGTGGCGGCATCGAGGCGATAGGCGGACCATAGCTCTTGCGCTACGGCGGCTGGGGCCGGACGGCTGACCGGGGTGGAGCCGGGCCAAACCGCGCCAGCGGCCACGATGTCGGCGGCGCAAGCAAAGGGTGTCACGGCGACTCTCCCCAGGTTCCGGGGCGGCGAAACAGCACGGCGCTGTTGTTGCCTCCGAAGCCGAGCGAGGTGCTCATGACCACGTCGAGCCTGGCCGGACGGTACTCGGCGACGGGCGCGAGATGGATCTTGGGATCAACAGTGCGCAAGCCTAGGTTCGGCGGGATGGCCTGCCGCTGCAGTGCCAGCACCGTCACGATCGCCTCGATGGCGCCGGCCGCCGCGAGGGTGTGACCGAAAAAGCGCTTGGTCGACGAGACAGCGGGCGGCGTCTCGCCGAAGAGGGCACGAATCGCCTTGGCCTCGGCGGGATCGTTGTCGGCGGTGCCGGTGCCATGCGCATTGATGTAGTCGACCGCGGTGGTCGCAAGGTCAGCGCCTTCGAGCGCGAGGCGCATGGCCTCGGCGATCCCCCGCCCCTCGGGCTCGGGCGCCGACACGTGATGGGCATCGCAGGTGTTGCCGCGACCGGCGAGCCATGCGCGCACTCGCGCCCTGCGAGCCCGCGCGTGATCCTCGGACTCGAGGACCAGCACCCCCGCACCCTCGCCCACCGACATGCCCTTGCGCTGGGCATCGAAGGGACGACAGCCATCCGGCGAGACGAGCATGAGCGAGTTGAAGCCGCCAAGCACGACGCGGTTGAGCGAGTCGACTCCGCCAGCGAGCACCACATCGGCTTCGCCCGCCTCGAGGAGGTCGCAGCCGAGGCCGAGGGCGGCGCCGCCCGAGGCGCAGGCGTTGGAGATCGTGGTACGAAAGCCACCCAGTCCGAAGATCTCGGCGATTCGATCGGTTGCGTTGCAGCCGGCGCGATCGGCAAGGTGGGACGTGTCCGCGCGATTTTCGAGATGAACGCGAGCGAGAAACGCCTCGGTGAACAGCACGCCGCCAGTGAGGGCGCCGAGGACCACCGCGCCGCGATCCGGAGCGAAACACGAGGCATCGAGACCGGCATCGCCCCACGCTTGTCGTGCCGCCCACACGGCGAGATGGTCGCCACGCGAGCCGCCGGCAAGACCGCTGCGCGCCTGCGGGTCGCCCGTCACCTCGCCGACCGGCAACTTTCCGCAGCGCTGGGATTCGAAAAGTGAGAGCGCGCGCAAGCCGCTGCGGCCTTGGACGATGGCCTCCCAGGTTTCGTCGAGCGTCCAGCCGACCGCGGACACCACGCCCATGCCGGTAACGACGACCCGCGGCCGCGCGCTCATGCGCCGGCAGCCTGGCGCTCGCGCACGAAGTCGGCGAGCGAGTGCACGTTGGCGAAGATTTCCCGGTAGCGCTCGCTGTCGGCGGCGGTGATTTCGGTGCCGAAGTAGGTGGAGAGCATGGCCGCTATCTCCAAGAGGTCGACGGAGTCCAGGCCCAATCCTTCTGCAAAGAGGGGCGTGTTGTCGTCGATCTTGTCGGGCGTGATCTGGAGCCCGAGGCTCTCGACGAGCCTTTCCTTGATCTGCTGCTCGAGGGTTGCCATGGCGGCAAGCTAGCATGGGGTGCCCACGACAGTCATGGCGGGCCGAGACGTTCTTCTCAACGCGCGAGCGGGTGTCGGGCGATGAAATCGAGGACGGGCTCGGTCCATTCGGAAGCGGGAAGGAAATGTCCGGCACCCACCACGCGGTGCAGGCGGGACCCGCGAATCTGCGCGGCGAGGTCTTGACCGAACTCGATGGGCACCATGATGTCATCGCTGCCATGCACCACCAGCGTGGGGAGTGCGATCTGCCTCGCCCGAGTTCTGGTATCGAAGCCGTCGAGGGCATGCTTCTGGCGGGCGAAGCCCTCGATGGATGGCAGATGATCGCGGCCCACTTCCTTGGTCCAGGACGCGTGCTTGTCTGCGAAGGCGGGATTGGTCGAGCACCAGGCCTGCATCATCATCATGAAGGTCTCCAGGCTCGCGCCTTCGCGAACGGAGTGGATCATCACGTCCAAGGCAAAACGGGAACGGTCGGGCTCTTTCATAAAGGTGGACATGAGCACCAACGTCCTGACCTTGTCGGGGTGACGAAGCGCCAATTCCTGCGCCACGTTCCCCCCCATGGACCAGCCGACGACGTGGGCTTTCTTGATGTCGAGCGCCTGCAGAAGCGCGGCGGCGTCATCGCTCAGCGTGGCGATGGAGAACGCGGCGGCCGAGGTCTCGGTCAGACCCGAGCCGCGGTTGTCGAACACGATGACCTTGTGATGCCGTTCGAGCTTGGGCAGGGCCTTCTTCCAAGTGTAGAGGTCGCTGGCCAGTCCCGCGATGAGCAGAAGGGGCTCGCCCTCGCCACGGACGTGGTAGTGGATTTTCGTGTCTGCGATGGTGAGCTTGGGCATCTTGCGGTTTCGAGCTCCGAGACACTATTTACGCCGCCTAGCCGGTCCTGGGTAGTGTAGAGCGAGCTTCCAGCGCTCAAGAGTAGGCACGCCGTGCATGGATTCTCGGGCGGTGCTATGAAGACGCGCGCATGCGCCCCTGGCAAGTCTTGGAAAGCGTGAAAACAAGGGAAGGCGTCCTCGAGCTGCGACGCCGGGGCGAGCGCGACTTCCTGATGACCATCGCAGGCCGCGTCCTGATGACCAGCCAGCACCATCGCTCCGAGGATGTTCTGGCAGACGTTGCATGCGTCGCTCTCGCCAAGAAGCAGCGGCCCCGCGTCTTGCTGGGCGGCCTGGGAATGGGCTACACCTTGCGCGCGGCTCTGGATCAACTACCGCCCAGGGCGGCGGTCACCGTGGTCGATCTGAATCAGAAAGTCGTCGATTGGAACCGCGGAGCGCTCGGGCCCCTGGCCCAATTTCCCATCGGCGACCAGCGGGTGAAGGTGGTCGTGGCCGATGTCGCGGAAGTCATCAGGGAAGCTCGCGCCGGTAGCTACGACGCCATCCTTTTCGATCTCTACGAAGGGCCGCACGGCGTGGCGAACCGCGATTGGCATCCGCTCTACGGCGGCGAAGCTTTGCAGCGGACAAAGGCCGCGCTCGGCCCGGACGGCATTTTCGCGGTGTGGTCCGAGGAGGCCGATCCGCCCTTCGAGGAGCGCCTGAAGAAGAGCGGGTTCACAGTCAAGCGCCACAAGAGCGGCAAGGGCGGACGCATTCACGTCGTCTACCTGGCCCAAGTCTGCGCGAAAGCTCTCCGCGCTCGCGCATTGCCGTAGGCGGGGCGGAAACAGCGGCAGGCGCGGCTTGCATTTGCATACGCGAAACTCCAGAATGCGTCGCATTGGAGCCGCGATGAAACCATCGGTGTCTATCACGCAAGCGCGATTGTTGATTGTGGTCAGTGCTGCTTTGTACGCCGTCCTTGTTGCGTCGCCCGCGAACGCCAAGAAGAAAGCCGCCAGCGGCCAAACCGGCGCCCGAGTTGGTGTGTTCAAGGTCGATGTGGACAAGTCGCACGCTCTCGACGATCACCAGATGGTGATCCGCATGTCGCGTCCTCCGGGAAAAGTCCAGCTTACGGTCAAGACCGAGGAAGGCGCGATCATCGCCGATATCCAAGAGGACTTCACCGGCAGGTCGGCGCGTGCACCGTTGACCGTGAAGTGGGACCAAGACAAGGATCAGCCGGTCGGATCCATCGAGCTGCGCATGTCCGATCGAGACGAGCACTACATCGACCAAGAGTACTCGGCCTGGTACGTGCCGATCCCACACGAAGAGGTCAACTTCCGCACCGATTCCTCCGACATCGACGCCCCCGAAGTCCCCAAGCTCGATGCCGCGTTCGCCAAGGTGCAAGAGGTGCTGTCGAAGGACAAGGCGCGCGAGCACAAGAATCTAACCTTGTACGTGGCCGGACATACCGACACCGTGGGAAACGCCGGTTACAACCTGAAGCTGTCGCTGGCGCGCGCGCAATCGCTGGCGCGCTGGTTCCGCCAGCGCGGCGTGCGCATTCCCATCTCGTATGAGGGATTTGGCGAAACCGCATTGAAGGTGCAGACGCCCGATGAGACCGACGAGCCACGCAACCGCCGCGCCGACTACATCATCGCGGACGATGCGCCGCCCATGAAGGGCACCGGCGGTTTCAAGCCCGGTTGGAAACACGTCAACTAGCCCCGGGCTAGGCCGCGCCACGTGCATGTGCCCAGCTCCGTGCTAAGTAGAATCCGGCTTCGCTCCCAGAATGCGACGGCCATTCGAAAGGAGAGTGGTTTCATGTCCAAATTCCCCCCGCAATTCACCCTTCCCCTCGTTGCCGCGGCGACGTTGCTTCTTGCCTCTGCCAATGCCTACGCGCAGCCGGAGCTGCCGCGCCCCAGCCCCTCGGCCAAGGTGTCGCAAGTTATCGGGCTCACCGAGATCACCGTCGACTACAGCTGCCCCGCGGTGAAGGGCCGCCCCATCTGGGGCGCTCTCGTGCCCTACGATCAGATGTGGCGCACCGGCGCCAACCAGGCCACCAAGATCACCTTCAGCCGTGATGTCACCTTCGGCGACAAGCCGGTGCCGGCCGGGACGTATTCCCTTTTCACGATCCCGTCGAAAGGGGCGTGGACGGTCATTCTGAACAAGAAGGCGGAGCAATCAGGTACGGCGCGCGACTACAAGGCCGACCAGGACCTGGTCCGCTTCCAGGTTCATGCCAAGCCGGCCCCGCACCGCGAGCGCATGACCTTCTTGTTCTCCGACTTCACCGACGACAAGGGTTCGCTCGATCTCGAATGGGACAAGCTGCGCGTTTCCATCCCCATCAAGGTGGGCACCGAAGAACAGGCACTGGCCAACATCACCAAGGGCATCGACGGCGCGTGGCGGACCTACGCCAACGCCGCCCGCTACCTCGGCGAGACCAAGAAGGACTACGACACCGGGCTCAAGTACATCGACCAGTCACTCAGCCTGAAGGAGGACTGGTTCAACCTGTGGATCAAGGCCACGCTCCTGGCCGGCAAGGGCAAGACCAAGGACGCCATTGCGCTCGGCGAGAAAGCGTACGGACTCGGGCAGAAAGCCGAATTCTTCTTCCTGGAGCCCGAAATCAAAAAGACGCTGGCCGAGTGGAAGAAGAAGGGCTGAGCATAGCGCGGGCTTCGCCCGCAACCTAAGATGGCTGCAGGCTCCAGGCTCCAGGCTGCAGCTTGCTCCGTCGAGAGCAGCGATCGGTTCCCTGGACCTCGACGAACGAGCCAGCACTTCAGCCTGAAGACTGTAGCCTGAAGCCTCATGACACGACCGCGGAAGAAATCGTCGCGCCACGCGAAGAATTTCGGAGGTAGTAGATCAGGGTTCCACCACTAGCGACGCCGCTTGCGGGCTCGGCGGGCGATCCAGGCAAGGCCGCCTAGCAGAATCATCGACCCGGACGGTGACGATGGATTGCCCAGGTCACACGAACAACCTCCGCGTTGCAGCGTCACCACAATCCGAGCATCCACGCCACCGCCCAGTTTGGCATCTGAGCCTGCGCTGCCTTCGTCACGAACTGGGCCGCTGCCATCGACTGGGACGAGACCTCCGTCATGGGCCGAACCACCGGTGCCCGCTGTGAGCGGACCGCTGCTGCCATCCAAACCACCGCGGCCCGCAGTGCCGCCCGCACCCGCTACGCCGTCGGAGCCACCGTCCACGAGCCCGATGCCGCCGCTTCCGTCTCTGCCACCCATGCTGGCGGAGCCACCCGAGCCGCCAGCGCCACCGCTACCGCCCGAGCCACCGTTGCCGCCAGAGCCGCCGCCGGAGCCGCCGCTGCCACCAGAGCCGCCGCTGCCGATGCAGTTGGGATAATAGTAGTTCTCGGTGCAGGTACCGTACCCGTTGCACTGGCCACACTGTCCGCAGGTGTTGGTGGGGAAGGCGCAGTTCCCGAGGCCGTCACAGCTCGACTGGCAGGGCGGCGTACCCTTGCTGCATTCCTTCTCGGGATCGCTCCCGGCCTGGTAGGGCGAGCACGTGCCGACGTTGCCGGGCAGGTTGCACGACACACAAGTGCCCTGGCAGACACTGTCGCAGCAGACACCATCCGAGCAGAACCCGCTGGCACAAGCCGTACCTGAGGTGCAAGCCGTGCCGCTCGCAGCCGCACATTGGCCGGTGCCGTCGCATGCCGTCTGGCCCGAGCAGCTTCCCGCAACCTGGGTGCCGGCTGCCGCCGCCGTGCAGGTGCCCGAATGGCCGGTCACGTTGCACGACTGGCAAGACCCTGTGCATGCGGCGGATTCGCAGCACACGCCCTCTGCGCAGTTGCCACTAGCACACTGGCTGGCGAGGTCGCTGCTGCAGCCCGTCCCGTTGCCCAAGCCGGTGACCTGGTATTCCCAGGTGTCGCCGCGCACGCCGCCCGTGTTGCCAACGCCACCGAAGAGCACGACAACCGCACGCTTGTTGTCGTAGGCCATCACGGACAAGTTGCGCTGCTGCAATTCCGCAGGCAGAGTTCGTGCAAACCACAGCTTGCTAGTCGTGTCCAACTCGAGTGTGAAGGTCGTCGTTCCCGTAGGATCGGCGCCGTAGCTGCGGCCCAAGGCCACCATGCGTCGCCGCGTGGAATCGAAGGTGGCTGCAGAGGCAGGCACGATCTTGTCCGCGATGGCGGTGGGTGCCCAGGCATGCGAGCTCGGATCCCATTCGTAGTACTCGGGTCCGGTCTCGCCCTCCATGGCCACGAGCTTGCTGCGAGCCGTGTCCCAGGCACCGATGGGTATCTGGGGGCCGCCCCATCCCACAGGCGGAGAGACATTCGTCCAGGTCAAGGTGGTGCCGTTCCATTCCCACACGTCGGTCAGCTCGACGTTCTGGGGAGACTGACGGCCGTAGTCCGCACCGCTGGCCATGATGATCCGGTTGCGCTTGACGTCTGTCACCATCGCAGCCCCTAGGCGACCGGGCGGCGTGCCGACAACCTTGAGCTCGGTCCAGGTGGCCTGGGCGATATTCCATTCCCAGGTATCGCTGAGCGAAGGGGCCGCGCCCAGGGCCGCATCGCGCCCGCCGAATACGATCAGCGACTTCCGTGCCGGGTCATACGCCATCCCGGCGTCCGCGCGCGGGGCCGGGGACGCGCCGGTGGTCTTGCATTGGCTCCAGGCAGTCCCGTCCCACACCCACAGATCGTTCATCTGCTTGGCAGCGGCGTCCTCCCCACCGAATATGTAGACCTTCCCTGTGCCGAGATCCGTCGCCATGGCGTGCCTTGAGCGCGCGTCGGGCCCTCCTGCTGTGCCGGCCGGTTGCTGATTCCATGTTCCGGCCGCTGGGGTCAGATCCCATACCTCATCGAGTAGGGACGACACAGGACTGATGTTCGGATCGGCGCCCGTGCCCGCGCCACCCATGCTGACGGCCGTGGCCGATCCAGCGAAGAGCTCCATGCGAACAGGGTTACTGTCCGTCAGCAACGCCGTCACCAACACCAAGGAGGCCCACGCCCTGGCCGAAGGCACCGTCGTGGGAACGGAGCGCTCGGTCCACGTGCCTGTCCCGGGCTCCCAGTCCCACAGGTCGTTCTTGGTTGCCCCGGCGTTGTCGTCGCAGCCACCGAACAGCACCACCTTGCTGCGGCCAGGATCGTACGCCATGCCATGCCCGAAACGCGCACTGGGCTTGGTGCCTGAAGCGGTGCGTTCGGTCCAGGTGCCAGCTTCACCGTTCCATTCCCAGGTGTCCTGCTTGAATGAGCCACTCGCACTGGTATCCGGCTTCTGCATTCCACCGAAGAGGACCACCAGATTGCGGTTGCCGTCCCAGACCATGCCCACGTCGTAGCGGGCCGAAGGCGAAGCCGCGGCGCTGGCCGGGGTGCGGTCGGTCCACGCCGCGCTCACCGGCTCATATTCCCAGGTGGAGGCAAAGGCGGTCGTGATCGCGGCCACGTCCGTGGAGGCAGCCGCAGTCGTCCCCTGGATGCTGCGTCCGCCGCCAAACAGCACCACCACCTTCCGTTTCACGTCGTACACCATCGCGTGGCGTGCCCGTGCGTCCGGCGTCTGGCCTGCACCGGTCTTGTCCGTCCAGGTCCCGTCGGTCGGGTTCCACTCCCAGGTGTCCTCGAAATTCGAGCCGCCGCCGGCTCGGCCGCCGAAGAGGATGAACCTGTCGCGCACGGAATCGTAGACGACGGCTGCCTCGGAACGCGCATCGGGCTTGACCCCAGCGGGGGTTCTGTCGCGCCAAACGCCCGTGGCCGGGTTCCACTCCCAGACATCCTGTCGGAGACTCTGCTTATCGCCCGACAGGGCTGCCGCCCCACCAAATACCATCACTAGCTTGCGGCTACTGTCGTAGGCCGCCGACTGGCCCACGCGTGGATCGGGGGAGTTGGTTCCGGCCACCCTGGTCCAGGTGGCGATTTCCGACGGCGGGTTGGTGCCGAGCGCAAATCGCGCAGTCTCGACGGACGTCGCTGGGCTGTCAGATCCGTCGTGAGCCGCGCAAGTCGGAAGCAGCAGAGCGAGCGCAAGGGCTCCCAAGCGTGGGTTCATTTCGATCCTTCTTCCGGCCTCGCGCTCTCGACACGGGCTACGAAAAGCGCTTGCACCTCTTCGTCGCCGCTTGCCGGCTCGGCGGGCGAGCCAGGTCAAGCCGCCGAGCAAGAGCATCGACCCGGTCCCGGCATGCGACGACGACGTGTTGCCCAGGTCGCACGAACAACTCCCGTTTGCGCGGCCCAACCCAATTCTGGAGTCCACACCCCCACCATCGAGTCCGGAATCTGATGGTGAGCTGACTCCACCGCCGTCAGGAAGCACGCCGCCGCCGTCAGGTGAAAAGATGCCGCCGTCGAAGATTGAGCCGATGGTCCCTCCCGTGGGCAGACTGCTGCCGCCATCCACGCCGCCGATGCCCGCGCTGCCGCCCGTGCCAGCCGCCCCGCCAGAACCGGCGTCCACGGATCCGCTTCCGCCGTTTCCGCCCCTGCCGCCCATGCCGGCCGAGCCGTCGAAGTCACCTGCGTCTACGGAGCCTGTGATGCCGCCAGCACTTTCCCCAGAGTTGCCGCCGGAGCCAGAGCCGCCGGAGCCGGCCGAGCTAGCGCCGCCGGAGCCAGAGCCGCCGCCGGAGCCAGAGCCGCCGGAGCCACTGTTGCCACTGCAGTGGGGATAATAGTAGTTCTCGGTGCAGGTACCGCTCCCGTTGCACAGGCCGCACTGTCCGCAGGTGGCGGTGGGGAAGGCACACTCCCCGAGGCCGTCGCAGCTCGACTGGCAGGGCGAAGTGCCTGCACTGCATTCCTTCGCGGGATCGCTCCCGGCCTGGTAGGGCGAACAGGTGCCGACCCTGTCGGTGAGGTTGCACGACACGCAGATCCCCTTGCAGGCGCTATCGCAACACACTCCATCCGCGCAAAACCCGCTGGCGCAGTCCGTCCCGGAGGCGCAGATCGAGCCATTGGCCGCCTTGCACTTGCCGGTGCCGTCGCATGCTGTCTGGCCCGAGCAACTTCCCGCGACCGCCATCCCCGGTGTGACCGCCGAGCAGGTGCCGAGCTTCCCTGCCACGTTGCAAGCCCTACAGGCCCCTGCGCAGGTGGAGGACTCGCAGCACACGCCGTCTACACAGTTGCCACCGGCGCAGCGGCTAGCGAAGTCGCTGCTACATCCCGTTCCGTTGCCCAAGCCGGTGACCTGGTATTCCCAGGTGTCGTCGCGCGCATTGCCTCCATTTCCAAGACCACCGAAGAGCACGACCACCGCACGCTTGTTGTCATAGGCCATCGCGGTCAGGTTGCGCTGTTGCAAGGCCACAGGCTCAACCCGCGAGAACCACTCCCCTGCGGCGGTGTCGAGCTCGAGAGTGCTGGAGTCGTCGCCCAAAACCACCATTCGCCGCCGAGCGGAGTCGAAGGTGGCCCCGGATGAAGGCGCGGGCTGGCCCGTGACCAAGTAGGAGGTGGATGCCCAGGCATGCGAGTACGGATCCCACTCGAAGAACTGGAAGCTGCTGTTGTTGTCCATGGCCACCAGCTTGCTGCGAGCCGTGTCCCAGATGGCGACGGCAGGCGATGCCATCTGGGGACCGGGCGCTCCGACAGGCGGCGTAACATCCGTCCAGGTCAAGGTGGAGCCGTTCCACTCCCAGACGTCGTTCAACAACGCGCTCTGCGAATCAGGCGAATCGATCCAAGAGGGTAGACGGCCCCAGTCCCCACCGCCCACCATGATGATCCGACTGCGTTTGGTGTCCGTCACCATGACAGCCCCTGAGCGACCAGGCGGCGCGCCGACAACCTTGAGCGTGGTCCAAGCGGCCTGGGCGATATTCCATTCCCAGGTGTCACTCAGCGCAGGGGACACGCCCGCGGGGGAGCTGTGCGACAGGTCGTCCGTCCCTCCAAACACGATCAGCGACTTGCGGACCGGGTCATACGCCATCGCCGCGTCCGAGCGCGAGGGCGGGGGCGTGCTGGCGCTCTTGCACTGGCTCCAGGCAGTCCCGTCCCACACCCACAGATCATTCAGGGGGACAGAGGCGGCGTCGTTCCCACCGAACATGTAGACCTTCCCTGTGTCCAGGTCAGTCGCCATGGCGTGCCCGAAACGGGCGGCCGGGCCCATCGCCCCAAGGGATCGCTCGGTCCAGGTGCCAGCCGCCGGGTCCAGGTCCCATACCTCATTGAGTAGGGACGGCCCAGCAGAGTTGCTCGATTCGGCACCCGCTCCACCCATGCTGGTGGCCGTGGCCGATCCGGCGAAGAGCTCCATTCGAGCAGGGCTGCTGTCGGTGAGCAGCACCAAGGAGGCCCAGATTCTGGCCGACGGCACCGTCGCAGAGGCAGCAGAGCGCTCGGTCCAGGTGCCCGCCCCCGGCTCCCAGTCCCACAGATCGTTCTGCGTTCCTCCGGTGTTGATGTCGTAGCCGCCAAACACAACCACCTTGCTGCGGCCGGGGTCATAGGCCATGCCATGGCCGAAGCGCGGACTGGGCTTGCTGCCAGCGAGGGTACGCTCGGTCCAGGTGCCGGCCTCGCCGTTCCATTCCCAGGTGTCCTGCTTGGGCGAGCCATCCACGCTGGCAGCCTTCTTCTGCATACCGCCGAAGAGGACAGCGATGTTGCGCTCGCTGTCCCAAACCATGCCCGTGTCGTAGCGGGCCGACGGCGAAGCCGCAGCGCTGGCCGGGGTGCGGTCGGTCCACGCCGCGCTCACTGGCTCATATTCCCACGTGGAGGCAAAGGCGGTCGTTATCGCGGCCACGTCTGTCGACGAGCTGGCCGCCGTCCCTTGGACACTGCCTCCGCCGCCGAACAGCACCACCACCTTCCGTTTCGGGTCGTACACCATCGCGTGGCGCGCCCGTGCGTCCGGCGTCTGACCTGCACCGGTTCTATCAGTCCAGGTCCCATCGGTCGGGTTCCATTCCCAGGTGTCCTGATAGTCCAAGCCGCTGCGGGCTCGGCCGCCAAACAAGATAAACCTGTCGCGGATGGAGTCGTAGACGACCGTCGCCTCGGAACGAGCATCGGGCATGACACCCGTGGGAGTTCTGTCACGCCAGGCGCCCGTGGCCGGGTTCCACTCCCAGACATCCTGTCGGACAGTTGGCGTATCGCCCGACAGGGCTGCAGCCCCACCGAACACCATCACCAGCTTGCGGCTGCTGTCGTACGCCACGGCCTGACCCACGCGGGGATCCGGGGAGCTGCCGCCAGCGACTCGGGTCCAGGTGGCGATTTCCGACGCAGGGGGCGTGCCGAGCGCGGATCGCGACGTCTCAAGGGGCGCCGGTGGTTTGTTCGTTCCGTCTTGATCCGCGCAAGTCGGAAGCAGTAGAGCGAGCGCAAGAGCTCCCAGGCGTAGTCTCATTTCGGTTGGTCCTTTCGCCGTTGCGTGAGTTGTCGCAATAGGTACGCCTCCTCGCTTATGTACCAAAGGTGCAGGTCCTTACGGGATTTCGTTGGAAATCGTCTGGAAATGGTAAGGATCAGCTTGGTCGAACAATAAGGGGTAGGAAGGAAAGCCGGATGGCACTCCATCTCGTCAAGCCAGAACCGACGGCTGAGCGGCCCTCTCCCGTCGACGCCGTGGACGCGCTCTACGACGCGCATGCGGCCGATGTCACGCGCTGGGCGCGCCGCCTGGCCGGCCCCACCGCCGACATCGAGGACATGGTGCATGACGTTTTCGTGGTCGCGCTCCAGCGGGTTCTCGCTTTCCAAGGCAATGCCAGCATGAGGACCTGGCTGTTTCGAATAACCCACCACGTGGTGCGTAGCCGCATGCGCCGCGGTTTTCTCAGAGGACTCCTCTTCCGTCGCCGCCAGGACGAGATGGTGGCCACTCTGCCTGCTCCCGCGACCCCTCTTCAGGAAATAGAGAGGAAGGAAGCGCATGCGCAGCTCTACGACGCCCTCGACCGGCTGCCCGACCGCTATCGGACGGCGATCATCCTGTACGACATCGACGGTCTTTCCTGCAGTGAGGTCGCCGAGCTGACCGGTGTCAGCGTCGGGACGGTATGGGTCCGCTTGCACCGAGGGCGCGCCAAGTTGTTCGAGTCCCTCACCCACGAGCAGAAGCCATGAGGCGGTTGCGCTCTGAACACATCCGACTCGTCAAGCTCGGCCGGGAGAACGACCCGGCCAACGTGGCACGTCTGGTTCGTAGTGCAATCGCTGCCCCTGAGGATCCCGTGCCCCAGCTGAAGACGCGCATCCGGCGCTCGCTGCGCAGGAGGTCGGCATGGCGACGTCGTCATCTGCGCGTGGCGATCCTAGGCGGCGTCGTTTTCCTGACCGGCGGTCTGGTGGGCGCCGTCGCGCAGCCCATCCTCCATCTGTGGCAGGAGCGGAAGACCGAGCCCGTGCTGAACATCAGTCCTGTTGCGCTCGCGCCGCGCACGCAGCATCGCCGGGTATCTCCGCAGCTGGCTCGCCTCGTCGACGAAGCCGACAAATCCCCACTCTTGCCGCCAGAGCCCTCCGCACCGCAGCCGCAGGCCGGTTCGGCATCCACCCGAAATGGGGCTTTGCCAGCCCGCGCTCCCATCGCCCGGGCAGCGCCCGCCACCGAACCATTCCCAGCCGGCCCATCGGCCGCGTCCGCTCTGGCCGTGGCCCCTACCGGCGGATCGCTCCTGCGGGTGGCCATGCTAGAGCCGCCACCTACGCAACCCGAACCCCCGCTTCCGCCTGCGGCTCCCTCGATACCCGCGATGGCGTCCTCCGCCCGAGACGCCGTCACGCCCTCTCCCAGCGAGCAGGCGCTGCTGTCGCGTGCAGTTCGCAGCCTACGCTCCGAACACCGACCCGGGAGCGCCTTGGCAGTGCTCGACGAGTACGTAAACCAGTTCCCGGGCGGAAGCCTGCTACCCGAGGCGACCCGTCTGCGAACCGAGGCATTGCTCGCACTCGGCCAGAAGCGAGCCGCACTCGCCGAGCTGAATCAAGCGTCCGCCTCGGGCGCGGCGGGTGGTGAAGAGAGCCGTCTGGTTCGCGGCGAGCTGCGGGCGGCCGCAGGACGATGGCGGGAGGCGCTGCAGGACTTCGAGGTCGTGGTGCGCGACCGGCTCGCGTACGAAGCCGCATCGGGCATTTCCACCTCGGCCAAGCTGCGCGAGCGCTTCGAGCGTGCCCTATGGGACCGAGCCTCCGCGCGCAGCCACCTCGGAGACGATGCCGGCGCGCGTGCCGATCTACGCGAGTGCTGGCGCCGTTTTCACGACGGTCGCTTTGCTGCTCGAGTGGCACAGCTGCTGGGCGAGAGCCCCTAGCATGGCGACGCTCGGGTTGGCGACCTGGTTTCGCATCGCCCTGCTGTTAGGAGGAGATGTGTTTCCGTTTGCGGCCGCTGCGGAGCCGCCCGAAGTTGGCGGATCGGCCGAGCCGCGGCTGACGATCGAAAGCGATTCCGCCTGTCCGTCGGGACCGGCTGTCCTCGACGCGCTGGCGACGCTTGTCCCGCCCGCCGAGTGGCCGACCGGCATGGTTCGCGTCCAGACCGCGGCAGACACACTAGCCGTGGAGCTCATCTCCGACGGATCTTCCACGCCGCGACGGCTGCACCTGGCCGACGATTGTGGTCTGCGCGCCACCACGGTGGCATTGGTCATCGTCACTTGGACGGGCCAACTCGCCAGCGACGCGGCCGGGCCACCGGTGCTACGCGGGCAGACCGTCGGCACCCACAGCGAAGTTCCCGTGCGGGCTTCCCCGACGGTCTCGACTCCATCGGTTGTCGCTACCGTCGCCGAGCGCGAGCTTGGAGCGGGATTCCTGCTGTCAGTCTCGGGCGGGATCGAACCCGGCGTGCGCATCGACTTCGTCGAGACCCGCGCCCCGCGCGGCCTGGGTTGGCTGGTGGGTCTGACGCTGCCTGCGCAACGCCAGAGCGCTGCCGCACTCGGCACGACCCGTTGGACTCGCGCCGCCGCGAACGTCGCCGTCAATGGTCGTCTCACCCTGCACCGCCTTGTCGTCTCTGCCGACCTGGGCCTCGCCGGGGCCTACACCTTTGCGTCGGCGGATGGCTACAGCGTCGACCAGGGTTCGGAGGCGCTTACTGGTGGCCTTGTCGCAGGCGTGCGCCTCGCCCTTCCGTGGCGGCGCATGCGCATCTGGACCGATGTTCGAGCCTACAAATGGCTCTTCCCCCAGACCATCGCCTTCGACGCGGTGACGGGCGGCCGCGTGGCCACGGTGGAGTTGCCCTCCTTCGACTTTCAGTGGGCCATGGGCCTGGCCTACGTGTTTCGCTGAGCTAGGACTCGGCGGCGGCCTCGGCAATTGGAGGATCCGAGAGCGTGTGCGCTCAGAAGGCCCCTTGCACGACCATTCCACCCACGGTAGGCGCGAGCACGATGGGGCCGACTGCTTTCTTGGGCTTTGGCGAACCGCCGCTTTGGGTGATCGCGAAGTAAAGGGCCACCCCGCCCGAGACGAGCGTGGCAGCACCAAAGGCATCGGTGACATATCCCAAGTTCTTGCTCTTGGTACGCGCATTGTCGATGGTGGCTTTGGTGTTGGGATAGGTATTGATCTGGTCTTTCAGATCTTTCTGGGCACCGAGCGCCAGGTAGCCGAACACGCCGGTTCCGACGGCCAGCGCCGCGGTCGTCGACAGACTGACGATCAAGGCGGTTCGACCTGGTGTGGTTGGCGCCTGCGTCTTGGCGATGGAGGCTGCGGGCGGCGACACCAAGACTGGATCGCGCAAGGCGCTCGACCCGACCTTTACCGGGGTGACGCCTGGCTCGTCGATCTTGAGCTCGACTCTCACAGTCTCTTTGCCAGCCACGGTAAGCACGTGGGCCACCTCGGGAGAGCCAGCCTTGAACGCGCTCACCTTTCGTGTTCCCACATTGACCGAGACGAGCCCCGGTAGGGGTGAGGTTCCAACGCTGAGGCCGTCGACTCGAATGTCGGCCCCCGACAGGTTCGTGGAAATCTGCAGATGGGCGATCCGTTCTTCGAGCTTCGCGGACATCTCATCGACCTGTGTGCGGCGGTCGGCAGGGATCTCGCCGCCGCCTTCGCTCATGTATTGCATGAGGGATTTGTACGCGCCCACGAAGTCGTGAAGCGCATACTGCGTCTGCGCGATATTGTAGAGCACGCGGTAGGACGGGCTGATTTGGTAGGCTTTGCGGAATTCAGCCAACGCGCCTTCGTAGCTTCCCTCGCGGTAGAGCTCGACGGCCTGCTGAAACCTGACCGCCGCCCGCTCTGAGTCCGCATTCTGAGCGCCGTAGGACTGCGCCATGGTCGCTTGAACGCTAAAGAGCAACGTCGCTCCCACGGATAGGGCAATGACCAGTGTCTTCATGGCTTGTACGGATTCCTTTCGTCGATCGGTTTGGAGATGGGCCGCGGGGATGGACCTTCCAGATTCATGCCCGGTTCCAGCACCCGGCCCGGCTGCATCGCCGCGGGGTGGCCCGTGCTCCTGGGTCTTGCCTCGATCTGGGATGCGCGTGGTTTCGCCGCCTGATGGGGAGCAGGTGTGCGGCCTCGTCGCAGACTAACCGTCAGAACCACGTCGTTCGAGAAGCTGACCTGTTGATTGAATGGAACATACCCAGGCGCCGAAGCGCTGAGAACGTGAATGCCCCGATCTTTCGGCACCTCCAGCCTCAGCCGATGGCCCGCGAGCACGTTGCCATCCAGACTGAGCTCGGCTTCCGCGGGCTCGGCGGTGATTTCCAGACGGATGGTCTCAGTCGGAGCTGTGGCTTGAGAAGGAGAAGGTAGCACGGGTGCTGCGAGAGTCGCGGGCGGCTGCGCTTGGGGCTGCGGCGCGAAGCTCGAAGCCGCGGTAGTACCGAGCGGGGCGCCAGTGGACTTGCTCTTTGCCATCGTGGCGAAGACAGCGATTGCCACCACAATGACGATGGCGACCGCGACTGAGGGGAGGAGAATCCTCAAGTTGGGAAGACTCCTCGCCTTGACCAGGTTGTCCTCTGCCGCGGCGATAACGTCGGACTCGGGCACCTTCCGCGTGATCGCGTCGTTCTCGGTCATTATTTCGAGGGGGGCAGCGTCCCGGTCGTCATCCGCATCCGCCGGGAGATTTTCCTCCATTGCAACCAAACGAAGCGGCGTCTTGTTCACCATCGTATTCCCTTGCCTTCCGCAGAAGAGTCAGCGCAATCGCGATACCGAGGCATCGGATGGCCGAAACCATTCCTTTAGCCTCCGAACGCAAAAGCGTGAGTCACCACGAAGATTTCGCGACATGCCAGATGGTTTAAGTGCTGCGACTCGTCAGCACCCTTGGAGGACGGATTTACGTCGCATTTTCGACGAGCGGCGCTTACGTCCGAGGGTTGCTGGCTGCGGCTGGATACTCGTGAAGCATCGTGCCTTCAGATTTCACGCACCAGGGGCTAAAGAACTCGCCCCACCTGCCGATTGCAACACGGTCGCAAGCGTTGTGAACCCTGCTGCGAGAGGATACGTGGCGAAGATGAACCCAGCCCTGAAATTCGCGTTGGCTGCTCTATTGCCGCTGACGAGCGCGTGTAGCGTGATGTTCGACCGAGATGCCGTGCAATGCAGTACAGATGGCGACTGCGCAAAATACCAGACGGGAACGACCGCCGTCTTTTGTAAGCAAAACGTATGCGTGAACTCCAGCCTGCGCCCGAAGGGTTGCTTTGCCGGGAGCCCATCGACGACCCTGGACTATTTGAACGCATGTACGACCGCTGACGAAACTCCGTTCGACAATTGCGGGAGGCTGGGGCTTTGCACGCGTGGCTTTGTGCTGCCCGACCCGGTGCCTCCGCAACCGGGCAGCACGCCGACCGCAGCCATCACCGCCGTCCCGCCGCCCACCGTCCGCTGCGCAGATGCCGGGCCCAACGTGATCTATATGACCGGGGCAGCCGACTTCGGGCCGATGCTCAAACAAGTCACGCCGCTGCTCGCAGCCAGCAATCCGCCCTATCGCGGCGTGTTCTTGAACGGCAGCTCGTGCACCGGCGTGAGCGCTGCATTCGATCCCACGGCAAGCATCATCAAAGACACGCCCGGGACGGCGACCAAGGCAGCAGTCTATGCCTTCTACTACGACGACTCGGGCAAATCGGTCAATTGTACGCTCGACCCCGAGGGCAAAGTCGTCGACGTGGGTGTATCCGATCTGTTCTCGACGGTGTGCAATCCGGCCTATCAGCCGGGTGATGCGGTGGCCGGCTACTTGGGTCCTGCTGTCACGTTCGGTATCATCGTCCCCGCGGCTTCCCAGCAGACCTCCATCAGCGTGGAGGCGGCTCACCTTGTTTTCGGCTTGGGCGGCCAGAATCCCTTGCCCACTGGGCTCCCTGCTACCCCGTGGATCGATCCCACGTATTACTCGATCCGCAATTCCGGCGCCGCGGCGGTCGCCCTGACGGCTCAGCTGATCAATGTGCCGCGGTCAGGCTTCTGGGGAGTCGACCGTCTCTCGCCTGCTGGCAGCGTCACTGCACTGACGACTTCAGCAACCCCCGAGGAATCCATCGGTATCGTATCCATCGATTATGCAGACAGCAACCGCGGCAACCTACGTGCTTTGTACCTGCAGGGCCAGGGTCAGTTGTCGGGATTCCTGCCAGACTCCACTCTCGCCTCGAAAGACAAAGCGAACGTGCGGGATGGGCACTACCCCCTCTGGGGCTACGTTCAATTCTACACGGCCAGCATCAACGGTATGCCCTCTGCAGCAGCAGGGGCCTTCGTAACGCAATTCTCGCTACCCAAGCTCGATCAGGCCTTGGTTGCAGCCATGATCGACGCCTCACTGGTCCCGCAATGCGCGATGAAGGTGGCCCGCGAGACCGAGATGGGCCCAATTGTAGCCAATACATCCAAGTTCCGATGCGGTTGCTTCTTCGATTTCCGCACGACTAGCCATGCATCATGCCCGACTTGCACGACCAACAATGACTGCCCGGCGACTGCTCCGGCGTGCAACTACGGATTCTGTGAACAGGACAATTAGGCAACGGCTCTAGATAAAAAGAACACTGCGGGTAAGAGCAGGGCTCTGCACCGCAGTGTGGTCGTCTTTGTCAATTGGTCGCGGCAAGAAGCTCACGGGCGTGTCGTCGTGAGTGAGTGTGTGTCTTTTTTTTGCATATTGGAACTACGGAGTAGCAATGCTGAAAGGAAAATCGAAGCAGGGCTCAGGCATCGACGCCCGTTCCAGTCGCCGCAGCATCGAGGTGGAAGGAATACCCACTATCGTCGCCCATTCCGACAGCAGCGCCGCCATACGATGCGGCCTGGCGTGGCCGACCAGACCATCGCCGATCGTAGTCGACCGCCAGCCGGCGAGCTCACCGGGGTCGGCGGCCACCGCAATCAGGACCACACTGTTGCTGCTCCCAGTCGCGGCCCTTCTGATAGCCGTAGTAATCATGATGGCCCGCTCGACCGCTCCGAGCGCTGTGGGACTAAGCGCCCGCGAGTTGATTTCCCTGGTCGTGATTTCGTTTCTCTCGGGCCTCATGAGCGGATTCTCGGGCTTCGGTTTCTCCGCGATCGGAGCCGCGAGCTTGCTCTTCCTGACGCCCACCCTTCAGGTTCCACTCTTTCAGTCGCTCTCGACGGGCAACCAGTTGCTCTCCGCCGGTCAGCTGCGGGATGAGATGCCGAAGTCGTTGAAGGAGCTGTGGGCCGCGCCAGGGCCATGCATGTTGGGTGGCCTGGCGGGGGCACCGCTCGGGATTTGGCTATTGGCGCATCTTCCGCCAGGTAAGCTGATGGCGACGTTCGGAATCCTGCTCACCGCGTACGCAGCCTACTCATTGCTGAAACCTCCGAACCTCAAGCTGCGCGGTTTGGACAGCCCACTTGCCGGCATCGCGGTCGGTCTTTTGGGCGGCACCATCGGTGGATTTACGGCTTTTCCCGGGGCACCGGTGGTCGTCTGGATCGGTCTGCGTGGCTTGTCCAAGGCGCAACATCGTGCGGTTCTACAGCCGTACCTCATCGTGTCCCAGATTTACGCGCTGGCTTTGGTCGCATGGCTGCATCCGTCCTACTTGAACAGTCAGTTCTTGTTTCTTTTGATGTTGGGCCTACCTGCGGTGTTTCCCGGCACGCTCCTTGGGGTGGCTATCTACAAACGCATATCGGATCGGTGTTTCAGGCGCGTCCTATATTTGCCACTAGGGTTTGCAGGGATTGCCCTGCTCGTGAAGACGTTTGGACCGGCGATCATGAGAATGCTGTAAGAAGGTTTTTCACCCCATCTGCGGCTTGCGCGCCAGCAAGACGAACTCGTTATGTTTGAACAAGTGCCCGACGAAGCGCGGGAAGGGGAAGGAGTAGTGCTTCTCGACTTCCAATCCCAGGCTGGTGGCCAGGCGCGTGAGCGCATCGAAGTCGAAGAATTCCACGTGCGTCGGATCCGAGCGAAATCCCACGTCCTGCGGCGTGATGAGCACGACGCGCGCACCGATTCGTATGAACGGCAGATAGGTAGCGACCAGCTCGCGGGCCTCTTCGAAGTGCATGTGCTCGGCGACGTGGGAAAGCAGGAGAGAATCGAAACGCCCGGGACGGCCGTACTCCGAGGCAAGGAATTCCTGCGGAAGGAACGCGGTGTAGCCTCGCTCGCGAACCGTGGCAACCGACTCGGGGTTGTGATCGACGCCGACCCCCTTGCCAGCCAAGTTGTGAAGATTCCGCCCCAAACCACAACCGACGTCCAAGACCAGGCCCAGATCCAGCGAGCGCAGATGGCGACGGTACGGGCGCTGCACGTCGAGCAGTCGCTTCCACCACAGAGACTCCTGGCGTCTCAGCCACTTGGTGTAGTCGGCATCGCTGGTGCTGGCCCGGGGCTTCATGGTGCCAACCTAGCAGCGCAGGGCTGGCCGGTCCACTAGCCCGCACTATTCATCCCCCGAGCACCCGCCGGTAGATGGCCTCGTAGCGATCCACCGCCGGTGCCAGGCGAAATCGCGTTTCGGCCACGTGGCGCGCCTCGCGCGACAGACGCCGCCAAAGCTCGTGGTCGGTGAGCAGGCGTCGCGCGTGTTTGGCCATGCCAGCGACATCGCCGGGCGCGGCCAGGAAACCGGTCTCGCCATCCACCACGACCTCCGAAACTCCGCCCACATCGGAGGCCACCACGGGAACGCCGCAGGCCATGGCTTCGAGAGCAGCCAGGCCGAAGCTCTCGGTCTGGCTGGGCAACAAGAACAGGTCGCTCTGCTGCAAGATCGCGATCGGGTCGTCCTTCTCTCCCAGGAAGCGAACGTGCGTCGCCAGCCCGAGAGAGGCAACCAAGGCCTCGATGCGCGAGCGTTCGGGACCCTCGCCCACCAGGTCGAGTCGCGACGGGATCTCGGCCCGCACGGCCGCGAAGATTCGCACCACATCGTCGACGCGCTTGAGCGGGCGGAAATTGGAAACGTGGGTGAGCACGCGCGGGCGCTCGCCAAGTCCTGCCTTGAGGACGCGCTCTGCGTGCGCATCGGACGGACGGAAAACATCGGTGTCCACGAAGTTGGGAATCACTTCGATGGCCACGTTGCGGGAGAGGCCAAGCTCCTGGTAGGCCGCCTCGGCCAGCCAACGCGAAGGCGCGGTGATGGCGTCGCTTTGGCGCACGACGAACTGGGCAAGGGGCTGGACGCGAGGATCCGAGCCGACGATCGAAACGTCGGTCCCGTGCAGCGTGGTCACCATCTTGGGCGACGAAGTCCCCAGTACCTGGCGAGTCAGGAAGCCGCTCACAGCGTGTGGGATGGCGTAATGCAGATGAAAGAGGTCCAGTTTCTCCGTCCGCGCCACTTCGATCATCTTGGCGCTTAGCGCCAGAGCGTAGGAGCGCTCGGCCAGCAAGGGATAATCGAGCGGCTCGACCTGGTGATAGGTGACATTGGGGGACGCGGGATCCAGACGCACCGGCGGCTTGTCGCTGAGGAAGCACACGCGATGGCCGCGGCGGCCGAGCGCCATGCCGATTTCCGTGGCCACCACGCCGCTTCCGCCGAAGGAGGAGAAGCAGGCGATTCCGATGCGCAAGCTCGACCGCGAAACCATCATGGTTCCAAATCCTGAACGTCGGTCGTGAAGGGACCGACGGTACCTAGCCTTTCCAGCACCAGGCGCTTGAGTGCCCCGATCCCCACGCGACCCGCCAGGGATGGCCAACCGTAGGCGCGCTCTTGCGGCGTCCGATTCGGGAATAGGGCCAGCTCAAGTCGACGGATTCGGCGCGCGGTCACTTCGTCGCGCTCCACCAGCGTGCGGGCATAGCGGTCGATCAAGCGCCCCAGCCCATGCGCCACGCTGGCACGAACGCGCTTGGCGGGCCGCTGCAGATGCGTACCAGCCGCCTCGACGGCGCTGACGATCTTTTCCACCGTCGGCGCGATCTGCTTTGCGACCCATGTCCGCAGCTCCTTGGGATCGGCCGCTCCCTCGGGAATGGTCGCGGGCAGGCGTGCGCGCAGCTCGTCCGGTGGCGCCGACAGATCCGCGGCGCTCAGCCCAAGCTGCCCCAGCCACCTGCGCGCGCGGGCGTCCACGCAACGAAAACGCGCGCGCGGCACGAGCAGGGGCGGCGTCAAGCCGAAATGCGCGTACAGCGGTGAAAGCTGGGCAAAGTAGTTGATCTCGCCCGGCCCGCCCACGTAGGCCACCGTCGGCAGCAGGGTATCCTGGACAATAGGCCGCAGCAGGGCCGAGGTGGAGAAGCGTAGGGGCGAGCGCGCGAGCGTGCGCAGGAGCTCGTCGTGGCCGATAACTTCCGCGCTGCCCGCCAAGGCCCAAGACCAAGATGTCTCGCCGGCGCTCGCGACCTTGCGCTGGATGCGAAAACGACGGCCACTTTCGCTGTCGCGATGGAAGAAAATCAGCGCGCCTCGCTCGCGAACCGCCACTTGTTCGTCGAAGCCGGCCGCGGCCAAGGCGGCGTGCCGCTCTTGCAATCGTGCCTCGATAGCCTCGCAATCGTCGATGCAGACGCGGTAGAGGGGCGCGGCCTGCTCGGCCACGCGCGCCTCGCGAGGACTAAAGACCAGCAACCCTTCGTCGGCGAACACGGCGGCCATCACCTGTGCAAAGGCGGCGGCCATGGATCGGCCCGGTTGATAGTGGTCGCGCAAAAGTGCGAGCGTCTCCTCGGCCGCAGGTCCCGGTTCGAGGGCCGCAGCCAACGTGTCGAGCAGCTCGGTCACCTGAGCGGGCAGCGTACGCTGGGCGACCGAGACGCGCGCGCCGCCATCATCAGGCAAAACAAGACGAATCGGCTCCCCATCTCGCCCCGCGACCGTGCACGAACGGATCTCCTCGAAGTCGTGATCCTCGGTTTGCAGCCAGAAGAGCGGCACGCAGCGAACGCCCGATTCGGCCTCGATGGCGCGTGCCACGGCGATGGCCGAGGCCGCCTTGTAGAACGCGTAGAGCGGCCCCAAAAAGAGGCCGACCTGCTGGCCTGTGGCGACGACGGCAGTCTGCCCCGCGGCCAGCCTGTCCAGGTTGGCCTGGCGGGCCGCACTGGGCGGCAGGCTGGCCTGCTGCTCGCGCAAGACCTGAAGCACCGTCGGCGGCACGACGCGCTCCGCGGCAAGTCGGGCGCGCGCGATCCGCGCCTCCGGATCCCGGAAGCGAGGCGCGAAGAACGCATGTGCAGCAGGCTCACCTGCGAGGTAGGAATTGGAAAATGCACAGCCCACTGTTGGCGTTCAGTATACTCGGCCGAGCTCGCTTGCGCCGGGGGAGGCTTGGCTTCTTCCTACCGATTGCGATCATGCTCATGTCCCTCACGTCCATCGAGGCCAACGCCGGCCCCACGCCGTCCCAGCCCAATGCGGCCGAGATTCAGCTTGGCCTGCGCAAGCTGGGGGTGGTGGGCAGCGTCCTTTACGTGGCCGCCCATCCCGACGACGAAAACACGAACCTGCTCGCCTATCTGTCGAAGGACAAGCTGGTGCGCACGGCCTATCTCTCGCTCACGCGTGGCGATGGCGGGCAGAATCTGATCGGCTCCGAGCAAAATTCGCAGCTTGGCGTGATTCGCACGCAGGAGTTGCTGGCGGCGCGCAGGATCGACGGGGCCGAACAGTTTTTCACCCGGGCGCGCGACTTCGGCTACTCGAAAAATCCGGAAGAAACCCTGCGCATCTGGGGCAAGGATGCGATCCTCGCCGACATCGTCCAGGTCATTCGCCGGTTTCGACCCGACGTCATCGTCACGCGCTTTTCGCCCGAGCTGACCGACACGCACGGGCACCACACCGCCTCGGCCCAGCTTGCGCTCGAGGCTTTTCGCGCGGCGGCGGATGCGGATTTCCACCCCGAGCAACTGAACGCCGAGGTGCAGCCGTGGCAGGCGCGCAGGATCTTGTGGAACCGCTCCTCATGGAGCATCAAGCCCGACGACGACATGTCGGATTTTCTCAAAATGGATGTGAACGGTTACAGTCCTTTGCTCGGCATTTCCTATGGCGAGCTGGCCGCGGACAGTCGCAGCATGCACAAGAGCCAGGGATTCGGGGTCGCACGCACGCGCGGACCCATTATCGAGTATTTCAAGCTGCTCGCAGAGTCCGATTCCGTGCCACCGTCCGACAACTCCGTGATTGAGGGATTCGACTTCTCGTGGTCTCGCTTCAAGGGCGCGTCCGCGCTCAAGCGCCTTGTCGAGCGCGCTTCGCGTACGTTCGACCCGGCGGCCCCGTACAAGTCCATTCCGGCCTTGCTACAAATCGATCAGGCCTTGGACGGCGTTGCCGATGCAAGCTGGCGCGCAAAGAAGAAGGCCGAGGTCCGTGACCTCATCGTGGCTTGCGCGGGACTCTACAGTGAAGCGACCGCGGCCGACTTTCGGGTCGTTCCAGGCACCTCCATCGAAGTGACCGCGACGGCCGTCAACCGCTCGCCGGCGAAGATCGCCCTGCGCGAGGTTCGCTTCCTGGGCGGCGAGATCGTCGACCCGCAAGGTGCCCCAGGTGCCCCAGGCGCCACCGTCGTGAAGGTGGCCAAAGCGCTCGGCACGGCTGACGTGAAGCAAGTTTTGCGCGTGCCAGTCGATCTGCCTCTGACCACGCCGTATTGGCTGGCGTTGCCGCCCGAGCCGGGCCTGTTTCGCGTGCAGGATCCTTCGCTCATCGGTCTGGCCGAGGCCGAGCCGGCCTTGCAGGTCGAGCTCGTGTTCGAAATCGACAAACGTTCCGTCGTCGTCCGCCGGCCCATCACCTTCAAGTGGACCGACCCGGTGGCGGGCGAGCGCACCCGTCCTCTCGAAGTCACGCCCGCGGTTTCCGTACGCCCCACAACCGAGGTTCTCATGTTCCCGCGCGGCGAGGCGCGCACGCTCGGCGTCCGCCTGGCGGCCGGGGCACCCTCGGTCGCCGGCACGCTTCGCTTGGAGACTCCGGCGGGCTGGTCGGCGACGCCTGCCGCGCACGCATTCGCGCTTTCTGCCAAGGGAGAAGAGGTCGAGCTTACCTTCCGCATTCAGCCGCCCGCATCCAGCGGCCCGCAAGGCGCGACCACGGGCACCCTGCGCGCGGTGGCCGACGTAGGAGTTGACGTCGGTGCGCTTCATCTCTCGCAGGGGGTAAGCCACATCGAGCACGCCCACATTCCGGTCCAGACCTTGCTCGTCCGCTCGGACGTGCGATTGGTCTCCTTCCCCATCGATCGGCAAGGAAGCAAGATTGGCTATGTCCCCGGGCCCGGCGACGAAGTCCCCGCCGCGCTTCGCCAGGTGGGTTACGAGGTCACACTGATCGGCGACGATGTGCTGGCGAACCTTGTGCCCGGCAGTCCCGCCCTGGCCCGTTTCGATGCCATCGTCATCGGCGTGCGCGCCTACAACACCGACGAAAAACTCCGCCGCGCCCACCCTGCCCTCATGGCCTATGTGCATGCCGGCGGCACGCTGGTCGTCCAGTACAACACCAACAATCGTCTTGCCCCGCTGACGACGCCCATCGGTCCCTTTCCCTTCGAGATTGGCCGCGAGCGGGTGACCGACGAAACCGCGGCGGTCGCATTTATTCTTTCCGAACAGCGCATTCTTGGCGCCCCCAATCGGATCACCGATCGTGATTTCGACGGTTGGGTCCAAGAGCGCGGGCTGTACTTCGCATCGACCTGGGATCCGCGCTACCAAACCGTGCTCAGCATGAGCGATCCCGGCGAGACGGCTCAGGCCGGCGGTATCTTGTGGGCACACCACGGGAAGGGCGTCTACATCTACACGGGCCTGGCCTTCTTCCGCCAGCTGCCCGCCGGCGTTCCCGGCGCCTTCCGCCTGTTCGCCAATCTCTTGGCCGCGGGACAGGCACAAAATGCCCGATGAGACTCCGCCCTCGGCCCCACCGCTCGGCTGGACGGCGCTGTATCTCATCGTCGCCGTCGCCCTGGTCTTGGAAATCGCCGCGTTCGCGGCCTGTACGTGGATCTACCGGTGAGCGCACTCGACTGGGTGGTCTTGCTTGGCACGCTGGCCGCCATCGTCGGTTACGGTGTCTGGAAGGCGCGCGGCAAGCAGGACATGGCCCGCTACCTGCGCGGCGGGAACCAAGACAGGTGGCACACCATCGGCCTGTCCGTCATGGCCACGCAAGCCAGTGCCATCACCTTTCTCTCCATGCCCGGTCAGGCCTACCAAGACGGCATGCGTTTCATCCAATTCTATTTCGGATTGCCGCTGGCCATGATTGTGCTGTCCGTTGTCTTTTTGCCCCGCTATTTTCAGTTGCGCGTTTTCACGGCCTACGAACTCCTCGAAACCCGATTCGATCGCAAGACCCGACAACTGACGGCGTTCTTGTTCTTGCTCCAGCGTGGTCTTTCCGCCGGCATCACCATCTACGCGCCCGCCATTATCTTGTCGTCCGTGCTGGGCTGGCCCTTCCGGCTGACCTGCCTGGGCATTGGCGGCGTCGTGATCGTATACACCGTGATCGGCGGCGCGCGGGCCGTCAGTCAGACGCAAAAGCAGCAGATGCTGGTCATGCTGGGTGGGATGGTGGTGGCGTTCGTCCTCGTCGTCGCACGATTGCCAGCCGATGTTTCCTTGCGCAACGCCCTTCATATCGCCGGAACGCTGGGCAAGCTCGATGCCCTCGACCTCTCCGTCGATCCAAGCGCGCGCTACACGCTTTGGTCGGGGCTGCTGGGCGGTTTTTTTCTGGCCATGGCCTACTTCGGAACCGATCAGTCGCAGGTGCAGCGCTACCTCGGCGCGCGCTCCACGACCGAGAGTCGACTTGGCCTGCTCTTCAATGGGCTGGTCAAGATACCGATGCAGTCGCTCATTCTGTTCGTGGGCGTGATGGTCTTCGTCTTCTACCAATTCAATGCACCCCCGGTCTTTTTCAACCAGGCCGAGCTTGAGCGTGCGAAGCACACGGCCTTTGCCGGCAAGCTCGCCGCCCTCGAACGGGCGCACATAGACGCCTTCGAGCACAAGCGAACCGAGATCCGACGGCTGGATCAAGCGCTGCAGCGGCACGATCCCGCGTCGATAATCAGCGGCGAACAGCGGGTGCGCTCGGCCGAGCTGGCCTCGTCCACGATTCGCATGGAGGCCAGGCAAATCATCGCCCAGGCCTTGCCCGACGCCAACACCAAGGATACCGACTATATCTTCCTGTCGTTCATCATGCGCAACCTGCCGCGCGGGCTGGTTGGCCTATTGCTGGTGGTCATCTTCTGCGCGGCCATGTCGGCCGTGGCCGGCGAACTGTCGGCCCTGGCATCGACCACCGTGGTGGACTTCTACCGCTGCAGCGTGCGCAAGGATGCCTCCGACGCGCACTACGTCCGGGCGGCCAAGTGGTTCACCGCAGGCTGGGGCGTGCTTGCCGTCCTGTTCGCGACCTTCGCCTCGCTGCTCGACAATTTGATCCAGGCCGTGAACATCCTCGGCTCCCTCTTCTACGGCACCATCCTCGGCATTTTCCTGATGGCGTTTTCCCGCCGCGTGGTTCGCGGGACCGCGGTGTTCTTGGCCGCCATCGCCGCCGAGACCATCGTCGTCAGCGTGTTCGTGGGCACGAACATCAGCTTCCTTTGGTACAACGTCATCGGCTGCGTGAGTGTGGTATTGCTCGCGACCCTGCTACAGATCGCACTGCCACGCCCACGGCTCCGAGACGCTCCGGCTACTCCCGATTCTTGAAAAAACGGCTCTGATTCGGACGTGCAGAGGGTTCCTTCGCCAAACGTCCTGGATATGATGTAGTATTTCAGACCTTTAATATATTGATCATGCCCCGTTACAAGTGACGGGCATCGGCAGCGAGCGTATGTTGGTCCACGTGCGTGGACGCGACCACACCGGTCGAGCGCCAGCAAGGCAGGAGAGTGTCTATCGTGCATGCGAAAGAGTATCGGTCCTTGATTTGGGTTCTGATCCTTGGCTTGGTTCCGGCCACAGCCCTTGCCCGAACGCCGAAGAAGGCCAGCAAATCCACGACCTCCGATTCGGGGGTAGAGGCGGGGAAGACGCCAGCGCCCGCCGGTGGGGCCGAGAGCGAAGCGAGCCAGTCGAGCGTCCAGCAGCAAGCTGTCGAGGCGCCGACGATGATGTCTCCCGCTCCAGACAGCTCGACTCCTGCTCCACAGCCGCCGGCACCAGTCGGACCGTCGCCCCTGGAAAGCGGCCCGACGGCGCTGAAGGGAAAGTGGAACCCCACTTTCTACGGCTTCCTCGAAGTCGATGCCATGCACGACTCGACCCAGAGTTTCGCCAATGGGTGCCCAGGGTATTTTCTGATCGCCCGTCCGGGCACGTATGCAGGTAGCCACGGCCGGACCATTTTCGACGCGCGAGGCTCGCGCTTCGGCTTCAAACTGGCGGCTCCCGAAGCGGACGGAATGAAGGCGACGGCTGTCCTCGAGATGGACTTCGGGGGCAACCAACTGCCGACGAACTATGGTGCGAATCCGAACGGAATCTCCGAGGCGGCAACCTACGGCAATCCGGTTATGCGAATCCGTCACGCCGCGATCAAGGTGGAATCGGCATACGTCGACGTCTTGGCGGGGCAATACTGGCAATTGTTCGGATGGGCGCCCTTGTTCTTGCCCGTGACGGTGCAGATCCCAGGCTTTCCCGGGGTTCCCTACGGACGGAACCTGCAATTCCGCCTGAGCCATGTCTTTCTCACGCAACCCATAGGTGTAGAAGTCGCGGCGGCCGCGGCAAGGCCGCCGCAGCGAAACAGCGAATACCCTGATGCCCAGGGAGGGGTGCGGATGCTTCTGAGTGGATGGAAGGGCGCCTTTGCTCTCGGTGCAACGGGCGGGGCCTTCCTGGAAATGCCGGCAAGTATTGGAGTGTCGGGGGCGTATCGCAGGCTAAAGGTTTCCGAGTTCACAGCTGCACCGGCTAGACAGAACGGCATCTATGTTGGTGGCATTTCAATCGATGCCTTTCTGCCAGTCATACCTTCATCGCTGGACGACAAGGGAAATGCCTTGAACCTGACCGCGAACTACACCAACGGTCGAGGTATCGCCGACCTGTACGCCCCCGGAACCATGGGGGGCGCTGGATTCCCCGCACTGCCAAATCCGGATGCCCTCAGCCCTGCCCCGACTTGGCCACAGGACATCGACAACGGCCTGGTGACCTACGACACGGGCGGCGTGCTGCATGCAATTCAGTGGCAGACCTTTTTCGTGGGTGGACAGTACTACCTTCCGCCGTCCGGGCGGGTTTGGATCGCGGCCAACTATGGCTACGCCAAGTCCGCGAACATCGCCAGCTATAGCCTTGCCCCCGCACAGATCGTCACCAAATACACCCTTTGGGATCTAGTCGCCTATGTCAACGTGACCGGACCCGTGAATGTTGCCGGTGAGTTCGCACATATGACTGACACCTACGGGGACGGCCAGCTGGCGAAAAACGACCGTTTCATGCTGAGCGGGTACTACACGTTCTATTAGGGGTCGGAACTCTCAGGGCGACAGTGTGAAGAGACTCACGCCGTAGACGTTCTGCGGGTAGGTCACGGTCCACGATGATCCGGTCGTGGTCGCGCTGAAGGTGCAAAGCTCGGCCGCGCTGGCGATGGTGGTCCATTGACTCTGCGACGGCTTGGCCGGTTTGCCCAGGCCCACCCAGGTCTGGTACGCGTTGGCATGGGTACGATCGAGCATGATGTGGCGCACGTTGACGGTCCCGGACCACGGCAGATTACTGACCGTCAGCCGAACTTGGCTGCCCGTCGAGGAATCCCCGGTCTCGTCGTTGACGTGGTTGTAGACCAGCACCTGGATGGCGCTGCCGTCGCTGGAAACGGTCGCCACGGCGTTCACCCCGTCGTTCGTGGTTCCGCCGCTGACCGAAAGCTGCGTGTCGCCCATCATGTGCAACAGCCGAAAGGCGTTGAAGACAGGCTTGGCCACATCGAAAGACACCGGAATTGCCGGATCGCCTTTGAGAAGAAGGCCATAGTTGCCCTCGCGGAATGCCGTCGCGGTACCGGTGTCGATCTCCTCGTACAGATCCGAGATGGCCCACCAGGCGTACATGAAGGGCGGGCCGGCCTTGCTTTGGGTCCCCACAAGGTGGACGGTCTTGGCGACGAAGCTTGCGGAAACTTCGCTATCGCGGATCGTGACGGTGTCGAAGCTCGATCCATACTCATCGTTGATGACGATGCCGGTAAACTTCGACGACGAGAGGGTGCTGCTGATCGAATCGTAGAAGGTCAGCATGGAGCTGGCATCGGCCCGGGGACGATTGTTGTCGTTCGCGTACGAGTGGAAGGACACGAAATCCAGCTTGTAGTTGTTGCTCTTGGCGTAGCTGACCAAGCCCGCGATCAGGCCGGGGGATTCGCCGGCGGAACCGGCCGGACCGCCGATCCGGATACCCGAGTCGCCAGCGGCGAGACCCTTGGCGGTGTGCCCATAGAGCTCGTTGTAACCGTTGTCGCCGCCAGCGTACATCCAGGACGGCTCGTTCCACACCTCGAAGAACCAGTTGCTGCGGACCTCATCGGCGCCGTAGCGGCTTTCGAGGTGTTGGACGATGGCCGCCATGAAGGCTTCCCATTTGGTCCAGTCTTTGGGCTTGGAAATATTGGGCGACTTGTTGTTGTACCAAAGCGATGTGAGGATGGTGTTCGCGCTGCCCATCGCCGAAGGGGTGAAACTGATCTCGACGATGGGCCGCATGCCGGCGGCGATGATCGCGTCGTAGACCTGGTCGAAGCGCGTCCAGTCGTACACGGCCGTGCCGTTGGTTTCGCTGTACACAGCGATGTCATCGTTGAGGACGCCGTGAAATCGGACGTACTGGAAGCCAGCCAAGTCGTGGCCCTTCTTCAGGGCCGCCGAAGCGTTGCGGCCGTAGGCCGTCGACAACAGGGTGTTGGCATGGTCGCAAGCCACGCCCTTTTCGTAAAAGCGGCTCCACGCCGATCCCTTCTTGCTCGCATCCACCGCGATCTGGACATCGCCGGTGCCGGTGCTCCAGGGCGCAGTCCCCGAACAGGCCTGCGGGCCTGACCCGCCGGAGGACGACAAGCCACCGCTGCCGCCCGCGCCGCCGAGGGTACTGCCGCCGCCGCCCCCGCTGGCGAGGGTGTTGCCGCCGCTGCCGGCCTTCGCGCCACCGCTGGCGGAGGTTGTTCCGGCAGCGCCACCGTTTGCAGTTCTGCCGCCCGAGGCCGTGCTGACGACATTGCAGTTCAGGATGGCCGAGCCGGGAGGTCCATTGCACAAACAAGCCACGCCAGCAGCGTTTGTGCACTGCAATCCCGCCTGCGGGCAGACGAGCCCTTCCGTACAATCGGTGATGCCCCCGCCGGTCGTTCCACCGCCGCCGCCGCCGCCGCCGCCACCAGCTCCACCGGCCGTCGTGCCTCCGGTTGTCGGCGAACCGCCGTTTGCAAGGCCCCCCGCATTGGAGATCCCGCCGAGTCCCTGTGTGCCACCGCCGCCGAGAGTGCCTCCGCTGCGCGAGCTGGCCCCCGATCCGCCGGCAGCCGCGTCCATGGGGTTGCCTCCGGAGCCAGGACTGCGGGTGCCGGATGTGGTGCAACCGATCACGGGCAAAAGACCAATCCCGGCGGCAATGCCGATCGCCCCGAGGATGGTGAGGAACCGATGGGGATGTCGAGACCGCATGATGAGCATCCTTCTAGGCGTGGTCATGTTCACTCGGTCACGGGTACGTGAGCCCGAAGCCGAAGGGGAAGAGCGGCGTTTGGCCGTCGCCGTCGTGAATGGGGATTTGCGACAGGCTCGCCGGCCAGGTGAAGCTGAGCTTGCCCGTCGGCTTGTAGTCGCCGAAAAGCACGTCGACGATCCCGTCGCCCTCGGTCCCTGGCAGCCAGGCGGCGACAAACGCGTTGGCCTGGTCCAGGGCGGAAGTTCCGCCGCTCGTCAAAATGAGCGGCCGTCCCGAGAACAGCACCACGACGAAGGGGACGTTGGCTGCCTTCACCTTGGAGATAGTGGAGAAATCCGCGCTGGTTAGGGTCGGATTGGTGGAGTCACCACTGCCTTCGGCGTAGGGCGCTTCGCCCACCACGACGATGGCGAAGTCCACACCCGCGGCACCACTGCCGTCGGTCGATGTGGTGACAGTCGCGCTACCGCCGAAGCGGTTCTTGACGGCGCCGAGTACCGTGGTTCCAGTCGTCGTGGCGGTGGCCGCGCCCGCGGTGCCCAGCCCCTGCCAGCCGATGGTCCAGCCGCCGCACTGCTTGGCCAGCGAGTCGGCGCCACTGCCCGTGACGAGGATCTTCTTCGCCGTCTTGCTGAGGGGCAGGAGACCGTCGTTCTTGAGTAGCACCTGCGACTCGCGAACCGCCTGGCGCGCAACCGTTCGGTGCTCGGACGAGCCGATGGCGCTGGTAAGTGAAGAATCAACGGTCAGGTCGCCGTCGAGCAGTCCCATCTCGCATTTCACGCCGAGAATGCGACGGACGGCGTCTCGAATTCGGTCGGCAGAGATGTCGGCCGAATTGACCAGCGAGTTCATGGCGCCCGCCAGGTCGGCTGCGGTGTGCGCGCCGCTGGTGTGCGAAAGCATCACCATGTCGAGACCGGCATTGATGGCGGCTTTGACCTGGTCGTTCCAGGCGCCGGGCAGCTGACTGACGGCGTCCCAGTCGGAGACCACGATGCCCTGGAAACCGAGCTCGCCCTTGAGCACGTCGGTTATCCATTTCTTCGAGCCGGTCATCTGCGCACCTTGGTAGCTGCTATAACTGATCATCACCGAAGCGACGCCGGCAGCGATAGCCGGGAGATAGGGAGCGATGGCTAGGGTGCGGAACGTGGTCTCGTCGAGAGTCACGTTGCCCATGTTCTTCCCGCCATCGGTGGCGCCGTCGCCGGCATAGTGCTTGGCACACGCGAGCACGCCCTGATTGCTGCCCAACCGTCCGTTCTGAAGGCCCTTGACGGTCGCAACCCCAAGCTGGCCGGCCAGGTCGGGAGACTCGCTGAACGATTCGTAGGTACGGCCCCAGCGTTCGTCGCGTGCAGCGGCCACGGTCGGCGCGAATGCCCAATTCATTCCCACCCCCAGCATTTCGAGCGCCGTGTTGCGGGCCACTTGCTCGATCAACGCCGCGTCACGGGAAGCCCCGAGCCCGATGTTGTGCGGGAAGATCACGGCGTCCTCCACGTTGTTGTTGCCGTGAATGGCGTCGATACCGTAGAGCAGCCCGATGTGCGGATTGAAGCCCTTGGCGACATTGATGAAGGATGTGGTCAGGGCGAGCCAGTCGCTGATCTTGTTGCCCGACGACGGATCCGAGCTTCCGCCACTGAGCACCGAGCCCAGGAACTGCTGCGTAGCTTCGCTTGTCGAGAGGCCCTTGTGGTCGACCTGGGTCATCTGGCCGAACATCTGAGCGGGTGTGAGCTTCGCGACCAGCGCGGCTGCCTTGTCGCTGCAGCTTGCGGAAGGTGTCCAAGGGCCGCTGGCAACTCCGGCATCCGGCGACGTGCTCGCGCTTCCGCCCTGGCCGCCGGCTGCGCTCGTGCTTCCGCCTTGGCCGCCCGAGATGCTCGTGCTTCCGCCTTGGCCGATGCTCGTGCTTCCACCCTGGCCGCCGGTTGCGCTCGGGCCTCCGCCTTGGCCGCCCGAGATGCTCGTGCTTCCACTCTGGCCGCCTGGTGCGCTCGTGCTTCCACCTTGGCCGGTGCTCGTGCTTCCGCCTTGGCCGGTGCGCGGGCCCGTGCTGCCCCCGGTCGCGCCAGCTATTCCGCCTTGGCCACCCGGTACCACGGTGTCTCCGCCTTGGCCGCCCGGCGAGCCGCCTCCGCCCTGGGTTCCCGTCGCACCAGCTCCTCCGGCTTGTCCGCCGACCGCCCATGGATCCCAAGTGCCGCCTTCCGATCCCTTGGGCTTGTTCTGGGAGGAACCTGAGCACGCCGCGACGACCACTAGGACGGCGAGTGCGGAAGCTCGCAGACCTGAGATTCGGAGAAGATTCATACTACTTTTCCTCCAGGCGGTTGCGCCCTTGGTTTCAGTCGAGGACGGCCAGCAGTTTATCTCAACCAACCATAGGTGGCAGCCGGAATGAAGAATGCTCACAAAAGATGACGAGCCAGCTGCCGCAGCGCTCAAGATGCCGGTGGCTGATGTCGCCGCTTGCCTCCAGGCGGCACTGGGGACCACTTCACCGAGCGCGCAAGGGAGGCAAATCGCGAAGAGGCGATGCGCGAAGAAGCCCCAGCATCTCACGCGCAACCTCGGGATAGGCCGCCGAGGATTCATCCTCGGGTTTCTCGTCGCCGATGCGATAGAGCTCCAGTCGGTTGCTCCTTGGTGCAAGCAAGAGCTTCCAACCGTTTCGGATCAGGGCGACCTGATCGTTGTCGCGCAAGAGTACGGGCCTATCGTCTTCTTTGACCTCCCCGAGCAAAAGCGGGGAAAGATCCTCGCCGACGCAATCCGCGCATGGGTCTGCGCCGGTCAAAGCCAGCAGCGTGGGCGTGATATCGAAAAGTGACACGGGGTCGCCGACGTTCCTGGGGTTGAGCCCCGGCGCCCAAACCAACATCGGAATGTGAACCAGGGAATCGTAAAGAAAGCGCGTGTGGTGCCGGGTTCCATGCTCGCCAAGCCCTTCACCGTGGTCGGCCAGGAGGACAATGATTGCCGGCTTTGATTGCAGTACGGCGGTCAAGCCGTCCAGCAGCCGTCCCAGTTGAATCAGCGTTCGGTCAACCGCACGGGCATAGCGGGCATGGTCGTCCTCCTCGCCTGTGGCCGAAGGGAGCTGTTCCCATTCGTGCAAATCGAAGAGATGCACGCGCAAGAAGAACGGACGCGTGCCGGTGGCAAACTCCCGCGCCGCCGCCAGAGCGCGATCCACAACTTGTGGGTCGTGAGGAACCGGGCCGCCAGCACCGAGGATGCCAGAGCCCATTTCCGGATCCGGCACCAGATCGATGCGTTCGAATCCGAAACGTAGATCGAATGGCAGGTGAAGCTCAAGCCGGTGTTCGTTCACGAACAAGATGGGGCGCGCGAACGACACCAAGGCCGTGTGATAACCGGATGCGAGCAAGCGATCCGATAAGGTTGCAGTCGCAGGCCCCCTCCCGGGGGAGAAATGCGAAGAAGCCAGGATCGGCAACGAAAGCCGCGTCGAGGAGGATGGCGAGTAGGCATGGTCGAAACGCACGCTGTGCCGAAAAAGATTCTCCACGCCCGGGGGTATCGACGATCCCAGGTCTGGCCGCAAGGCATCGGCCCGCAAAGCATCCACGGAGATAAGAACGACGGAAGCGCGCGCCGTCGCCGCAAGCAGAGCAGACCTTGCGGGATTTTCGTCAATCTTGGTCCAAGACCGTCGCTTCCAGAAATCTCGCCGTGCTTGCGCTTGGGCGGGTGTCAGATCGGCCCCGTCACAATCTTGATCGATGCCGTCGCCCGGGATCTCGACGGCCAGAGGGTTGATGGCCGCATCGAAGTCGTTGCAATCGCCACCGCCAAGCACGGGCGAAGCCCCGTCCCCATCGAAGTCGATGCCCTGCCGCCACAGCTCCGCCAGTCGGCTTCCTGGATGATCATCGTCGTGCAAAGCGACGACGCCGGCCGCGGACACCGGCCACAAGAGCACCGCCGCGGTCGAGACAACCAGGGCGGTCAGCAGGATCACGCGCAATGCCAGCGACGGATTCGCAGGTGGCTCAACTCGCAGGACCAGATGCAAGGCGCATTGAAAGAGAACCAACGAGCTGAGCACAGCCACATCCCAGAGATAGCCATAGCCAGGAGGAATGGTGCGAGCCGCAGCCCAAAGCAAAGCGACTGGAGCAAGGAACACCACAATTCCGATCGTACGACGCCGCTTGGGCGCTGCTGCGCGCGCGGCCAGAAAGAGCCGAGTCGCGATCACCACCGCGAAGGTGCCCAGGAGAAACACCAGGGCAGGTCCCACGGAGGCGATGGCCCGCCGGCGGATTCCGGATCCGGAGAAGAGACGGCCGCCGAAGGCCGCCCACGCCGGGGAGACGACCAATGCAGTCAGCGCGGACCACGCCCACCGACCAGGCATCCTGGCCTGTGCAAACTTGACCAATCGCTGCCCAGCCTCGAGAAGCAACGCCTCGACGATGCCAAGCCAGAGCCCGCTCGACAGCCAGAGCAGTAGCCCCAGCCCACGCGGAATCTCGCTTGGCCGAACCCACCCAAGAATGCCAACGATAAACACGGCCGCAATACCGGCGCGCGCGACAACTTGAAGCGACATGTAGAGAGAAGAAAGAATGCGGCATCGGCGCAGGTGGTTCCAGTACAACTTCCAGCAGAAATCGCGCCCTTCCGCCCCAGGGTGCGGCAAGCGGCGCTACTCCCGATCCTTGATCGGTGTCTGGTGCAAGTCGGCCGTGGTCACCGAGGTCGTGCCGAACTTGTCGTGGATGCGATCGAGCACAGCGTTGAGACGCCCGACTCGGCGGTCGGAATCGAAAAGCGATAGCTGTCCGCTTTGCGAGAGGAGCGACTGCGCCGAGACGCCTGTGAGCCTGACCTTCTGTCGCAGCGGCTCCACCTCAAGAAGGGCACTGGCCACGCGGTAGAGCGCTTGGCCGTCGTCAGTCGGTTCGGGCAGCGTCGTTCGGCGGGTAAGAAGAGTGAAATCCGCGAGCTTGAGCTTGAGCTGCACGACGGATGTTTTTCTGCCGGCATGGCGCAGGCGGCGGGCCACGCGCAGGGCCTGGGCGTGAATGGTCGGCAGCAGCAACTCCTTGCCGGCCAGATCTTCATCGAAGGTATCCTCGGCGCCGATGCTCTTCGCCTCGCGGTCTGGCACCACCTTGCGCGGATCGATTGCGCACGCCAGCTCCCAAAGATCGCGGCCGCCCGACACGTGCCGGTTCAGCCAATCGGGATCGGCGTCCGCGATCTGGCCGATGGTGCGCAGGCCAAGCTCGGCCAGGACGGCCTCGGTCTTGGGCCCCACTCCCCACAGGCGCCCGACGGGCAGCGGGGCGAGAAATGTCCGCTCTGTTCCAGGCGCAACTTCCTTCTGACCGTTCGGCTTGGCCAGGTCGGATGCGATCTTGGCCACGAACTTCACCGATGCGATCCCCGCCGACGCGGGAAGCTCCACCTCGGCCGCAATGCGCGCGCGTAGGTCGGATGCAATCTTGCCAGGAGGCCCGAACAACTCGCGCGACGCGGTCACGTCCAGGAATGCTTCGTCGAGCGAAAGCGGCTCGATGAGGGGGGTCACCGTGCTCAAGATGGCGAAAACGGCGTCGCTCGCCTCCTCATAGGCGGACATGCGCGGCGGGACGACGATGGCCGTCGGCGCCTTGCGCACGGCGACCGCCATGGGCATGGCCGAGCGCACGCCGAAGGGCCGTACCTCATAGGAAGCCGCCAGAACGACCCCGCGGCGCGGGTGACCGCCCACAATGACGGGCTTGCCGCGCAGATCGGGAAAATCGCGCTGCTCGACCGACGCATAAAATGCGTCCATGTCCAGGTGGATGATGGCGGCTGCGTCCACGCCTGGAAACGGTAGGACCTGCCAGGCGGGATTTCAATCCCGTCGTGCGCGAGAGGTTTTGCATAGTGGGCGTGCGAACGAAGGTCACCACGGACGGACCGGCAGGAGGTCGAGAGTCCTTCCCGTGCTCGCCACATCCACGCCGTCGACCATCGCGACGGGTCCGGTCAGTCGCGCGATTTTTCCGGCCTTTCGTAGCATTGGCCAGCGCCTACTTGAAAGCCATGGCCCTATTCTACCCTTGACGTCCGGTCTGAAGGCGACAAAATGTCACAATGTCCCAGGACGATGGAATTGGGGAAGCCGCTCGAGAGAACGGAGGACCAAGTGGGCAGGACTCTATGGATGCGGCTGGCGAGCCCAAGGAGGCGGCGGGCGAGGCACACGAGGCCATCTCGGAAAAGCTCACGCTGGAAACCCTCAACCGCTACCTTGCGGCGGCGGCGGAAGATCGCGACGCCGCGGAAGAGCGCTCGTCGCAGGTCATTGCTCGCTTCACCAAGCTGACCATCGCCGTGATGTGTTTGACCATGGTCATCGCGGGCGCCAACGTGGCCATGATCATTCGGCAGTCGAGCACGGTTCAACCCATCGTGGTAGCGCCGCCCCGGCCGGTAGAAACGCCAACCGTGCTCGTGCAGCCAGCCCAACCCATCTTGCCGGCTCCAGTGCCATCCGAGCTGCGCGAGCCCCCGCGGCCCGCGGAGAAGATTCCGCTGCTCGGCTCGTCGCCGAGCACGAAGGTGCGGCAAGCGCCCCTGCCCGGGGCGCAACGGCTGGTGCGCGCAGCATCCCCACGCCCCCAGCCGCTGCTTTTGACCAGAATCGTGGAAAACGATTCACGCGAATCCGGCCCCGTCGAGCGCTGGTGAATCTAGTCGACCACGAGGGCGTTGAAGGCGGCAATCAGTTGCCGGCAGGCTGCCAACGCCGCGGCGGGGTCGAGCTTCTTGTCCGATGGTGCAAGGGCGACAACGTCCGCGGCGGCCTTCGTGAACTCGGCGGCCCTTGAAATCCGAGCCACTTCCTTGGGGGAGTGCGCGACGAATTCGAGTAGGGCCTGGTGAGCCTCGTCGAGCTTGGCGCGGCTTTCCTTCAAGCCTCGCACGGAGGCCGAGCCAGCCTTGCTCTGGCGCAACCAGGCCTGCGCGGTCAGAGCCACCCGGCGCATGTGCCAAGCGGCCGTTTGCCCGTCATCCTTCTCCTGCCGCGATAGCTCCTCCATTTGCCAATTGGTTCGGGCGGCAAGGAACTCCGCGCGAAAAGCAGCGCGCAGCTTGTGAAGCGTTGCCGGACTCTGACCATTGCTTGCGCCCTGCAAGTAGGCCACACCCGCGGCGTGAAGCTGGAACATGACCGGCGGCAACGCGCTCGCTTCGTCCAGAAGCTGGACGCAGCCGCTCATATCGCTGTTGCTCGGGCCTGCCGACTGGCCACGCCTGGGTGCATCCCCATCCACAAAACCAAGTAGGGCCAAACACCGGGCGTAGCGATCGAGTTTCGCAAAGGCCCGGTTGATTTCGTCTCGCGAGGCCGGATTGGTCGGATAGCGCACCGACCATTCGCCGGGCACTGGCTCTGAATCGGCGGGCGAGGGCGGCACCAGCGTGCGCCCGAGACGAACCGAAAGCTCCATGTCGGTCTTGGCCTCGAACGAGAACCTGCGCGCGATTCGTCCCGGGGCCGCGGCGGCAAGAACGTGGGACTTGCCCTGGTCGAGGAACAGATCGTCTCGCATGGCTGGCAGCTGGTCGATCTGCACGACGGCGTCCAAGGGATCCAGCGCAAGCGTCACCTTGTGTTGCATTCGCGCAGTGACTGGCTCGACCTTTCCGACGCTCGGGCGAAGATAGATGGTAGCAACGCGAGCTCCGACGACGAGCGCGACCAATGCGAGCGCGATAGCGAGGCGTGGCCAAACGCGCGCCGGACGCGCCAACTCTCGCGATACTGAGCGAGGGAGCATGCTTGCGGAACTTGTCCGCCTGGGCCTATCGAGCTCGATGGACGGACTCGACCTGTGGGATAGCTCGGCAAGAGGATGTTCGAGGTCCCGCGGCAGCAAGGGAATGGGCTCTTTGTCGGGAAGTGGAGAGAAGGGATCCCCTCGCTCCGCGCTGCTCGGCTGGCGAATCGTAGGAGGGTGCGCTGGGGCGGGCCCGGAAACCATCTCGGGCGAGGGCGTCAGCTCTGCGCTTCTGCCCGTCACGGCTTCGCGCATGTCCGCCGCGCTGGCAAAGCGCTTCTCCATGTCGCGCTCGAGCGCACGCACGATGGCGGCATCGACATTCGCGGGAAGGTCGCGGCGCAGATCGTGCGGCAGGGGATACCAACCGTCGAGAATGCTGGCGAAGATCTTGGAGTGGCTTTCGCCCTCGAAGGGCGTGCGGCCGCACAGCATCTCGTATAGAACCACGCCTGCCGAATAGATGTCCGAGCGATGGTCGATGCGGGCCACCTGTCCCAGGATTTGTTCGGGGGACATGTAGAGCGGAGTCCCCAACACCGTCCCCACCGCCGTGCCTTGACCACGGCCGGGCGCACGCTGTCCGCGCCCGGGACGCACGAGAATCTTCGAAATGCCGAAGTCCACGATCTTGACGAAGTTCGGCCGATCGAGGGTGTTGATGATGAAGACATTGTCCGGCTTGAGATCGCGGTGAACGATGCCGTTCCTGTGCGCGGCCGCCAGCCCGGAAAGCATCTGGCTGGCCAGATCGAGGGCGAGCGGAACCGGCAGACACGGCGTCTCTTCGAGCAGAGCCGCGAGCGACCGACCGTCCAAGAGCTCCATCGCCATGAAGAGCACGCCCTGGGGCGTTCGGCCGAGATCGAAGACGTCGACGATGTGCGGATGGCCGATGGCGCTGGCGGCGCGTGCTTCGCGTTCGAAGCGAGCGGTCAGATCCGGGTCCGGTCCGGTCTCGGCAATCAAGGTCTTGAGCGCAACCCGGCGCCCCAAGGCCATATGCGATGCCTCGTAAACGACCCCCATGGCGCCGCGGCCAATCTCGCGAACGACCTTATACTTGCCTTCCAAGACCTGTCCAGGAACAAGCGCCGCTATGGGCTTGTCCGCGGCCCACGGACCCATGGCTGGACAGGCCCCGTTCTCCGAGGAATGAGATCCGCCGCAATACGGGCACGCCACACCCGTAGAATATCAGGACACCGCCAGACTGTCAGGATTACCGACGGTGATGGACCAGCCCGCAGTTGGATCACGCTCAGCGGCTTCACCACCAAGCGCTCGGGGTGCACACCTAGTCCATAGCGGTCGGCGAATCAGCCTCGTCGTGGCCGGCGCGTGCGCGCGGGTTCGTCGGCAAGTGGGTTCAACCAGCGCAGGCCCTTGAAGCGGATGAAATCCGCGTCCGCGGTGTGCACTACCGCATCGTGTTCCAGGGCCACGGCGGCGATCTGGGCGTCGGTCACGAGGTTACCCGCGGTCCCGAGCGCTTCCAGGAGTGCCAGCACGCGCTCGTAGTGCTCTGGCGTTGCCTCTGGAATCGTCACCGTCTCCTGATGCAACCACGAGCGCACGTGCGCGACTGCCTCCGCGGTGGTCAGTGGATGCAGGAACGCCCGCGGGTTGGTGCTGACGCGAACGAAGCCAAAGACCACGACCTCCGGCAGGAGGACCGACTCCTCGCCCATAAGGCATGCCTGCCACCAGGACGCGGCCCTGAGGTGGAGTGGCGAGCTTGAGTCATAGGCGTAAATCAGCAGATTAACGTCGGGGACAATCATCCGCGAAATCCCCGCCGGCCTTTAGCCAGCACAGCATCGACCTCTAGCTCATCCACGAGCTGGTTCATGCTCGTGGGATCGATACCCACGCGCAGACCCATGGGGCGAGCTTTGACCACGAACCTCGGCCGGTCCTTAGCTTTGAACTTGGCGCCGAGCCCGGCCCGGATCGCGTCGTTGAGGGTTTGCTTGAAGGACTTGCGGCGGCTGCGCATGGCGTTGCGCAACAGCCGCTCCGCATCCGCGTCCAAGGTCACCGTGGTGCGCATGATGACAGCATGATGCTCGCCATATATGCTGTCAAGATGTGCCGATCGGGCGAACCGAGCGCGGCTCGGAGTCCCCCCATCAAGCTTGGCAAGCTGCGTGCGGTTCTTCGGTGGACCACCACGCAGTTTCATGCTGTGATGTGTTCAATGAGACTCCTGCTGGTTTTCGCCCTAGCCATCAATATCGCCGCCTGTGCGACACAACAGCGTCCCCTGAGTGCCACCGTTGCCGCCAGCCTGAAAGGGCGGCAGGTCGCCATGTCCGCCCGGCGCCCAACCTTTTTCCTCGTCACCGAGCCCGAGAGTGCCAAGGGCTCGGTCGACGTCTCGGGAGTTGTCCTCTTCGGTTTGGTCGGCGCTGCCGTCGGCGGTGCCGTCGCCTCCTCCGTAGCCAGCTCAGATGCCGGCGTTCGAATCGGCCGCGAAAACGCTATTGCCGACCCGGCACCGTACATCGCGCGGCAGCTAAGCGACGAACTGCAACGTCGCTACGGTTTGGGGCTCGCACAACGGGCCGTCTTCATCACCGGCGACGATCCTAGACAAATCAAGGCTGCTCATCCGTCAAGCGACCTGATCCTTGATGTCCGGATCGACGATTGGAAATTGGAACCCTTCCGTCGCGGGTCGTCGAAGTACCGCCTCAGTTACACCGCCTATGTGCGCCTCATCGATGCGAGGGAGGGCGTCGAGATTGCCTACGACACGTGCCAGCCGGTTCCGGCGGAAGCGCCGAGCTCTCCCAACTACGACGAGTTTCTGGCCAACCGAGCACAACGCCTGAAGGCTGAGCTCGATGTCATGGCACGATTCTGCATCGACGAATTCCGCTCGAAGGTGCTGACCGCCGGCCAAACACCCTGAGCGGAGGGCGCCGGGGCGACGCGAAGAGGCGACCGCAGGACTATGAGCGGCCGACCTCGAACTTTACTTAACTTTACTTTCGCGCAATACGCCCGTAGCACGCGGATCGCATCTTGAAGACAGACGGAACGCACAAACACCGTCCCAAGGAGGTCCCGATGAGTTCGACAGAATCTACAAAGACAAAGCACTTTCACAGACCACACTTTTGGCTGCTCTTGGCCGTGCCCGTGTTGCTGGGCGCGGGCATCTGCGCGGTTCGTGCGCACGCCGCTGACGACGGATTCGGCTTCGGCCCACCAGGATTCGGTGGCGATGGCAGCCCCGAGCAGCACAAGGCCTTCATGCAAAAGCGGCTCGACAAGATGCTGGACATGCTTAAGGCGACGGATTCGCAGCGCACGGCCATCAAGGCCATTGCCGAGCGCATGTTCGCCGAGATGCAACCCTTCCACCAACAGCACAAGCAGTTGCACGACGCGATGGTAGCCGCTTTCACCGCGGACACCGTGGATCGCGCGGCGGTCGAGAAACTGCGCCTTCAGGTCACGGCCCTGGTGGATCAGGGGTCGCAGGTATTCAGCAAGGGGCTGCTCGACGCGGCCCAGGTGCTGACGCCCGAACAGCGGCAAACCTTGGCCAAGCTCATCCAGGAACACCACGGTAAGCACCATTTCCACTAGCCCGCATTGTTCACGACAATCGGCACACCGACGAGCTTTCGCCGAACAGTCTGCATTCGGGTCTTGGGCAATGGCGGGCTAGAGGATTGTAATGGAAACCCTGGGAGGGTTTCCAAACCTTCCCGCGATGGTCCGCGCCGAGCATAGCTCGGCGGCTCCCCACGCGTATGGCTAGCCCGCACGAGCTTCATCGACCAAGCGCGGCTCATGAACAATGCGGGCTAGCAATCAACCTATTCGCTCCGACTGGCCGGACCGGCTATTCTCCTCGCTTGCCGGTTCGGCCAGTTTCTTGATCATGCCAGCGCGTGTCCTTCTCATCGACGACGATGCCCGCCTCGTGGAAATGCTGGGCGAGTATCTGCGTTCGCGCGGCTACCAGGTCGAGGTCCGCGGCGATGGCGAATCGGGCCTGGCCGCGCAGGCGCGTGCCGACTTCGATGCCGTCATTCTGGATGTCATGTTGCCCGGCATCGACGGATTGGAGGTTTGCCGCCGTTTGCGCGCTCATTCGCAGGTGCCCGTCCTGATGCTCACCGCGCGGGGCGACGACATGGATCGCATCATCGGGCTGGAGATAGGCGCCGACGACTACCTACCCAAGCCTTTCAACCCGCGCGAGCTGCTGGCGCGCCTGGCTGCTATCTTGCGCCGCGCGCGCCCGGCCGCCGGCCAACCCGAGGACGTGCTGCGTTTCGGGCCGCTCGAGATCGATCGCGCCGCCCGCGAGGTGCGCGTAGGCGGGCAGCGGCGCGAGCTGACCGGACGTCAGTTCAATCTGCTGCTGCTGCTGGCCGAGCGGGCCGGCCGTGTGCAGACGCGCGAACAAATCATGGAAGCGCTCAAAGGCGAGGAATGGGACAGCGTGGATCGCAGTATCGACGTGCACATTTCCCGCATCCGGCAATTGATTGAAGAGGACGCCAGGCACCCGCGCTTCGTGCAAACCGTGCGTGGCACCGGCTACGTGCTGACGCCGCCCGCGCCGGCCGCACAGGACAAGCCATGACCCGACGGCTGTATCTACGTCTGTACCTCGCGTTTCTCGGCATTGCGGTCGTATCGCTGTTGGTCACGGCGGTCATGGCGCGCGCCTTCCACGAACCCGGCGGGACCGTCGCGCGCATCCTCACGCCGCTCGCGCGATCCCTGGCCTGCACCCTGCCCGGCATGTGCCACGGCGAGGCCGCCCACCGCCTGTCGGAATCGGCGCGCGAGCTGGAGATCGACATCGCGGTTTGGGATGCGCAGGGACGCATGCTATTTCAAGAGACGCAATCGCCGCTGCTGTTCCCGCCGCGCGCGACGCCGGGATGGCACCACACCTCGCGCGGCCCGCTTTGGCTTGTCGATATGGGCGACGGCCGCATGCTGGGCTTGCGCGAACGCGGCCACTTCGGGCCGCGCGGACGCTTATTCTTGCCCATGCTCTTTGGCTTGGCGCTGGTCATGGCCGTAGGGCTTTATCCACTCAGCCGCAGCATCACGCGCCGGCTCGAGCACCTGGCCGAGGGCGCGCGGCGCTGGGGCGCGGGCGATCTGGCGCACCGGGTGCCGGTGGTGGGCAAGGATGAAATCGCTTTGCTCGCCGAGCGTTTCAACCACACCGCGGCTGCCCTGGAAGCCCTGCTGGCACAAGAGCGCCAAATGCTCGCCACCGCCTCGCACGAATTGCGCTCGCCGCTCGCCCGCGTGCGCATGGCCGTCGAGCTTCTGGCCGAAGAGCCCGACCCGAACCGGCGCAGCGAGCTCGCCCACCGCTCGGCCGAGGACATCGCCGAGCTCGATGCGCTGGTCGAGGAGTTGCTGCTCACGGCGCGCACGCAAGCCGGCGTGCCCCGGCGACCCTTCACGGAAGTCGATCTGCTCGCCCTGGTGCGCGCCGAGGCCGAGACCGTCGGCGCGCAGGTCGCCGGCGAGCCCGTCGTGCTGTCCTGCGAGCCGGCCATGATCAAACGCATGGTGCGCAATCTCCTGGTCAATGCGCGCTTGCACGGTCAAGGCAGCGCCATTCGCGCTGAAATCCAGCGCAGCGGAGCGCAGGTCGTGCTCGCCGTCGAGGACGAAGGGCCCGGCGTTGCCGAAGGCGAACGCGAGCGCATCTTCGCCCCCTTCTACCGCCCGCCCGGCCCGCGTCCGCCCGGCGACACCGGCCTCGGCCTAGGCCTCTCGCTGGTGCGCGAAGTCGCGCGCTACCACGGCGGCGATGTCACGTATGTCGCGCGCCAACCCACCGGCAGCCGCTTCGAGATAAGACTGCCGTCGCCACCTGGATAGCGTCGCCCGAGCACTGGGCGTGGGTTACTTCCCATACCCTGCAGCGACGATGTTGGCCTGCACGACGTCGTCAGCCGCATCCGACGAGTAGTGAGCGGTCATGAGCCCTTCGAAGAAGTTCCCTTGAGCGCCGTTGCTGTTGTCGCCGCTGATACCCAGGATGATGGCGCCCTCCTTCTTCATAGGATTGTATCCTGTTGTGGTGGGGCGTGGGCCGTCGAACGCCTTTGTCAGACCGCCGGATTGAGCATTGCCGTTCTTGATGGTCCAGTGGTTCGCACCGGCCTTGTCACCCTTCACCATGGCCGTGACGTACTTGTAGCCGGTCACCGATGGGTTACCTTGGAAGGAGCTTGTGCTTCCAGCCCAGAGACCGTTCTCAAGGTCCCCCATAACCCAAGGACCGATGCCAGACCCCTTGCCCCAAATGGTGCAATTCCCAAAGTAGACTGCCTCCATTGCGCCATTGCCGTTGTCGTGACTGTTGGTCTCGGCATTTCCGTAGTCGAAGCAACACCCACCGTTGTAGTAGTCGCCGCTGGCGATGATATACATTGTCTCCGGGTCGTCGCCGGTTGCGGTGCCCATGGCCATGTTGTTCCGATAGCCAACACCAGCCGGGTTGTGTTCCCCGTAGACCTTGTTGCCGCCGATTGTGATCGGAAGAGCTGTCGCGTCTGCTTCGTTATCGCCTGTCGCCTTGGCGCCGCCCGCGGGCGCCTTGGTGAGATGGTTACCCTTGCCGGACTGGTCATAAATAATCGAGATGGTGCATGCAGAGGTGCCGCAAAACGCATCCTGGACGGATGAATCGGCGAAGCCTCCGGGGGCCAGGACTGGGATATCCTTGCTTGTACCATCCGCTCTCCTGACCTGGTAGAGGGGCCCGCTGTACGCGGCCAAGAGAGCCCGAACTGTGCTGTGGGCGGCCACACATGGGCCGCCTTCAGCTGCGTAGATATCGCAAGGTCCTTGGGTGGTTGTCGAGCCGCCGCTACCACCGGAGCCAGTCGCACCGCCAGTGTTGACGTTGCCACCAGTGCCGAAAGTGCCACCAGTGCCGAAAGTGCCGCCAGTGCCACATATCATGCCGGTACAAGCGAACCCAGTGGATGCTTGGCAAACACAGTAATTGCAGCCATCGCCCAGCGAGAGAGTATCGCCTACGGCGTAGAGCTGGCCTTGATACTCGCACTGGAATGGCCCGTCGGATGCGGCGGCGTCGCGCAGGCCTCCCGTGCCTGAAGCGCCGCCAGTGCCGGCGCCACCAGAGCTCGTCGCGCCACCAGAGCTCGTCGCGCCGCCAGAGCCCACAGCGCCGCCAGCTCCCGTGGCGGGAGGGTTGGCTTCAGGTGAGACCCCGGCGTCTTCCTCGACAGTGCCAACATTGATGGAATTCGCCGGGCAAGCGGCAAAAGAGAGCACGAAGGAGACGGAGATGGCTGGAATGCGAAGACCGCTGATTTGCATGGTGACTGCCTCTGTCTATCCATGGTGTCGGAGGTTGCCTTCATAGTTTCACTTTTTTTCGCGCGAGGGGATAGGTCCGTGGTTTGATACCGTTGTGTTTTTGTCCCCCTTGTCGGTCGTGGCGGCGCTCCTTGCGGTGGACGCAATCGAGGTGCGCAGCTTTACCGACTGTCCGTCGAGCGATGCCATTGCTGCCAAGTTGCGGCCTTTGCTTCCCGATGGTCCCGCGCAAGAGTCGCGCGGAGACGTCGCATGGGTGGATCCCGTTGCTCAAGTTGAAGGTGGCGCGGCCGAGGTACGCCTTCGCCTGGTTCGCTCGGACGCGACGCTCGTCGTTGACCGCCGCTTGGTTGTGGAGGGCAGTTGCGACGACATGGCGGATACCCTCGCCACCGTTCTGGCCGCCTGGCGAACCTGGCCTGTGGCCCAGGTCACGCCGACAACGACGGGATCGATGCAAGAGGCTGCGCCCGCGAACGATGGCGGGATGGGGGCCGGGAGGATCAAGCTCGCGGCATCGAAGGGGTTGCGCCTGGCAATCGGGGCCAGCGCGGGCTCGGCGTTCGTTGGTGGGCTGGCGGCGACCGGCAGCATCGAGCTTCTGGCGGGCCGCGCGACCTCACATTGGCAGGTTCGGCTAGCAGGGATGATGCAGGCTGGCCGCGAGCGGAGCCTCTATCCGGGCCAGATAAACTGGCGACACACAGGGGTGTTCGTGGGACTTGGGTGGCGATCGCTGGGACCAAGGTGGAGCTTCGCGGCTGACGCCGGACCGGTATTGGGATGGGCGACCGTGGTTGGTGAGGGCTTCACGCCGAGCAGGGGGCCAAGCGCCTTCGAATACGGCGCAGGGGGCGCGATTCGCGTATGGCGCAACATCGGCGCCTGGGCCATCTGGGTCGGAGGGCAAACCGTGGGCTGGGTCGAGAATCAGCAAGCCGTTCTCCAAGGCTCATCGAACCATGTCGATCTCCCCGGCTTCGACATGATGATCAGCCTAGGCGCATCGAGGGAGGTCATTCGTTGAAACCTTTTTCCTTGTGCCGACACTCGCATGGGTGAGCCATGGTCATTTCCTTGCACGCCGCTCCAGCGTCCGCCGCGCCCGTGACGGCTCCGAGCACGTTCGCGGAGGCCTACCGGGACAACGCCCAAAGGGTGACCCGCTGGGCCTCCTGTCTGGGTGGCGTGGACTGCGACGTCGAGGATGTGGTGCAGGAGGTATTCCTGGTCGTCAGCCGAAGGCTTGCAAGCGTCCGCGACAAGGGGGCGTTCGCGAGCTGGCTGTTCCAGATCACGCGCAAGATCGTCGCCAACCATCGCCGGCGGTTGCGCTGGCGGCAACTCTGGACTGGGCACGACAAGGAGCTGGAGCGGATCCCGTGGGATGGTTCGGATCCTGCCGCCGAGCTCGAGCGGCGGCGCATGGTGACTCTGCTTCAGCTCGCGATCGATCGGCTGCCCGACAAGTACCGAACGGTCTTCGTATTGTACGAGATCGAAGGCCTGTCGACGCAAGCCATCGCCAGTCTTTGCCAGCGCAACATGTCCACGGTCAGGGTCCAGCTCGCCCGGGCACGCGAACGGTTCTTGGCGGCCTATCAGCGGCTGGTCCGCCGGGAGGTGGGGCGCGCGGGGATTGGGCTGGCGGACGCCGCGGACAGGGTAATCCGACCGGATGCGGAACGCTTGACTCACGCCGGAGGGAAGAGATCATGAGGTTGCTCCACGACGACCCACCTCGGCTTTCGGAAAGGCGAGATCAGACCAACCTGGTCGAGCGCATCGCCGCCCAGGCGCTCCGGGATCTGCCGCCGCCGGCCCAGCTTTCTCCGAGCGCGCTGGCGCGAATTGCCGCCACGGTGGACACGCACGGCGCGCCCGATCGTCGGCGAGCTCGCCTCGGCTGGGTGCTGACCGCCACCGCATTTCTGCTCGGGCTCGCGACCGCAGCCTCGGCCGCGCACCTGGATTTGGTGCCCGCTTGGCTTTCTCGACTGGTGCAACCCAGGCCCCGTCTGGTTTCGCATCAGCATCCATCGCCGACGGTCGCGTCGCCCGTCTCCAAATCTCGAGCCAACCTGGCCGGAGCGCCGCCCTTGTCGTCCGGGCCGCCTTGGGTCCCGCTCTCGGCTCCTTCCGCAGTCGCGCCGGTCACCGGTTCGCCAGTGCAAATCGCTCTTGCGCAGGAACCCGCCGAGCCCGCGCCCAATCCTGTCGCCAGGGGGAAGGTCTTTGCGCTGCCCTCCGCCAAGAGCGATGGCGATGTCGACGGGGAGCGGGCCCTGGGGCAGCTTCCGAGGAAGCCTCGCCAGGAGGACAGGCTCGGGGGACATGGCATGGCCGAGCCGAACCGGCCCGCATTGGCGACGCTCACGGAGGGGCCCAGGCCACAGCCTTCACCTGTGGCGATTGAAGCTCCGGCATTCGCGGCGTCGCCCACGCCCGCGCCGTCCATCGTTTCCCAGACGCCGGCTCCATCGCCACCAGCAGCTATGGCGCAGCCCCCTTCCCCCGAAGGTCCGTCGGTTCAATCCGTCCCGAATCAGACAGCCAAGCGCCTCAAGGAGGTGATCCAGGCTCTCCGGGTCGCCCATTCGCCGAAAAACGCGCTCTCTCTGCTCGATCGCTACAGGACCGAGCTTGACGGGAGCGCCTTCCGCGACAGAGGAGCTTTTGCTTCGGGTCGAGGCCCTGCTGTCGCTCGGACAGCGCGGGGAGGTCTTGCGTTTACTCGACGGTACCTCGCTCACCGACGTGGCGACGTCGCAGGCTCTGCTGGTTACGCGTGGCGAGCTGAGGGCCGCCGCGAATCGTTGCTCGGAGGGCATCGGCGATTTCGATCTGGTGATCGCCGTGACTCGGCGGCCGCCCCAGCAGGCGCTGCTGGGTCGCGCCTCGTGCCGGGGAAAGCTCGGCGATCAGGTCGGCGCGCAGGCCGATCTGGATCGCGCTCGAAGAGAGTATCCGGTCAAATAGCCGGTCCGGGAGAAGCATCACCGACGCTATTGCAAGCGGTGCGCTACTTCTTCGGCGATGGCCATGCACGAGGTAAGGCCAGGCGAGTCGATCCCGAAGAGATTGAGCAACCCCGGTACCCCGTGGATCTCGCGCCCCTGCAATATGAAATCGACAAAGCCCGAGCCGGCTGGGCCGAGCTTGGGTCGCACGCCCACGAACCCCGGCGACAGCGAACCATCGGGCAGGGCGGGATAGTAGCGACGAACGGCACGGTAGAAAGTCTCCGCGCGGCCTTCGTCGAAGGCATAGCTAACGGCATCCACCCAAGTTGCGTCCGGCCCGAAACGCAGATTGCCGGCCAGATCGAGGGCGACGTGAATACCGAGCCCGTCTGGCCCAGGCAACGGATAGACCAGTCGCTTGAAAGGCGAAGGGCCGGAAACCGTGAAGTAGTGCCCCCGCGCGAAATACGGCACGGGAACGAACTTGGGGTCGAGGCCGCGCAGCGAGCGCGCGACGGCCGGCGCCGAATATCCGGCGGCGTTCACGACGGCGCGAAAGCGAAAACGCCCCGGATCGCCGCCGCCGATGTCGAGATCGATGCCCCCATCGGGACCACCATCTGCAAGCTCGCCCCCCCTCACCGGACTGCCGAGTACGATGTCGCCACCGGCATCGCGGGTATCGCTCGCCAGCACCCGCATCAGTCCATGGCTGTCAACGAGACCGGTGGATGGCGAGGACAGGGCGCGCACGCAGACCACCGATGGTTCTATGTCGCGCACCTGTTCGCGTTCAAGCCAGGTCAAATCATCGAGGCCGTTGATGTGGCCCTGAGCCTTGTACTGTTCGAGCTTGGGCAGCTCGGCCTCGCTGGTGGCGACGACAATCTTGCCGATGCGCCGCCAGGTAATTCCGCGCTCTGTGCAGTAGCTTTCGAGCAGCCGGCGCCCTTGGACGCACAGGCGCGCCTTGCACGAACCCGTGGGGTAGTAGATGCCCGCGTGCAGAACCTCGGAATTGCGCGAGCTGGTGTGCAGCCCCATGGCCCGCTCGGCCTCGAAGAGCACGACCTGACGGCCGAGCAGCGTGAGCTTGCGAGCGATGGCAAGCCCCACCACCCCACCGCCTATGACCGCGCAATCGAGTCGTTCCGTCATGGAGGATCGAGATTATCCCCGCGCTTCCACGAGCGCCAGCGACTGGGCAACCTGGCCATGGTCCGCGCCATTGGGCTCCGAATGCGAAAAAGCCCGCTGCTGGTTGGTCCCATGACCAACAAACGACGGGCTTTCCGGCCCCTTCTCCCCGGTCTGCCGGGGAGAAGGTTGGGATGAGGGGCGTCCTTACATCATGCCGCCCATGCCGCCCATGCCACCCATGCCACCCATGCCGCCGCCGCCACCACCGTGGCCGCCGGCCGGTTTCTCGTCTTTCGGCTTCTCGACGATCATGGCCTCGGTGGTGATGAGCAACGAGGCGACGGAGGCCGCGTTCTGCAGGGCCGAGCGCACGACCTTGGTCGGGTCGATGACGCCGGACTCGAAGAGATCCTCGAAGGTGTCGGTCTGGGCGTTGTAGCCGTGGCCACCCTTGCCCTCGCGCACACCCTGGACGATGATCGAGCCTTCCTTGCCGGCGTTGATCGCGATCTGACGGCAGGGCTCTTCGCAGGCGCGCTTGATGATGGCCACGCCCACGGCTTGTTCTTCCGAAAGATTCTCGATCTTCTCCAGCGAGCTGACGGCGCGAATGAGCGCCACGCCACCGCCGGGGACGATGCCCTCTTCCACGGCCGCGCGGGTCGCGTGCAGGGCGTCCTCGACACGGGCCTTCTTTTCCTTCATCTCGGTCTCGGTGTAGGCGCCGACCTTGATGACGGCCACGCCGCCGACCAACTTGGCCAGACGCTCTTGCAGCTTCTCGCGGTCGTAGTCGGACTTGGTGTCCTCGATCTGGGCGCGGATCTGCTTCACGCGGGCCTCGATGTCGGCCTTCTTGCCCGCCCCGTCGACGACGGTGGTGTTGTCCTTGTCGATGGTGACGGTCTTGGCGCGACCAAGATCCTTGAGCGTGATGTTCTCGAGCTTGAGGCCGAGATCTTCGGTGATGGCCTGGCCGCCGGTGAGGATGGCCAGATCCTTGAGCATCTCCTTGCGGCGATCGCCGAAGCCGGGCGCCTTGACCGCGCACACGTGCAGGGTTCCACGCAGCTTGTTCACCACCAGCGTGGCCAATGCCTCGCCCTCGATGTCCTCGGCCACGATGAGCAGCGGCTTGCCCGAACGCGCGACCTGTTCCAGCACGGGCAGCAGATCCTTCATGTTGGACAGCTTCTTTTCGTAGATGAGGATGGAGGGATCGTCGAGCTTCACTTCCATGCGCTCGGCGTCGGTCACGAAGTAGGGCGAGAGATAGCCGCGGTCGAACTGCATGCCCTCGACCACGTCCAGCGTGGTCTCCATCGCCTTGGCTTCCTCGATGGTGATGACGCCTTCCTTGCCCACTTTCTCCATGGCCTCGGCAATCAGCTTGCCGATGTACTCGTCGCCATTGGCGCTGATGGTGCCGACCTGGGCGATGTCCTTCTGGCCCTTGGTCGCCTTGGACTGCTTCTTGAGCGCCTCGACGATCTTGCCGACGGCGAGATCGATGCCGCGCTTGAGCTCCATCGGGCTGTGGCCAGCGGCCACCATCTTCGCGCCCTCGCGGTAAATGGCCTGCGCCAGCACGGTGGCGGTGGTGGTGCCGTCGCCGGCAACGTCGGAGGTCTTCGAGGCAACCTCGCGCACCATCTGCGCGCCGAGGTTCTGGAACTTGTCCTCCAGCTCGATCTCCTTGGCGACGGTCACTCCGTCCTTGGTCACCGTGGGCGCGCCCCACGACTTCTCGATGACGACGTTGCGTCCGCGCGGGCCGAGGGTGGCCTTCACCGCGTCGGCAAGAGTGTTCACGCCGATGAGGATCTCGGATCGGCCGTGCTCGCTAAAATGAATGTCCTTGGCAGCCATAGTGGAATCTCCTTGATGTCTTTCGCTTGGTGAATGGTTACTTTTCGATCACGCCCAGCACTTCTTCCTCGCGCAGGATGATGTGCTCGACGCCGTCGATCTTGATCTCGTTACCGCTGTACTTGCCGAAGAGGACGCGGTCGCCCTTCTTCACTTCCAGGGGGCGCACCACGCCCTTGTCGTTGGGCTTGCCGCCCCCCACCGCGATGACCTCGCCCTCGGCAGGCTTTTCCTTGGCGGTGTCGGGGATGATGATGCCGCCCTTCGTCTTCTCTTCCTCGGCGACGCGGCGAACGACTATGCGATCATGCAGTGGGCGAACTTTCATCGGATTTGGCCTCCCTTTGGGTCGTTTCTTGGCAGTCCTGTTTCGTGACTGCTAACGGTAGGCCGCCAATCTATGCACGAAAGACCGCAAGTCAACCCGCGGCGGTTGATTTTTATCCGAGACGCATGTTGTCGATAAGTCTTGTCGCGCCAACATGGGCTGCGGCAAGGATCACGGAGGGGCGCTCCAGGCGCTCGACCGGGCGAAGCGAATCGGCGTCGCGGATCTCGACATAGTCGATGCGGTCCACGCGCTCTTTGATCGCGGCAAGGGCGACGCCTACCAACGCGGCTGCATCTCGCTCGCCTGCGGCGAACCGTTCACGCGCCGCCAACAGCCCTTGCGAGATGGCGAGAGCCCGCGTCCTTTCGGTCGGCGACAGGTAAGTATTGCGCGACGACATGGCCAGTCCATCCGCTTCGCGCACCGTGGGTTCGCCTACGATCTCTACGGGCATGTTGAGATCCCTGACCATGCGCCGGATCACCGCGAGCTGCTGGAAGTCCTTCTCGCCGAACAGGGCAAGGTGTGGCCGCACAATATTGAGAAGCTTGCACACCACGGTGGCCACGCCGGTGAAGTGACCAGGCCGGCGCTCGCCGCACAAGCCCTGCGAAACTTCGCGCACGTCGACGAAGGTTTGGGCGCCGGGCGGGTACATGTCCGTGGCCTCGGGCACGAAGGCTACGTTCGTGCCGGCACCTGCCGCCTTGGCCAGATCGCCGTCGAGATCGCGCGGGTAGCACGCCAGATCCTCCTTGGGCCCGAACTGCGTGGGATTGACGAAGATGGAAAGCACCACTCGATCGGCGGCCTTGCGTGCGGCTGATAGCAGGGACACGTGGCCGGCGTGCAGGGCGCCCATGGTAGGAACGAAGGCGATGCGTTCGCCGCGCGCCCGGGCCGCCTCGGACCAGGCGCTCATGGCAGTGGGCGTGCTGATGACTTGTACGCTCGACATGCCGCCTGTTCTGCCACGACTTGCCGCAGCCTGCGAAGACCGAACGCCGTCGTCGGACCAGGAACGAGGTCGAAGGTAAGTTTTCCCCCCACTTGGGTCACACCAGCACGCCCATTCTGGGCGAAATTGGCCTTCAAAAGCTGCCATACTGTCACCAAGACGGTCCACGCAGCCGTTTCGAATTCGCGTTTCGAGCACGAGGTGTTCCCGATGACAATAACGCTTAGCAGACACTTGGTGGTACGTGGTCAGTTCTATGGCCACCTGGCAGCGGTTGGCTTGGCGACGATGCTTGCGTTCGCGGGGATTGCCTGCACCAACCCAGCAATTGAGGGGACCGAAGGTACTGGTGGAACGGGTAGAGGAGGCCTCGGTGCTGCGGGCACAAGCGGCGGCGGCGGCGTGCTGATCATCACGACCCAGCCCACCTCTACCGGCGGCGCGGCTGGAAATTCCGGATGCCAGGGTGCCAGCACAGCCGGCTGCGTGGCCCAGTATCCAGAGGCCTGCGGCGACGGTATCAACAATCAGGGCGGCATCGAGCAATGCGACGACGGCAACGTGCTACCGGGCGACGGCTGCAACGGCGCCTGCAAGGTCGAGAAGAACTGGACCTGTCCTCCACAAGGCAAGTGCACGAGGAATGTCGTTTGTGGAGATGGCCAGGTAGGTCCGGGCGAGGTCTGCGACGACGGCAATACCGCGGACAACGATGGCTGTAACTCGACCTGCACGGTCCAGGATCCGGCCTACCTGTGCGTCGCTGGCCAGGCGTGCGTTCGAACCTCCGTGTGCGGCAACAAACGCATCGAAGCGGGAGAAGACTGCGACGACGGCAACTCCAACAGCGGCGACGGCTGCAGCAGCACGTGCAAGCTCGAAGGCGGCTGGGTTTGCCCGAATCCGGGAAAGCCGTGCAAAGCGGCCCCACGCTGTGGCGATGGGGTCGTAGAGCCCACCATCGGTGAAGTGTGCGACGACGGCAACCAGCAAGACGGCGATGGGTGTTCGGCCGACTGCAAGAGCAAGGGCGCGGGCTGCGTTTGCACGCCGGGGAAGTTGTGCACATGCCCGGCCGTGAAGTGCGGCAACGGTATCCTCGAAGGCAGCGAGAAATGCGACGACGGCAACACGCAGAGCGGTGACGGCTGCTCGGGCGACTGCAAGACCGTCGAGAAGGGCTTCCAATGCCGCGTGGTCGGCAAGCGCTGCACGCCCAAGTGCGGCGATGGCATCAAGTCGGGCACCGAGACCTGCGACGACGGCAATACCGTGAGCGGTGACGGTTGCTCGGCCACCTGCCACCTGGAGCTCGGCTACAAGTGCGACGACAGCGGCAAGTGCACATCCACGGTTTGCGGCGACGGCAAGATCGAGGGCGCGGAGGGCTGCGACGATGGCAATAGCCTGTCGTTCGACGGCTGCTCGATGGACTGCCAGATCGAGCCCGACTGTTCGAGCACCTCGGGCTGCACCTCGAAGTGCGGCGACGGCATCGTGCTCAACGAAGATTGCGACGACGGCAACGCGGGCAGCGGCGACGGCTGCTCCAAGGACTGCAAGGTGGAGCCGGGCTGGACCTGCACCCAGCCCACGCTGGGCGACAAAATGCAGGTGCCAGCGGTCTACCGCGACTTCAAGTTCCATAACCCGACCGATTTCGAGGCCGGCGTGACCGGCTCGACCGCGGCCTCCCCAGGCATGGTGAACGCGGATGCGGATGCCGATGGCAAGCCCGTCTACACCGGCCTCACCGGCAATGCCATCCACGTCGAGAGCACGAGCTCGTTCAATTCCTGGTACCACAACACTTCAGGCGTCAATCACGCGACCTCGGGCAAGTTGGTGCTGTGGAAGAACGACCAGGGTGCGTATGTCAACCGCCACGACCCAAACGGCGCGCAATGGTACAATACGAAACCTGCCTACTACTGCGGCAACGTCGGGGCCGAGCAGACGGACGCAAACGGCAATCCCATTCCGTGCACGTCGAAGTACGGCTCGACGGACTGTGACACACAGACCGCGGCTGGCCTCACCATGCTGCCGGGCAGCTGTAAGACCAGCAACGGATCCTACACCGCGCTCTTCATCATCTCGGCGGTGGACGGCGATCCGCTGTTCTTCCCCGTCGACGGCGACAACTTCTCGAGCTGCGGACGCGCATTTTGCGCAGGTTCCGCCGCTCTACGATCCCGCGGGGACCTGGCCGCACGACGTGGATGCTGCCGGGAAGGACATCCTGCACAACTTCAGTTTCACCAGCCAGGTGAGCTACTGGTTCAAGTACGACTCGAGCAAGAGCTACACGCTGAGCTTCGTGGGCGACGACGACGTCTGGGTCTTCATCAACAAGAAGCTGGCGATCGACCTCGGCGGTATCCACACGCCCGTCGAGGACTCGGTCACGCTCGACGCAGCCGCAGCGGCCAAGTTCAACGGCATGAAGTCGGGCAACGTCTACCAGATCGCGGTGTTCCAGGCCGAGCGCCAGACCACGTGCTCGTCGTACAAGCTCACCTTGAGCGGATTCAACGCCGCCCCCACGGCATGCGTGCCCACCTGCGGCGACGGCGTGGTGGTGGGTGACGAGGAATGCGACTGTGGCGATGGCACGGTGGCGACGCCCGCGACCTGCTCGGGTCCCAACGACAAACCCGCCTACAACGGCTGCACATCCGAGTGCAAGTGGGGTCCCTTCTGCGGCGATGGCCTGGTCAGCGATGGCGAACAGTGCGACAACGGCACCAACAACGACGACTACGGCGCAACCAATGGCTGCGCTGCTGGCTGCAAGCTGCCCCCACGCTGCGGCGACGGGGTCTTGCAGACCGACTTCGACGAGGAGTGCGACGATGGCTCCAAGAACGCGACCACCAGCGATCCCAAGGTCGCCTACGGTGGCTGCATGTCGAACTGCAAGCGCGGCGGGCGCTGCGGGGACGGGCAGGTGAACGGCTCGGAACAATGCGACGACGGCGTCAACGACGGCAGCTACGGAACGTGCAATCCCGATTGTACGCTCGCGCCCAGGTGCGGAGATGGGGTTGTCCAGTCCGACTACAACGAAGAGTGCGAGCCGCAGATGTCGAACGACCCCAATTGCACCCCGGCGTGCAAGCTACCGGGCGGCTGCGGCGACGGCTTGATTGAGCCGCCCGAGCAGTGCGACGACGGCGCGGCCTCGAACAACGGCGACTACGGAGCCTGCGCGCCAGGCTGCATCTACGCGCCACACTGTGGGGACGGGATCGTGAACGGGCCCGAGACCTGCGACGATGGCGTCCTGGACGGCTCGTACGGCGGTTGCACGCCTCAGTGCAAGCTGGCACCTCACTGCGGCGACGGTATCGTCAATGGAACCGAAGAATGCGACCACGGCGCCGCCAACGGCCAGGACGGCCAGTGCACGTCGTCGTGCAAGACAATCATCTATCTGCCGCCGTAGCCTCGTCACACCCCAAAGGTGAATGCGTAGGCGGCCAGGTTCTTGCCTCGGATTTTGAGCGCGATTTCATGCTGGCCGTAGGCGCCAGTGAACAAATTGTAGACGTCGTGGCGGTCCACGGTGAGCTGCTTGGCCGGCATTCCATCCACGCTCACCTCGGCCGCGACCGGTGCAGAACCTGGCTCGATGCCGAGCACCAAGTTGACCTGACCAGCGAGGGCGCGGTAGCGGATCTCGCCGCTGTTCGAGTGCAAGACCTGGCGCTCGTCGCCAAGGAGTTGCCAGTCGCCCACCAGCGCGAAGTTGTCGGCAGCCAGATGGCCAGGCGCTGCGTACCGATGTTGGCGAGCATCGGGTGCGCCCGCACGATTGGCGAAGGCCGCCCATCCGCGCGAGCCAAGGTACGTTTCCGGCGACATGCGCAGATCGGGCGCCTCTGTGTGCGCGGCGCGCACGACCCCACCCGTCTTGTGGCCAAGCTCCGCCAGCAAACTGCGAATGGCGGCGTCGGTCGCCTCATCCTCGCCTTCACCGACGTGGGTGTAACGAATCACGCCTTGGGCATCGATGAGATATTTGGCCGGCCAATAATGATTGTTGAAAGCTTTCCAAGTGCCGAAATCGTTGTCCTGCGCGATGGGATAGTGAAGCTCGTGGCGCTTGATGGCGTCGGCCACGTTGGCCGGACTCTTTTCGAACACGAACTCAGGCGCGTGCACGCCAACGATAACGAAGGGCTGGTCGTGGTATCGCGCCCAAAGCTCGCGCATGTGCGGCAGGGTCCGCACGCAGTTGATACAGCTATAGGTCCAGAAATCGACGAGCACGACCTTGCCCCGAAGCTCGGCCAGCGTCAGCGGCGCGGAGTTGTGCCAGGGACCGAGGCCGGCGAGCTCGGGAGCGGGCCCCAGCTCGGGCAGCTTGGGCCGAGTCTCGTTGGCCGGCGACGCCGCCTGCGCCGGCAGGGGGGCAGCCATGGCCTTGCTGAACAATCGCTCTTCGATGCGCGAGCCGAGGTTGCCGAAGCCGGTGCGGTCGGCAAGCCACGTCTGCACGCTGGTGAAGACGTTGTACTGCAATGCCGCCGCCGAGAGCACGAGCAGCGCCCCCGAAACTTGTTTGATGCGGCCACTGTATCGATTGAGCCAGCGTGCCGAACGCACTACCGATTGGCCGCCATAGCCGATGAGCAAAAGAGGCATGGCGGCGCCGACCGCGTAAGCCGCCAGGGCCATGAGCGCCCGCGGCCCGGGTTCGTCGCGCACCAAGGTCAGCGCGAAGCCGAGTGCGGGCCCCGCGCACGGGACCCAGACCAGGCCCAAAGTTAGCCCGACGACGAAAGCGGAAAGCAGGGACTCGGCACCAAGCCCCTTGCGCGCGCCTTGCTGGGCGTCGGTTCCAAGTTGTTGAATGCGCGTGGCCGCGCGACCGCCCAAGGTCACGGCGGCCACACCGAGCAATGGCGACAGCACCAGCGCCAGCCACCCCTGCCCCCAGAAGAGCGGAATGGCGCCTAGAGCGGCCAGCACGACTTGCACATAGTTGCGGCTGAACAAAAAGCAAACACCGAAAAGAAAGAGCGCGTAGTAGGTCGCGATGCGCATGATGTCGGCCAGGTGAACGAGCTGGCGCAAGACGACCTGCAGAAGGAAGGTGAACGCGACGAAGCTCGCCACCATGCCGGCCACCGTCACCAGCGGGCGCACCTTGCGCTTGCCCGCCAGGCTCACGCCAAGCACGATGGGCACCAGGGGAAGAATGCACGGCAGAAGGATGGTCAGGACGCCTGCCGCAAACAGAGTCAGCAAAGTGGTCATGGCGGCCTCCTTTCAGTCGCGCAGGTAGTGGCAGGTGTAGCCGCCCGGGTGTTTTTGCAGGTAATCCTGGTGATAGCCTTCGGCGGGGTAGAATGGCCCGGCCGGCACGATTTGGGTAACGACCTTGGCCGGCCACTTCCCCGAACGATCCACGTCGGCCTTCACGCGCTCGGCGATCCGCCGCTGCTCATCGTCGTGATAGAAGATCGCCGATCGATACTGCGTGCCCCGATCATTGCCCTGGCGATTGAGCGTGGTGGGATCGTGCAAACGTAAGAAGTAGCGCAGGATGCTTTCGTAGGAGACGACCTTGGGATCGAAGACGATCTGGACCGCTTCCGCATGGCCAGTGCTGCCCATGTGAACCTGCTCGTAGTCGGGATTTTGGGTGGTGCCGCCGGTGTAGCCCACGGTACTTTCCAGCACGCCGGGCAACTTGCGAATCAGTTCTTGAACGCCCCAAAAGCAGCCGCCGGAGAGGGTGGCCATGGACCTGGAGCTGGGTTCTGGGCTCGCCGCGGCGGGTGCGGTAACTCCCAGCATGGGCAGGTACTGGCCGTAGCCCGCCGCCGCCATTTGCTCGACGGGGATGAAGCGCATCGCCGCCGAGTTCATGCAGTAGCGCTTGCCCGTGGGCGCCGGGCCGTCGTCAAAGACGTGTCCAAGGTGCGAATCGGCGGTCGCGGATCGCACCTCGACCCGGGTTTCAAAGAGCGAGCTATCGGTCTTGGTCACCACGCGACCAGGCTCGATGGGGCGGGTGAAGCTCGGCCAGCCGGTCCCCGAATCGTACTTGTCCTTGGACAGAAAGAGCGGCTCGCCCGACACCACGTCGACGTAGATGCCTGAACGATGGTTGTTCCAGTACTCGTTGCGAAAGGGCGGCTCGGTGCCGCTTTCCTGGGTGACCTGGTACTGGATGGGTGAAAGCTCTTTGACTCGATCGTCCTTGTTCCAGCCTGCGCTTGGGTTAAAGCCCGCGACTTGGTTGGAAGCAATCGCGCGGCCTTTTGTGCTCGATGTCGCCGCGTAGAGTGCTGTCGCGAGGCCGGCGATGACGACGACCACTATCAAAATCCGAGTTCCTAGATCCGCTTTTGTCATGGTTTTCTCCCTTTTGGATGCCGCGAGCGTCGATTCGTCGGTGATGGGTTCCGAGAAGCGCCGTTCAAGCAGGCTTACGCACGAACCCAGACCCGGTTACTCTTTGATTGGGCGACGAGCCGCGCTACGGGTAGATTCTCACTGCGAAGCATGAGCGAATCGGTGAAGTCACCCCAGCCGACCGGCGTCAGCGATGAGCAGCTGATGGCTGCATACGTCGAGGGCAACCAGGATGCCTTTCGCCAGCTTTTCTCGCGCTACGCGCCCTTGCTCGCGCGCATCGTGCGCGCGAAGCTCGCGTCAGACGAGGAGAGCCGCGACCTTGTTCAGCAAACCTTTCTGCAACTCCACCGTGCTCGCAACGACTATCGCGCTGGCGAGCCGCTGCGTCCGTGGCTCTTCACCATCGCGTACAACCTGATTCGGGATCGCTGGCGAACCCGCGGTCGCAGGCGTGAAGAACCGCTCGAACAGGCGCCGCCACAAATCGACGCCGATACTCCGGCGGATGTGCTGCAGCGGAGGCGGCGGGCAGAACGCTTGCACGCGGCTTTGACCACCCTTTCGCCGGATCAGCGGCAGGTGGTGGAACTGCACTGGTTTGGTGGCGTTCCCTTGCCCGAGGTGGCTACGACCTTGGGCGTATCGCTTAGCGCCGTGAAGGTTCGCGCCCATCGCGCCTACACGCGCCTGCGCGAAAACTTGGATCTTGGTCGTGAGGTGTAACCATGCCCGGAGCTTTTCGTATGAACCATTTAGGGGTAAACGAAATCCCGCGCGGCAGGAAGATGCCGCGAGATAGCTGACATGGACTGCGCGCAGATGAGGCAAAGGGTCCTGGGCGGCGGCGACACCGCCTCGCCGGAGGCAAAGCACCATCTCGACGAGTGCCCGGCGTGCAAGGATCTCGTCGAAGGCAATGGCGCTTTGGCCCGTTTCCTCGCTGACGCCGAGTTGTCGCCGGGCGATTCCCCACCGGGGCCCTCATTCCTGGAAGTCGAACACTTGCTCGCCCAGGACCGACGAGTCGCGACGCATATGAGCAGCCTGAGCAGTCGCACGCGCTGGCTGCTCGCCAGCGCAGGATTGCTGGTCCCCATAGCGATCGGGTTGGCGAGGCTCAGACCCGACGTCGGTTCGTTCCCGACCTCTCGCCTCGCGGGCGAAACCCTCGGGCTCTTCTTCATGGCCGCGGCGACGAGCTGGCTGTGGTTGCGGCCCATGCACAAAGTGCAACCGCACGCGAGGACACTTCACATCATTCTCGGCGTCGCCCTCCTCCTGCCCTGGCTGCTCGCCGCCTTGCCGCTCATCGAGGGCAGGGCCTTGATCTCGCCTACCCCAACCGCCCACGGGGCGGCCTTCCGCGCGGCGGTGTGTTTCACTTTGGGCAGCGCGCTCGCCCTCCCGGTCATCGCGGTCGTCGGCCTGCTAGGCCGGCGCGGCCGGCGGATCCCTGGGTTTGGGCTCCTGCCCGCAGCCGCGGGCGCCCTCGCGGGACTGGTGGGGCTGGAGCTCCATTGTCCAGATGCTTCGCCTGCGCACCTTCTCGCCGGACACGCCACCATCGCTTTGGTGCTGCCGCTCATCGTGCTGCTCTTCTTCAGCCACGACCGCAAAGCGGTGACAGGAACGGCCAGACCACCGTAGAAAATCTTGAAGGGTTAAATTCGCGCTTGGCCACGTTTCAATGGGTATAGTGCGCGGGCAGTGTTTCCCGATACCGTTCCACCGCCTGAAACAAGTCGAAGATTCGTCACCTGGCTGCTTCGCCACGGCCGAGTCCTTTGGGTTCTGGCGCTGCTACTTGCCATCCCCGCCACGTGGCGCACGGCGCACCTGTACGAGAACCTGCACAGCGACATGGAGGAGCTTCTGCCCCCCAACGCCGAGAGCGTGCTCGCGGTCGAGGAGTTGCGGCGACGCATGCCAGGGCTGCAGTTTCTGGGCGTGCTGGCCGACGTTGGGGAAAACGCATCGCCCGACCGCATCGCCGCCGCCCAGCGTTTTGTCGACGATCTGGCCGTGCGCGTGCGCGCCTACCCGAGCGCGCTGGTGGGCGGCGTGCGCGTGGGCTTCGCGTCCGAGCGAGCCTTCATTGATCGCTACGCTCCCTTGCTGATCGACAAGCCAGATCTGCAGACCATCCGCGAACGCCTTGAAGAGCACCTGCGCCACGAATTCGGACAGCGCGCGGGTACCCTCATCGACGACGACGAGCCCGCGCCGCCTCTCGATTTTTCCGACATCGAAGCACGCTACAAGCAGGATTCGTCCTGGGATCAGCTGGTCGGGGATCGCTTCACCAGCCCACGTCTGGGTCTGTCGCTCTTGCTCATCGAAACCGGCGGGTTTACCACCAGCGCCCACCTGGCCAAGGAGCTGATGGATCGGGTGACCCACGACGTGGCCGCGCTGGGCGGACCTGGGGCCTACGCGCAGGGCATGCGCATCGGTTACACCGGCGACGTGGCCATCTCGTCCGAGGAAACCTCGGCCCTGGTGCAGGATCTCACCCTGTCGTCGCTGTTGGTGGTGGCGGCCGTCGGTCTGGCGCTTCTGATCTTCTTTCGTTGGTGGCCCTGCGTGCTGGCGCTGCTCTTGCCGCTCGGCCTGTCCACGGTCTATGCCTTTGCCTTGGCCAGCCTGCTCGGCGTGCGCGTGCTCAATTCCAACACGGCTTTCTTGGGCTCCATCATCGTCGGCAACGGCATCAACTTCGGCATCGTCCAACTCGCCCGCTACATGGAGGAGCGGCGTGCGGGGCAGAATGTCCGCGAATCCCTGGCGCGCAGCCTGTGGGGTACGCGCGTGGGCACGCTTTCGGCGGCTCTAGCCGCGGCCGTGTCCTATGCCTCGCTCATCGCCATGCAGTTCCGCGGTTTCCGCCAGTTCGGTGTGATCGGCGGGCTGGGCATGGTGCTGGCCTGGAGCACCACGTTCGTCCTCGCGCCGTCGCTCATCGCCTGGATGGATCGCAAGGAGCCGCACGCCGAGCCCTTGTCGCTGCGCCTGCTTTCCAGGTTTCAGCCCATGGCTAGACTAGCGCGCATGGTGGCGCGCGCCCCACGCGCGATTCTCATTCTGGCCGTCGTGATGTCCGTGCTCGCCATCGTCGAGGTGCGCGGGTTCGACGGCGGACAACTCGAATACGATCTTGGGCGCATGCGCCGCGCGGACACCTGGGAACGTGGCGAGGGCTACTGGGGCCACAAGATGGATGCGCTCTTGGGGCAATACCTGACACCACTCGTGATGCTCACGGGCGGCCCCGAGGAAACCAAGGCCATCGCGCGTGAGCTGCGCAAGGCCATGCTCACGCCACCGCTTGGCGACATGGTGGCGCGGATCCGGACCCTGGATGATTTGCTGCCGCCGGATCAGGCCGAGCGCCAACACGAGATCGAACGCATCCGAAAGAAGCTGACGCCGAATGTGCGCAAGAACCTAACCGACGAGCAACGCAAACTCGTCGACCGTTTCCTTGGCCAGGGATCCGTGCCAACCATCGAGGTTGGCGCCATCCCCGCAACCCTGCTCAAGGGCCTGCAAGAACGCGACGGGCACGCCGACCGCGCCGTGCTGATCTACCCCAAGCTTACGGCCAGTCTGTGGGACGGCCCGCGCAACGCGACCTTCGTCGAGGCGCTGCGAACCGTTGCGCGCGTGCCGGAAACCATGGGGGGGAAAGCGGCGAGGCTGGCGGGCGGTCCGCCGCTCACGGCGGACATCATCGCGTCCATGCGCCACGACGGTCCCCTGGCGTCGCTGTTGGCATTTTTCGGCGTGGTGCTGACCGTGGTGCTGCTCTTCCGCGGCCGCATGGCCACGCCCTATGTGTTGTCCGCGCTGCTGGTCGGGGTGCTGTGGATGCTGGCCTTGTGCATGGCCATGCGGATCAAGATCAACTTCATCAATTTCATCGCCTTCCCCATCACCTTCGGCATCGGCGTGGACTACGCGGTGAACGTCATGGCTCGCTACGTCGGCGATGGCGCACGCGATGTGGGCGGCGCCATCCGCGGCACGGGCGGCGCCGTCAGCCTGTGCTCCGTCACCACCATCATCGGCTACTCGTCGCTGCTGGTGGCGAAGAACCTGGGCCTCTACTACTTCGGCTTCCTCGCCGTCATGGGCGAGATCACCTGCCTGACCGTCGCCGTGATCGTGCTTCCGGCCGCGCTGCTGTGGTGGCGGCGGAGCGAGGCGAACGGGCGGGACCAAGCCGGCGAACAATCGCTAACCTGAGGGACTGCCGCAGGGGCGGCGAGGCGGTGGCGAGGTGGCATCGGTGCGATCGCAAGATCCTTGTCGTCCAGATGTGATAACCGTTCGCAAGGCAGGGACGCAACTGACGCGCCTCTGTGCCCGATAGATCCCCCGCCATGACCCCGAAAAGCCTCGCAGCCATCCCAGCAGCGCTGGAAGTCACCGGCGAAACGTCGGCGCTCGACCTATCCGTCGGGAAATTTCTCGATTCTCATGGGTCTTCTCCCAGGGTCGTCAGTGCGGTGAGAACTGTGGCTGGCATCCTCAGGATTGGCCGTCTGCGCGACCTTTGCACCAACGAGGCAGAGGGTTTGTTTGCCAATCGATACTCGGCCGAGATCGCCCGGCAAGTGATCGAGGATCTGTGGCAATGGCTGCTCATGCACGCCGTCGGGCCCGGCCCGCGCCTGGCGGACGCACCGAGCAAGCGAGATGGCATCGTCCCCCATGAGGTCGAAATCGAAGCTGGCGAAGCTGACGATGACGACGACGACGACGATGACGATGACGACGTTCTTCACTATGTCGGCGACGAACCCGACTCGTCCACCGATGCCCAACATTTGCGCCTGTTGCCGCCGTCAAGCTTGCCGGCCGTCGAGGCACCGCCGCAAAATGGCGAGGCGCTGGACCGCTGGGCCGATCGATACGGCGTGAAAGAGCGACTCGCCGACCAACTAGACCTCGACCACCTGAGCCGCTCGCACTACGGATTCACATTCCAGGGACTGCCCGGCACGATCCGCGAGGCAGTTCTGGTCACGCCGGCCAGCCTCACGGCCCCAAAGTACTTCCGCTCCACGCTGGCTTCCCAGCTCGTAGGAATGGCCAAGTCTCACCTGCACCGCGCCGCGCAGGCAGTGGCCATGGCGCAAAAGCGGCAGGCCGAGCGTGCCGCCCGCACCCGCCCTCTCGACGATCCCTTCTTGCTACGCTTCGAGAATCTCGTCCGACGGCAGCGCGATCTCTTGGCGGCTACGGCCAAACCGCGCCCTGCGGGCACCTTCTTGCCCGGACGGATCTATGTGAGCTCCGATGCGCTTGCGCTGACCTATCGGGAATGGGACGTCTCCGAGGGGAGGACTCCCAACATCGAAGGCGAGACCATGTTCTTCCTACACCTGTCGGCCTGGGATGGCGGCGAGCTTCGCCTGGAGTGCAAGCGCTGCCGCGAGCCCTCGACTTGCCCACACCGTGCGACCGTGCTCCAGGAATGCCTGGAGGCCTTGCACGATCCCGCGGATCCACTGGCCGCAGCCTTGGCGCCGCTTCTGCGCGTACCGGGTTGGTCGCGCTTGCTCGATCATCTTGACGCCGGATTGGGCAAGATCGCGCCTGTTGCGGGTGACGAGGGCCAGCGTTTGGTTTGGGAGGTGGTGAGCAAGCACGGCAGCTTGGCGGTCCATCCGGTCCTGCAGCGGCTGGGCAAGCGCGGAACGTGGGGACGCGGCCAGCGACTCAAGCTGGATGAGCTCGAGCGCAATCGCAAGCTTCTGCGCGATGTCGCCGATCGTGAGGCATTCGAGGGTCTTGTGTATTCGCGCGACAACCATGGGTACTACTACCCCATCAGCGAGCAGACACCGCGCCAGGTCTGGCGAGCGCTCGCAGCACTGACGGGCTCGCCCCGCGTGTTCGCGGATCCGGCGCGCGCGCTGCCCATTTCGGTGCGCAAGGTGCGACCAACGCTCAGGGTGGAACCTGTCGAAGGCGGTTTCCGGTTGAAGCTTGGGCTTGGCCAGACCGAGATCGAACCAGCCGCCCTGCTAAGCTCGGCAACGGACGGCCGCCATGTCGTGTGGCTGGATGTCGAGAATTGCCGTTGCCTGCTGGCCCTGCTTGAGCCCGAGACGACCGCACTGCTGAAGGCAATGGCCAGATTCCCGGTCAGTCTGCCCGCCGAGGGTCTGGCCGAGTTGGTGGGCCGATTGCCGCGACTGCAGGGCGCGCTGGATCTCCATTTGCCCCAGTCCGTGCGCGGCGAGCGCGTGGAGCCGCCCGCCACGACGCTGTGCCGTTTGGAGCCCCTACCCGAGGCTGGCATGCGTCTGGACATGGCGGTACGGCCAATCGAGAGTGGTCCGATTTTCCCGCCCGGCGAAGGCACGCCCGAGGTGCTGCACGCACGCGACGGCCGCCACCTGCACGCCCTGCGCGCTCTCGGCGCCGAACGCGAGCGTGCGGCGCACCTGGCGCAGGTGCTGGGTCTGGACGATGCCAACGCGAACGGCGCCTGGCGCTGGGATGTGCCCGACGACGGCACTGCGCTCGATGTGCTGAGCAAGCTGCGCGCCCTGCCCGAGCTGGCCGAGGTCGAATGGCCAGCAGGCGAGATCCGGGTCGACCACGCCTCATGCGCGGCGCTGAAGGTGCAGGTGCAGCGGCGGCGCGACTGGTTCGGCGTGGAGGGTGGCATCGAGCTCGACGGCGCAACGGTACCGCTGTCGGAACTGCTGGCCGCAGCGCGGTCGGGCCGGCGCTACGTCCGGTTGAGCGCGCGCCGCTTCGCCACGCTGGAGGAGAACCTGCGCGAACGGCTGGCAGCGCTCGACGACGTGGTCTTCGAGAATCAGGGCGCCATCGAGCTGGGCCTGCTGGCGGCGCCCGTACTGGCCGAGCTGGTGGAAGATCGGAGCCAGCTCGACAGGCTGCCCGCGTTCCGGGCCGTGCTCGGCAAGCTGGAAGCTGCGCGCAGCGAGACGGTGGCGCTTCCCGACGGCCTGCAGGCGATTTTGCGCCACTATCAGGCCGACGGTTTCCAGTGGCTGGCCCGACTGGCCAGCTGGGGACTGGGAGCGTGCTTGGCCGATGACATGGGCCTGGGCAAGACCGTGCAGGCTCTCGCGCTGCTCTTGCGCCGGGCCGAGCTCGGACCGGCGCTGGTCATCGCGCCCACCTCGGTGGTTGCCAACTGGGCCGCCGAATGCGCCAAGTTCGCCCCCGGCCTCTCGCCGCTCATCTACCGTGGCCCCGGCCGCGCGGCAATGCTGGAGGATCTGGGCAAGGGCACGCTCCTTGTCACGAGCTACGCCATCGCGGTACGGGACGCCGAGGCCCTGCGCGCGATTTCGTTTTCCACCCTGATCATCGACGAGGCGCAGTCGGTGAAGAACGCGCTCACGCACAGGTTCCGCGCGGTTCGCGATCTGCAGGCGGACTTCCGCCTGGCCCTCACCGGCACGCCCATCGAAAACCACCTGGGCGAGCTGTGGGCCATCTTTCGCCTGGTCACCCCCGGCCTGCTCGGCTCGTGGGAGCAGTTCCGCCAGCGCTTCGCCGTACCCATCGAACGCCACCACGATCGCAAACGGCAGGCTGCCTTGGCACGCGTGGTGCGTCCGTTCCTCTTGCGCAGAACCAAGGCCGAGGTCGCCCCCGAGCTGCCGTCACGTACCGAAATGAACCAGACCATCGAGCTCGGCCCCACCGAGCGCCGACTGTACGAGGCCGAACGCATCGATATTCTGCAGAGCCTGGCCAAGAGCGCGGCAGCCGGGATTGGCGACGACGCTCGACAACGGATCAAGATCCTGGCCGCTCTCACCCGACTGCGCCTTCTGTGCTGCCACCCTCGCCTGGTGGTCAAAGAATCTACCGCCGGCTCGGCCAAGCTGGCCGCCCTGGTCGAGCTGCTCGCTGAATTGCGCGACGAGGGCCATCGCACCCTTGTATTCAGCCAGTTCACCAGCTTCCTCGATCTGGCGCGTCCACTGCTGACCCAGGCTGGGCTGCGCACTCTGAGCCTCGACGGGTCGACACCTGCGGTCGAGCGCGAAGAGCGCGTGCGCGCCTTCCAGGCCGGCACCGCCGACGCCTTCCTGCTTTCGTTGCGCGCGGGCGGCACCGGCCTCAATCTGACTGCCGCAACCTACGTCATTCACCTCGACCCTTGGTGGAACCCCGCCGTCGAAGATCAGGCCACCGACCGCGCCCACCGCATCGGCCAGGATCGTCCCGTTACGGTCATCCGCATGGTCGCGCGCGGAACCATCGAGGAGGCCGTGCTGTCTTTGCACGAAGAGAAACGCCAGCTCGCCGCCAGCATCCTCGACGGCGCCGACGTTGCCGCCCGCCTGGACGGCGAGGATCTGCTCGACCTCATCCGCAAAGGCAGCGCGTCCGTGGACGAGGAGGAAGACGCGAGCGAGGAAGGCGATCCCGGGAGCGGGGAAGCTGACGAGACGTAGGGCGGCGCCCGGCAAGCGCCTTCGAAGCCTGTGGTTCTCACATCCGCAATCACCGCGTCCTCACAAATAGCGAACGACCTGCACAACGATGCTGCCGAATTGAGGCAGGCTGCCGCGTTCGGAGCGTGCGCTGCCTGCGCTCATGGAGCCGTAGAGCGCGAAGGTCCAGGCATCGGATAGGTAATAGCTGGCAAGTACCTGTGCCAGTGTCGAACCGTCGTACAGATCCACGAGCGCGAAGCCACTGAGCTCGATCCGACTGGTGAAGGCTCTCGGCCACCCCGCCCGCACAAAAAGCTGGTGCCTGGAGGTCGGCTCTTGTTGATCGTTGGCGTAGCCGCGTATGTACCAAAGCTCGTCGGTGATACCAGGCGGGCTCGTGGCCGAGCTGCCGACGCCGAACCAGTTTCGCCAGTCCTGGTGGGTGAAACCGGCCTGGTGAAAATGGTATTCGAAATTCAACGTGATCTTGCTGGCGATGGTCCAGGATACGCCGCCAGCGAAGTCATGGTGAAAGGCGGTGCGCGTGTCGGTCGGCAATACCAGCGGCGCCTGCGCTGGCAGCGTGCCTGTGGCCTGGCCATACGCGAAGCTACGTGTGATGAGATTCGTTTCCTGGCCGCCGGCCCACTCGGCATAGGCGACGACGGCGTCGCCGAACGGTCGCGACAGATTGAGGCCGATCTTCGAGCGATGGGATTCGAGGTACCCGAGCAGCTGCGGGCTCACGCCGCCAGCCTCCAGGCTGAACGTACCCAGAAACCGATGCGCGGCGTTGGTTGCGTCGAAGCATGGATCGATGCCGAGGCGATCGCTGCGAACGATGGCGGAAGGTTCATAGATTTTGGGTGCGTAGGCCAGGCTGAGCGACCCGCCATCCCAGATCTTCTGGGCACGCGACATCAGCGCGCCGAGGCGATTCTGCCGGAGCGTCGATGGATCGAGCGAAGCCTGCCCCACCAACGTACGCGTCTTGAAAAAATCCGTGGGATTGAATCCCAGCGCCACACCGTTGCGCAGATTGATCCGTCCTGCCTCTAGATAGGTGCTCGTGGCAACTTCCCACGTGAAATATCCCTCGCGGAAATCGTTGCGGACGGTCTGCCGCGAGAGGAACGTGACCTGATCCTGTTCCAAGAGATTGAGCCGATTGCTCAGCGTGATGGAGAGGGGGCGCCAGGGCTCCCATTGCAGATACAGGTCGAAGCTGGTGCGGTTCTGCCAATCAGGGGGCGTCGCAGGGTACGGTACCGGCACCGTGCGGGGTGGCGACGCCGCGGTGAACGCGTCCTCGGCAAAGAGCTTCTTTTGTAGGCGCGAGGGTGGCGGTACGCTCGACGGCAGCTTCGGATTTTCAGGCTGTGCTTCGTCTCGGATTTCATTGGGGATGAGGCCGAGATCGTCGTCTTCGCCGGTCGGCTGACCATTGGGCACCGACGAACGCTCGGGCTCCGCTGGCTGAGCGAGCTGAGATTCGTCTCGGATTTTCCTCGGACTGCCAGCGGCCAGATCCTTCTCGTCGTCGGCCCATGCGCTCGTCGATACCGTGATGGCCGTGGTCGTCACGAGCAGCAGGACAAAGAGGTATCGCCTCATTCTTCCTTGAATCGAGGCAGGTAGTCGCGCTGGAACCAGGCGTCCTTCACGTCCTCGAAGCGAAAATCCGAATAGATCATCTTGGTGAGCCGGTTCGAATCCACGGCGTCGATGATGATGGTCTCGGTAGGTCGGTCAGCGCCGAGATGCTGCGCGAATTTGCGGTAGTAGGCGATCTTCAGCAGGCGTCCGCTGTCCGAATAGAACTTGGCTTTGACGGGACGGTAGCTGTCCCTCTCGATCCAGAATTCGAGACGGTTGTACATGGCCTCGTCGGTTGCTGCCGCAAGCTCGAGGTGCCATACGTTCCGATCTTGGTGGTCGGCGTCCCGAATCTTCTCTTCCCCAAGGAGCTTGGGCTTGTAGTCGAGCTCGAGATTGACGGTCACCACATCGCCATTGGAGGCTTGGCCCATCAGGCGCTGTTGGGGCGAGATGCGAATGCTCGCTTTGGAAGCCGGATCGTAGAACCACATATTGCTACCGTTCATGAGGACGAGCTTGCCTTGATCGCGTGGGGGGGCCGCGTAGCGCACCAGGTTCCTGAATTTGTGGGTGTCCGAGTAGAGTTTGGCGTGCACGGCAAGCTCAACCTTGTCACGCACCTTCCCGTTCTCGTAGTCCACAAGCCCAACCGATACACGATAGGCCCCCTGTGGGCTACGCACCTTGTCGGTTGCCGCAATGATATCCGCCGCAGAGGGTGGTGCGGCGAACGCGTTCGCGGCAAGCAGCGTCCAGACGAGAAGGGATGAGAAAACGATGGGAGTTTTGAGCATACGGTTTTCCATCACACGTGGCGGAGGGCGTCCACGACCTTGAACCGGGCGGCGCGATTGGCCGGGACCACGGCGGCGACGGTCGCCATGAGGATAAGGCCGAGCCATGCACCGAAGAGTAGCGGCGTCACACCTGAGGTGAGCACACGCAGCGGTACCGGCGCCGAATTTCCCGGTGGCATCCACGTGGCCCCGCAATGGTTGAAGACGATGGCGATAAGCTGCGCCAGGATGACGCCGCCCGTGGCGCCGAGGGCGCCGAGGATCGCGCCCTCGATGACGAAGACGCGACGGATACCGCTACGTCGGACACCGAGTGCACGGGAGGTGCCGATCTCGTTGGTACGTTCCATCACGCTCATGCCCATGGTGTTGATCACGGTGAAAAGCACGATGATGCCCATGATCGACGAAATGAATAGGAAGATGGTGTCCATCATGTCGACGGCCTGCTTGTAGAAAGGCTGGCGCTCGATGAAGTCGCGCACCTCGAGATCCAATTTCTGTGCCTTGAAGAGCGCACCCAGACGCGCTCGCACGGTGGCCATATCCTCGGTCCTGTGGAGTTGCAGAACGATGGCTATCGCCTTGCGCTCACCCCGGCCATAAAGAAGCTTCTGCGCCAGCGAGAGGTGCAGGGCAATGAAATTCTCGTCGAGCTCGCGTGCGCTCTGCCGTTCTGCACCGCTGACGAAGAGGCTGATGACGTTGGGCGCACCGGTCGCCGTGGCCGCGAGCAAATCGAGCCGCGGTCCGGCCTCGGCGCGCGCGGCTTCTGAAGTGTCGCGGTCGGCCTTTGCGAGGGCCGCGATGTCAGCCAATTCAGGCTCGGCGACGGCGGCAGCGGGAGTGGTTGTGGGTTGTGGGCGGGGCGGACAGTCCTTGAGCCCGAGCTTTTCGCACAGGCCGAGAACGCGTGCCATGCCCACGCCCACGATACCGCTGGTTTCATCGTCGTCCTGCAATCGGGATTGGGGCCACACGCGGTTGCGAAAAACGTGATGCTCATCCCAGTGCAACATGCGATCGCGATCGGACGGGACGAAACCGGTTGCCATGAAGGTCTTCGAGGCGTTGATGGCGAAATTCCCGGCGATGCCAGTGAGCGAGACCGTGGGCGTGATGACGTTCAGCTTGGGTTTGATCTCGGGATCCTCCTTGATCAGACGAATCACACCTTGGTAATCGTCGATGCCGTAGGCCGTGGGATTGCCGCCGCCGTAATCGAAGTAGCCAGAGCGGAAGACGGTCAGGTGTCCGACATTCTCGACCGTGCTCGTCAGCAGGGCCACCCGGATGAAACCCACGAATTCCCCGAAGAGCACGATGGCGACGGCACCCACCGCGATGGCAAGCAGGGTCATGAGTGAGCGCCGTCGGTTGCGGAAGATGTTGCGGAACGCGATCTTGAAATTCATCGGTTTCGCTCCTCGATCCGGTGATCGACGAGCTCTCCGTCGCGGATAGCGAAGGTTTCGTCAGCGTGGGAGATGAGCTGTGGATCATGGGTGGAGAATACAAAGCTGACCGCGTGTTCTTCTTGCACCTTTCTCATCAAGGCGATGACTTCGGCGCCGGTGTGGGTGTCGAGGTTTGCGGTGGGTTCGTCGGCGAGCACCAGGGTCGGTTTCTTGACCAGTGCGCGTGCAACGGCCACCCGCTGCTTCTGACCGCCGCTCAATTGATTGGGGCGGTGGCTGCGCTGGTCAACAAGGCCGACGGATTCGAGCATGGCCATGGTTTGCTCTCGTCGCACGGCGGTCGGCACTTGGAGCAGGAGCAACGGATACTCGACGTTCTCGTAGGCCGTGAGCACCGGGGATAGGTTGAAATTCTGGAAGATGAAAGCGACGTTGCGCGAGCGAAAATCGGTGAGGGCGTTGTCCCCCAGCCTGCCGACGTCCTGCCCACATACTTCGATTCGACCCGAGCTCGGCATGTCAATGCAACCGATGAGGTTGAGCAGGGTGGTCTTGCCACTGCCCGAGGGGCCGACGATCATCGCGAAGCGCCTTTCGAGAATATCGAAGGTGACGCTCTTGATGGCCGTCACTCGCAAGCCCTCGTCGTCGTAGACTTTGCCAACCTCACGAAGCTGGACGACGGGCTTGGCACTTGGCCGTTCTTCTGAAACAGGCAAGGGAATCGACTGGGACATCGATAGGCTCCTAGATGCGCTCGCGAGCGATACTGCGTGAATTCTTAATTGGAAAATGAACTCTCAGGAAGGAGTATTGCAAGCGAGGGCGTTGCTTGTGCCCAGGATCACCATTGGCGCCGTACCATCCAGAGAGTCTTCGGTGACCTCGTGGCAATGCGAACGACTGCCCACCGGCGCGGCGGCCCGCCTAGCCTACCCTACTTCCACCACTTCTCGCGAAGGGCGGTTTCGAACACCTCGGACAAGATGGCAAGGCCGTTTTTCGCCGTGGCCTCGTCAATGGTCAGGGCGGGCTGCAGACGGAAGCTGGCGCTGTAGCTCATGGTGAGAAGACCACGGCGCACGCATTCCATGAAGATGCGCTCGGTGACCTTGCGCGGAAGCGGCTCCTTGGTTTTGCGATCCCTGACAAGCTCGACGCGCAGAAAAAGTCCCGAGCCCTGCACATAGCCCACGAAGGGAAAGCGCTGCTCGAATCCCTGCAGCTCGCGCAACATCATAGCGCCCACGGTCTTCGAGTTCTCCTCGAGCCGCTCTTCGTCGATGATCCGCAGCGCCGACGCCGCGGCTGCCGAGGCCAGCGGGTTGCCGCCGTAGCTCGACGACGAACCCGAGGGAATGCTCCACGGCTTGGCCTGGGAGATCTCGTCGGTGGTCAGCACGCCGGAGACGGGGAATCCGCCGCCGAAGGCCTTGCCGATGGTGACGATGTCGGGGCGCACGCCGGAATGATCGACGCCCCACCGCCGCCCAGTGCGGCCGAAGCCGGTGATCATTTCGTCGGCGATGAGAAGCGCACCGATGTCGTCCGCGATGCCACGAATGGCGGGCAGGAATTCCTTGGGGGGAATGATGTTCCCCGCCGTTCCCTGCATGGGCTCGATGATGAACGCTGCCACGGCCCCCGCGGTCGCGGTCTTGGCGTGCTGGCGGGCAAGCTCGGCACAGGCCAGTCCGCAGGCAGGGTATTCGACACCCAGCGGGCAGCGATAGCAGTCGGCGTAGGGAACTTGGTGCGCGCCGGGAACCATGGGCCCGAGGCCGTGCTTGAAGGTCGAGCCCATGAGCGAGAGCGAGCCCATGGTCTTGCCGTGAAAGCCGCCCCAAAAACCAATGAACTCGTATTTGCCCGTGTGCGATTTCGCCAGGCGCAGGGCGCTCTCGACCGCTTCGGTACCGCCCGAGTAGAGCTGCAGGCGATGAATCCCAGGGGCCGGCGGCTTCTGCGCCAAGCGTTCCACCAACTCCACGCGCGCCGGCGACGTGAAGGATCCAACCGAAGCCGCAGCCACCTGCTCTTGCACGGCGGCCACGAAGCGGGGATGGGAATGGCCGAGGGCATTGACGTTGATGCCGCCGATGAAGTCCAGAAAGGTGTTCCCATCCACGTCGGTCACCGTGCTGCCTCGCCCCTCCTGCACGACGATGCCGGCCATGACGGCGTAGCCTTGCAGCCCGGGCGCCATGTGCGCGTCTTCGCGGCGGCGCAGTTCCTGGCTCTTCGGGCCGGGAACGGCCGTGGCCAGTTGCACGCGTTGGTTCTTGGGCTGCGAGGGATTGACGGTGGAGCTCACGCTGGATTCTCCTTGGCGGGCTTGCGCTGAACGAATACGTATCCGCGATGCATGGGGTAGTTCCATGCATTGTTGACGGTTGTGGCCACCAAGACTCGGCCGAGGACGTAGTGCGGGGCAAGCAGGGAAAGAATGAAGTGCTCACCGAGTGCGTTGAGCCCCAGGCTCGCGCCTGACACCCAAACATAGCGAAGGACTTGGCTTCCGACCTGTTCGCTCTGGGAGCGGTAGGTGTAGTGCCGGCCCATCAGGAAATTGGTCACGCCTCCCGCCGCGGCGCCCACGACCGTGCCCATGACCGGGGTGAAGCCCAGCAATTCCACCAGCCCGATCATGACAGCAAAATCCACCCCCGTGGCCACCACCGACGAGATGTGGTGACGAACCCATTGGCGCAGGCGAGCAAGCGCGCTTTCAGACAACGTACTAGTCTCGCGACGAGGCGAGCGCCACTTGCTCGTCCAAGACCAGCTCGGGCAAGGGCAGCTCACGCGATCCCTGCTGCGCCGACGCGTAGGCGGTTTGGATAAGCTGGATGCAGAGGAAGGATTCCTCAGCCTCCTTGCCCACCCATTGTCCCTCGGCGATGGCCTTTTTGAAGCCGTCAAAGAGGGTGTTGAACCAGGTGGCGTGGCTGGAATCCATCCAGTCCGAAGGGATCTCGTGGCGCTCGAACACCCAATCCACACTCGCTGAACCGACCACGCGGCCCGCGCGGTTGCGCGCCACCTCGATGTGGTCGTCTTCCACCCGAATGGCGCCGTGATCGCCGTGAATGGTGTAGATGACCTTGCGCACGCCGGCCTGCCAGCTGAGGTGGGCCGACGCCACACCGGTCGGGAACTTCAGGCTGCACGAGAAGTCGTCCTCGGTGTCGAAGGTGCTCATGTTGGACATGCGGCCTGAGATGGCCGTGGGGTAGGCGCGCATCCACTCGAAGGCGAGATAGAAGGTGTGGCTGCCGTGATCCATGGCGATGCCGCCGCCCGAGTGCCGGCGCTCGCGACGCCAGTCCGGACGCCACTCGCTGACGCCGCGGGCGTGCGTGTTGCGGAAGGTTTGCAGGGTCACCAGGTGGACCCGGCCGATGGCGCCCGATTCGATAATCCGGCGCACATTGCGAATCACCGGAGCGTGCTTGTAATTGTGGCAAGGATAGAGCACCCGCTTGGCGGCCAAGGCGCTGTCCAGCATGTCGCGTGCATCGGCGATGCTGGTCGCGAGCGGCTTCTCACACAGCACGTGCAAACCGCGCCCAAGGGCGGCGCGTGCCACCGCCGCGTGCTTGGCGGGAGGCGTGGCGATGTCGACGAAATCCAGGTTGCCGGACTCGGCGTCCAGAAGCTCGAGAAAGTCGGAATAGGTCCGAATCCCGGGAAACCGCTTGGCAGCCATGTCGCGACGCTCGCGGCAGACATCGGCCACGGCGACAATCTCGACATCGGGCACTCGGCCCTCGGCCCGCGCCCGCTCGACGCGCTCGCCGTAGGCGGCGATATGGCCTTTTTCCATGATGAACCCATATCCAACGATGGCGCCACGTAGGGGTTTCTTCATCTCCAATTGCTTCCTGTTGTCGGTCGTTGCCCGCCCTTATATGTACCCACTGGCTTTCGCGATCAACACCGCGCGACGAAAAAGACGTTACCCCTTCCCGCTTGGCCAGACGCCGCGACCAGCCGCAGATTGCTCTGGCACGGCCAACAGCGCGTTTTCCTTCCGGTGTCCATTGGGGCCGTACTCTACTCGTATCCGACGACGATTTCCTCAACCTTCGCCCGGTGGGCGACCATCGTGGAGATAATCCAACGCCATGTGACAAATGGCGTTTTGAGAGCCCTCCCAGCCGGAGAACCAGCGGAATCCGCATTGTCTGAAGTACTGTCCAGAAATTGGACAGCTCTCCTGGAGCCGAGCGAAAGGCTCGGCCGCAGGTGGGGTGAAGTCCGCGAATTCACTTCGCGGACGAGGGGAGGGCAGCGGCCCGCCCCTTAAACACGTGTGGTGAAGTCCGCGAATTCACTTCGCGGACGAGGGGAGGGCAGCGGCCCGCCCCTCAAACACGTGTGGTGAAGTCCGCGAATTCACTTCGCGGACGAGGGGAGGGCAGCGGCCCGCCCCTCAAGGAGACGCGTGCTCTGGGCTGGCAGCGGGCGCGCTTGCTGGCGCCAGGGATGGCGCGCGCGTGGTGAATGCCAAGGCCGCACCGACGAGAAGCATGACGGCCGAGATCGTGTACGAAGTCGAGTAGGTCCCCGTCACGTCGCGGATCTTGCCGCCCAGCAAGGGGCCGAACACGCCGGCCACGCCGAATCCGGTGAAGACGAAGCCGTAATTCACGCCCAGGTTTTTGACCCCGTAGAAGTCGGCGGTGGCGGCGGGCATGAGCGTGAAGATCGTTCCGTAGCACAGCCCCGTGAAGGCGGAGCCGAACACGAGCAGCGCCGAGCTGGTGTAGTGCGAGAACGCGAACATGTTGCAGGCTTGCAGGACGAAGGCCAGGACCATGGTCTGCGTGCGACCGATGCGATCCGAAACGATGCCGCTGGCCACGCGGCCGGCGCTGTTGAAGATGGCGAGCAGCACCACGGGCACGAAGCCCCATTCCCAGCGCGCCTGCTCTTTGGCGATGATGGCCACGTGGGCGATGATCATCAAGCCGGCCGAAGCCGACAGGATGAACATCAGCCACAGCCGGTAGAACTGCGAGGTGCGCAGCATCTCATTCCAATCGAGGCTTGGGCGTTGAGCCGCGGCGGCCTTGGCCGCGGGTGTGCCCGCGGCGGTGGCGGCCGGCTGAAATCCCGTGGGCGGATTACGCAGAAGCTGCGCCAGCAGCACGACGATGACGATGGCGCCAATGCCGAGATAGACAAAGCTTTGCTGAATGCCGACCGCCTTGAGCAGGAACTGCGTGAGCGGCGAGATGTAGACCGCCGCCAACCCTACGCCGCTGACCACGATGCCAGTGATAAGCCCCTTCTTGCTCGGCGGAAACCACTTGATGGCGGGCGGCGTGGTTGCCGAGTAACCGATGCCAATGCCGATGCCGCCAACAATACCGAACGTAACCAGCATCAACGCGGGCGAGTGCGCGTACGACGATGCCACCAGGCCGAGCCCGAGCACAATCCCACCCAGCGCGGCGATCAGGCGCGGGCCAACCTTGTCTTGCAGCCGTCCGGCGAAGATCATGGTGATAGCGAAGGCCCCCGTCGCCACTGTGAAGGGAAGCGCGGCATCGGCCTTGCTCCAGTGCCATTGCACGACCAGCGCTTTGGCCATCACACCCCAGGCATAGAGCACCCCCAAGACCAAGTTGATCGACAGTGCGACCAAGGTAACCGTCCAACCTCTGTTCTTGATGGAGCCGGGGATCTCTTGGGTCATGGCACTCTCCGTGAAAAAAAGTACGGCTACGCTAAGGCAAGGGCCGCTTGTAAACAAGCACCGTCGTTCCTCTTTATCTGGCAGAATGGCTTGCGCCATGTGTCCACCGAATACCGCAATCGCAAGCCGTGCCTATTGGAAGCCCGAGCAAGAAACTCTTGCACGACTGGCACTGGAGACGCTCCAGCTTGAACGCCTAAAAAGCACCGTCGCGCGGGTTGGCGAGAACGTGCCGTTTTATCGCAAGAAATTCGAGCAGGCCAAGGTCACGCCGGAGAGCATTCGCACCTTGGCCGATCTGCGCCGCCTGCCCTTCACCACGGGCGCGGATCTGCGCGAGTCCTATCCCACGGGGATGCTGGCGGTGCCTCTCGACGAAACCCTGCGCTTGCACACATCGAGCGGCACCACGGGCAAGCCCAAGGCCCTCTTCTTCTCGCGCCAGGATGTGGACAACGCCGCTGAGCTCATCGCGCGCAGCTTCGTGGCCACCGGCATGACCAGGCGGGATGTCTTCCAGAACATGATGACCTACGGGCTCTTCACCGGCGCGCTGGTCGCCCACTATGGCGCCGAGAAACTCGGTTGCCTGGTCATTCCCGCGGGTCCGGGGAACAGCGAGCGCCAGCTACTGCTCATGCAGGACTTTCACACCACCAGCATCCACCTCACGCCCAGCTTCGCACTGTATTTCGCCGATATTTTGGAGAAACATGGAATCGATCCGCACAAGGATCTATCGCTCAAGCGCGCGTTCGTGGGCGCCGAGCCCTACACCGAGGAGACCCGGCGCAAAATCGAAGCGGGCCTCGGACTGCGCGTGTTCAATTCGTATGGGCTTTCGGAAATGAATGGACCGGGCGTGGCCTTCGAGTGCCAGGAACAAGCCGGCATGCACCTGTGGGAAGACCACTACGTGATGGAGATCATCGACCCGGAGTCGGGCGAAGCCTTGCCGCCCGGCGAGCGCGGCGAGCTGGTCCTGACCACCCTCGTGCGCGAAGCCATGCCCATCCTGCGCTACCGCACGCGCGACATCACCTCGATTGTGGAGGAGCCCTGCGCGTGCGGCCGCACCCACCGGCGCATCCAGCGCATCACCGGTCGCGCCGACGACATGCTCATCGTGCGCGGGGTGAACATCTACCCGCAACAGATCGAGCGCATTCTCATGGGCGTGCCAGGCCTCGGCCGCAACTACCTCATCGTGCTCGAAGGCCTGGACGAAATGACCGTGAAAGTGGAGCTGTCCGAGGCCGGCTTCGACGGGCAACTGGAACACGTCGTGGCCCTGCAGCACGAAATCGCTGGCCTATTGCGTGCCGAGATTCTGACCAAACCCAAAGTCGACCTCGTGCCGCCCGGAACCCTGCCCGTCAGCGAGGGCAAGGCCAAGCGCGTGATCGACAACCGGAAGCTTTAACCCCGAGGACCACCATGAGCACCGTTCGCTTGCTTGCCGTTTTCGTCGAGAACAAACCCGGTCAGACCGCGCGCATCACCAAGTTGCTGGCCGCGGCCCGCATCAACATCCGTTGGGTGACCATCGCCAACAGCGGCCCGTTCGGCGTGATGAAGTTCCTGGTGACGGATCCCGAGCACGCACGTGACGTCCTCAAGCAAGAAGGCGTGATGGCCAGCTTTCTCGACGTCATCCCGGTCGAGGTTGCGGATCAGCCCGGCGCTTTGCAATCCGTGGCCGAGTGCCTGGCCAAAGACAACATCAACCTCGACAACACCAGCGGCTTCGTGGCCAACCAGCGCGCCGTCGTCATCGTCGAGACCCACGATATCGAACGTGCAAGAGCCCTGCTGGTCAAGCAGGGCTTGCGCGTGCTATCGCGGGAAGAGCTTTTGCAGCTCTGATTGGGGATTACTTATTGCCGAAGGTGCTCGCCGTGATGGTGGCGACCACGAAGAGGGTGTGCGCAATGTCGGTAACGTCGGTCGAGTCCGTCGGGCTCAGCCCAATCTCGACCATGTACATGGGAGCGATGGTGAAGTTCGGAGTCACTTTGTAGTCGAAGCCGAGGTAGGTGCGGTTGTAGCGCAGGCCATGTTTCCAGTACCCCATGGGGTTGTAGCCTTTCCCGTCGGGCAGATTGCGGGTGTCGCCATCCTCGATGACCCCCAAGAATATTTCGTCGGCCAGTGAAACGCCGAGACGGTCGGTCACGGCGAAGCGCCCTTGCAGAAGCTCGCGCAACACCGTTCCCCAACCCAAACGCTGATCCGCCACGCGCAGCGTAGGGGTCGGCGTGGAATAGACGTCGGCGTAGAAAGTATTGTGCAAAATCACCCGATCATAGATCGACCAACGTCCCCAGCGGTATTCCGCCGCCGGAACGATCTCAAGGTTGTGAGAGGAGTTGTAGGTGGAAGTGCAGTACGTGCTCGTACCGACCGGCGCTGTGGAGCAACCAAGAACGCCGTCATAGGGAGGTTGTTCCTTCATGCGTCCGCGCTGCGGGTAGCCCATGTAGTAGTACCAGAGCGATGCCTTGAGCGTGAAGTTGCCCCACTTGTGCGTGTAGTTCGGCCCGAAGAACAACTCGAGAAACTGCAACCCCGCCGAACCTTCGCGGCTGCGCGCGAATTCCGAACGCGCGCCCGGCATGGTGGTTAGACTCCATTCGGGTGAAAAGGCCAACACGAAATTCTGGTCGATCCAGACTCGCCCCTCCTGCTTGGTTGGAAGGTCGGCAGCCTGAGCAGTGCCCGCGAGGGCAGCCAGGGCAAGGGCTAGACTGCTGATACCAAGAACGAGCAACTTCTTCATGGGCCCTCCGATTCGCTGTGAAATTTTGAACAGTGGGCGTTGTTAACACAAAAACCCCTGGTGACAAAGCGGCTTGTCGCTGGCGCCGGTTTGCGCCTAGTAGTCGCACCCCTTGATGGGCTTCATCCCAGCGACCAGGTCGACGCACGTCACACATTGCATACCGACCTTCGTCCCTTCGACAAGCGTGGTGCCAGGTTTGCGAACGATACAGACTCATGGAGCGAGAGCGATTGCGAGTGATGTGGTTCATGGCTGCCTCCTAGGCCGCTAGACAGCAAGCGCCGTGCCCAGACCCGTGGCGATCTGTCGCGCGAAAAACGCGTGGCAAGTCGCCCTCACCGCCAACACCGGTTGGCACTTGCCTGTTCCGAGTTGGCACCCAGCACGCACGAGCGATTCTGTTGGCCATCGGGCGGGCGACCGGGCTCGGTCGCGCTCGACTGGACCTTCGACGACGGCGGCGAACGTCGCCGATACTTGTCTCGTCCCACAGGCCTGCGCGGCCTTACAGAGAAGTGGAGGATCGTCGATGCGGCGAACGCGGCAGGTGATGGGATCCGCAAAGCGCGAACCGTAGTATGCTGCCGCCGTCCCGCGACGGGGCGTCCCATCAACCCACATTTACGAGGCAGCGACCATGGCTACCAAGACGATCTCCGACATCAATGCCAGCGGCAAGACCGTACTCATGCGCGTCGACTTCAACGTGCCCCTCAAGGGCGGGAAGATCACCGACGACCGCCGCATTCGTGCCGCCCTTCCCAGCATCAAGCAGGTCATCGATCAAGGCGGCAAGCTCGTGCTCATGAGCCACCTCGGCCGGCCCGACGGCGCCTACGATCCGGAAGGCAGCCTCAAGCCGTGCGCCGATCGTTTGGGCGAGCTTTTGGGCAAGCCCGTCAAGCTCGGTCCCAACGAGGTCATCGGCGCGGCGGCCGAGGCGCTGGTCGCCGGGATGAAGGCGGGCGATGTGGCGCTGCTTGAGAATGTCCGCTTTCACGCCGGCGAGACCATGCCCGACAAGGCCAAGAAGAACCCCGACAAGAAACTCACCGCCGAGCAGCAGGCCAAGCACGACGAGTTCGTGGCAGGCCTCGCCAAGCTGGGCGACACTCTACGTCAACGACGCCTTCGGCACTTGCCACCGCAAGCACGGCAGCATGTTCGGCGTGGCCAAGGCCATCCAAGCCAAGGGCGGCGCGGCCGTCGCCGGCTACCTGGTCGAAAAGGAAATCCGTTACCTGCACGAAGCGGTGTCATCGCCCAAGCGCCCGTTCGTGGCGATTCTCGGCGGCGCCAAGGTCAGCGACAAGATCAAGCTGATCTCGAACTTGCTTGGCAAGGTCGACAACATCCTCATCGGTGGCGCCATGGCCTACACTCTGCTCAAGGCCAAGGGCGTGGCCGTGGGCAAGAGCCGCGTCGAAGAGGATCAGGTCGAGGAGATGAAGAAGCTGCTCGGCCAGGCCGGCGGCAAGATCGTCCTGCCCTGCGATCACGCGGCCGCCGGCGCCTTCGACTTCAAGGCCATGACCGGCGACAAGCCGACGGTCGTCAGTGGCGCCAACATTCCCGACGGCCTCATGGGCATGGACATCGGCCCCAAGACCATCAAGGCTTTCAGCGACATCATCGGCAAGGCCGGCACCATCGTGTGGAACGGCCCCATGGGCGTGTTCGAGGCGCCTGACTACGCGGCCGGCACCTTGGCCGTCGCGCAGGCCATCGCCGCCGCCACCGGGCGCGGCGCGGTCACCGTCATCGGCGGCGGCGACTCGGCCGCGGCCGTCGAGAAGATGGGCCTGGCCGACAAGATGACCCACGTCTCCACCGGCGGCGGCGCCAGCCTCGAATATCTCGAAGGCAAGGAAATGCCGCCCATCAAGGTGCTGGACCAAAAGTAGGGGAAGACCACCCCAGAGGCCCAGAGGGCACAAAGACAGAAAGAGATAGCATCGCGTCGATCCCCTCCGAGGGTACTTTCAGGACGCGAGGCATCGCGTCAATCCCCTCCGAGGGTACTTTCAGGACGCGCGCGTCGATCCCCTCCGAGGGTACTTTCAGGACGCGAGGAAGCCCCTCCGAGGGCGAGGGTACTTTCCGCGCCGGAAGGAAGCCCCTCCGAGGGCGGAAGCCCCTCCGAGGGTACTTTTCGGGAAGCCCCTCCGAGGGTACTTTTCGAGCCGGGAAGCCCCTCGGGAAGCCCCTCCGAGGGTACTTCCGGGAAGCCCTTCCGGCGGAAGCCCCTCCGAGGGTACTTTTCGCGCAACCTTTTCTCTGCATTTCCGAAAACCAGTACATGACCCTCCCTCGCCAAGTCGTGCCCGGTTGTGACTACATGATCACCCGCCGCTGTTCCGAGCGACGCTTCTTCCTGCGCCCCGACCAGGACACCAACAACGCCTTCATCTACTGCCTCGTGCTGGCAGCCAAGCGAGCGAGCGTGGATGTCACATTCTCCATCGCCATGTCCAACCATCATCACACCGGCATCCACGACCCAGATGGCAACTTCCCCATCTTTATAGAGCATTTCCATGGCCTACTCGCACGCTGCCAGAACGCCCACCTTGGCCACTTCGAAAACCTCTGGTCCTCCGAACCCACCTCCGTCGTTCGACTGGTCGAGCCCAACGACATCCTCGACAAGATGACCTACGCATTCACCAATCCCGCAGCCGCGGATCTGGTCGACACCGTCGAGGAATGGCCAGGAGTCGCCACCTTCCAGGCCACAATCTCCGGCGGCCACATCACCGCCACACGACCGAAGCACTTCTTCCGCGATGACGGCGGAATGCCCGAGTTCGTCAGCCTCAGGATCGCCAGGCCGCGCGGTTTCGAAGCTCTCGAGCAAATCGAGTGGGCCCACATGGTCACCGAGCGCGTGCGCAACAAAGAAGCCGAACATCGGCAACGCCGCGCCGATAGGGGCATCGCCGTTCTCGGGCCAGCACGCATCCTCGGGCAGAAACCTTTCCACTGTCCCGAAAGCCACGCACCGCGGTTCCAGATGAACCCGCGCGTGGCCGCCAAGAGCAAGTGGGCGCGCATCGAAGCGATTCTGCGCAACCGCGCATTCATCGAGCGCTACCGGGATGCGTTCCGGAGCCACATGGCAGGCTTGGCGAACGTCGTGTTCCCGTTTGGCACCTTCTGGATGCGCAAGTTCGGCAAGGTTGCCTGCGAGGCCGCTGAGGCAGTTGAGGAAGCGGTCCTCGGCCCAGCGATGGATCCCACCGCTGCGTAGCTGGCGCGATTCAGTTCAACGAAAGACCAGTAGCCGGCACCCTGCCCCGTTTGGGGAACGCCTGTTCACTGTCGAGGTCGTGGCTGCCACCAATCATCCCCCGGCTCAGATTGCGCTGTGGAAGCATCGGTTTCTCGATCTTGGGCGCCTAGTCGCGGCTGGGGAAGACCAGCAGCCCCTGAACGATCCCCTCATCGCGCGCAACTCATAAGCACTTGATATTGCTGGCGATTGAAAAACTGCGAGGATTGACTTATCCACAGCAAGTTCTGGTACATGGATTCCATGAGCCACGAGACGACGACTCCTGGGACCAAATTGCGCAAGCCACTCGCAAAGAATCGGTTGCGCCCGGCGGACACACAGCGGTTTGTTGAGAAGCTTATTGGAGAGGATTTCCACGCGAAGAGAGTGCTTTCGCTAGCCAACGGGGTAACCGGCGTCATCCACGGCGCCACGCTGGGCATTCACGCCATCGGACAAGGGTTGGCGCAGGCTCAGGGACTGAATCCAAGGCACGCAGTCAAGCAGGTCGATCGCCTGATGAGCAATGCGGGTATCTCGTGCGATACCTTCTTTAAGAACTGGGTGCCTTTCGTGCTGGGCGCGCGTGAGGATGTCTACGTCGCGCTCGACTGGACCGAGTTCGATGCCGACGACCATTGCACCATCGCCTTGTATCTCATCACGTCCCACGGACGAGCGACGCCGTTGCTGTGGCGAACAGTCAGAAAGTCAACCATCGAAGGCTGGCGAAACGACCATGAGGATGACCTCCTGGCCCTGTTCGCCAAGCTGCGTCCGGCGCATACCAAGCGAGCGACCGTGCTGGCAGACCGAGGGTTTGGGGACCAGAAACTCTATCCCTTCCTTGTTTCGCTCGGCCTGGATTTCATCATCCGCTTTCGAGGAATCATCTACGTCGAGGCGTCCAACCGCGAAGTCCGACCTGCGGCACAATGGCTTTCACCGAGCGGACGAGCGGTCAAGCTTGCGAACGTCAAGGTCACCTCCGACCGGACGCCGGTGGCTGCGGTGGTAGGCGTGCACGCGCGCGGAATGAAGGATGCCTGGCATCTGGCGACGAGTCGCTCTGACCTCAGCGGCGCTCAGGCAGTCAAGGCGTACGGCAAGCGCTTCACCATCGAGGAAACGTTCCGCGACGCCAAGGACGCACGCTTTGGAATGGGTTTGAAAGCTACGCACATTGCGGACCCTGAACGACGAGACCGACTCCTTCTCCTGGCGGCCATCTCCCAGGCATTGCTCACGCTTCTGGGTGCCGCGGCGGAAGAAACCGGACTCGACCGCAAGCTCAAGGTCAACACGGTGAAGCGCCGGACGCATTCGCTATTCACCCAAGGCAGCTATTGGTATGGAGCCATTCCAATGATGCCGGAGGAGTGGCTTGCGCCCCTAATGGCCGCATTTGGCCGCCTAGTTTCCGAGCAACGGGCTTTTGCTCAAGTGTTTGGAATTCTTTGATGCCTATGAGGGGATCCCTCAGCAGCAGCCCGCCTGTTCCACCCGATTTCGCACGCCCGTGGCGTGTCTCCGGAACACGACCCCCGGTCAGGGATCGGGGCTGCGTATCACCGTCGTTGAAGGAGACGATCCACGCGAGGGACGACGAGCCGGCCCCCGGAGACGATGACCAGAACAAGCTCGATGGTGTCGAGCGGAAGGCCGTCGAATCTATGAGTGGGGGGCCGCCTGCGTATGGTCAACGATGGTCTGCAGCTCCTCGAGCGTCGGAAGGCGCCAGCCCGTGCCTCCCAGGCGCGTGCTCACGACCGTGCTCCCGCAATAGGCCGTGGCGTCGGCCCAAGTATAGGTACCCGACGGGACGGTCTGCTGCCAGATCAGGCCGGTCTTTGTATCTTGGACGGTTCCGTTGACGGTTCCACCAGCCGTCACCACGTACCGCCCGGCCGGCGCGCCCCCCGGCATCATCGAAATCGCTGGTGCGGACGACGAATCGCCCGGAACCACGGGATTCGGTGCGGAACCACGTCGCTGGAAGGGTTGCTGTTGTTGCAAGAGCTGCTGTTGCAACTGTCGTTGCTGGAACCACAGCTGTTGTTGCTGCAGCCGAAGCAACGACTCGCGCCTCTGCCGGCGCTCGTCTGCGAGTACCTTGGCTTCGCGGCAGCGTGACGTTTTGCTAAAGCCGACGATGGACGAGCTACCTGAGCTTGCATCTGGAATTTCCCTTCTTTGGGAGCAGGAAGCTCGCGCTCGAACTGCGCCAGGAGGGCGTGCTCATCAACAGGAAGCGAGTTCAACGACTGATGAGGCTGATGGGCATCGTGGCCATGGTCCCGCAGCCGAACACCTCGAAGCCAGCGCCTGAGCACAAGAAATTCCCGTACCTGCTGCGCAACCTCGCCATCTTTCGGCCCAATCAAGTCTGGGCGGCCGACATCACGTACATCCCGATGGCCAGAGGCTTCGGCTATCTGGTGGCGATCATCGATTGGTTTTCCCGTCGGGTATTGGCATGGAGGTTGTCCAACAGCCTCGACACGGGCTTCTGCATCGAGGCACTGGACGAGGCGCTTGCGACCTTCGAGCGGCCTGACATCTTCAACACGGATCAGGGAGCCCAATTCACCTCGGACGACTTCATACGCATCTTGCTCGAAAGAGGAATCAAGGTCAGCATGGACGGCAAAGGTCGGTGCATCGACAACATCTTTGTCGAGCGCCTGTGGCGCTCCCTGAAGTACGAAGAAATCTACCTCAACGCGTACGACGACCTAGCCCAGGCCAGGAAAGCCATCGACAAGTACATGGACTTCTTCAACCACCGACGCCAGCATCAGTCTTTCGGGTACCAGACGCCAGCTGCCGTCTACGCAGAAAACATGAAACAAGCCGCGTGACCGAACGCTCGATCTCAACCAGAAACCCTATGCAGCAGACTTCTCCTTAGATTCGGTCCCCTTTGGTCCGAAGAAAGGGGTCCACTTCAGGGACTTGACTCATTCTTTCGTCTGACTTCGCAGTAGATTAGCGGCCATGGAGAGGCGGCCTAGGTAGGATTCTTTTCTACCAACCAGAACGATCCGCCATTCCAACAGGTCAGTTCACAAAGGCCGATGCCATGGCCGAAACGGCAAGATGGTGGCCGCGCTGGTAGATGCCAAGCTGTTCGAGCGCATCCGCCAGATGCAGGCGCGCTTCGATGCACTCGCGGGCGCGTTCCAAGTCCGTTGGTACCCAAGACCAACTCTTGCGAGTGCTACCGCGCCTCAATCACCGGCTGAAGTGGCAACCTAGCGACTTTGCAGATCTTGTTGACCCCATCATTTCCCTCGCCGACTTTTGGGGCCGTCACGGTGGAAAGGGGGAAGGAAATCAGGTAGCCGGTGGTTCTGGATCCGTGAGCACCGGCCCTTCAAGGCTTGAACACAACCAGCTCCAGATCTCTGATGGCGCGGAAATGCTTCGCGTTGGCCGTCATGAGCGGCATGGCGTTCTCCACCGCCGTGGCGGCAATGATCGCGTCGGCCGGGCGCAACCCCGACGAAAGCCCATACTCCTCTCTGTATACAAGCGCCCGGTGCCCCACGTTTTCGCTCAAGGGGAGCACGGCAAACGAGAGCTCGGCCATAAACCTCTTGATGATCCTTAGGTCGTCCTTGTCGCGCGCTCCCTGGAGCAGCTCCATCAGTGATTGCACGGATACGAATCTTTCGGCGGCCGAATCGATGGCGAGCGCTGCCCGGCGCGCGCCACGCTGGGCGTAGATGAGGACGTCCGTATCAAAGATCACGATAACGCCCGCCCCTGAGCGCCTGCATCACCTCTGGCGCCGGCGTGCGGTCCTTTGCGCGCATGCCGAAGAAGGCGCTGTCTTGCACCTTCTTGCGGTCCGCCGACGCTGCCGGCACCAGCCGACCCTTCAGCTTGCCGTGATAGAGAACCGAGACGGTCTCTCGCCGGTCCAGTGCCTCGAGAATTTGCTTGGTCTTGTAGCGAAGATCGACGATTGACGCGTTCACGCTGGGCTCCGTTCGATGTGTCTAGTAACTATAGACATATTCTGATCGCGGGCCAACGCTCTTCCGTCCACCCTCACCAGCGGATAGGCGCCCGTCTGGAAAGCAGTTTGGCCCCGCCCACTAGGGGGATCGCGAATCCCCTGGGAAATCAGCAGGCCTCGTTGGTGGGCGCGGCGGGACTCGAACCCACTACCCCCGGCTTCGGAGGCCGGTACTCTATCCAGATGAGCTACGCGCCCGGAATCTTCGATTCATAGCCCGGGCCTCGCGCAGGCGCAAGGTCGTCGAGCTCACCGTGCCCGCATGGTCCCCCGGCAAGCGATTGCGGACGTCGATCGGCATTCTCGTGAAACCTGCGTTTTGAAGCCTCGTCTGCCAAGCGGAATCGCTCAGGAAATCACTTTCGCGAAAAAAAATACGCCCTTCCGCTGCGGCGCATCCTTCCGCCTTCAGGCACCGGAACATGATGTAGCGCGATGCATGTCTATGTGTGGAACAAGGCGCCATGTGGGTGCCATTATTTTGACGTTCGCCAAGCCAAAACGAATTAACTGATTGAAACCATTAGGTCGTCAATTTCCTGGCATTGAGCCATTCAATTGACGTTAACGCGAGCCCTGACAATTGTGCAAAACAGATATGCCGGGTATTCATTAATAAAACCGCGCAACAGAAAGTACAATCGTCAATAAGCTGTCCAATCGCCACACAATTGACTTGTTATTGACACAGTTGGGTGTTCTAATGAAGTTGGCTGATGTAATTGGCACCTCATCAAGGAGAAAGACCATGAAGAAGAACACAGGACTCAAGGTCAGGAGCAAGGTTCGCAGCGGTGGCGGTGTTACACCCCGCTAGAGGACTCCCTTCACTACCAAAGTGATCCAAAGGAACGCCGTCCCACGGGGCGGCGTTCTGCATTTCCGCAATCGAAGAAGATCCGTTGCTCAGGTGTGCAATTGTGATTCCTTAATTGCCTGACTCCTTCAATTCGGCAATTCCCAGCTCGTGGGCCAGCTCGACTATGCAGGTGTGCTCGGGAATGCGGGTTAGGAAAGAGCGGCGCCAGTCAGGAATTTCGATATCGCTGGCTCGCTTACGGAGCCACTCGATAGCTTTCTCAATCACTTGCTTTGCCGTTACCAGATCCGACGAAGCTGCTAGGCATTCCGCAAGGGCCAGGCGGATAGTCGACTCGCCATCCTGAACTTGACCAAGCGCCTCGAGTTGCACATAGGCGTCGCGCGCGTACGAAAGGGCTACGACGATTCGACCCTGGCCGCGGAAAGCCCTGGCCAAGAGGGCAAGGGCAAATGGCAGCAATGTGGGGTTGTTCGCGAGCATCTCCATCGCATCGCGAGCATGTTGTTCGGCGGCCGGATAATTCTTGGCCAAATGCTCGATCACGGACATGTAGAGCCGCGCGTAAGTGCCCATATACTGATCGTTGTTGTCGTTCGTCCACTTGATTGCGCGCTCACCGAAATCGCGGGCCTCGTCTAGACACCCCCGGTAGGCGAGAATGTTGGAGAGAGAGTAGAGAATTTGCCCCTTTAAGTAGTTCAAACCCATTCTTTCTACAACGGTCCATACCTTCCTCGTCTGCGCCTCTGCATCTTCTAGTTGGCCGAGCTCCATGAGGGCAACGCCAGCATTCGCCAGTGCCTCCGTGCCTGCCCGATGGTGGCCAGCGCTCTCAAAGAACTCCCAAGCCCGTAAAAAACCAGCCACTTGCCCTGCGGGATGGCCCGCAGCACGTGCGAGATGTGCGCGCGTGGTTTCGATTCGTCCAATGAGAATCGGATCGAGTTTCTCCCGCTCTGCTTCCAGCAGTTTCAGGGTACGCTCTCTGATGCCCGCCTGGCCAGCACTTGCGAGATATGCTGCCAAATTCACTTTGCAGTCAAGCCATGCATTCAAAGACTCTGGTTGCTTTGGTTGGGCTTCGAGATCCTCCGCCAGCTTGCCAATCTCCTCGTATTTGGCTTGCGGCCCCAATCCCATGATAAGCGCACTCATCGCCCGGAGCACGATCCTAGGTTCCGCGCACTTACGCCCCTCGCGTGCGGCGTGTTCGGCTTCTGCATACTCACCCTTCCAAAATCGTGCCTCCGCCTCCACGATCCTCAATTCCGCCAAATCGTCGCCCGTTGCCCCCAATCGCACGCCGCGCTCCACGCGGTCCAACGCCGCTTTCAGGTCGTCCACCTCCATCGCCTGATTGGCGGCCACCCGCAGCCAACGCACGGCCCTTTCGGGTTTCTGGCCTTTTTCGAAGTGGTCGGCCAGCACGATGGCGTCGCGCTCGCCTTCCTCTTCCAGGAAATCACCGGCCAGGTAGTGACCGTTCACCTCCTCGTTGGGCGAGAGCAGGGCGTAGGCGGCCTGGTGCAAGAGGGCGTGGCGGAACACATGCTGGCGAATGGCGCCAACCGGGCGGGAAAACAGAATTTCCTTGTCCACCAGGATTTGCAGCCAGCGGTCGACGTCCTCGTCGGCCATCTCGCCGACCAGGGCCTTGACCCCGTCGGCGCGGAAATGTTGGCCGAAGACGCTCGCGGCGCGCAGCACCAATTTCGAGCCCTCGCCGACGGCATCGAAGCGAACTTGCACCGTGCCGAGCACGGTGTCCGGGATTTGCGACAGCTCGCCGCCCGCGGCGGCCGCGCGCACCAATTCTTCCAGATAGAAGGGATTGCCCTGCGCGTGGTCGAGCAACCAGTCCATCTTCTCGGGCGCCACGTCGCCCAGCACCCGGCGCACGAATTCCTGCTCGGCCCGCTTGCCCAGCGGCGGCAGGGAAATACGCTGCACGTGCCGCTCGCGCCACAGGCCATAGAAGCGCTCGTCGACCTCGGGCCGAGCCAGGGCCAGCACCATCAGTGGCTTGTCGCGCAGAACGCGCAGGGCTGAATCGACGTAGTTCACGCTGGCGAAGTCGCCCCAGTGCAGGTCTTCGAGGAGCAGGAACACGGGGTGGTGCCCGGCCTCGGCTTCGAGCCAATCGACCCAGGCCGCCATGGTTTGATCCGCCATCAAGCGGGCGTCCCGCCGGGCGGCCTGAAGCTGCGGCAGCTCTTCGTCGGGAAAGCGAATGTTGGCTATCTCGCCCAGAAAGGCCGCCGTGGTGGGCGCGCTCTTGACGGGCAGAAAGCGGGACGTGTGCGCCACCAGGCGCTTGCGCTGAACCTCGTCGGGTTCGGTGCCGGTGATGCCCGCAGCGCCACGCAGGGCCTGACCGATGAGTCCCAGCGACACGTTGACCCGCATGGGATCGCCGCGGCCGATGAGCAGCTCGAAGCCGTGTCCGCTGTCGCGCTTGCGCTCGAGAAACTCGTAGACCACGCGCGACTTGCCGCAGCCCGCGGAGCCGCTGAGCAGCACGGCCTGGGCCAGGGGCTCTTCCACGCAGGCCTCGAACAAACTGTCGAGCTCCCTGATTTCGCGGTCGCGCCCGATGCAAGGGATCTCTTTTCCTAGGACCGTGCGCGGGGCCTCGCGCAGGCCCTTCTCGAACAGCAGTCGCGCCCGACCGTCCGGCTCGACCGCGATTTCGAAGCGCGCGTCGAGCAGCCGCTTGATTTCCTCGCTGATGTGAATCGAGCCCAGGCGCTGCTTGCTGACCAAATGCACGGCGCTGTCGACCAGATGCTCGGTGCGCAGCTCGTCTTCCTTGATGGCGTGGCCCAGGCTGATGCCAAGCGACGAATCCGGCCGCGCGAGCTTGACCTTGAGCGCGCAACGCGCAGATCGCACCGCCAGGTCGAGGGGTGTGGATTGCGCTTCGCCCGTCATGCTCACGACCAGCGCGCCGTTGGCCAGGCGGCGAATGTGCGCGCCAAAGGCGGCGATGTCGGCGGCCAAGCGATCCAGTCGCGCTTCGTCGAATTCGGCGTCGGAAAGTTTGCGCGCCAGCAGGTTTCCCAGATCCGCCGTCGAGCCCAGGTCGAAGTGGGGCTGCTGGGCCGGCAGCGTCCGCGAGGAAACCACGATGACCGCCACCAACCTGCGCTCGCCCGTGGCCACCAGCAAGGCGGCACCCGCGGGCGCGCGACGCTCCCTGGGGGCCAGTTGGAAGAAGCCGCTGGTCTTCAGATCTTCGGTGAGGCTGCCGAGCTCGCCCAGCACGTCAACCATGGTGGCGGGCCGATCGTCCGGCCGTTTGGCGAGCATGCGGCGAAGCAGATTGGTCAGGCGCGGCGGCACGCCAACACACCTCGCCTCCACATCCACGGTCTCGTCGGCCGTGATTCTGGCCAGGGTACCGGTGGTGCTGTCGGCCATGAAGGGCGGCGTACCGGTCAGGCACTCGAAGAAAACGCAACCCAACGAGAACACGTCGGCGCGCGCGTCCACATCCAGCGACCCCTGCGCCTGCTCGGGCGACATGTACATGGGCGTCCCCAGGGCAGAACCAGCCTGGGTCAGACGCAACGACGCCGGGTCGAACAGGCGGCGCGCGATGCCGAAGTCGAGCAGCTTGATCTTGGAAACGTCCTTGCCCGGCAAAAAGATGTTGGCGGGCTTGATGTCCCGGTGAATGACCCCGTGTTGGTGGGCCACGGCCAGGGCCTCCGCGACCCGGCGGATCATGCGCACCGTGGCGCCCAGGTTGATGGAACCGCGGCCGAGCCGATCCTCGAGCGTCTCGCCGTCGAGCCATTCCATGACCAGGTAGTGCTCGCCGTGGGCGGTCTTGCCGTGCGCGATGTAGCGCACGATGGCCGGATGGGCGATGGTGGCCGCCCACTTCGCTTCGAGGTCGTTCCGTGGCATTCTGTCGACCACCATGCGAAACATCCGACGTTATTCGAATCGAAAACTGTATGACACCCAAGAGAGCCACTACGTCACGCTGGCTCAGATTGCGACGATCATTCGGGCGGGTGAAGACATCAGGGTCCTAGAAAAAGATACGGGTCGCGATCTCACTGCTTCAACTATGGCCTTGATCATCTTCGAGGAAGAGAAGAAGGCGCCCAAGCTGGGGCTTGCGGGACTGCGCAAGATCATCCGGACAGGACAGATCGCGTAGCGCAGGAGGCTGTGCTTCACACGGGCGAGGGTGGAGGTGCTCATTAAGTCGCTCCTCTTGGTACGCGTCGACAAGTATCGCCTCTCGGGTCAGAGCAGTATTCGCTTGCCACCGAGTGCCGCCGGCACGAGGATACACCGCCATGAGACAGCGTCATCGACGCAAGAAGCGATTCCCTTCCCAAGCGGCGCTGGTCGCCGTCTGCCTACTGATCGGCGCTGGGCCAGCGGCTGCGGCCAACAGGGGCGCCCAGGAGCGAGCAGCCCGCAAAGCATGCCTCAGCGGCGACTACGTCAAGGGCGTCACCATTCTTTCGGATCTGTTCGTTTCCTTCAAGGAAAACGTCTACATTTTCAACCAGGGCCGGTGTTTCGAACAGAATCGACGCTGGGAAGACGCCATCGCACGCTTTCATGAGTACCTGAACGCGCCGTCCCTGGATTCCGCGGATAGGGCTTTGGCTGAGAAGCACATCACGGACTGCAAAGACATGCTGGCTCAAGAGCGCGCTGGAGCGGCGGTCCCGCCCCTGGCACTTGTGCCCCCCATGGCAGCTCCAACAGCGGAACCGGCGCCGACACCGGCGACGGCCACGCCGGTCGTTGTCCAACCCGAGGCCCAGCCCTCGCAAGTGACGAATGGTGCTGGTTTACGAACTGCTGGTATTATCGTTGCAGCTGCGGGCGGTGCGGCGTTGGCCACTGGTGTGTTGTTCAACATCAAGGCCAACAGCGCAATCGCGGAGATGGAATCGACCCCTGACACCTATCGCGCGAAGAACGCTGACCACGGCACCGATGTGACGCTCGCATGGGTAGGCTATGGCGTCGGCGCCGCTTGCGTCGTCACAGGGGCGATCCTGTACGGCATCGGATTCAGGGCCAAATCGAGCTCGCATGCCACGAACGTTGCCCTCGTACCCACCATTGGTCAGGGACAAGCGGGCGCCGCATTCTTGGGAGCATTCTAGTGAAGTGCGTACTGACTCTTTGTCGCGTGAATCGTGCTATCAACGCCTGTCTGGTGGTGCTCGTTTGCCTGTGCGGCGCTGGCTGCTTCCGCAGCCTAAGCGTCTCGAAGCTGAAATGCACCAACGCTTCTTCGGGCTGCCCCAGCGGCTACAGTTGCTCCGCCGGATCTTGTGTGCAGCTCCAGGATGCTGCAATGGCTACAGAGGCCGGCGGTGTGCCTGCGATCGATGCCCCGCATGGTAGCGATGGGCCTTCCCCGTCATTCGACGCTCAGATTGGCAGCGCGGGCGGAACTGGTGGCACAGAGGCACCCGGTGCGGGCGGCTCGGAAAACGCATTCGACGGTCCACTCGCAAGCGGGGGAACGACTTCCGCGGACGGCGCCACCGCAGATACTCCAATCACCTTGCCCAACAGTTCACCCTGCAAGGCCAACTCCGACTGCACGAGCAATCATTGTGTAGACGGGGTCTGCTGCAATGACACCTGTCAAGGACAGTGCCAAGCGTGCAACGAGACCGGCAGCGTTGGAAACTGCAAGACGGTCACAGGTGCCCCTCGCGAAAACCATCCGGCCTGCTCCGGATCCGGCAAATGCCAGGGGCAATGTGACGGCATGAACGCGACGGCTTGTCTGATGCCGGGCAGCTCGACAACGTGTAAGGAAGCGAGCTGCACGAACGGGGCCGCCACGGCTACATCGACGTGCAATGGCTCCGGCACGTGTGTTACGCCAACGCCCAAAGCGTGTACCAGCAACCTGTGCGCAAGTGATGGAAGCGGTGTTTGCGCTGGCAGTTGTACTGCAACCTCGTGCCCCACTGGATTCTATTGCGATTCAACAGGTAACTGCGTTCAGAAGAAGCCCAGCGGCACTGGCAATACGTGTTCCGCGGGCGCCGAATGTTCGTCTGGCCACTGTTCGTTCGAAGGGCTTTGCTGCAACTCGGATTGCACGGGGCAATGCCAGACTTGCAACAACGCTTCCGGAACCTGTAGCCGGGTCACCGCGGGTCAGCCAGTGGGCGGCCGAGCAGTATGCACGCGCGCAGGTGCCACTTGCGGTGGGACATGCGACGGCAGCTCTGATACCACATGCCACTATCCCGGAACGGAGCAAACCTGTGGAACCGCCACGTGCTCAACAGACTCCGCTTCGACTATTACGCCCGCCTGCGATGGCTCCGGAACGTGCACGTCAGCAACGAGCCCGTGTGGGACTACCGCCTATTGCAGTGGTGGAAGTTGTACGCCGAAGGGCAGTGGTAGCTGCACGAGCAACATCCAATGCACGAGCGGAAACTGCTCGTCGAACCTTTGCTGCACAAGCGGGCTTGTCAATTCGAACGGGGTTTGTTGCGCCAGTGGCCTAACAGGATGCGCGGGGCAGTGTGTGAATACAAATATCAATAATACCTACTGCGGCAGTTGCACGAGGGCATGCACCGGCGGAAATACTTGCTCCGGGGGCGTTTGCACGTGTCCTAACACCAGCAGCGCATGCGGCCCGAGTTGCAGCGCGTGCGGTTCAGGCCAGCAATGCACTGGGGGCAATTGTGTGTGTCCAGGCGGAGCTGCCTTTGTCTGCAATGCCTGCCTTTCGTGGGACTTTGAGTCCGGGAGCATGTCCAACTGGGCATTGACCAGTGACAATGCCAGCGGCACTCTCCAGCTCGCAGCCAATACCGGCAAGGGCAACTACTCTTTGAGCATCGCGAATGCGCAGTTCAATGCTGGCGCCTCCAGCCTTGGCGTTCAGGTCACGCTGTGCAGCGGCGCAGGAGTTGCGATCCCGGCCAATGGATTCGCCTTCAGCGCGGACGTGCAGTTCCAGGGCGGTATAGGCTTTGGGGACGATGGCACGAGCACGGGTTCGGGAGATCCGTTGGTATTACTGGAGGCCGCGAACGGATTCAGTCATGTTATCGGACAGAATGTTGGTCCGTTTACCAACTCCACATGGTACACGTGGCCGGATACGCTAACCGGGACATCGACGACGACGGTCACCATTCGGTTCGCTCCACAGGCCCCTTGGTACGGTACGATCTACGTGGACAACATTTCGCTCAAGTAGCACCCGTAGGCTGTCTTCTGAGAACGCTACTGCTGTGAGGTCATCGAAGCGACGAGGCTCGCTTCCCGCGACCTGCCGATGTCGAGGAGATACTGCTGGAAGCGATTGCGCCATGTCGGCTCGTCGATGGTGAACCCCAGTAAACGATACATGGCGTGCAACCGTTCCTCGACCGGGAGGGACTGTTCCTCCTCCTTTGCGGGGTGAGACCAGGCGTACGGGAACGCGTGCTTGCCCTTCGAAAAGACAGCATAGTGCCAAACGGCCTCGGCAGTCTGACCATTCCTGGAAAGGTATTCCGCGTATCGGAAATGGTTGTGGAGCGAGTCTGGACAGGAACGCACGGCGTGGAATAGCACCGTTCCATTGTCGTGCCAGGTGCGTGCCTGGCGGTTGGACAACACGACTTGAATGGCTAACCCAGCGAGCAGCAGAGCTCGACCGCCAGTCCACTTGCGCCACAAATGGAGCATGGCCGGGCCGATCGCCAGGCACAGGAAAAGGGACGGCAGAAGCAGAAAGCGATCCGCCATGCTTTCCGGCATCGCAAGGACCAAGCCCGACACAACAAACCAGGAGACGAGCGCGGCTGGAACGAAGGGAAACTCTCCTCTGCGGTAGGCTCGCCAGGAAAGATATCCCGCAAGCCCTAGCAGGGCGGCGCCCACGGTCATGACAAGCGAGATGTGCTGTGGTCGAAACACCTCGGCAAACTTTCGTCCTGTGCAGAGCCCGGTCGGAGCCGCCAAGAGCCCGCCATAATGCGCCAGCAACTCCAATCCGTATCCGATTTTTTCCCAGAGGCCGGCCCCGACCAAAACGTCGTCGGATGCTTGATTCGAGAGCATGCTGGGCTGAAGACGCAAGCGGGCAACGAGGTAGAGGGCCAGGACTGCGGCCATTGTTAGCGATGGCGTATGAGCTTTGAGCAGCGATAACGGGCACTGAAGCCTTCGTCGATATTCCACGAAGAAGGCGACAATGATCGACAGAACCACCATGTTTTCCTTGCACAACATGGCTGCCGCAAAGGCGAGGGCCGCGAGCAGAAGACGAAATAGAGGAGTCTCTTTTCCCGAGATCATGGTTGGCGCGAGGGCCAGCATCGCGAGCAAAGCCCACAGCACGCCCAAGGTGTCGGCCCGCCCCACAATGCTCGATACGTTCTCGACGTGGACAGGCATGACCACGAAGAAGGCTATCGCTATCCACGCTGCCTGACGGCCAATACATTGCCGGGCGAAGCTCCAAGCTGCCAGCACAAGAGCGATGTACCAGAGTAGGGACGAGACGTGAAAGCCCAGGGCCGAGTTGCCCATCAAGCGGTGGTCGATAGCAAACGACAGAGTAGCCAGAGGGCGAAACGCTGGAGGAAAAGTATTCAGCGGTCTACCCCAAAAATTCAGCGTGAATGCGTCCGCCAGCGACGCCTTGCCCTGAACTACTGGATGCTGGAGTACTGCAGGGCCATCGTCGAGGACGAAGTTTGCCGTCAGCCCTGCGCAAAAAGTCAGCGAAGCCAGGATCACCAAAACCACCGGTGGTACCCACAACGGAAACCTCGCCAGAGGGGGCTTGGCTGGAATCGGATCGATCATCTTCGGGTCCATCCAAGCCGACTATGGCGTCTAGGATTCGGGAGGGCAAGGGCTAGTGAGCCGCCTACGGCATCCGTCCTTCATACCCCTCAGAAAAGCCCCGGCGTGGACCTGGCAAGGCCAAAGCCTCATCGAAATGGGCGTTCATATTTCGTGCGAACCTAATGCGCACCTTCGTTCCCCTTGACGCAACCCAATCAACGCCTAAAGTACCAGCATAGCCATGGCGCTTCTGGGTCGTGATACATCGGTGACGGGCCCCTTTCCCAAGGGCGTGTTGCTGCTCGAGACGCTCAAGGGGCAGGAGGAACTGGGGCGACCGTACCTGTTTAAGCTCGGGCTGCTGTCCAAAGAGCCGGACCTCGATCCCAAGGATGTGCTGGGCAAGCCGCTCGCAGTGTGCATCCAGCTCAACACCGGCAAGGAGCGATTCTTTCACGGCGTCGTCACCAGGTTTTCCAAGGGCGGGGCTACGCAGCTGCACACGCGCTACGCGGCCGAGATCAGGCCGCGGCTGAGCCTGCTCGACTTCGCCGTCGATTGCCGCATTTTCAACGATCCCGCACAGGACGCGCTTTCCATCGTGAAGACGGTGCTGGCCAAGCACGGGCTGCCCGACGTCGAATCGGGGTCGATCCAGGATCATCCGTATTATGCACGCGAATTCTGCGTCCAGTACCGCGAGAGCGACCTGCGCTTCGTGCAGCGCTTGCTCGAAGAGGAAGGCATCTACTATTTCTTCAAGCATGAGGAAACCAAGCACACCTTGGTGTTCGCCGATTCCATCACCGCACACGAGACAGCCGATGGCTACGAGTCGATTCTCTACACCGCGAAAGAGCGACGGGTCGCGGGCTCGGAAGAGCATTTCTGGGGCCTGGAGGTGCGCCGGGCGCTCTATTCCGGCCGCCACACGGTGCTGAGCGGATACGACCCGACGCAGATGCGGCCGAGACAGCCTCGCTTCGGGCAGGCGACGGCGGAGGATCTGGTGACGGGGCACGAATTCGAGCACTACGACTCCCCCGGCGGACTTTCCAAGCCTGAAGAGGCCCAGCAGGAGGCAACCGCGCGCACGCGGGTGGGCCGCGTGGTTCACACCGGCATCGACGTGGAAGGCAACACCATGGGCCTGGGGCTGGGCAACCTGGTGTCGCTGCGGCCGGGACCCGATACGGCCGATGGCGAGCCGTTCTGGGGTGAAAAAGACTTTGACAAGCAGTACCTGGTGATCGCCGCGAGCTACAGCCTCAGCGTCGATCAATACGAGACCGGCGATGTGGCATTCAGCGACGAGCCGTTCAAAGCGAGCTACCGGTTGCTCGACAGTCACACCCAGTTCCGCCCGCAGCGCAGGACGCGGAAACCGAGGATGGCCGGTCCCCAGACCGCGCTGGTCGTCGGCCCGGCGGGCGAAGAGATTTGGACCGACAAATTCGGCCGCGTGATGGTGCATTTCGACTGGGATCGCAGGGGCCAGCGCAACGAGAAATCATCGTGCTGGGTGCGCGTGATGCAGATGTGGGCCGGGGCCAAGTGGGGCGAGCAGTACCTTCCGCGCGTGGGCCAAGAAGTGATCATCGCGTTTCTCGACGGCGATCCAGATCGGCCCGTCATCCGAGGGCACCTTTACAACAAGGACAACATGCCGCCCTACGATCTGCCGGCCCATCAAACCCAAAGCGGCATCAAGAGCCGCAGCAGCAAAGGCGGCACGGCCAGCAACTTCAACGAGCTCCGCTTCGAGGACAAGAAGGGCAACGAAGAGCTGCACCTGCAAGCCGAGAAGGACATGTCCACGCGGGTGAAGCACGACCAGACCCTGGACGTGGGCACGGATCGCATCATCTTCGTCGGCAACGACGAAGCCAATCTGGTGAAGAACGATCGCCAGCTCACCGTCGACGCGAACGACAGCGTGGTCATCGGTGGCACGCACGACAAGACGGTCACCGGACCGGTCACGCAGGTCTACGGCGGCGATCATTCGCGCAAGGTGGACGGCAATCAGGAATTCTTCGAGGAGAAGAACAAAGACGAGCACGTCAAGCAGGCCTACAAGCTGACCACCGACAAGAAGTTCCAGCTCAACCAGGGCGCGACCAACATGACGTTCAAGAATACCAACGTCACGATGGATTCGGCTGGCACCATCACCATCACCGCGGGCGGCGCCACCGTCTGCCTCGACAAGACCGGCAAGGCGACCTTCGACTCGCCGACGGGAATCAAGTTCGTGTGCGGCGCCAGCACCCTGTCGATCCTGCCCGGCGGCGTCGCCTTCGCCAGCCCCTCCGTGACCGCCGCCGCTGGCGCCGGCAGCACGGTGGCCATGGGCGAAGACGCTGTCGCCATGAAGAGCAAGACCGTCATCGTCGAAGCCGACGGCGTCTGCACCGTCAAAGGGAATAGCGCGCTGAAGCTGCAGGAGGCGGGTCCAGTCAAGGGGAAGAAGCCTGCTGGGCCATCTGCAAGCGTGGGCGAAAGCCAGGGTGGGGCGGGCGCGGGCGCCAAGGCCATCACCAGGAAGCAGAAGGGGGCAGCGAAGGACGAATCCACGCTAGAAATCCAAGTGGTGGACTTGAATGTCAACCCACAGGAAGGCCTGGCCTTCAGGATCAAGATGCCAGATGGCGGAAACACTTCAGGCACCTTGGACAAGGAAGGGAGAGGCAGAGCGAAGAGCTCCAGGCCAGGGGTCTTCAAGGTCTTCTTCCCTGATCTCGACGGCGCCGATTGGGACGGCGACGGGGCGCAGGAGTTGCACGAGGAAGATCGAAGTGAAGCTTCCAGCTACAAGGTCCACCCTGGGGATCGATTGACCGCCATTGCCGCAGGTCATGGTTTTCTCAATTGGAAGACTGTCTGGGATTTCTCCGGCAATCATCACCTGCACATGTCACAGCGAAGCCCGAGCGTTCTTATTCCTGGCGATGAAATCGCAATCCCGACCAGATTAGCTCGGGTGTCGGAGGTGGAAGGCGGCGTCGCACGCTACACCGTTCATCGGGCAGATGACCTGTGTTTGCGCTTGCAGTTACATTCGCACGACCACAAGTACTGTCCGGCTATCGCGTACGCCATCACGTTGCCATCGGGCGAAGTCTTGAAGGGAAGGACGGATGATAAAGGCTGGCTTGTATGCTCGCTGTTCTCCGAAATCGAGAGTTGTGAGATCGAGTATTGGCCCGACGGTGAAGAGCAGCCAAGTGTAGCCACCCATGTCTTTCTCACGGAAGACCTCGATGATGCCGACCAGAGCCTACTGAGCCATCTACGAAACCTCGGTTTCGCGAGGGATGACGAGCCAGTGAAAAACACGATCCTTCGCTACCAAAACTATATGGAACTGCCGACGACTGGAACACTAGATGACGCAACCAGATCCTCGATCAAGAAGGCGGTTCACGGCGCCGACGCCTCCCTGGAAAGCGAGCTAGGCGACGATGAGTAAGGCCAAGGTTTTCAAGGCCAAGGTCGCACCGAGCAAGGTCCTCAAAACCGCCGATGTCGTGGCTGTCACGAGCGATGAAGGCGAGGAATTGAAAGATACCGAGTTCGTTGCCAAGGTGATTCATGGCCGAGGCGCGGTGGTTCATCGCGTGGCGAGCCTCAGAGAACTGGTTGCCTACCTCAAGGAGTTCGAGTCCATCCACCGCTTGGTCTTCATGTTTCATGGCGCCCCTGGTGAACTACTGGTAGGTGAGAATCAGGTGGCTTTGTCAGAGATCGCAAAGAGCTTGCGGGACGCGCATGCCACCCTACGCTGCAGTGAATTGGTTTTTGAAGCGTGCAATGTCGGTTCAGGCGGGCGCGAGATCGCGAGCCTCATGGAGGCTCTTCAGGCCGGCCTGGCTTCCGGCTACGCGACCTTCCACGCGTGGGGAGTCCGGCGCTTCGTGGTTCGCAAAGGGGACAGTGCCGAGGAGTTTGAGAATCAGGCGATGTTCAAGCGGATCAAGAGGTTCATCATCGCTGGGCAACAACGCACCGCGGACATGGTCCAAAGCCCTGGCTCCCACCCGGTAGCAATCGAGTACTTCTCCTCGACCCGGTCCGGGGTGATGTCATCGATACGGGCCTGTCCGGAGAGGTGGAGCGCCTCTATGATCGGGGGAAGCTTGAAAAGCGGAGTTTCTCCTTCGCGAATGCAGCGAAGGCAGAACAGTACGACACGGTGGTTGGGTCGATGACCATCGTTACGATCACCCGATGAGACACAAGCGATGCTTGCGCTGACACCATGGCTCCTTTCCGCCGTTCTGCTAAGCTACGGCACTAACAACGCGCTCCTCACGTCGACCAGAGGATTCCCCCACATATCGCTCAAGGACCGTTGCTCGATCGCCAGGATCGTTGCCGCCGAGGTTGTGGACACGTTTGCTTTCAGGCGCTGGGGTTTCCCGCCTGGCAACGAGATTGGTCTCTTCATCTCCAGGCAGAAGGTCTGGGATGCCGAGAAAGAATTCTCCGTCTTCGACAGGAGCGAAACCTGTGGCGAAATCGAGGTTGGTAGCCGGTACGTCGCGGAACGCCGGCTAAAGGTCACTCTGGGAAGAGGAAGGAAGGACGATCTGCCACGAAAGAAGCTTTTCTGGCTGGTGCGAGTTCAGTCCGCGAGTGCATCACGCTGGGAGGTGACATGGAGAAAAGGAGAATCCGCGTACATCTGCCCCAAGCCATGGGAGGTTCGGGGCGGCATTGACATCTGCGGAAGGCCCGATAGATCGATGGTGCCGGTTCCCACGCTGCGTTTGGCGCTGGTCAAGGGTGCTGATGGCGGCTTCTACGTTGGGTCTTCGACGCTTCAATTCCTCGGAAGCAACCAGCGCATGCACGTGCCGGACCAGGACGCTGCGTTGCCGGATCTGCCCCTCGAATCACGCTGCAAAATCGCCCGAGGAGTCGCTACCGGGCTCGCAATGTCATTCGCCTATTCAAGGTGGTTTGGGGTGGTGAACAAGAACATCACGCTCGCAATCCCCTTGCCTGGAAAGCGCGATTCCGGTCAGTCGCAGCCAGCGATCTTTCGCCCAGGTGAGCGCTGTGACGGGATCTTTGCCAACCATTGGTACGTGCTTGGACCATCGATTGCGGTGAACGTGGCCAACAACGTAGAGGCAACCTCGGCACCCAGCCGGGAGTTGTTTTCCGTGCGAAGCAAAGAGCTCGCGACAAATCGTTGGGAGTTCTCCTGGACCTTCGATAGAAGCTTCTGGACGTGCCCCAAGCCCGACGAGGATCACTACCTCGGCCAATGCCCAGACCCGGCCGCTTCAACCATTCCCATGCCCACGGTGCGAGTAGAGGTGGTCCGGGAGTCGCCGGACGAGATAGCGTTGGGGTCGTCGGTGCTGGAGTTCAAGGGCGAGGATCCGGCGGTATCCGAGGCTAGGAAGTAGCGATCGCGGACGGCGATCGGCATTCTCGTGAAACCTGCGTTTTGAAGCCCTCTGCCAAGCAGAAGCGCTTGGGAAAATCATTTTCGCGAAAGAAAATGTGCCCTTCACCGCGACGCATCCTTGCGCTTTCAGACACCGGAATACGATGCGGCGCGATGCGTGTGTATGTGTGGAACAAGGCGCCATGTGGGTGCCATTATTTTGACGTTCGTCAAGGCAAGACGAATTAACTAATTGAAACCATTAGGCCGTCAATTCTGTGGCATTGAGCCATTCAGTTGACGTTAACGCGAGCTCTGGCAATTGGGCAAAAGAGACATGCCAGGTATTCATTGATAAAATTGCGCAATAGAAAGTACAATCGTCAATAAGCTGTCTAATCGCCACACAATTGACTTGTTATTGACACAGCCGAGTGTTCTAATGGAATCGACTGATGCACTGACACCCAACCAAGGAGTAAGACCATGAAGAAAAAGGCAGGACTCAAGGTCAAGAGCAAGGTTCGCAGCGGCGGCGGAAAATTTCCCTTCTAGGGAGTTCGACTCACTACTGAGGGGCAACCCCATGAAACGCCGTCCCAAAGGGACGGCGTTTCGCATTTTCACTGTCCAACAGCCCTATTACTTCAGTTCCGGAATTCCCAGTTTGCGCGCCAGCTCGATGGTGCAGGCATGCTCGGGAACACGGCTTAGAAAGGAGCAGCGGAACTCGACATTGCTGATGCTGTCGGCTTGTATGCGAAGCCTCTCTATGGCCTTCTCAATCACCTCTTTTGCTGCTATCGAATCTGACGAGGCCACCAGACATTCCGCATAGGCCAGCCGGATGGTCGACTCGCCGTCCTGCACGTTGCCAAACTCTTCGAGTCGGGCATAGGCATCCCCAGCACAGCAGAGTGACTCCACAATCTTGCCCTGGCCATGCAGAGAGCGAGCCAGTAGCGCAGTGGCAAACGGCCCCAGCGAAGGATTGTTGTCGAGCATCTCCAGTGCGCATCGAGCATGCCTCTCGGCGGCTTGGTAGTTTCCTGCCAGATGCTCGATAACGGACAGGTAGAGCCGAGCGTAACTGCCAAAATATTGATCGTTGGTGTTAGTTGTCCATGTGATTGCACGATCGCCGAAACTGCGAGCCTCGTCCAAGGAACCCCGATAGGCGAGAATATTGGACAGGAAGTAGAATGTTGGTCCCAATAAGTGGTTCAGACCCATTCTTTCCGCGATGGCCCATAGCTTTCTTGCCTGAGCCTCTGCTTCCTCCAATTGGCCAATCTCCATAAGAGCAACAGCAGAATTCGCCAGGGCTTCTGTGCCCGCCCGCATGTGGCCAGCGCTCTCGAAAAACTCCCATGCTCGCCTAAAGCCAGCCGCGTGGTCTGCAGGGCGATCCCCGTCCTTTGCCAGGTGAGCTCTCATGGTTTCGGCACGCCCGACGAGCATCGGATCCAGGTTCTCTCGCTCTATCTCCAGCAATAGCAGGGTGCGCTCTCTAATCCCCTTTTGGCCAGCGCCAGCGAGATAGCCTGCGCAATATACCCTGCATTCGAGCCATCCGTTTAGCAACTCTGGCTGTACGGGCCTTTCTTCGAGATCCCGGGCATGCTGGCCGATTTCCTCGTACTTGGCTTGCATCCCCAACGCCTTGATAAGTGCGCTCATGGCCCGCAGCGCGAGTTTGGGCTCTTCGCACATCCGCCCCTCGCGAGCAGCGCGTTCGGCTTCCACATACTCTCCCTTCCAATAGCGCGCCTCGGACTCCACCACTCTTAATTCCGCCAAATCGTCGCCCGCCGCGCCCAATCGCACGCCGCGCTCCACGCGGTCGAGGGCCGCCTTGAGGTCGTCGACTTCCATGGCCTGGTTGGCGGCCACGCGCAGCCAGGGCACGGCCCTCTCGGGTTTCTGGCCTTTCTCGAAGTGATCCGCAAGCACGATGGCGTCGCGCTCGCCTTCCTCTTCCAGGAAATCACCGGCCAGGTAGTGACCGTTCACCTCCTCGTTGGGCGAGAGCATGGCGTAGGCGGCCTGGTGCAAGAGGGCGTGGCGGAACACGTGCTGGCGGGTCGCGCCGACCGGACGGGAAAACAGAATTTCCTTGTCCACCAGGATTTGCAGCCAGCGGTCGACGTCCTCGTCGGCCATTTCGCCGACCAGGGCCTTGACCCCGTCGGCGCGGAAGTTTTGGCCGAAGATGCTCGCCGCGCGCAGCACCAGCTTCGAGCCCTCGCCGACGGCGTCGAAGCGGACTTGCACGGTGCCGAGCACGGTGTCCGGGATCTGCGACAGCTCGCCGCCAGCGGCGGCCGCGCGCACCAATTCTTCCAGATAGAAGGGATTGCCTTGCGCGTGGTCGAGCAACCAGTCCATCTTCTCGGGCGCCACGTCGCCCAGCACCCGGCGCACGAATTCCTGCTCGGCCCGCTTGCCAAGCGGCGGCAGGGAAATGCGCTGCACGTGCCGATCGCGCCACAGGCCATAGAAGCGCTCGTCGACCTCGGGCCGTGCCAGGGCCAGCACCATCAGTGGCTTGTCACGCAGAACACGCAGGGCTGAATCGACGTAGTTCACGCTGGCGAAGTCGCCCCAGTGCAGGTCTTCGATGAGCAGGAACACGGGATGATGTTTGGCCTCGGCTTCGAGCCAATCGACCCAGGCCGCCATGGTTTGATCCGCCATCAAGCGCGCGTCCCGCCGGGCGGCCTGAAGCTGCGGCAGCTCTTCGTCGGGAAAGCGAATGTGGGCTATCTCGCCCAGAAAGGCCGCCGTGGTGGGCGCGCTGTTGACGGGCAGAAAGCGGGAGGTGTGCGCCACCAGACGCTTGCGCTGAACCTCGTCGGGTTCGGTGCCGGCGATGCCCGCGGCGCCGCGCAAGGCCTGACCGACGAGTCCCAGCGAGACATTGACCCGCATGGGATCGCCGCGGCCGATGAGCAGCTCGAAGCCGTGCCCGCTGTCCCGCTTGCGCTCGAGAAACTCGTAGACCACGCGCGACTTACCGCAACCCGCGGAGCCGCTGAGCACCACGGCCTGGGCCAGGGGCTCTTCCACGCAGGCCTCGAACAAACTGTCGAGCTCCCTGATTTCGCGGTCGCGCCCGATGCATGGGATCTCTTTTCCTAGGACCGTGCGCGGGGCCTCGCGCAGGCCCTTCTCGAACAGTAGTCGCGCCCGACCGTCCGGCTCGACCGCGATTTCGAAGCGCGCGTCGAGCAGCCGCTTGATTTCCTCGCTGATGTGAATCGAGCCCAGGCGCTGCTTGCTGACCAAATGCACGGCGCTGTCGACCAGATGCTCGGTGCGCAGCTCGTCTTCCTTGATGGCGTGGCCCAGGCTGATGCCAAGCGACGAATCCGGCCGCGCGAGCTTGACCTTGAGCGCGCAACGCGCAGATCGCACCGCCAGGTCGAGGGGTGTGGATTGCGCTTCGCCCGTCATGCTCACGACCAGCGCGCCGTTGGCCAGGCGGCGAATGTGCGCGCCAAAGGCGGCGATGTCGGCGGCCAAGCGATCCAGTCGCGCTTCGTCGAATTCGGCGTCGGAAAGTTTGCGCGCCAGCAGGTTTCCCAGATCCGCCGTCGAGCCCAGGTCGAAGTGGGGCTGCTGGGCCGGCAGCGTCCGCGAGGAAACCACGATGACCGCCACCAACCTGCGCTCGCCCGTGGCCACCAGCAAGGCGGCACCCGCGGGCGCGCGACGCTCCCTGGGGGCCAGCTGGAAGAAGCCGCTGGTCTTCGAGATCTTCGGTGACGCTGCCGAGCTCGCCCAGCACGTCAGCCATGGTGGCGGGCCGATCGTCCGGCCGTTTGGCGAGCATGCGGCGAAGCAGATTGGTCAGGCGCGGCGGCACGCCAACACACCTCGCCTCCACATCCACGGTCTCGTCGGCCGTGATTCTGGCCAGGGTACCGGTGGTGCTGTCGGCCATGAAGGGCGGCGTGCCGGTCAGGCACTCGAAGAAGACGCAACCCAGCGAGAACACGTCGGCGCGCGCGTCCACATCCAGCGACCCCTGCGCCTGCTCGGGCGACATGTACATGGGCGTCCCCAGGGCAGAGCCAGCCTGGGTCAGACGCAACGACGCCGGATCGAACAGGCGGCGCGCGATCCCGAAGTCGAGCAGTTTGATCTTGGAAACGTCCTTGCCCGGCAAAAAGATGTTGGCGGGCTTGATGTCCCGGTGAATGACCCCGTGTTGGTGGGCCACGGCCAGGGCCTCCGCGACCCGGCGGATCATTCGCACCGAGGCGCCCAGGTTGATGGAACCGCGGCCGAGCCGATCCTCGAGCGTCTCGCCGTCGAGCCATTCCATGACCAGGTAGTGCTCGCCGTGGGCGGTCTTGCCGTGCGCGATGTAGCGCACGATGGCTGGATGGGCGATGGTGGCTAGGCAGTTCGCCTCCTGCTGAAAACGCTCGCCAAGTTGCGAGCCGAAGCTGGACGAGATCTTCACCGCCACGGTTTCGCCGCTGGAGAGATCGGTGCCCCGATAGACCATGCCCATGCCACCGGCGATTCGGTCGCCTTCCAGCCGAAATCGCCCGTCGATTTCCTGGGGGAAGTTATCCGATGGCACCACGGCGGCCTCGGGTCATTCTTGGAACAATTCCATCAGGCCAAGTCTATCTCGTCTATTCCAATCTGCGAATTCGTTGCTGTTCTTGCGCTGACTCAAGAAGCCGGTGGAATCCGCGATTTTGCGTGGAAGCCAATGACCGCGAGGAGTAAAGTGCGTGCGCTTTCAGTGCTTGAAAGAGGTATCCAGATGTTCCGAATCCTGAAATCCGATTGGCTCGCTCCCAAGGTGCGCCGTCTCGAGGTCGAGGCGCCGCGCGTTGCCCTCCGGCACCGGCCAGGTCACTTCGTCATCGTTCGCGCCTACGCGGGTGGTGAGCGCATTCCACTGACCATTGCCGACAGCGACAAGAAACGCGGGACCATCTCGCTGGTCATTCAAGTCATCGGCGCCACCACCGAGCGCTTGTGCTCGCTGGGCGAAGGCGACGCACTGACCGACGTGGTCGGCCCTCTCGGCAAGGCAACCGAGATCGAGAATTTCGGACACGTCGTGCTGGTGGGCGGCGGCGTGGGCACGGCGGTGATTTACCCGCAAGCGTCGGCGCTGAAGGCCAAGGGCAACCGCGTGACCGCGATCATGGGCGGGCGCTCGAAGCCGTACGTGATTCTGGAAGAAGAGCTGAAGGCCATTTGCGATGCGGTCTATCCGTGCACCGACGACGGCAGCTACGGCTATAGCGGCTTCGTCACGGGCAAGCTGGGCGAGCTGATCGCGGATCCGGCCCTGCCCGTGAACGCGGTCATCACCGCGGGACCTGTGCCCATGATGAAGGCCATCGCCAACGTCACGCGCGACAGGAAGATCCTAACCATCGCCTCGCTGAACCCCATCATGGTCGACGGCACCGGCATGTGCGGTGGCTGCCGGGTCACGGTGGGCGGAAAGAATCTATTCGCCTGCGTCGATGGCCCGGAATTCAACGCGCACGAAGTCGATTTTGCGTCGCTGACCGACCGCCTGTCGGCGTATCGCGATCACGAGCGCAGCGTGTGGGCGCGCCTGAAGACCGACGAAGAGCATCAGTGCAAGCTGACAGCGGCCATGGCCGAAGCCAAGGCGCAGTAGCTCCTGACGATCCATCCTTGTTGTTCGCCATCCTTCCTGTTTGAGGTTTGCCATGAAGCCGTCCGAACGAATGAAGATCCAGCGTCAGGCCATGCCCGAATCGCCCGCCGAGGAGCGATCGCACCATTTTCGCGAAGTCAATCTGGGGCTGCCTCCCGAGGTCGCGTCCCTGGAGTCGAAGCGCTGCCTGGCGTGCAAGAACCACGAGTGCGTGGCGGGCTGTCCGGTGGGCATCGACATCCCCGGATTCATCGCCGCCGTGGACACGGGCGACCTCGAACGCGCGGCGAACATCCTCTACGCTGCCAACGTCTTGCCCGGCATCACCGGCCGCGTGTGTCCGCAAGAGACCCAGTGCGAAGAGCTGTGCCTGGTGGGCAAGAAGGGCAAGCCGGTCGCCATCGGCTACCTCGAACGCTACGTGGCGGACTGGGCGCGCACCAACCTCAAACGCACGCTCCACATCGCGCCAGCGACGGGCAAGAAGGTCGCCGTGGTGGGCAGCGGCCCGGCCGGGCTTACCTGTGCCGGTGAGCTCGCCAAGCTCGGCCACGACGTGACCGTGTTCGAGGCCTTGCACAGGCCGGGCGGTGTTCTGGTGTACGGCATTCCCGAGTTCCGCCTGCCCAAGGTCATCGTCGATCAGGAAGTGAAAACGCTGCAAGACATGGGCGTGAAGATCGAATGCAACGTGGTCATCGGCGCCACCATGACCCTCGACGATTTGATGAAAGAGGAAGGCTTTGACGCCGTCTTCGTCGGCAATGGCGCCGGACTGCCCGTGTTCCAGAACATCCCGGGCGAAAACCTCAAGGGTGTGTATTCGGCCAACGAATACCTCACGCGTGTGAATCTGATGAGCGCATACCTCGGTATGGAAGCCGACACGCCGGTCCTGCGCGGCAACGCCGTGGTCGTGGTGGGCGGCGGAAACACCGCCATGGATGGCGTGCGCACCGCTCGCCGCCTGGGTGCCGATCCCGCGTGCCTGGTCTACCGCCGCTCCGAGAAGGAAATGCCCGCACGCGTGGAGGAAGTCCACCACGCCAAGGAAGAAGGCGTGCGCTTCGAGATGCTGACCAACCCCATCGAGGTTCTCGGCGACGAGGCCGGCTGGGTGCGCGGCGTGCGTTGCCAGCGCATGGGCTTGGGCGAGCCGGATGCCTCGGGCCGCCGCCGTCCCGTGCCCATCGCAGGCAGCGAATTCGACATCCCTTGCCAGGTGTTCATCGAAGCCGTCGGCACCAAGTCCAATCCGTTGCTCACCCAGGCTACGCCGGATCTGAAGCTGAACAAGTGGGGCAACATCATCGCCGACGAAAACGGCATGACCAGCATCCCCGGCGTGTTCGCTGGCGGCGATATCGTGCGCGGCGGCGCCACCGTGATCCTGGCCATGGGCGACGGCAAGAAAGCCGCGGTCGGCATCCACGGCTACCTGAGCAGGTAGCGGAGAGCGCGGAGGCAGAAGAGAGCACGGAGCTACGATCCGGAAGTCTCTTTCCTACCGGCCTCTGCGTGGCGAACGGCCACGGATAGGCGAGCCCGTTCGGCGAATAGCTTGGCTTGCCACAGCCAATCGAGGCGCTGCCTGTAGCTTCAGCCAAGCCTGCAATTGCTCCCGTTCGCGCTGTCTCCGGCCGTCCGATGGTTTGACCTCAGCCATTCTCTTGCGCTCTTCGAGCGCAGCAAGAACGATGTCGAAGTCGCTTTCTGCCGCCGCCACATCGGGGATTATAGGCGACTGGACAAGAGTTTTCACGACAGAGACACTGGATCTAGAAGGGCCGGCGGAGATCGCGAGAATACGGCGTCTGGCAATGAAATTTGGTACTTTAGCTTCGTGCTCACGGCCCTTCTCCTCGGCGCAGGTGCTTCCCGAGAACTGGGCATGCCCCTGCGCGCGGATATCAGCGCCGAGATCCTGACCTGGCTGTCGCCCGCTTCGCTGCGCAAGCTGAACGCCACCTGGACTGGCCGCGGCTTCGGCCATCCCGACGAGGTCATCGAGGATATCGCCCGCATGCTTGACGAAACCACGTTCGACTACGAGGCGGTGCTCAAGCATATGGAGGTGCAGTATCTCAACGATGCTCGGGCCGGCTTCGCCCAGGCCTACCACGCGCTCTACGCTTGGCTTTCGCAGGTGGTGTACCAGCTGCTATACCGCCGCCAAGTCGAGCGCCGGGATTCCTACCGCGAAGGCTTGCAGTATTTCGAAGGCATCGCGCGTTTGGCCCAGAGGCATCGCCCGTTGTGGATCTTTTCGCTCAACCACGACGTTCTCGTCGAGTGTATCGCCGCCCTCTTCGGTATCGAGGTCAACGCGGGGTTTTCTTCGCGCACGGTTTGTTTGCCTTGCCGCGGCCGCGACGGTCGTGCCATCGCCGCCCTCGCCGCCGAGACACTGACCGACGCCGAGTTGGCGAGCGGCCAGCTGCTCTTTTTCAAGACCGGCTGGCCTGGCATCAACCTGCTCAAGCTGCACGGCGCACTTGATGTCTTCACCTATGGCGACGGCCACGATCTCGTCAGGCTGAAACCCGCGGACCAGACCTTCGACGCCATCATCGACGCGCTCCAGATCGCCAACGAGGGACTTCTGGATCCAAGCGTGGCATCCAGCCTCGTCCCCGATCCACTGGTCGTGACCAACAAAATCCCCTACATCGACGGCGACGGGCAACCGCGGGTACTCGGCCGCACGCTGCTGGCAAGTGCGGCCCGCCTCACAGACCCCTATCCCCCGCTCATGCAGCGGCGCTTGCTGGAGTACTTCCGCGCCAGCCTGACCCAGGCCGATCGACTGATCGCCATCGGCTACAGCATGAGTGACGGAGAGGTCAACGAAATCCTCTCCGAATGGCTCGAAGCCTCGGGCACGCGACAACTGGAGATCGTGGCACCGGGAATCGCGCAGGTGCCATCGTTCCTGGAAGGACTCTCCGCGCAGGTCGAGCTCTCGCCCGCTTCCGCAACGACCTACCTCGAACGAATAGAGTAGTCCGCGCTACAATCAGGCCTGAACCGAAGCCATGGGCGTCTCGGGAGCACCAGGTCCGGGTACCTCGACGGACTCGGACTCAAGGGTCTGTTCCAGCGCCTCCTGGATGCGCTTCACGAAGGACAGCTCGAGATCCTTGCGAATGCTCTCGGGGATATCGACCAGATCCTTGCGATTGCGGTCGGGCAGGATGACCCGCTTGATCCCGGCCCGGTGGGCGGCCAGAACCTTCTCTTTGATCCCCCCCACGGGCAGCACGCTTCCGCGCAGGGTGATCTCGCCGGTCATGGCCACGTCTCCGCGTACGCGCCGGCCGGTGAAGAGCGAGGCCAAGGCCACGGTCATGGCCACGCCGGCCGACGGTCCGTCCTTGGAAACCGCGCCCGCCGGAACGTGCAGGTGGATATCGACCTTTTCGAAGTCGGGATTGATGCCCAGCTCGTCGACGTGGGTACGCACCCACGACAGCGATGCTCGCGCCGACTCCTTCATCACGTCGCCGAGGTGGCCGGTCAGGATCAGGTTGCCCTTGCCCACCATCTGCGAGGCTTCGATGAACAAAATGTCTCCGCCGGAGGGCATCCAGGCGAGCCCCGTGGCCACGCCGGGCACTTCCGTTCGCTCGGCGATTTCCGAGAAGAACTTCTGCGGCCCAAGCAGATCGGCTATTTTTTCAGGGTTCAGCTTGGGCTCGTACGCCTCGTTCTCGGCGACCTTGACCGCGATGCCACGGATGACGTTGGCAACCTCGCGCTCCAGGTTGCGCACGCCGGCCTCGCGCGTGTACTGCTCGATGATGGTGGTGATGGTTTCGTCGTCGAACACGATTTGTTCGGTGGTCAGCCCGTGCTCGGTCACCTGCTTGGGCGCCAGGTGGCGCTTGGCGATTTCCAGCTTCTCCTCGCGCGTGTAGCCCGGGATCTCCAGAACCTCCATACGATCGAGCAGCGCGGGTGGGATGGTGTCGAGCGTGTTGGCCGTGGCGATGAAGATGACGCTCGCCAGGTCGAAATTGACCTCGAGGTAGTGATCCGAGAACGAGTGGTTCTGCTCGGGATCCAGCACTTCGAGCAAGGCCGCCGCGGGATCGCCGCGGAAGTCCGAGCCGAGCTTGTCGATCTCGTCGAGCATGAACACCGGATTCTTGGTGCCCACGCGGCGCATGCCCTGAATGACCCGACCGGGAAGCGCGCCGATATAGGTGCGCCGGTGCCCGCGGATCTCGGCCTCGTCGCGCACACCACCGAGCGAAACGCGAATAAATTCGCGCGACAGCGACCTGGCGATGGACTTGCCGAGCGAGGTCTTGCCCACGCCGGGCGGTCCCACCAGACACAGGATCGGCCCCTTCTTGGCCGGTGCCAGCTTGCGCACGGCCAGGTACTCGAGCATGCGCTTCTTGACCTTCTGCAGATCGTAGTGATCGGCGTCGAGCACGTTGCGCGCCTGTTCCAGATCCAGCGTATCCGTGGTCTGCTTGGACCACGGCAGCTCCACCAGCCATTCGAGGTAGGTGCGCTGAACGGTGTATTCCGCCGACGACTGCGCCATCTGGCGAAGCCGGTCGAGCTGCTTGCGTGCGACCTTGGCGATTTCCTCGTTCATGCCGGACGACTTGATCTTCTCTTCGAAGGAATCAAGATCGCCGCCGTCTTCGCCTTCGCCGAGCTCGTCCTGGATGGCCTTCAGCTTCTGGCGCAAAACCGCCTCGCGCTGGTGCTTGGAGAACTCCTCGCGCACTTGCGTGTCGATCTTCTGCTTGACCTTGATGAGCTCGACCTTGCGTTGGAGAAGCACAAGCAGGCGACGCAATCGCTCGGCCACGTCGACTTCCACAAGCAACGACGCGCGTTCCTCGGCGGACAGATCCACCGTGGCCGCGGTGATGTCGCCGAGCCGCGCCGGATCCTTGTTCTGGTCGAGAATCTGCGCCGCCTCGTCGGGAATATCGGGCGAAATCGCAATCAGCTGCTTGGCCACATCGTAGACCGCCATACCTAGACCGTCGATCTCGATGGGATCCTTGCGGATCTCGACCAGGGGCTCGTAGGATGCCACCAGGAATGGCTTTTCCTGTGTGAAGCCGGTCACGCGGCGGCGCTCGATCCCGCGCAACACGGCGGTCACGCGATTCTCGGCGGCCTTGACGATGCGGACGACCTCGCCCTCGACGCAGATGCCATAGAGGTCGCTGCCCGCGGGCTCCTCGACGTCAGCGTCTTTCTGCGTGCCCACGAGCAGATGCACGCCCTTGCCGGGCAGGCTTTCAATCAGCCGCAGGGAAGAGAGGCGCCCGATCTCAACGGGCATCACCGCGCCGGGAAACAACACCAGGTTTCGCAGCGACAACAGGGGCAGGGATTTGGGTGCTTCAGGCGAGGTCATGCGTCTCTCCCAAACTTAGGCGGGGCTGCGCTTGGCTGCAAGCCCGTCGGGCGGAAAAAATGGCTGCCAATTGGCGCTGGAAGTTGTGGTCTACCGCACATCAAAAGCTCCTCGGATTGGCTGTCTTAGCACGCCGATCGAGCGCCTCGACCAACCCGCGTGCTTCCTTGTCGGAAGGATCGACCTTGGGCACCACGACCTCGATGCGGCAAAACTGGTCACCACGCGTGCCATCCTGGCCTTTCACCCCCTTGCCGCGCAGGCGAAGCTTCGCCCCGCTGGAGGTTCCGCCGGGAATGGTCAGGCGAACCGATCCGTCCACCGTCGGCACATCCACATGGGTTCCCAGACACGCCTCGGCCAAGGTCAGAGGGAGGGTCAGCTCAATGTCTCGCCCCACCCGGCGCAGGTGCGGATTCTGGCAGCACGGTCACGTCCAGGTAGAGGTCGCCTGGCCGCCCACTGCGCGGGGCCTGGCCGCCTTGTCCGGGCACACGCAAGCGGGCGCCGCTTTCGACCCCGGCTGGCACGTTCACTTCCACGTTCTGTCCCGAACCCGAACGCAGCGAGCGCCTCGTACCGAGCGCCGCCTCACGAAAACTGACATCGACCGCACCTTGCATATCGCTGCCGCGGCCACGCCCCCTGGTCTGGCCCACAGGCCCGCCACCGCCGAAGAGCGAAGAAAAGATGTCGCCGAGGTCGCCGAAGCCCTCGGGTGCGCCTCGGCCACCACCGGCTCGACCACCCATACGATAGTCGCCGAAGATCTGCGAAAAGGTGTCGGCGTCGAATCCCTGCGGCATGCCGTCGGCACCCACCGGCGCCTGGCGAAGCCGGTCGTACTCTTGGCGCTTTTTGGCGTCCGAGAGGACCGCGTAGGCATCGCCGACTTCTTTGAATCGCTCGGTCTTCTTCTTGTCGCCGCCCGTCGCGTCGGGGTGGTTTTGCTTGGCCAGCTTGCGGTACGCCTTCTTGATGGCATCGGCGTCCGCGTTCTCGGGCACCCCGAGTATGGCGTAAAGATCTTTCATCCTAGACGCATCTAGACGCTGCCGCTTGCAGCCTCCTTCACCTTGCGGAGGAATTCGAGCCCATTTTCCTTGCGCGCGATGACGATGGTGTCCCCTGGCAAGAAGTTGCCCGCGATAAGCTGCTTGGCCAATGGGTTCTGCAAATAGGTCATGAGCGTGCGCTTGAGCGGCCGGGCACCGTAGGTTGGATCGTACCCTTTCTCGGCCAAGAATGCGCGTGCCTCGGGCAATAGCTCGATGGCCAAATCGCGCTCGGCGAGAAGCTTGCGGAAGCGTTCCATCTGCAAGTCGACGATGTGGTCGATGTTCTCGCGGGTCAGACGTTCGAACACCACGATCTCGTCGACACGATTGAGGAATTCGGGCCGGAAGGTGTGGCGCAGCTCTTCCAGGGCGGCCTCGACATCGGGGTGCTCGCCGAGCAGGCGATGGCTGCCCACGTTCGACGTCATAATAATGATGGTGTTCTTGAAGTCCACGGTGCGGCCCTGGCCGTCCGTCAGCCGCCCATCGTCCAAAAGCTGCAAAAGCGCATTGAAGACGTCGCTATGCGCCTTCTCGATCTCGTCGAATAGAACCACCGAATAGGGCCGCCGGCGCACGGCCTCGGTCAACTGGCCGCCCTCGTCGTAGCCGACGTAGCCGGGCGGGGCGCCGATGAGGCGCGACACCGAGTGCTTCTCCATGTATTCCGACATGTCGATGCGGATCATGTGGGTCTCGTCGTCGAACAGGAACTCGGCCAGCGCACGCGCCAGCTCGGTCTTGCCCACGCCGGTGGGGCCGAGGAAAATGAACGAGCCGATGGGCCGGTTGGGATCTTGCAATCCGGCGCGCGCCCGGCGAACCGCATTGGCAATGGCCTCCACCGCCAGGTCCTGCCCGATGACCCGCTTGTGCAGGCGTTCCTCCATGTTGCCAAGGCGCGATTGCTCGCCCTCCAGCATTTTCTCGACGGGAATACCGGTCCACTTCGAAACCACGGCCGCGATGTCTTCCTCGGTGACCTCCTCGCGTAGGAACGAGCCCCCGCTCTGGTTCGCCTTCAGCTCTTGGTTCTTGGCCGCAAGATGCTTTTCGAGCTCAGGTAGGCGTCCGAAGCGCAGCTCGGCGGCGCGATTGAGATCGCCTTTGCGCTGCGCCACTTGCGACTCGGTCTTGGCGGCCTCGATCTCTTCCTTGACCTTCTGGATCTGCCCGATGACCTGCTTCTCGCGTTGCCAGACCAGCTTCATGGTCGCTGCCCGCTCGCGCAGCTCGGCGATCTCGGCTTCGACCTCGGACAGACGCTTGCGCGAAGCCTCGTCGTTCTCCTTGGCCAAGGCCGATTGCTCCATGAGGTGGCTGGTCAGCTTGCGCTCCACCTGATCGATGGGCTCGGGCAGCGAGTCGATCTCCATCTTGAGGCGGCTGGCTGCCTCGTCGACCAGATCGATGGCCTTGTCCGGCAACTGGCGGCCGGAAATGTAGCGGGACGAGAGTTTGGTCGCCGCCACCAGCGCGGCGTCGCGAATGCGAATGCCGTGGTGGATCTCGTAGCGCTCTTTGAGGCCGCGCAGGATCGCGATGGTGTCGTGCAACGACGGCTCGCCCACCACCACGGGCTGGAATCGCCGCTCCAGCGCCTTGTCCTTCTCGATGTACTTGCGGTACTCGTCGAGGGTGGTGGCGCCGATGCAGCGCAGATCGCCGCGCGCCAGGGCTGGCTTGAGCATGTTGGCGGCATCCACCGCGCCCTCGGCCCCGCCCGCCCCGACCAGCGTGTGCAGTTCGTCGATGAACAGGATGATCTTGCCGTCGGCACCGGCGATCTCTTTCAGCACCGCCTTCAGGCGATCCTCGAATTCACCGCGGTACTTGGTGCCCGCGATGAGCGCGCCCAGATCCAGCGCCTGGATGCGCTTGTCCTTGAGCGATTCGGGTACGTCGCCCGAGGCAATCCGCTGGGCGATGCCCTCGACGATGGCGGTCTTGCCCACGCCAGGCTCGCCGATGAGCACCGGGTTGTTCTTGGTGCGCCGGGAAAGCACCTGCATGGCCCGCCGAACCTCCTCATCGCGTCCGATGACCGGATCGAGCTTACCCTTGCGGGCCAGGTCGGTGAGGTCGCGGGTGTACTTCACCAGCGCCTGGTAGCGTTGCTCGGCGTCGGGATCGGTCACGCGCTGGTTGCCGCGCACCTCGGCCAAGGCCTTGAGCAAGTCGTCGCGGCGCACGCCCGCCTCGCGCAAGATGCGGGACGCGTCGCCCACGTCCTTGGACAGCATGCCAAGCAGCAGGTGCTCGCTGGAGACGTACTCGTCCTTGAACTCGACCGACTGGCGGGTGGCCTCTTCGAGCAAATCCTTCATGCGCCGACCAACGAATCCGTCGGCGCTGTTGCCGCGCACCTGCGGCTGCTTGTCCAGCGCTTCGTCGACCTTGCGCCCGATGGCTTCGGCGTCGACGCCCAGCTTGCGCAGCACCGCCAGCACCACACCATCTTCCTGGGCCAGCAGAGCGCGCAGCAAGTGCTCGGGCGTCACTTCCTGGTGCGCGCGCCCGTCGGCCAGGTCGCGGGCCGCAGCCAGCGATTCCTGAGCCTTGATGGTGAACTTGTCGAGCCGCATGGTTTCTGCCCATCAGGGTAAGCACCGGCCGCACAGGGACAAGAGAGGGCACAGAGGTTGCGGAGGTCACAGAGGGGGCAGTCTACGTGCCCCCTCATTTCTTCTTAGGCAGGGCGAACAATGTTGCCGGGAAATGCTCGTCGAAGACGATCTCGACGATACGACCTGCCATGGTCACCGGGCCGACGGTCACCTCTTCCTGTTGCCAAACCAGGACGCCGTCGACACTTCGCCAATCGGAGAACCGGGTGACGTAGGGAACCTGTCCGCCCTGCGAGGCTTGCACTCCCTTTTCCAAAACGCGCAGGTGGGTCTTTCTATCGAAGCACACCACCGACGGCTCGCCCTTGGCCTTGCTTAGTTCCACGCATTCCCAGTCCTGGCCGGCGGGTACCGGCAAAGGTGGAGGCACCGAAAGCACCTTGCCGTAGACTTCGGCGAGCCGCCATTCCGAATTCCAGGTCGCGGCGATGCGAACGTCCTCGGCCTCGGCATCCTTGAGCACGCGCAGCCCGCCGATGGGATCCTCGGCCCAAGCCGTATGCCCGTCGGAGCCGCGCCGAAAACTTCCCATGCTGGGCATTTCCGAGGTGCTGAAGATTTTCCCGCCGCGCGCGATGCGGGTTTCCTCGGTGCTGGTGAAGTGCATGGTCGCCACCGAGACCTCGCGTTTCACGCGCAAGGTCTTGTGCTTCTTCCAAGCCTTCTCGTCGCCGATGGCCTTAGCATAGTCGGCCAGAATGAGCTTGGCATCGCGCAGGGACACTGGCGCGACCTGGGCTGTGGGGGCGGCAGCCGGTCCGGCGTCGATGGCGAAGACAATTGCGAGCAGCGCGATCATGGTGCTGCCCATGCTTGAGCCAGAAACGAGGTCCCGTCAAGCCAACTGCTACTTCGCTGCGCGCGCCAGCACCAGCGCCTCGTCGAGCACGGGATCTTGGCCTGCAAGCAAAGCGGCGCGGGTTTCCAGCACGCGGCGGTCGGGCTGAACGCCTCGCCCCTCGATGGCCACGCCCTTGGGGGTTTTGAAACCAGCCACCGGAATCTGCATGACGGCGCCGCCGGGCAGGGCTTCGATGGTCGAGCCCAAGGCGGCTCCGACGGTGCTTTCGCCCACGACCACGGCGCGCTTCGCTTCTTGCAGGCCGGCGGCCAGGATCTCGGAAGTCGAAGCGCTGCCCTCGTCGGTGAGGATGACGACCTTGCCGCCAAAGGGTTTCTGGCCCAGCGACGGCGCAGCCACCAGGCTATTGGCGAAGTCGCGAAACTGAATCGTGCCCAGGCTGGTCTCACGCGAAATCAAACGCGCGGCGACGGGGATGGCCATGCCGCCGAAGCCTCCGGGGTTGCCGCGCAGGTCGAGCACGATGGCCTTGGCACCGCTTTGCCGAAAGCCTTCGATGGCCTTCTGTACTTCGCCCAGGATGGGTTCGAGCAAAAAGAAATTGAACGCGATGATGCCCACCTCGCCCGAGCGCGAGACGCGCACCTCGGGCACGATGGGCGGCATCAGCAGCGCCTGCACCGCAGCCCGTGCCGGCGGATCGCGGGTCAGCATGGTGTCGTGCACCTTGTTGTTGCCGTCGAGAAAACGCACGCTGACCTTGGTGCTGGTGGGGCCGGACAAAAGGTGCGCAGCGTGCCTGCGCAGGCGAAAGCGCTCTTCCACGGGACGCAGCGGCCGCGACGAGGGTGAGAGCGAGGTGACGGCATGCCCCCCGATGTGCGTGACCAGATAGCCGGGCCGCAATCCAGCCCGCGCCGCCGAGGAGTCGGGACGCACCCAGGTTACCGTGGGTTTGCCTTCGATGGATCGCACCACCAGCCCGGGATCGCCCGTGCCGGTGCCGACCTCGATGACCTCGGCCGAACCCGGCGGCCGCGCCGGCTCGGGTTCGTCAGCCTGCGGCTCGGCTTCGTCGCCCGGGCCGTGCACCTCCAAGTGCGACTGGCCAAGCGCACCCAGCATTTCGTTGAGCAAGCGGTAGAAGGTCGGTTCGTCGGGCGCGGCCAGGGCGAGCGGCTGGTACTTCGCGCGCAGGGCCTGCCAGTCGAGCCCAGCCAGCGTCTTGTCGAAGTCCTTGTCGCGAACCGCGGTCCACGCCGCGCTGAAGATGGCCTCGCGGATCTGTAGGCGCACTTTGGTCGGTCCCATGGCTGCCGGAGCCGGGCCAGGGCCGGCCTGCAGCGGCGCGAAAGCCGGCGGATCGGTGGGGCGGGCGCCATCGGGCACAGGTGTCGCGGCAGGCCCCTGCGGCGGCGGCGTCTGCCCCGCGCAGGCGAGCGAAAGCGCAGCCACCACGAGAACCAAGCGCGCTGAGATTGAATTCATGTTGCGCGCATTTTAGCAGGCCTGGCGGATACGGATAGTTAGACACAAAGAACACAGAGGACACAGAGGATGGAAAAAGCTCGGATCAAAGCTCTAGTAGTGGACTCGCCCCGCAATTTGGGCGTACGCCACGAAGGGCGCATCTGCGCCCTCGCACAGCACGCGCTCGCGCACCAGCGCCGGGGTTCCACAATGGGTGCCCAGCGCCTCATAGAAGGCCGCATCGTCGAAGCCGGCGGCCGCGGCGTCCCCGCGCGTGGCCGCGTAGTACACGGCGCGCGGCCGGGCCCACAGGATGGCGCCCAGGCACATGGGACACGGCTCGCAGCTTGCGTAGATGTCGCACCCGTCGAGTCGAAAGGTCCCGAGCGCGGCGCAGGCGGCGCGTATGGCTTGCACCTCGGCGTGTGCGGTCGGATCCTTGCTCGCGACCACGGCGTTGGCGGCGAGGGCGATCACGACGCCGTCCTTCACGATCACCGCACCAAACGGACCGCCTTGCCCGGCCTGAGCGCCGCGCACTGCCTCGGCGATGGCCACGCCCAAGAACCGTTGCTTGTCGGCCAAGGATGGTTCGATCACGTTCGAGCTCCGAAAATTGCCGTGCCCACGCGGATAATGGTCGCGCCCTCGGCGATGGCCACTTCCAGATCGTGACTCATGCCCATCGAAAGGTTGTCGAGCTGCACGTTGGTTCGACTGCGCGTGCGTTGCTCGTCGCGCAGCTTGCGCAAGGCCACGAAGTGGGGTCGCGACAGCTCGGGATTTTCATCGTAGGGCGGAATGACCATCAGCCCCGTGCAGCGCAGATGGGCGTAGCGGGCAAAGCCGTCGAGCGTGCTTTCCAGATCGGCGGGTGCGATTCCGCTCTTCTGCGTCTCACCCGCAACATTGACCTGAACCAGGCAATTCTGCGCCACGCCCAGGGTGGCGGCCTTGCGCTCGATCTCGTCCAGGATCTCCGACGAGCTGGCCGAGTGAATGAGCGCCACTTTGCCCGCCACGTATTTGACCTTGTTGGATTGCAGCGGTCCGATGAAATGCCAACGCGGCGTGGGCAGTCCAGGCATGGCGGTGACCAGCGCGGCCACGGCCCGGTGTTTGTCGCGAAATTCTTGCCCATAGCTTTCGGCAAAATCCCGCTGACCAGCGGCCAGCGCAGCCACGACGTCCTCGGCCGGCACGGTCTTGCTGACGGCCAGCAGGCACAGGGTTTCGGATGTGCGACGCCCGGCCGAGAGGGCCGCCTCCACGCGCTCGCGCACCTCGCGCAGATGGGCGGCAATCTGCTCGGCGCGATTCACGGCGAAGCCCCGAAGGCTGGTGGTGGATAGCCGGGCAAGGCCTCGATCGCGCGCAGGTCGGCGATGACCTCGGCCACGGGCAAGCCGACCACGTTGGTGAACGAGCCGCGAACCTCGGTGACGAAGCTACCCGCGATGCCCTGAATAGCGTACGCGCCGGCCTTGCCGCGCCACTCGCCCGAGGTCAGGTAGGCGGCGACCTCTTTGCCGTCGAGCGAGCGGAAGGTCACGAAGGTGCTCACCAGGCGTTCGAGCACGCGCTCGCCCAGCCGAATGCGGTACGCGGTCAGCACCTCGTGGCGGCGCCCGGCCAGGCGCTGCAACATGGCCTCGGCCTGTGCCTCGTCCGCTGGCTTGCCCAGGATTTCGTGGCCGAGTGAGACGATGGTGTCGGCGGCCAGCACCGCCAGCCCCGTGGCGCCCTGGCGCGCAACCGCGGCGTCGCACTTCTCAGCGGCCACACGTACAGCGTAATCACGCACGGGTTCTCCCTCGCGCACGGTTTCGTCGATGTCGACGGGCGCGATGGTCAAGACCAGACCCAGGTTTTCAAGCAATTCGCGCCGCCGCGGCGACGCCGAGGCGAGGATGAGATCAGGTGTGCGGTTCACGATGCGGGAGTATAGCGGTTTGGCGATCACTTGAGACGCAGCCTGTGGCGAATCATGTGTCCCAAACGCGGGGCACCTAGCTCAAGTCAGGAGCCCAACCACCGATAGAAGGCTCAGTGCAGCGTCAGCATGGCAAATCCCCGATGAAGTCCTGCCGGATCCAGGCGTAGGGCCACGCGCCGAACGAAAAGTCGAAATGGGGCGAGCATTGGCCAAGAAGAGGAGGACCGAGGCGCTGGTGGTCCCGTTCGCGCGCTCTTCGATCGAGCGCTCAGGCTCATCGCGCTGGCCGGCATCTCCGGTGCCCTGCTGGCGCTCGTGGTGGTGGTGAGGGACGCCACCACATACCCCTTTGTCTTTCTCACGACGATTCTCTTCCAGCGGTGCCTAGTCGCCACGGTGGGCGCCCTGTTGCTGGCTGGCGCTGGCTACGCTTTGTTGGCGAAGACGGGGGCTACCTGGCTCCAGCACCCAGGCTTACAACATCTGTTTATGAAGACCACCTATGAGGAGCGCCCCATGATCTGGTCGATCGCTCTCGCGGGACTTCGCGACCACCCGCTCCTAGGCTGGGGACCTGACAAGAAGGCCGACGCAATCTACGCAGGGAAACCAGAGCATTTCCGGTTTCGTGGGGTCATGCCGGCGCTGGCGTTCATGCTCTACCGCTTCCAATTCGCCAACCTGCTCGCCAAAACCGACCGCCTCCAGGCAAGTAGCGACCAGTTGGCTCAAGCGGTCGCGGCAGATCCGGAAATGGGCGAGTCGCTTTGGAGGCTGGGTGTCTTTCGCTGGCAGCGTGAGGGTCAGGCCCAGATTGGCGCGAAGATGATCGTCCAAGCGGCCGACGGAACTTGCCGTCACCCGCTTTCCAGTTCGGGGGAAGCAAGCCTGCTGGCCCGCGCCTTCTTGGTGCAGGGCGACCTGGCGGGCCTGCGTTCGATGGAGCAGCGGCTCTCGGAAGTTCCCCCAGATCCCCCGCCACAGACATCCGACTATCTCGAAATCGCCCGCTTGGACGAACAGTCCGGGCTACTCGCCGAGCGCGACCGCATGCTGCGGATCGCAGCTCTTCGGGACGCTACGGTCGGCCTGCGTCTGGCCCCGCTTTTTGACGGGCGCGTAGGAACCATCGCCGAGGCCGAGGGGCTCGCGCCGCTAGCGGCGAAGACCCCGTAGGGTGGTTGGTGAGCGCGGGCGGGCAAGAACCGGCCTCACGGCTGGCCGTGGCTTGCGGCGCGTGGCATGTATAGACGAAAGATCATGGCGCTTGCCCTCGACCGACCCGGAATTCTGCACTGGCTGCGCGAGACAACGAGCGAAGCGCTCGACCATCTGTGGCGGGAGGCCGACCTCGTGCGCCGGGAACACGTTGGCGAGGAAGTGCACCTGCGCGGGCTCATCGAGATCTCCAACCACTGCTTGCGCCAGTGCCACTACTGCGGGCTGCGCGCGGGCAATCGCGACGTCACCCGTTACCGCATGACCGCCGACGAAGTCGTCGCATGCGCCAAGCAAGCCTTCGATTTCGGCTACGGAACGGTGGTGCTGCAGGCCGGCGAGGACGAAGGTCTGACCTTGGATGGCGTGGCCGAGATCGTGAAGCGCATCAAGGCCGAGGCAGCGGTTGCCGTCACCTTGAGTCTGGGCGAGCGCACGCTCGACGAATTGCGGGCCTGGCGCGAGGCTGGAGCCGATCGCTATTTGCTGCGCTTCGAGACCTCGAACAGCGAGCTCTTTTCCCGCATGCACCCGCCGCGCGGCGGGCAGCGGCCGTCGCGCATGAGCCTACTTCGCCAGCTCGGGCCGCTCGGCTACGAAGTCGGTAGCGGTGTCATGATCGGCATCCCAGGGCAGAGCTACGAGGATCTCGCCAGCGACCTCGAGCTTTTTCGTGAGCTGGATCTGGACATGATCGGGGTCGGTCCCTTCATCGCCCATCCGGCCACGCCATTGGGCCAAGCCGAAGCTGACGACAGCGCGGACCAGGTGCCGGCCAGCGAGCTCATGACCTACAAGATGATTGCGCTGGCGCGGCTGCTTTGCCCGGACGCCAACATTCCCAGCACCACCGCCCTGGCCACTCTGAACATCAACGAGGGGCGCGAGCTCGGCCTCCAGCGCGGTGCCAACATCGTCATGCCCAACATGACGCCGCCTGCATACCGCGTTTACTACGAGATCTATCCCGCCAAGGCGTGCATCCGCGAAACCTCGGACCTATGCAATCGCTGCATCACGGGGCGCATCGAAAAGCTCGGCCGTGCGATCGGCAAGGGCACCGGCGCCTCGCCCAACATGCGCCGACGCTCGCGTGGCAAGACGCCGAAACTAGAGAAGCTCAAAGCAAAGCCGCTCGGGCCTCGCCGTTCGTGGAGCTAGTCTAGAACGCCTTGGCGCACAGGAATCCGGAGGGTAGCACCGTGCACGACAGAGCGCTTCGCGCGCTCGGAGCGTGGTCGGCCCAATCCCGAGTGAGGAGGCCAATCACCGCCAGAGTGATCGCGGCAGCCCCAGTGCCCACGGTCGCGCCAACCGCCAGATTCCGTCTGCTGATGATGGCGCTCTCGTTGTTGCAGGGCCCCTCCGTGGCGGAAGGATTGTGGCAACTCTTGAGCTCGTTGTTCTCGACCAGCCAAAGGGATGCGGCGCCCGCAGAAACCAGAGCAGTGCCGCCAGCGGCGAGGAACCAGGCTGCTCCTGAATTTCCACCGTCCCGCGACCTGCGAACGACTTTTTCCGGCAAGGATTTGTGGACCGATTCAGGAGGCGGCGATGCCTGGTCTGCGTCGGAAGCACTCGGCTCGCCTGGCTGAGCCCCAGGCTTGCGCTCAAGCGTCACGGCCAGCTCCTTGCGCTCGCCACCGCGGACATTCACGCCCAGCGTTCGCAGCACATAGCCGGACTTGCTGGCTTCCAGGTTGTGTGCACCGAAACCCAGAATAACGGTTCCGTCCGGCTCGGTGTCAGGCACCCGGCCGTCGATCAGCACTCGCGCGTCGGCGGGCGAGATCTTCAGGGTGTAGATATCCACGTACATGCGGCTGCGTTCGAGCAAGCCCTGGGCGTGGGTTCGCTGTTCGACGTTCAGCGCTTTGCGCGTTTCCACCAAGGCGGCGGACAGAGTACGAACCGCCGCCACGTAGTCGCGCAACTCGAACGAGGCCATGCCGATACCGCGCAGGGTCCGCGCGTTGGGATTGATTTCGTGGGCGCGCCGAAAAAGGACCCTGGCCTCCTCGAAGTGGCCGGCGTCGTATTCCGCGAGGGCGTCCTTGAGCGTGCTACGGTACCTGGCATCCGCATCGGAGGTCGTGGATTCTTCGGCCGCTGCGGCGCCGATGGGACCGGCAAGCACGAACAACAGCGCCACGCGCGTCCAAAGACCGCGTTTGGAAAGCTGGGTGGCCGCGCTGCGATTCATGCGGACATCTTAGCGCATCTGGCGCGGCGAGGTAGAGCGAACGATCATGGGCGGGGATCCGGGGCGGCAGCCTGGAAAACCGGGTCTGGAAAAATCCGAAAGTGCGACCTGGCGCCCGCCCATCCCATCGTGCATACCAGAGGTCCCGGGGGTGGCTATGCACAGTGAAGACCGATTGCCGCGCGTCGTGATCGCCGAGGACGACGAGGACATGCGCAACGTGCTTTCCGAGTTGGTTTTGGGGCTTGGCGTTGATGTTGCCACGGCGTCGAGCGGGGGCGATCTCATCCTGCTGCTGACCGACGATAGTCCCGTGGATCTGCTCATTACGGACGTGCGTATGCCCTGGATGACCGGATTCCAGGTGGCGCTGTCGGCGCGCAATTCTGGCCTCGGCATCCCCATCATCATCGTCACCGCGTTTCCGGACGACTCCCTGCGGGCGCAAGTCGACCATCTCGGCTCGGCGGTGCTTTTGGCCAAGCCTTTCCGACCAGAGGAGCTTTTGTCCCTGGTTCGAGCCCGACTCCCGGCCGCCGCCGCCACGGCTTGAACTCCGCGCATGAGACTGGCGCGCAAGCTCATTCTGTCCATGGTCGTGGGTTTGACCGTGGTGCTGGCGGCAAACGCCTTCTACCGTGTGCGCCGCGAGCTGGCCGCGTTCGATCAGGACATGCAACAGGATCACGAAGTCCTGGCACAGGTGCTGGCAGGCTCCGTCACCGCCGTGTGGACCAGCAAGGGTCGCGATGCGGCCATGCAACTCATCGCCGCCGCCAAGCCGCCATCGAAAGCACTGCGCATTCGCTGGATCGATGCGGGGAGCGCGCCAGGAGGGGCGTCAAGTCAGAATCTACTGGTCACCCAAGTGCCCATCGCCGTGGGTGGAAATCTGGTGGGGTACGTCGAGATTTCCGAAACGCGCGATTTCGCCCGCGACTACGTGCGCACCACCGTCATCCGCAGCTTCTTGCTCACCCTCGTTGCGGTGATCTGCGTTGGCGCCGTCTCCACGGTCCTTGGCATCTGGTTCGTTGGCAAACCCATCGAAAAGTTGGTCGAGAAGGCCGCACGCATCGGCGCGGGAGACGTCGACGGCCGGCTCGTCATCCGACAGCGGGACGAGATCGGCGAGCTTGCAGCGGAAATGAACGCCATGTGCCTCCGCCTGGTGGAAACGCGCCAGGCTTTGACGGCAGAAACCGAGGAACGCCTGCGGGCGCAGGACCAGCTTCGCCACGCCGATCGGCTTGCAACCGTCGGCAAGTTGGCGTCGGGCATTGCCCACGAGCTCGGAACGCCGCTCGGGGTGGCCCTTATGCGCGCGAACATGATTGCCTCGAACTCGGCGCTAGGACGCGACACCCGCGATGCCGCCCGCATTATCGGCGAGCAGATCGACAGGATCACGCACATCGTTCGCCAGTTGCTCGATTTCGCACGCGGTCGGGTCGCGGCCCCACCCGGCCCACTGACCCTGCGAAACCCGGCTGACCTGCGAACCATCGCGGAGCGTGCGGTCGCCATGCTGCAGCCCTTGGCCGTCAAACGCAATTTGGTCATGGAGATTGTCGCCGAGCCGATCCTGCCCAAGCCGCCGGCCAACCCGGAACAGATCCAGCAGGTTCTGGTGAATCTGCTGGTCAACGCGATCCATGCCTCCGAACGCCCGGGCAAGGTAACCATCGTGCTCGGTTCGGCCGCGGCGAAACCGCCCGCCGACCTGACCCCGCCCGTGTGGAGCGAAGGCAGCGAGCCGAAGTACGCCGTGATCTCGGTGAAAGACGAAGGCGTCGGCATCGCTCCCGATGTGCTGCCCAGAATCTTCGAGCCCTTCTTCACCACCAAGCACGTGGGAGAAGGCACCGGCCTGGGTTTGTCCGTCGCCTACGGCATCGTGCGCGAGCACAGCGGTTGGATCGAAGTCACCAGCGAGCGCAACAAGGGCAGCTGTTTCTCGGTCTACCTTCCCATGGACGTTGCAGAAATCGAATGGGGCACACCCTAGCTCTAGAAATCCTCGGGCGAAAGCGCGCCGGCCCTGGGCGCGGAGGACTGCGTTGGGGGGGGGGCTGCGTGGGTACTCGTTTGTGTCGCCGTCTGGATCACGGATGCCGTGGCCTTGGTCGCTCGGCAATCCAACTGCTGCGCGGCGAGCGCGCGACGAGTGCTGCCACGAACAGAGACGGACTGACGGTCAGGATTCTGCCTCGGAATTTCCCTTTGTACGGTGGGCTCCGGCGGCGTCGGCTGGGGCTTGGGATTGACCTCGACGATCTGCGGGCTATCGGCATCTTGGCCCGCCACGGCCGGCGAAGGCGTTGGTACCTTAGCGGGAACAGGCTTGGCCACGGCGGCGGGCGAGACGGGGACTGGCTGTGCGGTTCGCGAGCGCGGTGGTGACTCATCCCCGCGGCGATACTGGGAAGGCGAAGGGAAGGTCAGCCAGGCAACAATCCCGACGATGGCGACGATGAACGCGGCCATCGGCCCACGTCCGGCAAGAAGTCGCCCCGCGCTTCGACGAAGCGACGGCCGAAGGTTCACTTGCGTCGTGGTCAGCGCGGGCGATTCGCCGCCGTGCCCTTGCGGCGCAAGCAGCCGGGACGAGTCGCCATCGACGCCCGCCGACTCGCGCGGCAGGGTGAACAGTGCCTTGGTCTCGTTGATCTCATGCATGCCCGACGGCTCGCCTCGACGCACTTGCACCACGGAATCCGCCACGCCCGACGGCTGCTCGGCATAGGAAAACAAGGGCACGCCCGCCATCGGCGTCAGCGCGCGCGGAAGCGGCGACGGCGGCAGAACCTGCTCTTCGACGGCGCGGATGAAATCGTTCAGCGTGGAGAAGCGATCCGCGGGCGCCTTGGCCATCGCGCACTCGACGATCTCGACCATGCGCGGTGACAGGTCGGGCCGGAAGAACGTAACCTTGGGTGGCGGTTCGTTGAGGATGCGCACGAGCAAGGCCGGTCCTGGATCGCCGAGGAAGGGCAACTGGCCGGTAAGCGCCTCGAAGAACAGCACGCCGAATCCGTAGACGTCTGCGCGAGAATCGATATCGGGCGCGCCGGAAATATGCTCGGGCGACATATAGGCGGGGGTGCCGTGGGTGGCCAGGAGCTGCGTCACCTGCGCGCTGTCGACCGATTTCTCTTGTATGATCGAGATGCCGAAATCGAGAACCTTGGTGGTGATCAGTCGTCCGTCGGTTCCGATGCAGATGAAGATGTTCTGCGGCTTGAGATCGCGGTGCACCACGCCCTCGGCGTTGGCGGCGGCGACACCGCGCATGGCGGGCAGAAGCAAGGTCGCCGTCTCGTGGACGCCGAGAAACCCTTTGCGTCTGAGGTAGGCCCCTAACGACTCACCCTCTAGAAGCTCCATCACGATGCAGGTCATGCCGTCGTGGTCGATGACATCGAAGACGTTGACCACGTTGGGGTGGTTCACCCGACTGGCAGCCAGGGCCTCGCGGCGGAACAACTCCACCGCGTCGCTGCTGGAGGCAAACGAGCGCAGAATGACCTTGAGAGCGATGCGCTTACCGGTTCGCTCGTTGGTGCCCGCCCACACCTCCGCCATTCCGCCTTTGCCGATGAGCTGGTCGACGCAGTACTTGCCACCAACGATCTGCCCGGAACGCAGCGTCGATTCGCGAACTCCCTGTGTCTGTTCTTCGCCTGTCATCGCGGGGCGTTCCCCATGGGTGCCAAGGGCGAACCGAGTAAGGTCAGAAGAAGCCCTCGCGAGAGGGCCATATCCTTGGCAAGTATAAGTTTAGTCGCAAGTGGAGCGATCGCCTAGCACGAAACCTTCTCCTCCACCATCCGGACGCAGGTAAAGCTCGTGCCTTGGGCAGGGCGATGACCCGGTGCGGCTAAACTTGACCAGCGGTTCAAGCTTCTTGTGTTCTCGCGCGGCTGCGGCATTCTCCCATCACGCATCGCCTGCCGACGGCCTTCCCCACTTGGCCTTCGCGGCGCCCGCACCATGTCTTCCCCGATCACAGGCCTCGACTCGGATCGCCCAGGAAGCCGGACTGAGAAAGAGCGTGGTCTGCCTTCACGGATCCCGTTCCTGCTTGCGATCTTGGCCGCGGTGGTGTTCTTCGCCCCCCTGCTTTTCGAAGGAACGACCTTCTACCCCTTCGACACGCTTCGCGACTATTTCCCCTGGCGAGGGATCTTGCCTGGCGGGCCTTCCCACAACCCACTCCTCACGGATGCCATCACGGTCTTCAGTCCACCGACGTTCTACCCCGCCCACCATCAGTTTCAGGTGGCCTTGCAACATGGCGGGCTATCCTGGTGGTGCCCTTCCATCCTCGGTGGACTTCCCTTCCACAACTATCTGTCGCCGATCCCCTACTTCCTGTTTTCGCTCTTCTCCATCACGGTGGCCCACGACCTCTTTCTCTTTCTCGGCGTTGCGGGCTGCGGGGTCTTCACTTATCTCTACTGGCGCAGGCTTGACCTGCACCCCATCGCGGCCCTGTTCGGCGCGCTGGCGTGGACGTTCAACGGCTACGTCATGGTGTGGTTCGAGTTCGAGCACATCGTTGCCCTGTCCCTTTGCCTTCCCGCCGCGCTCTACTTTGCCGAGGTTCTCCTCGAACGTCGCGCGTGGACGACCGCGATGGCCCTGGGCATGTGTCTTGGCGCCGCCCTCGCGCTGACCCATCCACAGCATGGCGTCTTCCTGTGCGCGTTCGTGGCCTGCACCATCGGCTACCGACTTTGGGAATATGGGCGAGCACCGATGACGCGCGCCGAGCTTGACAAGCTGGTCCGCGTCTTGGCCCTGGCCGCCGGAACATTCCTGCTGCTTTCCCTTGGCTTCGTCATCGTGGCGCGTGAACAAATTCTAGACGCCAACCGTTCCCCGTTGCCGTTTTCAAGCCTGTTCAGCGAGACCGGCGCCCTGCCCTGGCGTTACCTTGTCACGCTGCTATTTCCCAACTTCTTCGGCAACCCGACTTTGGGATTCGCATTCACGCCGAGGCCCGATCCACCGCAACCCTACAACAACTTCAACGAGCTGTGCATCTACGCCGGCATCCCGGTTCTGCTCCTCGCCTCGACCGCCCTCAGACATATCTGGCGCGATCGCCGTGTGCGCTTCTTCGCGCTGGCGTCACTTCTGCTTCTGCTGTGCGCGGCCGGCACCGTCTTCTACTATCCGGTGGCCAAGCTCTTGCCAGGCATGAGCCTGTCGACCCCGTGCCGATTGCTCTTCCTGTTCGGATTCTGCTTTTCCGGCCTCGCCGCTTTGGCCCTCGACCGTCTGCTTAGGGATCCGGCGCCGCGCCCAAGACGGCTGGTGGAACCAGGCGCCATTCTTCTATTCGCATTCGGACTGGCGCTCGCCGTGCAGCACCCGCGGACCTGGCCCTTCGTGGCCGACTTGGACTTACCTGTCGACTTGTTTGGCCAGGCATCGCTGCCGGATTTCATGCGCCGTTTTCTCGCCATGGGCGGCCCAGTTCTATTGAAGCCGCTGCTCTTGCTGGTGCTGTCGTTCGCCGCGCTTGCCGCGATGGTGCTACTCAAGGCACGCAGTTGGAAGCTGGTCTTTGCCGGGTGCCTCGCCGCATTGCTTTTCACCGACTTGGCCGGCTTCGCCTGGGACTACAACCCGCGCGTGCCACGCGCCTCGGCCTTCCCCGAGACGGAGGCCATCCGCTTCCTCACGGCGGACTCCGGAAAATCTCGCATGCTCTTCACCGGCGGCCAGATGCTGCCCAATTCATTTGCCCCCTTCGGCCTGGAGGACGCGGGCGGCTACTCGACCTTGTACGCGCGCCCCTACGGCGAATACATGTTCCTCGCCGAGCACCCCCACGATCCGGTGCCCGAGCGATTCAAGCGAACGATCCTTTTTCGCACCATCGGATCGCCGCTTCTCGATGCCATGAACGTGCGCTACATCCTTTCCGGCCGACCCATCTTGCCCGCCTCGAACAGGTTCCAACTGGTGTCGTCGAGCGGCGATGCAAACGTCTACGAAAACACGGCCGCCTTTCCGCGCGCCTTCTTCGTCGCCGACTTCATCACGGTTGCGGATCGCGCAGCACGCCTGGAACTGCTGCGTACGTCTACCCGGGCAGATCTGGCGAACCGCGTGATCTTGGAAAAAGACATGCCGGGCTCGGCGCACGCGGCCACCGGCACGAGCACCATGCCCACCGCCGTGCCCATCACGCGCTACCAAGACAACACCGTCGAGATGTTGTTCCACGGGGAAAGCGCTGGCTTCGTCGTGCTCTCTGACAACTTTCATCCTTCCTGGCGGGCCACCGTGGACGGCAAGCCCGCCAACATCCTACGCGCCAATCACACCATGCGCGCCATCGCGGTGGCGCCGGGCACGCACGCCATCAAGATGTCGTTCGAGCCCAGGTTGGAAATGGCCGGGCTCGCCATCTCGAACATCGGCTGGCTAGCTGCTTTGGCGATCCTGATCCTGGCACGAGTGCTACGACGGAAGCCTAGCCCTAGTCCCGGCGAATAGGGCCCTGGTTGTAGCCGCCATCGCCGAAAGGTCGCAGCTTCTCGATCCAGATCTGCTCGAGAAGCGTCAGCTCGTCGTCGAGATTGAAGAGCGGATCGTCGCTTGGCTTGACGACCTCGAGGATCTCGAAGGTGAAGGCTTCCGCGCCGAACTGATTCCAGTCCTTTTGCAAAATCTGGTTGTCGTGCTTGCCGATGGACAACATGAAGCGATGCTTGTTCAAGGGGCCGTGCAGGTTGGAGCTGCTGCCAAGAAGAAGCCTACCGGTTCGGACGTTCTTGATCTGGAAGATCCCGGCCTGCCGCGGGGTCTCTTTGTAGGCGCGCCTGAGGTCTGCGCGGGTCTTGCCTTCGGGGTTCATGGTCGTTGCGCCCTTGACGGCGCGTTGATTTGCTTTTATACTTATAGAATTAATTCTACTAAGTCAAGAACCCGATGAACAACGAACAAGACCTGGTGGAATTCTTCAAGGCCCTGGGCGAACCGAATCGTCTGCGCATCGTGGGCCTTCTGTCCGAGAGAGCCCACACGGTGGAGCAACTCGGGGCGGCGCTGGGCGTCGGAGTCTCGACGGTATCCCACCATCTTTCGCGCTTGGCGCGCGCGGGACTCGTTTCTGCGCGGACCGAGAGCTACTACAATCTCTACACGCTCGAGACCGGCGTCCTGGTTGCCTTGGCCAAGAAGCTGCTGGCGCAAGCGGAGCCCGTGCGTCCCCCGAGCGAACAGGGGCTTGCCGACTTCGACCGCAAGGTGCTGGCAACCTTCACCTCACCCGACGGTCGGATCAAGTCGTTCCCCATGCAGGAAAAGAAAGTCCACGTGCTCCTCCGCCACGTGCTGCCGGCCTTCACCCACGGCGTGCACTACAGCGAGAAGCGCGTGAACGAGATCCTGTCGCGGTTCAGCGACGACACGGCCCGTCTGCGCCGCTGGCTGGTCGAGTTCCGCTACATGGCCAGGGAAGGCGGTGGCGGCAAGTACTGGCGGATCGACGGATAAACCGGGCGCTTACCTGACGAGCCAGAGCGCGCGAGGCCGAGCGCAGCGAGGGGGGATGGTGGGTGGCGGGAGGGGCCGAGGGTTTGGTGAGGCCGCGCGAAGCGCGGCGGTGGCAGGGCGGGCTGGCAGGTGCCGAGGGCAGAGCCGAACCCTCCCAGGGTTCCCATTTCTATCGCTTCGAGAACTGGAAGCGAGCGCGGGCGCCACGCTGACCGTACTTCTTGCGCTCCTTGGCGCGAGCGTCGCGGGTCAGGTAGCCGGCCTTCTTGAGCGGCGGGCGCAGCTCTGGATTGAACTTGCACAGGGCGCGCGAGATGCCGTGCCTCAAGGCATCGGCTTGGCCCGAAAGCCCGCCGCCCTTGACGCTGGCGAAGATGTCGAAGGTGCCCGAGGTTTCCGTCAGCTCAAGCGCTTGGCGGAAGACCATGCGTGAGGTTTCGCGGCCGAAGTAGCCTTCGAGGGTCCGCTCGTTGATCTGGATCTTGCCGTTTCCGGGCTGCATCCAGACGCGCGCCACCGCATGTTTGCGACGGCCAGTGGCATAGATACTCTTCTGAGGATCGATCATGCGGGGACTCCGAAGCTTACGATAGGGCCAGCGGCTTGGGCTGCTGGGCGGCATGCGGGTGGTCGGTGCCCGCGTAGACCTTCAACTTCTTGTAAATCTGACGGCCGAGCGGCCCCTTGGGCAACATGCCCCATACCGCGCGCTTCACCAGCTCGGTGGGGTGACGCTCGACCAGCTGCTTGGCCGAGTACTCTTGCAGACCGCCCGGGAAGAGCGAGTGGTGGCGATAGACCTTGTCCGACCACTTCTTGCCCGACAGGCGAATCTTCTCGGCGTTGATCACAACGACGAAGTCGCCCGCGTTGGCGTGCGGGGTAAACATGGCCTTGTTCTTTCCGCGCAGAACCGAGGCGATCTTGGCACATGCACGGCCCAGGGTCTTGCCCTGGACGTCGGCGATGTACCACGAGCGCACGAGGGTATCGTTAGCGGAAACAGTCTTACGTGGGCGCGGCGCTGCTGTAGACACGGGGCGCTCCTAATACTGCGGCCAGGAGGGAAAGTCAACCCCGTCTGGCGCGGATGGTTCGACTTTCCAAGGACTTCCCCAGCTTGCCCAGGTAGTCACAGTAAGTCAACCCGACCGATCTCGCGCATGCGGGCCTCGGCCAGGGAGCTGATGTGCTCGAGGACCTGCGGATGGGTCATGATGATTTCCGTGAAGTCGGCCCGCGGCAGGTAGAGAACGAAGCTCTTGCAAAGCGTCTCGATGGAAGCCGTCGCGGGTTGGTTCGTGATGAGAGAGATCTCGCCAAACGCGTCGCCCGACTCCAGATGGGCCACGATGCGCTCTCCCGTTACCGCGTTGGCCTCGCCTGCAAGAAGCACGAAAAGGCCCGGCGACCTTTCGCCCTCTTCGAGGATGCGCAGGCCTTCGTCGATTTCGAGAAAGTGGAAGCGCGCCGACAAGCCAAGGCGTTCGAGGGGCGTGAAGGGCGCGAAGAGTGGGCTGGTTTCCGCCAGCGTGGCGACGAGGCGCTCGCGCAGAAAACGCAACAGCACCTTGAGCAACTCGGTCGACCCTGCAACCAGGTCGCCGAGCAGCGCTCGATCAATGGCCAGAACCTGGCTGTCGACGGTGGCACGCACGGTGGCGTTGCGTGGGCGGTCGGCGAGAAGCGCGATCTCGCCAAAGAACTCGCCCTCGGACAGACGCGCGATTTCCTGCGGCGCCAGCACCGCTATTTCCCCCCACGCTACCACGTACAGCGCATCGCCGGGATCGCCTTGCGAGAAAAGGATCTCTCCGGCGGCGAGCTGGATCAGACGCACTCGCTCGACCGCCATGTGAAAAAGCGGGCGGGAGAGAACGGAAAAGAACGGAGTCTTGGGCAACACGAACCTCGCCATGGTGTTGCGCCCGGCGCCCTTGTGCGGATGGGTCGACGCAACCGCCGACGCGAAATCGTCGTCGATGGGGATCTCCATGGCCCCGCTGCTGCCCGTGGCTGGCACCTGCTCGGATTGGCGGGATCCAGGCATCAGGGCGGCCAAGCGAAGCTGGCGCATAGGCGGCGGCACAGGTGCCGCATCGACAGCGGGCGGAATCGTGGGCGCGGGCGGCGCGGCAGTCACGGCTGGGACGTTCGACGGTGGTGACGGCGTGCGCCTCGGCAACCGAACACCGGGATCTGTCGGTTTGCGTTGGGCGGCGTAGAATGAGTCCAGCAATTCCTGCGCGTGGGAATGACTGGGATCGATGCTGAGGATGATTTTGCAAACCGCGATGGCCTTCAGCACCAAGTCGTTCTTGGCGTACCCATTCACGGCGCGCCCCAAGGCCTTGATGGCCTCGCCGTTATTGCCCAACTTGCGCAGGCTCTCGGCCAGCTTGAGCGACCAGCCCGGCTCGGCGGGTTCATCCTTTTCTAGATTGGCGTAGCACCACGCCGCCTTCCGCCAGTTCCCCTTGCCGGCGGCATCCAGTGCCTCGTTCTTCAGCTTGCGCAGATCAGCCATGCCGGTGCGAGCATCCTAGCACTACCCCATCAGCGAATCTCGATGCCCAGATCGGCGAGCTGGCGACCGGCCTGCGCGGCCCAACCGCGGTTGGCGGCCGGGCTGGCTGGACTGGGGTGCAGAACGGTACCGATGGTGAGATCCTTTCCGATCGAGAGACCGGCGTCGGCCAGGGCGCGGCGCGCGCGTTCGGTAGCGAAGACGCCAACCCCAATGACGAATCGAGGACGCAGAATAGCGACCGTCTCGCGCAAGGCTTCGTCGCAGGCCGCGAAGAGCGCCGCTTGCTCGGCCGCGGGAAGCTTGTCCGGGGTGAGGTTGCGGGCCGAGGCCTCCATGAAAACCAACGGACAGTAGTTGGCCACGAAGAATCGTCCGAAGAAATGCTCCGCTGTGCCGAATTCGTCGCGCGCCCAGCCCCAAAGCCGCGTGCCGCTCACCTCGCTGCGCGCGCAGGCCATGCCTTCCACCCGCCGCTTGGGATGCTCGCGCTCAGGCCTGCCGACGGCACCGTCGATCCCCAAGAAATCCCGCACCATGGTGACGTCGCCAAAGGGAATCCCCGTCTGCGCCATGCCGAAAGGCCCAGGATTCATCCCCAGCAAGATGACTTCCTTGGGGGCCTGACCCCAGCAAGCAAGATAGGCTTCGTGCTGGGCCCGAGCGTAGCTGAGCGGGTTGTAGACATAGGCAACAGGCTTGGCGAAGGCGAGCCGATCGACGCGAGCGGAGAGCGTGCGGCTGACGGCAATCAGGGTTTTCCGTGCGGCTGGTTTCACGCCTTCTTCCTCTCGCGCACTTCTTCGCCCGACAGGGCTTTCCGGGTCAAGACAGACTGTCTCCTGGTCAGCCGACGAAGTCGCTCTCGGCTGGTCGCTTACGATGGGTTCGCGTGCTCGGCCAAATTCCTCTGCTCTCCCCTCTTCCATCCGCCGACCACGTGTGGTTAATATGCTTCTCGACATGACGCGCACAACATTTTTGACTCGGGTCATCTCTTTCAGCGTCATCGCGACGCTATTCTTCGCAATCATCCAGCCTGCTTGGGCTGAGGAAGAAGAAGAAGGCGGTCCTGCCTTCAAAGATCCGACCATCGTCACGGACGACAGCACGTCCACGCCGGATGGTGTGAAGGATCTGGGCAAGAAATTCGAGAAAAAACCTATCGATGATCCCGTCTACGAGAAGTGGTGGTTCTGGGCCGTGGCCGTCGGCGTCGCTGGCGTCGTGATCGCAGCGGCGGTCATTCCATTCCAGAAGAAGGCGCCCGGGTGCACGTCAACATACGGCCTTGGGTGCGTTGGAGACGGGAGGTAGTCATGCGCTCACTCACACGATTCTCGAAGGGACTCCTCGCGGTTGGCGTGTTGGCCGGTTCGCTCCTGGGCATGAGTGGCTGCGGTCCGGACTATGCGCTTTTCAGGGTCGACGTTTCGTCCGCGACCTCACCACGCAACCAGATCGATGAGTGCCGAATGACCATCACGGACGAGAAAGGCGCTGTCGTTCTTGACCACTTCCTCCTGAAAGCCGTTGCGGGCCCCCAGGACTCCTCGGGCAACGCGACCCTGCTGCAAGGTTGTCAAAGCGGAATTACCAACCCGAGGATTGGAACCTTTAGCTACAGCAGCTCGCGCACCACTGGAACACTGACGTTCCAGGTTGATGCCTATGACAACTCGAACGGTGGCCACGCTGTCGTTCAGACCGGCTCCAGCGACCCGATTGCGCCCAAGGCCTACCCGCCGGAGGTTCCGGTTACCATTACCATCAAGTAGTCCTGTCGCCGTCGCCAGCTAGGGCGACACGGTGGGAATCCCGTCGCGGGCCGCCGTCACCAGCATTTCTTGGATCGCGGCACGTGCACCCGCATTCTGGGTAGACACGAAATGCCCGTCGTAGGTTGCACCGGGCTGGTACTGGATCTCGAGCGCGGTCAGCTTGCCGTAGGAGCCGAAGAACTCGTTGTAGCTCACCGGTGGTAGCGGGTCCACGGGATCGAGTCCGAAATTGTCGATGGCGGGCACTGGCGCAACCTTGAAGTGCGCCGCCAAGGCATAGGCCTGCTGGGTTGGCACGACCGAGTAGCTGTCCTTGGTACCGTACACGTGCAGGATGTGGTGGGCGGTCATGGTGGGCAGCGGTTCGTGAAAGAGCCGGCGGCCGAAATTCACCGAGTCCGAGCGCTCGAAGTACATCTGCATGAGGCCGAGCACGGGATGGGTGGCATCGACCGCCGATGGACCGACTTCGCCGAGCAGGTACGGCAGCACGGCGGGTATGTTGACGGGCTGGGTTTTGCCAAGGAGGGTGTAGATGAGCGTGCCGCCCGTGCCGGACATGACGATGGTGCCGTAGCTCGATTGCCGCGCGGCCACCAACGAGGCGCCATTACCGCCCTGCGAGTGGCCATAAAGGGCTAGCTTGGTTCCGTCGAGAACAACGCCCTGGGCAGCGAAGCCGGCAAGGCCGTGCGGGATAGCGAGCAGATCGGCTGCGGCTTGCAGGGCATTGTCGCGCGCGGCGCGGGGATTGAGGAAGTTGTAGACCAACTCTCCCACCGCCTTGGTCGAGCCGCCGTTGCGCGTACCGTGGAGAATTCCATCGTAGCCTAGGACCGCCATGGGCACCGATGCAACGCTGGCAGCACTGGCACCGCCGTCCACGCCGAAGCCGAGTCCGGCGGGAGCCGCGCCGATGGCGTAGTCATCGGACAAACCAAGATCGACGATGGAATGGTACGAGCCTCCGGTCCCGTGGCTGTAGACCACGAGCGGCCAGCCAGACGCTGGAGCCACCCCTTTGGGCACCGTCAGCGCGAAGCAAACCTTCTGCGTACTTTGGATGGTGGCCGCGCCCGTCGTCCCATCGTAGACGATGTTGCCACCGTCGGTCGGCGTGAGGTACGGAGGCGTGCCTTGCTGGAACACAGGCAAGGCGATGGTTCCCTGGTAAGCGTCGAAATTCAGGCTCGACGAATCCGCGGCCAGGCAGCCGCGCACGTGATCGGCGCCAGTCTTGCCGTCGTCGCAGGGCGAGACGACACCAGGCGCGCAGCGAACCAGGCCCTCGATGGCAGGCGGCGGAGCGGTCGCGATGCTGGCGTCGATGGCGGCCAGCGGATCCTCGTACTTCTCTACGGTGAAGACCACGGCTGCGGCAAGATCGTTCGCTGCGATCTGGCCGGTGGCGAGGTAGTTCCGCAGCGGCAAGTAGGTCGAATAGGCGGCGGTCAAGGCCGGATCCGCCGGAGCCGTGGTCTTCAGCATGGCCGCGAAATCATCGTCCGCGCCGAACGGACTGCCGAGAAGATCGGTGATGGTCTTCCTGACCAGAAGCGCGTAGGTCGTGCCCGGGCGCAGGGGGCTGCCAAGACGCGTGCGCGCCCACAGGTACGGGCCGCAGACATAGCGAGAGCTCGCATTGGTGGCGCCACACGCGAGGCCCTCGGCGAGGGTGTAGTTGGGCGAAGTTGGCGTGATATCCACAAGGCTGACACCGCAATCGCCAGGGAACGCGTTGACATTGAATTGCTTGGACAGGCGCATGAGGATCGTCGGGTTGGCGGAGAAACCGGTGGACTCGGCCTCGATTGCGGTGATGTAGCGATCCACGAGGTCGAAAGGTAGGATGCGCGGACCTGGCCGCGGATGTCCGGCCAAACTGACCTTCCCGTTCTGGAGTCGTATGTCGTTGGGGAACGGCAACTTGTAGAAGTCCGCACTGGCGGCGACGGTATCGGTGGCGCGGGGAACGTGAAAGTAGACCTTGGCGGTAGTGTCTTCGACGTCGCTGCACGAAACGCCAGCCCAGGGATCTAGGACGGCTTTGGTACAGGTACCGCTCACGCACAACAGGCCGGCCAAGCAATCCGCGGTTTGTTCGCAGATGAGGCCAAGATCGGTCCGGCCCGCAGCCTGGCACACACCAGTCAGGCCCGTCTGTGCGCACAGAAGACCGGGCGCGCAGTCGCTCTCGCTGGAGCAGCCCGCGCCGGCAACCCCTTTGCCGGAAGGCGCGCAGGCCCCTTGTTGCGTGCAATAGTTGCCGGCGATGCACTCGGCGGAAAGCATGCAGGCGCCGCCTGGAATCACGCTAGAAACGGCCGCGCACGTCTTGCTCGCGGAGTCGCAAGAAAGATCGCTTCGACATGTGGCGCTGCTGCCGCAAGCCTCGCCCACCCCGGCGCCGGAAGGGATAGGGCCAGCATCGGGACTGCCTCCGGCCGATTTGGCCTTCGAGCAGGCAGAAAACAAGAAACACGCCGCCAGGGCGGTGATGCGAAGGGTACGCGCGCCAGCCATCATGCAATCTCCTTGGCGCCAAGGTTACATCATGCTGCGCTCGCATGCCCTTGCGCGTTCGGTGCCCGTCGCGCCTCGAAGTCGCGAGGGACCAAGGACGATGCTATCTTTGAAGTGCAGCATCGACGCTTCGACAGGCAACTTGCTCCTAGACCACTTTAGAGGTTCGACGAAGACCATGACACCGCACGCGCGTACGACCAAAATTTCCGAGTCGATTCTCGAAGAGCTGTGGTTTGGCGAGGACGATGCAAGCGCCATCACGGCTCAGGCCGCTGCCAGCTTCGCCGCCGCCCTGGCCGATCTAGAGGGGTTGCGGCCGTTTTCCGAAGTGGCGAGGCGCGTGCTCGAACAGGTTGCCGACAAGGATTTCGAGGTCGGGCGCTTGCAAGTCATCATCGAGCAAGATCCGGCGCTGGCGACCAAGGTCCTGCGCTTGGCGAATTCGGCGGCCTTCCGTCCGCGCGAGGCCTGCGTTTCCATCAAGCAAGCCATTATGGTGCTGGGTTCGCGCACGCTGAGCGAAGTCGCGATGTCCCTGTCGATGATGGCCATGTTCTCGGACGTGAGCGGAATTGGTCGCACCGTTCGCGATCACTGCGCCTCAACCGGAGCGCTGGTGCGGGCGCTGGCCCTGCACAGGGCCAACGCGGGATCGAACAGTTACATCGTGGGCCTCTTGCACGACTTCGGGAAGCTGCTGCTCCTCCAGGCCCAACCCGCCACCTACCTCAAGATTCACGGCAATCAAATGGCCGACGCGGACACCATCCACTTGCGCGAGCGCGAGGTACTGGGTTTCGACCACGCCGTGCTGGGCGCGCACATTCTGCGCAAGTGGGGATTGCCCGATCCGGTGCCCAAGATCGTGGCCTGGCACCACCAACCCGTGCGTGCCTTCGCGGCAGGTGGCGAGGTGGCGTTGCAGGTCGCTCTGGTTCGCTTGGCGGAAAGGGTTGACCGCATGCTGGGTCAGGAATCACTACCCAGCACCGAGCAAACCGAGCACGTCGCGGCCTTGCCCGAATGCGAGTACCTTGGCTTCCGGGCCCGCGACCTGGAAAAGATCTGGGACGAGCTGCGCCACGTGAAGCAGGAAGCCGAGCAGATTTTCCGGTAGAGCCATGGCCGGTTCTGCGACCGGCAGCCGACCTCGGCTCCGGTACTCGTCAGATCTCGGCCTGGGCCAGCGAGAACTTGTTGTTCTTCTCGTAGAGTACCTGGAAGGTCGAGCGTTTCTCCGCGGGCAAGAGCTGCTGCACGTGGCTCTGGCGGCCGCGTTCGTAGATGATGAACACGCGCCGGCCGCGGTGGCCCGCGATCCATTCCTTCATCTGCTCGTCGGCCCCGTCTTGATCGAACACGGTGCGCTCTTCTTTCCTGGGGTCGTCGTAGATCTCGTTCTCGGAGTAGAAGGTTTCGCCCCGCCAATACATGGAGTAGGCGAGCAGCTTCTCCTCAGGAGAGCTGCGATGGCGGTAGTACTCGGCCAGGGTTTCCTTCTGCGACCAGAAGGGCGCGACATCGCGCATGTACACATCGAGGAGGAAGTAGGTGAAGGCGACGGAAACCAGGCACAACCCGATGACCGCCGGGCGCAGGAGCTTCTTCCAACCCAGGGCCAAGGTGGTAAGCGCGATGAGCACGCCCATCACGGTGAGCGGGGTGCGGAAATCGAGCGCGTCTGGCCAGGGCCGGCCCGTCGGGCTGTGGACGTAGTCGTAGCTGAAGAGCCACAGGAACCTCTGGGAAGCGTTGCGCGCATGCAGCAGGTCCGCGAGGATCACGCCCATCAGCGGTACGCCAACCAAGGCGGCCAGCCAGGTACGGCGGACGTCCTGCTTTTCGAGAACGTCGTCGAGGAAACAACCAATCACGATGGCGAGCCCGGGAATGGCCGGCAAGACGTAGTGGTGGAACTTGGTCATGGACAGCGACACCAGGGCGTAGCCCGCAACGAACCAAATCGCGCCCAGCCTGAACACTGCCAGCCGTTGCTCGTCCTCCCTCTTGCGCATCACCATTCCCACAAGAGCCGCGGGCGCCAGCGCCACCCAGGGCAAGATGCCGTAGCCGAGCTCGCGCAGGAAGTACTCGAAGCTGCCGCGATCGCCGTGGCGGCCCAGCATCATACGCCGCCAGTGGTTGTCGCCGAAGAGCTCGTTCCAGAAGGCCCAGCCGTGGCGGATGATCATGGCGTGGTGCCAGGGCGCTGCCACGATGACCATGACCAGGGCCGACACGATCACCGCAGGCAGAAGCTGCGCTCGCTTCAGCCGCTTCCAGTTCCAGGTGAAGAGAAGATAGGCGAAGAAAATGATGATGGGCAGGCCGGCGCCGGCGAGCCCCTTTGCCAGCACCGCCACCCCGCACAGCATGGCCGCGATGTAGAGGTAGAGCGGCGCCCGGTAGCGCGCCCGCATGCAGAACCAGAGGAAGAATAGTGAGCCCAGGTAGTAGGGAATCATCGCCACCGCGCCGTACATGACCAGCTCGCGGTTGCCCACGGGGATCTTCACCTTGAGCTGGACGGAATCGATAATGAGCTGAGGTACGACGAGGAAGAGAAACACGCCGACCGTGGTGAAGAACGCCGGGTGGTGGGGATAGCTCCAAAAACCCTTGCCCCGACGGGGCAAGACCTCGTCGCGGTCGTCGAGCAGCGCGATGGCCCCCAAGGCCAAGGCCATGGTCATGGGGCCAACGAAGGCCATGTCGGTCATGGCTTGGCGGGCGATGAGGGAGAACATGGGGCAGGTCGCCATCACCAGCGCGGACAGAAAGCCCGCGCGACGGGACACGAAGCGCGCGACAACCATGTAGACGCCCCACATGGCCAGCACACCGAGCAGACAGAACGGCACGCGCACCGCCCATTCCGTGCGCGAGAGCAGCGCCATCTCGCCCGGAGGGTTGCCAGGCAGGCCGATGCGCGCGATGTGCATGCCGATGCTCATCAGCCAGAAGGTGAGCACCGGTTTGGACCAGAACACATCCGCATCGCGCGGCGACCCCGGCCACCACAGGCTGATGAAGTCGCCTCGCCTCGTCATCTGACGCGCGACTTCCGAGTAGTGCGTTTCCCACGGATCCCACAGGCCGTAGGTCCCGGCCAGCGGAATGTAGAGAAGCAGGCCGACCGCGATGACCAGCAGGGTCATCTGCCGTTCGCTCAAGCGGTCGAAGAAGCTCGCCGCGCCGGTCGGCGCGGGAGCACTGATGGTTGGTTGGCTTTCCGGATTTGTCACGCGGTCGTCCTTTGCAAGACGACTACGTCTATCACAGTAAACACTTCCGGCGGCACCGTGGCTATCACACCCGCCCGCCTACCCGCCCGAAGTCACGGCACCGCCGGCCCACCCCTCCAAGACGAAAAGATCCCCTCCGAAACAACGCCGCCCGTCGGACAACGCCGCCTCCACCCCGACTGGCACCAACCAGTATTCTCTCGGCGCATGAGGAGTGTTCCTTAAGGGTGCGCGACCACAAAAGTGCGAGTATGATGCGACGAGGTCATGAGTCGGCCGATTGCCTTGGCGTTGAGGAAGGATCTCGAGTCGCACCCTGCGACAGGGTCATCCCTGGGTGTTTCGCGAAGCCCTGGCCCATCACCCAGGAATCTCGCCGGGGGAAATCGTCGCAGTGGTGGACAAACAGGGCCGCGAGGTGGCGTTCGGCTACTGGGATGCCCACGGTCCCATCGCCGTCCGCGTGCTCGATCTCGGCCCCATCGAGGACAAGGTCGCCCTTGTGCGCCGTCGACTGAAGGCCGCCCTGGCCATGCGCCGCGCCCGGCTCGATCTGACGAAAACCAATGCCTATCGCTGGGTGCACGGCGAAGCGGATCGCCTGCCGGGTATTCACGTCGACCTCTACGCCGACATCGCTTCCGTGCGCTACGACGGCGAGGGCAGCCGCGCCTTCTACGCTAGTCTGCCCACCCTGCTTTCCGAGTGCGGTGAAGACCTGCCCGTGCGCAAGGTCATCGATCGTGACAGCCGCGCCCAGCACGGCGAGGAGATCGAAATCCAAGAGCACGGCGTGCGCTTCATCGTCGACGTGGGCCGCGGGCAAAAGGGCGGCCTCTTCCTCGACCAGCGCGACAATCGTCTTGCCGTCGCGGCGCGCGCCAAGGGAAAATCCCTGCTTAATCTGTTCGGCTACACGGGCGGCTTTTCCATCCACGCGGCGTGCGCCGGGGCGGCTCGCACGGACACGGTGGACATCGCCCGCCCGGCCATGGCAGTGGCGAAGCGCAATTTCGAGTGCAACGGTCTCGATCTCGCGCGCGCCGGCCTGCACACAGGCGACGCCTTTGCCTTCCTCGAGAAAGCCATCGCGCAAAAAGAGACCTGGGACATCGTCATTTCCGATCCGCCGAGTTTCGCGCCATCCAAGAACAGCGTGTCGGCGGCTCGACGATCCTACTTGCGCTTGCATCGCTTGGCCGCGCAGGTCATGCGGCCCAGCGGCCTTCTGTGCGCGGCCTCGTGCTCCAGCCACCTGCCGCGCGACGAGTTCCTCACTCTGGTGAAAACGGGTGTCCGCCAGGCCGGGCGCCGGTTCGTGCTTGAAGCCTACACCGGCGCCGGCCCGGATCACCCCACTCTACCTGTTTTCCCCGAGGGCGATTACCTGAAGTGCGCCTTCGGAAAAGTGCAGTAGCGCGATCGCGCCTGCACGCGCTCTTGTTTTCGATGGCCTCTCCTTTCCCAACCGGCTGGCAGCGTCTACCAACCGAACAGCAGGTTGCTGGCGAGATGAACGGCGATGCCGAGGGTCAGAACAACGCCAAGCTGCTTGGCCGCAGCCCCCACCGAGTCCGCCCACAGATTCACCCGCCCGTCCGCTCCATCCGTCGTGTTCGCATCAGCTTGGAAAACTGTTTCTGTCGCTGGCATCTGCTTGACCTCCTTTCCTAGACACCAGTCAATCTGCCCGGGCGATGGTTTCGAGTCCTGGGCCAGTTTTGTAAATTTGTGAAGGCGTTTCGCGATCACTTTGGAAACAAGAGGAAGCACGTTCTTCCGGTGTACAATGGCCCGACCATGAGCGACAGCGGCGCGAGCTTTGGTGGCAAACGCAAATTCGAAGGGGCCGGCGGCACGGCCGGCGGCGTGGGCGAGTTTTTCATCGGCATTCTCGTCGCGGCCGTCGGTTTCTATCTGTTGTTTTCCCACGTGCAGGTCCATTCCTCGTATTGGAACTTCATGGGCCTGGGCGGCGCGGGCCGCAGCTTTGGTATCAGCCTCATTCCCCTGCTCTTCGGCGTAGGCATTTTGTTCGTAAACGGCAAGTCGGTGCTCGGCTGGTTTCTATCGGTGGGCGGCCTACTCTTCATCCTGGCCGGCATCCTCATCAACCTCGACATCTACTTCCAGACCACCTCGCTCATGAACACGCTGATCATGCTGTTCCTGATAGCGGCCGGCCTGGGCTTGGTCGTCAAGGGCCTGCGTCCGCATGGGCAGAAGAGCGAGTAACCCGTCACGGGCTACCTACGATGGGTAGGACGATGATCGAGGCGTGCACCGGATCGTGGTGGATGCGGATCGTGGCTTTGTGGAAGGTCGACGAGGTGACTTCGCTCTCGCCAGTCTGCAGGTTGCGCGAGAAATCGGGGAAGAAGGCGCCGCTTAGCTGCACGCGTATGCGGTGGCCTTGCTTGAATTGGTTGCTCGTCACTGCCCCGCCCACGTCGAGCTCGTAGATCTGCCCGGGGCGCAGCATTTGCCGGCCTTGGCTCTTGTCACGGTAGCTGGCACGCACGACGTCGGGGCCTGGGCTCATGAGGTTGAAGGCAGCTCCGTCCGGCGCGACGTCGTAGAGGCGCACCCACAGGTCGAAGTCGCGACATGTGCAACTGACGAAAATCCGCGCTTCGATAGGACCGGTGACTTCGGTGTTCGCGGCGAGCGGCGCGCTGTCGAAGGTCAGCAAGTCCTTGCGCAAGGCCAAGTCGCGATAGTCATGGGCGCCGAGATCGTCGTAGGTGTTGGTAACCGGGTGGGCAGGATCGGAAATGAAGGCACTCGATCCACGACCTCGGCGAAAAGGAGAGAGAAGACCTGGACGCCTGGGGGCGGCCTGCCCCAGATAGAATGCCGTGCGAACCGCGGCGGGTGGCCAGCCGGTGGCTTCGCGCCAGATATCCGCGCCTATCACGTAGTAGCGGATCGGCTTGCCGCTGCCCACGCCATTGTTCGCGCCGCGCAGGTAGCGATCCATCCAGTCGAGAACCACACCGTCGTAGTCGATCTTCGCGTTGTCCGCGAAGCGGCGTTCGCCTGCGCTGGACTTGCCCGTGTCTTCCACGCCATGAACCCACGGACCGAGAAGCAACGCCACGTCCGTGGCCCGACCATGGCGGGCAGCCACGAGCCCCAGGAAATTGATGACCGCCCCTGCGTCGCCGTAGCCCTCGTCGTGCCAACCCGACAGATTGAGAACCGCAGCCTGGGTTCGGCCGTACCTGCCACGCAGATCGAGCCAGGCCCACCAGGGATCGTCGGGCGGATGCCGTAACCACTCGTAGTAGAATGGAGCGACCTCACGCAGCCGCTCCATGCGCGCGAGAGGCAACACGCCGAGCATGGCTGGGCCTTCGCTGCGCCAAGCAGCGACCGCATCCTCGCTGTTCTGTGGCCCGGCTACATGGTGGCGACGCCGACTGTCTGGGGCAATCTCGTTCCACACCCAGCCGATCCACGACATATCCAAGGCGCCGCTGGCGTGAACGAACCCCTCTTGCGATGCGAAGGTCATCGCCGGGACCATCGCCTTGAGGTGCGGCGGGGCCTCAACCGCCGCCAGCCACTGCGCGGCACCCGGGTAGGACAGGCCGAAGGTTCCGACAGCACCATTCGACCAAGGCTGGGCCGCGGCCCACTCGATGCTGTCGTAGCCGTCATGTCCCTCTTGCTGGTAGGGACGGAATTCGCCCTCGGAGGCGTAGCGGCCGCGCACGTCCTCGACCACGAGCGCGTACCCGCGTTCGAGCGCGCGCTGAAAGGTGGTGTAGTCCCGGCGTTCCTGCTCCTTGTCGTAGGGCGTGCGGTACACCAGCGTGGGAAACGGCCCGGGCCCTGCCGGCCGCAGCAGATCCGCGCGGAGTCTCACGCCGTCGCGCATAGGCACATCCACGCTTCGTTCGAGAACGATTCCCTCGGCGGGCCGAGAATCGTTTCCATCCGGGCGCGGATGGCAAGCCGCCACGAGCGCGAACAGCGCGGCCGGGGCCGCGCAAGCGAAGCACCTCCCCTTGCGCGCGAGATTCAAGGGGCGTTCTCCGCACCTTGCCGACGAGATTCGAGGATTGAGGATCGCCAGGAGCTGGCGTACATCTTCACGGGTGCTGTCCCGAGCCTCGTGTTGTCCACTGAGCACGCAGCCAGCTTGCGATCGCATCGCGCGTCTCCAGCCTGCGCACCAGAAGCACGAAGTGGCCGCCATCGAAACCGGCGTAGGTTGCGTGCGTGCGCGCGGCGAATGCGCGAGCTGCCTCGGACGAGGTCACGGTGTCGTCGGAGCCATGAACGACCAGGGCGGGCAGACCTGCGCCGTCGCCCGAAGCGGGAGCGCCCGAGATGAGAATCAGTCCAGCCAGCGCCGACGCGAATCGCGGCGCCAGCGCACTTACGCCCGCGGCTCCATTGGAAAGGCCGGCCAGGTAGACGCGCCGGACACCCCGCGCATGCAGGTAGTCCAGGGTGGCGCGCAACGTGCGCTCGCCAGCCTCGCCACGCCAGTGCCCCGAGAAACCCGTCGCGGGACACACCGTGACCGCGCCGATGGCACGCGCGGCGCGGGCGACCAGCCAGCATTCGAGCGTGCAGCTTCCTACGTAGCCGTGCAGGAAAATCACGCCAGCCTTGGCGGGCAAGTCTGGACTCGTTTCCGCGCGTGGCTCGATGACAAGGGTGTCGAACGCGGCCGGGGCTTGCCGCCCGAAGAGCGTATCGAGCACGGGAGACGGCGTGAAGGCGTCATCCCATCGCATCTCCGCGTAGGCCTTGCGCATGGCCGGCACCAAATTCTCTCGCTCATCGGCCGGCAGACGCCACCGCGCGGCCAGCACGCGCGCACCTGCGAGCGCCACGTCCTGTTCGTCGACGATGCGACCGAGCCAGCGCGACGAAGTTCCGTGCGGCAACGTTAGCATGCGAATCATTCCGTCTCCCGCGCCGTAGATGCGCACGGCCAAGAGGATGGTCAGCAGCACGCCCGCGACGAGTGCAAGGCCCCGGCGGGGACCTCTTTCGCGGATGAACAGCGCCAGGCTGGCGACGGCGGCCGTCCCCAGCGCGAACCAACCCGAGGGCGACCAAGGTACCATCACCCCAACGATGGCGACGAACACCAGCGCGCTGAGCAGGCCCACGGCCACCATCCGGGTCAGCAGACGCATGGATCGAGAATAGGTCGCGCGCTCGCAGCCGGGCAAGACAAAGCGGATTGCGGTTGCCGTCGATGGTCCCTGATCCCGCGAATGCAAACCTTTCGCGCGGACCCACATTCGCGTTGGCGTTCGTGGCTTTTCTGGCAGCATCTAGCCATGCTTGCCTTGCGTGCTTGGTCTGTGAACGCATTCGCACTCGGCGCCGTTGCCGCCGCGCTTGGGGTTCTGCTGGGCGCGTTCGGAGCCCACGCCTTGTCCGCCCTGCCCGCTGCGAACTTGGGCTGGTGGCACACCGGCACGCAGTACTTGTTCGTTGCCGCGACGGGAATGATGTTGCACGGGCTCTTCGAGCGAACCGGACTGACCGTCCTGTGTCCCAGCTCGGCCCTCGCGCTAGGAACGCTACTCTTCAGCGGTTCGCTCTTCGCCATGGCACTGGGCGCGCCCCGCTGGCTGGGCATGATCACGCCCCTTGGAGGTCTTTCGCTGGTTGCGGGTTTTGTGTGGATGGGCGTGCGCGCCTTGCGTGTGCGCTGAGGACACCACGATCCCAGCGGGCTTCAAATCTCATGCCGCGGCAGCGCACGAAGGCGCGCCGAATGCCGCGCTCAACTTTTGCTGTCTTCTTCCGATAGCGACAAGAAGAAACCATGGTAATTCGAGGAACTGCTTGACAGCGTGGGACCTTCTCATTGAAGGTCATGTCTGCGACAGTGATTGGCATTCAGATTGAAGTTGAAATCGATGACAAACAGCGCCGCCGAAACGAATCAATTCACAGGAGCCAAAGTCTTTTTCGCGACCAAAGCGCGCGATCGCGACAGCCTTGGCGAAAAAATCACCGATTGGATCCGTGCCAATCCCAGCCATCGCATCGTGAGCAAATCCGTCACGCAGTCATCCGATAGCGCGTTTCACTGCATCACCATCACGCTGTTCTATCAGGAAGAATCCTAGCGTCTTGCGCCGAGCGCGGGGTTGGTCGGGAGACGTGTGCCGGATCGCGTAGGCGCAGGCGGGCTTGGCCCACGGTCTGGCTGCTGCTACCGCAACTGCCAGACCTGAAGCCAGAGCGCGCGAGGCCGAGCGCAGCGAGCAGGGTGGTGGGTAGGGGGAGGGGCCGAGGGTTTGGCGAGGCCGAGCGCAGCGAGGGGGTGGCAGGGTGGGTGGCGGGTGCCGAGCGCAGAGCGGAACCCTCTTGGGGTTCCCATGATCGCGTAGGCGTAGCCGGGCTTTGCCCGGCGGAGTCAGAGCGCGCGAGGCCGAGCGCAGCGAGCAGGGTGGTGGGTAGGGGGAGGGGCCGAGGGTTTGGCGAGGCCGAGCGCAGCGAGGGGGTGGCAGGGTGGGTGGCGGGTGCCGAGCGCAGAGCGAAACCCTCTTAGGGTTCCCATAATCGCGTAGGCGTAGCCGGGCTTTGCCCGGCGGAGCCAGAGCGCGGGGGGTTTGGGAACCCTCTTAGGGTTCCCATTTCAACGATTCCGCAGCAGCGCGGCGGGCGCCCAAGCCAGCGCACACAGGGCGGCCATGGTCGGACCGGTGGGCAATTGGTAGGCGAAGGACAGGTAGTAGCCGAGCATGGCGGAGATCACTGCGATGACGACAGCAAGGATCATGGCCAGGCGCAGGCGCTTGGCGAACAGCAACGCCGCGCCCGCGGGCAGCACCAGAAACGCGAACACGGGCAAGGTTCCAAGCGCCCGCGTCGCCATCGCCACCGCAACCGCGATGGTCAGGTTGAGCGCGCCGTTCAACCGGGCCACGGGATAGCCCACGCTGCGCGCGGTTTCTCCGTCGAATGAGACGAACACGAAGTCTTTGAACAGGACACCGTGAACCAACGCGACCAAGGCGGCGGCGGTGGCAAGGGCTTCGAGGTTCTGCGAACGCACGGCCACGGCACTGCCGAAGAGCAGCTCGCCCACCTCGTGCGCCTCCTGCACGATGCGCGGGCTGGCCAGCACCAACACCACGCTGGCCGAGGCCGCCAGATAGGCCAGCGCCACCAGGGTTTCGGAATTGGTTCGCCGAACCTGCGCGGGCAAGGCAAGCAGCAAAGAGGCTGCGCACGACAGAACCAGCGCCAGAAAGACCGGCGAGATGTACCAGGGCACGAGATCGCCGTGGGGATCCACACCGAGATAGCTGCCGAGGAAGAAGGACAGCGCTACGCCCAGACCCGAGACCTGCGACAGCGCCGCCGACACGAAGGCCATCCGGCGCAGTACGATGAACACGCCCAGGTAGCCGCACAGCCCGGCGGCGATGATGGCTGCGGCCATGGCGTTGCGCCAAAGGAAATAGGCTTCGAAGAAACCGATGTCGTTCATGGTTGGACCTCGTCGGCACCCGACGCCATCCACACCAGCGTGTGCTGATTTTCCCGGGCGACCTCGATGGGCAGCCCGTAGAGGCGCGACAGCTTTTCGGACGTGAGCAGATCGGCGGCGCGCCCCTGCTCCACCACCTTGGCGTGGTGATTGATGAGCACGACCTCGGTGGCAAATCCGGCAGCGGCGCTGATCTGGTGGGTCACAAAGAGCACGCAGGTCTTGTGTTCTGCGGCCAGCTTGTCGACCAGCGAAAGCAGGCCGTGCTCGGCCGCTGGATCGAGCTCGCTGGTCGGCTCGTCGAGCACCAGCAGCTCGGGCCGGCCCACGAGCGCGCGCGCCACCAGCACGCGCTGGCGCTGCCCGCCGGACAATTGCCGGAACAGCAGCGCCTCTTGCTTGGCCAGACCGACCATTTCGAGTTGGTGGCTGGTGGCTTCGTGGTCCTCCTTGCGTGGCCGGCGCGCCACGCCCAGGGCGGGATAGCGGCCCATCAGCACCACCTCGTGCGCGGTGAGGGGAAAGGCCGGATCGGGCTGGTGCGACTGGGGCACGTAGCCCATGGTGGGCCGACGGCCGAGCGGATAGTCCATGCGCCCCGCGATCACCGGTAGCGTGCCGATGATGGTGCGCAAGAGCGTGCTCTTGCCCGCGCCGTTCGGGCCAAGGATGGCGATGCGCTCGCCCGCCCGGATGGTCAAATCGATGGCCGGTAGGATCGACTTCTTGTAGCCGATCTCGGCGGCTCGCAATTGAATCAAGTCCACAGGGCGTTGCCTTCCATCACTTCATGCCAGCGACCAGCGCATCGAGAACGGCGTCCACCAAATCGGGATAGGAACGAATCTTGGCCGTCGCACCCACGTCGCTTGGCAACACCAACATTTTGGCGCCGGCGGAATCGGCGACCTGTCCGGCGATGCCGCGATTGTAGAACGATTCGATGATCAGCACGCGCACGGATTCCGCCTTCATGCGCAGGATGAGCTCGGCCAGGTGCTTGGGATCGGGCGGAATGCCGGGCTTGATCTCCACATAGCCGATCTCGCGCAGGCCGAGCCAGTCGGAAACGTAGGTCCAGCTCTTGTGGTAGGGGACGACCTTCAATCCACGCAGCCCGGCAGCCTTGCGGCTCCAGTCGGCCGACTTTGCTTTCAGCAAGGCACCGAGCTTTTGTAAGTTGCCGTCGTAGTCCGCGCCGTGGCCAGGATCCAATTCCTTGAGGCGCGCGGCGATTTCCTTAGCCACCTTCAGCGCATTGACGGGCGGCAGCCAGTAGTGGGGATTGCCGCGCGGGTGGATGTCGCCCTGGGCACGATCGACTTTTCCCGCCGGGACGTCCAGCACGTCGATGGCCGTCGAGGCATCCAGGTTGCCCTTGGCGCCGGCCTGGATGCGCGCATTACGAGAGCCCAACACCAGCGGCGGCAGCCAACCGATTTCCAAATCGAGTCCCGCGTAGACCAATAGATCCGCCTTCGAAAGCGGCACGAGCAGACTGGGCTTGGCCTCGACGAAGTGCGGATCCTGATAACCGCGCGCCAGCGATTCGACGCTGACATTGGTGCCGCCCACCGCGCGTGCCAGGTCGGCGAAGGTTTCGATAGAGGTGACCACCCGGACGGGTTCGGCGCGAGCGCTGCCTGCGAAGGCGACGAGAAACGGCAAGACGAGGCACTGAAAGGTGCGAGACATGGGATCCTCCTAGAATGGATGTGCGCCGTGGGCGCCGATGGAGAATTCGAGCAACAGGAGCGCTTCGTAGATGGCGCCTCCGTTGTCTACCTTCTCGCGTTGACCTTGAAGGCGCAGGCGCGAGAATTCACTGGGGGTGAACATGACCATGCCCGAGATGCGGTCGCCCTTGGGCTGGATGGCGCTGGCGGGAATTCCCAGTTGATCGAAACGCGCGCCGAGGTGCCAGCGTCGGGCGAGCTGCGCCACGAGCTGTGCGTAGAAGCCGGCATCGGATTGGGCCGAGGCGACGCCGTCGGCCGAGGTGTGGCGCCAGAAATACTCGGACTGCAGGCTCAGGGCGAAGTAGTTCGCGACGTGGTTGGGCGGCATGTACTTGAGATAGAAATCGCCACCAACCAGCCACGTGCGCGGACCATTGCCGTCGAGCGAGCTGCCCTCGCTGAATCCGGCGGGCGGCGCGTGCCCGGCCGCCACCGTGGCCCCGAGGAACAAGGACCAGGATTCGCCAAGCGTTGCGAAGGTCTTGGCATTGCCAAGCACCGTCGGCGAGCTGCGCAGACCTCCGCCGAAGGTCGGGCTGACCCCCGGCGAAACGCTGAGGGCTTCACCGGTCAGACGCAGAAAAAATGGCAACGGCAGAAGCCAGGAAAGTTGAAGGCCGGGGGGGCGCAGCCCATCCACGCCCAGATAGGCCTGGTTGAGCAGCGGTCGCAGCGTGAAGTCCTGCATATGCAGGTGCTGCTCGTTCTGGCGCCCCGCCGCCGAGCGAAATACGCCCGCCTTGATTTGCAGTCCAGCGGGCAGCGCGGTGGTCACGGCGTAGGCTTCTTCGACCTCGATGCCCTGCAAGTTGGGAATGGTAAGAAACACGTTGGCCGCGAAATACGGATCCACCGTGGATTGAAGACCGACCTCGACTTCGGGCACGGCGAAGCCCCCGGTGCGCTTGCCTGCCGGGCCGGTGAAATCCGGATCGTCGCCCGCCGAGCTGGCACGTGGGCGGTTGGCGGCGCCGGCCACGCCGTCGAAAATCACACTGATATCGGGGTTCATCAGGCCGCTGCCGGACGGTCCCTGAGTCTTGCGCGATTGCGAGGGCGGAGTTGGCGTGGTCAGGATGCTGTCGAATTGCTTGGCAAGGTCGTTGTTGTCGGTCGGAACGGTCGCGCTATCCGTCGGGCCTGCTTGTGCCAGCAGCGCCGACAAAACCGCGCTCGAAAAAGAGTATGCAATCATGGGATCTCCTCGTCAGGGCATGGTGACGATCACTTCACTCAAAACCGTTCCAGGTCAACGAAGGTATTCGAGACGTAGCCCGGCAAACGGCCTGATCCGTGGGGCTTTCCACGACGTTCCGGTGTCCGTGAGATGGTTGCGAGCGTGCGAAGTCAGCCAAGTTCCAGCGTCGAGTCCGATGCACAGTCCGCGCGCGATCTCCAGCGCGGCGCCAAGGCTACCGCTGGCGAGCGCATCGTTCATAGCGCCGCGAGCGTCTGCACCCGTAGCATCGGTGTAACTGTAGCGCTCTTGCAGATAGCCGGCAGCCAGCGCCACTTCCAACGCCAGCCAGGGCGCAAGCGCACGCGTGCCCATGCGCGCACCCACCAGGGCTCCCCATTCGAAGATACGCAGGTCGCTCGCCAGGCCCAGCGGCTCGTGCCCGACCAGTCCCGCGGTCAGCCGCACCACCCCCAAGCGCACCTCGGCGTCGCCATTCGCCATGACACCCGCGGCGGATCCGCTCCACAATATCGCGCCCCCGAGTTGGGCTCCGACGGCGCGCGGTTTTTCCATGGGCGGCGGCGCGGGAACATACGACGCGGACAGACCGTCGTGAGCTGCGCGCACGAGCTCGATGGTTGCCTGGATAAGCTGGAATTCCGACTGCTCTCCCGCGTCTTCGCCAAAGCGGATCTTGCGCGACCGAGTCCCGGCGGAGCTCTCGACGACAAGGTTCAGATTCTGCTCACTGGTGCGCCTGACCGTGACCACGATGTCGCCCACCTGGTTCGGCTCGGCAATCGCGAAGCCGTCTTCGACCAGCCGTGCGAGCAAGCCTTTGTAGGCCGCATGGAGGGCCGAGTCGCCGAGCACCTCGCGATCGACCGCGCTGAAGTCCACGGTCACATTCGCCGCCTTGACGGATCTGTCAGGCGATGTCCCAACCAACAGTTCGAGAACGAGCAACGCCATCATGTGTCCTTACCCTTCGCTTTGCGTGGCGCCTAGAAACGCGATCAGGATTCTCGCACAGATTTCACAAAGGTGATCATCGCCAAGCGCTCGCGAGGGCCGAACCCTTGCTATTCCCGAAGACTATTCGCTGATCAGCTTCTTGGCAGCCATGCGCACCTGCGAGCGATAGGGCGACATCTGCGCAATCTGTTTCAGCTCGGGCTTGGGCGTGGCCCGCAACACGCGGTCGAGTTGTGCGCCGCCTACGCGTGGATTGCCGAGCAGCGCCCGCCGAACTTCCCCACTGGCCAGCCAGCCGCCATTCGCGACAATCATGGCCACGAGCGGCTGCGGTAGTGTGCCCTTCTTGGCGATCTGGGCCACCTCGGGAACGGTCAAGGACGAATTCTGCAGAAGTCCCTCCCATACGCTGCCGCCAAACGCGCGTTCCAGCGCCACGCGTTCGAAAAGCAGCCCCTGCCGCGCCACCTTTCCCCTTTCGTGCAGACTGAGCCGCCGGATGCGTTCGTAGATGTTGCGCGGACCAGTCTCGCCTTTCGCCGAGCCCGCGTCGTCCTCGGCCGGGACCTCCGCGTCTCGATGAACGAACGATTCCAGGCCAGCGAGCTTGTCTGGATCGAGGCCCACGAGATCGAGGCCGACGCCCGCGCCCGGATCCTCGGCCTTGAGGTAGACCACTTCGGCCTCGACGGAAAAACGCCCGCCCTGGGGATGCAGGACGACCAAGCAACAACGCTGCCGCTCGCGAATCGGGAACTTCCCGGCTACGAATACGCGACGAAAGCGCAGCTCGCTTTCGAAGAGCCTTTGCAGGCTCTCGCTGCTTTCGGGCGCGAGGCTGACCTCTGGCTGGTTCTCTGTGGATGGCACGGCCTGAATCAAAGGTTAGACCCAGTGCACTTGTCCGGCTACCGTGAAATACGGACGGTGCCTAACGTTCCGGCCCAGTTGCACGAAAATTTCCCGCCCACGTATACTGCCGCGAAATGCGGAACAGCGAGGACCGTCGAAGCGACCAGTTTGGCCTGAGGCTTGCGATCGTTGTCCTCGTCCTCCTCGGGAGGATGTCGAGCAGCCAGGCAAAGTCCCGGTCCAAGCACAAGCATTCGGATTCGCAGCCCGCGGCTGCTCGGCAAGTGCCGGCCAGCGAGAGCGGTGAGCCCGTCGATGCCGCGTACATCTTCGTCAAAGGCGCCGGCATCCTGGGTGTGCAAGACGGCGTGGTAAAGGCGGTTCTGCAAACCCAGGCCGCCCTCCGCGACATGCAGATCGACAGCGAGGGTGTCCTGTGGGCCAGCCTGCGTGGCGTGGGGGTGGTCCGAATCGTCGGGGGCCAGACGGTCACCCTCAACCAGGAGAGCTTCGCCAAACTCGCCATCCGCTCGCCCACCGACGTGTGGACGATCAACGACAGCCACGGCAGCATCGTGCACTACGACGGTCGTCGCTGGAAGACGGTGCGAACCCGCAACAGTTTGACGGGCGCCTTCGAGGACAATCGGCTGCTCGACATCGTGACCGACGGACGCGCAGTGTGGGTGGCGGGTTGGAACGGCCTTTGGCGCGTCCTGGGCGGAAGGTGGACGCGACTGGATCCACCGCCGGCGGTCGCGAGCAACAACGAGGCCGATAGCGATGGGCAGCCGGCGCCTGCCTTTCCACTTTCCCTACTCGTCTCGAAACCCGGGCTGATCGTGTGCTACTTGTCAGGGTGTTTCGTGTCCGCGGAAACCGGCTGGCAACCTTCGCACTGGCCGGCGGACAAGGCCCATTTGCAGAGCGCCGGGGCCGCCAATCTGGCCGCTGGCGCCAGCGCCGACGGCAGAGCCGTGATTGTCGCCCGCCTCGATGGATCGGGCGTGGCCGGCAAAAGCGAATCCCTGCCCGCGACCGGCATCAACGATATCGCCATCGACCCATCAGGACGCGTGTGGGTGGCCAGCGGCGCCGAGCTTGTCGTCCTGGATGCCACTGGCCGCACTCTCCAGCGCTGGAAGGCAAGTGGCGTTGGCGAGCAAACGGGCGAAATCGAGCGCGTGGTCATCGCCGGTGCAGGTCCCGCGGAGCTACCCGCGAGGTGACGGGCAACCTGGGTTTACGGAGCTCCGATCACGATCTCCAACCGGCCGTTGCGAGCTTGCACGGATTTCAGGATCAGCTTGGCCAGTGATTGTTTGAAATCGCTCTGTCTCAGACGGTAGACGGGTGCGCTGGCCAAGTATCCTTCGGCGCAGCTGGCAATGATTTCCTCGGCGGTGGCGCGCAGGGATTCCGGAAGTCCCTCGATGGCCAACTCGGCAACCGTGGGCTCGTCGAAGAAGAATTCACCCGTCTCGGGCGCATAGCGAATTTGCCCCGACACGACGGCACGACCGCGCAGCGCGCTTTGTCCGACCAGGCTCAGGTCGACCTCGGGCCGGAGCAAGACGCGATTGTCGCTTTCCATGAATTCGACGTCGAGGGCGCGCACCGTGGCCGTGACCAGCAGCTTGGATTTGCTGATGGGCAACTTGTGCTGCAGGGATTGTTGGATTTCGGAAGCCGTCATGCTGATGGTGTAGCTGACCGAGCAGCCCATGAGCAGCGTACACACCACGCCAAGCGCGGCCGCCCGCCCGAGTGGCTTCGTCAAGCATCCCATGGCGAGCATTCTAGGATAGGATGCCGTGCGGCCCCAGGAAAGAGAGCCATGGTCATGAAGAGGTCCGCCCGTCGAGTTTTCGCTACCCTCGTAGACCGCCCACCCTGCCGGACCCTGGCCACGAAAGCGCCGGCATGCAGCGCGGCTTCGACACGTCTTCGACACATGGCCCTGCCTCTGTCAGGCTTGGTAGCATGCCATTCTCATCGACAGCTTCGCTGGACATCCGGGCGCCGCTTTCGAGCGTCTGGGAGGCGATCACCAAACCCGAGATCGTGAAACAGTATTTCTTCGGCACCCATCTCGTGACGGATTGGAAGATAGGCTCGCCGCTTTTTTTTCGCGGCGAGTGGGAGGGGAAGACCTACGAGGATCGCGGAACCGTGCTTTCCTTCACACCCATGCAAAGTCTCTCCTTCAACTACTGGAGCGGCTTCAGCGGCTTGGAAGACAAACTAGAACTACGACAAATCGTCCGCTATGACCTCGCGCCAGTCCACGACGGCGTACGCATCACCATCCACCAATCCAATGTCGACACGCATGCTCGTGCCGACCATTCCGCAACCAACTGGCGGGCCGTCCTGGAAGCCCTCAAACACCTGCTCGAAGGCAAACCCGCGGCCTGAGCTGGCCTCTGGTTCCTAGTTGATGGGCCCCAAGTAGATACATGCGGCGGTGCAGCCTACCTGTCCATCGCATTGCTCGGTTCCGTTGACACGACCGTCTCCACAATAGGGAGCCGTCGTGCATAGATTGGTGCACTTGCCAACGCCGTACGCCGTGGAGCTGTTGAGCACGCCCAAGTCACATTGCTCCGTGCCGTTCTTGATGCCATCGCCACAGAAAGGTGCCAGCGTGCAATCATGGTTGCATGTGCCGTACGAGCCATCGTTGATGCCGTTATCGCACTCCTCGCCGGAGTCCTTGACTCCGTTCCCGCACTTGAAGTGGCAGCGACCATCGCACGGATCGCTGGCGGTGCCATTCAGGGCACCGTCATCGCATTGCTCGCCACTGTCGATCTGGCCGTTGCCGCAAGTAACCGGTGGCGGGTTGTACCCCGAGCAGTCGGTCTTGCAAGCGCCTGGTGTCGTATTGCTGTTGGCGGTGCCGTCGTCGCATTTTTCGCCAAACGACGTGTCTACCGAGTTGTCGCCGCAGTAGGGAGCGCGCCGGCAGGCGGTCGTGCACAACCCCGCGCCGTAGGGATTGGTCTGGTTGGCGGCGCCGTTGTCACATTGCTCGCCGTTGGCCGAGTCGACCTTGCCATCGCCGCAATACGAGGCCAGCTTGCAATCCGGCGTGCATGTTCCGTAGGAACCGTCGTTCTTGCCATCGTCACAAGTCTCGCCAGCTGCGGTCTGCTTGATACCGTCGCCGCAGTAAGGGGCCAGCGTGCAGTTCGCCTTGCAGCCGCCGTAGGCGCCGGTATTGCCAGCCGTTCCCTTGTCGCATTGTTCGCCGCTGTCGAGCACGCCGTTGCCGCACTTGATCGCGCACTTCGTATCGCACTTGCTGCTCGGCGTACCGTTGTTCTGTCCGTCGTCGCAGGCCTCAGTGCCATTGACGATGCCATCGCCGCAGAAGGGAGCGGTCTGGCACGTGTTGGTACAAGCGCCCGGGCCGTAGGCCGTGGCCGAATTGGCCGTACCCTTGTCGCAGGTCTCGCCGTAGGCAACGTCGACAGTGCCGTCGCCACAGTAAGAGGCGATCTTGCAGCTGGGCGCGCAGCCGTTCGCCTTGGGGCCGTAAACATTGGCGTTGATGCCATCGTCGCACTGCTCGGCGCCATTGATTTTGCCGTCGCCACAATAGGGCGCCAAGGTACAGTCGGCATTGCAACCGCCATAGGCACCCGTGTTGTTGGCCTTGCCGAGATCGCAGGCCTCGTCGGAGGCCACGATTCCGTCGCCGCACACCGACGTGCAGATCGATTTCGGCTTCGAGAAGTTCTTGAGCGTCACGCCGAAGTTGGATCCGCACTGGTTGCGCTCGGCCTGGAACATGGCGACCTCGTAGACTTTGCCGACCACGAGGCCAAGATTGAGGTTGCTACCTTGGGTCGCGCTGTACGTCGTCCCGTCGTAGAAGGAGCCATTGTTCTTCGAGACTGCCGTGCCGTTGGATGCATCGAGGGTGAACGACCCGTCCAGTCTGCCGTGGAGGCCGCCCAGATCGACAGCGAGCATCTTGTTGACGAAAACCCACGTGTCGTCGTCACCCGAGAAGGCGAACTGCTCGCCACCTTGATATTCGAACCAGAAGTGGGTCTCCGTCGTAAACGAGACGTTGACCGTAGTGCCGCCTTGAGCCGAGGTACAGCCGGATGCCGTCTCGGAGCCGGCGGCGATCCAGCCGCCTGTTCCCAATGGATCGAAACTGGTGCTGGTCAACAAGTTGGAATACGTTCCCGTAGTTGTGTCAGTCAAGCCAAGCGTGAGGGTGTAAGGCACGGCTAGGTTCACTCCGGTCGTGTTCACGTACCACTGTTCCAGATTCGCGGGTGTCGAAAGATTATGACGGCCACCCTCCTGATACAAGTGGCCAAGATTGTCGCAGGTGCAAGACGCACATGAACAGGGCGGACGAGACAACGTCAGCGTGACCGGCGCGCCGTCGTTTCCGCTCGCCCCAGCCCCCGACCACGTCTCGGTAGTCGAACTCCACAACGCCGCAGCCGCCGTCTCGTCACAAGTGCAATTGGCCAGCGGCGTCGGCGTGCTCAAAGTCGAGATCCGCGGTGTTGAAAGGCAACCAACGCCACTCTGGCTTCCCATTTGAGACCAGCGTGCTCTTGACCATCTTGAAGATGCCATTGCCATTGTGGCGGTTGAAGTCCGGGTGATAGTTGGTATTGGTTGAGCTGGGGTTGGTTTCCCTTCCGAGGCCGATGAAGTCGCGGACGATAACCGGAAGGGTCTTGGTCGACGGAAGTGTCGAGCTGGCCGCGTCGACGCACGTATAGCCCGTTTCGATCTTGCACGTGGACGAACATCCGTCGCCATTGAACAGATTGCCGTCGTCGCATTCCTCGTCCGAAAAGCGCTGCCCATCTCCGCAAACCGACTTGCACGCGCCCGCAGAACAATCCGGCTCGAGCATGCAGTGGTAGCAGCCGTCGAACGGCGTGTCCGTCGCGCCGGGCGGCGTGTCGTCGCACTGCTCGGTTCCTTCTTTCACGCCGTCGCCGCAGACGGTCTTGCGGCAAACGCCGCTGGTATCGCAGACATAGCCAGGCTCCAACTGGCAAAGCGAGCTACAGCCGTCGTCGCTGACTGTGTTGCCGTCGTCGCACGTCTCGCTGCCGCGGACCAGCTTGTCGCCACAAATCGCCCGACAGGCCGCGCCGACGACTGGACAGGTGTATCCCGTTTCCAGTCTGCAGGTACTGCTGCAGCCATCGCCGCTGACCGTATTGCCGTCGTCACACGTCTCGCCGGCAGCGATCTTCTTGTTTCCGCAGACCTCTTTGGTGCACACCGAAGGCGAGGATGTATTGCTGCAGGTATAACCTGCCTCGATGGTGCACGTGGCGGAGCAGCCGTCGCCGGCCACTGTGTTGCCGTCGTCGCATGTCTCACCCAGGGTGTAGCTCACGATGCCATTGCCACAGTATTCTTTCAGCTTGCATGGCTGACCGACCGTCGGACAGATGTACCCGGCTTCGAGCTTGCAGTTCGCAGAGCAACCGTCGCCTGAAGTCGTATTGCCATCGTCGCACTCCTCGCCGGGATCAAGGCGCGCGTTCGGGCAAAGAACCGTTGCGACGGTGCACTTGCCACCGGTGCTTGGGCAGGTGTAGCCCTTCTCGACGGTGCTGCAGTCGGCGCTGCAACCGTCGCCACCGATGGTATTTCCGTCGTCGCAAGCCTCACCGGCGCTGACCACGCCATCGCCGCACACAATCGTCGAGCGGCAGACCTGGCCTGGGTGACCGGCGTCCACGGGCGGCGTGGTGCACTTGCAGTTCGGCTCTAGCTTGCAGCTTCCATTGCAACAGTCTCCTGGAATCAAATTGCCGTCATCGCATTGCTCACCTGGATCCAAGACGCCGTTTCCGCACGTCTGGTTCAGCGTGCAAACCTTGCCGATACATGTGTAGCCGCTCTCGGTCTGGCATGTGGACGAACAGCCATCGCCTGATGTCGTATTTCCATCGTCGCATGTCTCGCCGAACTCGGGAACACCGTTGCCGCAGACAGGCGGTTGGGTCGTTGGCGTGCACGGCTGGCCAAAGGCCGGGCAGACGTACCCGTTCTCGACGGTGCACGTGGACGAGCAGCCGTCGCCACTGACAGCGTTGCCGTCGTCGCAGCTTTCGTCTGGGCCAGGTAGACCATCACCACAGTACAGAAGACTGACGCAGGGCTTTCCTGGCGTGGGACAAGTGTAGCCGTTCTCGATCTTGCACGTACCGTCGCATCCGTCGCCGCCCCTGGCATTGCCGTCGTCGCAGCTTTCTCCATCCTCGACAATGCCGTTGCCACATACGCTCTTGACAACGTCGACGGTGTTGTCGCTATCCGTGGTGGTAACGACCGGCACATCCCGGTTTTCAAAATTCGCGTCGATCGAAATGACGATGCCGCTGCCACCGCCTCCACCGCTCCCAGAAGCCCCGGGGACGTCCGACGCGTTCGCGTCTCCTTTCGCCCCAGAAAGCACATCAGGATTGCCACTGCAGCCTAAGGCCATGACCGAGTAGGCAACAGCAAAGGCAAGACAAAGCTTAGTCCAACTAACACGCATAGCGATCCTCCGACGAAAGATCAGCAACTGCACGGACACACTCCGCGGTCGATGATCCTATGGGCAAAATCATAATGGATTCCTCGGACTGATTGCAGGTCCGAGCGCGCCCTACCATCTGGGCGGATGTAGGACATTCTGCGCAAACTAAACACTTAGTGCGCCATCGTTCAGCCAAAGCTCTCGACACACCGATGAGCGGAGACGTTGAACCTATCAAGAGAGCTTTCACGACGACGGCAGAATAGGCATTTCAGCGAAGGAAACTGCACGGAGACCCATATCGGACCTCGCCCGAGCAATCCTACGATGAGTAGTGTAGCGCAGGCACGAGCCATATGACAATTGATACCTTCACTGCTTCACGAGATTGCTCCGCCGAGCGCGCGGCGGAGGTCATAGTGGAACGCCATCCCGCCATCGGCATGGTGTGGTTCGCAAGTCGTCATCCGCCCGGGAATCTTCGATACTATGTGCGGCGCCGGCGGCAGCAATGGAACTGGCGGCAGCGATGGAACTGACGACAACAGATCCGTGTTCGTCAACACTTGTAACCAGGCCGGAGGCTCGCGCGTAGCCATGTACCCTCGAGCCTGCGCTACCGGCATCCTTCGTTGGTCTTACTGTCCCAGTTGGAGAATCCGTCGTGGTGCTCCCCGACGGGCCCCGAGAAGCGTGCACCGGCGTCGATGAACATCTGCGCCCACTCGTCGGGATCCCAGGCGCCGCCATCGGACTTCAGCTTTGGCGCGAACTGCACGAACTTGCCTGACTTCACTGATTGACAGCGCGACGGCGACGCTCCAATCTTAGGAGATGCATGGTGCGTGCACCGCCGAGAAGCACGGAGGTACCATTCTAGCGCCCGAGCAGCTGGGCGCTAGAACGGCGGCCAGTGAGAGGCTAAACGAAGACGTCCGACAGGCCCTGCAGGGCAATCACTTTGCGCTGCGGCAGTTCTTGCGAGGGGTCGCGCCGCGGGTTCGCAGCATCTGCCGCGGGATTATGGGCCGAGACCACGCCGAGCTCGAAGACGCGATGCAGGACTGCCTAGTCGATGTCGTGCGGGCGCTGCCCCAGTTCCGATTCGAGGCCGATGTCTCGCACTACGTGACGAAGATTGCAATGCGTCGAGCAATTGCCGCCCGCCAGCGCTCGCGGGCTCGCTCGCAACAATATGCAGCGATGAATTCGTGCGACATCCCGGTGATGACCTTCGACGACGGGATCGAGGCACGTGCGAATCTCGTGCGCAATCTGCTAGATGAGCTGGGCGACCCCCAATCGACGGTTCTGCGCCTGCGCCTCATGCTTGGACACTCGATCGGCGAAATCGCGAGTATCACGGGTGTTTCGGTGAATACGGTGAAGACGCGTTTGCGGCTCGGCAAGACCTACCTTCGCCGCCAGCTTGAACGAAGCGGGGAGAGTCCTCGTGCGCGTTGATCCCGAGCTTCGAGAGCACCCCGAGCTGTTGCACCCCGAGCAGTTGATCGATCGGGCGCTTCGCGAAGGAATCGACAAACTCGACAAACAGGACCTGGCCATCCTGGAGCTTCACCTGGCAGCGTGCCCTGACTGCGCGACAGAGATCGAGACAGGGCGTGTCTTTGCCGCATCTGTCGCGTCGGGAAAACGCGACGATGCGCTAGACCGCGCGGTGATCGAAAACGTGCTCGTGCGCGCGCAGCAACCCGAGGGTCTCGGCGAAAGGTTGCGATGGTGGGCTGGGGTACGCCGAGTCGTGCGCCCCGTCGCCGCACTGGCCGTGTTGGGCGCTGCGGCGGGTTTCGCACTTGGCTTGGCCGTGCACCACGCACGACAAACCGTTCCCGCATCGGTTGCATCCTCAGCACCGGTGCGGACGTTCGTCCTGGATGACGGCTCGGAGGTTGTGCCGATCAAGGGATCGACAGTGCAGCTCGCAGAGCAAACGCCCGGACGCACGACCTTTCGGCTGCGCTCCGGAGCAGCGCAATTTCGCATCCGTCACAACGCCCGGCGCTTATTCCGAGTCGATGCCGGCCCGATACAGATCGAGGACCTGGGAACCGTCTTCGGCGTCGACCACCAGACCGGGGGCAAAGTTCATGTGGTTGTCTTCGAGGGCCGAGTCGCGGTTCTGTCCGTAGCCAGCGGCGTACGGGTTGAGCTGCACGCCGGCGACGACCGCATTTTCCCGAGTACCCCCGGAGCAAGCGAGCCGCCGCTTGCCGTAGATGAGCCGCCCAAAGCACCCGAACCCGAGCAGGCAACAGCCGCTGGGGCGCCCCATCGGCAAGCCCGCTCGCGCAGCGCAGAGGATCCCGCGGCCCTGTTGTTGGCCGCGGACGATGCGCGACGCTCACGTCACCCGCAGGCGGCGGTGGCGCCGTTGCGGCGTCTCATCGAGCGCTTCCCGAAGGATCCACGAGCGCCCGCGGCCGCCTTTACGCTGGGCTGGGTGCTGCTCACGGATCTCGCTCACCCGCACGAGGCCGCAGCCGCCTTTGCAGCAGCCGAGCGCGGTGCGCCGCGTGGTCCTTTGGCCGAAGATGCGGCGGCACGCGTGGCCGAGGCCTGGCAAAAGGCCGGCGATTCGCGTCGCGCAGCCGAAGCCGCCCGCCACTACGAGCAGATGTATCCTTCGGGCCGGTACGTCACTTTGATGCGCGGCTTGGTCGGCGAGCATTGATTGGCATCTCTGTAGTCCTCGGGCTTTTAGCACTGGGCGGCGATGTTGCAGCTGCGGCGGGAGGGCGAGCACCGATGCTAACCATCGATCCGTGTGTCGATGTCGACGAAGCCACCGTTCGCGAGGTGATGGATCTGGAGATCGTCGCTGGTCGCACAGACGGCGAGGGCCTTCCCGACTCGGTGAACGTTCGCTGCATGGGCGAGCTACAGGAAATCCGGGTAGAGTCGTCCGCATCCCCCGAGCAACGGGCAGTTCGCACCATCGAGCTCGCGCCCGTCGTGGACTCGGCCAGCCCCGCCGCGCGCCAGGCCCGATCGCGCGAGCTGGCCTTGGCCATCGCAGAGCTCGTCCGAAGACTCGAAATTGCTTCTGCTCCACCGCAAACAACGCCGCCACCGTCGCCGCCGCCACCACCGCTGGTTACCACAGAAGCCATGCCGCCCCCGCAAGCACGCGCAGGGAAGTCGGGGCGCTGGCAAGTCGGTCTGGTGCCAACGTACGACTACTTCGCTGGCGGATACCGATTCGTCGGCGGCGATCTGCTCATCGGCGCGCGTCTTGGCCGCCGGTTCGTGGTCGAGGTTCGGGGCGGCGGTCGCGCGGGAACCCAGCACAGCGTACCCGTCGGACGTCTGTTGTCCAGTGCCGCGATCGTGGGCGCGACCACGGGTGTTCTGCTGTGGCCGGAAAGTCGCCACGTCGGGTTGGCGCTCTTGCTCCACGCAGAGGAGTATCTCGTGCGGTTCCGGCTGGAAGCGCCCGCCGACGCCAGCGCGCGCACAGCCCTTCTCGGCGCCTTTGTCGTCGCCGCTGGACCGCGGCTAACGGTGGCGCTTGGCACCCGAGTTGTGCTCGAAGCGAGCGCGGCGGCAGGTTTTCCGCCGCATGGTATCGTCGTTCGCGTGCAGGGCTCCCCAGCCGAGAGTCTTTCCGGCCTCGTGCTTTCGGGTAGTCTTGCAGGAGTGCTCAGGTTTTGATCGACGCCAATTACAAGACGCAACACCAGCCGCGAAGATTCGCCGCCTATGGCACTCAGAGAGCGGTGATGGTCAGCTGTTGTCTCGTGATTCTTGCCAGTGGCGCGTGCAGGGACACCACGCTGGATCTCTTCGATCCCGACCTGGGTCTGCTGGCGCATTGGGCGCTCGACGAGGCGCAGCCAGGCAGCACCGCCGTCGATTCGTCCGGCTTCGGCAGCCAAGGGACGCCATCCGCGAATCCGCCCACCCCTACCACAAACGTACCACCCGTCCATTTCCACGATCCGTACAGCCTCGCATTCAACGGAACAGACCAGCTGCTCAATCTCGGCAACCCCGCGATCTTGAACCTCGGCGGCCCAGTCAGCATGGCGGCATGGGTCCGCCCCACCGCTATCGACGGCTACCACAACGTGGTGACGCATGGCTATACGTGGACTCCGAACTACAACCTCGCCCTTCGCATCTACTTGGGAGAGTACGAGTTTACCTATTGGGACAGCGCAGACCACATGGCTAGTGCTCCGGCCCCCGCCGAAGATGTGGGAGCCTGGGTCCACCTTTGCGGCGTCTTCGACGGAGCGTCGTACTACGTGTACCGCAACGGCGCGCTCGTAGGATCGACCAGCGACGCGACGGTTCCAGCGGCCGCGAGCAGTGCAATCTGGGCCATTGGCGGACGCGCGGCGCAACCGCCCGGAGACGCCACCGACTTCCTGCAGGGGCAGATCGACGACGTCCGCATCTACGGGCGCGCTCTCAGCGGCGCCGAGGTCGAAGCCCTCTATCGAAGGTGAGCCTCCCGCGGTGACGGGAGGCTCTCGATCCCTTCGCTGCGCGTACCCATGTCGATTCGCAGACCCGATCGGCGCGTTGTGGCCCCCTTTACACTTGATGAGATCTCGTCAACGAGTCGGTTTCTGGATTTCACAGCAAGGAGACGACATGCGATTCAGCCGTTTGCTACACATGTGCGTTGCGGTACTCGCGATTCTGGGTGGCGCTTGCAGTGCCCCTGACAGGGGAAGCTCTGCTGGATCCGGCGGAGGGTCGGGCCTTGGGGGCGCAGCTGCAAACGGCGGAACGGTCGGAGCAGGCGGCTCGGGTGGGGTGGGCGCCAGCGGGGGCAGCACCGGCTCGGGCGGGGCGTCAGCGAATGGCGGGGCGTCAGCGAATGGCGGGGCGTCAGCAACGGGCGGGGCGCCCGCACCCGGCGGGGCGCCCGGCGGCGGCGGCACGACCAATTCGGGCGGCAAGAGCGCCGCTGGTGGCAAGGATGCCGCCGGAGGCAGCACCGGCTCGGGCGGCTTAACCGTGACGACGAACGGCGGGGCTGCGAGCGGTGGGGCTGGCCTGGCCGGCGGCGCCAGCGCGGGCGCTACCGGGAGCAATGGCGGCAATACCGCAGCTGGCGGAAGCTCAGGCTCGGGGGGGGGGACGGGCGTTCCCGGCCCTTGCGACATCTATCAGTCCGGCAACACGCCATGTGTGGCAGCCCACAGCACGGTTCGCGCCCTCTTCTCGGCGTACAGTGGAAAGCTCTATCAAGTCAGGCGAGCTTCGGACAAGACCACCAAGGACATCCCACTCCTCGCTCCAGGAGGCTTCGTCGATGCATCGGTGCAAGATTCGTTCTGTTCTGGCACGACCTGCACCATCTCGTACATCTACGACCAGACCTCGCTGAAGAACGACCTCCCACTCTCGCCGGTGGATGAACACTTGCCGAATGGAGGCACGGAAGCCGCCACGGGCCCCGGCAAGGGCCAGGCCAAGGTGGGCGGTCATACCGTCTACGGCGTCTACGTCCAACCAGACGGTGGGGGCAGCGGGGGAAACACCTATCGGAACAACAAGGCCACGGGGCTGGCAAAAAACGACGATCCCGAGTCGATGTACATGGTGGTTGATGGAAAGTACTACAACGGCCGCTGCTGCTTCGACTACGGGAACGTTGAGACATCCGGCAGAGACGAAGGCAATGCTACGATGGAGACACTCGAGTTTGGGAACATGACGACTTGGTCCGGCGGCGCCGGCAGCGGCCCGTGGATCCTGGTGGATCTGGAGAACGGCGTCTATGCGGGAGGTCAGACCTCTGGCACGGTATCAAGCAATACCCCGATAGTTGCCAATTATGTTACGGGAATGGTCAAGGGGTTCTCTGGAGACCATTATACTATCAAAGACGGAGATGCGCAGTCCGGTACAGTGTCCGTCAAGTACGACGGGGTACGTCCACCGGGCTACAAACCCATGAAGAAACAAGGAGCCGTCGAGCTGGGAACGGGCGGCGACGGCAGTTCCGGCGGCTGCGGAATCTTCTTCGAGGGAGCGATCACGACCGGGGTCTCGTCCGATGCGATTGACAACGCCATACAAGCCAATATTGTAGCTGCCGGATACGGGAAATAGGAGCCGTGACACAGACACCCTTCAGACAGCATCGATGGCTTGCAGCGCTTGCCGCCTTTCCAACCTTGCTCACCTTGGAAGGTGCCGCGAAGGCGGCGCCTGGCGAGTCGGACGCGCTCGCGGAGCCACCACCACCTCAGGCGCCCCAAGCCGAAGCACCGACCACAGGCACGGTGGCGCCCGTTGCTGAAGCCCCTGCGATGCCAACCCCGGGATCCTATGTCGAGCACATGGGACCCGAGACGTTTCCCGGCCGTCTGCGCGGTCTTTATGGTGGGTCGCTGTGGCTCGAGCCGTCCTTCCACGGCCTGCAGTGGCCGCAAAATACCCACACAGGACTTGGTGTCTCGGGGTCGGTCTGGGTCGACAGCGGCTACGAAGCGATCAAGCGCGACTTGCCGTCACTGCCGGACTCGCATATGTTCTTTCAGCAGGGCCGCGGGGTGCTACGCGTGACGCCCGCCTATGTGAGCGGTCGCTTCTTCATCCAGGGCCAGGCCGAATTGGTGGGCAATCTCTGCCAGACGGCGAGCGCGACAAACAACGTTTGTGCGGCCGCAGGTACCTTCACCACCGACGATCTTTGGATTCGGTTCGGCGAATGGAATAGCTGGGACGTCAAGCTCGGCCGCTTCGAGGCTTGGGAGATCTATCACTTGGGCATGGGGATGGATCCCTACACTTTCGAGCGCCTAGGGGCTGGCATGTTTGGCGTGGACAACCCCGCCAGCCCGAGGTTGGAGGTGCCTTCCTTGTACGGCGTGAATTACCTGCACGACAGGCCCACCGATGGCCTGGGCGTGGGGTACGTCGCCTTGCACGCCTATCCGACCGATTACCTGCGCTTCGAGCTTCTCGCCAAGCTGGGCGCCGACGATTACCAAAACCTCAACTCTACTGGCTCCTGGGCGGCCACCTACTACGGCGGTCGCCCGACCGCGATCTTCGATATCGGTTGGTTCAAGCTCAAGCTTGGCGGCGAATACCAAAAGATCACACCTGTCATACAGGATATTGGCGTCGGATCGGACCAGACAACATCGCAAAAGAAGGATGCAGTGGCAGAGCTCGTCCAGAAAGGCCTCGGCGCTTCCGTGCAGTTCGTCATCGATCCCACCCTCGAATTCGGCCTGAACGCGGCGATCGGCAGTCAGTCCTACGCGAACTCCATGGCGACGGAGATTCCAGAGAATTCGTACACGACGAAGAGCGTGGGTGGATTCGCCAATGTGCGGGTGGCTGACGGGTGGCTGGCGGGCGTAGGCGCCAACTGGACGCAGCAGACGGACAAGTATCTCGCGACCGGAAGCAACACCAACGATTACGTTTCTCAACTGCAAGCCTTCGCCGCGCTTCAATATCTGCTGACGGGACAGCTTTTCGTCAAGGCCGTTTTTGCTTATGCGCGAGCGCAGTTTCAGGCAAGCGACATCACGGTTCCCGTGTGGGACAATTACATGTACAGCGGCCGCATTCGGTTGATGTACCTGTACTAGCTCTGGTCTTGTTCAGAGGCCACCTCGGCGGATCCTGATGCCTACAGCAGCCGCTGTGCCTTGATGTGCAGATAGCGGTTGATCAGCGTCGGGGTCAGCTTGCGCGGGGACACGTGCAGGACCAGCGCACCTGCTTCTTGCAGGTCGCGCACCAGGCGATCGCGCCATAGGATCGCCTCCGCGGCAGCCGCGCGTTGGTAGAGATCCGTGGCCTTCATTTCGCCTTGCGATCGATGCGGTTCCACCATGGCATCGAGGGTCTCGTCGCGAAAGAGCACGCACAAGGCGAGGTGGCGCGGGCCCAGGCTGCGCACGGTGCGTACCACGGATTTTGCCGAAACCTCGTCGATGACCTCGGTGAAGAGCACCACCAGCGACCGCTTGCGCAGGCGCTGCGAGAGGTAGCCGTAGGCGGCCTCGAAATCCGTCTCGATGATTTGCGCATGGATGTCGTACGAAGCAGCCACCACCCGCTGCGCCGCCCGACGGCCGCCCTGCGGCGGCAGAAAGGCGCGGATGCGAGCGTCGAAGGCAAGCAGGCCGACTTGATCGCCGGCCCGGGTCGCCACGTGCGACAACATCAGCACGGCATTGAGCGCGTGGTCGAGCTGCGACAGCCCTTGCGTCTCGGCGGTCATGAGGCGGCCGCAGTCGAGCATGCACAACACGGACTGGTTGCGCTCTTGCTGGTATTCGCGCGTGATGAGCTTCTGTCGGCGCGCCGTCGCCTTCCAATCGATGGCGCGGTAGTCATCGTCGCGCTGGTAATCGCGCAGGGCTTCGAATTCGTTCTCGCCCCCGCGCAGGCGCACGGTACGCACCATGCGGTTTTCCAGGCTCTGCCGCGCCAGCATCTCGTAGGTGCGCACGGCCTGCACGTCGGGATACACGCGCACCGGGTGGCGCGAGGCAATCCGGATCTGGCGTTGCCACAGACCGAGCGGCGTGGCCCAGCGCAGGTGGTGATCGCCAAGCTCATAGAGACCGCGGCGGCTCGGCTTCACGTGGTAGGTGACCAGCGCATGCCCCGTGCTGGGTACTTGCACCGTCTTGGGCAGGCCCTCGACGGTCAAACCATCGGCCGAGTCGTCGTTCACCTGCACGGCCAACGCCCGTCGCGCGGTCGAATAGACGTGCATACGCACCAGATTCAACCTGCCCACCGAGAAAATGCGCGGCGGCTCGCGCTCGGCCTGCACAAGCACGCGCCGGCCAAGCCAAGCGTCGACCGCCGCGACCAGAACGACGGCCAAGTCGGCGAGCAGCATGGGCCAAACGAGACTCGGCTCAAGCGCGGTCACGGCGCCAAGAACCAGCGGCACCACCGCCAGCAGCACGAGTCTGTGCGAGGGAACGAAGGGCATGGCTACAGACGCGTGCGGAGCCTGCCGGCTTTGCCGGCAGCGGGGCGTCGCGGGAGGGTTTGGGAACCCTCCCAGGGTTCCCATGACAATGAGCCTAGCCCGCCAGTCTCCAAGGGAATGACCAGGGATTGCTTCTTAAGGCTCGTCGGAGACAAAATCATGGTGCGTAGTGCGGGCTAGGCAGCGATGGTCTCGGGCACGCGCACGTCGCGCAGGATTTCGGCCACGCAGTCGTCGGTGGACATGCCTTCGATTTCGGCGTCGGGCTGCAAGCCCACCCGGTGGCGCAACACCGCCGGAGCCAGGGCCTTCACGTCGTCGGGGATGACGAAGTCGCGCCCACGGCTGGCCGCCCGCGCCTGGGCGCCGTGCAGAAGCGCGATGGAGGCGCGCGGCGAGGCGCCGTAGTAGAGCGAACGATGTCCGCGCGTCCGGCACACGATGTCCGCGATGTAGGAAACGATGCCCTCGTCTACGCGCAGGCAGCGCACGTGTGCCTGCATGTCGAGCAGCGCCGCGGGCGTGATCACGCGGGCGAGGTTCAGGCGCTCCAGCGCCTGGGCGTCGAAACCGGCCAAGTGGTTGCGCAGGATCGCCGTTTCCACGTCGTGCGAGGGCGCGAGCACGCTGAGCTTGAACATGAAGCGATCGAGCTGCGCCTCGGGCAAGGGATAGGTGCCTTGCGATTCGATGGGATTCTGCGTGGCCATGACCAGGAACGGCTCGGGCAGCGGGACGCGTGACCCCATCGACGGTGACCTGACGCTCTTGCATGGCTTCGAGCAGCGCCGACTGGGTCTTGGCGGGCGCGCGGTTGATCTCGTCGGCCAGCAGGAGCTGGGTGAAGACGGGTCCCTTGAGAAAATCGAACGCGCCCTTCTGTTGGTTGAAGACGTTGCCGCCGATCACGTCCGATGGCATGAGGTCGGGCGTGAACTGGATGCGGCGGTGATCGCAGGCCAGCACTTGCCCCAGCACGCGCACGAGCAGGGTCTTGCCCAGGCCCGGCGCGCCTTCGAGCAGGACGTGACCGCGGGCGAGCAAGGCGATGAGGGCGTGCTCGACCAGATCGGTTTGCCCAACCAGCGCGCGCTCGACCTCGCCGCGAATGGTGTCAAATGTTGCCTGGAATTGCGCTTGTGTCCACCGGTTCCTCCTGTTTCTTCGAGCAGCTTGCACAGCTCGCTCACGGTTTCCAAATCGCGCGTGTCCTTTTCTGCCGGCACGCCTTTGCCGGCGTCGCGCGCTTCGAGCAGAAGGCGCATCACCTCGCCGACCGGACGGCCGGTGCGCGTGGCCACGGCCTCGGCCAGTCCCGAAAGACTGCGATCAACGCGTAGTCCGCAGCGCTCGCGCAAACGCTCGCTGGCGTAGGCGCCCATGAACCCCAGGGCCAAACGCTCGCCGCGCGCCCGCGCGTAGTGCAGGCCGAGCGCCCGCACGTGCTCGGCGAATTCGCGGCGATGGGTCCGGCTGCTGCGCGTGGGCCGGCCGAAGCGTGCGCCCTTGGCAACGAAGAACACGAGCAAGAAGGCCGTGAGCTGAAGCATCGCCGGCCCGAGGCGCCCGCGCCGTACGGATTCGACGGGGTTGGAAGATACAAGTCCGGTCAGATCGCCCGCCAGCTCCACGTTGGTGCCACCGTCACGCAAGAGATCGTCGAGAACGGCCGCGTTGTCGGCCACCAGCAGGCTGGCATTGCGAAAGAGAAAATCGTCGGCCAGCACGAGCACGCGGCTGCTCTCGTCGTCTTCGTCATCGCTTTCGGCGCGGCCAATCCAGCGCTCGGCGGCATAGGGCGATTGCTTTCGGGTCAGCACGGTTCGGCTGCCCGGCTTGCCTTCGAGGTAGTTGGCCTCGGGTACGCGCACGTGCAGCGCGCCCCAGCGCTTGCTCTCGGCGTCGCCAAGGACCACGGGCTCAGGACGCGCGACATGCTTCTCGACGATGTGCGCGCCGATCCAATCCGGCAGCTCGCGCCGTCCGCCCGCGACCACAAGCGAGTGATCGCCAACCACGATCCAAGCTCTGACCGCCTTCCACTCCTCGTCGCCGAGGTGTGCGCCGGGCAACAGAACAAGTTGCTGGGTCTTGCCGTCGGTGCACTTTTTGTCGCTCGACTTGCTGTCGTTTGCGTTGCTGTCGTCGGACTTCTTGTCGTTGATTTTCGCGACGGAAAGTAGACGCTCGTGCACGCTATACCCACGCTTGCCGAGATACTCGATAACGCCCGCGCGCCCCGACGGGGAATGTTCCCATTCCGCGCGCGGCTGCCCGCAAGCGGCGCCGAACACGAGCAGCCAGGCCAACACCAGCACCACGCCGATGCGCTCGGCCAAAAGGCAGGTCACGCGGGTCCACACCCCGTCGAATCCCTCGCGCGTGACGGTCTGTCGACCGAACTGCACCGACTCCACGGCATCGACCACCTCCGCCATCTGCCTGGCAATGGCCGGTCGCTCGCTCCTTACCCTGCGCACGTAGTCGCCGTTGGTCTGATCTGGCTCGATGTGAACCAGGCCGGCGCCCTCCAGTCGGCGCAAAAGCGCGGCGTAGGCGCTACCGATGGCGGCGCGAAAATCACCAACCATCGCTTCGGCCCGCGCGCGTTCAAGCAGGCGCTGTACGTCGGTTTCGACCTGGCGGGCAAGGATCGCCGCGCGCTCGTCCTCGGCCGAGTCCGGCGCTTGCGTCCCCACCACATCGTCCTTGGCTTGGTGGTCGAGGAAGTGACGGACCAGCGCGAACGCCAGCATGGCCACGCCAAGCCCGAGCAAGAACCACAAGAGCAGCCGAACTGGCAGGCCCAACTCCGGCAAATGAAAGGATATGGGCTCGCGCAGCTCGATCTGCTTCGCGAGTGCGTCGTTCTTGCACGCCTCGCGCAGCTGGGGGCAGGCCTGCGTGCTGTCGCCCGCGCCGAGATCGCACCACGCTTTCTCGGCAGGGGTCAGGGGATAACTCGGCTCGTGACAGAATTGGAAGTTCTGCGAGGCAAAGATCTCGCGCACGGCTTGCGCGGGCGCTGGCGAAGGCTTGGCCTGTGTGCTGGCCGCGGGCTCGGCGGCAAGCGCGGCGCCAGACAGGGCCACAAGGATACAAGCACCGAGGAGAGCACGCCGGTTCACGAGGCGATTCTCCGGCTCTTGGCCTCGGCATCGGCCAAGGCCATGAAGCGCAACTGGATGTCCCACCCCTCTTTGCGCGTGCGCATGTCGATGTAGCCAAGGAAGCTGGCGCTGGCCACGAAGGGCGCCGAGAGCAGCGCACCCGCTACCGCGTAGGCTGAGCCGCCATCCGAGAACAGCGACCCCACCGGCTCGCCCATTTGGAACACCATTTCGACCAGGGCGTTGCCGATCACATCCGCCGCCATGGCGAACAGGAAGGGTGCGCACAGGCTGGCCAGCGCCAGTCCTAGACAGGGTAGGCTGCGAAACAGCACCAGGCGACTGCTGCGCGCCAGACTGCCGAACGCCGTGCCCGATTCCAGCAACACGGCCTCACTGACGAAAAACAGCCGCGAGGCAAAGACGGGCAAGGGCACGAAGACCGCCGCGCATAGCCCCAGCACGAAGAGCTGCACGACCCTGGCGAGAAGGTATGGAAAGAATCGGCGCGCGAATCGACCGAGCACGGCGCCCACTCGGACCTGCCCGGCCTCGCGGAAAAGCAACTCGCCAGCGGCCTGCGTATAGACCCCACTCGACACCAAGAGATACCCCGCCACCACCAGCCACACCGATGACCACGACCAACCATACTTCAGACGGCAAACCGCGCTGACCAGGCCGCCGACGGCCGTCACCAGCATGGCCAGAGGCACCATCAAGCGCCGGTTCACGATGCAGAAGGGACCCGCCAGATCGATGACGTCCGACATGGCCCGCGGCCGCAACGCAACCCGCGCTTCGAGCAGATTCAAGCCCTGCTCCTGTCTGACGACCGGCCCGCGAACAGCAAGTAGGCGAACACCAGGATGTGCAACAGAACCGCCGCGCCCCACTTGACCGGCGGCAAGATGGACGACGGCGACCAGAAGCCCTCGATGAACGCCGCCACCAGCAGCATGAGCGCCGCGCCCATGATCATGCGAAAGAGATCCCCGGCCTGCGCGCGCAGCGAGGCCCAACGCGAACGCTGGCCGGTGTTGACTAGGGCGTAGCCCATGGCCATGCCCGCGGCACCCGAAATCACGATGGCGGTCAGCTCGAAGGCGCCGTGCCCGGCGATGAAGGTGAACAGATTTCGCCCGTGCCCGGCCGCCGTCACGGCCCCGGCCACGACGCCGATGCTGAGCCCGTTGTAGACGAGAAAGAACATGCTGCCTAGGCCGAACAGGATTCCGGTGGCAAAGCAGCGAAAGGCGATGCCGACGTTGTTGTACACGTAGAAGCTGGCCATCATGCTGTCGGCGCCTTCGTCGCGACCGTGGCCGAGCTCGCTGTAGGACTTCTCCATCTGCGCCACCATGGACTCGGACATGATCTGGATGGCGAACCCGCGCGAACGAAGCGCGCCAGCGAAGCCGAGCAGTCCGGGCAACACGAAAAGCGCGGCGGCCAGGGCCACAAAGCGGGCGTTGCGCCGCACGCTCGACGGAAAACCCGTCGTGACCAGCTCCCACAATCCGGCCAGGCGATAGGGTGGCGCGCTGTACATGGCCGAGCTCGTGCGCGCGGCCAGCGAATCGAGCAGATCGATGACGTCTGACGTGTAGCCGGACGCGCGCGCGCGCATGAGGTCGGAACAGATTTCTCGGTACAGGCTGGCCGCCCGCGAGATCGATGTGGGGGGCAATTTGTGCAGCAGGTGCTTCTTGGCCAGCAGGGTGTCGAGCTCGTCCCAGGCGGGCTTGCGCGCGGCCACGAATTCGTCCTGCGTGCGATTCACGACTTGGCCCCCGTCGCAGAGAGCGCCCTGCCCTGCACGGTCGCGCCGCCCACCGCAAGGTAGTAGACCAGGGCGAGAAAGCGCACCGGATCGCCCGACTTCACGCCCAGCCTGCGCTCCACCAGGGGCGCGAGAATCTCGGCCAGCTCCAATCGCCGGGCCGGCGAGAGATCGCGGCGACGCAGCAGCAATTCGATGGCCTCGCGCTCGGGCAACGGCAGCGCGACGTGATGGGGAAAAGCCGCGATCTCGGCGGGCGTCGCCGGCGGATCCAGGGTGATCGACGCCGCCACGCGCACCGGATCCTCGATCACCACCATGGTGCCCGCCGCGCGGTCGCCCAGGCGGGCGAAGCGGCCATCCCAGCTCATGGCAATGAGCCCAAGCAGATAGCCCACGGGAAGAAAGTCCGCCGTGCGCAGAAGGTTGCGCAGAACCGCGTCCATGAAGGAGAGCGGATAGCCGCCGACCTTGACCACGCGCAATTTCAGCGCGCGCTTGCCGGGAGTCGTTCCGTTCCAGCCTGCCTCGAACGCGACGAAGTAGCCCCACTCGATAAGAAACAGGGACAGCAGGGTTCCGCTGCTCATGATGGCCTTGCCCGAGGCCAGGTGTTGCCCCGTGGCCATGACCAGCACGATTTCCAGGATCAGCAAGATGCCAGCGCGTACCAATAGATCGAGAAGGTAGGCCCAAGCGCGGCGGGTGGGTCCGGCCGCGTGAAATCGGAAGCGCACGTGCTCCGGCGTTTCCACTTCGACGGTGTTGTCGAGCTGCACGGTTTACCGCTGCTGGCGAACGACGCGGGTGCCTGCAATCAGATCGTGCAAGCAACGGCGGTCTTCGCGAAAGATGAAGAGACAATCGACGAGATGGAAAAGCATCCCAAGGTAAGGGAAGGCGCCCATCACCTTGGGCACCCAGTTGCGCAAGACCACGCCGGTCCCGAAGGTGATACGGCTTCCGTCGATCCTTTCGATGCGGATGCCGGTCCATTTCTTGCCAAGCGACTGCCCGGTCCGGGCGATCAAGGTCCACTGGTAGATGGCGATCCCCATAGCACCGATGAAGCCGATAAACGCGGCGCCCGCGAGCAAGCCCGTCAATTCGGTAGCGCCCATGAAGGGAGCCTCGCCGAGCTTGTCCCCCACACCGGCCCGGACAGCCTCCAACTGGGTGCGCACACCGTAGTAGATGCCTACCGCCAAAAGCGGAAGGAGCGGAACCGAGATGAGAAGCCCGTCGAGCGTGGCCGCGGTCAGCCTAGTGCCGCGCCCAGCTGGCTCCGCGCCCTGGGCGCCAGCGGATACGCCTGCGTTGACATCGCTCCCTGGCGGGGAGTAGGCGTCGGCGAAATAGTCTTTGTCCATCGGCGGCAGGCTGATCGGACCACGTGGATCAGCGTGCGTCAAGCACGGCAAACGGTCGCGGCTAATCACCTGGAAGCCGCGACCGTCGATTCGACACCGGCCGCCGATCCGTGGCGCGACGGGGGCCGGGAAGATGAACGCTACTTCGCCATCGCCTTCTTCTGCTGGGCCTCCATGTCGGCGACCATCTTTTGGAACATGGCGATGATTTCCTTGTGAACCTCGATGACCTTCTTGCTGGCCTCGGCCAGCTTGGGATCCGAACTCATTTTGGCCATATCGTGCGGAGCGGCCGGCCAACTTGCCGCCTTCTTCATTTCCTCGCTGGCCTTGAGAAGGCTCGCGGCGATCTGCTTGTGAGTCTTGGCCACCGCGCGCAGCCCCTTGGCTTCGGCGACCGAGTCCTTGTCCTTACCCATCACCGCCGCGTGCGCCTCCAGCATGTCCGCCACCGAGGCTGCCCCTTCCGAGAGCTTGGCCGGAATGGGCGCCATGCTGGCTATCATCTGACCACAAGTTCCTTCCTCGGCCTTGGCGGCCGGCGCTTTTGCCGCCATCGCGTGTCCGGCCGGTGGTTCTGCCGCCCTTGCGGTTCCCAGGGCCATGCCGGCCACAATCCCAAGACACAATGCCAGTTTCTTCATCGGTTCCTCCAGACTTGGTTGAAAAAAAAGAATCGCGCCGACGCCACGCATCGAAATCCGCGTGACCTGGCGTGTTGACTACGAGTAGGCGTTGGATGCCATCCCCCTTGAATGGTGACTGATTTTGTCCGTTGCTGGCGCTCGACCATCGGGAGTGCGAACCTTGCTTCCGCGTCGTTTACACGAGACGCGAGGAGCCGCCGGGGCATCTTATTGACGCTGGTAGCACCCGCCTCCCACTTTCCGCCTGTGGACCTGAAAACCATGACCAATCCAATGCTGTCCGTTTCGCCGGTCTATGCCGGCAATGCGGAATTCATCGAGGATCTCTACGAACGCTATTTGACGCTTCCCACCTCCGTCTCCGAGGAATGGCGGCAGCTGTTCGCCACGTTCAAGGGGGCGGACTCGCCCATGCGCGCGGCCAAAGCGGACCAAATCCGTCGTCTTTTTGACGACCGCGAGCAAGACGCGCGCGCCGGCCGCAACGGCAGAAGCGAAAGCAAGGCCACGGTGGCCAAACAGATCGCGGTCATGCGCCTCATCCAGGCCCATCGCGGGCTGGGGCATTTCCGCGCCAACGTCGACCCCATCCGGCTGCGCGCGCAGCCCAACATTCCCGACCTCGACCCCAGCTTTCACGGCCTGGTCGAGTCCGATATGGACACCGTCTTCCACACCGGCAACCTGGGCGGACGGTCCGAGATGGCCCTGCGCGAAATCGTCGAGATGTTGCGCGAGACTTACACCGGCTCCATCGGTTCCGAATTCCTGCACATCTCGGAGGTCGAGGAGAAGCGCTGGCTGCAGACGCGCTTGGAGGCCACGCGCACAAGGCCCGCCTTTAGCGACGACGAACGTCTGCAGTTCTTGGCGCGCCTCATCGCCGCCGAGGGCATCGAGCACTACCTGCACACGGCCTATGCCGGGCAAAAGCGCTTTTCACTTGAGGGTGGAGAATCGACCATTACCGCCCTCGACACCATCATCCAGACCTCGGGCGCGCAAGGCACGCAAGAGATGGTCATCGGCATGGCCCATCGCGGACGTCTCAACGTGCTGGTCAACATCATGGGCAAGGCCCCCAAGGAGCTGTTCCAGGAATTCGAGGGCCTGCACGACTGGAAAGGCGTTTCGGGCGACGTCAAATACCACCAGGGCTACTCGACGGACATCGCCACGCGCGGAGGCATCATGCACGTGGCGCTCGGCTACAATCCCTCGCACCTCGAAATCATCAACCCCGTGACCGAAGGCTCGGTGCGCGCGCGCCAGGAAAAACGCGGCGACGGCGAGCGGCGCAAGGTGATGGCCGTGCTGCTACACGGGGATGCCTCCTTCGCCGGGCAAGGCGTGGTTTACGAAACCCTCAATCTGTCGCAGACCCGCGGCTACACCACCGGCGGCACGATCCACATCGTCATCAACAACCGCATCGGCTTCACCACCAGCCATCCCCTCGACGTGCGCTCGACGCTCTACTGCACCGACGTGGGCAAGGTGGTGCAAGCGCCCATCTTCCACGTCAATGGCGAGGATCCCGAGGCGGTGGCCTATGTCGCTCAGCTGGCGGTCGACTACCGCATGACCTTCAAGAAGGACGTGATCATCGACCTCATCTGTTACCGCCGCTACGGCCACAACGAGGCCGACGAGCCAGCCGCCACCCAGCCCATGATGTACAAGAAGATCCGCGGCCACGACAGCGTTGCCAAGCGCTACGCCGAAAGGCTCGAAAGCGAGGGCGTGGCCGAGCCCGGCCAGGCCGACGCGCTCGAGCGGGAATACCGGGAGGCGCTCAAGCAGGGGCAACAAGTCGCCATGAGCATCGTGTGCCCTCTCATCGACCGCAAGCCGCGCGTCTTCGACGAAATTCGCAAGATGCACTGGACCGCAACGGCGAACACCGCCGTGTCTCTGGCCGAGCTCAGGCGCCTGGGCGCGCGCCTGGATGTGCTGCCCGAGGATTTCGAGCTGCACCCGCGCGTGGCCAAGATCGTCGAGGATCGGCGCATGATGGCGGTGGGCGCCATGCCCGTCGACTGGGGGTTCGCCGAGGTCATGGCCTACGCCAGCCTGGTCGACGATGGACATCCCGTGCGCCTGTCCGGACAAGACACCGGCCGCGGAACCTTCTTTCACCGCCACGCCGTGCTGCTCAACCAGCGTAACGGCGACGAATACATTCCGCTCCAGCACGTTTCGGACAAGCAGGCGCGCTTCACCGTCATCAATTCCATCCTCTCGGAAGAAGCAGCCCTGGGGTTTGAGTACGGCTTCTCTGCCGCCAGCCCCGAGACCCTGGTCATTTGGGAAGCGCAATTCGGCGATTTCGCCAACGGCGCGCAAGTGGTGATCGATCAGTTCATGGTCGCCGCCGAACAGAAATGGCGACTCTTGTGCGGCCTGACCCTGATGCTGCCTCACGGCTACGAAGGACAGGGGCCGGAACACACCTCGGCACGCATCGAACGCTTCTTGCAAATGGCCGCGCAGGACAACATCCAAGTCTGCCATCCGTCCACGCCGGCCCAGATGTTCCATCTCCTGCGCCGGCAAGTGATCCGCCCCTACCGCAAGCCGCTCATTATTTTCAGCCCCAAGAGCACCCTGCGCCGGAAGGCTTCGTTTTCGCCGCTTGGCGAATTGGCCGACGGCCGCTTCCGCGAGCTCATCGGCGAGACCGAGGCCATGGATGCAAGCGCCGTGGAGCGACTGGTGCTGTGCTCGGGCAAGGTCTACTACGACATTCTGGAGACTCGCCGTGAAAAGGGGATGGCCGGGGTCGCCATTGCCCGCGTCGAGCAGCTTTACCCCTACCCTACCGACGCCGTGGCCGCCGAGCTCCGCCGCTATCCCAAGCTGCGCGAGGTGGTGTGGGCCCAGGAAGAGCCGGAAAACCAAGGCGCTTGGTACTTCGTCAGGGATCGCCTGACGGCCGCGCTGGCGCCAAGTCAGTCCCTGCTCTACGCGGGCCGTCCCAACATGGCCGCGCCCTCGGGTGGCGACTACCACCGTCACCTGGAGCGACAGAAGGAGCTCGTCGAGCGGGCGCTGAACCTGCCCCCCACGTTCGCGCCGCAGCGGCAACGGCGGCCGGGAAGTAGACCGGTCTTGGGCTATAGTAACCGCCAACCAGAGTGGCCGGCCCGACGGGACTACCCGTTCCGGTGCCCTTCAGGAGGTCTTGGTCGATGATCGTCGAGGTCAAAGTAAACGAGCTGCCGGAATCCGTCGCGGACGGGACGCTGGTGGCCTGGCACAAACAGCCCGGCGACGAGGTCAAGGCGGACGAGCCCTTGGCGGAAATCGAGACCGACAAGGTCGTGCTTGAAATCGCCGCGCCCGGCTCGGGCATTGTGGGCCCGCAATTGCGCAAGAAGGGTGAAACCGTGAACCGCGGGGATGTCATCACGACCATCGATTCGTCGGGTGCCGCTTCGGATGCCACGAAATCCAAGCCCGCCGTCCCCGCCGCGCCCAAGAAGGCGGCGCAAAAGACCGCGCCACCGCCGGCCAAGAAATCCACCGTGGCGACCACCGTGACGTCGGTAGCGCCTGCTCCCGCGCCAGCCCCGTCACCTGCGCCCCTGGCCAGCGTGCCCTCGGCGGGCGCGAATGGCGGGGCCGAGACGGACGGCCTGGCCCCGGCCGTGCGCCGCCTTCTCGAGGAACACAAGCTCAGCCCGTCCGACGTTACGGGTTCTGGCCCACGTGGACGCGTCACCAAGGAAGACGTTCTCCGCCACCTCGAACACTCGCCCCAGCTCGCGGCCAACATCGGCGAAGCACCGACCGTCGTGGAAATATCCGACCAGCCTGCCGTGCCCTCGGAATCGGGCGCCCTGGCGTTGCGGCCGACCACGCGCACCAAGATGACCCGCCTGCGCGCCCGCATCGCCGAGCGCATGCTCGAAGCCCAGCGCAGCGCCGCGATTCTGACCACCTTCAACGAGATCAACATGCAGGCGCTGATGGATTTGCGCCGCAACTACAAGGATGCCTTTCAGACCCAGCACGGCGTGAAGCTGGGGATCATGGGCTTCTTCGTCAAGGCGTGCGCCGAGGCCCTGCGGCGCTATCCCGTGGTCAACGCCTCGCTGGACGGCGACGACATCGTCTACCACGGCTACTTCGACATCGGCGTCGCCGTCAGCACCACGCGCGGGCTGGTGGTGCCGGTCCTGCGCGACGCCGACCGCATGAGCCTGGCCGAAATCGAGGGCGCCATCGTCGGGTTCACCAGCCGCGGCGAGGAGGGCAAGCTCGGCATCCACGAATTGACCGGCGGAACCTTCACCATTTCCAACGGCGGCGTGTTCGGCTCCATGCTCTCGACGCCGATTCTGAATCCGCCCCAAAGCGCGATCCTGGGCCTGCATCGCATCGAGCCGCGTCCCGTGGCCGAGGGAGACAAGGTCGTGATCCGGCCCATGATGTACCTGGCCCTGTCCTACGATCATCGCATCATCGACGGACGCGAGGCGGTCCTGTTCCTGGTCGCGATCAAAGAGCTCATCGAAGACCCAACCCGTTTCATCCTGAGGGTGTGATCATGGCGCAAACTTTCGACCTCGTGGTTTTGGGGGCAGGTCCCGCCGGCTACATCGCTGCGATCCGAGCCGGACAGCTTGGCCTCAACGTCGCCTGCATCGACAGCGGCGTGGGGCTCGACGGCAAGCCTTCGCTCGGCGGCACCTGTCTCAACGTCGGTTGTATTCCGTCCAAGGCACTGCTGGAATCGTCCGAGCATTTCCATCGTTGCAAGGCCGAGCTGAAAGACCACGGCATCACCACCGGCGACGTGCGCATGGATGTCCCGGCCATGATCGCACGCAAGAACAAGATCGTGCGCGGGCTCGCCTCGGGCGTCACCACGCTCTTTGCCAAGAACAAGGTCGTCGCCTTCGCCGGCACTGGACGCCTGCTGGCCGGCATGCGCGTCGAGGTGACGCCTCTCGGGGGCGGCACCATCGAAACGCTCGAGGCCAAGAACATCCTCATCGCCACGGGATCCCTGCCGAGAGACATCGACCACGTTCCCACCGACGGCACGATCGTCGTCGATTCCTCGGGCGCGCTCGATTTCACCTCCGTGCCGGAGAAACTTGGCGTGATTGGCGCGGGCGTGATCGGCCTAGAGCTGGGTTCGGTGTGGCACCGCCTGGGTAGCCAGGTCGTCCTGCTCGAAGCCATGGAAACCTTTCTGCCCGGCGCCGACGAGCAGATCGCCGACACCGCCTTCAAGGAGATGTCGCGCCAGGGCCTCGACATTCGCCTCGGCGCGCGCGTACTTTCCGCCAAGATCGGCAAAGACAGCGTGCAGGTCAGCTACGAAAATGGCGACGGCAAGCACAGCATCGAGCTCTCGAAGCTGGTGGTGGCGGTGGGGCGCAAGCCCAACACGCAGGGCATCGACGTCAACGAAGTGGGGCTGCTGCTCGACGAGCGCGGCTATATCCACGTCGACGAATTCTGCCGCACCAACCTGCCCAACATCTACGCCGTGGGCGATGTGGTGCGCGGCCCCATGCTGGCGCACAAGGCTTCGGAGGAAGGCATCATGGTGGTCGAACGCATCGCCGGCCAAGAGTCGCGCGTGAACTACGACACCATCCCGTGGGTCATCTACACCTCGCCCGAGATCGCCTGGGTGGGCAAGACCGAACGCCAACTGCGCGCCTCGGCCCGCGAGTACAAGGTCGGCGTCTTCCCGCTTTCTGCCAACGGCCGCGCTCGCGCCATGGGCCACACCGTGGGCCTAACCAAGGTTCTCGCCGATAAGCGCACCGACCGCCTGCTCGGAGTCCACATCATGGCGCCCATGGCCTCCGAGATGATCGCCGAAGCCGTGTTGGCCATGGAATTCGGCGCCAGCGCCGAGGACGTACAGCGCACCATCCATGCCCACCCCTCGCTCGCCGAAACCATCCACGAAGCCGCCCTGGCCGCCGACGGACGAACGCTGAATTTTCACGGGTAGTGCGGATTGCCGTCGAAGAACTGTACGCGGCCGGTTTCAAGCTCGTAGTCCGCGGCCTGGACGGCCAGTCGGCCGGCGAGGACCAGCTCTTCGAGCAGGCGACTGCCGTGGCGCAGGTGATCGACCGAGGCGCGAATGTTGGTGCGCATCAGCTCGCGCAGAAAAGCCGGGTCGGATACGGCTGGGTTTGCGCGCACCCCAGTCTCGATGTGCGGGGCGATGCGGTCGGTGATGGAGCGGATGTTCTTCGACGCCGGCCCGTCGCCGGTTTGCAGCACCTTCGCGGTGGCCGCGATGGCGCCGCAGCGGGTGTGCCCAAGCACGACGACGAGGCGAGTTCCGAATTGCGAGGCCGCGAATTCGATAGAGCCCACCACCGAGGGCGCGACGACATTGCCGGCGATTCTCACTACGAAGAGATCGCCGAAGCCTTGGTCGAACAAGATCTCGACCGGCGTGCGCGAGTCCGAGCAGCCGAGAACGATGGCAAAGGGTCGCTGCGGTCGCTCGGCCAGCTCGGGGGAAAACGTACGCGATTCCGCGACCGGCTGGCCGGCGCAGAAGCGGCGGTTACCTTCAAGAAGACGCGCTACCGCCGCACTTGGGGACAGCGCATCCGGATCCCAAGTATGTGGCATGGCGGATCTCTAGCGTATCGCCGGGCGAAGTCGAGCCCGCGCCGCACCAGATCTACTTGCCCGTCTTGGCGATCTTGCTCCAGCCGTCCTTGAGCTGGACGGTCCGGTTGAAGACGGGCGCGCCTGGTTTGGAATCGACCGCGTCGGCGCAGAAGTAGCCCAGGCGCTCGAACTGAAAGCGCGCGCCCGGCGCGGCCTCGGCCAGGGACGGCTCGATGCGCGCCTCGGTCAAGGGTTTCCAGCGAGGCGGGATTGAGCGAGACACGGAAATCGGCGTCGCCGCCGGACGGGTTCTCGACGGTGAACAAGCGGTCGTAGAGGCGCACCGTGGCCTTCACGGCGTGGGCGGCCGATACCCAGTGCGAGGTCCCCTTTACGCGCCGGCCGTCGGGCGCATCGCCACCGCGCGAGGCGGGATCCCAGGTGCAGTGCAATTCGACGATCTCGCCCTTGTCGTTCTTGACCACGTCGGTGCAGCGGATGAGGCACGCGTAGCGCAGGCGGATCTCGGCGCCGGGCGACAGGCGAAACCACTTCTTGGCCGGGATCTCCATGAAGTCGTCTTGCTCGATGTACACGACCTTGGAAAACGGGATCTTGCGCTTGCCCATGGCAGGATCGTCGGGATGGTTGGGCGCCTCGAACCAGTCGACCTGGCCGTCGGGATAGTTGTCGATCACGACCTTGAGCGGGCGCAACACCGCCAGCGCCCGGGGCGCGCGCTTTTCTAGATCCTCGCGAATGGCGAATTCCAACACCCCGACGTCGACGGTGCTGTCGTTCTTGGCCACACCGATGCGCTCGGCGAACAGGCGCATGGCCTCGGGCGTGTAGCCGCGTCGGCGCAGGCCGCAGATGGTCGGCATGCGCGGGTCGTTCCAGCCGCTGACCAGCTTCTCGTTCACCAGCTGGAGCAGCTTGCGTTTGCTCATCAGGGTATAGGTCAAGTTCAGCCGCGCGAATTCGATCTGGCGCGGTTGGTACGGCAGCGGCAGGTTTTGGATACACCAGTCATAGAGTGGCCGGTGATCCTCGAATTCCAGCGTGCAGATCGAGTGCGTGATACCTTCCAGCGCGTCCGAGATGGGATGGGCGTAGTCGTACATCGGGTAGATGCACCAGGCATCACCTGTGCGGTGGTGGGTCGCCTTCTTGATGCGGTAGAGCGGCGGGTCGCGCATGTTGAGGTTCGGGTGCTGCATGTCTATCTTCGCGCGCAGCACGCGCGAACCGTCCGCGAACTCGCCCGCGCGCATGCGGCGGAAGAGATCCAGGTTCTCTTCCACCGACCGATTGCGGAACGGGCTATCCTTGCCCGGCTTGTAGAAGTTGCCGCGGTATTCGCTGATCTGCTCGGCCGTCAGGTCGCAGACATAGGCCTTGCCCTCGCGAGTCAGGTGCTCCGCGCACTCGTAGATCTTCTCGAAATAGTCCGAGGCGTAGAGCGCCTCGCCGTTCCACTGAAAGCCCAGCCAGCGGACATCCTCGGCGATGGAATCGACGTATTCGACATCCTCGGCGGTGGGGTTGGTGTCGTCGAAGCGCAGGTTGCACTTGCCGCCGTACTTGGCCGCGGTGCCGAAGTTCAGGCAGATCGACTTGGCGTGCCCGATGTGCAGGTAGCCGTTGGGCTCGGGCGGAAAGCGCGTGTGGACCCGGCCCTGGTTCTTGCCTGCCGCCAGATCGGCGTTGATGATCTCCTCGATGAAATTCGCGCTCGCGCGCTCGGCCGGCGCCGATTCCAATCCTTCTGCCTTGGCTTCCTTGTCCTCGGTCATGGCTCGAACCTATTCGCGCGGCGGCCGGTTGTCCAAATGAAAACGGGGTACCGAAGTACCCCGTTTCCGACTGACCTATGGGACGTCGACCAATGGGCGAACTGGATGCCGGTCAGGCAGGGTGATGGCCCGACCTGCGCGCCCGCGCTCGCCCGCGTGAGCTACGCCGGCCGGTTCCAATTTAGCGGGGCCTACTCGACGTTCGCGCAGAATTTGTTGACCTTGAGGCCGTCGCCGCCGCCCCAGACCTCGAAGCCGGCAAAGACGATGCTCAGATAAAGACTTGAGCTGATGTTGCCGTACTGTTGCGCGATGGCGTCCTTGAGAACATCGTTGATGTCGAATTCGAGATCCGCCACCTTCGAGGTGCTCACGTAGGAAATGCACGGACAGCTTGCAGTGCTGCTATCCACCCAGACGGTCCACGTCCCTGGCACGTTGTTGACGAAGCGGCCGCCAGCAACGATTGACCCGCGAGGCTGCTTGTCGGTGGGCTTGAACTGCCACACCATGACGTACGCTCCCGGGCATGGGTTGGTGGCACCACTGCCGAGCGGCGAGCTACTTTGCGTCAGCCAGATGTCGTAAGTCGCGTTGTAGCTCGAGCTGCCCATGGCGTCCGAGTTGGTTACGAAGATGGTGGGCACGCTGGTGAGGCTGGAAACCTGCTTGGGCAGGTTGCTGCCCTTGGTGGTCTTCGTGCCGTAGGTGCCAATGAAGATCGAGGGGAAGCCCATTGGATTGTTGGGCGTGCTCGTCACGTTGTTGGGCGGCGGATTCGTCATGCTGAAGCCTAGGCCAGTGATCTGCTCCTGCTGGCTGTTGTACGGCGTGCCCCACCAGTTGGCCTGCATGAAGTAGCTCTTGTTCGAGTTGTTGTCGACTGTAATCCCGGTGGCGCCGTATTGTCCGGTCACGAGGCTGGAATAGGTCGAGGTGTCCGTGCAATTGACCGAACCCGCAACCGTGCTGCCGCCCGAGCTGGTCGTGCCGCCCGTGCTCGTGGCCCCACCCGTGCCGATTTTGCCGCCCGTGCTCGTGGCCCCGCCCGTGCCGATTTTACCGCCCGTACCCGTAGCCCCACCCTTGCCGGTCGCGCCGCCGCTACCCACCGCGCCTCCTGTACCGTCCTCTGTCACCGGTGCCTTGGCGCAAGAAATCACGAAAGTACCTAGGATGACAAAGAGCGGGAGAAGACGCATGAAACCTCCGGGGAACGTGAACTTCTATCGAGCGTAACCTGGACTATTACAGCGCGAAAGGATGGGAAACTCGAAAACCACTCGCTTCGCATCAGGAAGAGCGACCACCTTCGCCGCTACCTCTCCATCGAGAGCATTAGTGATGGGTCGACTGCGCTATTATGCAAAAAGACACGGGACGGGCACTTTAGTGGCGCACGCTTGTCCAAAAGAAAAACGGGGTACTGAAGCACCCCGTTTTCTTGCTAGCCAGAAAGCGCCGATCTACTGGAAGGAAATTCCCGTCCAGCAGAAGTTGGTGGCGGTGTAGTCGGAGGTGGCGTTCGAGGTGATCTCCAGACCCATGTTAAGGATGTTCTTCAAGTCGTCGGTGGTGAGATTCGTTCCGGTGCCATCCCAGCACTTGGTGTTGAAGGCGGTGAGCGAGGCGGCGGTGCCGGGCGTGACGTTAGCGCAGTAGCCCTCATCGGCGGGCACGTGGCCCTTGACTGAAATCACGCCACGGATCAAGCCGGTGGGAGTGGGCGAGACGGCGGAGGGATCGAATGCAAACGACACCTTGGTGTACTTCGAGAGGTCCACCGAATTGCCCTCGGTCGAGCTGGCGTTCGCACCCAATTCGAGGCCCCAGTAGCCGGTGTAGTCGGGGCCCGTGACACCGGGCGTGGTGCCGACCTTGGGAACACTGCCAGTGATGCAGAGTCCGGTGCTGCTGCTCCAGACGGTCTTCCCGCCGCTCGAGGGGCAGGGGTTGGCTTTGGTAATCGCTTCGCTGGTGCCGCCCCCGTTGGCACTGTTGTCGCACACGGGCGAGGTCGCGGTGTTAAACTGACCGAGCGCAATCCAGCCGTACCCGGTCAGCACGCCCGAGGCCTGGCCACTGGCGAAGCAGACGCTGTCCGCTCCGGGGGAGCAAGAGGCCCCCGAGCTACCACCGCCGCTGCTGCCGCCGTTGCCACTGGATCCGCCGCCGCTGCTGCCGCCGTTGCCGCTGCCAGTGCTGCCGCCGCCGCCGCTGCCGGCACACGATGTGGTCATCGCGGAAAATGCAAAGGCCCCGGACAGGGCCAAGGCCGTTACCGTCAAGCTTACTCGAACATTGAGAAATTTCCGTGCGTTCATGTCACCCTCTCGTTTGGTCTGCGGTCATTCAACAACAGGAAGGCGCAGGATGGGAATATCTGCGTGCAAAAAACAAGTATCTTCGCCATGCGCGCTGCCCCACGCGCGGTGACATCGCGCGACGAGTCTATAGCTTATCCAGAAACCCCTGTTCGTAGGCTTGGCAGTCGCCGACCTCGCCGACGTCAACCGCCAGAACTTCCATGGTGCGTGGGTTGACCACGATGTTGAGCGGAACATTGCTGACCGAGAAGTACTGGCCGAGCTCCGCGCCTTGGCCGTCCATGAGCACGGGAAAGTTCAAGTTGTACTTGCTGACCCACGTTTGAAGGTCGGACAAGCCAGGGGAGGCGCCGCTGGAGTTTTCCATCGCGATCTGGACCACGGCCACGCGATGATCAGCTTGCCAAGTGGCGATGGTCGACAGGTTGCTGGTTTCGTTGTTGCAGTGCGGGCACCACATGAAGATCCCGATGACGTGCAGCAAATCGTAGTGGACGCCGGTGGGATCGTAGTACTCGGCCATGGACACCGTCGTCAGCGTGTCCATGGTGGCCGCCGAACGCACACCTTGGAACGTGAGATCAGGAAAGATCTGGCCCGCCTGCGTGGTAGTGCGCGGTCGCCCGCCGATATTCGCAGTGGGATAATCGCCGGCATCGATACCCGAGCCGCCGTCGATATCCACGCCCGAGACGGAAAGGCTCGCATCGGGACTAGCAGTGTAGGGCAAAGGCGCGCCCGCATCACCTGAACAGCTCGCCCACAGCCCGGCCAGGGTAGCCAGAGTTGCAACCTGAAGGAATCGCATGGGCCGAAAGATAATGTGAAAGTCAGACGAATGCCCACCAAACTCGTCCCTTTGCGCGGGCGGATGGGAATACGGCGGGTCAAGTTGGGGTTGTAAGCTCGCCCGGTTTGTCGTTTCCTACGCCCCCACAGGAGATCAGATGGACGTTCGCGTTATCAATGAAATGGTTCAGCAACAGTCGGCCTTCGTGGACAACCTTTCCGCCGAGGTGGGCAAAGTCATCGTGGGCCAGAAGCCCATGGTCGACCGCATCCTCATCGGTTTGCTCACCGGCGGCCACGTGCTGCTGGAAGGCGTGCCCGGCCTGGCCAAGACCCTTACCGTGAAGACGCTTGCCGACGCGCTGTCGATGAAGTTCTCGCGCGTGCAATTCACGCCCGACTTGTTGCCCGCCGACATCGTGGGCACCGTCATCTACAACCAGAGCCGCAGCGAGTTCATCGCCAAGAAAGGCCCCATCTTCGCCAACTTGGTGCTGGCCGACGAAATCAACCGCGCCCCGGCCAAGGTGCAGTCGGCGCTGCTCGAGGCCATGCAGGAGCGGCAGGTGACCATCGGCGACACCACGCACATCCTGCCCGATCCCTTCCTGGTCATGGCCACGCAAAATCCCATCGAGCAGGAAGGCACCTACGCCCTGCCCGAGGCGCAGCTCGACCGTTTCATGCTGATGGTCAAGGTCGGCTATCCCAGCAAGGAAGACGAGCGCACCATCATGGATCGCATGACCACGGGCCTTGCCGTGAAGGCCAGCCCGGTGGCCACGCCCGAACAGATCGCGCACGCGCGTTCGGTCATCAACCAGATCTACATCGACGAGAAGATCCGCGACTACATCGTCAACCTGGTGCAGGCCACGCGCGATCCCAAGGCCTACGGCATGGCCGATATGGCGGACTTCATCGAGTACGGCGCCAGCCCGCGCGCATCGATCTATCTGAACATGGCTGCGCGCGCCCACGCCTTCCTGCGCCGCCGCGGCTACGTCACGCCCGAGGACATCAAGGCCATCGGCGCCGACGTTCTGCGCCACCGGGTGATCCTGACCTACGAGGCCGAGGCCGAGGAAGTCACGTCCGAGCAGGTGGTGCGCAAGCTGTTCGACCACGTCGAAGTGCCATAAGCAGGCAACCCGCCATGCTCACGCGCGAGCTTCTTCGCAAAATCCGAAAGATCGAGATCGTCACCCAGCGCCTGGTGCGCGACCGGATGGCGGGACAGTACCATTCCGTGTTCAAGGGCTCGGGTATCGCCTTTTCCGAGGTGCGCCAGTACATCCCGGGCGACGACATCCGGCTCATCGACTGGAACGTGTCGGCGCGCATGAACGGGCCGTACGTGAAGCTGTTCGTGGAAGAGCGCGAGATGACCGTGCTCTTGCTGGTGGACATGTCGGCGTCGGGGCGCTTCGGCTCGGCCAGCGAGGAAAAGCGCGAGCTGGCCGCCGAGCTGGCCGCGGTGCTGGCCTTTTCCGCCATCAAGAACAGCGACCGCGTGGGCCTGATCATCTTCACCGACGAGGTCGAGCGCTTCGTGCCGCCCAAGAAGGGCAAGAAACACGTGCTGCGCGTGATCAGCGAAATCCTTTCGTTTTCGCCGCAATCGCCGCGAACGGATCTGGCAGTCGGGCTGGATTTCCTGGGACACATCGCGCACCACAAGTCGGTGGCGTTCTTGGTTTCGGATTTTCTGTCGCCGCAGGCGGGCTACGAGCGTGCCCTGCGCATCGCCTCGCGCAAGCACGACATCGTGCCGGTGGTGGTTTCCGACCCGCTGGAAGAGCAGCTTCCCAAGGTCGGCCTCATCGACCTTCTCGATCCCGAAACCGGCGAGCTGGTGCTGTTCGATACATCAGGCCCCGAGGCGCGCGCCTTCGCCGCCGAGAGCCAGCGCCAGCGTTCCGCCCGCGAGGCCTTGTTTCGCCGGTTGTCGGTCGACGCCATCGCGGTGTCCACCGACCGGCCCTACCTGCCCGCCCTGACCAGCTTCTTCGAGGCGCGGGCGCGAAGGATGCGCCATTGAGCCCGACCTTTCTTCTCGCCTTGCTCGCCGCCGTGCCCATGGATGCCGGAGACACGGTCGTGCAGAGTGCGCCAGCCGACGCCCCGACGGTGGCGGTGCGCACCGACAAGACACAAGCCCACGTGGGTGACGCCATCGCATTCTCCATCACATCCGTCGGGCCACGCACCATGCCCGTGGTCCTGCCAGCCAATCTCGAGCTGGGGCAATTCTCGGAACTGTCGCGCACGCTGGAAGAGAAGGATCTCGGCGACGGCAAGATGCGCCGCGAGTTCAATCTCAGCATCGCGGCCTACGAGCCGGGCAGCTTCGAGATCCCGTCGGTCGAGCTGACCTACTTCGGTCAGGACGGCAGCGTGAAGAGCGTGCACACGCAGGCCTTGCCCTTCGCCATCACCAGCCTCATCGCCAACGAGCCCGAGCCCAAGCTGAAAGAAAACGCCGGCTCCCTGCCCGTGCGCCAGCGCGACTATCTGTTCGTGTACATCGCGGGCGGCCTGGTGGCGGCTGGCCTTGGGCGCCGTCATCGCGCTCGTGGTTCGGCGCCGCCTGCGCGCTCGCAAGCCGGCCGCGCCCGAACGCCCCGCCGCGCCCGGCCCACGAGGTGGCCATGGAAAAGCTCGACCGACTGGGCGGCCTGCTGGCCGAGGGCGGCGATCTGCGCCCATTCTACTTCGAGCTGTCCGAGGCGATTCGCGAATACCTGGGCGGACGCTTCGGCTTCGACTCGCTCGAAATGACGACCGAAGAGCTGGTCGCGGCCATGCGCCAGGTGCCGCTCGACAGCGCGCGCGGCGTGGTCGGCAGCGAGATCGAGGGCTGGCTTTCATCGTGCGACCTGGTGAAGTTCGCCAAGGTTTCGCCTTCGCCAGAGCAGGCGCGCGGGGCGCTGGAAACCGCCATCCGCATGGTCGCGGCCACGCGTCCGCATCTGGAGGCGCCACCGCCGGTCGCCGTGGAGGCCGCCCGTGCCTAGCCCTGTCATTCAAGCGCGCGGGAAAATTCCCTACCGACTGTTGGCGGCCTTGTTCATTCCGACGGCGCTGATCTACGTCTGGATCTTCCGCGGCCTCATCACATTCCGCTTCGGCCACCCGATGCTTCTCGCCGCCGTGCCCATCGCACTTCTGCTCGCCATCTGGCTCGGCATCCGGCGCGCGCGGCCGGCCTTTCTGGTCCATTCGCGCGCCAGCGAGCTCGGCGCGCGAGCGGGCCGGCCTCGTGTCGCGCCTGCGCGACTTGCCCATGGCGCTGCGCTTGTTCGGCATCGCGCTGCTTGGCCTAGCCCTGGCCCGCCCGCAGACCTCCAGCCGCGACGACAACCTCGAGCTGGAAGGGATCGACATCGTGGTCACCCTCGACATGTCGGGCTCGATGGAAGAGCGCGACCTCGAGCCCAATCGCCTCGAGGCGGCCAAGGCCGTGATCGCGGACTTCGTGCGCCGCCGGCCGAGCGACCGCATCGGCCTGGTCATCTTCGGCCGCGAGGCCTACACCTACGCGCCGCTGACCCTCGACCACGGCACGCTCTTGCGCATGGTTGCCGACTTGCGCTCGGGCATCGTCGACGGGCGCGGAACCGCCATCGGCAACGGTCTCGGCGTGGCGCTGGCCAGGCTGCGCAAGTCCGAGGCGCGCTCCAAGGTCGTCATCCTGCTCACCGACGGCGACAACAACGCAGGCAACATCTCGCCCATCCAGGCCGCCACCTTTGCGCAGAAGCTGGGCGTGAAGATCTACACCATTCTCGCCGGCGCGCGCGACAGCGCCGCCGAGGACGACGACGCCCAAGGCGGGCGCCAGCGCTATCCCGTCAACCCCAAGCTGCTCGAGGAAATCGCTTCAATGACCGGCGGCTCGCCTTACCTGGCCACGGATACGGGTGCTCTCGTCAAACGCTTCCAGAGCATCCTCGAGGATCTGGAAAAATCGCGCATCAAGGATCGCGGCGTGCTGTGGGCCGAGCTTTATCCCAGCTTTCTGTGGCCCGCCCTCGCAGCGCTGGTCCTGGAAATGATCCTGCGCCTCGGCCGCATGCGGAGGTTGCCATGAGGCTGGCGCATCCCCATCTGCTGTGGCTGCTTATGCTTGTGCCCATCGCGGTGCTCGCCTACGGCATCGCCTTCGCGGCCCGACGGCGCGCGCTTCGGCAGCTGGGCAATCCCGTGCTCATCGCGCGCATGTCGGCGGCCACATCGGTGCCGCGCAAGGTGACCCGCGCGGCGCTCTTGTGTCTCTGCCTCGGACTTCTGGGCCTGGCCCTGGCCAGGCCGCAAGCGGGCGGGCGCGCCCGCCTGGAGAAGCAGCGCGGTCTCGACCTCATTGTCGCGCTGGATTTCTCCAAGTCCATGCTAGCCAAGGACATCTACCCCTCGCGCCTGGAACGGGCCAAACGCGAGCTGGAGCGCCTGATGGATCGTCTGTCGGGCGACCGTGTTGGCCTCGTCGCCTTCGCGGGCGAAACCCTGACCTATCCTCCCACCACCGACTACGATGCCGTGAAACTGTTCTGGCGCGATCTCTCGCCCTCGGACATGCCGGTGGGTGGAACCGCCATTGGCCGCGCGCTCATGAGCGGCATCGACATGCTGTCGCGTTTGCGCCAAGACGGCGGGGCGACACGTGACCAGGTTATCTTGCTGCTCACCGACGGTGAAGACACCGAGAGCGAGCCGCTGGAAGCGGCGGACCAGGCGGCCAAGCTGGCCATCAAAATATTCGCCGTGGGCATCGGCTCGCGTTCGGGCGAGCTGGTGCCCGAGCTGGGCGAAAACGAACAGGCCGCCGGCTACATCAAGGACAAGGACGGCAAGTACGTCACTTCGCGCCTCGACGAGGATCTGCTGTCCAAGATCGCGGCCAAGACCGGCGGCGGCTATTTGCGCGCCGACGCGCAGCACTTTGGCGTCGAGGCTATCGAGGCCGCGCTGGCCGGCCTCAAGCGCACGGAAAGCGATACCCGCCTGGTCAAGCAGTACGACGAGGTCTTCGAATACCTGCTTTTGCCTGCGCTGCTGCTTCTGCTCATCGAGGCGTGTATGGGCGAAAGGCGGCGCGAGCGCAAGCGAGCGGGGAAACAAGCGAGCAAAATAGACGGCGCGCAGGCCGCCGTCGTGCTGATGGTCCTCTTGCCCTTCGTTCCCTTTTTGGGCGCGTGGAATCCCATCGAGCGCAACAACCGCGCGGTCGAGAGCGGCAATGCCAACATGAAAAACGGCAAAGCCGAGGATGCGCTGGCCGACTACGACAAGGCGGTCGCCGAGCTGCCGAGCGATCCAGGCGCCCACTTCAACCGGGGCAACGCCCTGTTCGCGCTGTCGCGCTTCGAAGAGGCGTCTGCCGAATTCCTGCGCGCCACCCAGGCCACCCTACCCAGCCTCAAGGCGTCCGCCTTCTACAATCTGGCCAACAGCTACTTCAAGAACGACAAGTACTCCGAGGCCATCGCCGCCTACCGCCACGCGCTTGGGCTGGACCCGTCGAATGGTCGTGCCAAGTGGAATCTGGAACTGGCCCTGCAAAAGAAGAAGGAAGAGGACAAGAAGAAAGAGGACGACAAGAACAAGCAAGACCAGAACAAGGACGACAAGAAGGATCAGGACAAGAAGGACGACAAGAAAGACCAAGACAAGAAGGATCAAGACAAGAAAGACCAGCAAAAGAAGAAGGACGACAAGAAGGATCAGGACAAGGACAAGCAGGACCAGCAAGACAAGAAGGATCAGCAGCAGCAGCAGGAGAAGAAGGACCAGGGCGCCCCGCCCGCCAAGGATGACAAAGCGCCCGATATGCGCGAGATCGATGCCGTGTTGGACAATCTGGAACACAGCCCGAAGGATCTCGAAAAGATGCGCGCGCGCATGCGTGCCGTCCGTCGTGCGCCGCCGGCCAAAGACTGGTAGACGAAGGATCCCCAAATGCGCTCGCTGACCTTCCTAGCTGCAGCCGGCACCCTGATTTTCGCCACCACGGCGTTTGGCCAGGGTACGTCTTTCACGGCGCGAGCCGGCCGCAACCCGGTTGGCGTGGGTGAAGCCTTCCCCTTCGAGGTCAGTCTCTCCCTCGACAACGCGCGCATGGAGGATTATCGGCCGCCCGATTTCCGCGGCTTTCGCATCGTGGCCCAGCAGCCCAGCCAGTCCACGCAGATCCAGATGGGCGGCGGCGGCGGCGGGTTCATGCGCCAGATCTATAGCTGGCACTACCAGCTGGTCGCGCTTCAGAAGGGCAAGCTGACCATCGCGCCGGCCAGCGTGCGCGTCGACGGCCGAGAGTTACGCACCGAAAAAGTTGCCGTAACCGTGGTCGACAGCGGGCAGGCGCAACCGGCCCCGCAGCAGCGGCAACTCCCGCGTGGCGTCCCCGGTTTTCCCGGCGCCAATTTCTTCTTCCCCGATCTCGAACCCGACACCGAGCCTGAGCCCCTGCCAGAAGCCGCCAAGCCAGCCGGCCGGCGCAACTTCCTGCGCGTGGTCCCGAGCAAGACCAAGGCGTTCGCAGGCGAGCAAATCACGGTGGAATGGCAGATGTACCTGACCGAGCGCCAGAACAACTACGCGCCGACCAAAGAGCCGCGCACGGATGGCTTCTGGGCTGAAGAGCTGGAGGTTCCGCAAAATCGCGGCGGCCTCAGCCTGTCCGAGCAAGTCATCGAGGGGCGCGTGTACCTCTTCGCGCCGCTCATGCGCAAGGCCCTGTTCGGCCTCAAACCGGGCAAGTACACCATCACGCCGCTCGAGGCTGACATCTCGCGCGTGGACTTCTTCGGCGCCACCGTGAAGAGCGAGCACCTCAAGGCCGACCCCGTTACCATCGAGATCGTGCCACTGCCGGCGGGCGCTCCCGCGGGGTTCGATCCGTCGGCGGTGGGGCGCTTCTCGATTGCCGCCGAGGTCGACCGCAACCAGGTCCAGGTGGGCGATGCCATCACGCTCAAGTTGCGCGTCGATGGTCAGGGTAACTTGCGCAAGATCGCCCTGCCCGGCATGCCCCGCCTCGACGGCTGGAAGATCTACGAGCCCAAGGTGAACGTGCAGATGAATCGCGGCGACGTTATCGGCGGCAGCAAGACCGCCGAGTACCTGCTTCTGCCCGAACGTCCGGGCCAAACCACCTTGCCTGCTTTTTCCTTCACTTACTTCGACACGCACAAGGTCGCCTACGCCACGGCGAAGACGGAGCCTCTGCATCTCGTGGTCACGGGCGAGGCCACGCTCGCACAAGGCGCGCGCGTGCCAGCGACGGTGGCCACGCCGGCCGCCTCGGGCAGCGAGAACCTGCTCTCCCTCGACGTGCGCCCTCTGCGCAGTCGCCCGTCCCTGCGCCGCGACCTCGGCTCCGCGCTCTATCACTCGCCGGCGCTGCTCGGCGTGGCTGTCGCGCCGCCGCTCCTCCTCGGCTTGGTCAGCTTGTTCGGCGTGGCGCGCGCCCGCCTCGGCCAGGAAACCGAAGGCAAGCGACGACGCAAGTTGCGCCGTTCGGCCAACCGCCGCCTGCGCACCGCCATGGCCCATCTGCGCGACGGCCGCTTGGCCCCGTCGCTGGGCGAAATCGAACGCGTGCTCAGCGAGTTCCTTACCGGCAGGGTCGGCCGCCCGGTGGCCGGCATGTCGCGCGAAGAACTACGCGCGGCCCTTGCCAGCATCGGCGCTGGACAGGGTTTGACGGAAAGCACCGTTTCTGCGCTCGACACCTGCGACCGCGCCCGTTTCGCGCCGGGCAGCATCAACCCCGAAGAAGCCAGCCGAGCCATCGACCGAGCCAGCGAGATCATCGAGGCCTTCGAAAAGCTGCAAGCGGGCGCGGGAGGTCCGGCATGAGGTTGGGGGAAGCCGTCAGCACTGCCGCGATTTGCGCGCTACTGGCCGTCTTCGCGTCGCAAGCCCGCGCAGACTTTCTCGATCAGGCCTGGAAGCGAGGCAACGAGGCGCACCTGCGCGGCGACTATGCTGGCGCGGCCTCGGCCTACGAGCAGCTCGACAAGCAGCATGTGGTCTCGGCCGATCTCTACTACAACCTGGGCGTTACCTACTTCCGCCAGGGACAGCTTGGCCGCGCCATCTGGGCCTTCGAGCGCGCGCTGGTCGTCGCGCCCGACGACGAAGATGCGCGCTTCAATGTGACCCAGGCGCGCAAGCTGGCCGACCAGCGCGCCCACGACAAGCTGGAGGGCACCGAGCGCGAGCCGCTGTGGAGCCGCATCGCGACCTTCTTCAGCCCGTCGACGGAGGTCTGGCTGTTCTGCGGCCTGTACCTCGGGTGCTTCGGGTTGCTCTTCGTGCGTCGGCGCATGGCCGAGGATTCGCGCTTGGCGATCACCACCGCCGCGGCGGTTCTGGGCGCGGCGGCCCTGCTAGCTGGCGCGCTCTTGCTCGGCCGCATGAACCTCGACCGCATCCCGTTTGCCGTTGTCCTGCCCGATACGGTGGCCGTGAAGGAAGGCGCAGACAGCAACTTCCGCACCAGCTTCGAGGTGCACGGCGGACTGCGAGTACGCGTGCTCGATCGCGATCAGGACTGGGTGCGCGTGCGCCTGGCCAACGGGCTTGAGGGATTCGTGCGCGCCGAGGATCTGGGCCTGCTGTGAACCCGCCCGTGCGGTTCTCGCAGCGACTCGCGTGGGGCGCGCAGGAGAACCGGCTGGCCCTTGCCGAGGCCGAGCGCCGGGCGAGCGGCCTTCCATTCTTCGACTTGACCCTTTCCAATCCCACGCAAGCCGAGTTGCCCTACCCGGCCGCGGCCATCGCTCAGGCCCTTGCGAATCCGACTGCCGCCCTCTACCTGCCATCGCCGCGCGGACACCTGCAGGCCCGCGCCGCGGTGGCCGCCGACTACGCTCGTCGCGGTGCTGTCGTCGATGCCGACCGCATCCTGCTGACCGCCAGCTCGAGCGAATCCTACGCTTTGCTGTTCAAGCTGCTGGGCGACCCCGGACAGACCGTCCTGGTCCCCGAGCCGAGCTATCCTTTGTTCGACTATCTGGCCAACCTGGAAGGACTCGCCCCACGGCCCTATGGCTTGGCCTTCGACGGACGCTGGCACATCGACTTCCAGAGCCTGGATTTCACCGACGTGGCCGCCGTCGTCGTGGTCAGCCCCAACAATCCGACCGGCTCGTATCTTGGCGCCGAGGATTACGATCGCCTGTGCGCGATGGCGGCCGAGCACGGCGTGGCCGTGATTGCCGACGAGGTCTTCGCCGATTTTCCCATCGCGCCCGCGCCCGATGCCGTGCTTGCGCTGGCGGGCCGGCCCAGCCCGGCGCTGACCTTTTCGCTCGGCGGACTTTCCAAGGCGAGCGGGTTGCCACAAATGAAGCTGGGCTGGATCGCGGCCAGCGGGCCGCGCGATCGGGTCGAGCCCGCGCTCGCCAACCTGGAACTGGTGGCCGACACCTATCTGTCGGTGAGCACGCCCGTGCAACTGGCGTTGCCCAGGCTGCTGGAGCTGGGCGCCGACATCCGAGGCGCCATCCATGAGCGCGTGCTGCGCAATCGCCGGGCCCTTGTGGATCGAATCGAGCCCGACTCGCCCTGTACCCTTCTGCCCACCGAAGCGGGTTGGTCAGCCATCCTGCGCGTCCCCGAAATCAAGAGCGACGAGGAATGGGCGCTTTACCTTCTGCGCGAACACGGCGCGCTGGTGCAGCCGGGCTATTTTTTCGACCTGCATCTGGGCGCCACGTTGGTGCTCAGCCTGCTGACACCGCCCGCGACATTCGATCGCGGCCTGGACTGTGTATTGGCGTCGACTGTTTGAGCGTGTCAAAGGTTTCTACGGCCTGGAGGTTGACCCTGGCCCTTCCATCGGACATCCTCCCGCGCGCTGCGGGCCGAGAGCTGCCCTGCCGCGCCGATGCCGCGTTGACCGAGCTCGGCGGTTCAGAGAAACACCAAGCCAGGATCCAAACATGAAGCGAGAGGACTGCATTTGTTACAGTGGCGCGGCCAACGGCGCGGAGGCGGAGTTCGGCGCGGCGGCAGAGCGCTACGGTATCGACGAGGTGAACTTCACCTTCGAGGGACACGCCAACGCCCGCCAGCGCGGCCTGCGCGTTCTCACCAAGGCGGAGCTGCGCCACGGCGACGTCAGCCTCGGCTACCTGAGCAAGCTCATGCACCGCAAGTATCCGGACACGCCCATGTTCCGCAAGGTGTTGCAGACCATCTGGCATCAGGTCGACAATGGGCAGGAGATTTTCGTCATCGGCAAGATCAACCCGGACGACACTGTCACCGGCGGCACGGGTATCGCCGCCGAGTATGCGCGCCTTTTCAATCGCCCGGTCTACGTCTTCGATCAGGTTCGCTCGGGCTGGTTCCGCTGGAACGGCGAAACCTGGGAGAGCGGGGGTGAACCGCTCATCCGCCAGCCGCTCTTTTGCGGAACCGGAACGCGCTTTCTCGAAGCCAACGGACGCGCGGCTATCGAGACCCTGTTTGCCCGTAGCTTCGGCTAGCTCCTACGCCAGCACCAACGCCTCCATCGGACGAAGCGCCACGGTGACCAACGCGCAGCCACTGGCTAGAAATACCGCGCCGGGAGGCACGGCCGGCGCAGCCCCGTGCAAGGGTAGGTTCGAGAACAGCACCGACAGCACATCGCCGGGCTGGTGAAGTTGCCGGTCCACGACGACATTCACCGTGGCGGGTTGGGCCTGGCTGGTATTTGCCAGGACGACGATTTCACGGTCGTTGAGAACCCGTGAATAGGCGAGCACGCCGCCCGGAAAGGGCGAATAGCCGAAATCGACGTTGTTCCCCGTGAGTTGGCGAAAATACTGTCGCCCGTAGCGCAAGGCCGGGTTGCCGGCGCGAAGTGCGCTCATCTGAGCGATGGCCTGGTAATTCACGTGCTGCGGTTTCTGCGCGAACACGGCGGGATTGCGCCACAGACACTCGCGGGCCGATTCGCGCGAATTGCCAGCCGCGCTCATTCCTTGCTCCATGCCGTAGTAGACGCTGGGAACGCCCTGCAGGGTCAGCAGACACGCGATGGCGAGTGTGACCTGCTCTGGCTGGCATGAGGCCGCGAAGCGGTAGGGCAAATCGTGGTTCTCGGCGAAGGTCACGAAATAGGCGCCCACGTCGCCGTGCGAGCTAAGGACTGTCTTCTGCACCTCTCGACGGTAATCCATGTGCAGCGCCAGCTCAGCCGGCGCCATGACCCCTTTGCACACGCCTTCGAGCCGCTTGCGCAGTGGAAAATCCAGAGTTGCATCCGCGCCGATGATGCCCACGTCGTCGGTCACCGTGTCCCGCCCAACGTATTCGGCGATCTTCGCCTCGTCGTCGTCAAGCCACACCTCGCCGTAGGTGAAGAAGTTCTTCTTGCCGATGGACAGCGCGAATTCGCGCATGGAATTGGCGAAGCTGCGGGCGAAGTCGCGCTCGACATACATCAACGTGTCGACGCGGAATCCGTCGATGTCGAACTTCGCGATGAGATATTGGTAGGCGCGAATCAGGATGTCGCGAACCGGGTACGTGCCATCCGCGGGTCGCATGTACTCGGTGACCAGCTCCTTGAGGCGACCGAAATCTCCGCGCGTCAGGTCCGGACTTCCGGCCACGTCGCCCCGCCGCCTGAAGTAGTCGTTGCGCTGCAGCTCTTGTGGCCACACGCCAGCGTCGGGCGGCAGGTTCGCGACCTGCGCGATGTCCGGCCAAGCCCCTTGCGCGACGTTGTTGCTGTCGCGCCAGAAGACATTGTATTCGGGACCGTCGCCCTTCCAAGGGGCAGCGTCGAGCATGCCCTCGTAGTTGAAGAGATCGCCGCCGTGATTGAGAACGATGTCGAGAATGACGTACATGCCCTTGGCGTGAATCTCGTCCACAAGTTGCCGGAATTCCTGATCGGCGAGCTGCGGTTGCGCCAAGGCCTGCGCGGGATTCTTGCAGAAGCGCGGCTCGATGCGCAGGAAGTCCTGCGTGGCGTAGCCGCCGTAGTAGTCGAGAAACTTCTGCGGATTCATCAACACCGGCGACACCCAAATGGCGCCAGTGCCAAGCCCTTGGATGTATCCGAGCTGCTGCCGGATGCCCTCGAAATTTCCGCCTTGATAGGGCAAACACGGATCAGGCTGAAGCGGAGCCTGGTTCGGGTTGTTGAATCGGTCGACCAGCAGAAAATAGATGAGCTCGTCGCGCCAGTCTTCGGGCGACGGGAAAGGCGTGCGAATCGCCGCGCCGCCCACGGAAATGGTCTTCCGCGCCAGTGCGTCCGCTTTGGCCTGCGCGATGACTTGGTTGGCCTGCGTTCCAAAGACACTTGTCGTAGACATAGTTGCCGCCTCCTTGGTGAGTGCCTAGAAAAATGATCGAGCCAGCGCAGCGCAAGATACTCTTGGACGCGAGGGACGACAAGGAATGTCGCGTCGAATGACACTCGCCTAGCTGCGGCGTTTGCCGATCAGCAAACGACCTTGCCTGTGCACGATGGCGTAGCTTTCCTCGATGAGCGCCAGTGCCGGGGCTGGCGGATCCCAAATGAGCACGTAGGAGAATCGCTCGCTCGCGCTCTTCAAGTAGCTGCGCCATTCCTTTTCCCAGGCAGCGCGACAGTCCTCGGGAACCAGCGTCGCCCCTCGCATCAGCGTCGCACACCATCGCTCGGCGGAGAACAGGGTGCGCGGACTGTTTTGAATGTAGTCGTGGTGAAATCGCGTTGGCGGAGCGACGCGATAGTGGATGGCGTCCACACTGCGCGAGGCCCAGATCATGTCCGTGCTGGTGTCCCGCTCCATGGCGTAGTACGCCCAGGCGTGGATGAACGGCTCGATGTTGTCGCCGGGCGACTTCACGGAGAAAAGAAGCGGCAAGAGCTTGGCGCCTTTTTCCACATGGGGCAGTCCCGAACGAAATTCCTCGATGTCGGCGCTCCTACGCATCATCCACACGCCGCTGGTGGCAGAGCCGGCCAGGGCGGCGCAGACAAGAAGACCCGTCAGGCGGCGCGGTAGCTTGGTCGGAACCCTGACCAGCAACGCGACCCACAGGAACGGCAAGAACCGGGTGTTGAAATTCGCCCAGACTGGGGAAACGGCGAATGGCACGCAAGCGTAACAAACAGCCAGTGCAACGATGGCCGTGGTCGAGAGAATGGGTGGGCGGGCATCGCGCGCTCGCACCGCCAACACGATCAGGGTGAGCGCTGGAATCAGAGCGACCATGGACCAAACACTTGGCCCCAAGACGAAATTGCTGAATCCTCGAACCACCAGCTCGGGCAGGCCAAGCCACGTCGTATTCTCGGCCCCCGGGATGTGCGCGAGCTCCTGGACCGGAGCATGCACGAGGCCCAGCACGACCATGACCAGCGCGGGAACGAGCGCCACGGCCTCGCGTACGGCGGCAACCAAGGCAGGCCGATCGCGGAGATAGGCGTGAGCGAGATCTGCGAGGGCAACCATGACCAGGATAACCAGCGGAAAGCTGTGCGCAAACCAGGCCAGGGCAGACAGCACGGCAATCGCGCCTGCGCGCGGGTAGGACCAACGCGCGCGCTGACGGACGAGGAGCCCAAGTATCCAGATGCAGATTGCAAAGGAGAGCGAGAAGTTCAGCATCCCCATAAGCACGAACCAGTGATGGACCAGCGGCGCGGCGAGAAGGCTTCCGATCCAAACGCGGCGTGGGCGACCGAACGCGTGCAGCAGAAACGCGTATCCGAGCGCCGTGATGGCTAGCACAAAAGCCAGGAAGACCCGCGCGGCCCCCATGTATCCCAGCCAATGCGATGTAGCGCAGACCCAATGCAGGAACGCCGAATTGGTCCGGAACCCGTGGGCGGCCACGTACTCGGGGAAGGAAGAAATGTTGTTGACGATGAACGCGCTTACGACGTGACCAGGCAGATCCTCGTGGGGCAAGTACTTGACGACAAACAGCGGCCACGCGGCGAGCAACCAGAGCATCAGGCCCGCCTGCGCGACCACCGCCAATCGTGAGGCGGGTGTGGGCAATGGCTCGGGCCGAGCTGGTGTCTCCGCAACGGCGCGCGCCGAAATCATCGCTGTCGTCGATAGCATGGCTTCGCGCGGCAAGCAACCGCAGCGCGCAAGTCCTATTTCGGGAACCCAACCGCGGCGAAATCAGGGCTGGCCGAGCGCCTGCAGCAAGCGCGCGCGGGCAGTGGCCAGGTTGAATACGGCTTGGATTTCCTGTGCGGAAGCGGCGGTGAGCGCAACCTGCGAATCGCCGAGCTCGATCATGCTGCCGATGCCGGCTCGATAGCGGCCTTCGGCCAGCCCCAGTCGGACGCGCGCATTCACAGCGGCTTCGTGCGTGGCCTCGATGGTTGCCTTGGCGGCGCGGACGCCCAGTCGCGCTTGCTCGACATCGGCCCGCACCTGTTGGCGTTGAAGATCGTATTGGGCTTGTAGGTTTGCCGTCGTTGCGCGCGCCTCACGCATCTGCGCGTCGGTGATGCCACCGCCAAAGATTTGCCAGTTGAGCCCAAGGGTGGCACTCCAGTTCCAGGCTAGAGTTCCGAGGTCGGCTCCGCCATCGCTAAGCGACGTGCTGACTCCGAGTGATGGCGCATAACTTCCCTTGATGCTCTTCGTGACAAGTTCCTGTGCCTCGATTTGTCGAGCCAGCGAGAGCAGGTCCGGGCGTGCCTTGAGGGCAACCGGCAAGATGGCATCGGTGCTGTCGTCCTCGCCCGGCACGCTCTCGGCAGGCGGATCCGCGACCTCATACTCGGTTTCGCGTTCGACGCCCATCGTCTGATTGAGCAGCGCCTTGTCGGTATCATAGGCAACCTGCGCATTGATGAGCTGCACCTTGGCATTGGCACGATCGGTACGCGCTTGGGCCAGGTCGATTTCAGGGTGCGTGCCAGCCTCAACGAAGCCCTGGGTCTGCTTCAAATGGGCCTCCTGATTCTGGAGCGTATCTTCCGCGACTTTGACGAGCGCCCGTGCCGCCGCGGCGGTGAAGTAGGCCGAACGCAGATTGAATGCGACTTGCACGCCAAAATTTCGTTCATTTTCTTCCTGCGATTGAAGCGTCGCCTTGGCCGCGTTCCACCTGCCCGTGGTCTGACCGAAGTCGTAGATCAGCTCGCTGGCAGTTACCTTCGCGTTGTAGGACGGCACCGTGGCCCAGCTCGAAGAAGAGGAGGCGGAAGACGACGTTGCGGTGGACGTCGAGGTCGAGGTTGACGTTCCGGTCGACGTCCCGGTTTGAGTCGATGTTGGAATGCTCTTGGGCAGCGCTCCGGGCGAGGGGACATAGTTGGACGTCGAGCGCCCGTAGGAAACAATGCCATTAACCTGCGGCAAGAGCGGCGCCTTGGCCTCCGCGACGCGCGCGGTGGAAACTTCGGTCTGAGCGCGGGCCGCGTGCAACTGAGGGTGATTCATGCGGGCCAGGCGCAGAGCCTCGTCGAGGGTGAGAACGCGGTTGTCGGGTTCGGCGGCGCGCACCTGGGCCACGACCGCCATGCACCCAATAGCCAAGAAAAACAGTCGTTTCATTCGAACCTCAGAGCATCGATGGGGTCGAGGCGCGAGGCCTTGAGGGCGGGATAAAGCCCGAAGACCACGCCCACGAGCCCGGAAAAGGTGACCGCAATGACAATGATGTCGGGGCGGATCAGCACCGGCCAGCTAAAGTGATTGGCCAAACGATTGGCGGCGAAGAGTCCCAAGAGCACGCCGACAATGCCGCCGAAGCACGAGAGCGCGAGCGCCTCGACTAGGAACTGCGCCAGCACGTCGCGTGGACGCGCGCCCACGGCCATGCGGATGCCGATCTCGCGGGTGCGCTCGGTCACGCTGACCAGCATGATGTTCATGATGCCGATGCCTCCCACCAGCAGCGAAACCAGGGCGATGCTGGCCAAGAGCGAGGTGATGGTATTGAGGCCTTCTTGCTGCGCGGTCATCATCTCGGTCAGATTGCGGATGGAGAAATCGTCGTCGGCACTGGTGGCGATGTGGTGTCGGTCGCGCAGCAGGTTGGTGATCTGCTTCTCGGCGCGCGCGACGTCGTCGCTGCTGGCCGCGCTGACCATGATGATACCTGGGATGAACTTCTGCAGCCCGCCCTGGATCTTCGCCTGAAATGTGGAGTAGGGCATGAAGACCACGTCGTCTTGGTCCTGGCCCATGGCCGTTTGCCCTTTGCGCGCCGCCACGCCGACCACCTGGAAGGGGAAGTTCTTGATGCGCACGGTTTGCCCGACCGGATCGGCGCTGGGGCCGTAGAGCTTCTCGACCACGGTCTGGCCAAGCACCACGACCTTGGTGCCACCTTCGATATCCGACTGGCTGATGGGGCTGCCGCTCGCCACTGGCCAGTCCTTGATCAAGAAGAACTCGGGCGAGATGCCATTGATGCTGGTGCCCCAGTTCTGATCCTCGCTGATCACCGAGGCGCTCGAACGCAACTGCGGGGCCGCGTAGCGAACCGCGCTGGACTCGGCGCGAATGGCCTTGAGATCGTCCCAGGTCAGCGTCGGCATGCTGCCGAAACCGCCGCGCGTCCCCCCCGAGGTCGTGCTGCCCGAAAGCACGATGAGGATGTTGGAGCCCATGGAGGCGAAGGACTCGGCGACGCGTGCCTTGGCGCCCTCGCCGATGGCCACCATGGCGATCACGGCCGACACGCCGATGATCACGCCCAGCGTGGTGAGGAACGAGCGCATCTTGTTGCGCAGGAGCGCCCGAATAGCGACGCGCAGAACCTGGAATGGGCTCATGGGATCCCCGCTGCTGCGGCTTCGGCGGCGGCCGCCGCCACGTCGGCCACCATGGGCGGTTGTCGCCGATCGGTTTGCACGCGCCCGTCGCGCATGACCACCACGCGCGAGGCATAGCGAGCGATGTCCGGCTCGTGGGTGACGAGCAGCAGGGTGATGCCGCTGCGGCCAAGCTCCTGGAACAGGGCCATGATCTCCACGCTGGTGCGCGAGTCCAGATTGCCCGTGGGCTCGTCGGCGACCATGAGGTGCGGCTTGGTCACGAGAGCACGCGCGATGGCGACCCGCTGCTGCTGGCCGCCCGACATTTGATTGGAATGGTGGTGGATGCGGTCGCCCAGCCCCACGCGCTCCAGGGCCTCGCGCGCGCGCTTGTGGCGCTCGCGCCCGGAAAGGCCCGCGTAGAGCAGCGGCAGCTCCACGTTTTCGAGCGCGCTCGTGCGCGACAGCAGATTGAAGCTTTGAAACACGAAGCCCAGGGTGCGGTTGCGCAGCCGGGCCAGGGCGTTGCGGTCGAGCGTCGAGACCTCTTCGCCCGACCAGGTGGTAGGAGCCCGACGTCGGACGATCCAGGCAGCCCAGAATGTTCATCAGCGTGGACTTACCCGAGCCCGATGGTCCCATCACCGCCACGGATTCGCCCTCGGAGATGGTCAGCGAGACGTCGCGTAGCGCGTGCACCTCCACGTCCCCCATCGTGTAGATCTTCGAGATTTGCTCGACCTCGATGAGCCGATTGGCCATGACCACACCTAGAAGGGACGACGGCCCGCGCCGCCGGGAGGAGCGCCCGGCAAGACCGGAGTTGATGACTTGGCGGCTTCGCTGAGCGTGGCATCGGTGAGGACCTGATCGCCTTCCGCCAGCGGGCCCTCCACCACCTCGGTCTTGCTGCCATCCGTGGTACCTGTCTTGACGCGAATCGAGCTCGGCAGGCCGCCTTTCAGCACCCAAACCAATTTGCGATCCGGAGCCTCGTCGGCACCGGCCCAAGCACCACCGCCTGCGCCAGCATGCTGACGTGCCCCCGGTGCCTTGGCTCCGCCGCCTGCCTGGCCTTTGGCACCGTCCGCACCGTCGCCGCCGCGCGCGCGCTTGGGGGGCTCCATCTTGAGCGCGGTAAAAACCTCGCTACTCGGACGGAAGCGCAGGGCCGCGTTGGGGATGCGCAGCACGTCCTCCCGGTTGGCAAAGACGAAGTTCACGTTGGCGGTCATGCCAGGCCGTAGTTTCAATTCCGAGTTGTTCACATCGATCACGGCGTCGTAGGTGACCACGTTCTGCAGGGTCTGGGCCGCGTTCCGGATCTGGCGCACCTTACCCTTGAACTTCTCGCCCGGGTAGGCGTCCACCATGAAGGTCGCGTCCATGCCCGCAGTCAATTTGCCCACGTCGGCTTCGGCCACGCTGGTATCGACCTGCATCTTGCGCAAGTCCTCGGCGATGACAAAGATGATGGGCGCGGAAAGCGATGCCGCCACGGTCTGGCCAACATCCACGTTGCGTGAAATGACCACCCCGTCCGTGGGCGAGATGATGTTGGTAAGCTCCAGGTTCACCTGCGCCTGATGAAGCACGGCGCGCGCTTGCTGGACGTTGGCCTTGTCAGCTTCCACCTGGGCCAGCGCCGTTCCCGCAGCCGATTCCGCGGTGTCGAAGTCCGCCGGCGCAATGAGCTTGTCCTTGACCAGAGCGCCCTGACGCTTGGACTGCCGCTCGTTGAAACGAGCTTGGACTTGATCCTTCATCAGCGTTGCTTTGGCCTGGGCGTAGTTTGCCCGCGCATTCTCCAGCGACGCCTGGAACAAACGCGGATCGATCTTCGCGATGATCTGGCCCTTCTTCACCGGCGAATTGAAATCCGCGTAGAGCTTTTGGATGGAGCCCGAGACCTGACTGCCCACCTGCACGGTAACGAGAGCGGACAGGATCCCGGTGGCCGTAACCCGCGCAACGATGCGTCCGCGATCCACGGTCGAGGTCTCCCACTGGACCGGCGGCCGAGCGGCGCGACGTTTGAGAACGAAACGCCCGGTGCCAGCCGCGATGGCAATCAGGGCGACCACCGCCCACAGCGTCTTCGATTTCAACCATTTCATGTCTTGCCTCGGTAGCTATCACCAGCCCCGGCTTTCGCCAACCCCTTCCGACTGGCCGCGACAGGTCCTTGATGTGCTGGGTTTGTCATGGGTTGGTTCATCACCGTGACAAAGCAAGCCATGTGCCGCGAAAGTCGGCGCCAATCTGGAGCATCTGCCCCGAGTGCCCGTGCGGATTTGGCAGTAGCGGCTGCAGTATCCGCTACCAACGCTCTTTGTGCAGCAGATCCTCGATCCGCTTGCGCGCGAACGGTCGTGGCTCCGCGTTGGGGTAGCCAAGCGGGGTCATCGCCAGCACGCGCACCTCCGGCGGCACAAAGAGGATTTCCTTGGTCTTCGCTTCATCGAAGTTGCACACCCAGCAAGTGGCCAGCCCCTCCTCGGTGGCGGCCAGGACGATGTGATCCATGACGATGCCCATGTCGAGCTCCGCGGCGTTGAACCCGTCGGCACGTTGCCAAGCCTTGGCTGGCTCGACGCAACCGACGACGATGACTGGCGCGGTGTAGAACCAATCGCGCGCATAGACCGTTTTCATGCGGGCACGAGTATCAGCATCGGTCACGACGATCAAATGAAAGGGTTGCAGGTTGGCCGCGGTGGGTGCGATTCGGCCGGCGCCGAGCACGCGATGCAGAACGTCCTCGCCGATCGGATCCGATTTGTAACCGCGCAAGCTGCGGCGCACACGAATCAGTTCCTGGAAGTCCATGGCCAGACTTTCCTCGCTTGCCCCGTGAGAAGCAAGCTCAGACATGATTTCACCCGAGGTGCGGATCCCAAGCGCGAATCGAAGCCCCGATCGTGCCTCTACCGGGGCGGCTCGGGCTGCGTGTCTGCCCACTTTTGCAGCATGGCTCGCCCGTTCGGGCCCACACCGTCACCGCTTTTGGCTCCCGGTGGCATCTTGTTGATGCTCACGTCGTAGGCGGAAGATGAGGCCATGTTCATCGCCCCGGTCACGTTGTTCGTATCATCGTAGACATCGAGTCGAAAGTAGCTGGGCGCCCCTCGATCGGGTGGCGAGCTGTGACAAAGCAGACAGTGGTCCCGATAGAGCGGATAGATGTCCTTGCTGTAGGTCGGATTGTCGGGTACGCCGCTGATGTCGGCCACGCCGTAGCTGCAAGATCCGAAGAAGGCAAGCATCAAGACAACGGCGGAAAAGAGTCTCATTGCATTCACTCCACTTCGAAATGACGACCACAGGTCAACTTCGCCCGAACTCGAGTGTGACACGAATCTGAGCGTGATACTTACTACGATGAATGTTGAATCAGGATGGTTTCGGTCTGCCTTATTAAAGCCTCGTGGCGGCACTAACCATCAAAGAGACGTGCGTAGGAACGACAAGCAGACGAAAATACTCCTTTTAAGGTCCGAATTCATTCCTTCCACCCCGAACAGCCGAGAGTCCATGAAGTTACTGCCGTCATTGGTATTCATTCTAGTGTTCGTTGGCGCTTCCAATCAGGCAGTCGCTGCAAAGAAAAAGCACCACAAGAGGGCGCCGCCAACCGATGACACATCGCAAACTGAGAAGACCGCGGCCCCCGAGGACAAGCCCGCCGACGACAAGCCCGCCGCGGGCAAGCCACCCCTCGACTTCGATTTCTTCGGCGACAAGTCGGCGGGCTCAGCCTCGGGCGAGGCCGGTGACGAAAAATCCGACGCGGAAGCCGCCGAGCGCGAACAGGCAGGGCAGACCCGACGTTGGATGCTGAAGACCCACCAGACTTTGGGCATCGCCACCTGGGCGCTCATGGCGGCGACGGTGACCGTCGGGCAGCTCAACTATAACGAGCTCTATGGCGGCGGTGGCAGCAACAAGTGGCAGGGGACGCACCAAATCCTGGTACTGTCGACCAGCGTGGCGTTCGCCGCCACCGCGGCCTTCGCCCTCTTCGCACCCACGCCGTACAAGAAGCCGCTGCACTTCGATAGCGGCCTCATCCATCGCATCGCCGTGATTGGCGCCACCTTGGGCATGGTGACCGAGGGCGTGCTCGGGTGGTGGACCACCCATCAGGCCAACGCTGGCAACCCCAACAACTTGCGCACCATGGCCCGCACCCACCAGATTGTCGGCTACAGCACCTTTGGATTCCTGACCATCGCCGGAACCGTTTGGTTGTTTTAGGGCTGCCCGCCGCTTGTCGCGGGATCTGGTGGCTTGCCGACTTGATGGTAAGGTCTTGTCCTGAACGCGGTCAGCCATGCGCGAAATACTCTGGGCTTCCTTCATTCTTAGCGCGGCCAGCTACTTGGCCGCCTGCCTGCTTTTTCTTGCGCAAGCCCGGCGTCGGGCCACCGTTCACCTCGGACCCAAGTGGGCACCTCGGGTGCTGGAGATGGGGGCGGTTCTTCAATTCGTCTACTTGATCCTCTTCGCGGTCATGGACCGCCGCTGTCCCGTCTATTCCCTGCATTCGGCCCTGGGCATCGTTTCGCTCGTCGGGGTGGCCAGCTACGTCGTGCTCAGCCGCAGTCGCCATCTCGAAGCCCTGGGTGGATTCGTGGCCGCCTCGGCGGCGGTATTCCTCATCACCGCGCGCATGCTTGCCGCGAGCACGCCCGTGCCCAACCAGCGCTGGCTCATGGCCATCCACATCACCTCCAACCTGCTGGGCGGCGGCATCCTGCTCGTCGCCGGTTGCGCCAGCGCTTTCTATTTGGTGAACGAGCGCCGCCTGAAGTCCCGACGCGTGCTGGGCCAGGGTTCCAAGCTGCCGCCCCTCGAGTCCCTCGATACGGTCGTGCACCGCTTGCTGTGGATTGGCTTGCCCCTGCTCACCATCGGACTGCTCACCGGCCGCATGGTCATCAGGCATGCCGAGGTGATCACCGCGGGCGACAAATTCCGCGCCGGGTTGTCGGGGGCAAGCTGGCTGCTTCTCCTGGCCGTGCTGGTCTTGCGCCACGTCGCAAGCTGGCGTGGGCGTCGGCCCGCGTACGCTACCCTGGGGGGGGCGCTGGGGATCTTCGTCGTCATTGCCCTCTACATCGCGCGCGCCTTGCTGGGAGACGGTCTGTGATCGTCGTCGTCGGACTGTCGCACCGGAGCGCACCGGTCGAGGTGCGCGAACGCCTGGCCGTGGCACCGGCCGAGCTGGCCCAGCGCCTGACCGATCTCAAGCAGCGCACCCGCGCCGGCGAGATGATCATGCTGTGCACGTGCAATCGCGTGGAGGTGATGGCCGCGACCCAGCCGGGCAGCACGCAAACGCCGGGCGAGCTCGGCGCGAGCATCGTGGACGCCCTGGAGGCGGTCGCCCCCAAGGTCCGCCCGCACCTCTACGTGCGCGACGACCGCGCCGGTATCGAGCACCTTTTTCGCGTGGCCAGCTCGCTCGACTCGCTGGTGGTGGGCGAACCGCAGATTCTCGGCCAGCTCAAGGACGCCTTTTCCTGCGCACGCGGCGCGCACGCAGTGGGACCCTGGCTCAACCGCGCCTTCGAGCACGCCTTCCGCGTGGCCAAGCGCGTGCGCAGCGAAACCGCTCTTGGCGCCGGCCAGGTCAGCATCCCGACGGTGGCCGTGGATCTGGCGCGCGAAATCTTCAGCGAGCTTGGCGGTCACAAGGTGGTGCTGGTGGGCACGGGCGAGATGGCGACTTTGGTCGCGACCCTTCTTGGCAAGGCCGGCGCGCAGGTCTTTGTCGTCGGACGCACCCTCGAACGTGCGCGCGAGGTGGCGCAGAAACTCGGCGCCGAGCCGAAATCCTGGGAAGAATTTCCCAGCTTGCTGGCCATGGCCGACATCGTGGTCAGCAGCACCAGCGCGCCTGGCTACGTGGTCACGCTGGAGCAGCTCGCCCAAACCCGGCGCCAGCGCCACGGGCGCAACCTGTTCCTGGTCGATCTCGCGGTTCCCCGCGACGTGGATCCGCGCATCGCCGACCTCGACGGCGTCTTTCTCTACAACGTGGACGATCTGTCGCGGGTCGCGGACACGGCCCTGGCCGACCGCCGGCGCGAGGCCGAGAAAGCCATCGCCATCGTCGGGGAGGAAACCGACAGCTTTCTGCGCCGGACCCATGCCGAGCGCATCACCCCCACGCTGGTGGCCCTGCGCGAGCGCTTCCGCACCACCCTCGAAGCGGAGCTCGATCGCAGTCTGCGTGGCCAGCGCACATCCCTCGAACCGGCGCAGAAAGAAAGCTTGCAGCGAGCGCTCGCCGCCGCCGTCGAGAAGATGTTACACACGCCGACCGAGCGCCTGCGCGAATGGGCCAAGGACGACAACTTCGGCGACTGGCACACCGACCTTCTGGTCAGCGCCATCGAAGAGCTGTTCCAGTTGCACGAGCAGGCGGAGGCCAAGCCGGTGGAGAGCGAGCGAGCCAAGCAATGAGCACGGCCGAGAGCCAACACGATATCGAGCGCTATCTGGCCAACTGGCAGGCCGAGGTCGACAGCACCGAACAGTACCTGGCCATGGCCGCGCACGAGCCCGATGCCGGCACCGCACGCGTGTACCAGAACCTTGCCGAGATCGAAAAGAAGCACGTCGAGTTCTGGGAAGCGCGGCTGCGTGCCGCCGGCCACGATCCGGGACCGCACAAACCAAGCTGGCGCGCGCGCGTGCTGGTCTTCTGCGCGCGGCGCTGGGGCGCCAAGTCGGTGTTGGAGACCGTCGCTTCGAGCGAATACCAGAACCAGAACGACTACGTCCCGCAGACCGAAACCGCGGCCACCACCATGACCAGCGAGGAGCACGCCCACGCCCGCGTGCTGCGCGCCATCTTGGCCAAGACCGGCCTGGGCGCCGCCAGCTTCGTGCGCACCGAGAAAGGCCATCGGCGCCTGGGTGGCAATGCCCTGCGCGCTGCCGTGCTCGGCTCCAACGATGGCCTATCGTCGAATCTCAGCCTGGTCATGGGCGTGGCCGGTGCCAGCGTCGACACGCACACGATCCTGCTCACGGGTGTGGCGGGCTTGCTGGCGGGCGCATGTTCCATGGCCATGGGCGAATGGATCTCCGTCACCAGCTCGCGCGAGCTGGCCGAACGCGAGATGCGCACCGAGCGCGACGAGCTGGAAGCCAATCCCGAGGAAGAGCGGCAAGAGCTACAGCTCATCTACGAGGCCAAGGGCCTCTCCCCCGCGGAAGCGGCCGAGCTGTCCGCCAAGCTGCTGGCCGACCCGAAGGCCGCCATCGACGTGCTTACGCGCGAGGAGCTCGGCATCGATCCGTCCGAGCTGGGCGGCTCGCCCTGGGTCGCCGCCGGCACCTCGATGTTGCTCTTCGCCACAGGCGCCCTGGTTCCGGTTCTGCCTTTCATGTTCCTCAAGGGCACGACGGCCATCGTGGCCAGCATCGCCGCGGGCAGCGCGGGGCTTTGCCTGATGGGAACGGCCATCGCTGTCTTCACGGGCCGCTCGGCGCTGTACTCGGCCGGACGACAGTTGCTCCTCGGCCTGCTCGCCGCTGCCGCCACCTTCGGCATCGGCCGCTTGATCGGCGTGGCCATCGCCGGTTAGCAGAGTCTTCTTCGCTGCATGCCTGCTGTGCCTCGGTTCCCGGTACTATGCACGGAATGAGGATTTTCTAACTCCCCATTTGCGGAATTCGCAGTCCGTATTTTCTCGAAAGCGCCGGCCAATTGCTGCTGCTAGGTTCTCTTCATTCTGCGATCGCCAATTCCCTCCCTCATGTTGTCGCCGTTTCGCTCTTGCGCGTGCTCGTCGAAGCACCTCGCGTGGAAGACGCTGTTCGCGTTCGCGTGGCTAAGCATGCTCGCGACCTCTCCGACACGGGCGCAGATGTTGACCGCAGAGAATTCGGTCGCAAAGAACACGCTGGATAGCCAACTGGTCCTTGCCTTGCCGGCAGCGCTTCAAACCGGCATGAGCGCGGGCGTTGGCGCCGGCTTTTCCCGCCGAGCCACTGCCGGCGGATTGCTTTCCTGGGGCGCGCGCGCTTCGTGGTCGACGGCAACCGAGTACACCCTGATCGATACGGTTCGTAACGACGACATTCGGCTGCGCCTGTGTGGACATCATCCAACACGTCGCCGGACGCGGTTCGTTCGGCTTGCGCCTGGGTGCGGGCGCCACTGTGGTCTATGAAAGCCGAACGCGGGCGCAGGGAAATCGCGCTGGTCTTACCGGGAGCGATCTTGAAACCACGGATTGGTCCTTGTTGCCCGCGGCAGATCTCGAAGCCGTAGTGGTTTTGCGCGTGTGGAACTCCTGGGGCCTGAGCCTGAACGGTGGGCCGTCTTTGCACGTCATCGGCGGAAGCGCGCGCATGGGCTGGACCAGCGGAGCGGGGGTGTCATGGCAACCCTGAGAAAGATCCTCGGCTACCTGGGGGCTGCGGCCAGCCTGCTCCCTCTCGCATGCGGCAAGCCGCTCGGGCTGGGCGGCACCGTCACGCCCTTGCAGCACATCCATGTGCAGACCACGGGCGATCTCACATCGCTGGTGCCAACGGACATGGCAACCGACGCAGCCCATCTTCACATCGCGCTGGTGTGGGGGTTGCAGTGGCAACCCGAGCCCTTCTGCTTCCTGCCGCCCGAATCGCCCGCGGCAGCGGCCGTGATCGCGGCCGGCTGTCCAGACAGTTTCGGATTCGTCCCCGATCTTGTCGGCGCCGACACCCCAATCCAGCCAGGGGTACCCGCAACCATCGAGCTCGACAGCTTGCCGGCGGCGAACGTCATGGTCGGCGACCTCACCGCGCGCATCGCCTACGGCAGCCTGGTCGTGTATGACGACCTCAACGACGACGGTACCCTCGATCTGCGCTCACCGCCTAGATATCGCCGACGCGGAGATCAAACCCCGACCTACGACGACGGCGGTCCAGCAGGACCGCGCGACATCGTCTACGGCGCCAGTTTCATCTCCATGACCCTGCCCGACCAGCGCGTGGCCTATCGCGAGGGTGGCTTCAACGAAAGCGCGGCGTTCTATCCACGCAAGGACTGCCCGGATCCACCTGCGGGATTCTCCATCCTTTCCACGGGCGGATTCGCGCAGGCCACGGACGGATTCTTCCAGGCCGACGGTGGGCTGCCCTTGGCCTCGGTGGGCGCGCTCGCTGCTGGACAGCTTCCCCCGGAAGATCCCTCGACATGTGCCACTGCCACGCTGGCTGACACGGTGACCATTCCGCTGCAGGCGCCGGCCAATCTCACCCAGATCGCGTGCACCGCCAGCGACACCGATGGCACGACCAACTATCGTGAGGCGCCGGCCAACCAACCCGACCTAACGGGACGCCAGTGGGCTTGCACGGGTTTTCCCTACATCCCGGGCGACGATGCTGGTGTCGCCTCGGGACAGCAACTCGTGATTTCGAGCGCGATAGGCGAAGCCTGCAAATACACCATCCACTACACCCTGCGCGGTTGCAATACCGACCCATCCTGCTCGCCGCCGAGTTGGGACATCACTGCAACGCCGCCTGCCTGGTGGCAAACGCTGTGCCCACCCTCGCCATGACATCTCGATCCCACTTCCTCACCAGCACGCTCGTTCTTTTCGCGCTTACGCGAGCGGCAGGCGCCATGGCGGCCGGCGCGTATACTCCGCTTGGGCTTGATGCGCCCGGCGTCGGACTGCCCGTCACCACAGAGCGCAGGCCCGTCTTCGACGAGGATCCGCCGCCGCGCCTTTCGCTGCCTACGGAAAGCGACCGCGCGCTGTGGACGAAACCGGGTTTCCGCTTCGGGCTTGGCCTGGTCTACGGCCGTCTGTATGGTATCGGCGGTCCGCCGAATGCCAACGTGATCGGCCCGACCATTCGCATGGGCCTGCGCCTCGACGAGGACTGGTCGCTCATGAGCTCGCTCCAGTACCTCTACGCCACGGGTGCGATGAGAGGCTTGCGCTTCGCCGGCACCATTGAACCCACCTGGCATGCCACGCAACACCTCTCGCTCGCGATCGGCATTGGATTCGGCGGCATCCTCGAACCCTCAAGCTCGCGGTCCAATCCCGATCCCCAGCCCAGCACCCTTTCTTCGTCTTACACCTTTCCGAGCGCGAACCCGCCGCTGCCAAGCTGCAGCGGTGTGGGCGTGACGGGCCTTGCGCGTGCCGAGTGGATGACGGTGCTGGGACCGCGCTCGGCCATGGGATTGGCCTTCGAAATGAACGGCCAGTGGACCGCCTGCGTGGATGATACCGGACTCGTCGAACCCGACACCGCCACACCCATCGTGCGCCGGCAATGGTGGCCGCATCTCGGCGGCTCGATCATCTGGGGGATCCTGTGGCGCTAGCAACGCGTGCCGGACTGGCGCTCGCCACTTGCTCCTTCTTGCTGGCGTGGCCGGCGCGGGCGGAGGTGCCCGATGCGGGATCGGCGATGGATAGTGAACCCGCATTGGGTGAACCAGCCGATGCCGCGCCGGACACAGTCGCAGTGGCGACGCTTGAACCGCCGCAGCCCTTGCACCCGACCACGGTTCCCTATCCCGCGAATGCGCCGGCCCACGAGCAACCCATCGTCGTGCGCATCAAGATGTCCGTCGGGGTGGACGGCGCTGTCCACAAAGTCGAGCTGCTCACCCACTCGCTGCCGGTCTTCGACGACGCGGTGGTGGCCGCGGCGCAAGCCTTCCAATTCGAACCCGCGCGCTATGGCGGCAAGCCGGTGCCGGTCGAAATCACCTTCACGCAAACCTTCGAGCCGCCTCCGCCCCCGCCGCCGCCCGCCGAGGAAGGCCCGCCACTGGTGTCGGCGTTGCGTGGCCGGCTCATCGAGATGGGCACGCGGCTTCCGGTGGCAAATGCCACGGTGGTTGCGCTGGTCGGCGAACGCCATTATTCGGTCGACTCCGACGCCAAGGGCCGTTTCCGCTTGCACGTGCCTGCGGGCGACGCCCGCGTCACCGTGCACGCTCCGAACTGCAACTCCTTCCTGCAGCAGGAACACCTGGCGCCGCAACAAGAGCTGGCGGTGACCTACTACATCGAGCGCGAGCGCTACGACCCCTACGAAATGGTCATCGTCGGCGATCAGCAACGCGAGGAAGTTTCGCGCATCACCTTGCGCGGTGCCGAGATCCAGCAGATCCCTGGCACCTTCGGCGATCCCTTTCGGGTGATTCAAACCCTGCCTGGCACAGCGTCTGTCATTTCCCTGCTTCCCTATCCCGTGATCCGCGGGGCCAGCCCCAGCTCGACCGGCTACCTGCTCGATGGTACGCGCATCCCGCTTCTGTACCACCTGCTGGTCGGAACCAGCGTGATCCATCCCGAGTTCATCGACGAGATTCAGTTCTTCCCCGGTGGCGCGCCGGTGCTCTATGGCGGATATACCGGCGGTATCATCGACGGGCGCACCCGTCGTGCGCGCTCCGACGAGAAGCTGGTCGATCTCGACGCCAACCTGACCCAAGCCGGCGGATTCGTGCGCGAACCCATCCCCAGTCTCGGCGTCACCGCGACCGCGGCTGCACGGTACGGCTATCCCGGCATGTTGCTCAGCCTGGCCACCAATCAGCTTTCGCTTTCGTATTGGGACTACCAGTTCCGCCTTGACGGTGGCAATCCGCGCAACGGCTGGACGGCCATGTTCTTCGGTGCCAAGGACGAGCTCGACACGCCATCGTCTACGGCCCCGCCTGGCAGCTCCAATCCGCCGCTCGCCCCCGCGCTCATCCTCGACTTCGACCGGGCCGACCTGCGCGCTTACCACGGCAGCGGTAATTTCGATGGCCTGTACCGATTGGTCTTGGGCTACGACCACACCGACAGCTCGGGCAGCAACGTGGCAACCTGGGTTCTCGAACCCAGCATGCGTTGGAAATACCGCGCAAGCGAACGGTTCACGCTGGTCTGGGGCCTAGAGGGAAGTTTCCACGACTTCAATCAAGGTCAACCGTCCGCGACCGCGGGTGCGAACGCCATCAGTCTGAGTACCTTCACGCAGGATCTGCACGCGCTCTACGTGGGCACGGCGCTGATCGAGGGGCTGTGGCGGCCGACCTCGCGCTGGCTTATCCGTCCGGGCGTGCGCGAAGATGTCTATTACGATCGCAATACCACCAAGTCGTCCACCGATCCTCGACTGACCTTGCGTTACAAGCTGACCGACCGGCAGCTTCCCGAGCTGGCGGCCGGCAGCGACGCCAACGCGGTCTGGCTCAAGGGCGCGGTCGGCATCTACCACCAGCCGCCGCGCTTCGTGCTGCCCCTGCCTGGCTTCGACACCATGCCGCTCAGGTACGGTTTGCAGGAATCGATTCAGACCAGCCTGGGCGTCGAAGCGCCGTTGCGCGAGCACTTCAGCCTGAGCCTGGAGGGCTACTTCGCGTACATGAATCCGACCATCTTCGACCTCTCGGTCAATTCGCAGGATCTCAACACAACTGGCAACACCTCGCTAGTTCCTGGCACCACCATCCCGCCCACGACCACGGCCCAGCAACTCCTGGATCGGCTGGCCTCGCCCACTACCGGCCGGGCCTACGGCATCGAAGCGATGATCCGCCGCGAATCGAAGAGCGGTTTGTTTGGCTGGCTGTCCTACTCCCTTTCGCGCTCCGAGCGCTATCGCGACGGTTCGTGGGTACCCTACGATTTCGACCGCACCCATCTCGTGAATCTGGTGGCCGGTTTGCGACTTCCGCGTAACTGGGATCTGGGTGTGCGCTTCCAATATCAAAGTGGCCTGCCCGAAACTACAACCTCCGGATACAACACTGCCCGCGCCGACGGCTATTCCCGCGTCGACTTGCGTATCGACAAGCGCGCGGTCTGGAACAAGTGGATGCTCGACTTCTACATCGACATTCTCAATGCCGCCCTCTTGCCGGAAGAGGTCACCCCCGGCACCTATATCCGCTACGTCCTGCCCACCGCGGGCATTCGTGCCCGACTCTGAGGAAACACCATGAACCATTCTTCAATTGATTCTCAAGCCCTTGACCTGATGTTGCGCGCTGGCTCGCGCTGGGTGCTGTGGTTGCTCATCGGACTCAGTATCGCCGCCGCGGCCGTGGTGCTGGAGCGCCTGTGGTTCTTCGCCCGCTCGCGCCGCCAGCGGCAGCACGTGGCCGACATGTTGGCGGCGTTGCGAAAATCCGGGCCCGAAGCGGCGCGCAAGGCACTCGGCGAAGCGCATTCAATGGAAGCTACGGTGGCGCGCGCCTGCCTCGACCACATCGCCGACGGCGCAGCGGCCATCGAGGAGCACATCGCCGCGGTGGTGGAAACCGATCGCCTGCACTACGAGCGCGGCCTGGCCTTTCTGGGAACCCTGGGCAGCAACGCACCCTTCGTCGGACTCTTCGGCACCGTGCTCGGCATCGTGCGCGCCTTTCACGATCTCTCCACCAGCGCGGCCATGGGGTCGCAGGCGGTGATGGCCGGCATCGCCGAGGCGCTGGTAGCCACCGCCATCGGTCTTTTGGTCGCGCTGCCGGCGGTGGCCACCTACAACGCTCTCATGCGCCACGTGGAAACCGCCATGGCGGCGGCCAATGCCGTGGGCCACCAAATCCTCGCCTACGTCAAATCTCAGCCCGCTTCATCTGGAACACGCGAGGCAAAGTAATGGCTACGGCAAGGCGGCGCGGGCTCATCACCGACATCAATGTCACGCCCCTGGTCGACATCATGCTGGTGTTGCTCATCATCTTCATGCTCACCGCGCACCTCATCGCCAAGCAAGCCATTGAAGTGCAATTGCCCAAGGCCGCGCAGTCGACCGCCGTGCCAACCACGACGTTGGCCGTGACGCTGACACGCGAGGGGCGCATGTACTTGAATGGCGCCGAAACCACGCCTGCGGAATTGCGTGCCACCGTGCAATCGGCGGTCGCCAAGGATCCCAAGACCCAGACCATCATCGCGGGCGACAAGAATGTTTCTCACGGCCGCGTGGTGTGGGTGCTCGACCTGGTGAAATCGCTGGGTGTCACCTCGTTCGCGATCCAGATCGATCCGGCGGGACTGACTCCGCCGCTGGAAAAGGAATGACCTACGCCAAACGCCTCGGGATTTGTGCGGTGGCTTCGCTGGCCAGCCACTTTCTGCTGGCGCGAGGCACGGCGCATTTGCCGGCGCGGGTGGAAGCCGCAGAGTCTGTGATCCTGAGCGTAAACTTACGCCAGGCCGCGCCCGAACCCGAGCCCGAGCCGGCAAAGGGCGAGGAGCCCAGCAAGCAGCCCGTGCACGAGGTACCAGCCCGCCACGCGCGTCGGGTCGCCGACACGGCAAAGCCGATCGCGCCGACCAAGAACCTCACGCCGACCGAGCGGCCGGCCGATTCGGACAACGCCAGCGACACGCCGGTGTTCGGCATCTCGATGGAATCGACCTCGGCGGCTGGAACTGGGCCGAGCTTCCGCGTGGGCAACACGCTGCAGGCGAAGCCGCGTGAAAAGGAGGGTGACGCCGACGGAAGTGCGACCAGGCGCCTGATGGCCCCGGTGCCGGTGTATGAAGTGACCAAGATGCCCTTGCCCAAAGGCGAGTGCAGCGGTCGCTACACCGACGAAGCGCGTGAAGCGGGCCTTGAAGGCTTGGTGATCCTGAGCTTCGTGGTCGATGAGCGCGGTCGCGTGCGCGACATCAAGGTCTTGCAGGGGCTGGGCGCCGGCCTGACGGAAGCTGCCAAGCACGCGGTGCAAGCTTGCTCATTCTCGCCCGGAGAGCGCGATGGCAAACCTGTGCCCACGCGCGTGCCGTCCTACAAAGTCCGTTTCAGCCTGAGGGAAAACGAGTAGTCGTTGCGCGAGAGCCCCGGAGACCGTTCCTGCTACTTCACGCCTTTGCCCGCAAAGAACAGCTTGTAGGCCATGTCCTGCTTGAGGATGTGGTTGGTCAGCCAGTCGCGCAGGAAGTCCAGCACGGGTGCGCTGATCACGGCCTTACCAGCCTTGAGATCGGCCTGCAACGCTAGCGCTTTCTGGGTCAGCGCCTCGTGTTCCTTGAGGTGCGCCGCTGCCTGCGGATAGCTGTGCGTACGAAAGAGCGTCTCTTCGGTAGCGAAATGCGTTTTCGTGTAGACGATCAGCTTGTCGAGCACGGTGCCCAGCGCGTCCTTGCTCTTGCCTGCCAGCATCTCTCCGTGGAGCAGATTGATCAGATCGATGAGCCCCTTGTGCTCTTTGTCGATCTTCGCCACGCCCACGCTCATGTTGTCGGACCAAGAAATGAGTGCCATGGGCGACACCATCGGCGGAGCGGCGACAGAAATTGAGCGGCTACCCGCGACGGCGCATGCGTGACAGGAACGCGTGCGGAAACAAGCGTAGCGCAAACGGCAGATCCTCGAACAGGTACCTTCCGACGAGACGCCGGGGATCTTGCAGCATGCGGTGAATCCACTTGAGGCCCGCCTTGCGCATCCACACCGGTGCCCGCTTCAGGTCCCTGGCCATGAAGCTGAAACTGACCCCGACGCCGATCATCCAGGCGGCCGGCAGGTGCTCGCGCAGGGCGCGAATAGATTTCGCTTGAAGAGCCAGATGACACAACAGGCCTAGATCCACTTGGCTGCCGACGCAGGTGGCGAGCAGGATCGCCCTCACCCCCGAAGTTACACATACGTAACCGACATTCGCACGAAGGCGTGCAACGATATGGCCGGTTCGGCATCTAGTAGCGAGCGCGTTCTGACAATCCACTTCTAACCGGGCAGCCGAGCCCCGGTCCCTGTTGGTGCGCAGCACCTGGCCAGTGACCCTATTTTGCAGAATTCTTCTGTCACCAAGCGGACTTACTCTTAGGTTGCGAACTGTATGGAGAACTACACTTGACTTCCTTTTCATATGTCCGTACAAGTAACCCCATAAACCTAATCATTTTTTGTGGGGGGAAATAGCATGGGAACATCGACAGGCGGCACGTTGCGCAGACACGAAGCTTGGGTCAGTTCGTTGCAGCGTCTAGCCGACGTCGCAGTCATCGTCCTCGCGCAGATGTTGGCGCGAAGGATGTACCAGGAAGCCTGGGGCGAGCAGACCATGACGGTCACCGTCCTCGGGCTTCTTGCCTATGGATTCGCGGCCGAGGTAAGTGGTCTCTACCATCCCTATCGGATGGAGACCATCGTTCGCGAGATCAAGGACACCCTGGTTTCCTGGTTGCCGGTGCCGCTCACTTTGCTTGCGTTCTGGTTCTTCACCAAGACGTCGACGCACTACTCCCGCGTCGCTGCATCTCTTTGGTTTGTCCTGGCGCCGGTCATGCTTTGCACCCTGCGCGCAGGTGTTCGCATCGGGCTGCGCGTGTTGCGCGCCCAAGGCCACAACACCAGGCGGGTGGCGATCCTCGGATGCACCAAGGACGCCGAGCGTTTGGCCTCGGCGCTCGACGAGTTGCCCTGGCTCGGCCTCGACCTTCAGGGCGTGTACGACGACCGCTCCGAAAAACGGCGGCACATCCCCAAGCACCCAAAGTGCAAAGTGCTCGGCACCTCTGACAATCTGGTTCAGCAGTGCCGTCAGGGTGCCATCGACGTCGTCTACGTCGCGCTTCCGCTGCGTGCCGAATTGCGCACCGCTGGGATTCTCTCGGCGCTGGCCGACACCACGGTGACGGTCTACATGGTGGCGGACTTCCTTTACTACAGCCTCATGCGCGCCCACTGGAGTCAGCTGGGTGGCATCCCGGTGGTCAGCGTCCACAATTCGCCTTTCGAAGGGATCGTGGCGTGGGTCAAGCGCTTGGAGGACTTGGTCATTGGCAGTTTGATCGTGGCGCTAACCCTGATCCCCATGGCTTGCGTCGCCATCGCCATCAAGGTCAGCTCGCCGGGGCCGGTCTTCTTCCGCCAGTGGCGCTACGGCTTGTGCGGCAAGAAGATTCGAATCCTCAAGTTCCGCACCATGACCGTCTGCGAGGACGGGCCGAACGTGCAGCAAGTTTCCAAGAACGACTCGCGGGTGACCAGGATTGGACGTTTCTTGCGACGAACCTCGTTGGACGAGTTCCCGCAGTTCCTGCAGGTCCTCACCGGCGAGCTGTCGCTGGTCGGTCCCAGGCCACATGCCGTCGCGCACAACGAGCAGTACCGCTCGCTCATTCACGGCTACATGCTTCGCCACATGGTCAAGCCAGGCATCACCGGTTGGGCTCAGGTCAACGGCTGGCGTGGCGAAACCGCAGAGCTGGACAAGATGGAGCAGCGGGTCCAGCACGACCTGGAATACATTCGCAATTGGAATCTCCTTCTCGATCTCAAGATCATCTTCCTGACGATCTTCGGCGCCAAGAAGAACCGCAACGCCTACTGAACCACTTGCCAGCGCCTCGACGACTCCACTCATCTGCCTCGTCGACACGCGCCAGACTGGCCCATCTATTTCAACATCCCGGCGTGGTGATCTGGGAGTCTTCCTTGTGTTCTCGGCAGGAGGACATCCATCCTGAGGAAGCGGCAGCCATGGCTGGGTGGGCGGAAAAGCGACGATTGGAGTTCGCGACGGCACGATGGTGCGCACGCCAGGCCCTGGCTGAGCTTGGCATCACCGGCTTTCCCCTGCTCCCTGGCCAGGACCGGGCCCCCATCTGGCCGCCCGGAGTCTTCGGGACCATCACGCACACCGATGGTTGCCCCGGTGGTTATTGCGGTGTTGCGGTCGCCGACCGCGGCGTAACCAGCGGCCTTGGCATCGACGCTGAACCGAGGCTGTCCCTTCCCGCAGAACTGTGGTCGCGGGTTCTCGACGATGGGGAACAGCGTGAAGCCGGTGCCGCGGAAGAGCCAGGAATCCAGGCACGTCTGGTCTTTTCGGCGAAGGAGACAACTTACAAGGCGCTCTATCCAACCCTCAAGCACTTCCTCGAGTTTTCGGACGTCCATATCGAGGCCCGGCCCGCGGAGGGCGTGTTCCTGGCGAGCTTGGTCGGAGAGGCCAAAATCCTGTGTGACTCGCGCCAGGAGCTACTGGGGCGACTGGTCGTGGACGAGGAGCTGATTGTCACAGCCATGGTGCTGCCAGCTGGGGGCCACGCCCTTGCTCAGCTTCCAGCGCCGAACCGCACCCCTTCGTGGTCCTGATCCCGGCGCTTGTCTTTGGGCGACCGTTGTCCTACAAGATTCAGGTCAACGCTCGTTGCGGATACTTGGAGGAATGCAAATGAGATCCATGCGTCCTGTCAGTACGATGGTTTTGCTTGGCATGTGCCTTGGCGGTTTCTCGGCGTGTTCCTCGGTCCTGATGAACACCCCTGTGTCCAAGCGTGCAGACGGGTGGGCCATTACCCTTGGACACGTCAAGGAAGGTCCCGACGAGTACATAGGCGAAGGGGGCGTCCGCGTGACTGCCGATACGGGCGAAAAGCTCATTTGGACGCTTGTGACCGTACGAAACGAAAGCGGTGAAGAGCAGACGTTTTCGTACGACACCTGTGTTCTGGAGGGGAAGGGCGTATCTCAGCAACCTCTGGTCGTCGGTCGGCCCGCGGATCCAGCGGCGGAGGTCAATGCGGCCGCAGACCGATCCGAATCCATTCCGCCAGGGCAGGAGAGCACGCGACAGGTGATCTATGCGTATCCCGAGAAACAGCGGCCGACGCGAATGAAGTGCGACAAGATCGTGCTTCCGATCCAAGGGCCGCGCTAAGCACATCTACTGGGCGAGCGTGATGGTCTTGGAGGTGCCGTTCACCTCGAAGGTGAGGTTGTTGATCTTGGCCGTGCCGGAGGTGTTGTCGTCGACCTCGGTGCCGATTTCGATGCGCGTCAGCCACATATCTGTGGTGAAACCACTGTAGGTCTTCATGACCCAATCGAGCATCGCCTTGATGTCGACCTTTCCGGAGAAGGTGTTCTGGGGACCGTTGCCGAGGTTGAAGTTGAAAAAGCGCCAGCCGCTGGACCAGGTATCGCTCTGATGACAAAGGTTGTACCCGTTGACGCTCCCGCTCGCGGAACAGGGCCAACCATTCGGCGAGGACATCCGGTCACTGTTCCAGCCCAAGAACGCGATGATCTCGGCGTAGACGCCCCCGTCGGGGCTCGTGGTGGGGTCGTTCTTGCTGATCCAGAATTCAAAGTTGGTGTCGTAGTAGGTTGCGTTTTGGTACGTGCTGGCGAAATTGTCGATGTTCACAGTCGCGCTGGTGAGGTTCTTGATCTGGATGGGCAAGAGGGCGGTTGAAGAACACGCCGGGCTGGTCCGAAGCGAACTGGTCTTGCCAAAGGGAGCAACCCCGAACTCGACCTCAGGAAAATCGGGATCGGCCTTCTTGCCGCCGCAGGTGGGTCGGTTGAACTGATAGCCAATGCTCTTGTCGGAGTTGACGGATACCGTCATCTGGGTGCCGCTGCAGCCAAGCGCGTCGGATCCCCAGCGATTGTCGATCAGGCGCATGTCGCCCAGGTTCAAGTACTGTGTGGACGTACTCGTCGAGTCGCCGGCCTTTGCCAAGGCCTGATGGTTGCAGTCCGTTGCGGCAGCGGTCGTTCCGCCCGTGGACGTCGTTCCGCCCGTGGACGTCGTCCCGCCCGTGGGCGTCGTGCCACCCGAGGAGGTCGTGCCGCCCGAAGAGGTCGTGCTACCCGAGGAGGTCGTGCCACCTGAGGAAGTCGTGCCGCCCGTCGCTTTTGTGCCGCCTGAGGCGTTCGTGCCGCCTGAGGATGTCGTGCTACCCGAGGAGGTTGTCCCACCCGCAGAGGTCGTGCCGCCGGTGGCCTTCGCGCCCCCTGCGGAGGTCGTACCGCCCGCTCCGCCGCTCCCGCCGCTCGTGGAGGTCGAGCCGCCCCTGGAAGTCGCGCCGCCCGTCGCTGTTCCCCCTTGCCCCATCGACCCGGTGTCTCCGCCCCCGCAGCGAACAAGCAAGAACAACATCACAAGGCAGGTGCTAAGGCCGATCATTCTCGATTTGGGCATCGTTTCTCCTGGGGGATGGGCAACGGTTGGGCTCCGAGGGAGCGGGCAGCGCCGATTCTCCAATAATTGGTTCCGCTTTTCCCCAAGAATCGATCAAGCAAAAACCGTATCCAATCCCTTTGCGAAAATCGCGCTATCCCCATCCAGGAGTGCGTCACCTGTGCAGTGCCGCCACGATCCGTGGCGCCGTATCGACGATGCGCGCCGCCGGCTTCTCGGTCGGGTGCTCTACCGGAAATACCTCGCCTGGAATTCCAGATTGATGTCCTCGATCTCCTTCAGACCTTCTACGTACGGCTGATACATGTCGAAAGGATCTCCCGCTCCGTACACGCCACACGAGGAGCAATTCTCACAGCTGCCTGCGCCGCATGCAAGCGAGTCCCGGACGATCCTCTCTCGCTGCTCTCTGTTTGTGTTCTTGATCAGGTATTGCGTCAGCATGATCCTATCAAGGCTACCATCGGGCAGGCCCCTATGGTACCACCGCCGCCGTGAGCCTCGGTCGTCGAAAGGTCGGTCTCGGTGATCCCACGCGCTGGGTTTTCAACCGCATGGCCGACGTCTACGATGCGCGGCCAGCGTACCCGCCTGCATTGATCAATGCGCTGTCAGAGCTGGCCGCCACCAGCGGCCGCCGCGTGGGCGATCTGGGCGCGGGGATCGGGCATGTGGCATTGCCCCTGGCCGAACGGGGATTCGAGGTTGTCGCCATCGAACCGGCCCAGGCGATGCTGGATCGATTGCGAGCGGAGGCGCACAAGCGCCGGCTGTCGATCCGTGCCATCCACGCCACGGCCGAGGCGTTGCCTCTCGACGATGCCAGCTTGGATCTCGCGGTGGTTGCGGACGCCTTGCACTTCCTGGACGCCGAGCTCATCGCCCACGAGATCGCGCGCGTGCTTGCGCCCAAGGGGGCGCTGGCCGTGGTGACCTGCGAGCTCGGGAAAACGCCGTTCATGCAAAGCCTCGTCGAGGTCATCGAAGAGGCGGTCCCCCGGCGGCCACGCAACCTCGACCACAACATCGTCCAGATTTCGGCCATCACCGGCGTCCGGTTCGCGCGGACGCGCCAGTTTCTCGACGAGACGCCGGTGGACGGCCACACACTCGAACGCATCTTGCGTTCCATCTCGTTCATCGGTCCAGCCATGAACCCGACGCGTTTCGCGGCGTTTCGGGCGCGGGTTCATGCGCTTCCTGGCCGGCCGGCATGGGCGAGAGTATTCACCTTGCGCGCGGGTCGCCAATCAAGATAGGGCGCGGCGCGCGGACCGGGCGTGAACCATCGGTGACGACCGCCGCTCGTGCCATACTACGGGGAAAGCCAATGCCCGTGGCAAAGCTCCTTCTCGGTGCCCTGATGTTCGTGGTCATGCCCATGGGCTGCCTAAGCGGTCCCGATTCGCCAGGCAGCGTGAAGGCTTGCCAATCCAACTGCGAGCGGCAGGTGAAGGCCGGCTGTTCCAGCACGCCTGTCGACTTTGCCACCAGCTGCGAGTCGGCCTGCGTGGTCTACCGAGCGGACTACCCGAATTGCGTTTCGCAGATGAACGCCATGAGCGCTTGCGTCGACCGCAAGGTCACCTTCGGTTGCGAGCCGAACGGCACCGTTTCGGCGAACCCGGTGGCTGTCTGTATGAATGAGGAGTACGCCTGTTCGGACTGCACCGGGGATGTCTCCGCCTGCCGCAACTGAGCGCGAGGGCGCCTAACCTTCTGCGCCAACAACCCCACACCTCCCTAGCGTCAAGGTTTTGGCATACCTGCCGATAAAAAGGACTGGGGAAGTCGTCATGGCTGTGTCCAGTCAACAGGTGGTAGCGCCGGAACCGTCTCGGGAATCGGGACCGGCAACGAACAGCCAGCCCCCTGAAGCGGCCGCGTCCGCCGAGTTCCTGTGCTTCTTTGGCGATGACGACCCTGCCAATCCCGCGCACACCGAATTGGTCGCCATCGCGCGACGTCTGGCGCCTCGGACCGGCACGACCCAAATCGAGCCCGTGCCCACGCGTGCCGGAAAACCGCTGCCAGCGCGCAACCCGCTCGGGCCGCCCATGAGTCCGGAAACCATCGTCGCTCGCGTGGGCACCCTGGCCTCGTTGCCCAACATCTACTTTCAAGTCGACAAGGCCATCAACCATCCGACCAGCTCTACGGCTCGCATCGGTACCATTCTGAGTTACGACCAGGCCCTGTGCGCGCGCCTGCTCCGCATCGCCAACAGCGCCTTCTACGGATTCTCCCGTCGCGTGGAGGGCATCGAAGACGCAGTCCGCATCATCGGCACGCGGCAACTTCACGACCTCGTCTTGGCCACGGTGGTCCTGTCTCAATTCAAGGGCATCGATTCGCACCTCGTGGGCATGAAGTCGTTCTGGCGGCACAGTCTTGCCTGCAGCATCGCTGCGCGCTCCATCGCACGGCAACGGCGCGAGACCAACGTCGAGCGTTTCTTCGTGGCTGGGCTTTTGCACGACATCGGCAGCCTGGCGATGTATCAGCTCTTACCCGAACGATCCCAGCTCGCGCTTGAGCGGCATCGCGAGAGCGACAAGCCCCTCGATGAAACCGAGCGCGCGGTGTTCGGCTGCGATCACGCCGCGGTCGGCGCTGCGCTGATGACGTCGTGGACGCTGCCGGCGTTCTACCGCGATTCCACGGCCAACCATCACTCCTCGGGATCGCGCGGCCACACACCGGCCACGGCCATCGTTCACCTGGCGGATCTTCTGGTTCAGGCGCTCGATCTCGGCTCGAACGGCGAACAACGCTTGTCCCGCATCAGCCCGGACGTCCTTGAGCGCGTCGGCCTTCAGCCTGGGGCGCTGGAAGCGGTGGCCGACGAAGTACTTTCCCTGCTCGGCGAGATCCAGGCCCTCTTTCTCGGGGACGAAAAGACTGGGGCGTGAGCCGTCGGCATCAGGGGCTAGAATTCGGCATGGATCTTCGCCCCCAGGATGTGAACCGGACCTCGGTCGGCGTTGAACCCGGGGTTCCGCAGAAACTGGTAGTCGGCCGCCAGCCAAACCGCCTTGAGGAGGTTCACGCTGTAGAATCCCTCTACAATGCCCTCTGCGGCCTGGCGCAGGTAACCGTCGCCGATGAAGCCGTCCACACCGCCCATCGCGAGGTACTTGGCGTGGACGTCCGAGATCCAGCTCATGCCGAAACCGACGCCCGCCACGTCGAAGGGGCGCCGCCACAACGCGCCCTTGGCCACCGCACCGAAGGAGAGAGAGCGGTCGGCTGAATTGTAGGCATCGACCTCGGTCTGCCCGTCCGAATACATGCCGCGAAGAAACACACCGATGTCTCGGGCGATGTATTGTTCGAGGTTGATTCCGATTCCGAGCTTCACGTTGGGCCTTCGAACCCAGCAGAAGTCGGGGGCACTGGCGTTGGTCGATCCATAGTTAAAGTTCGCCCCACAGGCCGCGGCGTTGTTCGCGGGATTGGCCTCGAAGGCCGCGATGGCCTCGTCGAAACGCCCGGTGACCACGTGGTTCCGGTAGCCGAGAAGGCGCACGGCACCAGGCCGGCCGAACAGCGAGTGATTGCGCTCTAGCTCGATCTGATCGCCGTAGTGCTCCCAGATCCTGAAGTCGACTGGAAGCTGGTTCGGGTTCTTGGGTGGCGTGATTCGTCCGTACCGCAGAGCCCATTGCTCCCAGTACAGCTCGGCGATGCCTCCCCACGAGTAGCCCCGTGCGTTCGAGGTGAAGTCCCAGGAGGCATGGGTCATGAAGGCCATGTTGAAGAAGGTCTGGCGCGGATCGCCGGTGACGGAGTTCCGGTCGAATACGTCTAGGATGCTGAAGTTGCCGAAGGTCAGGACGAACCGCCGGCTATCGACGACGGTCCCGAGCTGTAGCGGATCGGACGTCTTGACGAGGTGATCTCCCCCGAGACCGAAGGTCTGCCGCAGAAAAACACGCGCCAGATAGAGCTGTGGTGTCTCGCCTCCGGTCTTCTGCAACTCGAAGTTCTGGATGGCACCGCCGATGCCATGCAGCCCCGAGAGCGGCCTCTCGGCGATGACCTCGGGAACGAAGTAGGCCTCGCCGCCCCGCCAGAGCTTCAGGCCAAAGAACAGGGAAAAGGTACCCGTGAAGCTTCGCTCGGCGCCCGGCAGAAGCGAGTTGGTGCTGCCGTTCGCGTCGGTGTAGGGAGCCTTGAATGGCCGCTTCCAGCTCGAGATGTAGGTGAACTGCCCGTAGATGTTCCAGCTCTCGTCGTCGATGTTGTGCAAGCCGTGGTGCGAAAGCAGGTTCATGAAGTCGAACGCGGCTTCCTCGTGCCCTGCTGGAGGGCCGGCCTGTGCGCGCGCACGAGCAGAGGCAAACAGTACGCAAAGGGCGAGACCGATTGGTAATAGGCGCGCAGGCACGGCACGTGCGTCTAGCACGACTCAACCCGTGAGACTCCCCCGAAGTGTGGCTGGGACGAAATTGTTGCAAGACAGTGAACGCCGCCTCGCTGATGGCGCGGCGGTCCGGTCGGCATGGCGAAACGCGATCATTGTGCTCGACGAGCACCCGCCAGGTTGAGGTGCTGAATGAAAGTCGCGGTGGATGGCCGCGGCTCCGATTTTTCCCAGGAGTACCCGACGATCGCCTTCACGGTCAGCGGATTGCTTCCCGCCGTGAGTCCCTCGCCGATCCCGGCATTGAGCTCGACGTGCGATGCCGCGAGCAGATTGACGACTTCGAAGAGATAGTGCTCCTGTTCGCGCCATGGCGAAAAGCCGGCGAACGGACCCCAATTCCCGTAGTACTCGACGCCGACGGAAGCGATCTCGAAGACCTTGACAGCCGCCAGCGCGGCAGGCTCAAACGATGGACCCGCATGGTAGTCGGGGCCCGCGAGAGCGATATCGACGATTGGGTTGAAGGCAAAGAGCCAGTTCTTGTCCTCGTAGGCCGCGATGGGCCGCACTTCCATGCCCCAGCGATTGCGGTCGTAGTGCTCCGGCAGGAGCGAAAGCTCGACGTTTACGCCGAGCCGCACACGGTCGCTGAACGACGGCGGAGTCACGAACTTCGAGCGAAGTTTCGAGCCGGCGTACTCGAAGGTTCCATCCCCGAGCAAGGCGCTCTGAAGGTAGCCACCGATTTCCCACCAAGGCAGAAGCCCGAGCGACGGTTCGAGCGTGAAGTGGCTCTGGTGATCGGGCGGCAACTCGGGCGCAACCGATTCCCGTCGACCGCTTAGGACGGAGTTCAAGTGCAATTCAAGGCCCGGTACGCCGGGCTCGTTCGCCGTACCATCGTAGACTTCGATCTCGAACGGATCGACAGCTCGCGCAGGTCGAGGGAAAAGCACAACAAGTGCCAATAGAGAAGCGACCGCGACGCGCACCACATGCTTGGGCTGAATCAAGGGACTGGCCTACCCATCAGGTGCAGTCTACGCCAGATTTCGCCGGTCGAGCCTGCGCGGCGGAAGCGTTTGCGAGGCTTCCCCGCTTCATTCGCCGAGCGCAGTGGAGCACGCGCGCTATGTCGAAGGGGACACGATTTCGAGCGGTCTCATCATTTCGTTGGCGGCGTGCTCGAGCAGGTGGCAGTGCCATACGTAGCGGCCGGCGTAGCCCTCGAAGCGAATGATAATGCGTGTGATCATCCCCGGGTCGGCCCGCACGGTGTCTTTCCATCCCGCTTCATCCGGTCCAGGCGGCACCGGCGTTCGAACAATCATCTTGCCCGAGGTCAGGTACTCGTCGACGTCGAAGGGCTGGCGATCGAGGATCTGGAACCGCACCAAGTGCAGGTGAATCGGATGCGAGTCTTCGGTCAGGTTGACCAGGCGCCAGATCTCGGTGCTGTCGAGTACCGGCTTCTCGGTCGTTGGATCGAGCCAGCGCTTCGCATCGAGGAGCATGAGCATGCGGTGGCTCGACGGCTCCTCGTACCCGTTGAGCGTCAGGGTTCGTGTTTTCACCGCCTGTGCCGGGTTGAGCTTGACCAGAGGGCGTAGCCTGGTTGGAAGCGGCGCAGGTTTTCGAACGGGACCCGCGGCCACGCGGAATTGCATGAGCTCGAAGGCCTGACTGTGCAGAACAAGCTTCTTTCCGGCGACGCGGCTGAAATCGACGAGCAGATCGGCGCGCTCGGCGGGCGCGAGCGTGACCTTGGCGGTTTCGACTGGCGCGGGCAAGAGCCCTTGGTCGGTGCCGACAAGGTGGAATGACTGTCCGGTTGAAAGCGAGAGATAGTAGGGTCGGCCGTTCGAGGCGTTGACCACGCGCAAACGATAAAGCCTGGGCTCGACGTCGAAGTACGGAAAAAGCGTTTGGTTCACCAGCAGCGCGTCGCCGTAGACTTCGGGAACCCACGGCGATTCGGGAGAGCCCGAGGTCGGGTAGCGAAGTTGCCCGTCCTGGCCGAGGAAACGATCGAAAATCACCAGCGGCACTTCGTAACGGCCCTTGGGCAAGTGCAGAGCGTCTTCGACCTCGTCGCGAATCACGAACAGGCCAAACATGCCGGCGTAGTGATTGAGGCGCTCGATGCCCATGGCGTGGTCGTGATACCAAAGCAGCGCCGCGTCCTGGCGGTTGGGGTAGTGAAAGAGAACGGAGTGGCCCGGGGTAATCCAATCGCTGGGATAACCGTCGCTCGCAGCCGGCACGCGGGCGCCGTGCACGTGCGCGATGGCGCGTACCTCGGGTTGGTCGGGCTCGGCGCCACACAGCGTGTGATCGATGGGCAGGAAGTGGTGGTCGGGCAACTCGTTTCGCCACTCGATAAGCACGCCGCGCCCGCCGCGCGTCTCGATGGTCGGTCCGGGTACACTGCCACCGTAGCTCCAAAATCGCGTCGGCGGCACGTCGCGATGCACGCGCGCGCGCACCTCGCGCATGGAGATCCGGTAAAACGGAATCTTCTTGTTCGCCTGCTGTGGATCCGGGCGAACCCCATCCGGAGCCAGCACGCGCGGGATGGGCAGTGGATCGACAAAGCGTGCCAGCGCATCGGGGTGCAGAGGAGAACCGATGTTCGGCGCTCTCGGCGACATTTTCCTCATCGGCACGAGCGGCCCGCCCATGTCGTGGGCCAGCAAGCCGCGTTGGCGAAACCAGGGGGCTGCCAGGGTGGTTGCCAACAGAAACTGACGCCGGCTCAACATGACAGAGTGACCGAAAACAAGAAAGCGCACCCCCACCGGCGAGGCGACCGAACGCTGCGCTGGACTGGGATGCGCTTGTCTACGAGAGGTTCGACGGGTGGAAAGACCACCCTATAGGATTAGCATGTTCTGAATGGTGCCGGCGATGGTGTCGAACGAACCACCCGCCTGAATGCGCTGACCGGAAAGCCAGTTGTCTTCGACGAACTTGAGAATGGAGGTCTGGTCGGTCAGCGTGTGGTCGATGTAGTTGTGCTTCGCGTACGGCGAGACCACCAGGAGTGGAATGCGCGTTCCGTAGCCGCAGCGGCCGAGCGCCGGCTTGCCATCGACGCCGAGGAGCGGCGTCGCGAGAGCCGGGCCGGTCTGCTGTAGTCCCATGTTGCACAGACTTGGGCCGTTAAGCGCGTCGGCCACGCCGTTCGACGGGTTCACGATGGGCGGCGCCTGGTGATCGTACCAGCCGTCCGAATCGTCGTAGGCGAATACGATGGCGGTCGAACCCCACTCTTGGCTCGCTTGCAGCGCCGTCACCACCTGGGTGATGAAGTTCTGCTCGTCGATGGGGTTGGAGTATCCCGGATGCCCGTCCTGGAAAGCCGGCGCCTTGACGAACGACACCGCTGGCAGGTTGCCCGCGGCCAGCGCATCGAAGAAATCATGGCTGTCGTATTGGTGGTTGGCCGGTTCGGGCGTCACGCCGTCGGCTTGCACGCTCTTGCCGATGGCGGCGATCGAGCTGGGCCGCGCGTGGGTCAGGTTGGCTGTCGAGGCATAGTACTGGAACGGCTGATGGTGCGGGATGTAGTCGGTCGAGGTCGAGGCCGCGTTGGCCACTGTCTGCGGAGTGCTGCGCGCGCAGCTGGTGGTGCCGTTGGCATTGGTCAGCGTCAGGTCGAAGCCGCCCTCGAACCAGCCCCAGGTGATGCCCTGGGCGTTGAGATAGTCGCCGATGTTCTTCCCGCTGAAGCTGTTCTGGTCGGCCGCGGTCGAGCAGACATCGCCCAGTGGATCGGTGTCGCCGATGAGGGTCCAGCCGCCGTTTCCGTCGGGGGTGACGTGGCTGGTGGACATGGTGGAGGGATCCTTGCTAGTACCGGCGAACCCGTTGGTCTGGCCGGCGATCAAGTTAATGGCACCCGGCGTGGACGGTCCAAACGTCGTGGTCCACGAGTTGTCGTTCAGTGCGTAGTTCTGCGCGAGGCTCCACATCTCACTGACAGTGTTGCCGTCGTAGTAGGCCATGACGAGACCCTTGGTCGTCGCCGCGGGTGGCGCTCCGGGAGGCGGGCCAGCCGTGCCGGTGTACTGGGGGAACAGATCCATCGCACCGTTGTGCGAGGCCTGTTGTTCTGGCTTGTAGTTGTGCCCCTGGTCGCTGGTCGCGGCTTGGCTCGGGGCGAGGCGGAATGGATTGACCGCGCCGGTTCCGTTGGCGGGATTGGCGGCCGTCGGGTTGTTGTTGAGCAGGTCGACGCCGGTCAGCGGGACAAAGCTGGCCATCACATCGAGCGGCGAGGTCAAGCCATTGCTGGTCGGGGTTCCCGCGGCGCCGACGAAGGGCGTTTCGCCCGGATTGTTCTGCGCGTTCGGGTAGGTGGCGAAATAGTGATCGAACGAGATGTTCTCGCCGAACACAACCACGATGTGTTTGATCTTCGTGGCGGTCGAGATCTCCGCGGCGCTGTCGACGTGTCCGCTGCAAGTGACCTGCACTGTGCTGCTGTCCGCGCACGAAGCCAGCGGATCGCCATCGGACACCGTCAGCGTCAGGGTCGCGAGGCCGCTCGACGTGCAAGTGAAGGTCGGGTTCGGGCTCGTGGCGTTGCTAAACGAGCCGCTGGTCGCCGCCCAATGATAGCTGAGCGGAGACGGTCCGTTGTCTGGGTCGACCGCCAGGCTGGTAATCGCGGCGCTCGATCCGCCGAGCACGTTGCCGGGGTTGGCCGAAACGGATTGGATGGTCGGGCAGATGTTGAACGTGCCAGTCACGCTGATGCTGCCGGTCTTCGCCGGCAGATGGCAGTCGAGTAGGAGCGTGACCGGGGTGGTCGCATTCGCGGTCACGCTGAAAGTCGCGCTGCCCGCGCATCGCATTGATCCATCGATCGATGCTCCGGTGAGCGTGATCTTGAATCCGGTTCCGGCGGGCAAGCCGCCAATGACACCCGAGAGCGTCGTGCTTGCCGACACGTCAAGGCTGCCAGCCTTGGAAAACCCGGAGGGTCCCGCGATGGCGTAGCTGAACGATGTGAAGGTCGCGCCACTCGCTTGAAGGGCAAGCGCGATCGATCCGACGGGGTTTCCGACGGGGTTGTTGGTGGATTCGCCGCCGGGACCGTGCCCCGAGCAGCCGATGATCCAGCCGCCCGACGTCGCGACGCCGATTGCGAGAGTTGTGGTGAGTGCCAATGTCCGGAACGTGATACGTGGGCGCATGAGTTTCCTCCGCTGAGAGAAGAGTGAGATCCGAGTGTGGATGAACCATGATCGGAGATGGCGCGTAGTCGACCCCCGGCCGCGCAACGTTTTTGTTACGGTTCTACAAACAGGACTAAATTCATCCTGATTAGCACCCGCCCGAGGATGTCCTGCGGGCGCAACGCATGCCGCAACGCTCTCGTCGAAGATCCAAGCACTCTGGGATGGCTTCCGATGGGACACCCGATCGTCGAACGACCCGCGGGCGCGGGCACGAATCGCCGCAAGAGGACTGTCGTGGTCGGCTTTACGATCATCGAAGGAGTCGATGGCCATGGTTCCCAGGCCGCCTCAAGCGAGGTCGTCGTCAGCCCGGACGACGGCATGAATGGGTTTTCCGGGCGCAGAAGTTGGGCTAGTCTGTGTCGCAAACGACCGGTTCCCGAGAAAACGGAGGCCATCATGCGCGCTGCCGTCGTCCGTTCCTTTGATCGTCCCCCGCACTACGAATCGTTCGACCTACCCGCCGTCGGTGGCACGGGCGGCGTGGTTGTCGAGATCCTCGCCGCCGGGCTACACCCCCGCGTTCGCGCGGGCGCCTCAGGCACACACTACGCCGACGCTCGCACCTTGCCGATGATTCCCGGCATCGACGGAGTCGGACGTATGCCGGACGGCCGACGCGTTTACTTCGTGGTCCATGACACTCCCCTCGGATCGATGGCCGAAAGGACGATCGTCGACCCCCGCCGATGCGTTCCCCTGCCGGACGGGGTCGATGACGCCACCGTCGCGGCGGCGATGAACCCTGCGATGTCATCGTGGGTGGCGCTTCGCCTGCGCGCGCCCTTCCAGCGTGGACAGAGGGTCCTCGTGCTGGGGGCTACGGGAAATGCCGGACGGATGGCGGTTCGGATTGCCAAGCGCCTCGGTGCGGAAGAGGTGATCGGGGCGGGACGCGATCCGGAGCGCTTGCGGAAGCTCGGTGCCGATGGCGTTGTTTCGTTGACCGGCGATTCCGACAAGGTGGCGGCGGCGCTGGCGAAGGCGGCCTCTCACGTCGACGTGGTCCTCGACTACCTTTGGGGCGAACCCGCCGAGCGGGCCATCATCGCCTTGGTGACCGCGCGAAGCGATTGGAGCAAACCGCTGGACTGGATTCAAATAGGATTGGTCGCTGGACCGACGATGGCGCTGCCCTCGGTCGCGCTTCGATCCGCCAATCTCCGTGTGCTTGGCAGCGGCCAGGGCGCGGTGCCCGTAGCGAGCATCGTCGCCGAATTGCCTGCTCTCGTCGAAGAGATCTCGGCCGGCGCTCTGGACGTGAACGCGGTCCGTGTTCCCTTGGCCGATGTCGAAACCGTCTGGACCGCGCCAGCTTCTCGGCGCGTCGTTTTCGTGCCATAAAAAGGGCCAAGCGAAAGGAGCCAACCATGAGCGACCAGACGAAGCTGACCACCAATGCGGGCGCGCCCGTCGTCGATAACCAGAACATCATGACCGCGGGTCCGCGCGGGCCGGCGCTATTGCAAGACGTGTGGTTCCTGGAAAAGCTCGCCCACTTCGATCGCGAGGTGATCCCCGAGCGCCGCATGCACGCCAAGGGCTCGGGCGCCTACGGCACCTTCACGGTCACCCACGACATCGCCAAGTTCACCAAGGCCAAGATCTTCTCCGCCGTGGGCAAGAAGACCGAGCTTTTTGTCCGTTTCTCCACGGTGGCGGGCGAGCGGGGCGCGGCGGACGCCGAGCGCGACATCCGCGGCTTCGCCGTGAAATTCTACACCGAGGAAGGCAACTGGGATCTGGTCGGCAACAACACGCCGGTCTTCTTTCTGCGCGACCCGCTCAAGTTCCCGGATCTCAATCACGCGGTCAAGCGCGACCCCAAGACCAACCTGCGCAGCGCCAAGAACAACTGGGACTTCTGGACCTCGCTGCCCGAGGCCTTGCACCAGATTACGATCACGATGAGCGAACGCGGAATTCCCAATTCGTACCGCCACATGCACGGCTTCGGTAGCCACACCTTCAGCCTCATCAACGCCAAGAACGAACGCTGCTGGGTGAAATTCCACCTGGTCTGCCAGCAGGGCATCAAGAACCTGACCGACGCCGAGGCCGAGGCCATCATCGCCAAGGATCGCGAGAGCCACCAGCGCGACCTGTTCGACAGCATCGCCAAGGGCGACTTCCCGCGCTGGAAGATGTTCATTCAGGTGATGCCCGAGAAGGACGCGGCCAAGTGTTCCTACAACCCGTTCGATCTGACCAAGGTTTGGCTCAAGAAAGACTACCCACTCAGCGAAGTGGGGGTCATGGAGCTCGACCGAAACCCCGAGAACTACTTCGCCGAGGTCGAGCAGTCGGCGTTCAACCCCGCCAACATCGTGCCCGGCATCGGCTTCTCGCCCGACAAGATGTTGCAAGGGCGTTTATTCTCGTACGGCGATGCCCAGCGCTACCGTCTCGGCGTGAACCACCAGCACATCCCCGTCAATGCGCCCCGCTGCTCGGTGCACAGCTACCACCGCGACGGTGCCATGCGCGTCGACGGCAATCACGGCGGCACGCTCGGCTACGAGCCCAACAGCTACGGCGAGTGGCAGCAACAGGCGAGCTTCGCCGAACCGCCTTTTGCCGTCGAGGGTGCGGCCGATCACTGGAACCACCGCCAGGATGACGATTACTACTCGCAGCCCGGGCTACTCTTTCGCCTGATGACCGCCGCGCAGAAAAAGGTGCTGTTCGAGAACACCGCCCGCGCCATGGGCGACGCACCCAAGGAGATCAAGCTCCGGCACATCCGCAACTGCGCGAAGGCCGACCCCGCCTACGGCGAAGGCGTGGCCAAGGCGCTGGGCATTCCAACGAACGAGGTTTCCAAGTAACTCGCGGCTTCGAGTAGGCCGCATCAACGAACAGAGGCAACCATGGGAAAACGCGGTCGTGAAATCGTAGGCATGGATGTCGAGCAACTCCTGACGCTGCTCAACCAGGCCTATGCGAGCGAGTGGCTCGCCTACTATCAGTATTGGCTTGGGGCGAAGCTCATCAAGGGCCCCATGAAGAACGCCGTTGCGGCAGAGCTGAACCTGCACGCTACCGAAGAGCTGGCTCACGCGGTTCTGGTTTCGAACCGCATCATCCAGCTGGGCGGCACGCCAGTGCTCTCACCGGATGGCTGGGGCCAGGTGAGCCCGTGCAAATACGACGCGCCTTCAGATCCGTATGTGGCCGTGCTTCTCGACCAGAACATCGCAGGCGAGCAATGCGCGATTTCGACCTACAAGGGTCTCATGGACGCGACCAAGGACAAGGACATGGTGACCTACAACATGGCGCTCACGATCCTGGAACAGGAAGTCGAGCACGAGGAGGACTTGCAGGGACTGCGTGAGGATCTGGATCTCATGGTCCAGCGTGGAAGTAAGTAGTTCAAGCTGATGAACATCAAGAACTCCCTGCTCTCGGACTTCTTGGTTAATGCGAGGCCGCGTATCCGTCGGTGAGGGTCATAAGGAACGCCACGATGTCGTCGACCTCGGCATCGGTGAGGTGGAGATGACCGAGTTCATCGCGGTTCACGGCACAGGACTGCCCCGGTGGCTCGGAGAGGTTGGTGTCGTTGAATATCTGCGCGCCGAGTGCTTCGATCCCACTGCGATAGTCGACCGGTGCGACAACGGCTGTTGTCCCGTTCCCTTCACAACCGACGGCTGTTAGCAGAATCAGGCCTATCAAAATCGAGTCACAGACGACCCGAGTGAGTTTGCGTTCCATGACGTTCCTTTCCGTTACGACCGACGCTCCCAGTTCAAAGCTTGAGCAAGTCTTCCTTCAAGCCAGCCGCCTGGCCGACGGCGATGAGGGCATGGGCCCGGTCGGCCAGGGCGTCGAGGTAGGCGAGGTGAACATCCGATGCCGTCCGCTGGGCAATCAGCACCTCCACCAGCGTCGCGTCGCCGTGCTCGTAGCTGTAAAGGATCTTTTCCAGTACGGACAGCGAATCGGACAGGGTTCCTTGGTCGTACAGGGTCACGCGTGCGGAAGCGGCTTGGAAAAGGGCAAGCGCCTTGCGCAACTCGCCCTGGGCGCGTGCACGCGCGGCCTGCAATTGGCTTTGGGTTTGGCGATGGGTGTGGCGGGCTGCATCGAGCTCTCCTTTGTACATGCGCGAAAACGGCAGGGGCACGCTCACCGACGCGGACACGAAGTCCGCGGCCCGCGCGCCCCTACCCTCATCGCCGCTCGCCGCGAAGCTGTGCAGCCAGCCCGCGCCGAGCGAGATGTCCACTACGCGCTTGGCCTCCTCCGATGCGATCTGCTGCTCGGCCGCCCTGCACACGCGTGGCCGCGGCGCGAACGTCGGAGCGCTTGTCGATTGCGGCGAGCAGTTTGGGCACATCCAGCGTTGCGGTCGCGGACTTGAGATCGCCGACCACGTCGAAGGCCGGCTCCACTTCGGGCCCGAGGAGCTGGGCCATGGCTACCTCGGCCGCGTGGAGTTCGCCCTGCGCGGCCATGACCTCGGCTTGGAACTGCTGCGCCTCCACGCGCGACTGCAAGAAATCGACCTGCGCGATGTCCCCGGCTGCCAGGCGGCGTTCGTTGACCGAGACCAAGCGCTGCAGGTGCGCAAGCGCGCTTTCCTTCTGCGCGACCACCAAGCGGGCGTAAAGCGCATCGACGAAGGCGTCGGCCGCCAGACCGCGCAGCATGCGCGTGGCATCCTCGTAGTCGCAGCCAGCAGCGCCCAGTGCGGATTGCGCTACCGCCACGCGCGAATGGCGCTTGCCGCCGAGTTCGATGGGGACACTCAACTGTGCGCCCGCCATGCGTCGGATTCCCCCGATGCGAGTGACGTCGTATTGGTCGACCCCGACGGTGAGCTCCGGATCGGGGAAGATTTTGGCCACGTCGATCTGGGCCTGGGCGATGTCGATACTCGCGCGCGCGGCCCGGAGATCGGGGTTGGCTGCGAGCACGCGGCGCAGGTACTCGCCGAATTCCAGACGAGGTGCTTGCAGCCTTCGACTTCGTCTGCGGCCGCCCTTGGGCTGGCGAGCAGCAACACGGCGACCAGCTAGTTTCTCGCACGCGGGCTTTCATTCCTCTGCCTCCTTGTTATTGCTGAAAAGCGGCGCTCGACTGTCAGGTAGAGCACCGGCAAGATGGCCAAGGTCAGCAGCGTGGCGCTGACCAGCCCGCCCACAACGACCGTGGCCAGCGGGCGTTGCACGTCCGAACCGATGCCGCGGGCCAAGGCCGCGGGCAAAAGCCCCACGGTGGCCACGCTGGCGGTCATGAGCACGGGGCGCAGTCGTTCACTGGCCCCGCGCACAACGGCCTCGGGCAGGGGAAGGCCCGAGTCGCGGGCGCGATTGAGCGCGGAAACCATGATCACGCCGTTCTGCACGGCCACGCCGAACAAGGCGATGAAGCCGACCGCACTCGACACGTTGATGGTCATGCCACGCAGATGCAGCGCCACCATTCCGCCCAGCAGCGCCAGGGGAACGCTGATCAGGATCAGCGCCGCGTGTCGGAGAGTGCCGAAGGCGCCATACAGCAGCAAAAAGATCAGCGCCAGCACCATGGGCAGGATGACGATCAAGCGCGCCTGAGCGCGCTGCTGGTTCTCGAATTGCCCGCCCCAGGCCGATTCCAGCCCAGGCGCCGACGAGCGCATGATCTGCGCGACCTTGGGCTGCGCCTCGGTGAGAAAGCTGGACAGATCGCGGCCGCGCAGATCGAGGCGCACCGTCATGTGGCGCCGGTTCATCTCGCGCGTGATGGTGCTTTCCCCGTCGCGAAGCGCGATGTGCGCCACTTGGGACAGCGGAATCCGCCCGCCATCGGGCGCGGTCAGCATGAGGTTGCCGATGCTTTCCGGGCTGTTGCGCGCCTCGGGCAGATAGCGGGCGGTCACCTCATATCGGCGCTCGCCTTGAAAGACGTTGCCAATGGACTCGCCGCCCACGCCGATCTCGATGAGGTCGCCGATATCCGAGACGTTGATGCCGTAGCGGGCGGCTGCTGCGCGATCCACCTCGATCTGGAGCTGCGGCAGCGGCGGCTCCTGGTCGACGGTGACGTCGGTGGCGCCCGGTACGCGTTCCAAAGCGGCGGCGATCTCGCCGGCCACTCCGCGCATCTCGCCGAAATCGCGGCCGAAGATTTTGACCACGAGCTCACTGTGCGCGCCCGCGATCTTGTCGTTGACCATGTCGATGATCGGCTGCGCGAAACTGACCGTGACACCGGGAATGCCTTTGTAGCGACGCTCAAGTTGCGCAATCAGGTCGCGCTTGCGCATGCCCGCGGGCCACTCGGAATAGGGGCGCAGGCCCACGAAGGACTCGATGTGCGAAGGCGTCCACGGGTCCATCCCGTCGTCGGCGCGTCCGAGTTGCGTGACGATGCAGCTCACCTGGGGAAACTCGCGCGTGGCCTGGCGCAATTCCCCGGCCATTTCACTTGCCTTGTCGAGCGAGATGCCCGGAGGCAGGATGACCTGCAACCAGAGCGAGCCTTCGTCGAGCTCGGGCAAGAATTCGCGGCCCGCCAAGACAGCCAGCACGATCGCCATCACCACGGCAACGCCGCCCGGGATCAAGGCCCGGCGAGGCAAGGCGATGAGCCAACTCAGCCATCCTTCGTAGTGGCGGCGCAGCCAGGCGAGCCAGGTGTTGTGGAAGATCTTGCGCGGCTTGCGCGAACGAAAACAGCGCCAGCCCGGGAATGAGCGCGAGCGCCACCAGCACCGCGCCGGTCAGTGCGTACCCCACCGTGTAGGCCATGGGTGTGAAGAGCTTCCGCTCTACGCGCTGGAACGCAAACAGCGGCAGATACGCCGTGATGATGATGGCGGTGGCGAAGAACATGGGGCGCGCGACCTGCACCGCCGCCTCGCGCACGTCGGATTCGCCGAGGCGCTCGCTGGGACTCTCCTCGCGCCGCCGCAGAATATTCTCGAGCACGACGATGGCCCCGTCGACGAGGATGCCGAAGTCGATGGCGCCCAGGGACAGCAGGTTGGCCGGTATGTTGGTCGTCGCCATCAAGATGAAGGCGAAGAGCAGCGCGACCGGGACAGTCAGCGCAACGATAAGTGCACTGCGCGGACTGCCGAGAAAGGCAAGCAAGACGATCACGACCAGGCCCATGCCCTCAAGCAGTGTGTGCGAAACGGTATTCACCGTGGTGTGCACCAGATCGGTGCGGTCGAGGTACGGAACGATCTTCACGTCGGAGGGCAAAATGCCGTGGTTGAGCGCCTGCACCTTCGCGTGCACGCCTTCGAGAACCTGCGACGGATTGCTTCCGCGCAAGAGCAGGACGATGCCGGTCACCACGTCGGTCACCTGCGTCCTTGCCCGCGATCCCCTTGCGGGTCAGCACGCCGAACTGCGGCCGGCCCAGATCCTTGAGAAAGACAGCCGTGCCGTGCACCGAGGTGACCACGATGTTGCCCAGATCCTCGGGCGAGCGAATGAGGCCGATGCCGCGAATGACCGCGGCCTGCTCGCCCCGAATCAGCAAGCTGCCGCCTGCATTGGCGTTATTCGCCTTGATGGTCCCGATGACCTGCTGGAGCGACAGGTTGTATTGCATCAGCTTCGACGGATCGAGGGCGAGCTGGAACTCGGTCGTCTCGCCGCCGAAGTTGCTGACGTCCGCGATGCCCGGCACCTGCTTGAGCGCGGGGATGACCACCCATTGCTGGATCTCGCTCAGCTCGCGCACCGTTCGGCTGCCCGACTCGAGCGTGTAGCGGTAGATTTCGCCCACCGCCGAGGTCAACGGATCCAGTGTCGGGCTGACCCCATCAGGCAGGGTCGCGCCGGCGATGCGCTCGCGGATGCGCGTGCGGGCGAAGTAGTCGTCCACGCCATCGCGAAACACCAGGGTGATGAGCGAGAGGCCGAAGGTGCTGCGCGAACGCATCACTTGCAGGCCAGGAACGCCGTTGAGCTCGCGCTCGAGCGGAACCGTGATCTGTTCTTCCACCTCTTCGGCGGCATGGCCGGGGTGCTGGGTGATCACCTGCGCCGTGGTATCGGTGATGTCCGGGTAGGCCTCGATGGCCAGCGTGGTGAACGAG
>CAVRSU010000020.1:0-68997 GCA_963723955.1 uncultured delta proteobacterium
TCATTCCGTTCGATGGCGTGCGCTTCGACTGCGAGACCGGCCAAGGCCCGTGTGACAATGGACAAGACGCGGGCACTGGTACGGGCGGCAGGGGCGGCACGGACGGGGGCGCCGGCGGTGCCGGCGGAGCGAACGGCGGGGCTGGTGGCGGAGCGGGGACGAGCGCAGGAGGGACTGGTGGAGGCATCCTTGGCGGCGCGGGAGGAGCGAGCGGAGGCTCGTCCGGCAATCCAGGTGGTGCGGGTGGAAAAACGGCCAGCGGCGGCGCGGCGGGGGCAAGCGTCGGCGGCAGCAGCGCCGGAGGCAACGGCTCCGGTGGCAGCTCGAACACGATGCCTTCGGCCGGGGCGGGAGGCACGGCTCGCGGCGGCGCGGCGGGGGCAAGCGTCGGCGGCAGTAGCACCGGAGGCAACGGCTCCGGTGGCAGCTCGAACACGATGCCTTCGGCCGGGGCGGGAGGCACGGCTCGCGGCGGCGCGGCGGGGAACGCCTCTGGAATCGGTGGCTCGACAGCGAAATCGGGAGGAGCGGCGGCATCATCCGGATGCGCCTGTGACCTAGGACCGTCACGGCAGCGCGGCCCCCTGATGTGGTGCTGCGTACTTGGCCTATCCCTTCTAGTTTGGCGACGAAGATGCAAGCCGGGCAAGAAGCCCGTGACTACGGACGCAGGGGCACGTGACTGTACGACGACGACGACCTGGCGCGGCGCAACCATAGAGAACCTCTGTGCGGGCGAGCTCTCGATAGTCGGTCTCGGCTACCCAGTAGGCGTTTTCATCCTCACCGTCCCGGCGGGAAGCCAGGCTGCAACCGACGGCTTTCAGGCGCTCGACGTCATTCTGCAGTTTGGCGGCCAAAGCGTGGCCTCGGTCGATGACCTGAATCGCCTGTACACCGCCGCAAGCGCCGGACAGAAGGCAGCGCTCGGCGTTTACCGACAACAGCAGAACACCACGCTCACTATGACACGCAGACGATATTCGCGGAAGCTCGCGTGTGCCGCACTGGCGATCCTGGCCGCCTCTTGCTCGTCCAACAACGCCCAGAACGGCGGCAGCGGTGGATCCAGGCCAAGCGCGGGTGGCGCATCCGGCGGGGCGCCCACCGTCAGCTCTGGCGGGCAGGTTGGCACCGGCGGCTCCGCTCCCGGCGTCGGCGGAAAGGGCTCGGGGGGCTCTGCGTCCGGAGGCGCGGCAGGCTCGGCGAGCGGCGGACTAACCGGCGTCGGAGGGGGCAGTGGCGGCGCATCGGGCGGCAATGGCTCGGGCGGAAAGTCGGCAGCGGGCGGCACCTCGGGAACCGGCGGAGCGACCACAACCAGCCCGGCGACGACCGGCGGCACGCAAGCCATGGGCGGAGCCCAAGGCGGTGGCGCCGGCGGGGGCGCAGGGAGCGGTGGCACGGCTGCAGGCACGGGCGGTGTCCGAGCGACGGGAGGCGTGACCGGGCCGGGTGGCACGGCGGCGGGTGGGAGCAAAGCCACTGGCGGCTCGGGAAGCGGGGGCAACATAAACTGCACGGCGCCCAATCCGCCATCGGCCAAGGACTCGGTTACGCTGGATATGGCAACGGCCGATGGCGCGCCCACCTACCGGGCTTCTGGGCTTCTTTACGGTATCGCCGAGGATGCCAGCCAGCCACCGACCCAGATGCTGACCGACATCAAGGTGAAATTCTTTCGCATCGGCGGCTCGGACGCTAGCTGCGGAGGCTACGTGACCGGCCACTATGCCCCGCGCTGGGCCACCGTGAAGGCCTACTACAGCAAAGCAAAGGAGATCGGCGCCACGGTCATCATTCTGGTGAGTGACCTGTGGGGCGAGGACCCTGCCTGCGCCACGCCACGCTTTCCGGGAGATGGCGGCGACTGGACCGACTACACCACCTTCATGACCCAGCTCATCAGCGACGCTCAAGCCGCCGGCATGACCGGCCCTGATGTGCGCTGGGATCTGCAGAACGAACCGGACGTTGGCTTGTTCTGGAACGCCCCGCAGTCGCAATGGCTCGAAATGTGGAAGCGTGGCTACCAAATGGTCCGCGCCGCGATTCCTGGCGCGCTGATGGAGGGGCCGAGCAACGCCTCCGGTGTCGGCGGCCAGTTGTTCAACGCTTTTCTCGACTACGTCAAAGCGAACAACGTGGTTCCGGACACCATCAGCTGGCACGGCGGTGACCAGGCCAACGACGTCAAGACCGTCAAGTCAGAGCTCGCAAGTCGTGGCATCAACGTCTCCAACTTTGACAACAACGAGTACGGAGCCGCTAACGAGCAAAACCCTGGACATTCGGCTTGGTACATCGCACGACTAGAGCGGGGCGATGTTGATGGCCTGCGCTCCAATTGGGGTGGACCGAACGGCGGCCCAACCATGTATCAAACCATGGCCGACTTGACAACGCTCGACTGGCAGCCCAACAGCCAATGGTGGATCTACAAGCGGTACGCGGACCAAACCGGCTTGCGTACCAGCTCGACGCCGGGAACGAACGTGGACGCGGTTGGGTTCCAGGATGCGGACCAAGCGAAGGCTATCATCGTGGTGGGCAACAAGGGAGGGACCACGGGATCTGTCAACGTCGTCATCAAGAACATGCCGTCGTGGCTACAGAGTGGTGGCTCGACGAAGGTGTTGCTCGAAAAGATGGCGACGGGCGAGTCCGCGGTCACTGCGCCGACAGTGGTCAGCAACGCTGCCGCTACAGTCACTTGCAATGCACTGACTGTCACGATCAATTGGGCCACGGCGACCGATGGCTACGTCGTCACTCTGACGCCGCAGTAGCGCACGGCCATGGAGAGAATGGTGAAATCGAACAGGTACCGAATAGGCATTCTTGCGGCAGCAATTAGCGTCGTAGGCGCTTGCTCGCCCAGCGCGTCGACCTGGACAGGGACAGGCGGCAGCGGATCGGGCGGAAGAACCAGTACTGGAGGCTCAGTGGGTAGTGGAGGTGCCGCCGGCTCTGGTGGTCCCAGCGGCACCGGCGGTTTCGCCGGCTCGGGCGGCTCTGTTGGCTCTGGCGGATCTGTCACCGGCGGCTCTACCGGGGCTGGCGGCAGCGCGGCTACAGGGGGCACCGCAGCCACAGGCGGTTCGAGCACAGGCACGGGAGGCACGGCCGGTGGCCGCTCTGGCGGCGGTGGGGCTGCCAGCGGTGGCTCTGGCAGTGGCGGCGCGACAGCCAGCGGCGGCGCGACAGCCAGCGGCGGCGCGACAGCCAGCGGCGGCGCGACAGGCGGGAATCATCTTTACGTCTCGCCGACGGGCAGCGGAACGACCTGTTCGAGTGCGGCGCCCTGCTCGATCACCCAAGCGCAGACGGCCGTGCAGGCGCTCGCGAGCGCGCTACGCGCCGACGCCGTCGTCGAGCTCAGCGACGGAACGTACGCGCTCGGGGCAACGCTCGGATTCAACGCGAACGACTCGGGCACAGCGGGCCATCCGGTCGTTTGGCAGGCTGCGGCCGGCGCCTATCCGATCCTGTCGGGTGCGAAGAAGATCACAGCATGGACGGCGAGCGACGCGGGAAAGAACATCTGGAAAGCGTCGGCGCCCGGTGCGTTCGCCACCCGCCAGCTCTACGTCGACGGCAAGATCGCCGTGCGTGCGCGGACGGAGGTCAGCCGATCGAGCGTCTCGTTCAACAACAACGGGATCAGCGGCGTTCCGAGCGCGGTGGTCGGCGCGTCCCAACCCGACCGCGTCGAATTTCATGCGATCGGCTCGTGGACCGACCGCTACGCGCCCGTGAAGTCGTTCTCGGGCGGGTCGGCGACGATGGTGCAGCCGGCGTGGTCGAACAACCTGTGGGGGTTCGACACGATCAGCGTTTCGTACCGGCCCTCGACCACTTGGTTCGAGAACGCGTACGAATTTCTCGACAGCGCGGGCGAATGGTACCAGGACACCGCGGCCGGAGCCCTCTACTACATCCCGCTTTCGGGTCAGGACATGAGCAAGGCCGACGTCGAGCTCCCCCAGCTCGAGTATCTGCTCGTCGTCGGCGGCACACTGGACGCGCCCGCACACGACATCACCTTCCAGGGGCTGACGTTTTCCTATACCAGCTGGCTGAATCCGAGCACGTCTGACGGATGGGCGGACCAGCAGACCGGCGGGTATATCCACGGCGACGGAAAGGGCGAGGGATACGCGAACGGCTACCCCAGTTTCGACTCCACGCGACCTTTCTGGTGGCAGATGCCAGGCGCCGTGCAGGTGTCCGCCGCGAAGAACGTCACGTTCCTGCGCGATCGCTTCGTGGGCCTGGGATCCGTCGGGCTCGGCATTGGCAACGACGACAACGCGCACAAGACCGGTGTCGGTCTGGCGGCGGACACGATCAACGTCACGGGCTGCGTGTTCACGCAGATCGCCGCCGGGGGCATCATCGTCGGCGGGATCCGGGCGAATGCCCACCACCCGAGCGACCCGCGGATGGCCGACCAGAACATCACTATCGCGAACAACCTGATTCACGACATCGGCATTGACTACCGCGACGCGGACGCAATCCTGGTGACGTATGCAGCCAGTTGTCTGGTTTCGCACAACGAGGTCTACAACCTACCGTATTCGGCCATCAGCAATGGTTACGGATGGGGCCAAAACGACGACGGCGGCAGCAAAGACTACCAATCGCGCGGTCTTTACCAGTACCAGCCGCTCTACACGACGCCGACGACCTCGAAGAATAATCAGTTCGTCGCCAACTACATCCACGACAACCAGCAGCAGATGAACGACGGCGGCGCGTTCTACGAGCTGAGCGCGAGCCCCGGGACCGTGTTCTCGAAGAACTACCTCAAAGCGCCCGCCCACAGCGCGGGCTCGAATTTCGGCACGTACAGCGACGAAGGGACAAGGTATATGACGTTCAGCCAGAACGTGTTCGACGGTTGGGGAGAATGGGCGAACCTCAACTGCACCGACGTCAACGAAACCGGGAACATCACGTACACGGGCAACTGGGGCGCGACGGCAGGAATCTCCGGCCAGAGCGGGTGCAGCGCGAGCTCGCGTTCCTGCCTGGCGTCTTACGTCAACAGCGGGACGACGTATGCAGGCAACCCGACGAACGTCAGCGTGCCCTCGCTCGTGTCGACCTGGACCGCGGGAAATTGCGGCGACGTCGTCGCCAACAGCACGGAGCCGACGAGCGCGGCGGACGCACAGGCGGTGGTGAACGCGGCGGGGCTCGAGGCGGCCTACGCCGACCTCAAGAACGCGCCCTGATCGGGCGCGGCCGGCGCGCCTCAATTAGTAAGCAGCCCCCTTTTCCATTCACCAAATCGCATCCGAAAGAAACGCCGATCACGGAGAGTCAGCGTACGATAGCAACCCGGAGGTACCCATGAGATCCTCTCGCATTCTGAGCACATTCACGATCGCCACTATGGCGCTTGGCATCGCTTGTTCGTCCAATACTTCCGGCGGGGGCAATGGTGGTTCGAGCGGGGGCGCGACGGCCGCGGGAGGGGCCGGTGGCTCGGGTGGTAGCACCAGCGCCGGAGGCCATGCCTCGGGTGGTGCAAGCAACACGGCTGGCAAAACTGGCTCGGGCGGCGTTGCCGGCGGCGGTGCGACCGGTTCGGGTGGGCAGACAGGCTCGGGCGGTAGCACCAGCACTGCAGGCCAGGGCTCGGGTGGTGCAAGCAACACGGCTGGCAAAACTGGCTCGGGCGGCGTTGCCGGCGGCGGTGCGACCGGTTCGGGTGGGCAGACAGGCTCGGGCGGTGCGAGCAGCACAGCCGGAAAGAACGGCTCGGGCGGCTCCAATGTTGACGGCGGCGTGACCGCCTCTGGTGGTCGCACGGCTCGGGCGGTACCTCGGGAACCATCGACGGTTCAGCGGGCAGCCAATGTGGGCCGTCGACTGTAGCCGAGCCATTTTCTACATCGATAGCTGGTGCGTGGGACTTCACGCCCGCAGGAGGGGCAAAGCGCACGCTTCAGGTTCCTGGCGGCGGGTGGGTTAAGCAGGGCGTCAATGCCGCCAGTGGTACCTATGCAACGCAAATCACGGTTCCAGATTCTGGCGCGGCGCAGACCACCCTGATTGAATTCGGCGCCGTCAATTTCCAAGCCACGCTGTCGGTCGACGGCAAAGAAGTGGCGACGAACACGACCTCGTTCACCCCTTCCGTTTTCGACGTCACCAAGTTCGTGACCCCCGGCAAGCAGCATGCGATCTCGGTGCTCATCAAGGGCGGTCAGGCGATGAAGAACAGCAGCGGCCTGTGGCTGATTCCCATGGCGTCAGATTGGTCTCCCAACGTCGCGCAGGGCATCTTCCGCTCGGCCACGTTGCGCGTGGTGCCCGATATCTACATCAGCGATGCCTTTGTGCGGACGAGCGTCACGGACGGCACCCTGACCTACGACGTGCTAATCACGAATACCGGCAGCACAAGCCAAGACGTCACGCTGTCGAGCGCGCTCAGTTCCTGGAACTGCGACAACTTTACCTATCCCACGATCGCCGACAAGACGGTAACGGCAGCGCCAAACACCACCACTACGACGACAATTGGCCCGATCAAATGGGGTCTCGACACGAACTCGTACTGGTGGCCGAACGTTCCCTACCAGGCGGACTACACGGCTCGCCTCCACAATTTGAGCCTGCAGATGAGCCGGGGTGGCAAGACCGCCCACAGCAAAGTCGTTCGTTTTGGCTTCCGTCAGAGCGAAAGAAAACGAGCCGACGCCAATCACATCTACTACTACCTCAACGGCATCCGCGTGAATCTCCGGGGTGACAATATCCAAGGGGCGGACTACGACAGCATCGACAGCGGCGGCAAGGGCGACGCGTACGATACCCTTCCGGGCTTCCTGCCTCCCTCGACGGGAAATCCCGGGTGGCCCCAAGCCGTGCGAAACTACCAGAAGCTGAACTACAACTTCATCCGCATCCATCAAGAGCTCGCGTCGCCTTACATGCTCGACACTGCGGATGAGCTTGGGCTCATGCTCATGGGCGAGTCGGCCATTCGCTGCAGCAACCAGAACGTCGACTTCATCGCCTCGCACGATACGATGGTCAACCACGTCCAGGCGATGGTCCTCCGCGATCGCAACCATCCGGCTATCGTCCGGTGGAGCCAGGCCAACGAACCGAACGGCTGCGCTTCGCATGGCGATTCGAATCAGTTCGAGGCCGACCTGTTCAACGCCATGACCAAGCTGGATGGCACTCGACCCATCAGCGTCGACTGCTGGTTCGGTTGCGGAAACTACGGCTTGCCAGTCCAGATTTTGCGGTTAGCCAACACTACAGCAGCGGCCTCGGCAAATACTCCGAAGAAGTGAACGCCAGCAATAGCAATCCTACCGGCCAGGGCGAGTATATTTGGTCGAGCGACAACACCCGCCAGGGATTGACGTGGTTTGGAACGTCGGCCATGGCGATGCGTCGACAAGACGGTGTCGACATTCGGCCCTACACGCTGCTGTCGGGCTGGGCCAGCTTCATACCGGGCGTCAAGCGAACCCAAATGACCATCGAGCAAGGTGGACCTCCCGTATTCGGGGAGGACAATTTGTCGGATCCTTGGTCGAGCCAGATCATTCGGCGCATCCAGAACGGCTTCAGTCCGGTTCTCGTCGCGGACAAGGACTACTGGGAGTCCAATAAGATGTCCAACACCAACGGTGATTGGCCATCCTCGGTACCGGCGATTGCGAAAGGCGCAACCCGCCCGACGACGCTTCTGATCTTCAACGATACATTCTCGGGAACCAGCGTCGACGTGACCTGGGAGATCCATTCCGATAGCCCGACTGGAACCAAGGGCGATTCGGGCACGTTTACCATTGACGTGCCGCTTGGCTACCATGGGGACGAAGTCAATCACCTTCACGGCGCCGACGTCGGGCACGAAGTTCTACCTGGTTCTTACCGCCCAAAAGAGTGGAACAACCGTCTTCCAAGAGACGGACGAATCGTTCACCCTGCAATAGCACACACTTCTGTCGTAGCGACACCTGATTAATGTTTGCGTCAATTCGACGCCATCACATCTGGACCGGGAAGAAGACAGGCGCTCGTTATGATTGGTGAGCCAGAGTGCCACCCGGCCTGGTCTATGAAGATGATGATGTTGCTTTGGTGTTACCCCGGAGAGTAAGATCGCCCTTGCGCGATGTCCTATATCTACGTCGATAGGTTCTCCACCTTCCCGAGCAACGGGCCCACCGGGGACAACGTTCACCCGAACGACAAGGTCGGCTGAAGGAAACCAAAAGGAGAAATCGATGACACGCAGCCGATATTCACAGAAGCTCGCAGTTGCCACACTGGCGATTCTGGCCGTCTCTTGCTCGTCCAACAACGCCCAGAACAGCGGCAGCGGAGGATCCAGTCCAAGCGCGGGTGGCGCATCCGGCGGAGCGACCAACGTCAGCTCCGGCGGGCAGGTTGGCACCGGCGGCTCCGCTCCCGGCGTCGGCGGAAAGGGCTCGGGGGACTCTGCGTCCGGAGGCGCGGCAGGCTCGGCGAGTGGCGGACTAACCGGCGTCGGAGGGGGCAGCGGCAGCACTGGCGGCGGCGGCAGCGGTGGCACTGGCGGCGGCAGCAGCGGCAGCACTGGCGGCAGCAGCGGCAGCACTGGCGGCGGCAGCAGCGGCAGTACTGGCGGCAGCAGCAGTGGCAGCGGCAGCAGCGGCAAGATGGGCGGCGCAGGCTCGGGCGGCAGGACCGGCTCCGGCAGCGGTGGTACGTCAGGGACAGCTGGAATCACGGGCAGCGCGGGCGCTCCTTCTACCGGCGGAGTGTCGGGGTCGGGCGGCGGTGGGACGGCCTGCACGCTGCCACAAGGCGCCGGAGGCGGGAGCATCACGTGCAGTCCCCCCACGCCCCCTTCCGCCAAAGATACGGTCACGCTCGACATGGCCACCGCCCAGGGTTCGCCGACGTATCTCGCCTCCGGCTTCATCTACGGCATCGCCGAGGACGGCACCCAGCCGCCGACCTCCCTGCTCTCCGACATCAAAGTGAAGGGTTTTCGCGCGGGCCGCGGGCAATCCGAGGGCTGCGGAGCGCAGGCGTGGGCCACCCACTGGAACGTCATCAAGGCCTACTACTCGAGGGCGAAGGAGGTTGGCGCAACCTACCTCCTGCTGGTCAGCGACGACTACGGCTATTTCTGTACCTGGCCTGGGGACGGCGGAGACTGGACCGGTCTCACGACGTTCATGACTCAGCTCATCTCCAACGTGCAGGCGGCTGGCATGACCGGTCCGGACGTGCGGTGGGAGCTGTGGAACGAACCCGAGCTCAGCCTTTTCTGGAACGGGACACAGGCCCAGTGGCTGGAGACCTGGAAGCACGCCTACCAGCAGATTCGTGCCGCGATTCCCGGCGCCGTCATTGAGGGGCCGAGCTTGGCCACGGGCCCGGGCGGGTCGTGGATGAACACCTTCCTCGACTACGCAAAGACCAATGACGTCATGCCAGATTACATCTCCTGGCACGAAGAGGGCGGAGGGGCCGATCCAGTAGCCGATCTGGCCACGATCAATCGCCAGCTCACGAGCCGCGGGATCACGGGCGTGAAAGGTTTCGACGCCAACGAATATGGGACGACCAGCGAGCAGAACCCGGGCCACTCCGCCTGGTTCCTGGCCAGATTCGATCGGGCGGGCTTCCAGGGCCTGCGCGGCAATTGGGCGGACGCGACGTTCTTTTCGAACATGGCCGAGCTTGTGGCCGCCAACTGGCAGCCGAACAGCCAGTATTGGGTCTACAAGCGGTACGCGGATCAGACCGGCCTTCGGACCAGCGTCACGGCAGGGACGCAGGTGGACGCGGTGGCGTATCAGGATGCGTGCGCGGCCAAATCCATCATCGTCGTGGGCAACAAGGGTGGCGTGACGGGGGCGGTCAACGTCGTCATCAAGAACATCCCGGCTTGGCTGCAGAACGGCGGCTCAACGAAGGTCCTCTTGGAAAAGATGCCGACAGGCAATGCGGCGCTCAGCGCCCCGGTGGTCGTCACGAATGCCGCCGCCACCGTGACTTGCAATGCGATGACCGTCGCCATCGACTGGGCCACCGCCACCGACGGCTACGTCGTCACCTTGAGCCCGCCCTGAGCGGCGCGCTGCTTTCGCGAGGACCAGCTATTGTAAGAGAACACCATGATCTGTCGTCGCCAAAGAACCTCTTCACGATTCCAGTCTCCGGCCAAAAAGGTATTCGGCGCTCTGGTCGGTTCGCTTCTGCTGTGCACGACAGCCTGCAAGAGCAACAGCGACACGCAACGGAATGGTGGAAGCGCGGCAGGGGGCAGCCGGACGGGCGGGGCTAGCGCTGGCGGAAGCGGAACGACAGGTTCGAAGGGCGGAACGACGGGCACCGCAGGAACTGGCGGCAGTGCAGGCTCGAGCCCGACGGGCGGCAGCGGGGGTGCCGATAGCGGCGGCGCGGGCGGCTCCAGCAACGGCGGCGGTGCGGGCTCGATCGCCACCGGCGGCGCGGGCGGAACCGGGGGCCGCACGGGCGCCGGCAGCGGCGGCGCCAACAAAGGCGGCGCGGGCGGCTCCAGCAACGGTGGCGGCGCGGGCTCGATGGCCACCGGCGGCGCGGGCGGAACCGGGGGCCGCGCGGACGCCGGCAGCGGCGGTTCTAGCTCGGGCGGCTCGGGTGGCGGCACCGCCGGAACCGGCGCGGGTGGCCAGCAGGTCGGCGGTAGCGGAGGTCAAGGCGGTGCTCCCGCAGATGCAATTCCCCCCTGGCCTGCTGCGACTTCGGACAGTTCCTTCAGCGCCAACTTCATCTGGCAAGCGGCCGACGGTCCGGCGAATTCCTGGCTCGCGTTTCGGAAACACGTGACCCTGGCGTCTGCGCCAGCGAGCGCGATCGCCGACATCGCGGTCGACTCGAAATACTGGCTGTGGATCAACGGACAGCTCGCGGTCTTCGAAGGCGGCCTCAAACGCGGCCCGAACCGGACCGACACCTATTACGATGAAATCGACTTGCAGCCATTCCTTGCGGCGGGCGACAACACCATCGCCGTGCTGGTGTGGTACTGGGGTAAGGACGCCGATTCGCACCTGAGCAGCGGCAAGGGAGGGCTCCTGTTCCAAGCGGACATCGACGGCACGCGCGTCGTCAGCGATGCGACCTGGCGCGTCCGCGCCCACACGGGCTACGTCGCCCAGACCGATCCAGGGCCAAATTTTCGCCTGCCCGAGTGGAACGTGCAGTTCGACGCGCGCCTCGATCTGACCGGCTGGACGCTGCCCAGTTACGACGACAGCGCCTGGGCGACCGCAACCGCCAAGGGCAAGCCGCCCGCTGCCCCGTGGACACACCTGTGGAAGAGGGCGATCCCGCAGTGGCGCGATTTCGGGCTCAAGGACTACGTCAACTCTGCGCAGCTCCCGAGCGTCGGCACGGACGGTGTGGTGAGCGCCAATTTGCCTTACAACGCACAGGTCACGCCGTATTTGAAGGTGACGGCGCCCGCCGGGGCGGTGATCAAGATTCAAACCGACACACACGGTGAAGGGCCGTCCGTGCGCGCGGAATACACCACCCGCGACGGCGAGCAAGAGTACGAGTCATTCGGCTGGATGAGTGGAAACACCGTCCAGTACACCATCCCGAGCAGCGTTAACATCGAGGCCCTACGCTATCGAGAGAGCGGTTTCGATACCGACCTCAGCGGATCGTTTCGCAGCAACGACAGCAATCTGAACACGCTGTGGACCAAGGCGCTGCGCACGCTCTACCTCGACATGCGCGACAACTATATGGATTGCCCGACGCGGGAGCGGGCGCAGTGGTGGGGCGACGCCGTCATCGAGATCGGGCAGTCGTTTTACGCGCTCGATCGGCGTGCCGATCTCCTCAGTCGCAAAGCGATGAGCAATCTCGTCGAATGGCAGCGCCCGGACGGCACGCTGTTTTCGCCCATCCCGGGCAACTGGACCGAAGAGCTGCCGCAACAGATGCTCGCCTCGGTTGGACGCACGGGGTTTTGGAACTACTACATGCACACGGCGGACGACGTGGCGATGCGCGCCGTCTACCCGACGGTGAAGAAGTATCTCGGTTTTTGGCAGCGCAGCAGCGACGGTCTGGTGCAACACCGGGCGGGCGACTGGGATTGGGGAGACTGGGGAAACAACATCGACATCACGGTGCTCGAGGGCGCCTGGTACTACATGGCGCTGGACGGGGCCGCGCGCATGGCCGACGTCGTGGGTCAGGCTTCCGACGCCACGACCTATCGTACGCGGATGGCGGAGTTCAAGACGGCATTTCTGGCGAAATTCTGGAACGGAACCGAGCTGCGCACTCCCGGACGCACGGGCGGCACCGACGAGCGCGGCCACGGGCTGGCCATCGTCGCCGGGTTGCTCGGTTCCAATGAATGGCCGGCGGTGCTCAAGATCTTGAAGAGCGTGACCGAGTCGGGTCCCTATATGGAGAAATACGTGCTCGAAGCATTCTTCGTCATGAACGACGCGAAGGACGGCCTCGCGCGCATGCGCCAGCGCTACAGCGCGGAGATTCAAAGCCAATACACGACGCTGTGGGAGGTCTGGACCCCGGGCGATCCCGCCGTGCCCGTCGAGGGTGGCGGCACCATCAATCATGCCTGGGCGGGCGGGCCGCTCACGCTGCTGTCTCAGTACGTGGCTGGCATCGCGCCGACCCAGCCGGGCTACGCCGAATTTCAGGTGCTGCCCGAGCTCGGAGATCTCACGCAGGTTGCTGCAAACGTGGCGTCGACGAAGGGCGCCATTTCCGTCGAAATTCAGCGTGGTCCGCCGTTTGCGATGCAGGTCGTGGTGCCACCGGCCACGCACGCGACCGTCGGAGTTCCGATCAACGCCGTCACGACTCAGGGCTCGGCGCATCTCGAGGTCACCATCGACGGCACGGTGGTATTCAGCGCCGGAACTTCGAAGCCCTCCGCTTCGGTGACGTTTGCGGGCGAAGCGTCCGGTTACGTGAAGTTCGTGCTCGGTCCCGGGACGCACACGTTTGCGGCGCGAGAGCTGTGACGGCGCCGCAGGTTATCAGCGTTTGCCACAGATCAACATGTGCGAGGTCAGGCAGCGTGCATGTCGAAAATGGAACTTGTTTGGCCTACACTCCGCGGGGCTAAGTTCTTGCAGGAAGAGACCCAGTGATTGGTTCCAGAAAAACGAGCGCACTCGACGTCGTCGAGGTTGGCCGATGGGACCAAGTAACAGAAAGGAAAACCTCCATGAAGACGATGACTCGCACTGGCAACACTCTCTTGGCGGCGCTCCTGGCGTGCGGCCTGGTGGGCTGCGGCAGCTCGGAGACCAACAACGGGACGGATGGCAGCGGCGGCGGAGCCGGCGGCTCGACCATGCCCAGCGGCGGCAGCGGTGGCAGCGGCGGCAGCGGTGGCGCAGGCGGATCGAGCAGCACGGGCACTGCCTCGATGGATGGCAAGCTCTGCCCAGCCCCGCAAGCCCTCATCACCGATTTCACCTACCCGCCCGGCTCGGACACCACCCAGGTGCCCTTCGGTAACTCCACCACGTTGAGCGGCGGCGAGTACGTCTACGGCGGCTTGACCGGCGCGCCCCTGGTCTCGGACATGAGCAACAGCAACTGGCATATCACCGGCTCGGTGGGTGACTATTCGGGCTTCGGACTTTACTTCAACGGTTGCAGCCGCATCGATGCCTCGGCCTTCAAGGGCATCTCGTTCAAGGTCTCCAGCACGGTCATCAGCGACGGCATCACGTTCGGAGTGGACACGCTCGACAACACCATCACGGCCGACTGGATCAACTCGCACGGCGGCAGCAGCACCGGCCCCGGCCGCTGCACCCCGCCCGCGGACCCGACCCTCAATCAATACACCCAGTCGACCTGCGCCAACGCCACCGCATCGATCCCGGTCACCGCGACGCCTACCGTTCAGCAAGTGCTATGGAGCGATTTTACCGGCGGCAAGCCCGACGCGAACATCGAGAAGCCTGCGGAGATTGTCGGCATCCACTGGAACTTCCCCTGGACCGGCGCCGGCACGCCCTACGCGGTGGACCTGACCCTTGACGACCTTTCGTTCATCCCCTAGCCAAGAAAAGGGCGCGCGAACGAACAATGCAAAGGCGAGGGAAGACCATGATCTATCGGCAGCGCAGGGCATCTTCACGATTCCAGTCTCTTGGCAAAACGACATTCGGCGCTCTCGTCGGTTCGCTTCTGCTGTGCACGGCAGCCTGCACGAGCAATGGCCACACGCAAGGGAGTGGTGGAATCGCGGCAGGGAGCGGCGGCGGCTCCATCTCGGACGGCTCCGGGGGCGGCGCCGCCGGAAACAGCGCGGTCGACAGCGGAGGTCAAGGTGGTATTTCCCCAGATGCGACTGCAGATGATTTCTTCACCGCCAACTTCATCTGGGAAGCGACCGATGGTCCGGCGAATTCCTGGCTCGCGTTCCGGAAACACGTGACCCTGGCGTCCGCGCCAGCGAGCGCGATCGCCGACATCGCGGCGGACTCGAAGTACTGGCTGTGGATCAACGGACAGCTCGCCATCTTTGAAGGGGGCCTCAAGCGTGGCCCGAACCGGACCGACACCTACTACGATGAAATCGACTTGCAGCCATTCCTTACGACTGGCGACAACACCATTGCCGTACTGGTGTGGTACTGGGGTAAGGACGGTGACTCGCACCTGAGCAGCGGCAAGGGAGGGCTCCTGTTCCAAGCGGACATCGACGGCATGCGCGTCGTGAGCGACGCCTCCTGGCGCGTCCGCTTCCACTCGGGTTACGTTGCCCAGACCGATCCAGGGCCGAATTATCGCCTGCCCGAGTGGAACGTGCAGTTCGACGCGCGCCGCGATCTCACCGGCTGGACGCTGCCCAGTTACGACGACAGCGCCTGGGCGACCGCAACCGCCAAGGGCCGGCCGCCCGCCGCCCCGTGGGCACACCTGTGGAAGCGCCCGATCCCACAGTGGCGCGATTCCGGGCTCAAGGACTACGTCAACTCTGCGCAGCTCCCAAGCGTCGGCACGGACGGTGTAGTCAGCGCCAGCTTGCCCTACAACGCCCAGGTCACGCCATATTTGAAGGTGACGGCACCCGCGGGGGCGGTGATCAAGATTCAAACCGACACGCACGGCGAGGGGCCGTCCGTGCGCGCGGAATACACGACCCGCGACGGCGAGCAAGAGTACGAGTCCTTCGGCTGGATGAGCGGAAACACCGTCCAGTACACCATCCCAAGCAGCGTCCAAATCGAGGCCCTACGCTATCGAGAGACCGGTTTCGATACCGACCTCAGCGGATCGTTTCGTAGCAACGACAGCAATCTGAACACGCTCTGGACCAAGGCGCTGCGCACGCTCTACCTCGACATGCGCGACAATTACATGGATTGTCCGACGCGGGAGCGGGCGCAGTGGTGGGGCGACGCGGTCATCGAGATCGGCCAGTCGTTCTACGCCCTCGATCGGCGCGCCGATCTCCTCAGTCGCAAAGCGATCAGTAATCTCGTCGAATGGCAGCGCTCGGACGGCGTGCTGTTTTCGCCGATCCCGAGCAACTGGACATCGGAGCTGCCGCAACAGATGCTCGCCTCGATCGGACGTGCGGGTTTCTGGAACTACTACATGCACACTGCGGACGACGCGGCGATGAGCGCTGTGTATCCGGCGGTGAAGAAGTATCTCGGTCTTTGGCAACGCAGCAGCGACGGCCTCGTGCAACACCGAGGGAGCGACCCGGATTGGGCAAATTGGGCAGACTGGGGTAACAACATCGACGCCACGGTCCTGGAGAACGTCTGGTACTACATGGCGCTCGACGGGGCCGCGCGCCTGGCCGACGTCGTAGGCCAGGCAACCGATGCCACGACCTATCGCGCGCGCATGGCGGAGTTCAAGACGGCATTTCTCGCGAAATTCTGGAACGGAACCGAGCTACGCACTCCCGGACGCACGGGCGGCACCGACGAGCGCGGCCACGGCCTCGCCACCGTCGCCGGGCTACTCGGTTCCAATGAATGGCCGGCGGTGCTCAAGATCTTGAAGAGCGTGACCGAGTCGGGTCCCTATATGGAGAAATACGTGCTCGAAGCATTCTTCGTCATGAACGACGCGAAGGACGGCCTCGCGCGTATGCGCCAGCGCTACAGCGCGGAGATTCAAAGCCAATACACGACGCTGTGGGAGGTCTGGACCCCGGGCGATCCCGCCGTGCCAGTCGAGGGTGGCGGCACCATCAATCATGCCTGGGCGGGCGGGCCGCTCACGCTGCTGTCTCAGTACGTCGCTGGCATCGCGCCGACCCAGCCGGGCTACGCCGAATTTCAGGTCCTGCCCGAGCTCGGAGATCTCACGCAAGTTGCGGCCAACGTGGCGTCGGCGAAAGGCGCCATCTCCGTCGAGATTCAGCGTGGCCCGCCATTTGCGATGCAGGTCGTAGTGCCACCGTCTACGCTCGCGACCGTCGGAGTTCCGATCGACGTCGTCACGGCTCAGGGCTCGGCGCATCTCGAGGTCACCATCGACGACACGGTGGTATTTAGCGCCGGGACGTCGGAGCCTTCCGCTTCGGTGACCTTTGCGGGCGAAGCGTCCGGTTACGTGAATTTCGTGCTCGGTCCCGGGACGCACACGTTTGCGGCGCAAGAACTGTGATCCGCGCGATGGACGGCTCAGGCGATGCCGAGGCTGCCCAGACCGTCTTCGAGCGCTCCCAGAAATTCGTCCCGGCCGTCATCCTCTTCGACGAATGGCAGGTCAGTGCAACAGGATGCAGTCATGGTAGCGTTCGAAATCGGCTTGGTCATGGCCAATGAGCCGGGCCTCACCAGACGAAGATCGCAGGCGGTCGTAGGTGCCTTGCGGCTTCGGCAGGCGTGCAACATCCCTGGGGTCCGGATCCCACTTCTTGCCCCGAACGAGCTGTTCTCGTCGCTGACGGTGGGGTCGTTCGGCGACATCGAGATCGAGTACGGCGACGATGGCAAGCCATCGATTGTCGGCGCAAGGCCGGACGGTCACCCCTACCGCAAGAAGATGCGAGGGCGTACCAGCAACCAACTTCACTTGCCCTCCCGTACATAGCGCAAGACCCAAACGAGCCCTTCGTGGTCCTCCGTTTTCCTGCGCACCGACCTCTCCACAGAGAACCCCAACCGCTTCCAGAAGACGAGGGCTCTCGGGTTTTCCTCCGCCACCACCAACCAGATTTCGCCAGCACCCTGGGTTGAGATCCAACTCAAGAGGTCTCGAACCAGCATCGTGCCGAGATGTCTTCTGCGGCGGTCAGGTCGCAACAAGAAGACTCCGATGAACCAGTCTCGGGGCAACGGATGGCCCTCGAGAAGTTCCACGATCCCGATCAACTCGCCATCTTCTTCATACCCAAATACATGCTTCCGCCCGTGCGAATACGCCGCTTCCAATGGCCCGAGGATCTCCCTCGCCGTCTCACCATCCGCCGGTCGACCGTGGACAAGTTCATAGTAGTCCGTGCAAAGCAGACAGAGGGCAGTGAGCTGGAAGTAGTCCGAATCAGCTAGAGCAACCTTGACTACATGAGCTTCCGTCGAATCTAGGGTCACAGTTGTCGGCCTCGCGGTCAGCCATTGGCGGCGAGTCCAAACTATGGAATTGGCATCGAGAAAAGGCAACATCCGCTTACGCACGAGGCGCCCGACGGGCAACCGACGATTGCGCCCTCGGCTCCGATCTGACCACAGGGATAAGAATCCGTGGGGCAACTGAGCGTGGTGCAGCAGCCGTTCAAGCAGCTCTCTCCCTCGGGGCATTGGGCGTATCCGCCTCCCTCAGCCATGCCCTCGCCGCAAGTCGCCCTGTTGTCGGGACAGGCGGGCGGGGGCGTGGTATTGCCGCCCGCGCAGAAAACGATGCAAGCTTCGCCGCAGTCGCCGCCGGCCTTGTTCTGGTCGCCGTCGTGCACGATGACCTGCAAGCGGTAAGAGTGGCCAGGCTGAAAAGTCACGCCCCACTTGACCTCCGCGCTCCAGCCTTCATCCTTGATCCCCGAGGGAACCGGGTCATTGATGCCAAGGTTCCAGTCGTTCTTCGCCGGGTCAGCGTCGGGCGTGACCGATACCGTGGCCGGCGAAGTGGTCATGTCGACCGTGCGAACCGCGGACTTCCACGTGCCGTAGACGGCCCCCGGATTGATCGGCCGGCCACCCATTTGCCAATCGCCGGCGCGACTGTTCGGATCCTTGGTCACATCGGTCACATACAGCACCGGCCAAAGCGGCCGCAGCGAGGGATCGAGACCGCTGTTGTCGCCGGTCAGCGCGTTGGTACCGGTTTGTGGATTGAGCACGCTGCTGGGACTGGCCGCCAAGGGAGATACCGGATAGTCGGTGCTGGTGCTTCCCGCCGCGCTCTTCACCACGACCTGGCGCACGCCCAAAGTCATGGCGTGTTCGTCGTCGTAGAGGAGCGTGACCACCCCTCCCGCCGCATCGATTGATGGACGAATCGCACGCAGAACTTCGCTTTCGTTGAACACCACACTGGTTAGGGCGATGTCGCTGGCATAGGGATAGCCGCAACCCGTGACAATGGCCCCGACCACGCCCGGCGCGCAGGTCACGCTGGTGCTGCCGCCTGTGCCGCTGCTACCACCTGCGCCGTTCTTGCCGGGGCCGGGCTTGCTGCTTCCGCCGTCGCCCGTGACGACCCAGGTGCCGCCGGGGTCGCCCCCCAAGACGCCCACGGTCCCGACTTGACTGCTGCCGCCGTTTCCGGGGATGACGCCCATCCCCCCAGTCCCTCCAGCACCACCCACGCTGCCAGAGCTGCAGGCAAACAGAAGCACGGTCGTGATCATTGCGAACAGCTTGCCGGTCATTGTCATGGCGATCCCCTTTTGTCCCTGTAGTGGCAGGGGATGCACCAAAGGTTAGTCGCGGCTTCGCGAAAACATCTCCGTGCGAACCGGTGTAGCATGGAGCTGTCGATGCTTCATCGTCTGGGTTGGGTCGCGATCGTATGCGCGTTGGCTGGCGCGGCACAGGCGGCGCCACTGCGGGTGTCGGCTGAACCACCGCTCTCGGGCGAGCGCCTGGGCGACGCCTTGCGCAGCTACGTGGATGGCGCGGAGGTCAAGATCGAACCACCCGCCAGCGACAACGCGCGGCCAGCCGAGCCCGGAAACGTGGTCATCACGTTGCAGAAAAGTCGCACGTTTGGGGAAGACGCCGAGGTGGTGCTCGTCGATGGTGAGGAGACCATCGTGGCGCGCTTGCCCGGCGCGCTTCGCACCGAGGATCTCTATCGCGCCGCTGCTTTGAAGGTGCAGGCGCTCTTGCAGCGGCGCGTGGCGGTGTTGCCGACTGTGGCCATGAGTGGCGCGCTCAACGGCCGGGCCGCGCCCTCCGCGCCACCCGACCGGGGCGCTTTTCTGCTTGCCGTGGACTTGGCCATGCTGGTGCCCACCAGCGGCCCTCTACGCGAAGCCCTGAGCTTGGCTGCCGGTCTTGAACTGGGCCAGCGCTGGCATCTGGAACTTGGCACCTACCTCGAACCGCGGCAGACGGCCGATGCCCAGGGCATCCACGTGACTGCGTGGGAAATTCCCGTCTGTTTGTCGCTGGGCTTTGCCTGGCACACGGGCGTTTGGCAGGGCTGGTTGGAAGGCGTCGGCCACGCGGCGATTCGCGAGCTTTCGGCGGAGGCCACGGGCATCGTTTCCAATTCCGACACCACGGTTTCGCCCCGGGCGGGCGGGGCCTTGGGGGTTGCCGTGGCCATCGCGCCGGGGGTGCGCGCCCACGCGCGGGCGTCTGCCCTGGCGGTGTTGGCCGACGCGCGCTACGGCGTGGACGGGCAGGTGGTGTGGCCCGCGGCACGCGTCCTGGTGCTGGTCGAGCTGGGACTTCAATACGGGGGCCGCTAGTGCGCCCAGATCTTTTGCCGGGCGACCTTACTTTTGCCGCGCCCCCGGCCACCTTCTTGTTTGTGCAGCCCGAGAGCGATTGTCACGCCGCCGGAGGCGAGGATGACCAGATCACAGACTATGTGCGGCGGGCCCAGGCTGGGGAGCCGGAAGGCTACAAGCAGCTCTTTCGCCTGCACGTGCGTCGGCTGCATCGACTGGTCTATCGCTTGGCGGGTCCGGGTTGCGACGTGGAGGATCTGGTGCAGACCATTTTCGTGCAGGCCTTCGCGGCACTGCCCGGCTTTCGTGGCGACGCGGCCTTCTTCACCTGGCTCGGGCGCATCGCCATCCGCATCACCCTGCGCCTGTCCAAGCAATCGCGCTACCGGCCCTTGCCACTCAACGAGGGACAGGACGCCGCTGTGGCCATGTCGCCGGAAGGTGCTTCCGACGCGCGGCGGGCGCTCGACCGCTTCGAGGCCATCCTGGGCTCGCTTTCCCACAAGCGACGCGCGGCCTTCGTGCTGCATGTGTTGCAAGGGCACAGCCTGGAGGAAGTGGCGGCTCTGCTCGACGCCAGGGTCGGCGCCATCAAGGTTCGGGTACACGACGCGCGCTTGGAAATCGAACGCCAGGCGCGCAGCGATCCCTACCTTGCCCGCTACCTGCAATGGGAGGCCAAGCCATGAATGCGTGTAAGAAGACCCAGTCGCTCTTGTTCGAGAAGTCCGACGGGCGGGTTGCGGCCGAGGTGCGCGCCGAGATGGATGCTCACCTGGCCATCTGCCCGCACTGCAAACAGACCTTTGCCATGTGGACCTCCGGGCTGCCGCGCCTGCGCAGCCTGGCTCCCGATAAGGTCTCCGCCGAGATTTCCGCCGTGAGCTTGCGCCGCATGGAGAGCGAGATCGTCGGCGGTCTGCACGGCACGGCCCCACCGCGCGCGCGGCGCAGGTTCGTCTTCGCGCTGGCCGCAGGGCTGGTCCTGGCCATTGGCGCGGGCGTGTTTTGGGTGCAACACGCGACCTCGCAACCCTTCGCGCGCATTCAGACCCTGTGGGGTCAGGTCACACTCTCTGGGGTGGCCATGAGCCAGGGCGCGACCCTGGGTCCGGGTACTGTGCTCGACATCGCCGCCGAGGGCGAGGTTGCATTTCTCGTCGGCCGGGGCGTGGAGGTGCGCCTGGTGGGGCCAGGGCGGGTGCTGTTCGACGGCAATACGAAAGCGCCGCGCCTTCGTCTCGACAGTGGCCGCATCTTCGTGCAAGCGGCCCATCGAGAAGCGGACGAGAGTTTCCACGTGACCACCGCGCACGGTCGCGTGGAAGTGAAGGGCACGCGCTTCGTGGTTGGGTACGGCGCACACGGCTCCTGGGTCCACGTCGACGAGGGCGAGGTGATGGCCTATCGCCAGGGCGAGTCCAAGGCATGGGCGGTGGGGACCGGCTCCACCTTCTCGCTCGCGCAAGAGCTCAACGAAGAAGCGACACCGAGTCCCCTGCCCGCGCTAGCCCCCGCGCCCGAGCCGCGGACGTGCGCCAAGACAACCTGCGCGGATGAGAGCGCGCGGGCCCGCAAGGTCATGCGCGCCGGCAATCCCCTGCGCGCCATCGCCATCGTGGAAGAGACCCTGGGCAAGTTCGAGAATTGCGCGCCGACGTCGCGCTGCCTGGACGAGCTTGGCTATCTGCGCGCCGAGGCCTTGCGCCAGGCCGGTCGGCTGGACGGCGCGGTGACGGCTTTCAAATCGCTCAATCGCGCCGGGGCCACGCGCGCCATGCGACAGAACGCGCTCTATGCCGCAGCCCAGTTGGAGCGAAAGCTCGGGCGGGGCGAGGACGCTCGGCAGAGCCTGGAGCGCGCCTACGCCGCCTATCCAGACGGCGCGCTTTCCGAGGAAGCGTTGGCCGGACTCTTGGAACTGTTCGAAGGTGGGGGCGCGGATGCCCGGGCCGTGGCCGAGCGATACCTGGCTCGTTTTCCGCAAGGCATGGCGGCGGCGCGGGCGCGGCGTATTCTGTCGGGAACGCCGTCTGTTCGGCCTCGCTGATCGATGCCATCCCGTCTGCCTATCCGAACCGCCATGCCCAGCGCGATTTGCTTCGCGCTGCTCGCGCTCCCCGCCGCCCCGGGATGCATCCGCGATGTGGAGTTGGCCAGCGCCCCCGTGCTGGTTCATTGCGCGGGCGATGGCGAAATGTGCGCGAACGACGGCGTGTGCTGCTCGGGCACCTGCGCGGTCGGGATCTGTGGTCATTCCCAGTGCCTTGGCGAAGGCGCGAGCTGCCAGCGTCCCGAGGATTGCTGTTCGTACCAATGCCTGCAGGACAGCAGCGGGCAGCTTGCGTGCGCCTCGGAACTCGCGTGCGCCAGCACCGGGCAGCTTTGTGGCCGGGCCGCGGCCTGCTGTGGGCTGGCTTGTGCCGCTGCGGGAACTTGCGGCGGCGCCCTGTGCGCTCAAGGCGGCGCGGCCTGCACCATGGCGAGCGATTGCTGCGGCGGCCACTGCGACGCCGGCAAGTGCGCACCGCCCGGTTCTGAATGCCGAGTTGCGGGCGACAGCTGCGCGAGCGGGACTGACTGTTGTGGGGGCCAATGCGGGTTTGTCGCCGAGGGCGTGAGCGGCTGTCTTCTACAAAGCGGTTGTCGCGTGGCGGGCGAAACCTGCTGCAACGCCACCGACTGCTGCGCGGGACTGTGCCAGGTCAGCCCCAATGGCGCAGCCAATTGCAAGGCCCTGCCTGGCTGCAAGATCATTTCCGAACGCTGTGCGACGGCCAAGGATTGCTGTTCCGGTGCGTGCGGCGCGGACGGGCGCTGCCAGGGCGCGGGTGGATGTTTCTCCACGGACGAACGCTGCCAGTCCAACGACGACTGCTGTTCGGGCACCTGCCGCTCAGTCCCCGAGGGGATTCTTCGCTGCGCAGACGTGAAGGGCTGCAAGGCCACCGGGGTCGCGTGCAAGAAATCCACCGATTGCTGCGACGCCGCGGCCGTGTGCAACGCCGACAACCTTTGCCAGGTGGCCAGCGTCTGCCTTGGCGAGGGCCGGCCGTGTGCGCTGGCCAAGGATTGTTGCTCCGCCGTGTGCGCGCCCAGCCTCACAGGCAAGCTGGCCTGCCGCGAGTCATGCGCCCCCACCGGTGCCCCCTGTACGGCCGGCTCGGACTGTTGCTCGGGCAGCTGCGACGGCTTTCCCGCGCTCTGCTTGCCCGCACCCTAGGATAGACAACCAGATAGGCAAACACGGGCCCATCGAGTCCGCCATCGACCCTACCGCGATTGTCTTGGACTTCCCCTGGAAAGGGGGGAGCATTCCCCTACTCAAACTGCAGGAGGAGGCGATCACCATGGGCGACAAGTCACCAAAGGCGAAGGACAAGTTCAGAAAGCAAGACACGGCGGACAAGAATCAAAAGGCGCTGGCAGCCAAAGCGAAAATGTCGTCGTCACCAGTGTTTCCTGGAAACAAGACCAAGTAGGCCCCTAACCTGGAGCGGAACGCATCCGTCCACCGTGCCCCATATCATTCGATAAAGCTCTTTAGCCCCAGACTACGAGATGGGTGGCGTAGCTTGAGCAAGGCCTTGGCTTCTATTTGGCGGATGCGCTCCCGAGTGACATCGAAGTCCCGGCCTACCTCTTCCAGGGTGTGCTCCGATTTCTCGCCGATGCCGAAGCGCATGCGCAGCACCTTCTCCTCGCGCGCTGTGAGAGCGGCCAGCGCCTTATGCGTCTGAGCCGCAAGGTTCATCGAGATCACAGCATCATCCGCGGAGATGATGTTCTTGTCCTCGATGAAGTCGCCAAGGCGCGCGTTCTCGTCAACGCCCATAGGAGCCTCCAGCGATATGGGCTGCTTGGCGACATTGAGCACACTACGAACCTTCTCAAGCGACAGTTCCATTTTCTCGGCAATCTCTTCTGGCGTGGCCTCGCGTCCAAGTTTCTGGACTAGGTGGCGACGAGTCCACATGAGCTTGTTGGTGACCTCGAACATGTGCACCGGAATGCGGATCGTTCCACCCTGGTCGGCGATTGCGCGGGTGATTGCCTGCCGAATCCACCAAGTCGCGTAGGTCGCGAACTTGTAGCCACGCTTGTAATCGAACTTGTCTACCGCCTTCATCAGGCCGATGTTGCCCTCCTGGATCAGGTCCAAGAACTGCAGGCCGCGGTTGGAATACCTCTTCGCGAGGGAGACCACGAGGCGCAAGTTGGCCTCAACCATTTCGGCTTTTGCTTGCTCCGCCTGGCGCTCGCCGTCCTGGATTTCCCTCACTGCCTCGCGCAGACTCTGTTTGGTCATGGTGGCCTCGATCTCCACCTTCTTGACCTTCCTTCTTGCCTTGGCGATCACGTTGGCCAGTTCCATGATTTCGTCCGGGCGCAGGCCAATCTTCTTGGCCAGAGCACGTCGGCGCAGTGGCGAGGAACGAATCTTGTGTAGGGACTTGCTAAAGGCATGCTGGGACATGCAGGCGCGCTGCTCGCATTCAGTGATCTCACGTTGGGCGGCGTCGATGCGCGACACAAATCCCTTCATGAGGAGGACGATGCGCTCGATCTGCCTCTTGTTTAGACGCATGCTCAGCAGGACATCGATCATCTCCCGCTTGGTTGTTGCGACCTGATTCCTGATCTTCTTGCGCGCGGTCTCGTTGCCAGCCTTCCTCTCCCCGACCGTCTGCATCTTCTTGCGCAATCCGCGCACGTTCTCGATGGCCGCGCACACCCGTTCCACGTGCCAGTTCTCGTCGAATTCGGGATCATCCTCGTCCACGTCCCTGACCACTTCCTTGACCCGAATTTTCTGCTCTCGCAGCCTGTCACCCAGATTCAAGATCTCCCCGATGGCGACGGTGGAATTGAGCACCACTTCCAACACACGACGCTCACCATCCTCGACGCGCTTGGCGAGCTCCACTTCGCCTTCCCGAGTGAGGAGCGAAAAAGAACCCATCCTGCGCATGTATGTGCGCACGGGATCATTGGTTCTCGCGTCGTTGCTATCCTCTTCCTCCACTTCGGGTGCCTGAGCGGCATCGGAATCGGTCTCTTCGTCTGGGGGTGTTTCGCACGCGGGCGACCTGTCAGTCACCCTTTGACGGGACGCAGAGTCAACAGGCGTGATGTCCTCGTCACCCAGTGGCGCCGGTCCATCGTCGATCTCCTCGAGCAAAACGATGCCCTGTTGGTTGTGATGGTTGACCTCGTCGATGATGACGGGATTGCGCGTATCGTGTTCGCTCTCTGCGCCCGCTATCGACCGCCTGGCCGCACTCTTGGTTTCGACATCCTCGTGGCCCTGGCTGTCGTCACACTCTTGCCAGTAGCCATTTTCGATCATGTGATCAAAACCTCGCCGGTGGGAGCTGGAGCCCCACTTTGGTGCAGATCAGTTCGACGATTCTCGGTGAACGGGCGCGTGTTCTCCGCCATGCCATTCTTAATTGCACGTTTCACGCCCACCTTGTCTACCGAACGCATCCGGACTGAATGATACCTTGAATCTTGGCTCATATGCAGTTTGACCGACTGCTCAGGTACCAGAGTCTTTCCCACCGCCGACGTCTTTCCGGTGCTCCGATCTCCGCGTGCACGCTGGTCAGAGCAGACCCACGCCTTGGCAGCAACCCAGGTGCCGCAGAAATAACGCACATACCCATGGGTGTGGCAAGCTCAGTATCCGACGCCTCTTCTCGCGAAAATCACCGCACCATCCTCGCAAAGTAGGCTACCCTCTGTCGCTCACCGCTGTTCTGGGAGTGATCAGGAATCCGTCTGGTCATCCCCGCCGCGTAGTGCACGCAGACCCCAACCCAAGGAAACACAATGGCAAAAGGTCCTCTCTCGAAATCTGACCTGATCCAAACCATCGTCGACAAGCACGCCACCAACCTCACCCGCAAGGACGTCAAAGGCATCATCGAGGCCACGGCCACCATCGGCCACGCCGAGCTGAAGAAGAATGGCATCTTCATCGTTCCCGGCCTCGTACGCATGGTCGTTGTGAAGAAGCCAGCGACCAAAGAGCGCAAGGGCATCAACCCCTTCACGAAGGAGCCGACGGTTTTCAAGGCCAAGCCAGCTCGCAAGGTCATCAAGGGACGCCCGGTGAAGGCTGCCAAGGACGCCGTAGCGTAGGCTGTCAATTCTCGTCCCCACGGCCGCCTGATGTGTGGGGGAGCGGCGCGTACCCAAATCAGGGCCATTGCGGTCTTTCCAAGAATCCCGCCGAATGTGTGACCATTCTTCGCCCCTCCTTGGCCACCAAGCCAATGCATGCGTAGCGGAATTCACCTCCGACTGATCGCCGGTGGCGAGGCGCCGATGGCCCCGGTCGAAGCGCTGGATTTCGATCAAGTTTTCCGCGCGTACGCAGCCTATGTGGCCGCCATCGGTCTCAAAATCATAGGGCGGGACGACGACCTCGACGATCTCGTCCAGGAAGTCTTCATCGAGGCCAACCGCGGTCTGCGCAGGATCCGAGACCCCAAGGCACTCAAGAGCTGGTTGGCTCGCATCACGGTGCGACGAACGATCCGAAAGCTCCGCCGCACGCGCGTTCTCATGCTCTTCGGCCTCGATGCGCCGTCGGACTACGCGGAGATCGCGGATGGGTCGGCCACGCCCGATGAGCGGGCCCAGGTGGCACTTGCCTATCGGGCCTTGGAGCGTCTGCCCGCCACCGAGCGCGCGGTCTGGGTGCTGCGCCACGTGGAGGGCGAGTCCCTCGACGCTATCGCCCACATGTGCGCCTGCTCCAAGTCGACCGTGCAAAGGCGGCTGCGTTTGGCCCAGAAGACCCTCGATCAAAGGATGCGCCATGGCCGATCCGACTAGTGAAAAGGTCGAAGCGGCGTTTCGGAACATCCAGGTGCAGTGGGATGGTGCTCGTACCGAGGACAATCTGCGCCTCGCCCGGCAAACGCTCCGGCGTCGTGGCCGGGCCCGTGTCGCCGCCACGGCGTTGCTGCTTGGCCTGGCGATCGCGACAGGGATTGCGTATCGCCACTGGCCGGACGAGCGCGAAGCCGGGAAGGCACCCTCGGTGGTGCAGGATTCAGTCGGCCACGGGCTGCGCTTTTCCGACGGATCTTCGGCGCGCATGCTGGACGATCGCTCTCAGGTCGAGGTGGTGGCCGTGACGCCGAGGGCGATCGATCTGCGCCTCACCGAGGGACGGGGCGAGTTCGATGTGGTGCCCGCTCGCGGTCGCACGTTCGCCGTGCACGTGGATGCGATCGTGGTGCGCGTCCTCGGCACCCGATTCCGCATCGAGCGAGAAGACCGGGGCGCCTACGTCTCCGTGTACCGTGGCAAGGTCGAGGTTCAGTGGCCCGGCGGCGCGCGTATGCTCGCACAGGGACAGACCGGGCACTTCCCCGAGGAGGTCGCCGAGGCTTCTCCACCAACGGAGGAGCCGAGCAAGGTCGAGCCTGCCGCGCCCGTGCCTGCAGCCACAGAGACCTTACGTCCGGCGGCGCCGCCGTCGCGTGCGCGCTTCCGCGCTCTAGCCACGCGCGGTCGGTATGCGGAAGCCTACCGCGTGCTCGCGGGTGCACCGGGCGTGGTCGACAGTGGCGCCGAAGATCTAATGCTGGCCGCGGATGCCGCACGTCTCTCTGGCCACCCGGCGGAGGCGACGCCCTATCTGCAACAAATCGTGAGCAAGTACCGCGGCGACGAGCGTGCGCCGCTGGCGGCATTCACACTCGGCCGCATCCTGCTCTATCAACTCGCACGTCCGGCCGAGGCGGCTGACGCCTTCGCCCTGGTTCGCAAGATTCTGCCCGAGGGCCCGCTCTCGCCCGACGCCTTGGCCCGCGAGGCCGAGGCCGCAGACCGCGCCGACCAGAGGGAGCGCGCGCGCGGTCTGGCCGAAGAGTATGTGGCCAAGTACCCGACCGGACGACGGCTTGAATCCGTGCGACGATACGGCCAGTTCGAGTGACTTCTTCTCGCAGACGATATTCCAAAGCCGGTCTGGGCGCGCTTGGCTTGGCAGCGCTGGGTCTGGCATTGGCCGGCACGGCCGCGTGGGCCGCAAGGCCCATGGAGGTAAGGCTGGTGACGGAGGCGTGCCCTGGCGTCGATGCCGTTCGCCTGGAGAAGCTGGTCGCCCTTGAGCTCGGTACCGTGGGTGCGGAGCGGACGCTCAGTCCAGCGGTGGTCGTGTTGGCGTGCGATGGCGATCGGATCGCTATCACGGCCACCGAGGTGAAGACAGGCCGTCAGTCTCACTCCGAGGTGCAGGCGCACGGCACGACCGGGCCAGCGGGCCTGCGCTTGCTAGCCATCTCGGTGAGCGAATTGGTCGCAACCAGCGAGGCTCCCGTCGAGAAGAGACGCTCGTTTGTGCAGGAGACGACGCCCCTGCAGCAGCCCGAGCCGGCGCGCTGGTTTCGCGCCACCGCGGCCGCCTCGCTTCGCCTCGTAGCGCGCCCAGAGACTTGGCTGGAAGGGTTCGCGCTTGGCGCCGAGCTTGCGTTCGCGCGACACCTCGCTCTCGCCATCGAAGGGCGAGGCGAAATCGGCTCCACCGCTACCAGCCTTACCACCGTGGACTGGCGGGTCGCGGGCGCCAGCGTTGCGTTGCTGGCAAGCGCTGGCTGATGTTGCAGATCACCCTGGCGCCCTTCTGGTGGAGAGTCGCGACAACGCTGGCATCCACGTCGAAGAGATCGACGTCGAACATTTGCACATCGGGCGTGGTGTCGACGTTGCCAGTGAGCTGGATCTGCCAGCTCGTCACCACCGCTGGATGCCAGACGGTGGTGTTGGCGAGCGTGAGAATCGTGCCCCGGTTTTCGCCGCACCCGCCAAGCGTCGCAGCGACGAGACAGCACAGCACGACGGCGTTCCGGCCATGGTTCATCGCCTGGCAAGACTACCAGATGGCAACCATGAACCGCGCGAGAACAGGCATTGGCTTCCCGATCGAGGTCGAACACGTGACCATGTTTGCGCGCGTGCTGGCCACCCATAGGACATGCGAAACCCATCGCCCTCCCCCACCTTCGTCACGTTCTTGGCCACCGCGCTGCTCGGCGCCGCTGCTTGCAGCAACTCTTCATCACGCGCCAGCGGACCCGCGGATGCAGCACTGACGAGTGATAGCGTTCCGGATCTCCAAAATATTGGCGGGACAGGTAGCACCGCCACGGGCTCGGGTGAAAGCACGAGCACGGGCGGAAGCACGAACACAGGCGCGGGCGGGCGCACGGATACAGGCGGAAGCGCGGGTACAGGCGGAAGCAGGAGCGCGGGTGGAAGCACAGGTACAGGCGGAAACATCGGCGCAGGTGGGCGCACCGGCACAGGTGGGAATACCGGGGTCGGCGGGAGCACGAATACTGGCGGAAGTACGACGGCTGGCTCGGGCGGGCGCACTGGCACTGGCGGAAATGCGGTTACAGGCGGCAGGAGTGGATCCGGAGGCGCTACCGTGTCGGATGGATCGGCTGGCACCGGCGGCGCGACTGGGACGGATGGATCGCCTCCCGCGGGCAGCTGGTGGAAGCCAGTGGCGGGCCTTTCCTGGCAATGGCAGATCGGCGGCGGCACCATCGACCCGACCCTCGCGGTCGACGTCTTCGACATCGACTGGGAAGAGGACGCCAGCGTGGTATCGCAGCTCCATCAGGCCAGCAAGAAGGTGATCTGCTACGTCAGCGTTGGGAGCTGGGAAGACTGGCGACCGGATGCTGCCGCGTTCCCCGCAGCGGTGCTCGGCAATGACTATCCTGGCTGGCCGGGCGAGAAGTTCGTGGATATTCGTGCCCAGGCTCTCAGGGACATCATGGCCAAGCGCTTGGACGTTTGCAAAACCAAGGGATTCGACGCGGTCGAGCCCGACAACATGGACGTGTACAGCGACGATTCTGGCTTTCCACTGACCCAGGCCGATGGTGTCGACTACGCGAAATGGCTAGCGACCGAATGCCACGCACGCGGCATGGGTATCGTGCAGAAGAACGCGTCCGAGATCACAACGAGCATCCAGACCATCTACGACGGAGCGCTGACCGAGGACTGCTACCACGACAACTGGTGCGCCGATATGCAACCGTACATCGACGCGAACAAGCCCGTGTTCGCCTGCGAGTACACAAGCAGTATCTTCACCGCGGCTTGCACCTGGGGCAAACCCAAGAAGTACAGCTTCATCCTCAAGAGTCTGGATCTGACTGCGCCGGTGACGTTCTGTCCCTAGGTGCGCGGTCAGGGGTGTTGTTCGAGGGCGGATCTTTCAGCCTATCCACCGGCACGCACGATTTGGGCTGACCGAAGAGCACGAGGGCGCTGCGATCCGCAGCTCATGCGGTTGGCTGCCATCGTGTGACGATGCGCGCGATCGGTGGTTCCAGGGCCAGGATAACGCACGGTCCGGGCAGGGATGTTGGGATCCCTTTATGCGCAGAGCCTTCATCAATTATTACCCGCAGCCAAGTTAGAGTGAGCGGAACGGCCTGCTGGTTGCATCTAATGTCTCAGCCGAGAGTCTCATCTGGAGGAATACTCAATGCGAGCAGCGAAGGCCGTTTATCTGGACCTGGCAATTTGCGGGGTCGCCTATATCGGGATCATCGCATGGGGGTGTTCCCCTCGTGAGAGCGGCCCGCCGGTTGGGGGCGACGGACAAGGCGGCGTCACCAACACGACCCTCACGGGCGGCGGTGGCAACTCCGGCGGTGGTGGCGTGAGCGGCCTCACCTTCACGCTCCCGGCGCCGGCAAGCTTCGGTGGCCAGGGCGGCACGTCCACGGAGACTACGATCCCCTGGCCCCCGCCCGGGTTCGTGAAAGTTGTTCCGGCTTCCATCGGTGACTACGCGACTTCGCAAGACCCGATCAGCAGCACGAGCGGCTCTGGCGGGAGTGACGGGAGCGGGGGCACCACCGGACAAGCCCAGTGCACCAACATCCTGTTCGGCATCGTCCGCGACTTCAAGATGAGCACCCAGGGCGGTACCAACACCGACTTCGAACATTCGCCGGCCGATGATAGGGGCATCGTGCTCGACACCCTGGGTTCCGACGGAAAGCCGGTCTATGGTGATCACCCGAACGGGACGGTGACCACGCACGGGGCGGACTTTTTCAATCAGTGGTACAACGACGTGGACGGTGTGAACATTCCCTATGTAGTCGCGCTCCACTTCGTGCAAAGCGGTAGCATCTACACCTTCTCCGCCACGACGGGCAACACGGGTGGAGTTGCCAACGTTTCATACTTCCCGCTCGATGGCCTAGGCTTTAATGACACGGCGCAGGGGGCGGATGGGAAGATGCACAACTTCTCCTTTACCACCGAGATCCACACCTCGTTTACCTACAATGGTGGGGAAACCTTCACCTTCAAGGGCGATGACGACGTCTGGGTCTTCATCAACAACAAGCTGGCCATCGACTTGGGCGGCATTCACGCCCAAGAAACCCAATCGGTGAATCTCGATAACCAGGCGTCCAATCTGGGGATCACCCAAGGAAATTCCTACCCATTGGCGGTGTTCAATGCCGAACGGCACGTCACCCAGTCCAACTTCCGCATCGACACCACCTTGACCTTCACCAACTGTGGGTACGTCGAAGGCACCGTCTATTGACGGTGGAACGACTGTGCCCGACACTTCGCCACGCGCACGCCGGCACCTTCATGCGTAGACCACGCCATCGGCCTCTGTGTCGTGTGCTATTTGCCGACCACCAGCACGACGAAAGTGCCGGGTAGGATCGGTGCACGTGGTTTGGGGTTGGCCTCTGATGGCGCCGGCTTGTCGCCAAACTGAGCCGCCGCCAGAAATACTCGATGCGACGACGTGTCCACCGCCAAGGTTCGTGCTCCGAGCTGCGTACTGAGATTCTGCAGCACATGGTACTTGTCCGCAGTGTCCTGGTGGATGACCGACAGCGTGCCGTCCTTGCCACAGGCATTGAAGACATCTCCGGTGTTTGCATCGAATTCGGTACCATCAACACCAGGGCCGATGTCTAACGTGGCGACAACCTTGCCGGAAATGGCATTGACGACGGCCATCATCTTGTTTCCACAACCCACGAACAGTCGGCTGTGCTTGACGTCGATGGCCATCCCGGTAGGCTCTTCACAGGGTGTCAGAGGATAGCGGCCAGCGACCACCATCTTCTTCGAGTCGATGCGCACAACCTCATTCCGATCCTCCTCGTTGACCCACACGTTGCCCTGGCCGTCGGCACGCCCAACCTCCAGTGCGCCACCCACGCTCAGCGTCGTGGTGACCTTGTTCGTCCCAGGATCGATCACCGTGACCTCTCCGCTGCCGTGGTTGAACACAAAGAGCTGCCGCGATGCCGGATCGTAGGTCAGAGCATCCGGGCTCTTGCCAGTGCTCTTGATTTCGCCGGGGAGGAAGAACGAGTCGTGGACGGTTGGGGAGTAGACGAATCAATGGAAGATGGCATGTGCAACTTGTCGCAAACGGGGTCCAGCCACGAACCTACGCCGTTTCGTCCCGCTTGTCCGCATCTACGCGCGACCGCCCCGTCGACTAGATCGGTCGCGCCACCGACGATCATGACGGCCAGAGCCCAGGTCGGACGATCGGTGACGAACCAGAAGGCGATTCCGAACGGGATTCGTGACAGCGTTAGGACGTTCGCGAGCGTCCAGAAACCGATGTCCAATGACATCGGGGTGCCGCACCTGCAAACAAGAAGTTCAGAGTATCTCCGCAGGCAGCAGGGCGAATTCCTGGGTGCGCTCGAAGACATCACAGATTGCGGCTTCAATCTCGCTGACCCATTTGGATAGGAGTACCTCACCCACGGGAGCTTGAGCGCGGCCGCGATCCCGCAACATGCGCCTACCGATGTCGTTTCGTAGACCCGATCGGCCCGCTGTCGCCCCCTTATCACTCAAGACGATATGAGATGCGGTTGCTTGCTACGCGCGTGGGTCTATCAGCGATGGAAGAGAGTTTGAACCAGCCCCGCTTGGCGCCAAAGCTCGGGTGTGCGCCAGCCGCACTGTCCCCCGCTGATGACGCATGTTTAACCGCCTATCAGCGAGAGCTCGACTACTTGCTGCGGGTGTTCGAGCATCTTGGCGTGGGCCCGACCGAGGTGGAGGATCTTGCCCAGGACGTTTTCTTGGTTTTGCGACGCAACTGGTGTGATTACGACTCCGAACGTCCGCTGAGGCCTTATCTCTTCGGCATCGCCTTCCGGGTTGCTTCGTCGCACCGACGCCGGAGGTGGCGTGAGGTGCCCTACCCCTTCGTCGATGCGCAAGATCACTCGCCATCCCCCGATCGCGAGATTGAGGCAAATCAGGCGAGGGCTCTCGTCCTCGCGGGGCTGCAGTGGATTCCATGGCCTCGACGGGCGGTGCTGGAGATGCACGATCTGGACCATGTGCCCGTGCAGGAAGTGGCCGCGACACTTTCCATTCCACTATTCACGGCGTATTCGCGGCTGCGCAAAGCGCGCCTTGAGCTTGGAACTGCTATCACGCAAATGCAAAGAAAGCGGATTGTCCGATGAATACTCACATTCTCTTGGTAGAGCAGGGGGAAGCGACGACGGACTCGCGCATATAGTGTATATGTTGAAGGAAGAATGGCCTTCATGTCGGGCTCCACCCAAGAATCCAGCCGGCTGACCATCGCCGTTCTGCTCGACCATTTGAACTTTTTCGGTCGAGGCTACGAAGGCCAACTGCGCGATGCAATGCACGCCGCTGCGCGCGCGAAGAACCACAATCTGCTCTTCGTCTACGGAGGGCCACTTGCAGCGCCTGACCCGCTTGAATCGGCCAACAACGCCATCTACGAATTGATACGGAGCAGCCAGTTCGATGGCATCATCGCGGTCTCGTCGCTGCTTTCCACCTATTGCGGGGCAGAGCAGGTCGGACGACTTCTCGAAGGCTATCGTCCCACCTGCCTGTGCAGTATCGGGGCGGCTTTCTCCGGCGTGCCCAGTCTGCTACTCGACAATGCCTACGGCATGGAGCAGGTGACTGCGCACCTGGTCCGCGAACACGGCTGCAAGCGCTTCGCCTTCTTGGCCGGGACGCCCAAGAATCCGGAAGCGGAACAGCGACTTGCCGCTTTCCGCGGTGTTCTCGATCAGCACGGGCTCGAGATGGACCCTTCGCTCTTCGGTCACGGGCATTTCCTGCCCGCGCTCGGACGTGCGGCGATGGACGAGATCCTCGCCCGCGGGGTTGCATTCGACGCCGTCGTCTGCGCCAACGACAGCATGGCCCTTGGGGCAATCCAGGCTCTTCGCCGTCGGGGACGACGCGTGCCTCAGGATGTTGCGGTCACGGGATTCGACAACCTGAAGCTTTCCCGACTTGCTAATCCACCGCTGACCACCGTTGCTCAGCCCTTCGACATCTTCGCCCACCTGGCCATCGACTCCATCGAAGCTCAGGTCGCGGGCAGGACGGTGCCCCCGGTCACTTACGTCCCCTCGCAGTTCGTACATCGACAATCCTGTGGCTGCGGCTATCGCGCTCACGCGGAAAGCTGCGACGCCCTCCCCATGATGATGGCAACGGGCACGCTCCTGCGCGAACGCATCTTGGCCCTCAAGCCTGTCGTCGCCGAAATTCTTTCCACCACGGTCATCGATGGCGACACGGCTGCCATGCGGCTTATCGAGGGGCTTTCTGCCGAGGCCGCCGGAACAGACGAAGCGTTCTGTATGGCCGTGGGCGATGTGCTCATGGAGGTTGCCGAGGACGACGAACGTCACCGCTCTCTCGAGAGCGCGGTCAATCGTTTGCGCAATGAGCTCGCCGATCAGGCGGACCTGCGACTCGAGCGCGCGTTTTACGACGGTCTCAGTCTGGCGGCGCTGACCAACACGACATCGCAGGTGCAACACCGTCTTGCCCTCGAAGAGAATTACCTGCGCCTGATCACGGTTGGCGAGCAGGCCGCCGCGGCACTCGATCTGCCATCGCTGCGCGATTTCCTGCTGCGCGGCTTTCCCGCCGCTGGCGTCCGCACCGCGGTGATGTCGTGCCTGGTCGAAAACGATCTCTCCACTGCACAATCCGTCGTGGGCATTATTGATGGCGAGCCTTGGGAGGCCGAAGCCTCGCGTTTTCCAGCCGGGCATCTGTTACCGCCCGACATCTTGCGCTCTGAACGGGTCGGTAGCTTGCTGGTCTTCCCGCTCACGCACGAACAGCGCCTCTTGGGTGTGATTGCCTTCGACCATCTCGAGGGCAACAACGCCTACGTCACCTTTGGTAAGCAAATCGCCGCCGCTCTCAACAGCATCCACCTTCACCAGGAGGTGGTGCGCAAGAGTATGATGCACGAACGCAGCGTGCAGGAGCGTATCGCCACGACCAAGCGGATGGAGGCGCTGAGCGTGCTGGCCGGCGGCGTGGCGCACGATCTCAACAACGCACTCGGGCCGTTGGTCATCCTCCCCGATGTCATTCTCGACCAGCTCGCGCTGTTGCCCATCGACGAGGCCACGGCGGCGGAGCTGAAGAGCGACGTGGAGAGCATCAAGACCGCCTCTTTGCGGGCGGCGCAAACCATCAAGGACCTTCTCGCCCTGGGCCGTCAGGGCCGGTTGGCGAAGACCGATCTGGATGTCAATCGTCTGGTTCGTTCCTGCCTTGGCGATGGGCCGTGGAACAGCGATGGCGACGGAAAAACTGGGGTCGCCTTGCGGACCGATTTGGCCAATGAGCCACTCACCATTCGCGGTGCGGAGTCGCAGCTTGCCCGTGCCATCGCCAACCTAGTACGTAACGCCTTCGAGGCGATCGATGGCCACGGACAGGTGACGGCGCGCACCTCGCATGCTCAGATCACGGATCCCATTTCGGGATTCGAGACCATCCCACCTGGCGGCTACGTCTTGCTCACCATCGCCGACACCGGCTGCGGCATCCCCGAGCAGGATCTCCATCGCGTGTTCGAGCCATTCTTCTCGAAGAAGCGCGCTGGGGAAAACTCGGGAACGGGTCTTGGCCTCGCCATCGTCCACGGTGTGGTGAAGGAACACGCCGGCTTTATCGACGTGGCCAGCACGCCTGGTCTCGGTACGACGTTTTCACTGTATTTCCCGGCGGAGCGCCCTCTGCAACCGCTGGAGCTCTCGCGCGCCGCCGTGCCACGGGGCAGTGCGCGGATCCTGGTGATCGATGACGAACCGGTCCAGCTCCGAACCTGCAGCCGCGTGCTGACTCGACTCGGCTACACCGTAGAGACCTCGGCCAGCGGGCAGCACGCATGCGAAATCTTCCGGCAACTTGCAGGCGGACGCAGTCCATTCGACGTGGTGCTGGTGGACATGCTGCTCGGTGAGGCCATGGATGGCCTACAGGTCATCGACCAGATCCACGCCACGTTCCCCGGTCAGAAAGTCATCATCGTCAGCGGTCACGCCCCGAACGATCGTGCCGATCTGGCCATCAAGAAGGGCTTGATGTGGCTGGCCAAGCCTTACGACATCGAAACCTTGGCCCACGCCTTTGCCACGGTTCTACGCGACTGACGGTGGCCTGTCGTTCGCCAGGCCCTCATCCGAGCCCTGCAGTTTCCGTCGGTGACGTCAGGTGTGTGCTTGGCTGACCCTCGGTGTCGCCCTTGAGCATCTGTGCACGTCGGGGTTGAGCCCGAGGACGCCGCGTGACGAGCAAGTACCACCGTATTGGCCTAATAGTAGGGTCCGCGCTACCCTTGTTGTATGCGGTTGTTTGTGGTGGCGGTGCTGATGGCGCTTATTGTGCTGGGGTCTCATGCCCCCGCGACGGGTGAGCCCGAGAGAGCTTCGCCGCCATGCTTGACCCGAGCCCGCGCGCATTTGCCCGGAGAAACCATGGCAAGCTTCGTGAAAGGTGGCGTTGTGGGGAGCAAGCGCTTGCTCTTTCGGCGCGGCGACGTGGTGCTGGTCATCGATTCTCTGGTGCTCGAAGAGACAACGCAGGCTTTTCTCAAAGAACAGGGCGCGCAAAGATTTCCCGAGGAAGCGCGTCTGCTGCTGCGTTTTTCCCAGGCGCTCAAGAATCGCGACGAGGTCGATGCCGATGCGCTGGTGCGGAGCCCGCTCGAACAAGAGCGACTCGACCTTCGCATGGCCGAGGTCCTTGATCGCGGGGCGTTCCTAGTTCGAGACGCGCGTGCCGCCTCGAAGAAAACCATGGCCACCGCGCGGGCAGCGCCCGACCTGATCCTGCGTCTCGACTACAGCTATGAATGCGGCGACTCGTGCGGAACCGGCGGCCGGGTCTTTTTCACGGACGCGTGCCAACAGCTGGTCGCGGTCACGGACTGGGTCCGTTGATGCCGCCGGTGCCCGCTGCACACTGGCGTCGCGGCCTGGTCGCCGTATAAGCTCAGCGATGACCATGTTCGTGCCAACCCAGGTTGCCGAGGCCGCCGCGGCCCTTTGTCGGGGCGAGATCGTCGCCTTTCCGACCGAAACCTACTACGGGCTTGCGGTGGATGCGCTCGACGGAGCGGCGCTCGATCGACTGTTCGAGTTGAAAGGACGCGATGGCGAAAAGGCGAGCGCGCTTCTCGTCGCTGATTTGACCATGTTCGCTGGACTGTGCGCCGAGGTGCCGCGGCGGGCGCGCGAGCTCGCGGCGGCGCACTGGCCCGGACCCTTGACCCTTGCCCTGCCGGCGAGAATGGACTTGCCGACGGCCATCGTTCGCGCCGGCTTCGTGGCTGCGCGCGTGTCGTCGCATCCCGTGGCGCAGGCGCTGGTGGTGGCGGCTGGTCGTCCCCTCACCGCGACCAGCGCCAATCCCGCCGGCGCGCCTCCGGCCCGAACCGCCGAGGAGGTTCGTGGCTACTTCGGCGAGCAGGCGCTCCACCTTCTCGACGCTGGCCAGACGCCAGGCGGATCGCCGAGCACGCTGGTACGGCTGCGCGGCGACGAGGTCGAGGTCTTGCGCAGGGGCGCGATCCGAGATCTGAGCGCAGATCTGACGTCTCCTCGGCCGACGACTACTGCTTCGCCTTGGCGCCGTCCTTGGCCTGGCTGTCGTCTTTGGCCTCGAGGGTGGTTTCTCTTGTTCAATTCTTTCGCACACGCAGGTGAGGTTTCGATGGGACGCGATATGCTGGGAAATGCCTTGTGATTTCAACTTGATAGGGGGCTATGTCGCTGGGCCCGAGAATTCGCGACCAGAAAGTTTTGTTTTATATAAACTGTATTTGACATTACTACTTGTTTGCACAATAATGGAGTCATGAAGCTCACACTGGTCATGGCCGCGCTGCTTGGGATGGGGGCTGCTACCGGACCAGCGTCGGCGTACGCCCAGGACCAGAACACGATCGCGGCGGCGCTCGCCGCCAAGCGCGCTGAGCGCTGGCCGGTGGTTGGCGTGATGGCCGACGTGGGCGTGCCCGATGGCGCCATCGGTTCGTTGGTGGTCAGGCCGTGGCAGTGGTTCCGGGTGTATGGCGGTGGGGGCAGCAACTCGGTCAGCAAGGGCTGGCGCGGCGGCTTCAGCCTGCTTCCCTTCGGCGCGGGCCCCTCGGCTTCGCTCGAATACGGCCACTACAATGAGGGCGATGCCAACGGGTTGGTCCGCCGCATGGCGAGCGGCCAGTTCAACGACAGTCCCTTGCTCGACAAGGTCGGCTACGACTACGCCAACGCGCACGTTGGTCTCGATTTCGGCGGCAAGCACGCCATCTTCTTCGTCCACGGCGGTATGTCCATGCTGTGGGCCCAGCTCCATGGCGTCAACGATGCGCTCGGCAGCTCCGGATCGAGCACGGTGGTTACGGTGAATCAGGATCCGAAGATCAAGGTTACGGGCTCATCGCTCAAGATAGGGCTCATCGTCTTTTTGATGTGAGGCGGTCATATGCGTACGACGACGACAAGAACTCCTTTGGTAATGGCACTGACCTTTGCGGCAGCGGCGGCGGCTTCGTGCGCGAAGGTCGAGGCCGATGTTCCCCAGGCCGAGGTGACCCAAAAGGCGGTCGCTTTCCAAGCGCTTCCCGGCGGCAGCCAGCTCGGCGAAGTGTCGATCACGCAATCCTTCACCCTGACCTCGGACGACCTGTCCTGGGCCAAGGATCTCAACTCCGAAATCTATGCCTACGAGGTCGAGCTCAAGGCCGTCGGCGCGGTTCAGGATCTCAGCTTCATCCACTACGCCCGCATCACCATGGCGGATGGCACGGACGGCGCGACGACGCCGCCGGTCGAGATCGTCAACTACGAACGTCCCGCGAATGCGGTCGCCAGCCCGATCCTGGATGCCAAGACCCTTTATCCCATCGACGTCTCGCAGGTGTGGGCCGCCAAGAAGGTCGTTATCACCATGCAGCTCGCGGGCGTGTTCCCCGAAGTCGCATGGTCCGCCGACGTGACCCTGCACATGAGCGGCAAGATTTCGTACAAGTTTTAGGCCTGTCGCAGCGAATCTGCACCGCGCTTGCGCTGGCGGACGCGACCGGGCACTCTCCTTGTGTTCATGAATCACACGGGAGGAAACGCATGATCGGCATCATTGGCGGCACGGGCCTTGGCGAATCGCTGGGGGCGCTCGGGGCTGGACAAAGCCACACCATCGACACGCCCTTCGGCATGCCCTCGGGTCCTGTCATCACCACGCAAATCGCAGGAACGCCGGTCGCGCTGCTGTCCCGGCACGGGGAAGGCCACCTGCTCGGCCCCTCGTCGGTTCCCTTTCGCGCCAACATCTATGCCCTGAAATCCCTGGGTGTGACCCACATCCTGGCCAGCGCTGCCGTCGGCAGCTTGCGCGAAACCATTGCTCCTCGCGATTTGGTGTTGCCCGATCAGGTGATCGACAAGACCTTTTGCCGGCCCAACTCGTTCTTCGATGGCATGGCCGCGCACGTCGAGATGGCCATGCCCTTCTGCCCGACCCTGCGCCACGTGCTTTCGGACGTGGGCGCTGGTTTGCCGGTCAAGCTGCACTCGCGCGCAACCTATGTGTGCATGGAAGGCCCGCAGTTCTCCACGCGCGCCGAAAGCGAAATGCATCGCGCTTGGGGTGGCGACCTCATCGGCATGACCCTTATGCCCGAGGCCAAGCTGGCGCGCGAGGCGGAGATTTGCTACGCCGCGGTGGCGCTGGCCACCGACTACGATTGCTGGCGCAAACGACCGGACGACGAGGACAAGTTGCGATTGCTGGAAGAAATCATCAGCAACGTGAAGGCAGCGACGCAAAACGCGCTTGCTCTCATCGCCAAGGCCATCCCGCACGTCGCGGCTCGAAGCGCGCACCCCTGCGATTGCCAATCGGCGCTCAAGCTGGGCATCTGGAGCGACAAGCGCATGATTCCAACCGACGTACGCGATCGTCTGTCGCTCATCATCGGAAAGTACCTCGGGTGAAGCGATGAAGGTCGGCGGCAAGCACTATCGAACCATCTACCCCGTCGACGGCGGCCAAGTCGTCGAGGTCATCGATCAAACGCGGCTACCGCACGAATTCGCCCTCATGCGCCTGCACACCCTCGACGATGCCGTGCGTGCCATCGCCGACATGATCGTGCGGGGAGCGCCCCTCATCGGTGCTGCCGGCGCCTACGGCATGGCGCTGGCCTTGCGCGCGGATGCTTCGACCCCGGCCCTGGAGGCCGCGCGCACGAGGCTCATCGCCACGCGCCCCACGGCGGTGAACCTACGCTGGGCCACAAACGAGATCGTGGCCGCCGTGGCGCCTCTGCCGGTGGCCGACCGGGCGGTCGCGGCGTTTCAGGCCGCCGCCGAGATCTGCGACGAGGACGTGGCCGCCTGCGCGTCCATCGGCGAATACGGCAAGCAAATCTTGGCCGAGATCGCCGGCAAGAAGCCCGGCGAGCGCCTCAACGTGCTCACCCACTGCAACGCCGGCTGGCTGGCGACGGTGGACTACGGAACCGCGCTGGCGCCCATTTACAAGGCGCACGACGCGGGCATTGCCCTGCATGTTTGGGTCGACGAGACACGGCCACGCAACCAGGGTGCTTCGCTTACGGCGTGGGAGCTGGGCCAGCACGGGGTTCCCCACACCGTGATCGCGGACAACGCCGGCGGCCACCTCATGCAGCACGGCCGCGTCGACGTTTGCATCGTCGGCTCCGACCGCACGACCGCAGGCGGCGACGTGTGCAACAAGATCGGGACCTATCTGAAGGCGCTGGCGGCTCGCGACTGTGGCGTGCCCTTCTACGCGGCCCTGACCGGTCCGACCATCGACTGGGAGATGACCGACGGCGTGGCCCAAATCGTCATCGAAGAGCGAAGCGCCGACGAGGTTCGCTGGATACGCGGTCGCACCGCCCAAGGCGAGCTTGTGTCCGTGAATGTCCTGCCCCAGGGCAGCGCCGCCGCCAACCCCGGTTTCGACGTCACCCCCGCGCGCCTGGTCACCGGTATCATCACCGAGCGCGGCGTTTGTCCACCCACCACCGAGGGGCTTCGGCACCTATTTCCCGAGTTGGACGGCTGAGCCACGTATCGCGCTTGGCTTTCCCGGGCTTGGAAATTAGAGTGCCCAAATCATGGCTCGCATTGTCCCCTTTCGTGCGCTTCGTTTCGATCCGACGCGTCTGCCCGAGATCGCGAAGGTGATCGCGCCGCCCTATGACGTCATCTCGGCCGAGCAGCGGGCCGAGCTCGAAGCGCAGCACGAGCGCAACATCGTGCACCTCGATCTGCCACGCGGCGAGGGCGATGCGAAATACGCGCACGCGCGCGACTTGCTGACTACCTGGATGGCCGACGGAAGCTTGCGCGAGGATCCCAAGCCAGCCCTCTATCGCTACGAGCAGATCTTTTCCTTCGACACGGGCGGCGGTTCGCGCACCTACACGCGCAGGGGCTTCTTCGCGCTCATCGAGCTTTCGCCCTTCTCGGCACGCGTGGTGTTGCCGCACGAGCACACGCTGTCGGGACCCAAGGTCGACCGCTTCAAGCTCATCAAGACCACCGAGGCGCACTTTTCGCAGATTTTCACGCTCTATCGCGATCCACAGGGTGTGGCCGAGGCGGCGCTGGAGCGCGCCACCACGGGCGCTCCCGACGTGGATGCCACCACGCCCGATGGCTGCCGGCATCGACTGTGGGTGGTGACGGACGCAGCCACCATCGCGGCCGTCGCGCAGGCGCTCGCGCCCAAGCAGGTCATGATCGCCGACGGCCACCATCGCTACGAAACCATGGTCGCCATTCGCGATGCGCTCCGGCCGGCGGGCGCCGTGCCGGGCACCTCGCAGGCCGATTTCGGTCCCATGTTTTTCGCCCGCGCCGAAGATCCAGGACTGCTCGTGCTGCCCACGCACCGGATGGTGCACGGCTTGCCCGAGAAAGCGCTCGACGACTTGGTCGAGCGGTGCAAGCCGTGGTTCGTGGTCGAGCTGGGCGACGAGCACGACGCCGCCAGCATCGCTAAGCGCCTGCGCCGGAAAGGCGAGACCGCGGTGACCTTCGCCGTGCGCCGCCCGAAACAAGATCGCACGACCTGGCTGCGCCTGCGCAAGGATGTGGATCTTTCGCGCCTGGGGCCAAAGGCGCTCGGCTGCCTGGACGTCAGCGTGTTGCACGGCCTGGTCCTAGATCCGATTCTGGGCATCGGCGCGGAGGCCATGGCCAAGCAGCAGAACCTGACCTACAGCCACGATCTGCGCGAAACTCTCGGGCGCGTGGCGAGCGGCGCCGTGCAAGCCGCCTTCATCATGAACGCGACCAAGACCGAGCAAGTGCTCGACGCCTGCGAAGCCGGCTTCGTGCTGCCGCAGAAATCGACCTACTTCCAGCCCAAGCTGGCCACGGGGTTGGTGATGCAGAAGATCCGAGCCGACCAACCACCGGACGCCTAGTCGCCGGAGCCCGCGTGCCAGAAAAAACCGACATTACACACGACACGCTTCTGCGCGGGCGCGTGAAACTGCTGCAGCCACGGCACGGTTTCCGTAGCAGCCTCGACCCGGTCCTCCTGGCGGGTTTCATCGGCCCGCCCTTCGGTGATTTTCTCGACATCGGCTGCGCCAGTGGCGCGCTCTCGTTCTTGCTGCTGGCCCAGGATGCGAATGCGCGCGGGGTCGGAGTTGAGATTCAGCCCCGACTGGCGGCTTTGGCCGAGCAGGGATGCGCGGCGAACGGATTCGTCCTTCGTTTTCGGGTCGTGATCGGCGACATCCGCGCGAAGATCGCGGTTGCAGCGCAGGCGTTCGATCTGGTGGCCACCAATCCACCATTTCGGCCGGTGGGCGAGGGCGTGCTTCCGGCATCGTCGGAAAAGGCGCTGGCCAATCATGAAGTGACGCTGGCGCTCTCCGAGTGGCTCGATGCGGCCGTGGCCGCCTTGCGCCCAGGCGGACGGCTGGCAACGATCTTTCCGTTCGATCGCTCGGCCGAGCTTTGCGCTGGCATCGCGGCGCACGGCTTTTCCGTCTCGCGTTCGCGCGAGGTGGTACCGCGCACCGGCGACGTTCCCAACCGCATCCTGGTCGAAGCCAAGCGCTCGTCGGAGAATGCGCAAGACGAGCCGCCACTGGTGGTTCACGACGGCAGCGGCTATTCGGGGGAAGTGCGCCGCATGCTCGGCGAGGAAACGTGAAGAGCAGAATGAAATATTGGTTTGCCTACATCCTGGCCATCTGGTTCGGTTGCGGTCGCTTTCCCAAGATGCCTGGCACCGCGGGAACCATCGGCGCCGTTCCGCTCTACCTTGTGTTGGCGCGCGGCGGACCCCTCGCCGTCGCCGCGGGCGCCGCGATCATAACCCTGGTTGGGGTGTGGGCCGCGACCCAAGTCGTGCGCAAGACGGGGCTGAAGGATCCGCAGATCGTATGCATCGACGAAGTCGCGGGTGTGCTCATCACGCTGGTGGCTGCGCCGAGCAACTGGAGAGGCATCCTTGCCAGCGTGGTGCTGTTTCGTATCTTCGATCAGTGGAAGCCATGGCCTGCGCGCCAGGCGGAGAATCTGCGTGAAGGTTGGGGCGTGGTCATGGACGACGTATTCGCCGGACTGTGGGGCGTGCCGTTCGTGCTGCTCGGGCGCGCCCTGCACTGGCTTTAGCTACATCGAAGTCAGCACAGCCCGCAGATCGGCGGCGTAGCGGCCTTGTGGCGCCAGTTGCAGGTAGCGTTTGTAGGCTGCCTTGGCCGCGGCTGCCCGACCAGAAGCCTGTTCGGCACCACCGAGGTAGACGTAGGCATCGGCGCGGTCGGCGTCGAGAGCCACCGCCCTCTTGGCCCAGTCGAGCGCCTGGCGGGCCCGGCCATGCTCGAACTCGGTTTTCGCCAGCATGACGGCTAGCTCCGCCGATTGCGGGGTCTCGTCGATGGCCTTGGGGCAGGTTGCGATCACGTCCTTGGCGCGATGTCGATCGAAGGCCATTCGACAAGCCTTGGATGCGTCCACCTGTGGATTGGCCGCCACCGCCCCGGTCGCCGGTAATGAAGGAGAAGGTGCCTGCGGTTCGGCGACCGGGGCAGGTGCGGGAGAATCCGCGGGAAGCTCGGCGACGGCTTTGGCCAAGACCGGGACTTCGGCGGGTGGCGTGACTGGGGCGGCCACTTGAGTGGCGGGTTCCGGAATCCGGGGCGCGGTCGCCCGCGCGCGCCCGAGCAACACGAAACCGAGGATACAGGCAACCCCAATGGCCGCGCCATAGATAGGCCAGCGTCGGGCCAGACGACGGTCCGGTTTGCACACCCTTGAGGGGTCATTGCAATCGTCCGTGGCGGGCTGCCAATCCGAAAGGTCGTCACCTTCCTTGAAGAAACAGTTTTCCAGCGAGTCGAAGTGCGGCGCGTGTCCGGGGTTCATGGGCAGGATTTTGGTCGTAAGCTGCTCAGACACTACAATCGACGGACGGTCTTGCTGCGCACGCCTCATGCGAACCTCCGCAAGCCTAGAGTCCCAACCCTACCTGCGCAGGTCAGCCTCGTCGAGGCGATGGGAAAGGTGTCACGGGGTGAAGGGGGCATGGCTCCGAAAGACTAGTGCTCCGTCCTGGCCATTCCTTACAGGCCCATGAGGTAGGGGAGGTCATAGAGGGCGGAACTCATCCCCTGTGACCACTCACCCGCAACCCAAGATGGCTCCAGGCTGCAGGCTCCAGGCTGCAGCTTGCTTCGTCGAGAGCAGCGATCAGTTTCCTGGACCTCGACGAATGAGCCGGCACTTCAGCCTGAAGCCTGAAGACTGGAGCCTGCAGCCCATGACGCTGATGCTGAAAAATCTCTGGGCAAAGCGAAGAAATCGAACAGTAGTAGATCAGTGCTCTCTCTTCTCGGCCTTCTTGGCCTCTTCCCACAGGGCGTTCTGTTCTTCGGACGATGCTGATTTGATGGTGCGGCTGTCAGCCTCCAGGCGTTCTTCCATGTAGCCGAAGCGGCGGCCGAAGCGATCGGTGGCTTCGCGCAGGGCGTGCTCGGCGTCGAGATCGAGCTTGCGCGCCAAGTTCGTAATGGCGAACAGCAGATCGCCGAGCTCGTCGGACATGGCCTTGCGATCTTTGCTTGCGCAGGCCTCGTCGAATTCGGCCAGCTCTTCCTTCACCTTGTCGCGCACGCCCGCGACGTCGGGCCAATCGAAGCCGACCGCGCCGGCTTTCTCGCCCGCGCGCATGGCGCGCACCAGGGCGGGGGCGCTGCGCGGAATGCCGTCGAGCGCGCCCTTCTTGCCCTTCTTGGCCTTTTCCGTAGCCTTAAGCTTGGCCCAACTGGCCAGCGCCTCTTCCGCATTGTTCGCTTGCACGTCGCCGAACACGTGCGGGTGTCGCCGAACGAGCTTGCGCACGATTCCGTCGATGACCTGGTCGATGCCAAACGCGCCTTCGGCGTAGCGTAGCTCGGCCTGGAAGATCACCTGCAAGAGCAAATCGCCAAGCTCCTCGCAGTGGTCGGCCACGTTGCCGGATTGCAGGGCATCCACGACCTCGTAGGTTTCCTCGACCAGATAGGGCAAGAGCGAGGCCAGGGTTTGCTCGCGATCCCAGGCACACCCGTCGGGAGCGAGCAGGCGCTGCATGAGACCCACCAGACGGGTCAGGTTGGCGCCGGTTTGTTTGCCGGGCAAAGGATCGAGATTCAAGGCTGGGGCTGGGGTTTCGTCGCTCACGGGCGGGCAGTCTAGCGCCGTGCGCGCTAGCCCGCATTGTTCTTCAGTTGAGTCCGGTCAAATCACTGTGCGGGCTAGGTGCACGCGTGCGGAGCCTGCCGGCTTTGCCGGCAGCGAAGCATCGCGGGTTTGGGAACCCTTTCAGGGTTCCCATTACGATCAACCTGCTGCCTGGTTCTTGCCAGGTGTTCGTGCTACAGAGGATCGTGCAATCTTGAGTCCCCGCTCCTCCGATCATTCTCACTCTGGTACCGACGTCGAGTCGGATCGCGTCGTTCTCGACGACAATCGCGTCGCGATGATGCTTTTCGGCGAGCGCAACGCCAACCTCAAGCGCATCGAGATCGAGACCAACGCCAAGCTGCACTCGCGCGGCAACGAGCTGACCTTGATGGGCAGTGCCGATGCCATCGCGCAGGCCCGCCGCCTGGTCGAACAGCTGTACCGCATGGCCCGCAGTGGCCGGCCCATCGGGCCCGAGGACGTGGGCCGCGCCGCCGATGTCCTGCGCGGCGACGCCAGCGCCAACCTGCAAGAGGTCTTCTCGGACACCATCCTGGTGGGCAGTCACGCCCGCCCCATCGCGCCCAAGGGCCTGGCGCAGAAGCGCTACGTGGATGCGATTCGCGAGCGCGACATCGTGTTCGCCATCGGTCCCGCGGGCACGGGCAAGACCTATCTCGCCATGGCGCTGGCCTTGCGCGAGCTGCTCGAAAAGCGGGTCAAGCGCATCGTGCTCACCCGGCCGGCCATCGAGGCGGGCGAGCGCTTGGGCTTTTTGCCCGGCACCATGGAAGACAAGGTTTCGCCCTATCTGCGGCCGCTCTACGATGCCTTGCACGACATGGTCGATTTCGATCGCGCCCAGCAGCTCATGGAGCGCGGCATGCTGGAGATCGCGCCGCATGGCCTTCATGCGTGGGCGCACTCTCAACGATTCTTTCGTCATTCTCGACGAGGCGCAGAACACCACCAGCGAGCAGATGAAGATGTTTCTTACCCGCCTGGGCTTCGAATCGAAGGCGGTGGTCACCGGCGACGTCACGCAGATCGATCTGCCCGACCGGCGGCGCTCCGGCCTGACCGAAGCGGAAGCCCTGCTCAAGGATGTCGAGGGATCGCCTTCTGCTACTTCACCGAGGTCGACGTGGTTCGCCATCCGCTGGTGGCGAAGATCATCCGCGCCTACGAACGCAAGCGGGCCGAGGACGACGCCGACCAGGGTGGTTGGGCGCGCCCCGCGAAGTAGTTGGGGTGGGGGCGCTCGACCATGGCTTTGGGCGAAGAAGCCGGCCGACCTGGAGCAGACCGCCGAGCGCGCCCGCTACGAGCGCGACGAGTTGCTCGCCATTTCGCGCGCGCTTTCGTCCGAGCGTGATATCCGCAAACTGCTCGATCTCATTCTGTTCAAGAGTCGCCAGATCACCGGCGCGGACGCCGGTAGCGTCTACGTGCTCGAAGCCGCGGAGGGAGACGGCGAACGCTGCCAGCCGATAGCCAGCGCCCAGCCGAGTCCGCGCGTTCCCCTGCCGCGCGAGATCCTGCACAGGCGATCGGCCGCGCTTGGCGCGGGCAAGAGCAGAAACACGACCTCTGCACTTCATGCTGTCGCAAAACGACTCGATGGCGGTCGATTTCCAGGAGTTCACCCTCAAGGTCGACGGCACGTCCATCGCGGGCAGGACCGTGCTCGGCGGCCGGCCCATCAATATTCCGGACCTTGGGTCGCTGGTGCCCACGGATTCCGCCGAGACAGCCGGGCTGACCCACAACCGCAGCTTCGACCAGAAGACCGGCTACTGAGGCGCGCTCGATGCTGACCGTGCCCATGACCTCGGCCGATGGGCGACGTCATCGGGGTCATCCAGCTCATCAACAAGAAGCGCGAGCCGGCAAAGAAACTGCTCACGCCGGCGGATTTCGCCGCCCTGGTGGTGCCGTTCGACAACCGCGCCGAAGAGATGGCGCTGGCGCTGGCTTCGCAGGCCGGCGTGTCGCTGGAAAACGCCATCCTGTACGACGAGATTCGCCGCCTGTTCGAGAGTTTCGTCGACGCCTCGGTCACCGCCATCGAGTCTCGCGATCCGACCACGTCGGGGCATTCGCGGCGGGTGGCCACGCTTGTCCGTGGCCTTGGCCGAGAAGGTCGATGCCGTCGACGGCCGGGCCCTTGTCGGCGCTGCACTTTTCGCGCGACGACCTCCGCCAGCTCGAATACGCGGGCATGCTGCACGACTTCGGCAAGGTCGGCGTGCGCGAGCATGTGCTGGTCAAGGCCAAGAAGCTCTACGACTGGCAGCTCGCCGCCGTTTCCATGCGCTTCCGTCTACGTGCGCAAGTCCATCGAGGCCGAGGCCTTGCGCCGGAAAGCTCGCGCATCTTCCAATCGGGCGCGGCGGGCGTGCAGGATGCTTTGGCCGCCATCGATGCCGACCTGGGCGCGCGCACGGCGGTCCTGGACGAGTGCTGGCGTTTGGTGCTGGCCGCCGACGAACCGACACTGATGGATCGGCCGGCCCTGGCCCGCCTGCATGGAAATCGCGAACCTGACCTACGTCAGACGAATCGGGGACCGCCCAGCCCTACCTGACCCAGGATGAGCTGCTCGGCCCTGCAGGTGCCGCGCGGCAGCCTGACGGCCGACGAGCGGCAGCAGATCCAGAGCCACGTCGATCACACCATCGCCTTCCTGCGCACCATTCCTTGGGGGCGGACTCTGCACAACGTGCCGCACATCGCCGGCGCGCACCACGAGCTGCTCGACGGCAGCGGCTATCCCAAAAGCCTGCGCGGCGCCCAGATCCCGGTCGAGGCGCGCATGCTGACCATCGCCGACATCTTCGATGCCCTCACCGCGTCGGATCGGCCGTACAAGTCCGCGGTGCCCGTGGGGCGCGCGCTTGCCATCCTGGAAAGCGAGGTCAAGGCCGGCAAGTGCGATGGCGATCTGTTCCGCCTCTTCGTGGAGGCCGAAGTCTACAAGCGGGTGCTATGAGCAAGGTCGCGGTGCTGGTTCGTCCCGAGGTGCGCAAGTTGCTTGCGCGTGCGCAAGGGCGGGATCTCGGAGCACGCTTGCGTATGGCCTTGCGCCTGCTCGACCGCTCCCGCTGCGAGGTCGCGCTGCTACTTACGGGCGACGAGGAAATGCGCGGGCTCAATCGCAACTACCGCAAGCTCGATCGCGCCACCGACGTCCTCAGCTTTCATCAGCAAGAGCTGGACGGCGAATCCGACCCCGCGTCCGACGGCGTATTCCTCGGCGACATCGTGATCTCCGTCGAGACCGCGCTCCGGCGCAGCGGCAAGGGCCGGCTGTCGGGCGAGCTCGGCCGCCTGGCAATCCACGGCCTGTGCCACCTGTTCGGCCACGACCACCACCGCCAAAGGCCTGCCAAGGTCATGCGCGCGCTGGAACAGCGCCTGCTGTGCGGAACGCGCTAGGGACGCCCCGACGGACCCAGGGGACGGGCCAGCCGATCGAGTCCCAGACTACGTCCTGTACCGAAATTGGAGAGCGTAGTCGGTTGAAGCGCCATTCTTCCTTCACCGAATCTCGCCCGCAAAATGGCTGATATAAGAATGTTACGTAAATTACACTCACCTACACGCCCGAACCAGGCGAAGCTATCCCCTATACCCGGAGAAAGGGGTTCTCGTGCCGGAAATACCCCCTTCGATTGGGCTATGCACATCCGGTGCTCGTGCGTCTCGAAAAATGGCACTTGTCCGCCCTACGCTCACGGATCAGAAAGTCGGTAAGGGCACGGTCAGATCTTTGATGTCCGCATAGGCGGGCTCGATGCCGGCGGTGGCCTGGGTTTCGTCGGCCCCGCTGGGGCTCGCGCCGTTGTCGGCCAGGCTCACGTTGGCTCCCACCGATCCGGCGCTCAGGATGCCGGGCGTGTTGAGCATCAGATTGTGGGCCATCGTCAAACCATCCGTGCCCTCATCGAGCGAAAGCCCCTGCACATCGTAGTCGGCCCAGGTCGAGCGGCCGAAGTCGTGAAGGTAGTTGTACTGGATCTCGGAGGCCGGGCCCTGATTGGATAGCGTGTTGATTCCATCGGCCCCCGCCAGGATGGTGGCCACGTGGTGGATGTTGTTGCGGTTCGTCTTGTTGTTGGTCATGGCGTTGACCGCACTCGTCCAGCCATATCCAACAGAGATACCGGTGAAGTTCGTTCTGCTCACCTCGTTGTGCTCGATGGTCAGCTGCGCCGGATAGCCGGCCGCAATGCCGCAGGCGCCCTGGATCTCGGTGGTCACGTGGTCGATGAAGTTGTTGCTGATGGTGTCGTTCGTGCAGATTTCGTTCTTGTCGGTGGGGTTGTAGGGGGTGTGGTACTCGGTGTTCTCATCGGCCACGAATTTGCCGATGGAGATGCCGCTGCCCCCGATGTCGGTGAACACATTGCCGATGATCAAGTCATCGTGCGTGCCCGACACCAAATCCAACCCGGTGGCCGCCATCTGGGTGAACAGGTTCCGCTCGAAGCGGATGTGGTGGGCGTTGCTCACGCTGACGCCGCCTGGTGGTCGACCCACGGTCTGACTGTTGTTGGCCTGCGCGGTCAGGTCGTACTGGCCCGCCTGCGCATCGAGGAAGCCGTATTGGCTGGGGCGCATGAAAGTGGAATGCGCGAAGGTCAGCCCCTGGAACCACAGATAGCTCACGGTTTCCGAGGTGCTGCTGCCTCCGATACGCATGATGGTCTCGACCATGGGCGCGACCACGGTGGCCGTGGCCATGTCCTCGCCGGCGCGCGGTTGGTAGTAGACGGTGCTGGTGACCTCATCCAGATACCACTCGCCCGCCTCATCGAGCATTTCCAGCGCATTCTCGAAATAGAACGCGCGAGCGAAACCGGTGTTGTGTATATCGAGTCCGGGATTGGTGCGCACGAACAGGATGCCATCCTCCGGGCTCTGGAATTTGATGGCGGAGGTACCGCTTGACGAGGTGATGGAGGCGATCCGCAGGGTATTGTCCGCCCAGGCGGTCATGAGGTGCATCTCGACCTTGGTCAGGTTGCTGAAGCTCGGGACCTGGCTGCTCGACACCTGCACGTTGTGGGCGGTCGAATCGAAGCCTGTCAGTCTGAAGAAATTGGCGGCCCCGCCGGCCCCCAGGTTGGGGCTGCGCGCGCGCACGGCCTTGTTGCCGTTGACATAGAGCTGCCGGAAGGGGGTGCTGCCGGCGTTGGCCGAATAGATGTTGCTGGCGCTGTCGAAGAGCTTCCAACCCTTGATGGGTTGACCACCGGTAAGCAGAGGACGTTCGCCCGGATAGGCCGTGTACTTTACGTAGTAACCGTTGTTGCCCGAGTCGGCGCTGGTGAATCCCAAAGTGCTGGCCTGGGGATAGGTTCCGCCGCGCAGGATGACGTTGATGTCCCCGGTCATGGCGCTGTTCAGGGATCGCACCATGTCGCGGGCCTTGCCGACGGTCAGCAGGGGCAGGGCCAAGGTCCCGGGGTTGTTGTCATCGCCGTCCGGGGCCACGTAGATGAACAGACTCGGGTTGGCGCCGCTGTCGTTGGGTGCGTCGACGCCTCCACCCAGGCGAATGCCCTTACCGTTGCATGCCGCCGCCGCGAAGAAAAGCGCCAGCAAGGCGATTCGGATGGGAGTCCTCCACCGAGGCATTCCGCAATGCTACCATCCTCGCGATGACTTCGGGCATCGCCTTGCTGGTCGCGCTCACGCTTTTCCTGCCCGGCCGCGTGCTCGCGGCCGAGCTCGAAACGCCTAGCTCCAGCGCACGTCTCACTGTGCACACCGACCCTGGATGCACTTCGCGGGACGACATCGCCGCTCGCGTGACGGCACGATCCTCGCGCATTTACTTCGTCGAGGGCGACTCCGCCCTGTCAGTGGAGGCTACCTTTGGCGCTTCGCCCTCCGGCGCAGTGGCGGTAGCGTTGGTGGTGGCGGGGCAGCCGGCTGGTAAGGCTATGTCGCGTCGTTTCTCGGCGCGCTCGTGCAGCGACGCGGCGGACGCGGCCGCGCTCATCATTGCGGTCACTCTAGATCCCACATCCGGAAACCAGTCTCGCCCGGCGACCGCGGTGTCGGCATCGGGCGCGCGGTCCTCCGGCGCGGGTGACGGCGACGCCCGGGAAAACCAACCGACCAGACCGAATGCAGACGCGGCCGCGAAGGTCGCCGAGCAGGCAGCCAGCCCTGAGAAGCCACCGGCGCCACCGGCCAGCGCAGTGGCCGAGGCGCAGCCGTCATTGCCCGTGGCCACACGACGGCGTGCAAGCTTGCACCTCATGGGCCAGATGGTCTTCGGCCCGGCGCCGGCGGTCATGCCGGGCGTCGGCCTGTACGCCATGGCCGCGCTCGATCGCGATGAGCTCTGGTCGCCTGCCGTTGTGCTCGGGGCCATGCACGCGTGGCGAAGCGGCTTCGTCGAAGCCGGCGGGACCGCGGCTTTCACGCTCGACGCCGCCAGCGTCGATGCGTGCGGGATTCGCGTGCGATTGACCGTGCTCGAGGGCCGCGCCTGCGCTTCGGCTCGGGTGGGCCGCTTGCTGGACAGCGGCTCTGCCACCACCGCGGGAACCTCGGTCGCGCGGCTCTTCGCGACTGCCGGCGGCACCGCCATCATCACCGGCCAACTTGGGGCAACCCTCGAGCTTGCGGCGCGCATCGGGGCGGGCGCAACCCTGGTGCGCGACTGGTACCTCTTTGGGACGAACGAATTCCACCGCGCCGCTCGCGTGACCGTCGACGCGACTTTCGGGCTCGGACTACGCTGGTAATTGACCGGCCGCTTATGGGGCCGCGAGCCCGGCGGCGCGCAGCACGCGGTCGGTCTGCGGGCTTTCGCCGTACTGGGCACGGAAGCGCTCGGCACCTGAGCGCGCCTCGGCGGCGCGGCCGAGCTTGGCCAAGGCTTCGATCTTGAGCGCCGCGGCCTCCGGGGCAAACGTGCCTCCTTGGTACTTCTCTTGGTATTGGCGCAGCAGATCGAGCGCACGCTCGCCCGCGGAAGCCGAAATGGCTGCGCGGGCGGCATCGATAAGCGCGATTTGCTTCCGGAGGTCTCGGGCCGTCGCAGCAGAGCGGCTGCGAGGCTGCGCGAGGGGCGCCGAAGCGTTGAGCGGCATCTCCACGACCGGCGACAGGCCCAGCTCGGGCTGTGCCGGCGGCAGGACGGGCAGGGGTGCCGGAGTGACCGGTGCGGGCAGGCTCTTGGCAGGCGCATCCTTCCACTCTCCAACTCCGACGATGGCGCCGGCCAAGACCAAGCTGACCAAACCCACCGAAATCCACGCCAGCGGCGCCGTGCCTCCGGCGCCAGCCCCGATCCCCGCCGCGGTCTTGGCAGTGGCCGCCGTTTGGGACGCGGCCACGGTCGCGGCCAGCCCGGCTGCGGCCAGCGGTACGCCGAGAGCCTGGGCCATGCGGTCGCGCAGTTCGGGGGACGGCCGCTCGCCCGCGATGGCTCCAATCAGACACCGCTCGAGGTCGCTGCCGCCTCCTTCGAGCAGTCGCTCCGGGTCCTCTCGCTCACTCATGAGTGTCCCTCGCGCTTCATATCTTGCTCGATCTGGGAAACCGCCGTGCGGAATTGTTCGCGCGCGCGCCGCAGGCGTGACCTGACGCTACCGCGCGGGATCCCGAGCAGCTCCGCGATTTCCCGCGACGAGAGCCCTTCCGCTTCGAACAGCACGAAGACCTGCGCCAGCTCCGGGTCGATCTTGGAAAGCACCAAGTCACAAAGATCGATGTCGGAGCGCCTGTCGCCGATGTCTCGCGCCCCTGAGCCGCGCAGGTGCATGTTCTCGTCGAGCTCCCAGCGGATGGTCTTGCGCCCGAAAGTATGGGCCGCTCGCAATGCGGTCGAGATCAGAAAGGCTCTTTCGGCCCGTGGATGAATATCGGACAAGCGTTCGGCAGCGATCAGGAAGGTTTCCTGTGTGACTTCGCCGGCGGTGTCCGGGCTCATACCCCGCCGCCGCAACATCCGCCAGACGACCTCGTGGTAGGCGTGGAACATGCGGGCGAGGCGATCTGCATCGGCGGCCGACCTCCTGATCGGGTCCTCGGATTTTGGCATCGCCTGGCTATCGGCCATTCGCTTTCTCCGCAAACTGAACTCTTACTATGCGCCTCGGACCCTCTTCTGATCATGAAAGCGACAGACGACAGAAAAATGACGGTCGTGCCAGTCGGGGACTATCGCGAAAAAAAGGTTTGGTCGGTGATCACTTGTGCCACCTTCGCGCATAGATGCCCCAACAGTTCTTCCGGAGAGGACCTCACCAATGACGCGGTTCTCGACCTGAAAGGCACGGAAGGAAAGTAAATGTGATGACGAAGCAGCCGGTATCCTCTCTGGTTCTTTGGGTCATGGGGCTCTCGGTGGCCTGCAGCGGAAATACGTCTTCCGGCGGCGGCACAGGCGGCGGTGGCGGGCCTGGGAGTGGAGGCGCAGCGGTGGGAGGCAATACGGGCAACGTGGGCGGTTCCACGCCTTCCTCCTCAGGTGGCAGAACGTCCGCCTCGGGCGGGGGCACGACCGCCCTCGGCGGCTCCGGACCGGGAGGCGCAGCCAACGGAGGCGGCTCGGGCGGTGGAAAATCCGGCTCGGGCGGTGGCGGCAACGGCGCAATTGGAATCGCCGGCTCGGGCGGTGGGGGAGGCACGAGCAACGGCGCAGGTGGAATCGCCGGCTCGGGTGGTGGGGGAGGCACGAGCAACGGCGCAGGTGGAATCGCCGGCTCGGGTGGTGCCATAGGCGGCCAAGGCGGAGCGACCAGCACGCCCGTGGGGCTTGTCAACAACTACGATGGCGCCCGCGCAACCACGGTGAGCTTCGACTCGGGGTGGAAGTTCCACCTCGGCGACGTCACCGGCGCGCAGGCCACGACTTTCGACGACTCGGCCTGGACGTCTTTGGACGTGCCCCATGACTGGAGCATCTCGCTGGCATTCAACCAAGGCTCCAAAGCCGGCGGCGGTGGTGGTTACCTCGATGGCGGCACCGGCTGGTACCGCAAGACCTTCACCTTGCCCGCCACAAGCTCGGGACAAAAGGTCTTTGTCCAGTTCGACGGCGTTTACATGGACAGCACCGTGTACCTCAACGGCACCCAAATCGGCGCCCGTCCCTACGGATTTTCCTCCTTTGAATGTGATTTCGGATCGAACGCCAAGGCTGGCGCATCAAACGTGCTCGCGGTCAGGGTCAACAACCAGCAGCCGAGCAGCCGCTGGTACTCGGGCAGCGGTATCTACCGTCACACCTGGCTCAAGACCGTGAACCCGGTTCGCGTGGCCTACACCGGTGTGTTCGTGACCACGCCGCAGGTCTCGAGCACGAGCGCCACCGTGAACCTCGTGGTGACGGTCCAAAACGATGCCACCACCGACCAATCGGTGACCGTGGCGAGCTCGGTTCGCGACACCTCTGGAGCGGAAGTGGGCAAAGGCTCTTCGGCGGCGACCTCTGTGACCGCCGGCAAGACCGCCGACATCACGCACACCGCGACGGTGTCCAATCCCAAGCTGTGGTCACCCTCATCGCCGACCCTCTACTCCGTGGTGACAACCGTGTCGGTCGGCGGCTCTGTGGTTGATACGTACACGACGTCATTCGGAATTCGCACCTTCGCGTTCGACGCGAACAAGGGTTTTACGCTCAACGGTCAAAGCGTGAAGCTCAACGGCACGTGCAATCACCACGACCTCGGTGCCCTCGGTGCCGCCGTGAACAACCGCGCCATCGAGAAGCGTCTGCAGATGCTCAAGGACATGGGCACCAATGCGCTCCGCACCTCGCACAACCCTCCCGCGCCCGAGTTTCTCGACATGGCCGATCGCATGGGTTTCCTTGTGATGGATGAGGCCTTCGATTGCTGGGACCAGGGCAAGAACACTTACGACTACGGACGGTTCTTCAATCAGTGGTCCAAGACCGATATCGGGGACATGGTGGCTCGCGACCGCAACCACCCAGGCATCATTATTTGGAGCATTGGAAACGAGATTCCCGATGACAACAACGCCACCGTCGCACAATCCCTCATCACGGCGGTCAAGGCCAAGGACACCACGCGCGTGATCGGTCAAGCCTTTGCCTCCGGTGCCACCGGCGCCGCGACAGCTCCCCTGGAAGATGTTGTCGGTCTCAACTACGCTCCGTACTCGTATGCTGGGACGCACTCGAGCAATCCGACCTGGAAGCTCTTCGGCAGCGAGACATCCTCCGCCGTCAGGAGTCGAAACGTCTACAAGACGCCGGTCACAACGAATATCCTGTCATCCAGCGACAACCAGTGCTCGTCCTACGACAACAGCGTGGTGTCCTGGGGGACCAGCGCCGAGGGCTCGTGGCAGACCGTCAACGCGGACGCTTACATTGCCGGCGAGTTCTTCTGGACCGGCTTTGACTACATTGGCGAGCCCACGCCGTACGGTTGGCCGTCCAAGAGCTCGTATTTCGGCGCCATCGACACGGCAGGCTTCCCGAAGGACATCTTCTACTTCTACCAAAGCAAGTGGAACGCCGCGGGGCCGACCATGGTCCACATCGTGCCGATGGACTGGACGAGCTGGACGGCCGGGACGTCCGTCACCGTCTGGGTTTACAGCAATGCCGACAGTGTCGAGCTCTTCCTCAACGGCAAGTCCCAGGGTTCAAAGACTATCTCAGCCACGACCGCCCACGCGCAGTGGTCGGTTTCATTCGCCACGGGCACGCTCCAGGCGAAAGCCACCAAGGGTGGCACGGTGGTCGCGACCGATACAGTTCAAACAGCCGGGGCGTCGGCGGCTCTGGCGCTCAAGGCTGACCGTGCTTCCATCACGGCCGACGGACGCGACCTGTCCTTCGTCGAGGTGGACATTGTCGATGCCCAGGGTGTGGTGGTTCCTCAAGCCAAGGACAAGGTGGATTTCACAATCAGCGGTCCTGGTGCCCTGGTGGGCCTTGATGCCGGAGATTCGACGAACCACGATTCCTACAAGGGCACCTCGCATGCCGCGTTCAGCGGCAAGTTGATGGCCATTGTTCAATCCACGGCCACGGCCGGAAAGATCACGCTGAAGGCCACCTCCGGGTCGCTCACCGGCAGCTCGGTGGACATCACGACGGCTACACCCTAGAGGGACCACGCAGTGCTGTATATGGACAAGCTAGGCTGTTCGTATACGGGCGATTCGTAACGCGTAAACCGATTCTGACAGAAGACTATCCTCTCGGGAAACCGGGGGCGACCATCGAAACCAGGAGAGTCCCATGACGCACAATCGTTTCTTTGGCAAGGTCGCATTCACCGCTCTTGCAATTCTGGGCACCTCTTGCTCGTCCTCCACCGGGGGCGGCGGCGGCGGCTCGAATGCGGGACAAGGGGGCACAACGGCCAAAGGAGGCGCTGCCGCGGGCGGAGCGGGCGCCGGGGGACAGTCGGGCTCGGCCGGAGTAGGCGGAACCGGACAAGGCGGCACAACGGCCAAAGGAGGCGCTACCGCGGGCGGAGCGGGCGCCGGGGGACAGTCGGGCTCGGCCGGAGTAGGCGGAACCGGACAAGGCGGCGCGGCCGGCGCCAACCCCGGTGGTGGGACCGTCACCTCCGGCGGACAATCAGGCACGGGCGGACGAAGCGGCGCGGGTGGCTCGAATTCCGACGGCGGACCAACGGGCTCCGGTGGCACCTCGGGAGGTATCGACGCCTCGGCGGGTGGTTCGTGCGCGGCCTCGACGGCGGCGGATCCGACCACGACGTCGATCGCAGGAACCTGGGACTTCACCCCTTCGGGCGGAGCCAAGCGGACCATCACGGTCCCGGGCGGCGGCTGGTTCAAGCAAGGCATCACGACCTCGAGCGGCACCTACGCTACCCAGATTACGATCCCAGATTCTGGTGCTGCGCAAAGCACGCTGATTGAATTCGGCGCGGCCAATTTTCAGTCAACGCTGTCCGTTGACGGTAAAGAGGTCGCAACCAACACGACTTCGTTCACCCCATCGGTCTTCGACGTCACCAAATTCGTGACTCCGGGCAAGCAGCATGCCATTTCCGTGCTGGTCAAGGGCAGCCAGGCGCTGAAGACGAACGGCAAGTTCATCGTTCCTGTCGCGGCCGACTGGTCGCCGAACGTCCCGCAGGGGATCTTCCGCTCCGCACTGTTGCACGTGTATCCCGATGTCTACATCAGCGACGCATTCGTGCGAACGAGTGTCACCAACGACACCCTGACCTACGACGTATCGATCACGAATACGGGTACCATGAGTCAGCAAGTGACACTGTCGGGCTCCCTCGGCTCGTGGAACTGCGACACGTTCACGTATCCAGCCATTCCCGATACACCTGTCACCGCGGCCCCAGGCACGACCACTACCACGACGATTGGCCCGATCAAATGGGGGCTCGGCACCACATCGTACTGGTGGCCAAATGTTCCGTACCAGTCCGATTACCAGGCCCGTCTGCACAACTTGACCCTTCAGGTGAAAAGCGGCGGCAAGGTGACCCAGAGCAAGGTCGTCCGTTTCGGCTTCCGCCAAAGCGAAAGGAAGCGAGCCGATGCTCAGCACATCTACTACTACTTGAACGGCATTCGCGTGAACTACCGGGGCGACAACCTCCAAGGCGCGAACTACGACAGCATCGACAACAACGGCAAGAGCGATGCCTACGACATGCTTCCAGGCTTTCTGCCGCCCACCGCGCAAAACCCGGGTTGGCCGCAGGCGGTGCGAAACTACCAAAAACTGAACTACAACTTCATTCGCATCCATCAAGAGCTCGCCGCACCCTACATGCTCGACACGGCGGACGAGCTCGGCCTCATGCTCATGGGCGAAACGGCCATTCGGGGTAGCAACAACACCCAAGACTTCGTTGCGGGACACGACAATATGGTCGGGCCATGCCCAGGCGATGGTGCTTCGCGATCGCAACCACCCTGTCGATTGTCCGCTGGAGCCAAAGCAACGAGGCGGGCAGTGCCAGCACGGATTCGGCTCAATTCGAGACCGACCTCTTCAATGCCATCACCAAACTGGACGGTACGCGGCCAATCAGCACGGATCCCTTCGGAACCGGCACGAACTATGGATTGCCAAGCCCGGACTTCGCAATTGCCGGCCACTATATCGGCGGCCTCGGCGTGTATACCGAAGACGTGAACGCCAACAACAACAATCCCTACGGCCAGGGCGAGTACATCTGGTCGAAGGACAATACCCGTCAAGGATTGACGTGGTTTGGAACGTCGGCGATGGCGATGCGAAGGCAGGATGCCTCGGACGTACGTCCTTATACACTGCTTTCGGGATGGTCTAGTTTCATCCCGGGGACCATCAGAACCACGATGACCATCGAGCAAGGCGGAAATCCGGTGTTCGGAGAGGACAATTTGCCCGATCCGTGGTCGAGCCCAATTATCACGCGTGTCCAGCACGGGTTCAGTCCCGTGCTCGTCGCGGACAAGGACTACTGGGAGTCCAACAAGATGTCCAACGCCAACGGGGATTGGCCGGCGACGGTACCGAGCCTCGCGAAAGGCGCGGCTCGCGCGACGACTCTCCTCATCTTCAACGACACCTTTTCGGGAACGTCCATCGACATCACCTGGGAGGTTCATGCGGACAGTGCGACCGGGACACTCGGCGCTACGGGAACGCTGACCGTCGATGTTCCGTTCGCCACCATGGTGACCAAGTCAATCAATATTACGGCTCCCGCCTCGGGAACGAAATGCTACCTCGTCCTCCGAGCCCAGAAGAACGGAACGACACTCTTCGAGGAGACCGACGAATCGTTCAACCTGCAGTAGAAAGACGGGGCTGCGGCTTTGGGGCCGTGCCATACTCTCCAACCCCTGTGGGCACCCGAATATACCGCCGCCGATGGCATCGATGCCTCGGATGCTGGCGCCAAACTCATAGCGGACCAGATTTGGGCCGTCATGCAGCTGTACTGCATTGCCCAGTGAGGGGCGCTCGGATCCGCGCGCGACTAGGCCGGTACTTTCCTGCGACGTCGAAGCACGAGCCCAAAAGCCGCGACTAGAAACGGTACGAGAGTTTTGCCCGAGCCGGTCGTGCTACCAACAGAGCAGTGCCTAGGCCAATCGAAGCAGGTTCTTTTGCGTTAGAGAACCCTGCCAGCCATGGCGGGCGTGTTGTGGAGTCTGCGGTGCGGTGGCGCCAGGGGGATCGTCGGGCTGGAGGAGAGGTAGCAAGAGGCTGCGAAGACGCGCACCGAGCACCGGGCGCAGTCTACCCCGTCGCGCCCGGCGGTGGGCGAGCGGGGTGAAGCCCGGGCGCATCGGCTGGCAGATGCATGGCGATCAGGATCTTCTTGGCGATGGCTTCGCTCTTGATCAGGGAGATCAGGCGCAGCGGAGTCTGGCATTTCGGGCATAGGGTCTCGATCCCGAACACCCGGCGTAACAAGTCAGACCACCTTATGTACTTGGACTTACGTTTGGGCTTGTCTTCACCAGCGGCGCCCGCGGGCAAGACCATTGTCGGGGTACTATTCCTCGCCGAGGACCTTGCGTACCATCGGCAAGAGGTCGGCGGCTTTGTAGGGTTTTTGCACGAAACCGGCCAGACCTTTGCCCACGAAACGGCTGACGACGTCTTGCTCGTTGTAGCCGCTGGTCATGATGACCTTGACCGCGGGGGCGATGCGCCGAAGCTCGCGATAGCAGGCTTCCCCGTCGAGATGAGGCATGGTCATATCGAGAATCACCAAACGAATCTTGGATTTGTGTCGGGTGTAAAGGTCGATGGCTTCGCGGCCATCGGCAGCTGCCACGACCTCGAAGCCGGCGCGTTCGAGTAGCCGCCGCCCCATGCTGCGTATGCTTTCTTCATCGTCAGCGAGCAGCACCAACCCGCTGCTTCGCCACATTCCCAAGTCGTTCGCGGCAATGGTCAAGCCTGGTGCGGGTTGATGGTGCGCGGGCAGCAGGATCTTGAAGGTGGTTCCTTTGCCCTTCTCCGAATAGACACGCAGGGCACCTTTGTGGCCGCGCACGATACCGAGCACCGCCGCCAGTCCAAGCCCGCGGCCGGTAAACTTCGTGGTGAAGAACGGCTCGAAAATGCGATTGAGCGTTTCGGGATCCATGCCACAACCCGTGTCGGAAACCTCAAGGTAGACGTATTGCCCGGCTGGGTGGAAATCGGTGTCCCCGACCACGCCCTTCAGGTATTCATCGTCGCAGTCCATCACTCCGGTCGACAACGTAACCACGCCGCTGACCTCGGCGATGGCCTCGGATGCATTGGTGATGAGGTTCATCACGATTTGGCGCATCTGGGTCGCGTCCGCCATCACGCTTGGCAAGTCCGAGAAGAAGTTGTACTTGATGACCACCTTCTTGCTGATTGAGACGCCGAGCAGGTGGACCATTTCGCGAACCACGTCGTTGAGCGAGACGGGTTGCACGACGAATCGCCCCTTGCCCGAATAGGCCAGCATCTGCCGACATAGGTCCGCGGCCCGGCGGCTCACCTTCTCGATGTCATCGAGATAGGGCCGGGCTGGGTTGGTGGGCGACAGCTCGCTGAGCGCCAGATCGGCATTGCCAAGAACGCTGGTCAGCAGATTGTTGAAGTCATGTGCAATTCCGCCTGCGAGCACGCCGAGGCTTTCTAGCTTCTGTGATTGCATCACCTGCTGTTCGAGCTTTCTGCGCTCGTCTTCGGCCCGCCGCAGATCCGTCAGATCTTGGATCAAACCGTAGACGCTATGGGCGGGCAGCTTCGCGCCGGCCTCGACCTCGACGATGGCGAGGCATTGTCTTGTCTCCCCGGTCGGACGCACGATTCGGTATTGGAAGCGCTGTGGCTCCCCCGTGTTTCGGGTGGTCGACACCGCGCCATCAACGAGCGCGCGGTCTTGCTCGTGGATGAACGGGCGCACCGCCAAGCTGCTGGGCTGGAACTTATCAGGGTCTTGCCCGAAGAGGCGATACAGCTCCGGCGTCCAGGTTGCCGCACCGGTATCGAGATCGATGGTGAAGTGTCCGATGTGGGCCAACTCGGAGACCGAGAGAAGTTGCTCCCGGCTTCTGGCCGCCGAGCGCTCGGCGTGCCGCAGGGCAAGCTCGTCCGAACGGCGTTGCGTAATGTCGCGAGCCACGGCGTAGATGAGCCCGTTCGGTCCAGGCACCGAACGCCATTCGATCCAACGCCACGATCCGTTGGCGTGGCGATAGCGATTTTGAAAGTCGATAACTTGGTTGCCTTCGCGGAGGCGTGCGATAGACGAAAGCGTGGACTCGAAATCGTCGGGGTGGACGAGATCGAGAAAACGGGCATTCTCCAACTCGCTGAGCGGATAACCCAGGACCTGCTGCCAGGCGGGATTCAGCCGAATGAAGCGTCCTTCATCGTTGGCGATGCACAGGAGATCAAGAGACAGACTGAAGTACTGCGACAGGGTCTCGGCAGCCTTCCTGGCGTCCTCTTCGGCCAGGCGGCTGCGCGTGACGTCGCGGCCGACCAGGATACTTGCTGTGTCTTCGTCGAATTCGACCACCGCAGCGGTCATCTCGACGTGGTGGCGCGATCCATCGCGGCTCCGGATGACCATTTCGAGTCCCTCGAAGTATCCCTCTCGGTCAAGCTTCTCCTTGGCCAAGTCGCGCGCTTCGTGGCCCTCCCAGACGTCCAAGTCTGCGGTCTTCCGACCGAGCATTTCCGAACGCTGGTATCCGCACAGCTCGCAGAACGCCTGGTTGGCGAAGGTCAGCTCGGCCGCCGAATTGACCACAGCGATCGGATCCGGCGCCAGGTCGAGAATGCGGCCTAGCTTTCGTTCGGCTTGCAAGCGCGCTTCCTCGGCGCGTTTCCGTTCGGTGATGTCCCGTGCAACACCCGTGGTTCCGACAATGCACCCATCGGAATCGAACACAGGGGACTTGTAGGTCTCGAACCAGCGAATGCCGTCAACTTCGGCGATCTGCTCTTCGACAGCCTTCTGGGTGCCCGATTCCATGACCGCGCGATCATCGGAGATGTAGGCTTCGGCCAAGGCCAAGGGCCACACGTCGAGGTCGGTCTTGCCAACCATGCTCTCGGGGCTCGGTTGGCCGCACGACTGGGCAAAGGCTTTGTTGACGGCCAGGAAGCGCCCCTCGCGATCCTTTAGCCATGCGAGATGGGGTTGATTGTCGAGCAGTGCCCGTTGCGCGAGCCGGCCTTTCTCGATTGCCTCGCTCTGCTTTTTTGCCAGCGTGATATCCGAGAAGATGGTCGCAAAGGCTCTTGGACCGAGCGGCGCAACGGAAATCGAATAATGGCGCTCAAGCGGCGGAAAGTAGACCTCCATGCGTAGCGGCGGCCCTCCCAGGGCGACCGATCCGAACTCCTTCAGGTACGGCGCCGTCCCAGTTCCGTAGGCAACCGAGGCCAGCTTGCCCACCGCCTGCTCGCGCGAAAGTCCGGTATGTTCCTCATAGCGGGGGTTGATATCCAGAATGCGGTAGTCGGCAGGCTCGCCCTTGTCGTCGCACACCAGCTCGTGCAGCGCCACGCCCTCCTGCATGTGCTCGAACAAGGCGACGAAGTGCTCCGCGATGGACGGCCCGTTGGCACCCGCAGGAATCTTTGCCCGTGTGTCGCTGTCGCTCATGGCCGGTTCCTATGGTACGTGCGAAACTGGCATTTCTGCAATGTTTCACCGCGGTCGTCGGCAAGCAGCACCAAAACCTGGCATTAGGCGGCCTCGCGAATGGCCAGAACCAGGCTTGCCAGTCCAGCGTAAGAACGAAATAGCTGGGGGCGTAGCCACGCTCGCCGTTTCCATGGCTGGTGGACGCGGGCGGGTATCCGGCTTCGAAACGCTGCTTCGCTGGGATTTCTCCAACACGTTTGTGGGCTGGATTTCCTACACGTTGTCGCGCTCAGAGCGAATGGATTCGGGCAGCTCGACTTGGCGGCTCTTCGACCACGACCAGCCGCAAGACCTAGACGTCGCGGAGAAAGCCGGTTATGTGAAACTCGACAAATGGAGCCGTGCTGTTATTGAGGTTTAGAAACCTGAAAGACTCGGAGATGCACAACCCGGTGGTGAAGTGCTGGCTCAGAGTATCGTTGCCGACGACATCAAAGAACACGTCAGATCCGGCGGGTGAAGTGATCGAAAAGCGGGTAAACTGTGTTGATTGAACCGGGGTGTCACCTGGGGCGCGGTTCTGAACCACAATGTCCGTGAGGACAAAGAGCCTTCCTTGAGGGATGGTATAGAAACGGGAACTGTCCGGCTGGATGCGATCATTCAAATAGACAAGGCCCTGTTTAACCGAGATGGTGCCAATAGGGGTGAGGGGCATCGGAGTCTCCTCCTTCTTGGGATGAGTCCTACAGTTTGCCACGGGTAGAGGCTGAAATGAAGGCGTTCTGATCTGTCAGCTTCAAGTGAGAAGGAGGTTCTTGCGGAGGCTCACTTGGAAGGCTCTTTCGCCTTCTGGCGGCGGACCATCCGATGGTCGGCGAGGCGGCCGTTCTCGACGTGGCTGCCATCGGTGAACGCCCGAGACCTATCGACGGTACGACCGCGGCTTGTCAGGATCGGGCGCTGAGCTACGACAATGCGGTCCTCGGTGCCAGCACGGCCATGGTGAACAGCCTCTCGTTTTCTCCGGACGAAACGGGGCTGGCCGCCGGGATTGAACATAGCCTGGTTGGATGGGATCTCGGCGGCGGAACCGACGGCGGCGTGGCGGACGGCGGCGGAGGCGGAGTGGACGGCCGGACGCGTGGCGGATTCTTTAGAACATGTCCGGCTGCCATCTACGCAGTGGCCTACCTGCCCGATGGCAGGCTCGCGGGTCGGGTCTGCGGGGGCTCATTTATCATCTTCGGGTGTGAAAACCTGCCGAATTTCATAAGTGCATTCGCGGTCTCTCCGGTCGGCGACGTGGTGGCCGACGCGCAAACTCCGATCCACCTCTGGGATACCTGGACCGGAGACATCGTGAGAACGTTCGCCAGCGGAGGTGCGTCTTCAGTCGCGTTTTCGCCGGATGGCGCGATTCTGGTCGGCGGGATCACAGGAGTGGGCGTCCGGGTCTGGGACGTTGCCTCGGGCGCGGAGCAGGCGAATCTGCCCGTGGCGGCGGCGGCCGACACAGTTCTTGTCAGGGTCTCGCCCGACGGCAGGTGGATTGGGGCCTTGTATTCCGGCAAGCTGCAGATGTGGAGCCTGCCAACGTATGCGGTGGTCGCGATGTTCGCCGTGGATCCCCTGGCCACCGATTTTGTGTTCACGCGGGATGGCAGCGCCGTCATCACGGGCGGCTCCCGGGTCAACGTGTACGCGGTCAGCGACGGCTCGCTGCTCTACCAACTGGGCGATCGGACCTACGTCGTCGCTGTGCCACCTGACGGCACGAGGCTGGCGGCGTCAGGTGACAGAGGTGCCCCGGTGGAGCTCTACTGCCTGTACTGATACCTGGCTCGGCGCTTCCACCGTGGCCGGAGCCATCGCGATCTTCGTCACTGTCGGCACCGCTCGCGGCCTTTACCCCGGCGTCGCCAGGAAAATCAGGCCAATTCCACAAAACACCTGTTGGGTGTCGATGAGCGGTTCGGAAATGCCCTTGGGCAATCCCAGGCGGGGGGCGTACAAGGGCAAGGCCGCCGAAACGGTCCATGCCACGGTCACGAAAAACAACAGTGCCACCCGTGCGGCCACCCCACCGCTCAGAAAGCCAGCGGCCACCGCAATACTGCTCATGAAGGCAATGCCCATCAACAGCAGCCCGGTTCCGCGCGAACCGAAGCGCGTGGCCATGGTTCGTACACCCGCTTTTCGATCCCCCTCCATGTCCCGTACGTCGCAGGACGTAGTGTTTATCAAGGTGGTAAGGAAGAAAGTCAAGACTACTACCACCAGATCCTCCACGCGAGGAGACGTAGCCCCTTGTTGACCGTTGGCGACGGCGAACGGGGTAATTGCCCAAAGTAGGCTAACGGCAAGGTTCTTGAGAAACAGGATGTCCTTGATGCGCATCCAGGGTCATCGCATCTAAATCGCGAAGGATCTTCGAGGGATAGCGAAGCGGCAGAGAATTGGACCTGACGTCGATCTCCTGGCCTGCTGCTGGGCCATGAATCGAAAGACAGTAGCTGAGCGAGAGAAGGAAGAACTGGCGGCCTCGATCTTGGCTTACTTCGCCAAGATACGGGATCCGCGTTTGAAGCGGACGCGTCGCCATTCACTGGTGGACATCTTGGTCCTGTCGCTTTGAGTTCGCCGCCCGAGCCGGAGTTCCAAAGCCCGGCAATCGCGCACAAGAGCGAGCTTTTGCCGCCGCCACTCGCGCCCACGATCAGCAGCTCCCGGCCCTTGTCGACCGCAAGCGAAACGCCGGTGATGAGCGTTCTCTGATAGTTCGGCGTCTGCAACGTGACGCGGTCAAGCTCCAAGCGAGGATGTTCTAGCCGGTCGATGGTATCGCCAAGCTTGGCGCGCCCGTTCTGGTGTTTTGCCAAGGACTTCATCCAAACCCTCCCCCCCATAGGCGTTAAGCGGCATATGCTTCGAGATTGCGCAGGAAGATGATTGCCCGGCGTTCACGCTTTCTATTGCTCCAACGCGCGAGATAGGCGAGGAACCGCTCAAGACCCTGTTTGATGTGGCGAGTTCAACAGAAAAAGGCGCCGCGCAGACGGCTTGCCACATGCGTGGTCAGGCGTAGTGCGTAGTGGACACGGGAGGTCGTGCCTTTGGCACCTGGCTGACCGACGGTGCTGGCATCCACGATCACAATGTCGTACCCAGCCCAGCTGCCAGCAGCGAACGCTCGCTCGATGCCGGCCATGTCGGCCACCAGACTAGCGAATAGCGGTCCCAGCTTGCGCTCCCAAAGATGAACCGCCACCGGCGAAACATCGATCACCTCGCCGGCAAAGGCGCTCGCCGCTGCCGTCTTGAGTGAGCAACTCGTGCCCACCCGGTACAGCACTCAAACCCTCACTCAAACCCTGACCGACGGTAGATTTCTCTCCTCTCTCAAACCCTGACCGACGGTAGATTTCTCTCCTCAAACCCTGACCAACCCTCAAACCCTGACCGACGGTAGATTCACCCAAACCCTGACCGATGCCAAACCCTCAAACCCTGACCGACGGTAGATTCACCTCAAACCCTCAAACCCTGACCAACCCTCAAACCCTCAAACCCTGACCGACGGTAGATTCACCCAAACCCTGACCGATGCCAACCCTTGCAAACCCCTACCGACGGTAGATACGGTACATCGAAGGGCCGTAGGACGGCGGCGATGGTTGGAACTGAGCGCCCTACCCTCGCCTGAAGGCGAGGGGTTCCGGTCTCGACTGTAAGTCGACTGAAGGCCTCGCCGCCGAGCAGGCCATCTACTCCGTCACCTTGAATCCGTCGTCGTCCTGGGGCTCGACATCTTGCGACTCTATGTACTTCGAGATTACCTCGTCGGTTACATTGCCGCTGGTTGCGACAAAGTACCCTCGTGCCCAAAGATGTCGGCCCCAGAACTCCTTGCGCAGCACCCTGAAATCCCGCAACAGCTGAATCGACGTCCTTCCTTTGATGGCCTGCATTAGCCGGCTCGGCGACAAGGTCGGAGGTGCGCTCAACAGCAGATGCACATGGTCCGGCCTCACGTGCCCCTTGATGATCTCCACGTCCAGTGCGTGGCAAATTCGCCGCACCAACTCCCGCACTCGCAAGCCAACATCTCCTCGCAGCACCGGCTTGCGGTACTTCGGGATGAAAACGAAGTGGTAGTGCAACGTATAGATGCTGTGCGACCCCTTGCGGTACTCGGCCATTTCACCATCGTACCGCAAGCCTCCTAAAGGCTTCGCCTGAAGGCGAGGGGTTTCACCCATCCCCGAGCGGGGACACTAAGTACGACGAGGACACAGACGAAAGGGACATGTGCAGTACGGCCGTGATGCGCGTGTCACTGACGGCCAGCGCGCATGCATGCCGGGCATGCGGGTTGGTGCATGCCCCTTGGCGAGACCGCAAACCGAAGACCAGCGCGAGACTGACTATGTTGGCGACGGCTCTCTAAGCGGCGGCGCCAAGGCATCTTGCACTGTTTCGGCGACGGCGCACAGAACGCGCCCGAACTTGCGCATCCAATACGTGCCGTACGGGAACACGACGTCGGTGACCCCAGCCATCCAGGACTTGATGGCCGACCGGTAGCTCTCGACAAACACCCTGCTGCGATGGATGGCTTCAATGCGCGACCACTTGCTCCTCGCAGCGATGCGCGGACTGACACCGAAGTGTGGTTCTGCGGTTTGTGGAGAGTCGAATGGTCTCTGCTCAAGCACCGTTTGCCGTCCGAGCACGCTCTTGCCGGCGGCACGGCGATGCTCGCGATGTTCCGTTTCGGCCGCGCGCACGCGCTCGCTCACGAGAGCGTTCCATTCCTCTTCGGTCTGGCTAGCGAAGCCGCGCGGCCGGCAAATGGGGACAGAGACGACATCAGGCTGTTGGCCGGCCGGCCGGAAGAAAAAGTTGGGCCGCGTTGCCGTCATGGTACCTGTGAAGAGCGCAGCCTGGAGACTGCTGACACCTGGCCATTCTTCGCTCGTGTCGACCAGGCCAGCCGCGCAGGGATTGGTGTAGGCGTAGACCATTTTTGCAAGGACATCGTGGGGCTCGACGAGTCGGACGACGGAGGTAGGGTTGGACGACCAGAATGCCTCGAAGCGGCCGAGGTGCGTGTTCAGGCAGCGGGCAAGCAGGGCATGGAAATGCTCGGCAAAGACCGGGAAATTGCCATCGGGGTCGTGCACACCAGCGTGATAGTGATTAGACATCGCGACGACAAAGAGGATGTCGACCTTTGCCCGGCGGGCAGCGAGGGCGAGGCAGTAAATGAAGGCGTTGTTGGTTTCGGGGTCGGGACGCAGGAAGAAACGGCGCTCGGAGCAGCGGCGGGTGATCATGTAGTCGCAACCGGGCAGGACCTGACGTGGGAGGGTCATGCTGGTTTATCGGTGGGGGGCTCGGGAAAGTTGCTTGAGAATTACCTTAGATTAGC
>CAVRSU010000021.1:0-68631 GCA_963723955.1 uncultured delta proteobacterium
TCGCCTTCGCGTGCCGATACACGTTGGTCAGGGCTTCTTGGCAGATGCGAAAGACCGCAGTTGTGCCAGCGCCGTCCAGGGCGTGTCGACACAAAGAGATGCTGCTCGTGCTGTGAATATTGGTTCGTTCGGAGAAACCTTGTACCTCTGCGGTGATGGCTTCCTTCAACCCGAGTTCGTCGAGGATTCGCGGACGGAGGCGCATCGTCATCTCTTGAACCTTCGTGGTTAGGCCGCTCAAGACTGCCTCCATGTCCTTCAGCTCTCGGCGCACTTCATTTTCCACCGTAGGCGGCAACCTCCTGGCGATCCAGCCGAGGCTCATCGCCATCCCGGATACCGACTGACCGATGCCGTCATGAATCTCCCGTGCGATCTGACTTTGAGCTTCCTCACGGATCGATTCGATCCGACGTGAAAGCGCGCGCAGGCTGTCCTGTGATGTCCGAAGGGCATCCTCGGCACGCCGATGCTCCGTCGTATCGTGGATGATCGCACCGAACACGCGCTTGGAGCCGATGTCGATGGGGAACAAGACGCGCTCATAGGTTCTAGGCTCGCCATCGGCCCGCAGGACCGTGGCCTGGATTGACCCTTGCATCTCAGGTGATTGGCCCGTGCGCAGAAGGGTTCGCCACCCTTGTTCTAGTTTCTTGTGGAGGTCTTCCGTCTTCGGCTCTGGAAATAGAAGGGACTCGAATTGGACGTCCCAGATGAACCGCCCAAGGATCGCGGTTCGCTCCACACCCGAGAGCCTTTCCATGGCAAGGTTCCACTCCGACACGACGCCGCTGTCGTCGACCAGAATAAACCCCTCAGCTGCTTGTTCGAGAATTGCCCGCGACATTTCCTCGCTCTGTCGCAACGCCATTTCTGCGTGCTTCTTTTGGGTGATGTCAAGGATGCAGGAGCGATGCCCGATGCAGCTTCCCTTGGCATTGAGCACTGGGCGGTAGCTCGCTGACCCCTGAACGATCCCCTCATCGCGCGCAACTCATAAGCACTTGATATTGCTGGCGATTGAAAAACTGCGAGGATTGACTTATCCACAGCAAGTTCTGGTACATGGATTCCATGAGCCACGAGACGACGACTCCTGGAACTAGATTGCGCAAGCCACTCGCAAAGAATCGGTTGCGCCCGGCGGACACACAGCGGTTTGTTGAGAAGCTTATTGGAGAGGATTTCCACGCGAAGAGAGTGCTTTCGCTAGCCAACGGGGTAACCGGCGTCATCCACGGCGCCACGCTGGGCATTCACGCCATCGGACAAGGGTTGGCGCAGGCTCAGGGACTGAATCCAAGGCACGCAGTCAAGCAGGTCGATCGCCTGATGAGCAATGCGGGTATCTCGTGCGATACCTTCTTTAAGAACTGGGTGCCTTTCGTGCTGGGCGCGCGTGAGGATGTCTACGTCGCGCTCGACTGGACTGAGTTCGATGCCGACGACCATTGCACCATCGCCTTGTATCTCATCACGTCCCACGGACGAGCGACGCCGTTGCTGTGGCGAACAGTCAGAAAGTCAACCATCGAAGGCTGGCGCAACGACCATGAGGATGACCTCCTGGCCCTGTTCGCCAAGCTGCGTCCGGCGCATACCAAGCGAGCGACCGTGCTGGCAGACCGAGGGTTTGGGGACCAGAAACTCTATCCCTTCCTTGTTTCGCTCGGCCTGGATTTCATCATCCGCTTTCGAGGAATCATCTACGTCGAGGCATCCAACGGCGAGGTCCGACCTGCGACACACTGGCTTTCACCGAGCGGACGAGCGGTCAAGCTTGCGAACGTCAAGGTCACCTCCGACCGGACGCCGGTGGCTGCGGTGGTAGGCGTGCACGCGCGCGGAATGAAGGATGCCTGGCATCTGGCGACGAGTCGCTCTGACCTCAGCGGCGCACAGGCAGTCAAGGCGTACGGCAAGCGCTTCACCATCGAGGAAACGTTCCGCGACGCCAAGGACGCACGCTTTGGAATGGGTTTGAAAGCTACGCACATTGCGGACCCTGAACGACGAGACCGACTCCTTCTCCTGGCGGCCATCTCCCAGGCATTGCTCACGCTTCTGGGTGCCGCGGCGGAAGAAACCGGACTCGACCGCAAGCTCAAGGTCAACACGGTGAAGCGCCGGACGCATTCGCTATTCACCCAAGGCAGCTATTGGTATGGAGCCATTCCAATGATGCCGGAGGAGTGGCTTGCGCCCCTAATGGCCGCATTTGGCCGCCTAGTTTCCGAGCAACGGGCTTTTGCTCAAGTGTTTGGAATTCTTTGATGCCTATGAGGGGATCCCTCAGCGCTGACCCCCATCTCACCTCACCATCCTTGCGGCGAAAACGAAACACAACCCCTTCACCGCTGGCCCCGGCCTCCGCCGCGGCGAATTCTTGGCTGAATCTCTCGCGATCCTCCTCGCACACGAGTGGCATCATGAACCCGGGCATCGCGTGACAGTCCTCGGGCGAATACCCGGTCACCCGCTGGACAGACGGGCTGACCCAGCGGAGCGTGCCGCTCGGGCCGAACCAGCTCTCCCAGTTGAAAGTGAAATCGGCCACAGTGCGAAGGTGCTCCTCGCTCATTCGCAAAGCGCTCTCGGTTCCCCGGCGCTTCGTGATATCGCGAACGATCGACAGGATGACTGGCCCGCCACCAAGCGTACAAAGGCGACTGTGGATTTCGACGGGAATCGACCTGCCGTCCTTGGCGATCAGCGCATCCTCGAACAGCGCTTGGCCCTCGGAGCGCAGTTTGGCCTGTGCTGCGGCAAGGTCCGGAGAACCATTGCCGGCCATCAAATCGAATGGTGTCATCCGCAAGAGCTCGTCATGATGGTAGCCCACCAGCTTACAGCCGGCCTCGTTGACCTGGATGAACCGGCCTGACCCGCCAGACTCGGATGGAGCGTGGACCGCCACGACATCGCCAGCAGCTTCGAACAACAGCCGGAAGCGCGCCTCGCTTTCTCTTGCGGCATCTTCCATCTGCTTGCGTTTGGTGATGTCGTGTGCAAGCGCAATCACGCAGCCCGACGGATTGGCGTCGTCGTGCCGGACCGCGATGGACAGCTCAAACCATCGCACCCCGGATGGAGTGTCCAGCGGATAGACGGCACCGCGATGCATCCCTCGCTGTCGAGCCTCGGCGAGGGCATTGACGACAATGTCCGCCGCAGGTTCCGGTAAGACCTCGTTGATCGTTCGCCCGAGAAAGTTCGCCGGCGGCACGCGAAACAGCTCCAGACTGTCGGGGTATGGGGCACAAATCCGCCCTTCGTGGTCGACGACAAAGAGAAGATCGGAAAAAGCATCGAGCGTGGTGTCTGGTGGGTTTTTGGCGTCTCGCAATGCTCTGTCGAACAACTCTCGCCTAACCGTATCCATCACTACCCCTACGACCTTGGCATAGCGCCCGACCTTGCCTCAGTCAAGGTCTACTCACGGCGAATGCAAGAACCCGAAAGCAGAGGTTTGTAGGAAATCTCTTACGCGTTGTTATGGCGAAATCCCATCCAAGATCCAGAGGCCTCTGACTTAGCCCAACCAGCCTCTCCGTCGAAGAACACACCGGCAGCAAGAGCGAAGGCTTCTGTTGCGACGGCCGGGATGACGTACACCTTGCACACCAGATCCCGACGCTTAACCAGAACGGGAGAGAACGAATGGCTCATGTATGGCAGGTCCAGTTTTACGAACGAGGGAGGCGATGAACCGCAAGACCATCGAACGCCTCGTCGAGGATCTGGCAGCGGAAGCTCTGCTCGTCGATTCGGCCGACGACGTGCGCGGCGCAGGATCGGATGTCCTCGCCGACTTGCTCACCGATCTGACTGCCCGCCTCGATGCGAACGAGGTGCCCGAGCACGCCCACCCAGCTGCCCAGGACTGTGTCGCTATCGCAAGGGCCGCCGCGGTCGAGGATCGGCCCTTCAACGAAGAGCGCCTGGTTTCGCTGCGCACGGCCATCAGCCTGCTTCAACGCACCTTGGGCCAAGCCGACTCATCGAGGACGGGCTCGCACAAAAACGGCGATGGTGCCTCGGGTGGTGAAACGCAGCCTTTGTTTCGTGACGAGCAAACCATCGCGCTGGTTGGGGAGTTTCTCAGTGAAAGCGAGGAGGGCCTTTCGCGGGCAGACCGAACCCTGATGAGCATCGAACACGAACATGCCAGCGCGGAAGCAATCAACGATCTGTTGCGCGTGTTTCACACCATCAAGGGCGTGGCGGGATTTCTGGAGCTGCGAGATATCATCGATCTCGCGCACACGACCGAAACCATGCTCAATCGCTGTCGCGAGGGCACCTTGGTTCTCGCCGGTGCCCCGCTGGATCTGGTCTTCGACGCAACCAGCGTGATGCGCTCGATGCTGACCGACCTACGTGCGTCCGTCGAGCACAACGCTCCGTTGTCCTCGGCCGCAGAGCTCGCCACGCTGCTGCGGAAGATCACCACGGTCGCCGAAGACGCCGGGGTGCCAGAAGAGCCACGCTCGCTCGCAACGCCAGAGCAAAAGCTGGGTGACGTCACGGTTCAGCCTCCCGCCGATGTCCCGTCGGAGAACGTACGCGCGGCGCCGGTGGCCCGAGCCGAGAGCGGGCGACGCGAGGTCGAGAAATGTGCGAATCGAGGCGACGCGACTCCCAAACAGGCGGCTATGGCCCTTCGGGAACAAAACCGAGTCCGGGACGCTACACCGGATCATGCAACCAGGCTGCGCGAGACCATCAAGGTCGACGTGGAACGCGTGGATAGTCTGGTAGAGATGATCGGAGAGTTGGTCGTCGTCGAGGCCATGGTGGTGGGGGCACCAGAGCTTGACCGGACAGTGTCGGCGCGTGTACGCAACTGCTTGGCCCAATTGGCCAAGGTCACCCACGATCTCCAGGACGTCGGGATGCGTATGCGCATGCTTGCCGTCGAGGGCGTGTTCCAAAAAATGGCGCGGATGGCGCGGGACTTGGGACGCAAGAACGGCAAACGCGTGACGCCCGTGCTCGAAGGCCAAAGCACGGAGATGGACCGAAGCATGGTCGAGCAAATCGCCGATCCGCTGTTGCACATGATCCGCAACGCCATCGATCACGGTATCGAGCCTCCAGACGTGCGCCGCAAGGCGGGCAAGCCCCAAGAGGCGACGATCAGACTCTCTGCCTTCCACGAGGGGGGAAGCATCGTCATCCAAGTCGCAGATGACGGTCGGGGTCTCGACCGGGAGGCCATCCTTGCGAAGGCGCGGGCGCAGAAACTGATCGGGCCCGAAGATATTCTTAGTGAGAGCGAAATCGACGCGCTCATCTTCGCGCCCGGCTTTTCAACAGCGAGGCAGATCACCGAGATCTCGGGACGCGGGGTCGGCATGGACGTCGTGAGGCGGAATATCGAGGCCATGCATGGGAGAGTCTCTATCCACAGCATCCCAGGGGCTGGAACGACCTTCAAGATAGTCCTGCCTCTGACTCTCGCAATCATTGACGGCATGCTCGTCGCGTGCGGCAATGAGCGCTACATCATCCCCACGCTTTCTATTGTCGAATCAACCAAGCCGAGCAGCTCGATGCTGATTACGCAAGGACAGACGAACGAGATGATCAATGTGCGCGATGAGATCTTTCCGCTCTTGCGTCTGAGCCGCCTACTTGGAACGAGTGGGGCCAGGACCGATCCGACCCAAGCCTTGGTGGTCATCGTCGAAGGCGTCGGCCGTCGTCTCGGGCTCTTGGTTGACGACGTCATCGCTCAGCAGCAAGTCGTCATCAAGACCCTGGGGAGCAGCCTCGCCCACGTGGGCGTGCTATCCGGCGCCGCCGTACTCGCCGACGGGCGCATCGGACTGATCATCAACGTAGACGAGATAGTCGCCACCGTGGGTGAGCGACGACGCCGAAGGACCGGCACATCAACGACCGCGCCCGATTTCGGCTTGAGGCCAGAGCCACACAAGGAGGAACGCACGTGAACAGTCAAGTCAACAATACCAACGAGGGAGCGGCACAGGCACATGCGGCCGACTCATGTTCCCTGGGTGCACAGCTAGCGGGAAAGTACATGACGTTCAAACTCGCTAACGAGGAGTACGGACTCGAAATCAGAAAGGTTCGCGAAATCATCGGGCTGATGGACATCACGCGCGTGCCGTGTGCTGAGGAATTCATCCGCGGCGTGATCAACTTGCGCGGCAGGGTCATTCCCGTCATCGACTTGCGCCTCAAATTCGGCATGGCCGCCTGCGAGGCCACGGACCAGACCGTCATCATCGTTGTCCAGTACGCCTGCCGCGACCGACAGATGACCATGGGGATCCTGGTCGATCAGGTCCTTGAGGTGTTGTCCATCGAGGCGCCCCAGATCGAGCCACCCCCGACTTTCGGAACAACGGCGATTAGCACGGATTTCATTCTGGGCGTCGGCAAGGCTGAAAAGCGGGTCATCTTCCTAGTGGACATCGGGAAAGTGCTAAGAGGCGACGAAGAAAAGGAGCTGGCGAGTGCGACCGATTTGCTCGCTGCGGAAGGGGAGGCGTCACCGTAGGAGACAACGCTAGGTCCATCGATTCATTGATTGCGAAGGTTCATCGATAACAAGGAGGCAGAGAATGTTCAGTCATATGAAGTTGGGTGCCAAAGTAATGCTTACCCTGGCCGTGATGGTCGTCATGATGATTGCCATAGGGACATACAATGCATCCCGTTTGCGGCAGGCGGGAGAGTCGGAGACCGTCATGTACGAGCAAATCACTGTGCCCCTGGAGAATGCAGGGGAGTTCGTACTCCGCTTCTACCGTGCCTGGACCAATGTCTCCAACGCGGGCACGGCAAGGGATGCCACGGAGCGCTCAAACTGGCTCGGTCAGGTTGAGCCGAGACTTTTGGAAGCAGACGCAGCATTGGAGAATCTCGACAAGGCCGTAAAGGTCGACGTAGTGCGCGAGCAGGTGGCCGCGGTCATCTCCGCATACCATTCGGTCAGGCAGGAACTGATGAATGCGACGCAGACGGTACGGAAGGGTGAGACTGAATCGATTATCAAGAGCATGACCGAGGGCAACCTCGCGAAAGAGCGCCAACAACTGGGAGAGGAGTACGCGAGACTGTCAAAATTGTTCGTGGCGCGGGGCAAGGCCCGATCGGATGCCAACACCGCCGCTATCGAAAACGCCATACACGCGAGTATCGCCCTCCTGATTCTTGCCGCTGCTGCAGCAGTTTTGACCGGCATTCTTCTTTTCAACAACATCGCCAAGACCATACGTGGCGTACGCCAGGAATCCGAAGAGCTGGCCAGGCATATTACTGCTGGTCAATTGTCGGCCCGAGCAAATCTGGAAGAGGTGAACTTCGAGTTCCGGGAAATAGTTGATGGGTTCAACAAGACTCTCGACGCCATTACGCACCCAATTAGCGTCACGCTGGAGTGCATTAACCGAATCGGCAAAGGCGATATCCCTCCGAAGATCACCACAAACACCGCCGGCGACTTCGAGACGCTCAAGAACAGCCTGAATGCCTGTATCGATTCACTCAATACTGTGCTATCGCGCTCGGCTCAGGTCTACGAGGCACACAAGGCTGGAGAAATCGAGGTCTTCGCCAAGGAAGACGACTTGGCCGGAGCCTACCAGCAGCTTGCCCATGGCGTGAACGACGGCCTGCGATTGCACATCAAGAACGCCCTGGACATTCTAGGCATCGTCACCTTCTATGCGGAAGGCAACTTCGAGCCTGTGCTGCGAAAACTCCCAGGCAGGCAAGCCATTGCCAACCTGAGGGATCCCCTCATAGGCATCAAAGAATTCCAAACACTTGAGCAAAAGCCCGTTGCTCGGAAACTAGGCGGCCAAATGCGGCCATTAGGGGCGCAAGCCACTCCTCCGGCATCATTGGAATGGCTCCATACCAATAGCTGCCTTGGGTGAATAGCGAATGCGTCCGGCGCTTCACCGTGTTGACCTTGAGCTTGCGGTCGAGTCCGGTTTCTTCCGCCGCGGCACCCAGAAGCGTGAGCAATGCCTGGGAGATGGCCGCCAGGAGAAGGAGTCGGTCTCGTCGTTCGGGATCCGCAATGTGCGTAGCTTTCAAACCCATTCCAAAGCGTGCGTCCTTGGCGTCGCGGAACGTTTCCTCGATGGTGAAGCGCTTGCCGTACGCCTTGACTGCCTGTGCGCCGCTGAGATCAGAGCGACTCGTCGCCAGATGCCAGGCATCCTTCATTCCGCGCGCGTGCACGCCTACCACCGCAGCCACCGGCGTCCGGTCGGAGGTGACCTTGACGTTCGCAAGCTTGACCGCTCGTCCGCTCGGTGAAAGCCATTGTGCCGCAGGTCGGACTTCGCGGTTGGACGCCTCGACGTAGATGATTCCTCGAAAGCGGATGATGAAATCCAGGCCGAGCGAAACAAGGAAGGGATAGAGTTTCTGGTCCCCAAACCCTCGGTCTGCCAGCACGGTCGCTCGCTTGGTATGCGCCGGACGCAGCTTGGCGAACAGGGCCAGGAGGTCATCCTCATGGTCGTTGCGCCAGCCTTCGATGGTTGACTTTCTGACTGTTCGCCACAGCAACGGCGTCGCTCGTCCGTGGGACGTGATGAGATACAAGGCGATGGTGCAATGGTCGTCGGCATCGAACTCAGTCCAGTCGAGCGCGACGTAGACATCCTCACGCGCGCCCAGCACGAAAGGCACCCAGTTCTTAAAGAAGGTATCGCACGAGATACCCGCATTGCTCATCAGGCGATCGACCTGCTTGACTGCGTGCCTTGGATTCAGTCCCTGAGCCTGCGCCAACCCTTGTCCGATGGCGTGAATGCCCAGCGTGGCGCCGTGGATGACGCCGGTTACCCCGTTGGCTAGCGAAAGCACTCTCTTCGCGTGGAAATCCTCTCCAATAAGCTTCTCAACAAACCGCTGTGTGTCCGCCGGGCGCAACCGATTCTTTGCGAGTGGCTTGCGCAATCTAGTTCCAGGAGTCGTCGTCTCGTGGCTCATGGAATCCATGTACCAGAACTTGCTGTGGATAAGTCAATCCTCGCAGTTTTTCAATCGCCAGCAATATCAAGTGCTTATGAGTTGCGCGCGATGAGGGGATCGTTCAGATTGCCAACGAGAAGATGGACCTCTTACGCGGAAATCTTCGCAACTTGATCGCCGACTTCACCAAGCTGACACAGTCGGCGCTTGAAGGAAAGCTTGCGGCGCGCGCCGATGCAACCCATCAGGCCGGCGACTTTCGCAAGATCGTCGAAGGGGTGAATGCGACCCTCGATGCCATCATGGCGCCCATTGATGAGGCCTCACAGGCTCTAGAGAAGCTCGCCCAGCGCGATTTGCGGGCACGCATGCAAGGGAATTACCAGGGGGATCACGCAAGGATCAAGAATTCGGTAAACACGACAGCTGAGGCTTTGCACGATGCTCTCCTGAAGGTGGCCGAGTCCGTGGACCAAGTCTCGGCAGCGTCAGGTCAAATCGCATCCTCAAGCCAGTCCGTGGCCGACGGGGCTTCGCAGCAGGCGAGCTCACTTGAAGAGACAGCTTCGAGCCTCGAAACGATGAGTTCAATGGTCAAGCGAAGCGCGGAGAATGCCCAGCAGGCCAACAGTCTCGCCCAAACCGCCAAGACAGCCGCAGTTGGGGGCACGGCTGCCATGGACGAGATGACAAGCGCCATGGGCAAGATCCGTGCTTCAGCGGAAGGGACTTCCCAGATCATCAAGGACATCAACGAGATCGCTTTCCAGACCAATCTACTGGCCCTCAATGCCGCGGTCGAGGCTGCGCGTGCGGGGGAAGCGGGTCGGGGATTCGCGGTCGTGGCAGAAGAGGTCCGCAGCCTCGCGCTACGCTCGAAGGAGGCCGCCCTGAAGACAGAAGAGTTGATCAAGGAATCAGTTCGTCAGGCAGCCGAAGGCGAAATCCGATCGAAGCAGGTAAATGCGCAGCTAGGGGAGATCGTTGGCGGCATCGGAAAGGTCACGGACATCGTAAGTGAGATCACGTCATCGGCGCGCGAACAGGCCGGTGGAATCGCTGAAATCAACAAGGCGGTCGCCGACATGAACAAGGTGACCCAACAGAACGCCGCCAACTCGGAAGAGTCGTCGGCTGCCGCCGAGGAGTTGTCGAGCCAATCCGAGGAACTGGCCTCGATGGTAGGGGCGTTCCAGTTGGCTCGCCAGACCAAGGCTGCTGGCCATTTTGTGCCCGCATCCAAAGCGGACAAGAAGCTTCGGCGCGGCCCACAACATGTCGCGGACAACGGCAGCAATGGCAAGAACAGCGCCGGCGCGCTCAAGCCCCACGAGGTGATTCCTCTCGAAGGGGAGGCCGCGACGTTCAGCGACTTCTAGCCTTGTGGTGGAGTTTGGACGGCTGTCGCCCTTGGCCCTCCCCACGGAGCGTATCCGTGGGAATTGCTCAAGCTGAGCATCAAGGTCAGCAAGTGCACCATTCAGAAATACATGCGCTCTGTGCAGACCACGCGCGCTGGATGAGGGTACAGGCCCCCTCGGACTCGGGTTGCAGAGCCAGGGTCCAAACCACTGGATGCTGTTTTGGCACAGTGGCCAGAATGGTAAGCGAGATGGCAAAAGGCGGGACAAGCCCGTCAGGTGAGTGCTGAGAAGACGAACGAAGGTGAGCCGCGAGGTGAATGATGGTCGGACAGCCGTATTTAGGAAGACTGAACGTACGATTGGATGAGAGGAGGGAGGATGCGGAAAACCGCTGCCTCCCTCCTACTCTACATGCCATCGTCCACTGCAAGAACGAGGAGCATGCCCGCGAGGCGCTGGAGGCCACGGTCCTGCGCATGGAGCGCCCATCGTGCTTCTTCGCCCTACAGCGCGCTGCCCACGCGGTCCAAGGGGAGGGAAGGACATGATTCTGGCGGCGGACATCCTGGCGAAGGTCGAGCGCTTGCCCACCTTAAACTGCATCGCGGTCCGCATGATGGAGTTGTTGAACAACGAAGATGTTACGTTCGCGGAAATCGAGGACGTGATCCGGACCGATCCCACCTTGACCGCAAACATTCTAAGAACAGTGGGCTCGGCCCATTTCGCGCTGCGCAGGCGCGTAGAGTCTGTGCGCGAAGCCATTGCTCTGTTGGGTCTTCGGCGCATCGTGGACGTGGTGACGTTGGCCGCGGTGGCGGACGTGATTCCGGAACGACTGCCCGGCTACGATATCAGCTCAAGAGCATTCTGGCGCCATTGCGTGGCCGTAGCCGTGCTGGCCGAACACATCGCCAGAGTGTTGGAGACGGGCCGGGCGGGGTTGGCGTTTACAGCTGGGCTTCTCCACGATCTGGGAAAACTAGTCGTGGGAACCTTTCTGTTCGAGCAGCGCCCGGATTCCAATGCCTCGTTTCGAGGCCAACATCTGACTTCCGTCGAGTCCGAGCGATTGCTGCTGGGCATCGATCACGCCGAGGTGGGAATGTTGGTGGCGCGGTCGTGGCACCTTCCGGAGGTCGTGGCGTTGGTGAATTGGGAGCACCATTGCGAACTTTGCCATGGGCACCGAAGCCTACGACGGCGATTGCACCGTGGCGGTGGTTCGGTTGGCGGATTCTCTAGCCCATGCCTTTGGATTCGGCGCCGGCTCTGGGGGGGCCGGTCCATGGCTTGATCTCTCGGCGCTTGAAGCGTTGAACCTCAGTCGGCGCGCAGCCACCCAAGTCGCCTGGGCTAGCCTGGACGAAATCGATGGTTTGGTGGAGCTTCAGCCTGAAATGCAGACGTCGAGGAGAGTCGCGATCGGAGCCGGGGCATGACCAAGGTTCTTGTAGTCGACGACTCCTCGCTGGTGCGCGGGATCCTGCAAGCCGCGATTCACACCGAGCCGGATCTGCAGGTGGTGGGCATGGCCCTGGTCCTTCTTGTTGGCCCGTCATTTGCTCTCTTTGGAGCCCCATGTACATGATCGAAAAGCGCTCGTCCGGTTTCCTGCTGGTGTTCGCGGGGACGATTGGGAGGGCGGAAATGACCTGCTGGCTTATGGATTCAGAAAAGCAATCGGCCGGAAGCCATGGGACGTTTGGCGTGATTGTGGACGCGCGCAAGCTCGAACTCCTGAATGGCGAAGCCCAGGCGCTGCTGGTCGAAGGACAGGCCTTGTACAAGAAGCAGGGCATGCTTAGATCGGCCGTTGCCGTCGGCAGTCCCGCGGTGACTCGGCAATTGAAGAGGCTGGCCGAGCAATCGGGAATAGGCGAATTCGAACGCTTCGTGGATACCAGAAAGTACGCGAATTGGGCGGAGGTCGCGGTGGCCTGGGTGCGTGACGGTATCCATCCAGATGCGCTGCTTGCCTTCCCCTCCTACACCTTTCAGCCCGGCTCACATTGGATGCAGCTTTCTTGTCGCATCCATCGAGTTCGACCTTGTGATCTAGGATTCCGGATCGGTACGTTTCCGCATTCCGGGTGCGCGGGACGAAGATCCTGGCGGCGACGCCGAGGGATCTACCAGATGGTGTTTTTTCGGGTGCTGGGACCACGCGCTCAGCACTACAGAGCATCGCCTTCCTGGCACTGCCCTTGCTCTACAAAGACTCGCTAGCCCGTCAGGGATGGAAGGAATGACGACATCGCCTACGCCAACTGGCGAATCCCCTCGCCGCGAAGCGACCGCCATCGCGAGCATCCCAATCGCAACCAAGGCTCCAGGTACGCAGCCGTAAGGCTCCTAAATCTCCATTGGGCGCGCGCGACCAAGCGCCCGCGCTTCGTTACCAGTCAACGGATTCAGCCAGCGCGGTCGTCTCATCGATTTTCTTGCGCAGTTCAGTCAGCTCGGCCGTAAGCGCGTTGATTTGCTTGTTGGCCTCGCCTGCCTGCGTTTGCAGACGGTCGATCTGTGCCTTCAGATCCTTTTCCCGGTCCGCCGCGGCGCGGTCGTGGTCCGCTCGAAGTGTCTCGAGTTCGGCGACTTTCTTGTCATACGTGCCTTTGGTCACGCAGGCACTAGCCGTGCTGATCAGCGTGAAGGCAAAGATCAAGAGAGTCGACTGATAGGCCGGTCGAGCGAGGGACATTGGGGAGTGCTCCATCTTTCATGGTGAATGAGGCAGAGAATAGGGGCCAAAATACCTTCTGGCTGAACGATGCCGGCGGGATGGCCGATGGTGAAGACTAGTTCGGGCGGCGCCGCGCCCGGTTTGTTCGCGTCGGCTGCAATGCCAAATCCACGGCCCGACTGAGGAGGCCCGGCGCCAGAGGGCTGCGAAGGACGGCAATGCTGTGCGACTTCCAGGCAGCCGGCGTTTCCGCCGTTTCGGAGCGCAGGAGCAGCACCGGCGTACGTCTGCCCAACCGACTCACTTCCTCCAGTACGACGCTGACATCGTCAGATGGGATTTCTGGTGTGATGATAACTAGTGCAACCAAAGCGAACCGCATGGCTGCGACGCCTGCTTGAAGGCTGGGAACCCGAACGATCCAAAGATCGATGCGATCCTCGAACTCCTGCAACAACTTGTCGGTCTCCTCCGATCCCCGTGTCAGGATGAGAACGGACGACCGGATCCGGAGGTAGTGGCCTTTGTCGGGGACTGCATCTACCATGAGATGCATCCAGACAAATGCACTTGTCGTGCCAGCCCCCGTGCTGTCCCTGAAGTACTCGCAAGAATCTCGGTACGAATTTGCGCGGTTGTACACCCTGAAAACGGGTAGGTCGCTTCTACGACCTCAAAGCCGCTTCAAAGTTGACGGATCGATACGGTTTGTGACGGGAAAGTCAGTCTGCCAATTGTGCAGTCCGGCGCGCAAGAATGGCGTGCTCTTTCAGCATGGCAGAGAACTGCCTAGGCACAGAGGCCGCCCGCCCGGTTGGCTGTTGCCCACTGCTACCTGGCACGATTCTCGCTGATAGATAGCCGACAGCCTCATAGGAAGGATCCCATGCCACGCATGACAAGACTCCAGACCACCAGCCAAACGCACTGTGCCCTGCCATGAGTTCGCCCGCGGCTATCCCCAGGCCGACCTGTCCTTGCGAACGCGTGATCACCCAGCGAGAAAAGTCACGCTTACAGGACACCATGATCATTGGCGCCGACCTAGATCGAGTGGACTTTGAAGGGGCCGATCTGCGCGGCTCGCGCTTCGAGCGCGTGTATCTCTCGGGCTGCGATTTTCGGAACGCCAACTTGCTCGGCGTATGGTTTTTAGACTGCGATCTCATGGCGGCGAATTTCTCGGGGGCCAGGCTGGGGAACAATTCGTTTTACGGTAGCTGCCTGAGCGGCGCTGTTGGACTTTCGCGACCGCAGCGCGACTATGTCGTATCGAGCGGTGGATCGTTCCAGCGCGGTGGGGCGCGGCGAACAGAAAAGACGTAGCACAGCCAACACTGCCAACGACTGCATTTTCGGCAAGGTGAGCAGTCCCAATTGCACCCGACATGCCGATTCGGCATACTTCGACCATGTCCAAGTTGCGCCGTTGGGGTAGCGGGGAAGTTTGCCTGATCGTCGGGATATCCTCCGGCTCAGCCTTGCCGCGAGACCTTGTGGCGGCCGGTCTCAAGGTTGAAGTCGCTGGCAGCGAAAACGAAGCACTGGCGGCTCTCGATCGCCGCCCGTTTGTCGCTGTTGTCGTCTACCAGCGGCCGGATGGGCCCTCGATTCAGTCGATCCTCGCGCGCGCCTCGCAGAAGAGTCCTGAAATACCGGTCATGGTTCTGGGCGCCACCTCGGCCTTGCAAGACGCGGTGGACGTCATGCAGCACGGTGCTGCTGACTACCTGGGGCCGCCGTTTCAGGCGGAAGTTGTCACGACTCGACTGCGCAATCTGGTCGACAAGACACTTGGTCAGAGCCAGCCACACATGTCGGCGCCGGCCACGCTTGAGCACCTCGGTGTGGTGGGGAGCTCCGCCGCTATGTCGAAGCTCTTCGCCACCATCGACAAGATCTCGCGCTACAAGGCCAATGTGCTTTTGCTGGGAGAGAGCGGCAGCGGCAAGGAATTGATCGCACGCGCCCTACACGCCCGCGGCCCACGGCGCAAGCACCTGTTCGTGCCAATCAACTGCGCCACGCTTGGGCGCGATCTGCTCGAGAATGAGCTGTTTGGGCACGAACGCGGAGCCTTCACGGGTGCTCACGAAAGGAAGCGCGGGCTCTTCGAGTTGGCGGACGGAGGAACGCTTTTTCTCGACGAGATTGGGGAATTGGATCCGTCGACACAGGCCAAACTTCTGCGCGTGCTTGAACGGAATGCCTTTCGCCGCGTGGGTGGAACCACCCTCGTCAACGTCGACCTGAGCGTGGTGGCAGCCACCAACCGCAATCTCGAAGAAGCGATTGTCGCCAAGCGATTTCGTGAAGATCTCTACTACAGGCTCAAGGTGGTGACCATCGTGGTGCCGCCGGTGCGCGAGCGTCGCGAGGATATTCCGGCGCTGGTCGAGGCTTTCATTGCCGACTTCAACCGACGCAATGGCGGCAAGATCAGAGGAATCGCGCCGCAAGCGATGCGCTGGCTCACCGAGCTGGCTTGGCCAGGCAACGTACGCGAGCTGAAGAATGCCGTCGAGAGCGCGGCCATGTTGGCAACTGGCGAGACCATCGGCCTGGAGGAGTTTGAATCCACGACGGTCACCCGCCGCCCTTCCGCGATGCCAGCGCGGACGAACCCGTCAGTGGCCGCTGTGGTCTCACCAGATTCCATCGTGGTGTCGGCAAAAGCCACGCTGGCGGACGTCGAACGCGTGGTCATCGGCGAGCACCTGAAGCGCGCGGCAACCAAAGAGGAGTCGGCCCGGACGTCTCGGCATCGGCCTTCGGACGTTGTACAGCAAACTGAAGCGATACCGAATGGGCGTGTAGGCGCAAGGCTCTCAGGAAGGTCGTTCTCTGCTCTGTGGCGAGCAAGACCGCCTGCCAAGGACTGGCACGAGGCGTGCAACGGGTAGAGCCATCACAATGGCAGATGCTCTTGCTCGCAAAGGCCGCAGCTTCCACATGCCGCCGTCCGTTCTCATCCTGACGAAGGATGGGGCTTTGGAAGACAATCTATGTCGTGTCTGCGACGAGAGGCATGACCTGCGGACGATTCGGGCTCCAAGCGTCTCGGCGAGCATGTCGGCCGTGCAAATTGTCTTTGTCTCGCTGATCATTATCGCACCTGAGATCCCAGCCAACCAAGTCAGCGAGCTGCTGGCGATAGTCTGGCAGTGCCGAAGCGAAGCCCCAGTTCTGCTTTTACGCAACGAGGCCGCTGAGATTCATCCGGGTTGGCAGTCGCAACACACGGCCGCACTTCGTTGCCCACTGGTACCGGGTCTGCTCAGCCGAGCCGTCGACGTGGCCTTGCGAGCGGCGCACGCGAAACGCGAGAGAACTCGTATGAACTAACCGCGCAAAGCGGAACATTGAGAAGGAGTGGAACCATGTACGCACGAAAGACCGCACTTATCATAGAGACTGTATTGACGGGCGTCCTGGCAGTCGGTTGCTCACACGCCAAGCCGCAGGCAGACCCAAGGCCCAACTTGGAGGGGCGCGCGCAAGCTAGCCAATCTCCGAAGAAGAAGACCTCGGCTCTTGCCCAAAAAGCCAGCCAGGACACCACCGCTAGCCAAAGACCGAACCAGCGGGCCGTCTATTTTCCGTTCGACTCCGCCCGGATCGAGGACGGAGACAGGCCGACGTTGCAAGCCGTCGCTGGCGAGGCCAAGGGCAGTCGCATTCGCATCGAGGGCAACTGTGACGAACGCGGCACCACCGAGTACAATCTCGCCCTGGGTGATCGTCGCGCTCGCTCCGCGGCTGAATACCTGGAACGACTGGGCGTGCCCGCTCAAAGAATCGATTTCGTCAGCTACGGCAGCGAACGCCCCAAGGATCCCGGTCATGACGACGCCGCATGGGCCAGGAACCGCCGCGACGACATCCTTATCCACTGATCTCATTCGCCAACACACGCGTTGCGGACGAACAAGCCCGGCTTTCCCGGCGTCGTCAGCCTTGAAACTGGCCGGAGACTTCTTACTCGGCCTGTGCGCGCTGCGTATCTGCGGTCAATCCTCCCCTGCAACCTGGGAAAGGATCGCGGAGCGCCTCCTCCGAAAAACCGCCTCGTCACCAGAATTGGTGGGTTGAAAGCTTGGGCTCAGGAAGCCTTCCGAGCTGATGAAACAAGGCTATCCTGACAGTTTCGTAGGAGCGAAAGCCCCTGGCTTTTCTGAGAGCGAGTTTGGCGTTGCCATTCATGGCCTCGACCACAGCCTGGGAGATCTGCTTCTTGGCGCGGAACCAGTTGAGGATCAGCTCGCGATGGCGGCGCAAGGATTTGGCGACGGCCTTGAGAGGTGCCAAGCGCGAGCGCATCACCCGCTTGCACCAGGCATCGAGAAACCATCCCGCCCAGGCCGCCGAACGGTAGCGCCAGAATGCCTCGAATGCCTCCTTGTGGAGATAGGCGCGAACCGTCCGCAGGTTGTAGCGCAGGAGATCGACCAGCTTGTCGAGCTGGGACGGCGTCAGTTTCTGCGGATAGGCAAAAGAAGCACCCTTTTGCCTTCACCCGAAAAATGTCAAGGCCAAGTAGAAATGTCCGGTTCTCTGCCAAGTAGAAATGTCCGGTTTGTCGGGGGCTGACCACGTTCTTTGCGGCGTTGAGCTGCCTTCAGATTCTTGGCTTTCCGGCGCTCCTCCTGCTCGTTCTCGAATTGCTGGAAGTAGGCCGCGACCGCTCCCAGGCGGTCGCAGCTCGTCGCAACGGGCTTTGATGGTTGGCTCGCATCTCGCGCCGTCCGGATGCGGTCTTTCTGTCGGATTGTGAGCTTCTTCGAGTCCAGGCGTATTCGATCGCGCTCGCTCTGGGCGGCCTGGATGATTGCTAGGGCTGCACCCAGCCGCTTGTTCTCGACGACCGAGCCTTGGGTGACGTGGGGATCTGGTCGAAGATGGAATAGGGCAGTGATCGCCCTTCGGCGTGGATTTCCACACGACCGTCCTCCCATTCGTAGACGCGCACGCGCTTGCCGCCCAGCGGCGAGGTGTCTGGGCCAGGCTCCACCAGGTACGTCACACGCTTGAAGTGGACCGTCAGACTGCGCGACAGCGTCCGTTCTTCCTGCCACGAGAAGATCCTGGACAGGTCTTCGCCATCTTGCAGCGGGCGATGGGCATCGTGGGGATTCTGCGCTGTCCGTCCGAAGCGGCGGTTGTAGTCCTCCGTGTACTCCGGCAGGAAGGCGTTGCCATCTTCCATGGTGCAGACGCCGCGCAGTCGCAGCTCTTTCACAAGACGATCCTGCAAGGTCTTGTTCATGCGCTCCACACGGCCTTTCGCCTGCGGTGAATTCGCACAAATGATGTCGATATTGAGCTCGGTCAGCGCGCGCCCAAACTGCGTTTCGCCGTCAGCTCGCCCCGTGGCCCCTTGGTGACATAGACGAAAGATGCTGTGTTTGTCGCTGTAGAAAGCCACCGGCTTTCCGTGGCGCTCCAGGTATGTCACCGTCGAGGCGAAGTAGTCGAACGTCGATTCGGATTTCACGAATCGCAGCTCCATCAGCCGTCCCGTGGCATCGTCGATGTACACCAACAGCGTACAGCTTGGGCCGCGATCCTCGAACCAAGCGTGGGGACTTCCATCGATCTGAACCAGCTCTCCGAAGCACGACCGTCGATGGCGTGGCTGATGTACTTTGGGAAGTCGCTTCGCACGTGTCAGCCAGATGCCAGCCGCGGCCATCCACTTTCGCAGCGTCTCCCGCGCCACGTTCACGCCATGAAGCTCCCTTAGTGTCCCCGCTCGGGGATGGGTGAAACCCCTCGCCTTCAGGCGAAGCCTTTAGGAGGCTTGCGGTACGATGGTGAAATGGCCGAGTACCGCAAGGGGTCGCACAGCATCTATACGTTGCACTACCACTTCGTTTTCATCCCGAAGTACCGCAAGCCGGTGCTGCGAGGAGATGTTGGCTTGCGAGTGCGGGAGTTGGTGCGGCGAATTTGCCACGCACTGGACGTGGAGATCATCAAGGGGCACGTGAGGCCGGACCATGTGCATCTGCTGTTGAGCGCACCTCCGACCTTGTCGCCGAGCCGGCTAATGCAGGCCATCAAAGGAAGGACGTCGATTCAGCTGTTGCGGGATTTCAGGGTGCTGCGCAAGGAGTTCTGGGGCCGACATCTTTGGGCACGAGGGTACTTTGTCGCAACCAGCGGCAATGTAACCGACGAGGTAATCTCGAAGTACATAGAGTCGCAAGATGTCGAGCCCCAGGACGACGACGGATTCAAGGTGACGGAGTAGATGGCCTGCTCGGCGGCGAGGCCTTCAGTCGACTTACAGTCGAGACCGGAACCCCTCGCCTTCAGGCGAGGGTAGGGCGCTCAGCTTCTCCTGCGCCAGCGTCGGTCCAAAGTCGACATACAACTCACGCACGATCGCCGTCGCTCGCAGCTCCAACTCGGCCGGTAGTCGGCGATTGCTCGGCTTCCCGCGCTTTCGCGATGCCAGCGCCGTTGGTCCCAGCTGCTCGTACGCCGTGCACAGTCGACGGATCTGCCGCGTGCTCAGGCCTATCAGCTCCGCGGCTTTCACCTGGGATAGGCGTCTCTCAAGTACCCGCCGAACAACCTCCAGACGGTCGATTTCCTTGCAGCTCATCGTGACCACTTCCTTCGCCATCTGCCCAGCTTCTGCGCGACACCGGGTCGCCGAAAGCGGACATTTCTACTTGGCTAGAAGCGGACATTTTCATGTGGCTGCTACAAAAAATGCGCCGATAACATCTGTTACGTCCACTACATCCACCTACACACCCGAGCTATCCCTATACCCAGGGTCCAGGCGCCAAATAGCACGGCGACGATCAGCGAAAATCTCAACACGAACTTGCCGCCAAAGTCCGGGTCGAAATTTTCCTGCAGCGCAGGCGCGCGGTTCCGGATTGGATGTGGCTTCACGCCCCTCAGCGTAAGGCCAGTCCCGGCACCTGTCATTACGCCGTGCCCAGTATCGCGGCTATCGGTTGTCCTTCACCAGGTTGCTGTGGGATCAGGTTGCTGTGGGATCGCCTGTAGACCGAGGCTCGACTCGAAGGATGTCGCGCTCATTGCCGATGGGGCAGGGTAGTGACTCCGAGTGTGGGTCCGGTGAAAGGGCGGAAGGCGAGGCCACCCAAGTCACCGAAACGAAAGAACAAGTTTTGGTGGAGCTGAACAGGATCGAACTGTCGGCCTCCTGAATGCCATTCAGGCGCTCTCCCAGCTGAGCTACAGCCCCATCGCCCCTTGCGAGGCACGGAGTAACTACCAGCCGCCCGGCCGGACGTCAACCACAGAGTCGCGTGGGTGCAGGCGGGCTTAGCCCGACAGCACCCATCGCGGGAGTTGGCAAGAACCCTCCAAGGGTTCTTGCCCTTGAGATGCGCCTCGTGCCTTGACAGAGTGGGGCGGGGTGGCAGATTGTCTCTCCCTTTTCGCGGCGATTCCGTGCCGCGAAGGATGAAACATCAGGAGATCCCATGGCAACGATCGATTTCGGTGGAGTCAAAGAAGAAGTCATCACGCGCGAAGAGTTCCCAATCAAGAAGGCGATCGAGGTCTTGAAGAACGAGACCATCGCGGTGATCGGCTATGGCGTCCAGGGCCCGGCCCAGGCGCTCAACATGAAGGACAATGGCTTCAACGTCATCATCGGCCAGGCGTCCACGTTCAAGCGCGACTGGGATCGCGCCATCGCCGACGGCTGGGTACCGGGCAAGACGCTCGTTCGAGATCGAGGAAGCGGCCGAGAAGGGAACCATCATTCAGATGCTGGTGTCGGACGCCGCACAGAAGGCCATCTGGCCCGCGGTCAAGAAGCACCTCAAGAAGGGCGACGCCGTCTACTTCTCGCACGGTTTCTCCATCGTCTATAAGGATCAGACCGGCGTGATTCCGCCTGCCGACGTGGACGTCATCATGGTGGCGCCCAAGGGCTCGGGCCTGAACGTGCGTCGCAATTTTCTCTCGGGCGCTGGCATCAACAGCAGCTTCGCCGTCGAGCAGGACGCCACCGGCCGCGCTAAGGATCGCGCCATGGCTCTCGGCATCGCGGTGGGCTCGGGCTACCTTGTTCCCGACCACCTTCAAGCAGGAGGTCTTCAGCGACCTCACCGGCGAGCGCGGCGTGCTCATGGGCGCCCTGGCCGGCATCATGGACGCTCAGTACGACGTCCTGCGCGCCAACGGCCATAGCCCCAGCGAAGCCTTCAACGAGACCGTCGAGGAGCTGACCCAAAGCCTCATTCGTCTCGTCGACGAGAACGGCATGGACTGGATGTACTCGAACTGCTCGGCCACTGCGCAGCGGGGTGCGCTCGACTGGCGTCCACGCTTCAAGCAGGCGGTCATGCCGGTCTTCGAGCTGCTCTACGATCGCGTGTCGTCGGGCAAGGAGTGCGCCCGCGTGCTCGACTCGACGGGCGGCCCGAATTACCAGCAGGAGCTGGGCAAGGAGCTGGCCGAGCTGGGCAACAGCGAGATTCGGCGCGCCGGCAAGGCCACCCGCTCGCTGCGACCCAAAGAGGCCGCCAAGGCCATCTCCGCCGACACCAAGGGCATCGGCGGCCGCAGCGAGAACTAGGATAACGGCGAGGCGCGAGGCGGTCGGAAGGGCACAGAGACTGAGCGAAGGGCGGTCGATCGCCCGTTTCTCTGATGGTCTCTGTTCTCTCCCTCTCCGTTGCTTTAATCCGCCCGTGCTCCTTCCCAAGTCTGCATCGCATCGAGCATCACCGCGCAGATCGGTCCGACCAATACCGGCAAAACCCATCGCGCGGTCGAGCGCATGCTCACGCACGAAACTGGCATGATCGGGTTGCCCCTGCGGCTGCTCGCGCGCGAGATCTACGACCGGGTCAGCGCGCGGGTGGGCGAGGGCGCGGTGGCGCTGGTCACGGGCGAAGAGAAGCGCATGCCGCCGCGGCCGCGCTACTTCGTCTGCACCGTCGAGGCCATGCCCGTCCAGCGCGAGGTCGACTTTCTCGCCGTCGACGAGATCCACCTGGCGGGGCACGTGGAGCGCGGACATGTGTTCACGGATCGCATGCTGCACTGGCGCGGCCGGCTGGAAACCTGGTTGCTCGGCGCGGACACCATCCGGCCCATTCTCGACCGCCTGGTTCCCACCGCGGTCATCGAACGCAAGCCGCGCCTGTCGCAGCCTGTCGTGGGGTGGGAACGCGACCCTGCGCGGTCTGCCGCCGCGCACGGCGGTGGTGGCGTTCTCGGTGGATCGCGTGTACGAGCTGGCCGAACGCCTGCGCGCCCGGCGCGGCGGCGCCGCGGTGGTCATGGGCGCGCTGTCGCCGCGCGCGCGCAATGCCCAGGTCGCGCTCTACCAGTCGGGCGAGGTCGACTACATGGTGGCCACCGATGCCATCGGCATGGGGCTGAACATGGACGTGGACTGCGTGGCCTTCGCGGATCTGCGCAAGTTCGACGGCCGCAAGCTGCGCGATTTGGAAGACGCCGAGCTGGCGCAGATCGCCGGTCGCGCCGGCCGCCACCACAACAACGGCAAGTTCGTCACGCTGGCGCCACTGTCCGAGTTGCCCTCGTCCACCGTCAGGGCCATCGAGGAACATCGATTCCCGGCACAGACCAGCGTGTTCTGGCGCAACGCCGACCTCGACCTGGCGTCTCTGGAAACGCTCGCGGCCTCGCTGGCACGCCGGCCGCCGCACGCCTGTCTCGAGCTCGCGGACGACGCGGACGACGCTCGTGCACTCGCGCGCCTGGTCGGCGACGCCGAGATCGTCGCGCGTTGCCGGTCGAGCAAGAACGTCGCCCTACTCTGGCAAGTCTGTCAGATCCCGGACTTTCGCCAGCTTCAGCTCGACGATCATTTCAAGCTGCTGCGAGCCGTATTCCTGCAACTCTCCGGGCCGCGCGGCCGTCTGGAAAAAGACTGGATCGCGCGGCACCTGGAGCGGCTATCGGAATTGCAAGGCGACATCGATACGCTGCTGGCGCGCATGGCCTTCATCCGAACCTGGACGTACATCACGCACCACACGCGCTGGCTCGACGACGCGCAAGCCTGGCAAGAACAGGCGCGCGCCCTGGAAGACGATCTCAGCGATGCCCTGCACGACAAGCTGGTGGCCAGGTTCGTCGATGGCGGCAGCCGGCGAGGTCGCAGCCGTGTCCCGGCCAAGGGAGCCTTCGCGGAGCAACTGCGCCACGCCATGATGCGATCGCCCGAGGGAGATTCCGTGAACCTGACCGATTCCGAAAAGTGGATAGACGACTTGGTGGAGGCCGCCGATGACCGCTTCGGGCTCGGCGACGACGGGCGGATCCTCGGCGGCGGTCGGGCGCTGGCGCGCATGTCTCGGGGCGCGGATAGGTTGCGTCCCGAGGTCGTGGTGACCCTGGACGAGCTTGGTCCTGGGGCCAAGATGCGCCTGCAGCGGCGGCTGGTGGCTTGGACGCGCGACTTGGTGGAAACCCTCTTGGCTCCCCTGCGCGACGAGCGCTTGGCCAAGCTTGGCTCGGCCGGCGCGCGGGATTCTCTACCAATTGGAACAGGGGATGGGCACGACGCTGGCCAGCCGAGCCCAGGCTCAACTGCGCCAGATCGAGCAAGCCGATCGTAGCCGGCTCGGGCGTGCGGGCATCAAGCTTGGGCGCAAGGTCGTGTACGCGACGGCCCTTCTGCACCCCGAGGCCCTGCTCGTGCGCGCAACCCTGTGTCGCGCCTTTCTTGGACCCGGACAGCCGATCTGCCGGTGGCGCAGGCGCGCTACTTCGTGCCGGCCGACGACATCGACGACGACACCTGCCTGGCCATGGGTTTTCCGGTGGTGGGTGGCGTTGCGGTTCGCGCGGATGAGGTTGAATTCTTCGCGGCCCACATCGCTGGTGGCGCCCGCGCAGACGCCATCTCGCGTCGCCTCGGCTGCGACGCAGACATCGCCACAGCGATCTTCGAAGCGCTCGCCGAGCCCCGCCGCCGGCGCTAGCGTCCCGTCCTCCGTGACCTCTTCCTCCTCTGTGCTCTCTTCTTTACCCGTGTACACTGCCGGCGATGCAAGACGAGTCGTATGACGTGGTCATCGTGGGTGCGGGCCCAGGTGGGCTTTCGTGCGCACGGGCGCTGGCCGGTTCGGGCCAGCGTGTGTTGGTTCTGGAAAAGGCCGAGAGCCTGGGTAAGAAAATTTGCGCCGGTGAGCTGACCGCCAAGGTGTTGCCCGGCGAGGACTTCGATCGCGGCCGGCCGTGGACCGAGATTCACGTCGGTAACGATCACGCGTGCCACGCCCTCAAGCTGCCGCGCCCGTTCGCGTGGACCACCGGCCGTCACGGCATCGAGAGCCACCTGATGAAGGGCTGCGATGCCGACATTCGCTTTGGCGAGCCGGTCCAGAAGATCACGCCCGAGTTTGTCGAAACTCGCGCCGCCCGCTATCGCTACAAGCAGCTGGTGGGCGCCGACGGCGCGAATTCCATCGTGCGCCGGCATCTGGAGCTCCCGCGCGAGAGTATTGTCGGGTTGGGCCTATCATTTCGTCGTCGACCAGCCCGCCACCGAATTCCACATCTACTGGTTGCCGCGCACCTTTCCCGCCGGCTACGGCTACATGATGTCGCGCAGCCGCGGCCAGACCATGGTGGGGCTTGCCTTCGAGGGCAGCCGCTTCGATCGCGAGGTCGCGGCGCGGGCCGGCGCGTGGGTGGCCAAGCGCTTCGGTCTGGACGTTTCCAAGCTGCGCCACGAGGCGGCCAAGGGCAACGCCGACTACCGCGGCTGGCGCTTCGGCAACGTGTTTCTGGTGGGCGAGGCCGCCGGCCTGCTCAATCCCTTGTCGACCGAAGGGATCTACTACGCGATTCGCAGCGGCGAGGGCGTGGGCAAGTTCCTGCGTGGCGACGCCACGGGCGAGGGGCTGATGCGGCACCTTGCCCACGTGCACAAGAAACAGGTGCGCCATCTTCAAGCTGGTTACCAACAAGAAGCTTCCCTTCTGCTGGGTGGTGGATTGGGTGATGCGCGACCCACGCAGGGGGCTGCGGCGCTGGCTGCTGCAATGGGTGCTGTACTGGCTCATGGACCGGTCTGGATAAGAACGCGAATTGTGTTTGGGCGGGCCAAGAGCGTGGCAAAATGGACCCGCCGGGGCGAAGATCCAGGCTGTACTTGTGGCGTTCCATGCCTCAAGTTCACGGGAAAAATCGACGAAAACTGATCATGGGACAGGGCGGCTGCGCGCCTCGGCAAACGTGCACTGCGGTTGGAAATCAGCAGCCCACAAGAGTTCCCCGCCAAGGGAGGTTTCTTTGAACGTTGTCAAGACTCGCAAGGTACTAGTGGTCGAGGACTCGCGCCTCATCCACAAGATGTACGAGGTGATGCTGCGGCCGTGCATGCTTATCGCGGCGCATGACGGGCGCGAAGGCCTGGCCCGCCTGGGCGAAAACCCAGACGTCGACGTCATCATCCTGGACATCAACATGCCACACATGACCGGGCTAGAGTTTCTGGGCCAGGTGAAGGTGAAGCCGGAATTCGCGGCCATTCCGGTCATCATCGTTTCCACCGAGGGCAAGGAAGAGGACGTCGCACGCGGGCTGCAGGCTGGCGCGGTGGCCTACCTCAAGAAGCCATTCCAGCGCGAGGATCTGCTGAAGATCATCGGTCGCCTCACGATCAAGCAACCTTCCCCTTGAAGGACGGTGATGTCATGGCCGAAGGTCCACGCAAAACCAGCTACACGGCCGACAGTGGCGATCCCTTGGCCACCCTGATGCGCGCGCGTCAGCTCATTCACGATGCCCAGGCCGCCATCGAGGAAGCCAGCAAGTCCGTGGTCCAGCAGCGCACGGCTTCGGCCGAAATTCCAGAACAGGCATTGCGCTTGGCCAAGGCTGAAAACGAACGCGAGGAACTGGCCACGCGACTCGCCGAGGTCGAGCACCAGGTCGGGCGGCTCATGACCTTGTACGTGGCCACGTACCAGTTGCACGCCACGCTGGATCCGGCGGACGTGCAATCGACCATCGCCGAGATAGCCGTGAACCTTCTCGGCGCCGAACAATTCGCCCTGCTCTTGCGCGACGAGGGTGAAAGCGCCTTGGAGATCCGACTGCAAGAGGGTGCCATCGATGCGAGCTGGTCGGGTGGCACGACCTACACGGGCGGGGATCCGCTGATCGATGCCTCGCTGCTCGACGGGATGCTGCGCTTCGGGCCGGTCGAGAATTCGCCGGTGCTGGTGGTCGTGCCCCTGCGCGTTCAGGACGTGACGGTGGGCGCCCTCATCATCACCAAGTTGTTCGAGCACAAGGGCAAGCTGGATGAAGAGGATCGCGACCTGCTCGATCTGCTCGGGGCGCACGCCGCCTCGGCGCTTTTCGCGTCGCGGGTGTACTCGCGAGCCGCGCGCAAGGTGCGAACCCTCGAGGGGCTGATCAAGCTGGTCAAGCAGGGCTAGGCCGCGGGGGCGCGACCCCGCGGCGAGGACGTCATGAGTTTCCGAGGCATGATCGAAGACGTTGCGGTTGCCGACGTGATGCAACTGATTCGGCTGGGTGGTCATTCGGGAACCCTGACCGTCAACAACCGCAGCGAGGAGGGCTTCATCGGTTTCGAGCGCGGGCGTATCGTCAGCGCGTGGAACCCGCGCACGCGGAGGGTCGGCGAGCTGCTGGTCGCCGCCTCGGCCATCGACGAAGATACCCTGCTGCGCGCCCTGGAAACGCAGAACGCGGAGCGACCGCGGCGAGCCATCGGTCAGATCTTGGTACGCATGGGTAGCACCACGCCGGAGACGATTCGCGACGTGATGGCCACCGAGATTGAACGCGTGGTGGGCGAGATGCTTTCCTGGAAATCGGGAACCTTCGAATTCGCCATGGACGATCTCACGCCCGTGGTCGAGGTCACGCGCTTCACTGGCGCACCCAAGGTCGATCTGGACACGCAGACGGTGCTCATGGACGTTCTGCGCCGAATCGAAGAGGTTGGCACCTCGGGCGAACTCCCTGTGGACGGGGTCGGCAGCGCGGAGGCGGACGAGACGAGGAGCAGCCCGCACACCCACAGCAGTGAATTCGAGCCACCCGCGCTAGAGGGCGTTGCCGAAGCCGGCGCGGCCATTGCCGATGTAGACGCCAAGGCGAAGTCCAGCGAGCGCTTGGCCTACGAACCAACCCCGCAGCCTCAAGGCGAACGACTGCGCTACCAGATCGTATCCCCGGACGCCGACCTTCTGGCGCGACTCAACCTGCTTTTGGCCCCCTCGGGCGACCGCGTTTCCTCGGTCGCCCTGCGCGACGCGGGCGCCTCGCTGCTTGGCGAATCGCCGCCCATCGTGGTGGTCGACTTGCGCTACCAGGTGCATGCCTTGACGACGCTCTCGGCCCTGTGTCGCTCGCGCCCGCGGGCCGCTGTCATCGCGCTTTTCGAGGGCCGAGCCCCCTTGCGCGAGATGTACCAATCGGGCGTGCTTTCGGTGACCTCGTCGGTGCCCGAAACCGTCGTCGCGTGCATGCTGTCCGCGGCCCGACAGCGCAAGTTCATGGCCAACGAGCACGCCATCACGGAGGGCATTCGCGCCAGCTTCGCGCGCCTGCGCCGGATCATCGCCGATTTGCGTTCCGGCCTCCTCGGCACAACCGTGTCCTCGAACTTGATGGCGGCGGTGGCCGAATCCCTCGATCGCGGGGTTCTCTTCGTGCCCCACCTCGATCGCATGGTCGCGCTCGGCGCCTTCGGGAACACGAAGCGGGGCGCGCCCTTGGCCAAGACGACCCAGGGGCTCATCATGGCCATCGGTGGCAGTGGCGTGTTCAAGGATTGCGTGACCGACAGTCGCTCGCGCCGCCTGCGCTATGACGAAGCCGACTTGCCGCAGGCCTTTGTCGAGGCCGTGGATCGCCCACGGACGGGCGAGATCGCGGTTTTGCCGGTGCCTGGCAGCGAGCGCGTGATCGCCGCCATCTATCTCGACAATGGAGCCCGGGATCGGGAGATTGGTGATATCGAAATCTTCGAATTGGCGGCCTTTCAACTTGGGCTAGCGCTGGAAAACGAATTCCTCCGACGTGCGAATCCCAAACAGGATGTGACATCCGCCATGCTTGGCATGCACAAGACCGGCAAGAGCGGCTAAGAAGGGAAGCAAAGGTGGAAGAACTGTTTGCATCCCTAGCCAGAGACTTCGTCGACGAGTCGGCGCCCATCGTGCAAGAAGTGGGCAGACTGTTGCTCAAGCTGGAGGAAGCCTGGGGCACGGGCAACGATGGCAAGCAGCTCTTACGCGCGATTCGCGGTGGGCTGCACACCATCAAGGGCAACAGCGCCATGATGGGTCTTTCGCCCATCGAGCGGGTGGCGCACGCACTCGAGGACGTCTGCGCGCAAATCGAGACCATCCGGGGCGATGAACGAGCCAACCTCGCCCAGTGTCTTCTCGACGGCTGCGATCTTCTGGCTGCTCTCGTCCAATCGGCGCTGAAAGGTCAGGTGGATGCGAGGCTCGCGGATGCCTTCGTCCTGCGAGCGGGGCAAGCGAATGAGGAAGCCCGGTCGCCGAGGGAGATGGTGGCTAGCGCCGCAATCCCGGTGCGCGGCGAGGCCGCGGGTTTTGCGCCCGCGGTCGACGCCGACGATGGCCGTGGCAGCGCGCGCATCGCTGACCGCGAGGTGGATGAGCTGCTGGAGCTGACGGGGGAAACCATCGTGGGCCAGACCGAGCTTACGCGCGTGCATGGCCGCCTGGTGCGCGGCCAGATCGAGGCTAGCGACGTCGCGCTCATGGAACAGCTCCTGACCGATCTCGGACGCACCTCGCGCGAGATGCGCCACAAACTGCTGCGGGTTCGCCTTGCCCCCATCGCCACGCTCTTTCGCCGTTTCGGTCGCTTCCTGCGCGATCTGGCCCACGAACGGGGCCAGTCTATCGAGCTTTGTATCGAGGGTGGCGAGACGGCGGTGGATCGCGCGATCATCAGCCGCCTGTACGAGCCCCTGGTTCATATCGTGCGCAATGCCGTCGCCCACGGCATCGAGTCTGCCGACGAGCGCGCGGCGCTGGGCAAGACGGCCAAGGCGCAGATTCTGCTCAGCGCCCGTCTGCGCGAGGGCCGGGTGAACGTCAGTGTCGCCGACGATGGGCGCGGACTCAATCATGAGGCCATCGTGGCCAAGGCCAAGAGCCAGGGATTCGACACCAGCGGCTTTTCCGCGCGCGACATCCAGCGGCTGATTTTTCGCCCCGGTTTCTCGACCGCCACGTCTGTCTCCAGCCTCGCGGGTCGCGGGGTGGGGCTCGATGTGGTGGCCAGCGTGGTGCAGGGCCTGGGCGGCAGCATTGATGTGCGCTCGGCCCGGGGACAAGGCACGATCTTCGTGCTCGACCTGCCCGTGACGGTGTCCCTGCAGAAGGCCCTCATCTTCGGCGTGGATAGCGAAACCTTTGCCATTCCCACCGGCTTCATTCTCGACACCATGGAGAGCCGTGAAAAGGACATGCAAGTCATCAATCGCGTCTTGCTGATCGCCTGGCGTGGTGATTTCGTGCGTGCCGTGGATGCGGGACACCTGCTCGGTTGTCAGGGCTTGGCAGAGGCCTGGGCGCGGCCGTACGCAATCGTCTTGCAAGCGGGAAACAAGCGTGGTGCGCTGCTGGTGGACTGGCTTTCGGGGGTGCAAGAGATCGTGGTCAAATCGCTCGATGAGACCCTGGCTGGCTGCCACCTGGTCGCCGGCGCGACGGTGCTTGCGCAAAGCCGCGTGGTCCCCATCCTCGACAGCGTCGAGGTTGTTCGTCGCACCAGCGCCGCTCTCTTGCCCGAACCCTCGCAGGGGACCAAGGTGGAGGCAAGCTACGATGTCTTCTGATGGCAGCCGGACGCATGAGGGTGCGGGCATGCGGCCGGAAGACAAAGAACCCTTGTTGGCGTTCGCGGATGCATTGATGGTGGCCAGCCAGCCGCAACCGGGCCGCGTCGAAGGTGAGATTCAGCAGTTCGTGACCTTCTTTCTGCTCGACGATGAGATCGGTATCCCCATTTTGCAGTGCCGAGAGATCGTTCAGGCGTCCACGATCACGCGCTTGCCCGAAGCCCCCGACCACGTGCGTGGCGTGGTGAACCTTCGCGGTCGCGTCCTACCCGCGGTGGATACGCGCAAGTGCCTCGGCTACGTGGCCAGCCCACCCACCGCCAGGTCGCGCCTGCTGGTCGTGGAGGTGGCGGGGCGCGCCTTTGCGTTGCTGGTGGACCGGGTCGCGCGCATCCTCAAGTTGGCTGCGGCCGACATCGCGCCGCCACCCGCGCCCGCCAGCCTCCGTTCCGCCATCGGCGTGGCCCACGACGGCGATGCCGTGATCTACCTGACCGATGCCGAGCGCATTCTGCGGCCAGGACCCGCCGCAGAGGCATCCGTCCCAAGGAGTGACGAAATATGAGCACACACGAGAGCAAGACTCCCTCGATTTCCGAGTCTTCGCGCGGGAAGAACGGCAACGGCGCGGCTCGCGAGCGCAGACGGCACAGGTGGCTCGGTCGCATCGAAGGGGCGCCCATGCTGCGCCACCTGTCCTTGTGGCAGAAGTTGCTCATCATCGTCATCATTCTTCTTTTGCCCACCGCCCTGCTGCTGCGCGATTTCGTCAGCAAGAGCAGCGACGAGATCGTGCGCATGCGCCGGGAATTGTGTTTGGAGGAATACGCGCAGCACCTCAAGCGCATCCTCAGTCAGCAAATTGTCATGAACACGCGCGCGCTCTCGCCCGGCCCCGACGAGTTGCCGGCCGGATCGAGGAGCGCCATAAGTTCGGCTCTTGAGGAACTGGGCTCGATGAACACGTCGGGGTGTGGCGTCGATGCCGACATGGCCAGGGTGCGCATGCCCGAGACCCTGGCCGACCTGCGTGCCTTGTCCGCGCAAGTGGGCGGGTCCAGCGTGGCGCGAGATGAAGTGCACCGCCGCATGCGCGAGGCGGTGGCCACCTGGTTCAGCCAAATCGCCCTGGTGGCGAATGAGACCCAGATCCTAGACCCCATCGCCGTTCACGTCGTCGATGCGACGCTGCGACGAATACCCGAAGCGGCCTGGCGCATCGAACGCATGGTCGAATTGGCGAGCGAGTGGACGCGGGCCGACGACATTCCCATCGCGGTGCGCGCCGAGCTCATCAGCACCATCGATGGCTTCGCCGCCGATCTGGCTGACATCGAGCGCGACTTGCTCGCGGCGGTGCGCGGAAGCGGCACTTCGGCCTCCGGCCAATCCGTCGCAAGCGTGGGCATTCCTCTGCAAGAGTGCCTTTCGGCTGGACGCAAGACCATCGCCGCCGCCCGACAACTGGTGGGCGACGCGAGAGGCTCCAAGGATCCCACGCGTTCCGCGACGGTGTCGTCGCTGCGCGGATTGGCCTCCTCGGCGATCGAGTCGCTGCTCGCGACCTTCGACACCACCCTCGGTGCGCGCCGGGCCGAACTGCAGGAGAAGAAGACCGTCAAGGAAGAGCAGGGCAAGTGGACCGTCGCATTGGTCCTGGTAGCGGTGCTGGCGGCCGCGGGATTGGTGTCGGTCATCGTCCGCAGCATCACCGCACCGATCAAGCTCGCAGTCGAGTCGGCCAACAGCTTGGCCGAACAGGATTTTGCCATCGAGATCGGCGAAACGCGCTCGACAGACGAGGTCGGCCAGCTACTGGTGTCCATGCGCAAAATGGCGGCCAACTTACGCACCACCATTGGCTCCATCTTGGATGCCTCGCGCATCGTCGCCAGCGCCTCGGAAAAGATATCGATCTCCGGCGCCCAACTTGGCCGGGGTACGGAAACGCAATCCACCGCGACTGCGGCAACCTCGGCCAGCATGGGGCGCATCGCCGAACAGATTCAACAGCTGTCGCAGACGGCGACCTCGCTTTCGGCCAGCGTCGAGGAAACCACCACGGCCTTCCAGCGCATGTACGAAACCCTGGAACGAACCGCGTTGCACGGCCAGACCTTGCTCGCCTCGTCGCAGGAAGCCACCATGCACTTGGCGGGTCTGACCAGCAACATTGCCCAAGTCACCGCGCAGGCACGCACAGCCAATGAGATGTCCAAGGCCACGCTGGGCTCGGTCAAGTCGGGTAGCGAGGCGCTGCAACGATCCATCGGTGCCATCGGCGATCGGGCGCAGGAGATCCGCAAGATTCTTCGCCTTATCGAGGAGATTGCCGACCAGACCAACCTGCTGGCCCTCAACGCGGCCATCGAGGCGGCGCGCGCGGGCGAGGCCGGACGCGGCTTCGCCGTGGTGGCCGACGAGGTGAAGCGCTTGGCCGAGCGCAGTGCCCAGTCCACGCGTGATATCAGCACCATCATCGAGAGCGTGCAAAAGGACGTGGGTACCGCTGTGACCTTGACCGATGAGGTGCTGGTGGGAATGATGTCCTCCATCGACAAGACATCCACCATCATCGCGGCCAGCGCCCTGGCCACCGAGAGCCAAAGTGAAGCCGCGCGGCAGACGCTGAAGGTCGCGGAAAACATGTCCGGGCTGGCGCAGCAGATCGCCGTGGCCGCGCGCGAAAACGCGGGCAGTGCCGCAGAGATTGTGACAGCTTCCAGGCGCATGAGTGCTCTCACGAGCTCGATGCTGGATGCGACCATGGAGCAGAAGCGAGGAGGGGAAACCGTCGTGAAATCGACCGAGTCGATCTCGGAAGTCGCGCGCCAGAACCTTCAGGTGGTCGAGCAGCTTAACCTGGCGGCCAAGCAGCTGTCGGCCGAGGCTGAGTCGCTGCGCCGGCGCATGGAGACTTTTACGGTCTGATGGAACCGCCGGGTCCCGCACAATCCCTCGATGAAGCCCTGCTTGCGGCGCTGGGCGAAGGCGGTGCCTCGTCCGCCGATTCGCCACTGCCGGAAGGTGCGGGAAGGCAGGGTGAAGCGCAAGGGCCCCAGGGCAGAAGCGAGGACGCTGCCCGGCGCGTGGCCGTGCTGGATGCCCTGGCACGCGGGGGCAGTCGCAGTATCTCCGCTCTCGTCAGTGCCCTGCGCAGCAACGATGACGACGTGGCGATGTACGCGGCCACCGCTCTCGGCGAGGCGCGGGATCCAGCGGCGGTGCCGCACTTGATTCGTCTCCTTCAGCATCCGGATCTCAACGTGGCTCAGGCCGCCATCGATGCCCTGGGCAAACTGCGCGCGCAATCGGCCGCCGCGCCCATTGAGGCCATGCTCGAGGCCGATCCTTGGTTGCGTTTCGCGGCGGCGCACGCCCTCGGCGAGATCGGCCATCCCGGCAGCGCACACGCGCTCATGCGAGCCGCCGGCGATCCCGCGATTTCGGAGCTGGCGGTGGAGGCGCTGGGAAAGATCGCCACCGTCCCCGCTGCGGCTGTGTTGTCCGATTTGCTGATACGCCGGGTCGGCGGCGATAACTTCGATGGATGTTTGCTGGCCCTAGGGACCGCGCTCGGGCGCATGGTCGATGTGTCGGACCTGCACACCAGCAGGTCTTGGCAGCGGCTTACCTCGCCCGAGGCGACCACCGTTCACGCGCGTCTGGCTGCCATCCTGGTTCGTCGCGATGTCGAACCCGAAGGCGCGGTTGACCAGCACTTCCTCAAAGAAGCTGCTATCGCCGTCATTCGCGCTCTGGCGATTCCGGCGCTCTACCCTGCGCTCGTCGACGGTGCCTGGGACGTGGCCATGGGCGAGCCGCTGCTCGATGCCGTGCTCTTTGCGGGTCCGGCCACGCACGCCAGCGTGCTTGCGGGCCTTGGCCACGCCGACGCGGACGTGCGTTTCTTCAGCTGCACGGCCGCGGCTGCGCTTGGCATCGAGGAAGCGACCGCGGCCTGCGAAGGGCTGCTGGCGAGCGATGAGATCCGCGTGCGCGTGGCTGCTTTGCGTGCGCTGGCCGGACTCGCGGCCGAGAGCGCCGTGCCTGCCATGCTCAAATGCCTTGCCGATCCCGCGGAGCAGGTACGCACGGCCGCGGTGCGATCCCTTGGGAGCTTGGATGCGAAAACGGTTACGGCCGCGCTGCTCGCGGATCAAGAGGTGGCCCATGCGCGTGCGTCGCTTGTTCTCGAAGTCATGCGCATCTCGCCCTGCGCGGATCAGCGCGCGTTCGTCCTGGCCGCGCTCGCGGACGGGCGCGAAGACGTGAGGCGCGCGGCGGTTGGCGTTTTGGCCGCCAACGAGCACGCCGAGATTATCGAAATGCTTGAGCCGCTTCTCGATGATCCTTCGATCGCCGTGCGCGCCGAGGTCGTCCAGGCGCTTGGTCGGCGCCACTCGCGCCGGGCTCTGCGTTTGCTGCTGGATCAGTTTGCGCGCGACGTGGAAACCCGCGATCCGATCCTGCGCGCCCTTGGTCGCATCGGAGATGGGTGGTCCGCGCGTCGATTGATGTTGCTGTTCGCCGACCAAGAACAGGCCATTCGCTTGGCCATCATCGACGCCCTGGGCGCCATTGCGGCGCCAGCCGCGGAACCCTTCCTGGCCCAGCTTCTCAGCGATCCGCAGCCTGAGCTTCGCAGCCGCGCTGTGGTCGCCATCGGCCAGTATCCCAGCGACGGCGCCGTGAACCGACTGGTGCACGCGACTCGCGATGCAGATGCACGCGTACGACTTGCCGCCTTGGAATCGCTGTCGGCTTTCGCGGGGCGGCCTGCCGCGGTCGAATCCTTCGAACGTCTGTGCCTGGATCCTGTTCCGGCCATCGCAGCCCTTGCAAGGCGCTGCTTGCGCAAGAGCTGAACGCTGCGCCGGCATGAACCGCAAAGATGCATGCCCCAAAGGGCTCTGGCAGACCAGAGCCCTTTGAGTGCGCACGGGGAGACTCGAACTCCCACAGCCGTAGACGGTTCAGTTCTTCACGCAGCCCAAGGTTCGACTGAAGCAGCTGGTGCCGCAGTCGCACGTGCTGATCGTCTTGCTGCTGGCCGGTGCACAACTGCAACCGCCTATGCCCTGACACATCTCGGGGAAGTCGGAGTTGGAAGCGCAGCACAGGCCGCTCGTTACCAGACCCCCGGTCGCCGTGCACAGCTCTGCGAGCGTCAGGTTCCCGCCATCGATGCCTGCGTCGTGGCCGATCGAATCCACCGGATCCTCCACTTCCGCCGTTGCCCCCACCTCCGCTGCTTCCGCCGGCGCCGCCGGGTATGCAGCAGATTCCGCCAATCCCCGGACCACAGGACAAGGAATTGGTCGCGCCGGAACAGCTTCCGGGAGCGCCGGTGACGCAGGTGCCGCCCGCCTGTGTGCAGGCGTTGGCTGGCACGGAAGTGTTGCCCCCGGTGCCATTTCTGCCACCGGTTCCATTCATGCCCCCAGCCCCGCTGCTGCCGCCAGTTCCGTTGCTGCCGCCGGTTGCGCTGCTGCCGCCAGTTCCGCCTGACATGCAGCACTCAGTGCCAACCCCCGAACCACAAGACAAGGACAAATCAACGATGCCGGAGGCGCAGGCTCCAGGCAAGACACCTACGCACGAGCCGCCGGCCTGTGTGCAGGCATTGACAGGCACGGACGTGCTGCCGCCAGTTCCATTGCTGCCGCCGGTTTCGTTGCTGCCGCCGGTTTCGTTGCTGCCGCCGGTTCCGCTGCTGCCGCCGGCTCCGCTGCTGCCGCCGGCTCCGCTGCTGCCGCCGGCTCCGCTGCTGCCGCCGGCTCCGCTGCTGCCGCCAGATTCTCCTGGCAAACAGCACTCGGAGCCAACTCCTGGACCACAAGATAGGGAGGAATTAACGACGCCGGAAGCGCAGGTCCCAGGATAGACAGCTACACACGAGCCGCCGGCCTGGGTGCAGGCGTTGACAGCGCTGGGCGTGTCCTCGGTCGCGACGTCTTTCTGGCCAGACTTGCCGGCATCAATGCCTCCGCTACCCAGGGTATTGTTCTTGGTTTCGCAGCCCCCTGCAATAAGGGCGAAGAAGAAGGCGGGCAGAGCGAGTAATCGATGGGCTGCTTTTCTTGTAATCATGAGGAACCTCGCAAGTGGTTTTGCCCTGTTAGTGACGGGGCGAACGCAAGCGTTTCAGGGGCAGAGAGAAATTGCGCGCGCAGCCCGGCGGGCTAGCCCATCCGTCCTGTCCTTGGCGAGAACCTCGTCCAGATCTCGCCGCCCTTCGGTGCATCGGCCGTACTTGATTCGCAATTCGCCGCGCACGGTTTGTAGTTCGCGGCCGCGTGGAAGCTCAGGCAGATACATGCTGTCGAGCAGGGCCAAACCCTCTCGCTCGCGCCCTTGTTGCAGCAGAATCTCTGCACGCAGAAACCTGGCCTCCAATTGCATTTGCCCGCCCGGGAATCTGCGCTCATGGCCATCCAGCGCGGCCAGTGCAGCTTTGGCGTCATGATCGCGGTGCCACTCGGCGAGTGCCGCCGAGAACGACCGGCTTTCCGCCTGGATGGGTTCCACCGCCTGGCCTGTCGGGGCGATTCCAAGGGCCACGCGTGGCACGGTGTCGATGGTCGGCGCTCGGATGGGCTTGGGCTCGACGATTGGGCTTGGGTTGGCCAGCACGACAGCCTCGTGGATCGCGCCGCGGTCACTTGTTTCTGTCTGTCGTTCAGCACTGCGAGGCGATGCGAAACTCAAGCTACGCGCAGTCTCGGAACCTGATCTTGCGGTACGTGTGGCAACAGGCGCCAGACCCGACGGAAGGGCAGGCTGCGCCTTTTGGGAGGTTTCGACCGGGGATAGCGTTGCGATCACCGCGGGGGGCGGTGGTGGTAGGTTCACGCCGGCAGGAGCCACGGCGACCGATGGCACATGCGCGTGCTGTTTGCGCGGACCTGTCGTTTCGAGTGCGAGACTCTGCCTATGGGCCGGGAAGAGAGCACCGATGAACGGCAAGCGCGACAGATCAACCACATGAGCGACGGCGGTTCCTGCGATCAGTACCAAGCAGAACGCGGCTAGTGCAGGTACCCAGAGCCTCCTTCGCTTGGGGCGAATCGTATGCGTCAGGCGATATTCGATACGCTGGAACTGCGTCGACGAAAGTCCACGCAGCTTGCGGGCTCGGTTGAGGAACTCCAGGGATTCGCGTTCGACACCGGACGTGACAGAAAGACGATCGAGGGTCATGGCGACCTCCTCTGGCTGCTTCTGTTGACGAATTCTTGATAGGCGTGGGCGAACCGGGCACGGGCGCGGTGCAAACGCAGGCGCACGTTGGCCTGACGAATTCCGAGCAGATGGCCTGCTTCATCGGCGTCGAGATCCTCCAATTCGCACAGGATCAGGACCTGGCGATCCCGCTCTGACAGACAATCGAGCACTTGGTACACGTCGGCTGCGGCTTGGCTTTGCTCGACGGCGCGCAGGGGATCGGGGCTGTCGCTCGCGAGGTGTCCGGCCGTTTCGCTGGCCGAACCGCGAAGCCAGCGCCGCCAACGTTCCTTGCGTCGGCGATGTTGCACCACCTTCTTCGTGATGCCGAAAAGCCAGGTCTTCAGGCTGGAATCGCCCCGGAACTTGTGTACGCGCTCGTAGGCGATCATGAAGACTTCGTGCACGATGTCCTCCACGTCGAGACCAGGGCCTGCTAGCCGTTCGGCCCAGCGCGCCACCTCGGGCGCGTGAAGCCTGTACATGGACTCCGTGGTGGGGGGAGCCTGCAGCGCAGCTGACATCATCGCGGTACCTGTAACTGAGTGACGGGACGGGAAGAATCGTTTCAGTTGGGTTCCCAAATCCGCAATGAAACTCCAAGGCCAGCTTCGACATTGACCGATGAAAGCGGCACCCTGACGTCGGTACCCGCGAGCGTCATCCGCTGACCTGGGACGCTGTAGCTCGCTCCAGCGAACAGGAAAGGCCGAAAGCGCGGGCCATTCCAGCCGAGCGAAGAGTAGCCGGCGAGAACGAATCCCCAGTCCGTCACGGCCTTTGGGGCTATCACATTCCTCCCCTGGAGCGACAGACGCTCAACCATGGGCACGATAGTCGCATCCCAGAAAACGCCGGGCCACTGCCCACGGACACCGAGGCCCAGACCGGCGCGCAGAAATCCATACGCACCTTGGCCGTCACCGAGTGGCTGTTCCCGATCCATGGAGCCCTCCACCAGGGCGGATGCCATGTACGCGCCACGATTGAGATTTGCGCGCACGCCGAAGCCGATGCCGCCGGCGTCGCCATCGTGGATTCCAAAGGCCACCGCCCCCAGCTCGGCCTGCCAATTTTGTCTAGTCAACGCTATCGGCTGCGTCGCCGAAGGTGCCGCAGTCGGGGAAACACCATCAGCGAGCTTTGTCTGCGCCCATTCTCCGACGAAAGCCGCAATCACCGCCGCCGCCAGCGCGGAACGTGTCCCGCAGTCGCTTGTCACTGTCACCACACGAACGCCGAGGGATTCGCCGCGACGGTCGTGGAAGAACACGTGAAGCGATGGTTCTTGGACCCTGACCTCTGCGGTGCCAAGTTGGGTGAGCAGAACGAGCGCACCCAAGCGTTCCAGATTCGCGTCGATGGCATCACTGGCGGGACAGCCCTCAGCCGGAAGCACGCTGACCGCGGCAACCACGTTCCCACCCCACGCGGAAGTAATGAGCGCCAGCGCAAAGAAAACAAGGGAAGGTCTCATGCCCGACGTGCATGGTACCAAAGATTCCAAGAGAATGGCGTTCAGCAGGCGTTCGAGGGGCCGACGCCGCGCCCCGCGTGGAAAACGGGCGCGACAACCTTGGCAAAGCATAGCCCGGCGAATGTCATTCGCTAGGTCTTATTGGGTGACGAATGTGTTTCGAATCATGTCATCAGGGGCACGCTCGGCCCGAAACGTCCTTGGAGTTCGGACATCAGATAGAGCAGACACAAGGTGACCAAACAAAAATGTGTGTTGGAAGAATCTCGATCGTCCTGTGCGCAGCCATTCTTTGCGGGGGGGCCACTGCCGCCCGAGCGCAGGAGTCGGTGCACGAGCTGACGCTCGACGAAGCCCTGGCCTTGGGCCGCAAGTCCAACCGAAGCCTGGTCAGTGAACGCGCCCGCCTGGCCCAAGCCCAGGCCAATCTGGACCTGGTCTGGACAACCTTGTTTCCGACGGTGGCGGCCCAGGGCAAGTACACGCGCAACAACATCGCGTTTGAATTTCCTTACCAGGGGCAGAATCTGACCATCCAGCCCAAGAATCAGCTCGATGGCGCCGTCAGTTTCACGGCGCCGCTCATCGTGCCTGCCGCCTACGTGGGACTGGAGGCGGTGGAAAGCACCGTCCACGCCGCCGAGGCGCAGTTCGACACCTCGCTGGCAACCGTGCTCTTTGGCGTGGCGCAGGCGTTCTATGCTGCCGCCATTGCTGACGAGGTCGTGTCGGCCCGACAGTCGAGCATCGAGGTTGCGCGCGCCACACTGGAAAACGCCCGAACAAGGTTCGAAAACGGCAGCGTGACCAAAGTGGACGTGGATCGGGCCGAGCTGGCGCTGGTGCGGGCCGAACAGGCCGCGATCGAGTCGCGCTTTGCCCAAGCGCAGGCCTACCGCGCGTTGGCGACCTTGATTCAATCGGATCGAGCATTCAAGGTTCGGCCCGCCAATAGCCCGGAGGCGGCGGAGGAGATCGTAGGCCTGGAGTCCGCGCTGCACTTGCGACCGGAATTCCGCGCTCTCGAATTGACCACCAAGTCCGCCGAGGCTCAGCGGCGCGCCCAGGCCTGGCGTTGGGCCCCCTCGTTGTCTGCGTTCGGCAGTCTGCGCGCATTCAACTACGACAATTTCGCGGTACAACGACATGCGTGGGCGGTTGGTCTGCAGCTCGATTGGGTGCTCTACGATGGTGGGGTCCGGGATGCCCAGCGCCATTTGGCCAATGCCCAGGCCCAAGAGGCCGCCGCCCTTGCCGTGGTCTTGCGCGATGCCATTCGCGACGACATGGCCAACGGCCGCGGGCTTCTTGAAACGAAACGCCAGGCCCAACGGGCGGCCGAGCACTCGGTTGCCCTGGCCCTGGAAACTCTCGACCTGGTTCGCACGCAGTACCAAGCTGGGCACTCGGCGCAGATTGACCTGCTGCAAGCGCAGGATGGTCTGGTTGCCGCCAAGGAAGCGCTGGCTCAGGCCCATTTCGAGGTGGCGGTGGCGGATCTCTCCCTTCGTCGCTCGTCGGGCACATTCCCTGGGCAATAGATGCCGACCGAGCCAGCCAACCTCCGCTTGCGCCTGCACGAGTCGCCCAATGCCTGGGCTGGCTGCGACCGCCCCATACCATAATTCCTCCGACCGGCAAGACTCTACGGTCGTATGCCGCGAGCCGCCCGCCCCATGGTAGTGTCCGCCGCAATGAGCGCAGCTATATCCCTACCATTCGCCTTGCTGAAGGCGATGCGACCCAAGCAGTGGGTGAAGAACCTGCTTTTGTTCGCTGGTTTTGTGTTCACCGTCAACGAGCGCTGGCACCCGTTTTCGCCCGCCATGTGGACCTATCTGTGGCGGGCGGCGGGCGCCTTCGCGTTGTTCTCCTTGGTATCGAGCGCGGTCTACCTCGCCAACGACGTGCTCGACGTGGAGAACGACCGCCAGCACCCCACCAAGCGCAACCGTCCCATCGCATCGGGCGCGCTTCCCGCTCGGCTGGCGGTGCTTGTGGCGGTGTTGCTCATCCCCATATGCCTGCTGGGCGCCTATCTCATGAGGCCGCTCTTTGCCGCGGTGATGGGCGGCTACCTGGTCATGCAGGTGGGCTACGTCTTCGCGTTCAAGCACATCGTCCTTCTCGATGTCTTCATCCTCGCGCTGGGTTTCGTCATCCGTGCCGTATCGGGCGCCGTGGTGATCGGCGCCGTTATATCACCGTGGCTCTACACTGTCACACTGCTCGGCGCGCTTTTCCTTGCGCTCTGCAAGCGCCGCGGCGAGCTGGTGCTGCTGGAAGGCCGCGCGGGCGACCACCGCAAGATCCTCGAGCTGTACACGCCGACGCTGCTCGACAGCCTGATCAGCATCGTCGCGTCGTCGACCATCATGGCGTACTCGCTCTACACCTTCACCTCGCCCAAGCTGCCCGCCCACAATCTCATGATGCTTACCATCCCGTTCGTCATCTTCGGGATGTTCCGCTACGTGTATCTCTCGCACTCGCGCAACGCTGGCGGCAGTCCGGAAGAGGTGTTCCTCAAGGACAGGCCTCTCATCATCACCATCGCCCTGTGGATTGTCGCCACCGGCCTCATCCTGGGCCTCGGCCGCTGACCTAAACCACAATCCGGCGTCGCAGCCGGCGGATGGCGAAGGTGCCTGCAACCAGTGTCGCCGCGACCAGGAAGGCAAGATCGGCGACCATCACGGGTGAGAAGCGGGCGAGGGCGAGCGAGCGCGTCAGACGGATGGCGTGGGTGAGGGGCAGGATTTCGGCAAATGGGCGAATCGCGCTCGGCAGGCTGCCCAAGGGAAACACGGTCCCGGAAAAAAAGAACATGGGGGACAGAAACCCCGTGAAGTAGAAATTGAAGTGATTGATGTTGCGAACGAACGAAGCCACCAGCAGCGAGATCGCGCCGAACATGGCTCCGGTTAGAAAGCCGATGGGCACAGCGAGCACGCCCATCGGCATGGGAATGGCGCCGAAGAGGGACATGACCAGCACGACACAGGCGCTGAAGAAGAGTCCTTTGCTGCCTGCCCACAGGATTTCGCCGACGAAGAGATCGTTGATGGTGACCGGGGCGGCTACCATCCCGTCGTAGGCTTTCTGAAATTCCAGGCGCACGAAGGTGCCGAAGGTGCACTCGTAGGACGCCGTGAACATGGCCGAGGTCACGGGCAGGGCGGTGGCGAGAAAGACGAGGTAGGGGATGCTGTCCATCGCCGCGATGTACCTGCCGAGGCCAAGCCCGATCCCGACCAGAAAGATCACCGGTTCAAGAAAGGGCGGCAGCCCGTTGCTGAAAAGGTTGCGCGTGTACACCCGCATGTGGCGGTGCCAAACGCTGTAGAGGCGCCAGGCGAGCGCGGGCGGGCGAATCTCACTGGCGGGCATCGAGCCTCCTGCCGGTTGCCTTGAGGAAGACGTCTTCGAGAGTGCTCGGGCGCAGGTGGAAATCGCCGGGCGGCAACTGTTCTGCCACTGCCTTCAAGGCCGCGTAGTCCGCGGCGTAGACGCGCACCGATTCTTCCGATTGCTCGACGCGGGTAGCTCCCGCGGGCAGGCGTTCGAGCGCCTGCGGCGCCAGCTTCACGTCGGTAAGCTCCAGCACATACGGTTCGATGTGGCTGCCGAGGAGCAGCTTGGGGTTGCCGCGCAACACCGCCTTGCCGTTCTCGATGATGAGGACGTCGTCGCACAGCTGGAACGCCTCTTCCATGTAGTGCGTGGTCAGCATGATGGTGAGGCCGCCCCGTTTGAGCTGGCGCAGCTTGTCCCAGATGGTATGGCGGACCTGCGGATCCAGCCCCGTCGTCGGCTCGTCGAGGATGAGCAGGCGCGGCTCGTTGAGCAGGGCGCGCACGATGACCAAGCGGCGTTTCATGCCGCCCGAGAGCTCGCGGATGTTGGCGCGCGCCTTCTCGCGCAACTCCATGAACTCGAGCAGCTCGACGATGCGGGCCTCGGCTCGCTTGGGCGGGATGCCGTAGAGCCGGGCGAACACGCGCAGGTTTTGCTGCACGCTGAGCTCTTCGTCCAGGTTGTCGTCCTGGGGCACCACGCCCGAGCGGCACTTGATTTCGAGCTCATGGCGCTCTGGATCGAACCCGAACACCGAGACGGTTCCGCGCGGCTCGGGGTCGCGCTCGGCCTTGCGGTAGATGAGGCGCATGATGGTGCTCTTGCCCGCGCCGTTGCGACCGAGCAAGCCGAAGCAGGTCGAGGTCGCCACGTCGAAGCTCACCCCGTCGACGGCCTTCACGTCGCGGTAGGATTTGTGGACATTGTCGAAGACGATGACAGCGTCAGCCATGGCCGCCTAGAGTTAGCACAACCAGCCGGCAAAGGCGCGCGTAGGGCCGCAAGCTACCGTCACGGGCGCCAGGTGTACGGGGGCGGTGTGGTCACGTCCGCCGCCGTGCAATTGCTGGCGATCGTGTTGTCGACGAAGCCGCAATAGGCTCCGCTGGACTCGGTCAGGTTCGCTCCTCGATATTCGATGTCGCCCAGCAGCTGCGCGGTCCCGGACACGGACTGCGGAGGCTCGAACCAGCCCGGTGCATACGGCCACGCCACCGACACCATGCCGCCGGACACGGTCATACCGGTCTTGACGATGGAAAGACCAGACACCGTCCCACCCGATACCGTGCCGCTCAAAATGGTGGCGTGGTCGTCGATACGCGCACTGCCGCTGACCGTGCCGCCCAGCACTTGCGCGTACGGCCCGACGTAGACCGTCGAGGGGAGACTCGTCGGTCCGCAGCCGCCGCCATTGGCCACGCGCGATGTGCCCGAGGGACAGGCCGCTTGTGTGCCACCCTGGTAGCCGTCTGGCCATGCGCTGCCGAGCTGGATCATGTAGGGATAGCGGTAGACGGTCGGGTACAATTGATCCCAGACGATTTGCTTCTGTGTCGATGGCGTGGCCACGACCACGAGCCAAAGCGACTCACCCGCGTTCACGCAGAAGGTGAGCTGCCCGTCGCTGCCCTTTTGGATGGCGCTGTACCTCGGCGTGGTGACGCCTGCGTCGGTGGCCACCAGGCCCCAGCGGAAGTCCGAACTGGCCGCACTCTGAATCACCCCGCGGAAAGTGACCGTGACGCTGGTGGCGCCCGAGTCCGGGTAGAGTCGAACGATGTTGTAGCCCCAGCGTTGGGGCGCGTGAAGACTCGGAACAACGAAGCGCCGATTGGCGGCGTCGAGCGGCTCCATCTTGACCAAACGAAGTCGACGCTCGGACGTCGAGGTGTCTGTGACGAGACCGTAGCTCTTGCGGTAGAGCGCCCCTTGATTGCCGCCCGCGGTGCTTTCCGGCGCCGGATCTTGGTAGTCCCAAGTCACGTTGTGCATGGCCCATTCACCGAAGAAATCGTTCATCTGACTGATGTTCCAACCGCGGTCATTCATGATGGACGTGAATGGGTCATTGCTGGTCGTTCCGGTCCAGATGGCGTTGACGGCGCTGTAGCAGTACTTGTCTTTCAGATACTCCATGAACTGCCAGTTGCAGTAGCGGTCGCGCGTCGAACCCAGATAGAGATGCGAGGCATTGACCAGCATCTCCGAACAATGCACGTCGCTTGCGTGGTACTCGGTCTGTTGCTGGGCCGCCCAATTGGCATGGCTTTCGTAGATCCAGCCGCAGGTGTTCGATTGATCGCAAGCCAAGCCGCCTTCGATCGCTTGCACGCCGTGCATGAACTCGTGCGCCAGGCCCCAGTGGTCGGATAGACCGCCGGTTCCGATCCACATGCCCATTCGGCCCGTGCCGAAGGCGCCGCCGGTCAGGCCCCAGCTCGAATGCACGTGGATGTTGGCCTTGTACTTCGTGGCGGAATTGCATGCAGGCTCGCGCATGTACATTGGGCTGCCGAAATAGAGCGACCACACGGTTTCCAGATGATCGACCGCGGCCTGGGCCAACGCGGGGGTTGTGCTGGCTTCGTCTCCGTAGACCGCGAAGTGAGCCGATTCCGAGACCAGCTTCATGGCCGAACAGCACGTGTCGTTCTGCGGACCACCCGCTGTCCAAGTGCCTGCGGTACAGGTTGTGGCCGGCGCCACTGGGCAGTTGCTGGCCCATGTCGTGGTCGTAGTGCCCGGATCGCAGCCACCAATGGTTCCGCCGCTGCCACTTCCGCCGGTGGCGCTGCCTCCGGTGGCGCTGCCCCCAGAGCTCTTGGATCCACCGGAGCCAAAGGCACCGCCGGTCGCAGTCGTGCCGCCCGTGGCCGCTGTTCCGCCCGAGGACGACGTCCCTCCCGCGCCGGTGCTCCCGCCAGTGAGGGCTCCGCCGCCAGCGTTGGCGGTGCCGCCCGAACCCGTGATTCCCCATGAGACGGTGTTTCCTCCCAAGCCGGCCGTGCCGCCGGAGACAGTCGTGCCTCCCGAGCCGCTGGCCGGAGAGATCCTTCCGCTGTTGCACGCGAGCGTGCCCGCGGCCAGCAAGACGAACCGTAGACGTGAAATCGAGCGAAGCGTCACCCGAACCTCTTGGCCGTGACTCTAGAGCAAAGACCAGCCGGAAAGTAGGCTAGTGTCCGCCACGCGCTTGAACGACCGCCTGAAACCACCCGTAGAAGCGCCACGTCCCGGCCAGGGCGACCAGCGCGGGCGACAGCATGGCGAAGGCGCAAATCAGCTTGAACGCCCATCGCCCCTTGCCGGCATGGACGAAGAGGTACACGTAGGCGAGGGGTGAGACCAGGAAGATGAACAAGGCCCACCAGTTGCGTCCGTCGCGGATGGCGCTGACGATCATCACGATCCAGGCGACGAAGGCGAAAAAACCGGCTACAAGCGACAGCACGAAAATGGTCAGAAGCAGGTGGCTGAAGTGGTTGCGCTCGGGTTCGGTCAGGGGATCTCTGCCTGCCTTGATGAGCTTGGCATCCACCATCGCGCTGGCGATGGCAGGTCCATCTTTCCACAAGTTTTTGCCCGCCATGGCTCGGCGCAGATCGTCGCCGGTCGAGCGCAACGGCTCGGCGGCTGCCGAAATCGTCGTGCTAGGCTCGCTGGTGGCGCTTTCATCGGTTGCGGTGGGCGCGACGTCGGTGCTGGCTTTTTGCGGGTCCGCGCTTTGAATCACGATCTTGGCTTGTTCACGGTACTTGCGCGGGACTTGATCCAGGCGGTTGACGAACACGTCGCGGCCGGTGCTCTTGTCGCGGTACTTGTAGAAGGTATCCGCGCGCCCGGCCGCGCTCCACAGGCCCAGCCCGATGCAAAGGACCACGCCTAGCAGCACCGTCTTCGGCCTCGTCCCGTTCATCCCGCGATTGAACCGCGGCTTGTGGGATCACGCAACAATTGCCTAGAGACGAAAAGTTGCGGAGGGCGGTCAGGTTTCCTATCATGGGTGCATGGTCCCAGAGCGCCGCCGGGCGGAACGAGATCGTCGCGATTGCTTTCGAGTGCCCGTGGTGTGCGCAGTTCGCAACACGGTTGGGGGCCGACTGCATCTTGGGCAGTCCGAAGACATCGGGCCAGGAGGCATCACCTTGCGCCGTCCGCGCGACGTGCCCGCGCCGCCGCAAACGCAGATTACCTTGACATTCGATCTTCCCGGCACGAAGACGACCATCGACGTGGATGGCCTGGTGGTTTCGGATCGGCGAACCGGGGCGTTTCGTCGCACCGGCGTTCGCTTCGTCGGATCCTCGTCCGAACAGCTTGCGCTCTTGTCCGAGTTCTGCCGGCGAAAGAGCTAGATTTCGATCTAGATTTCTTCGATCAGGATTTCGCGCTTGCGGCCGGCCCTGTGCTGCGCGGGCTCGGCGATCATACGCGACACGCCCCACGCCGACACGAACTGCCCCTCGCGGCCAAGGCCGGGCAGGTTCTCGTTGCTGGCCAAATAGACGTTCTTGAAGCCGGTGGTGTGGGATGCTCCGCCCAGGCCCAGCACGCGCTGCAAATCGCAGCTCAGCGCCGGTGTCATCTGGGTCGGCGGAACGCCGGGCAGGCGGCCGCGCTCGCCCGGCTCGACCTTGGCCGCGGGCCCAAGCTCGGGCGGCAGCCCGTCGTGCGGGGAGGCCACGACGATTAGATGCTGATCGTGGAAGGGCATGATGCGCAGGAGCTCTTCGCGCAGGCGCGCGCGCACGACCGAGAGGTAGCCCAGGCTCTCGCTGGCCGAGGCGGAAACCAGGCATTCGAGCCAAATCGGGATCTGGCTCTGCTGCCGTGGAGGCGGCAGGCCGACGGTGATACTGAAGGCGTTTTCCTCCAGGTTGGGCTTGGCCGGATCCTTCACCGCGATTACGCGCGCGCCCATTCCTTCGGGCAGGGCCTCGGGGCGAACCAGCATGCACAGGGTGTAGCGGAAGCAGGCTGGCCGGATGGACGAGGCGGTTTCGCGCAGGCGACGGGGGGCTTCGCTGCCCGCCAGCGCTACCAGCGACGACGCCGAGCCGGCCCAGATCAATCGGCCGAAGCCGATGGTTTCGTTGCGCGGCCGCACCCTTAGCCCATTTAGATTTCCGCGCCGCCAAACCAGCTCGGTGGGCACCACCTGCTCGCGAATCTCGCCCGAGAAGGTGCCGAGCTTGTCCATGAACAAGGCGCGCAGATCGGCTTCGCTGGCCAGCCGATGGAACCCCCGCCGCGTGACATCGTAGGCGCGCGCCTGCACCAGGCTGCCGAGGTCGGCCGGAGAAAACCCGCTGGCCAGGGCGCCCAGCGCGGCGATGCCGGCGCGCATGAGATGGTACGGCGGAAGCGGCGCCAGCAAGTCGGCTTGCGAGGACGGCAGCTGGGCTTGCACGCGACTGACGTCGCGGCGTTCCCAGAAGCCCTGCGGAGGCAGGGTCATGTCCGAGCCGAGGAGCGGATCGAGAATGGCGCTGGTGGCGCGTAGGCGGGCTAGGATGGGCTCGATGGTGCCGTGATCCTCGGGGAACTCGCGCACGAGCTCGGCCTGCACGGCTTCGACGCTGGAGGTGAACTCGACACGGTGATTGGGAAAGACGAATTGCAGCGAGGGCTGCGCCTGTGCAGCGCGGCGGCGGACGATTTGGGAATGGCCAAGCTCGCGCAGAACGCGCGCCACGGGCTCGGAATCAGGCGGAGGCAATGTGCCAGGCTCTCGCGCCAAGGTGTAGGGCCCAGCCTGGAATGTCGCCGGTAGGCCATCGTGGCCGCACAGAAGCACGCGCAGCCCACGCCGACCGAGCAGACTGGCGGCGATGAGCCCGGTCAGCTCGGAGCCGTAGACCACGACGTCGAAATAGTTGGTATCCACGAGAGGCGCCAGTTTCCGGGAGGTAGGTGGAACGAGTCAACAGACAAGTCGCGCTAAGATGAGGTGACCGAGTCCTGCGACTGTGGTTGACAGGGCGGCCCGGGCGGTTGAAATTGCCCGTTCCTGCCCACGTAGCTCTCACCATGGACTGGTACAAGCGAAGCCAAAAGGTAGTCGGAGCGCCGCAACTCGAAAAACGCAGCATTCCGGTTGGCGTTTTCACCAAATGCCCTGGCTGCAACCAAGCGCTGCTCACGGCGGATCTGCACAAGAACCTGGACGTCTGTCCGTCGTGCGATCACCACTTCGCCATGGCCACGCGCGATCGCATCGCCAGCATCATGGATGAGGGCAGCGCGGTGGAATTCGATCACGGCATCGAGAGCATCGATCCCCTCGGTTTTCGCGATTCCAAGCGCTACAGCGACCGGCTGAAGTCGTCGCGCAAGTCGAGCGGCGAGGTCGAGGCACTGATTGCTCTGGCCGGCCGCATCGACGGCATCGAGGTCGAGACGGGATTTTTCGTATTCGAGTTCATGGGTGGATCCATGGGCTCGGTGGTGGGCGAGAAAATCACCCGCGTGTTCGAGCGCGCACTCGAACGCCGCGTGCCGGCGCTCATCTTCGCCGCCTCGGGCGGGGCGCGCATGCAGGAAGGTATCCTCTCGCTTATGCAGATGGCCAAGACCAGCGCGGCCATCTCGCGTCTGCGCGAGGCCCACGTTCCTTACCTGTCGATCCTGCTGCACCCGACCACGGGCGGCGTGGCGGCCAGCTTCTCCATGCTTGGCGATCTGCACATCGCCGAGCCCAAGGCACTGATCGGATTCGCCGGTCCGCGGGTCATCCAGAACACCATGCGCCAGAGCCTGCCGCCGGGCTTCCAGCGCTCCGAGTTTCTGCAAAGCCATGGCTTCGTCGACATGATCGTTCCGCGCAAGGAGTTGAAATCCACCATCGCGCTTTGCCTGCGCTGGTTCGGAGTGCGGCCCCAGGCTGGCCAGAACTGAGACTGTCCATGTCGGATTCGCAGCGCGGGCGGAAGACGGGCGAGCCCTACCGCCGGTTCTTGGCTCGTCTGCAGGAGGTGCGCAGCCAGGGCGTTTCCCTCGGTCTCGACCGAGTCAGGCTGGCCCTCGACCGTTTGGGATCGCCCGAGCGACGCGTGCCGGCCGTGCACATCGCGGGTACCAATGGCAAGGGCTCGTGCGCGGCCTTGACCGACTCCATCCTGCGCCAGGCCGGCCTGCGCACGGGGCTGTTCACCTCGCCGCACCTGACCCGCTTCACCGAGCGCATTCGCATCGACGGCGCGGAAATCGATGGCGATCGCCTGGCCTTTCTCGACGACGCCGTGGCGGCCACGGCGGTTGCCCTGACCTTCTTCGAGGTTTCTGCGGTGTTGGCTTTTCTCGCCTTCGCCGAGGAAAAGGTCGACGTGGCGATTCTGGAAACCGGCCTCGGCGGTCGCTTGGATGCGACCAGTGTCTGTCATCCCGTGGCCTGCTCCATCACCAGCATCGCCCTCGACCACGAGGCCATCTTGGGCAACACCTTGAGCGCCATCGCCTACGAAAAGGCCTGCATCGCCAAGCCGGGGATACCGCTTTTTCTCGGGCCGCTTGCCAGGGAGGCCGACGAGCGCATCGCCGAGGTTGCGCGGGCCACGGGCGCGCCGGTTTTTCGTTTGGGCGCGGACTACCCACCCGCGCCGGCCGCGCCGGCATTGCCTGGCTCGCACCAGCTTGCCAACGCGGCGCTGGCGGTTGCGATTTCCAGGCAGGCGGCCAAAGCCGTGGGCCGACCGCTCGCCAGCGAAGGAATCCTGCGCGGACTGGCCGAGGTGCGCTGGCCGGGCCGGCTCGAGCGCATTGCTGACGTGCTGCTGGATTGTGCCCACAACGTCGAAGGCGCGACGGCGCTGGTGGCGGCGCTGCCGCAGGCACCTCGTCGCGTGCTGGTCACGTCGATCGTGCGCGACAAGAACGCGGCCGGCATGCTGTCGGTCTTGGCACCGCAATTCGACCGCGTGGTGCTTACGCGCTCGCAAAGCGACCGAGCCGCGGATCCGCAGCAGCTTGCGACGCTGGTTTCCGCCACAAAGGGTGGGGATCGCCAGGTCATGTGCGTCGAGGATCCAGTGGCCGCGCTCGCTGTGGCGCGCCGCCAGGTCGGCGAGGCTGGCGGAGGTTTGGTGGTCGTTGCTGGCTCGATTTTCCTCGTGGGCGAGCTGCGCGCGCACCTGCTGGGGCACGGCGAACGCGCCGCGGATGCCTCGGACCCGCTTCCGTAGCCTGCCTGAATTCAAGGTGGCGGGGAGCGGCGTGGGTGGCCGGAGCGGTGGCGGTGGCGGTGGCGGTGACGGTGACGGTGGCGGTGACGGTGACGGTTACGGTGGCGGTGGCGGTGACGGTGGCGGTTACGGCAGCCCGGGGCTTGGGAGCCGGGCCGAGAGGGAGTCAGGGGTGGGCCAGGCGCCAGAGGATGGCGAGGATGGAATCGAGCAGGGCCAGGGCGGGCGCAACGGTGGCCTGATCCACGTCGCCCCAGGCCATAGCGACCGCGAGGTGGGATCGAATTTCCCCCGCGGAGCCGGCGGCAATCCGGTAGTGGTGGAGGCGATCCTGACCCGCGCGCCGGGCGCCTTCGGCGATGTTGCCCGGAACCGATGAGCCAGCGCGTTTGAGCTGCAGAGCCAAGTCCTTGTCGTGGTGGCGGATGCGTTCGACCACCGGGCGGAGCGCGGAAACCATCTGAAGAGCCATTTCGTAGACCTCGAAACGTTTCATCGGGACCTCCTTTGTCGCGGCCTCAAGCAGGCCGTCGCGCAGCGATGACGGTCCCCTGGTCCGGCGCAAGGACGAAACGACAATGCCGATGCGAAACCCTCGCGGCCGGTGGCGAGTCTTTTCGATGAGGTCCGTCTTTGGCACGAGTAAGAGCGTGCCCATCCCTTGCTCGTGGAAACGGACATGATTTCGCGCGACGATCTCGGATCAGAATGGAGAGACGCGCCTCATGTCGGTGCTTGCGGAGAAGCACGGCCCCGCGAAGGAATCGTGCAAGTGGATTCGCCCGAGATGCGACTGTCGGATAGACAGGTGCGAGATGCGTCATGGAGAAGGGCGGGCTTGCTCCTCCGACCGCCCTCCCACAGGCGGATCGTCACCTCCACCAGTAGCTGACGTGCCGGTGATCTGGGCGACCGGGCAAACAGAGCAAGCGTCGAAAACACCGATTTGCCAACGCAGTTGGGCAACTATCTCGTACAATACGCATTCGTTCCGGAACCTTCACCGCCGCGAGTGGAACACCGGCCATGCCTGTTGCAAGATACGCGTCGCACATCGACATGCTTGAAGAGCTGCACCGATTGCAGAGCGTTGGAGAATCCGGGCGTTGGTACTTCCGAGGGCAGGCAGTCGGGGCGAGCTGGGGACTCATCCCGTCCCTGTTTCGGCTCAAACTGTCGGACGAACAACTTTTTGAACAGAACCTGCTCGATGTCCTCAAGAGGGCCTTGGCATCTCGCTCAGCACTACCGGACCGCTTTCTCGCCAATCCTGACTACTTGCTCGCGTTGGCCCAGCACTACGGGGCTCCGACAAGAATGCTGGACTGGACGCTTTCGCCGCTCATTGCCTCCTATTTTGCAGCGTCAGACTCCCTTCGGCGAAATTGTGATGAGCCCCTGGCGGTCTTCGCAATCGCAGATATTGTTGGGAATGTCGGTCATGGGAGTGGCTCGGAAATAGTCGAGCCGCCAAGCGCTGCAAATGAAAACCTCACCGCCCAGAGCGGTGTGCTCGTGAAACATGCATGGGTCTGTCGAGACTACTGGGCCGATCGGTTCAATGGAGACGTAACGTCTCCCGCGGACCATGTTTCCGCTCTTGTTGATTCTCGCTTCATCCGTTTCGAATTGCCGGCCAGCGAGGCAGGCAATCTAATCACTGAACTTACCGATCGCGGTGTGAACGCGATCAGCCTGTTCCCAGGCCTGCACGGTTTCGTGTCAACGGCTTCAACACTTTCATGGCAGGCATGGCAGAGAGCAACTTGCCAAGGCAAGCATGGCGTCGATGTCTAGAAGAACGCCGTGATTGGCCCCAGGATGAAGCGCTTGCGCGGCAACTTGGATGCGGTGCGCCACTACCCCAACTTGGACGCGACTAGCCACGCGCCGAGCTTCTCAAGCGCAAAGCGTACATCGCGAACGCCGGAGTGGAAACAGACCATCGCCAAGGTTCTTCTCAAGCAGCGTCGCGTGCAGGAAGTCGCGATCTCGAATCGCGTAGACGCGCGCCTGTGCCTGTGCCCGAAGCGCCCTGACCGTGGGTACGAGGTTGGCCTTCGAGCCCGACGGGGAGATCTCCACGGCCTTGGCGACACCAAGCTTGTCGAGGGCCAAGCCGAGCCACCGAATGTCGCGTCCCTCGGGCTCACCCTCACAGACCAGAGTGATTTCACCCAAGCTCATCGAGATCCCCGAGCTTCACGAGCTCAGCCGGATGAACGTATTTGGCAATCGACTCGGAGTGGGTAGCCACAATGAACTGGTTGTCATCACCACCGCCTCGTCGCATGAAATAGAGAAGCTTGCGCTGCCATGATGGGTGCAGGTGAAGCTCGACCTCGTCCACGAGGATAACCGAGCGTGTCGCGCGAAACGCTGTGAGGTTGGTTACCAGGCGTAGGATCTGGCTCTGTCCGTAGCTCAGCCCCGCGGAGTAGTAGTGGCGAGCCCCCTCTCGAAAGCGAAGGTCAAAGCCTTCGTCGAAGGCTTTGATATCGTCGATCTCGGAAGGAGATGCTAGCTCGGCGAACCGATCCTTGATGCGGCTCCATGCGCTCGGGCCTTGTGACGACACATCCCACTTCTCGTGGAGGCGAGACTGTAGTTCCAACCATGGTAGGACGTCATGACTCCGTGCGCCCTCCCGTAGATCCTCTTCGGAAGCGGTACGCACGCTCGGTACGGCAAGTTCCACGCTGCGGTGCTGATCGAGGTACAGCACGCCTCCAACGCGCTCGAAGATGCCTTCGGCAACGACCTTGCGCGCCTTCGCGACCCGCGCGAGCGCTCGGCCTCGAAGCACGTAGTTCGCTCCCCATGGGGTCGCGGACTCCAGCACACCAGCGATTCCAGACACACCCTCTTTGGGTGGCCACCGGATGGCCACGTCATAGATCGTCGAGACGGTTGGCGCTGGATCTCCCAACATCGTCATCAACTCCTGAATCGCAGAGAGCTCATCCGGATGCAGCGAAAATCTGAGTCGGATGTGGATCGGCAGCTGTGGATCTGGGCGAAGCGATACGTTACTTGGATCGAACTCGGGTCGAAGCTTGGGATTGTCGAGGTTCGACACGATTTCGAACGCGAAGTGAATAGCGTCGAGCACGGTCGTCTTGCCACTCATGTTGGGCCCCGCGAGAACACTCAGACGACGCGGAGAATCGGTTCCGGGTTCGCAGAAGGTGAAGCGTTCCTTCTCGACGCGTCGGAAATTTTCGATCCCTACCTCGTGGATTCGCATCTGGAGAGTCCACTCTAGCGCAACAACAGACCAGCGGAAAGCAGGCCAACCCTGTAGAGGGATTTTGAAGCCGACCTTGGCGTGACCAAGAAGCCCTTCACCCGACCTCAAGGCACACCTTGCCATTCAGAAAGACCCGGCCACCGGCCGGGAGGGTTTCGCATCGGCATTGTCGTTTCGTCCTTGCGCCGGGCCAGGGGACCGTCACACGCACGCGGCGGCCTGCTTGAGGCCGCGACAAAGGAGGTCCCAATGAAACGCTTCGAGGTCTACGAAATGGCTCTTCAGATGGTTTCCGCGCTCCGCCCGGCGGTCGAACGCATCCGCCACCACGACAAGGATTTGGCTTTGCAGCTCAAACGCGCTGGCTCGTCGGTTCCGGGCAACATCGCCGAAGGCGCCCGGCGTGCGGGTCAGGATCGCCTCCACCACTACCGGATTGCCGCCGGCTCCGCGGGGGAAATTCGATCCCACCTCGCCGTCGCAATCGCCTGGGGCGACCTGGATCAAGCCACCGTTGCACCCGTCCTGACCCTGCTCGATTCCATACTCGCAATTCTCTGGCGCTTGACCACCCCTGACTCCCCCTCGGCCCGGGCTCTCAATGCCCGGGCCTGCCGTAACCGCTCACCGCCACCGCCACCGCCACCGCCACCGTCACCGCCACCGCCACCGTCACCGCCACCGCCACCGTCACCGACACCGTCCGACACTGTCACCCACGCCGCTCCCCGCCACCTTGAATCCCAGGTGGCCCACCGCTTCATTTGCCGAAACCTCGAAACGGGGCTTATCATGGGGTTGGGGTATAGCCAAAGTGCGCGCAACGACTTGTCTCCTGAGCACTGCTTTCGTGGCATGGGTGGGCGTATTCGCGATGCCGGATCCGGCGGCTGCCCAGCCCGTCACGCCACTCGAAAAGAGCATGGAGGCCGTTCCCGGCCCCGCGCTGGCGCAGACGTACGACGGAGTCGTTCCCGGTCCGAGCGGCAAGAACCCCTTGCCGGCCGCCCCCAAGGGCGGTCCATATTTGGTGTGGACCGGCTTCCAAATGACGGCGACGGGATCGCGCGTTTTCTTGCAGACCACCCGGCCGGTGCAGTTCGACCTGAATGAAGGAGCCGCCAAGAAATCGGGCAAGTCGACCCTGGCGGTGCTTCTGCGCGGCTCTCGCATCCATATGGCGAACAACCGGCGCAAGATCGACACGCGCTTTTTCGCCACGCCGGTGGCGGGGATTTCCGCGCGGCAGCGAGGACGCGACGTGGAAGTTCGCTTGGCCCTGCGCGAGCTGGTGGCGGCCGTTCCCCACAGCGAGGCTGGGCCCGACGGGACCCAATTCGTGGTTCTGGATTTCCCCCCTGGCAAGCCCTCGCCCGAACCGAGCGCGCTGCAGGAACTAGCAGGCGAGGAAACCGCCACCTACGGCGCCGAGGTCAGAGCGCCGGCCGCCGCTGAAACAGCTTCGCCCAAGGCAGGCCATAAAGCCAGGGGATCGCGGTAGGGACCTTCGTATCGACAAGGAGTGATGATGAAGCGATTATTGGTGTTGCGTGCAGCGTGCGCGATCGTCGGCACGGCATTTTCGGTCCTGGCTTGCTCAAGCTCGAATCCCACCTTGCCACCCTGGGTAACGCCTCTTGATAGCGGTCTTGACGAGCGCGTGATCATCCAGCAAGGAACCGAGGCGGGCGCTCTCGATGCGAGTGCCCTTGATAGTGGCGGAGCCAGCGACGCAAGGGACGTGGCGAAGGATAGTCCACAGGCTGGCGACAGCGCGGAGGCGGGCATCGACACCTCGCCGGCCTCCAGGGTGACGGTCACGATCTTGGTGCCGGCCGCGAGCTTGAGCGGGGATGGCGGCGCATCCGACCCGGTTGTCATCGCCAAGTCCGATCGTCTCGCGCCCACGGTCCAGGTCGAGGTCGACTCCATGGGCGGCGATCCCACGCTCGATGTCGTTACCTCGGTCAAGGCGTCGATTATCAGCGCGAGCAGCAATTCGGCCAGTGGAACCATCACCTTGAACCAGACCCAATACAGCGTCGTTCCGGAAACCGGCAGCAAGGTCTACATCTATGCGGATACGCCGTTTGATTTGAGCAGCGTGGCCGGCGACTTCTATGACCTGCAGGTCATCGCCGTCACCGCCGGGGGCGCAGTGGGCACGACCTCGCTTCGTATCTATGTCGACGGCGGGCCAGTCATCACCTTCCTGCAGCCGGCCGCGGCGGCCTACGTGAAGGGCTCCGTCGTGGTTACGGCCACGGTTGTGGATAGCCGGTCCGGCATCGCGGGTGTGTCGATCTCCATCGGCCAGTACCCAATTCCGCCTGCCGCCGTCGCGACCGGTGGCACGCAATACTCAACCACCATCGAGTTCGGCAGTTTCAATCCACCCCTGGATGGCGCGCAAATGGTTACCATCACGGCCACCAACAGCAATGGCAACACATCGGTTGGCACGCGCAGTTTCACAATCGACAACTTGGGCCCGACCATCAGCGCTACCAAGCCGGCCAACGGGGCTCTCATCGGGAAACTCATCAGCATCGAGGCCAATGTCGACGACCCGGCCGGGGTCATGGATTCCTCGGTCATCGCGGTGGTGGCCAACGGCGATGTCCACTTCGACGTCAACCTGGTCAAGGGCGTGGACGGGATTTACAGACAACTCTTCGATACGACGAAGCTTCCCGTTTTTGCGATTTTCCCAAGCGTTTCTTTTCGTGCCCAGGACGTCCTTGGCAATGAATCCTCGGTGGGGTATCTCGTTTCGCTGGACAACACGCCGCCCATTTTGGATCTCGATCCGCCTGCCGACGTCCGACTTGTCAAGAATGACGGAACCTGCAGTTGGCCGTTCGATCCCGTGGGGCCGGACGCCGTCGACGATGGCGCTGTCGTGACCCAGCTGTTCGACATCCGTGCCCGCGTCGAGGATCGAGGGAACACGCCGCTTACCGGTCCGTCCGATTTCATCCCCATCGCTGCCGTGGATCCGGCCACGGTGGAGGTTCTGATTCTCGAGGACACCTCCCAGCCTTTGCTCGTGGACACCTCGGATCCGCCGGATGGATTCTGCGACGATATCAATCCAGATCTGGTGCCTTCGGTCTCCCCGCAGTCGTCCAAAGATGCGCAACTCATCGACATGGTGGCCATGCCTTTCAATTCGGGGGCCGGCGATTTCTCGTACCAACCGGACCCGGGTTTGCGAGTGGACGGCATTACTCCCTGCAAGCAAGCCAACGGTCCCATACCGACAGCCCTGTGCGATACGACCTACAACCCTCTCAAGGCCCAAGCTCTGACCTATTTGATGGCCTATGCTGCCCAAATGAGTCTGCCTTCGATCTGGACCCTTCCGCCCATCATCTACGATGGATTGCAGTGCGCTGGGCGCCAGTTCGATGCCTCGAACAACCTGCACGACGGCTGGGCGTGCGTGGCCGTGGAAGCGAGCGACAAGCTGGGCAACAAGCAGGTGTCGCGCCCGATTCGCATTTGCGTGGTCGCCACGCCGGGCAGCACGGCGTGCACCTCAACTGCGGCGGGAGGTGCGGATATTGCCAGCGTGACCTTGCCATCCAAGCAATCCGGCGACGTGGTGGTTACCACCAAGACGCCGGTGGTGGGACGAGCGGGCGCCGCTGTCGTCAAAGGCGACACGTTGGTCTTCTCGAAGGTCTCCCCACCTGCAGTTGCGAGCATCGGCGGCGACCACACGGTCAAATCCCAGGACAGCACGGGAACCCAGTTCGTACTTTCCGACGTGACGGTGATGCCGGCTGAGCTTTGGGTTACATCCGATCCCGACGCGGGCGTTGGGAGCTACACCTCCAAAGGAACCGTCGGTCTCGTCTACCAGGACGGCGCGGAGATTCAGGTCACCGGCACCGGCCTTGACGGTGTCAAAGGACCAGTCCTTCTGCTCAGGAATGAGGCCACGCCGACGGACTCCGATACTCGGTGGAACATCGATAATGTCCAATCGACTGGGTTCGGCTTGGCAGGCACGAAGGTAACCCTTTCGGGGTTTGCAACCGCGACCTCGCTCCTTCCCAACTGCACGGGAACCGTCGTCAAACAGACCTCGGGATCGACGGTGGACGGGACCAAGCCGTGCAAGCCGTACGCGTCCTATCCGCAGCACGAAGAGCTGCTGCTCAAATAGCCGGCGGCCAAGCCTCCGCTACCAGGATTTGATGTCGAGGCCGCGGGCCACCCGTTCGCGCGTTCGGGTGGGCGGCTTGCCATACCAGGCGGTCTTGGCGGCAGGGGCGGCCTCGAGCTCGAAGGGGATGAAGAGCAGCTTGAGGAAGCGGTTGCGACCGATGCGCTCCCAGCCCACGAGGCCAAGCAAGGCTTCCCACATGTAGTCGCCGGGTCGTTTGATTTCCGATTCCCAGAACGGAAAGACGAACAGGTGCGAGGTGCCGGCATTGCTACCCAGCCCCTTGCGATAGTAGATGATGGGGAAGACGTAGGTTGTGTCGGAGGTCGGGCGCCGGACGCCGAAGTAGAAGGGAAAGACGATGGTGGTGCTACGCTCCGGACTCCAGAATCGCCACAGCAGCGGAAAAGCGATGGTGGTGCTGTCGGTTGGGCTGCTGTGGCGGAAGAAAAGCGGAGCGACGGTCGTGCTGGTGTCGCTGACTTCGTTGCGATAGCGGAAGAAGAGCGGCAGCACCATGGTGAACCGGCTCTGGTGGTAGGAGTGGAAATCGTAGACGAGAGGCAGTCCCACGGTGGTCGACGAGGTGATGTTGCTGCGGTGCCAGAGCAATAGGAACCACGTGCTGAGCGACCGCTCCGGGCTGGTGCTCGAGTAGTGGAGCAGGGGCGGAACAACGAGTGTGCGCGTGTCGGTCGCCTTGTCGCGATGGTAAAACCAGAGCGGAGCAAGAGAGTTGAAACTGGTTCTCGGTGTATCGCGCGAGAAAAGAATTCCCGCCCCTGCATACCACCATAGGCTATCGGGCGTGCTCTTGTAGCCGAATGGGAGTGTGAGCACGGCTTGCGTGGTCGGCGTGTGGCGTTCGTAGAAGAGTGGCATCATGGCGTTGCTGGCCGCTTTTTTTCCTTCGTCGCGCGAATACCAGGCCAAGGGCATAAGGCCACGCGTGCGTTCACTTCCCTCGTGCGCCCAGTACAGCGGTCCGGCGAGCGTCATCGACTTGTCAGCGCGCTTGTCGGCGAAGTGCCAGAAGAGCGGAAATCCGACCGCCCAGCTGCTGTTCTGGTCGCGGTTTTGGTACCACAGCGGCAGCACGGTACGGAACATGTCGCTGCCCTGGTTCGACTGGTAGTACAGCCAGGAAACAATGTGGCGGTTTCCGTTTTGGCGGTTGGTGTGCGACAGGAAAAGCGGCGTGACCAGTAGGTCGCGCCTGGGCGTGTACGCCGAAAGGTAGAAGGGAATGAGGCCCGACGACGATCCGCTGGGCGAATGGTGGGTGAAATGGGGCCCGACCACGCTGGTGTGGGCGTCGGGCGAGCTCGACAGCCACACGAAGGGGAAGAACGTGTCGAGGTGATAGCCGTCGTTCTTACGCAGGTAGAAGAAGGTGGGAAAGATGTAGGTGCCTTGTTCCTGGGCGTTCTGGTAGTGGGCCCACAGGGGAAACAGCGCGCGCGCCTGGTGCCCGGGGCCGTCGGTGGCCACATAGGGACCCCACATGCGCGTCCGCTCGCCGGTGTCGAGCTGGGTGTGGTCGAGGTAGAGCAGCGGAATTCCGCGCACGGCGAAGGATGGGTTGCGATACCAGAAGTAGGGCCCGGCAAAACCTGCCTGTTTGTCGGCCGAACGCATCCAAGCGGTGACCGGCGAGACGAACAGGGTCGTGGCCGAATCTCTTCGGTAGTGGAAGAGCGGAAAGAGGGTCAGGCTGGTTTCGTCGCTGCCGCCGGGCCTGGCACCGCGCCGGTAGTGAAAGAGCGGAAAGAATGCATCCGTCGTCTCGCCGCCTTCCGTGCGGTGCAGGTAGTTGGCCACCACGGTGGTCGTCCGATCCTTGGCGTCGTCACGGAACCACCAGAGCAGCGGGAACAGGGCAAAGTGGCGTTGCTGACCGCCGCCACCCCAGAAAAACAGGGGCGGAATGCCCGCGGCGTAGCCCTTGGCATCGGCGTGGCTGAAGTAGATTGGCGTGATGGTGGTTGCGGTGTGGCTGCGCTCATCGACCAGGTTCCAATAGAAGGGGAATTGGAAGCGGTAGCTGCCCTGGTCGTCCCGCCCTGCGAAGTAGAGCAAGGGAAAGACCATGGTGGTCGTCGAGGCCTTGTCGGAAGCGGAGTAGTAGAAGGGGAAGAACAGGCTCGAAACCGCGTCGGCCTTGCGGAAGCGCCAGAACAGCGGAAAGACGATGGCGTGGCTGCGATCCTTGCGGCTACCAAAGAAGGCGAGGGGGAAGAGACCGCCGCTTGCGCCACCGTCGGCGAACTTGCGGTAGTAGGCCCACAGGGGAAAGACTCCTGCCGCGGTCAGCTTCTCGTCGGGCGAATTGCGCCTGAAATAGAAGGGCAAGAATGAGTGCGCAGTGGCGCCGGTGGCGGAATCGCGGAAATGCCAGAAGAGCGGAAAGAACACGTTGGTCGTGCCCGCGGGATCGTCGCGGTGGTAGTACGGCCCGAGGATGTTCGTGTGCGCGTCGCCGGGAATGTCGTGGTGATGGTAGTAGATGAGCTCGTAGTCAATCTCGCCGGTCTTGTCGCGCCAGTAGATGAGCGGCGGGACCAGCATGGTGAGGTAGCGCGCGCTCGCCTTGTCGTCGCGCTGGTAGGTGCCGGTGGGCCACAGGTGGAATGTCTTGGCGCCGTTCTCGGTGCTACTGCGAAAGTAGAAGGGCAGGACCAGCTGCCAGTTCGAGCCGGCCTTGGTGTCGCTGGACCACCAGGCCAGCAAGGCGAAGGTGCCGAGGGACGAACCCTTGCTGCGGAAGTGGAAGAACGGCGGAAAGATGGTGGTGTTCGCGCCGGGCGAGCGGAAACTCCACAGCAGGGGGAAAAGAACGTCGTAGCTCGACGCTTGCGAACGGCCGTACCAATAAAGCCACAGGTAAGCTCCCGTGGTCGCCTTGTTCTCGACCGAGGCGTAGCCGAGCAGCGAGGCGAAGGTGCCGCCGGTTGGCGTGACGTTGCGATAGAAGAAGGGAATCGAGAGCAGGTTCTGGTCGTCCTTGCTGCGCCAATAGAAATTGAGCGGCACCGCGTAGGTGAAGGCCGAATCCTTGGACCGCGTGGAAATCGCGAAGGGAAAGAGCAGGTCGAATTTCGATTCGGGGGATCGCGTCCAGAAATAGAGCAGGAATCCCATGCCGAAGGCTTTGCCGTGGTCCGGATCGCCGACCTTGAAGGATAGCAAGGGAGGCGCGGCCCAGCCGAACTTCGTCGACAGGTAGAAGAGGGGCCATAGCGCCCACGAACGCGCGTCGGGCTGGGTGGTCTGCGAGTAGGGCGGGATGACCAGGACCACGCGTTGTTTAAGGCGGTCTTCCACACGCCAGTAGAAGGGCGCGAAGATTTGGGTGTGGCTCTCGGGGCTCCAGAAATGGAAGTAAAGCGGCGCCACCACGCGATGGCCGGGATTGCCCCGGTTGGAAAAGTAAAAGGGAATGAAGGCCGTGCTGCGGCCCTCTTTGCGGTAGAGCAGAACATCGATGGCCCGTTCGAAGGGCTGGCAGGCGCCGCTCTCGCAGATGGTATCCGCTGGGCACTGGTCGTCTCGCTCGCAGGCTTGTCCACCGATGGCGGGAGCCGGGCTGGTCTGCGCCTTGGGCTCAGGCTTCGCCTCGGGCTCGGGTGCGCGCGCCGCCTCGGGTGAGGCCTTGGGCTCAGGTGCCACCGTGGGTGTGGACGTCGCCTTGGATTTCTGGGGCGAGCTGTCGGGCGCTTCCTCGGCCTGCGCCGCGTGGAAAGGCAGCAGCGGCTTGGCGGTGGGACGGGCGAAGGGGTCGAGATTGGCTGCGGCCCAAACGGGAGACGGCGAAAACCACGTCGTCGCACATCCGAGCGTGGCGGCCAAAAAGGGCAGGGTAAGGCGAAGCTTTTTCATTCGTGCGCGGGATCGGTGATGGTGTCCTGGCCGATCACTGCGGCGGCAACATCTTCCATTCGCTGTTTTCTCGCACGAAGGGGATGTCCACCGTCTCCGCGTCCTCGCCCTTCTGTCGGGTCACCTTCAGCGTCGCGCTGTCGCCCTTGATGGACGAACCCTTGAGGGTGAACTTGGTGCCTTCGACTTCCTTCTGCATCTTCTTGAGACCGTCGCTGACCTGACCCACCTGCGTGGCCAACATGCCCTGGAACATGAGCGCGTAGCAGTCGACGACTTTTTCCAGGCTGCCCTCGGCAAGCGCCTTGCGCCAGCGATCGAAGGTCTTCTCCGGCGTGGAAAACTCCGCGCGCGGCGCCGGCAGTTGGAAGGTGATGCTCTTGATCTTTTCTTTGGGGACCTTGACCGTCGAGCCTTGCGATTCGACCGAATACACGCCGTCGTAGTAATGGACGATCTTCGCGTTCATCTTGGTCTTGTCGAGAAACTCGATGATCTCCGCTCGAGCGGGGCGAACCGTCGCGACAACCGTGAGGCCGGCCAGGCAGAAACTAAACACAGAGGACACAGAGGACACAGAGAAAAGGAGGCTTTGGATCCTGAATCCGGAAGCCTTGTTCTCTCCGTTCTCTGTGTTCTCCGTGTTCTCTGTGTTGAAATCTGTCATGGGGTCCTAGGGAAGGAGGATGCCGGGGGCGGGAAATTTTCGGGTTGCTTCGAGAACCTCGGCCAGAACCTTGGCCGCGGTCTCGTCGTCTGGCTTGCCTACCACGCGATCGATCCATCCCGCGATCAGTTTCATCTCGGCCTCGCCCATGCCTCGGCTGGTGACCGAAGGCGTGCCCAGTCGGACGCCGGACGGATCGAACGGCTTGCGCGTGTCGTAGGGAACGGAGTTGTAGTTGAGCTCCAGGCCGGCCCTGTCGAGCGCCTTGGCCGCGATCTTTCCTGGCACGTTCTTGTTCGTGAGGTCGAGCAAGATAAGGTGGTTGTCGGTTCCACCCGAAACCACGTGGAAGCCACGGGCCATGAGCTCGGCGGCCAGTACCTTGGCGTTGGCAACAACACTGTGTGCGTATTGCTTGAAGGCAGGCTGCGCGGCCTCGTTTAGGGCCACCGCGATTCCTGCGGTGGTGTGATCGTGCGGACCGCCCTGCAAACCGGGGAACACGGCCTTGTCGATGGCCGAGGCGTAGGGCTGCTTGCACAGGATCATGCCGCCGCGCGGTCCGCGCAGGGTCTTGTGGGTGGTGGTGGTGACCACGTCCGCGTGTGGAACCGGGGTCGGGTGCGCGCCGCCCGCGACCAGGCCCGCGATGTGGGCCATGTCCACGGCGAAGCGCGCGCCGACTTCCTTGGCAATCTCGGCGAACGCGGCGAAGTCCCAGTGGCGGGAATAGGCGGTGCCGCCGGCCCAGATGAGCAGCGGGCGCTCGCGACGGGCGATATCGCGGACCTCGTCCATATCGATGCGGCCGGTGTCCTTGCGCACGCCGTACTGGACGGACTGGAAGAACTTGCCCGTGATGGAGACGTTCCAGCCGTGGGTCAGGTGTCCGCCCATGGGCAAGGCCAAGCCCATAACCTTGTCGCCGGGCTTGAGAAACGCGAGGTAGACCGCAAGGTTGGCCGGCGAACCCGAGTAGGGCTGCACGTTGGCGTGCTCGGCGCCGAACAAGGCGCAGGCCCGCTCCTGGGCCAGCGATTCCAGCGGGTCGACGTATTGCTGCCCCTCGTAGTAACGCTTTTGGGCGTAACCCTCGCTGTATTTGTTGGTGAAAATCGAACCCGAGGCCTCGAGCACGGCGCGCGAGACGTAGTTCTCCGAGGGGATCAGGCGAATCTTTTCGACCTGGCGGCGCTCTTCGGCACGCACCAGCTCGTGGACCAGTGGATCCGAGATTGAGAGCGGTTCATCGACGACCTTCATGGCAGGCAAGCTAGTCTGCCAAGGAGGCAGAGTCAACGCGCACGAGACGTTCAGGCGGCAAGCAACTTTATTTCGGCTACCAAGCAACTTCTTTTCGGTCGGACCGAGAACCTTCGTGTCCTTTCAACACCCATCAGGAGGCCCGACCATGAACACCCACCATCACTTCTTCCGTAATGTTTCCTTCTCGACCTGCCTCGCCGCCTTGCTGCTGCTTGGCCCGGGTTGCGACGACAACCAGGCCGCAAATGCCGACGAATCGGGGCAGGCCATGCTGTCCCTGGCCGCCATCCCAGACAATGTGACTTGCATTCGCGTCACGGCCGCAGGCGAGTTTCGCTCCGTGGTGAACGACTTCGACGTGGTGCCGGGCGACACGCTCACCCAGGCGCTGACCGGGCTACCGGTGGGCGACGTTGTCTTCTCCGCCAACGCCTATTCCGCAGCCTGTGCCAGCGTTACCAAATCGACCATCCCCATGTGGATCAGCGATGAGAAAACGGTCAACCTCGTCCAAGGGAAGAGCTCTAGCGTTACCCTGACACTGTACAAGAACGGCCGCGCCAAGGTCACGGTGGAATTCGCTGACCAAGAAGACGGTGGCACCGACAGCGGCACCCCCACCGGCGCGGTCGACGGCGGTTCGCCCAGCGGTGGCTAGCGCTAGCTGCCAAACAATCGAAGCCAGGGCAGAGGGGCAGGCCAGCCTCTCTGCCTACTTGCGTGAGTCATCGACGCGGCCGATGCGCAGTGATAGGTTCGGTTAGCAGTCAGCATGCCAATACCCAAAGAGCTCATCGGCACCCAGCTCGGGCGCTACACCATCGTCGAGCACCTGGCGACCGGCGGTATGGCGGAGATCTTCCTGGCGCGCCAAGAAGCTATGGGCAGGTTCAAGAAGGATCTTGTCCTCAAGGTTCTGCAAACGCGCTGGGAAGAGCATCCCGAAGTGGTCGATATGTTCTTGGCCGAGGCCCGTATCTCGGCGCTGATGAACCATCCCAACATCGTGGACGTGTTCGATGTGTCCGAGGAAAAGGGCCGCCACTTCATCGCGATGGAACACATCTCGGGCCGCACTCTGACCGAGCTCGCCAAGCGCGCCATCCAGGTGACCAAGTCGATTCCAGTCGATGTCGGCGTCTTCATCGCGGCCGAGGTCGCCAGCGCGCTTGCCTATATGTACGATGGCAGCGGCGGCTTGGGCGAGCCATTCCGCGTGGTTCACCGGGACATTTCGCCGACCAACGTACTCATTGGATCGACGGGCCAGGTGAAGCTGATCGATTTCGGCATCGCGCGCCAGGGGTTGGCCGTCATTCAGGAGTCGGGCGCTCGTCCGGGCAAGGTCACGTACATGTCGCCCGAGCAAGTGCGGGGCGCGCCCATCGACGGACGCTCGGACATCTTCTGTCTGGGGACGATTCTCTACGAAATCACCCTGGGCCGACGATTGTGGCGCGGGCCGCGCGAGGTCGCGGTGAAACGCATCGTCGAGGAGCGGCCCAAGCCACCCACCTTCGTGCGCCGCGACTATCCGACCGACCTGGAGCTCATCGTCCTGCGCACGCTGGAAAAGAAGCCGGAGGATCGCTACCAGTCGGCCACCCAGCTGCACGAAGATCTCCAAAATTTCCTGGCTCGTTCGGGCGCGCACCTGCGCAACAACTTCCAGATGGCGGACTACATGGCCAAGATTTTCTCGGAGGAGGCGGACGCGCTGATCTCCGACTCTGGCCGCCGCCGGGCGCAAGCCTTCGTCGAGGGCAGCGATAGCGCCGAGGCCGACCAGGCGGACTTGGATTTCGACGTCCAGCAATCCGAAGGTCCAGGCGCGGCGTTGGCCCGGGCCATGCGTGCATCGGCTCTTGGCGTGTGGGCCAATGTTGGAACGGCGGAAATGCCGAGCAAGGGCGAGCCCCAACCCGAAGTCCCTGCGCCGGTCGCGGCCAATGACGCCAAGGGCCAGGTCAAGGGCGAGCCCGAACCGCTGTTTTCGGAATCGGCGAGCGATCTGGAACGGGCTGCGGAGGCGGAGAAGGCCGCCAAAAAAGAGGAAGCCAATCCGAAGCCTAAGAGCGCGAAGGCCGCGGTGCCTGACCTGCTTGAATCAGAGCAGGCGAAAGACGATGTTTCAGACCGCGTGCCTAGACGCTGGAACGGCGTGGTTGTGGCCGGGATCGTTCTGGCCGTAGCCATGGCCGTGGGACTGTTGTGGTGGCTGCGCGGTTCCTAATCACCTCTCCTCGTGAGCGGGAAAATGGCGCCCGTTGGCCGCAAGGAGTGCATCCCCTGCGGAGGCTGTGCTACCGTGATAAACTGAGGACCTCCAGGATTTAGGATGAAGTTCGTCTGCGACCGCTGTCAGACCCGCTATTCGATCGCGGATGAAAAGGTCAGGCAAAAAATCCTGCGCATTCGCTGCAAGACCTGCGGCAATGTCATCGTGGTTCAGGGCGAGCGCTCCGCTGGCCCGGGCGATGCGGCCACGGATGGTGGGGCTTTGGCGGAGCACTTCGAGGCCGCGAAGACCGCGGTGTCCAGCGGTCCCAAGTCAGTGCCGTCGAGCGCTCCCAAGGCCGTGCCGTCGAGCGGTCCCAAGTCGGCGCCGTCAAGCGCGCTCCGGACCGTCCCATCAAGGCCGTCGAGTGCGCCCAAAGCCGCGCCAGCGGTCGGCCCCAGGCCGGCCGCGCCCGGTCCCCCACCGCTCCCTCCTCCTGCGGCAGGGCCCGGCCCCAATCCTCTCGGGGGCCGTGTGGAATGGTATCTGGCCATTGGCGGCGTTCGCAGTGGTCCGTTTTCGCGCGCGGAGGCCGCCCAGAGGACTATCGCTGCCAAGCCAGGCAAGACGGTGCACGTCTGGAAAGAGGGGATGCCGGGTTGGAAGCCCGCGGATGAGGTCTCGGTCATCGCGCGGGAGCTGAACGTGTTGCGACCACCCCCGCCACCACCGCCCCCCGACGCCCCGATGGCCCCACATGCATTGCCGAAAGTGGCGGCCATGCCTCCTTCGGTCGCAAAGTCCGCCAAGGCAGCCCAGGCTCCGTCCGCTCCGCTCTTCCCTGGCAAACCCCTTACGCCATCGCCCGCGAGCATATCCGATGCCCTAGAGATCGCCGTGGAGATGGATTCGGAGGCCTTCGCCGACAGCACGACCAAGAAGAAAGACATCCCCTATCAGTCGAAGCAGCCAGACAAGGGCAGTTTCTCGGACATCACGACCAAGAAGGGCAAGAACCTTCGCGATCTCGAGGCCGACCCACTGTTCGAGTCCGTGCCGACTTTTGCCGAAGCCGACAGCCCGCCGCTACCGGCTCAACCGCAACCGCCCGTGGCTGCGAAGGTCACGCCTCCGGCAGCCTCCAGTTCGGTTGAAATGGAAGCCGCGACGGTTCACGGCCAGCAAAGCCGGCCCGCTCCCCACGCGGCTGACATGGAAACCCTGGGAGGGTTTCCAAACCTTCCCGCGACGGTTCGCGGCCAGCAAAGCCGGCCCGCTCCCCACGCGGCTAGCTTGCCCGTCGCAGTTCCGGCCGGCTTGTCCCACCCGCCCAGGCTCGCGAGCCCGGCCGCAAGCTCTCCTGCCTTGCCGGCGCTGCAGACCGCTCCTGCCGCTTCCGCCAGCCAACCTGACTTGGGTGGCATCTCGGAGGCCATTCGCGAGGTGGCCGCCAGTGCCCCGCCGAGCAGCCCTGAGCAGGTCTTTCCATCGCTGATTCCCCCGTCGGCTTCCGAAACTCTACCGGAACAGCTGTCGCCCAATTCTGGGTTCTTGGCTGGCAAACGCTCCGGCGTCAAGTACCTGGTGGCAGCAGGCGCGATCGTGGTCCTGGTGATCCTCATCGTCCTGGTGACCTTGCGCATGGACAGTCGCAAAGTCCCCGATGTCGCGCCCACACCTTCCTCGACAATGGAGCCCGAGGCTATGCCCGAGCCGAAGCCTGCTGCCGTCGAGCCGCCCAAGCCCGCGCCACTTGCCGAGGAGCAGCCCGCGCCCGCCCCGCGTGGGAAGGGCAAGCACGGCTTCGGCAGAACGTCGCGGCGCATGGACGTGGGCCCCGCGCCCGAGCGGCAGCCAGCTCCGACGCCGGCTGCCAAGCCCACGATGGCGGTGCGGCCCAACCCCTTCGACGAGACCAAAGCCGTGTCGCAATCGCAGATCAGCGCGGTGGTCCGCAACAAGGTAAACCAAGATGGGCTGAAGTCGTGCTACGAGCGCGCGCTGAAGATGGACAACCACTTGACCAGCGGGCGCATTGACGTGACGGTTTCCATCGGAACCTCGGGAATCGTCCAGCGGGTGGTCATCAACGCCCCGTCCAGCTTCATTCTTGTCGAGCCGTGCATCAAGAACGCGGTCAAGCGCTGGGTTTTTCCACCGAGCAGCGAGGAATACGGGACCAATTTCCCGCTCATCATGCAAGGCGGAATGTAGCGGGCAAAGCCGTTCGCGTCTCCACTGCTACACTTCGACCGATGTCACTGAGCTCTCACCGCCATCCCTACGCCGGATTTCTGGCCCGGGTGCAGAAGCCGTCGCGCTACGCGGGCGGCGAATACGGCGAGCGGAAAATCGATCTCGCAGCGGCGCGAGCGCGGGTGTGCCTGGCCTTTCCAGACGTTTACGACATCGGCATGTCGCACCTTGGGACGAAGATCCTGTACGGGCTTCTCAACCATGCGGCAGGCATCGCGTGCGAGCGCGTGTTCGCGCCCTGGCCCGACATGGAGAAAGAGCTGCGCAGCCGGTCGCTGCCGCTCTACACGCTGGAGACGGCAAGCCCGCTCGGCGCGTTCGACGTTGTCGGCTTCTCCTTGCAGTACGAGCTGAACTTCACCGGGGTGCTGAGCATCCTGGATTTGGGCGGGATCCCGTTGCGCGCGGCCGTGCGCGCGGACAGCGATCCGCTGGTGCTGGCGGGCGGTCCGGTGGCCACGCATCCCGAGCCGCTGGCGCCATTCGTCGATGCCTTCTTCATCGGCGAGGCGGAAGCGTTGCTGCCCGCGCTGTGTCTGGAAGCCGCCGAGCTGCGACGGGCGAAGGTCGCGCGCCTGGAGATCCTGGCGCGTCTTGCGCAGAGGTATCCAATCTACGTTCCTGCGCTGTACACGACCGAGCGCGACGGGGCCATGGGATTCGTTGTGGTCGGCGAGCCCACCGATGCGCGGATTTCCAAGCGCACCCGCCGCACTTGGGTGAAAGATCTCAACCGCTTCCCCTTTCCCGACGATTCGCCGCTGCCCCATGCCGAGGCGGTCTTCGATCGCATGGCGGTGGAAATTGCGCGTGGCTGCACCGAGGG
>CAVRSU010000022.1:0-224895 GCA_963723955.1 uncultured delta proteobacterium
GCGCCCAACCCTGAAGATTCCACATTCACCTTACCAATTTGTCCCGGCCAATCGTTTCTCCGCGACGCGACTGCGACAGCGAGCAGTCATCCGCTCAGCTTACCATTCGGCCAATCGCTGCCGCTAAGCGGGGACAGGATCCACAGTCGAGCCGAGGATCGATTGCTGAACCGCCTCGGCGGTCTCGCACGCGACCTTGGCGAACTTGCGCATCCAGTAGGTGCCGAAGGGAAACACGACGTTGGCCACCCCTGCCATGTGGCCCAGGAAGGCATCTCGGTACTTTTCGACGAAGCCGCGGTTGCGGAGCAGCGCCTCGATGCGCGCCCATTTGCTCTTGGCGGCCACACGAGGGTTCATCTGGAACCGTGGTGCGTGGCTTTCAGGAGAGTGGGATGGACTCTGCGCCAGGATTCGCTCTCGTCCGAGTACCGTGATGCCTTTGACGGCGCGACGCTGGCGGTAGTCTGCTTCCTTGGCGCGAACGCGCTCGGTGACGATGTTTGTCCACTCGCTCTGCCCGAGGTCCTGAAAGCCGTGCGGGCGGGCGATGTCGAGGCTGACGACTTCGGGCATGTCGCCGTCGTCGCGGAAGAAATGCTTCGGCCGCACGGCGGTGATGTGGCCGCCAGAGAGGGTGGCCTCGAACGTGGTAACTCCGGGCCATTCCTCGACGGTGTCGACCAGATTTGCGGCGGTAGGATTGGTGAAGGCGTAGGTCATCTTTTCGAGGATATCGTTGGGCTCGACCAGATGAACGACAGAGGTCGGCTCCGAGGACCAGAAGCCTTCAAAACGGCCGAGGTGGGCGTTCTGGCAGCGAGCGAGGAGGCCGTGAAAGTGCTCCGTGAAGATGGGGAAGTTGCCGTCCGGGTCATGGATGCCGGTGTGGTGGTGGTTCGAAAGCGCGACCGAGAAGGTGATCTGCACCTTCGCGCGCTTGGCTGCCAAGGCGAGGCAGTAGATAAAGGCATTGTTGGTGCCCTCATCGGGGCGCAGAAAGAATCGCCGTTCGGAACAGCGGCGAGTAACCATGTAGTCACGACCCGGCACGACTTGGCGAGGGAGTGTCATGCATAGGGTTCTCGGAAATGGCAGCAGAAAGTTGCGCGAAAAAGTACCCTCGGAGCGGGATCTTGGCGGGGTTCGTGGATCTGGCGCTAGAAAGTACCCTCGGATAGGGATCTTGGAAACGTGGAAGGCTCATTCCGGGAAGCATCCGTCATAGCGGCAACATTGGGCCGTGCAGCCCGGGTGGTTGCAACCAGTGCAGCCGATGGTTCCAGAGCATGCGGTACAATACGTAATATATCCACTAGCGTCCGTCGTCGAGCTATTGGTGCCAACAGTGCACGACGCACCGAGGTTGACCGGGTCCGCCGCCGCACTGCACGCCCCGTTGCACTGATAGGTGCCGCTGTTGCAGCCTTGGGGCGACGTGCAGGTCGTGCCGTAGTTGCCGGGGTCCGCCGCCGCGCTGCATGTCCCGTTGCACTGATAGGTGCCGCTGTTGCAGCCGTGGGGCGACGTGCAGGTGGTGCCGTAGTTGGACGGGTCCGCGGCCGCACTACAGGACCCGTTGCACTGATAGATACCGCTGTTGCAGCCATGCGCTGATGTGCAGCTCATGCCGTAATTGGACGGGTCCGCCGCCGCACTACACGAACCATTGCACTGATAGGTACCGCTTTTACAGCCATGAGGTGATGTGCATGTCGTTCCGTAGTTAGCTGGCTCTGCCGCCGCGCTGCAGTACCCGCCGCACCGATAGGTGCCGCTGTTGCAGCCGTGAGGCGATGTGCAGGCCGTGCCGTAGTTGGGCGGCGTAGGCACGCTGCACACACCTGCACAAGTAATCGTCCCGCCGCAACTACCGCAAGGCGAACCAGCACTTGCTGCGCATGTGGCAACGTCAGCCAGGTCGGCCATGGGAGCATCTGCGGTGTCCGCGGTGGCAATAGGCGCATCTGGTGCTGCATCGGCAGCGGCATCCACCATCGCCACCACTCCACCTGTTCCCCCCAGTGCGCTGCCGTCAGCCTTTCCGCTACCTCCCGCGCCTCCGATAGCACTGCTTCCGCCCATTCCACTGCCTCCGCTTCCCCCAGTTGAGGCTACAGTTCCGCCAGCACCGCCCGAACCGCCGTTTCCGGGATTGCTGCTGTCCGCAGCGGCAGCGATGTCGGCTGCTCCGTCGCCTGCGTCAGGAAAAGAAGTGTCCATGTTACTGAGGTGAGCATCGGCCGCTGAACTATCAGGAGTGGTAGCGCGATCCATCGAGGCGTCGATGCTTGCACTGGTTACATCGATGTTGGTGTCGGCGTCGTCGTGGCTGAGATCCGCGCGTGGTGTTACCGGCAGGCTCGTGCAGGCAGCCGCGGTGATTACGCAAAGACCGGCGATTGCGAATGTGGATTTCTTAGTCATGTGGTCCCTCAAAATCGTCCCTGGTAGTTGACAGTCATTCCCGAATTCACGGTTGCGACGCCCGCACCTTCCTTTGGGGATTCGGCCGGCGCCACCCACAGAAGGTAGCCGCCAGCTCCGCCCAGAACCGCGGCGCCGATGTAGCCGACAATGAACCAGGTTTGGGCCGAGTTGACCTGGTCGTCGAGGCTCTTGCAATTCGGGCCGACCGAGAGATTGCCGGTGCCGCAGCCAGCGTTCTTGAAGTCGTTCGCCTTGCCGAAGTAGCTCACGTGCTCGACGATGCCGAGGACGAGGCTGGCCACGCCCAGACCCGCAAGGCCCACGCCTGCCTTGCGCCGCCCGGTCCAATAGTCCGAGGGCGCTGGGGCGGGACCTACTTGAACGCTGTTGACGGCCGGCATGGCGGCGTAGCCCGGCGCGATCGGCGTCAGCGGTGCCAGCGCGGGCGGCAGGGTCGGCGGCAGCACTTGAAGCCGCACTTCCAGCGCATCGCCGCCGACAACCACGATGGTATGCACCGGGGAGATTGCCGTGTCCTTCTTGAGCGCCAAATGGTGCGTTCCGATGCCCAGAATGGTGGGCCACTCGGCCGAGACCTTGCCGACGTTGACGTCATCGATCAGCAAGTCCGCGTCCGCGGGCTCGGCGACCACCGTGACGATCCCTACCTCGGGCCGCAGTTGCTTGCGCTGCTTCGCGGCGGCCGCGCGCAGATCCGCATCGGCGTGGATGGCGGCGTCCAGGAATCTGGACATCTCCTCGTAGGCTTGCGCCTCGTGGCCGGGGATCAGGCTGTGGGCTTGCCCCAGGTTGTAGTGAATCTTGGGGCTGGGAAACAGGCGATAGGCTTCGCTGAACCTGGCCAGCGCCTCCTCCGCGCGCCCCTGCTCCAGCGCCGCATTGCCTTCGCGCAAGTTGGCTTGCGCCTGCGCCTTGGCTGGATCGTCGGGCGCCGCGAGACCGGTGGCCGAAGCCGCTGCGATGGAAAGAAAGACCGCGATGGTGCTGAATCTCGCTGGATGGTTGGGGGGCGCACGTCAGGATTGTGAGGAGGCGGGTCGACTTGTGGCCGCTCCCGATAATCCTCGCGGTGCCAGGCTGATCGCTGGCGGCCACAAGTCGCCCCGTCCGTTTACGCAGCGCGAGCACTTGAACGCCGTTCCCAGAACTCCTCGAAGCGGCCAGAGAGCTTGCAGCAGCGTAGAGCAATGATGGCGTTTGCGCCTTTGAGCGTCCAGTGCATGCCGGCACGCTTGCAGCGGGTGCCAATCCCGGTCTTGCAGCCGGCCTCGACCACACCCGTGGACGTGCACAGTCCGGCCGCGTGGAACTCGGCGTAGCGCATGCGCTGGCGGTTGGTCCTGACGTAGTCGGCACACTCGCTGACCTCTTTGGCGGCATCGAGGTGCGGGGCAAGTGCCGCCAGCACGGCGTCGATGTTGCCGGCATCCAGCTCGTCGTGCCGGGCTTTGGCCCACGGTTTGTGTTGTGCGCTGGTTGCTCCCCAGATGGCCTTGGCCACATCTGACAGGTGCTGCTTGGCGTGGAAACGGTCGACGATCTGGATGGCCTCCGGGAAGTACTCTGTGGAGAGGTTCCAGATCCACTTGGCCCCGTCGCCGAGCACGGCCCGGCGTGCGACGCTCTCGAAGGCGCGGCGGGTAGCCTCGCGACAAACCCGCGCCGCAAACTCGCTGGGCGTCTGGTCGGTATCCCGCTGGGCTGCGCTCTCAATCGCCGCCGAATAGGTGACCGAGCCCCAATCGCGCACCGGCGTTCCCTCCTCATCGCGTCCCTCGGCACTCCAGACGGTGACCAGCTTGACCTCACGGGTCTTGGCCGTGCCGTCTTCCTGTTTGCCAGGGCGGCCCTCCAGCTCTTCCTTGCGCATCGGCACTCCAGTACCGTCCATGCCCAGGTAGAGGGTAGACGCCATTTGCGCGTCGGCGGATGGTGTCTCGACCACATGCCGCTCATCTTCGGCGATCTGGTGTCCGAGCGCCTCGGCCGCCCGCTCAACGGTCTTGCTGGAAACCTCGACCCCGGCCAGTTCCCGCAACAACTCATGGCTCTCCTCGAAGCTGACCATCGCTGCCGCCAGCCCGTTCATGCGGGTTACCGCTGGCGACAGCGACGTGCCCTCAAGTCCGAGAGCCTGGTCGCGTGGGCAGAAGCCGGCACCGCAGATCTTGCAGTGGTAATAGGCGCGTCCCAGGCTCATCTTGCCCAGGACGGTCGTGAAGGTCTTCTCGCGACGATCCACGTAACGAGCCTCGTGTCCCGCCGGACAGGGCAGGTAGGCACCCACGTGGTCCGAGTGGTCTGCGTTCAGGCGCTGCTCGATAGCCCGCGCTGCGACTGAGAGCGCCCGTCGCCGGACCGCGGTCTCGACCGCCTCGAAATCGAGCCGATCAGCGGCGCCCGGGGCGATCAACGCTTCGACTTCGCGGACGAGCTCGGCATCGAACGCGGTGGCGAGCGCCGTTTTTTTTCCATCGCTCCTGCCTCAACGGGGCGCGCATCACAAATAGCGTCGCTCACAGCTACCAGCTGGTCGCAGGTGGCCCGGAACATTTTGTAGGTTTGCACCTCGCGCTCAATCTTGGAGAGCACTGGTCCGGGTCGCAGCTGCAGTGTCTTGGTCTTGCCGTCCACCTTGGTGGTGAAGGCGTAGTACGGTCCGTGGCCCGGATGGTCCGCGTTGGCGCACGCACAGGTCGGCTTGCCGCATGAGCGGTAGACCTCCGTTATCGAACCGCGGCGCATATCGCCAGTGGTGGCCAGACGTTGGAGCAAGCCTTCGCGTTCGGCTTGCAGTTTGGTGAGCGATTCTGACATGGGCGCCTCCTCTGATAGTCTATATACTATCAGGAAAGGCTTCAAAACGAAACGATCATCCCTCCGCCCCACAATCGCGACGTGCGCCCATGGTTGGGCATGCAGTTGCCTTTGGTCACAGTTCGTCGTTGAGCGGTAGATGACTAGGATGCGCGACCTTTGCAGGATGAGCCTTGGCGGCGCGGGATGGGGCGTTGCGTTCGAAGGGATCGATCGGAGAGGTGTTGACGATCGACTTCTTGGCCTTCGGTGAAGATGGCGTGGCGACGGAATCGGCTGGCTTGGCGGACGGTTCCGGCTGGGCTGGCTTGGCCGCGGACGGTTCCGGCTGGGCTGGCTTGGCCGCGGGCGGCTCCTCACGCGCTTGAGATGGTGGCGAGGGTGAAGGTGCCACGGGCGGCGAAACTGGGAGACGAGGCGCCTCGACAACAGCAGGTGCCGGGCTTGAAACCGTCGGCGTGGGCGTGGCTCGCGGGCGGAACAGCAGACTCCCGACGACCAGCAACACAACAGCGGAACCAACAGCCAGAACCAAGTGCCACTTCGGCCGCGTCGGCGGGACGTCGAGATCGTCATCGTCGCCGAGCTCGCCCGCGGTTTGCGTGAAGGTCGTAGTCTTGGGTGGAGCCACGCTTGGCAACTGGACGGTCACTGACACGGGCGCCACCGGCACCGAACCGGCCACGGCGGCGTCCAGCGCGAACGCGAAGTCGTTCACGCTTGCGAAGCGGTCGTTCTTGTTCTTGGCCAGGGCGCGCAAAAGGACTTCTTCGACCTGCGGCTGTAGGCCCGATACTTTTGCCGCGAGCGATGGTGGCGGCTCGTGTACGATCTGAAAGAGAATGGACGGAACATTCTCACCGACGAAGGGGCCTTCGCCAGCCAGACATTCCCAGGCGATGCAGGCCAGGGCCCACTGGTCGGTGCGCTCGTCGATGTCTTCGACATGTCCCTTGGCCTGCTCGGGTGACATGTAATTGGGGGTGCCCATCACGGACGAGGTTCGCGTCAGCTTGGTGGTGGCCGAGCGCACCTTGCTGATACCGAAGTCCAGCACCTTGACGAAGTCGATTTCCCCGGCCACCTCTAGCAAGTAAATGTTGGCGGGTTTGAGGTCGCGATGGACGATGGTCTTGGCGTGCGTGGCGGCCAAGGCGGACGCGACTTGCTTGATGATGTGAACCACCTTCGCAGCGGGCAGGCGGCCGATACGGCGCAGGCGATGGTCGAGATCTTCGCCGTCCAGAAACTCCATGACCAAGAAGGGCTCGCCGCTCGGGGTGGTGCTGAAGTCGAGGATCTGCACGATGTGCGGGTGGCCGAGTCCACTCGTGACCATGGCCTCGCGGTGAAAGCGAGCCAGGGCTTCGGGGTTCGAGGCCAATTCTCGCGCCATCACCTTGACCGCCACGCGCTTGGCCAGGCGCAGGTGAGTCGCCTCGTATACGGCGCCCATGCCGCCTTCGCCAATCAGGCGTTCGACCCGATACGAGCCGTCGACCAGCACGGTCCCGATCAGCGCCTCTATCGCCGGCTTGTCGGGACTCATGGCGTGGCCCTCGATCCCCTCATACTGCTAGGATGGCTGCCTGGAATTTGAGCGGGCTGCAAGGCCATAGCTTATATCGGACCAATCTACTCCGGTTTAGGGATGCGAGCGACCGAATTTGCTTCGTCTTGCCCTCGGCAGGTCGGCCGGTGTTTCCGGCATGTTAAGGGCCGACGACATTGATCCTCTTGAAGGTCTCCCTCAGGTTGACCCAGATACAAAAATGGTCCGAGGCATCTGCGGCTGCCATAGGTAGTTTGTGGACTCCACTTTGGTCCGTGACGAAGCAGGGGAGATCTTCATCTCGACCCCAAATCGGCCATCGAATAGGATTCGGGCGATGCCCGGCGGGAAGCGGTCTCTAACTTCGAAAAGACAGCAGGGTGCTACGGCTGCGCACGGCGCGCTGCTGAGTCGCTACGCTGCATTGGATCCCGAACAGCTACCAAGCGGCGCCGAGTTCTTCTGGTTGGAAACTGGAAAGGAGAGACTCGTCCTACTGAGCTTTCCAGAATCGGACCCCGTGGGGGCTATGGAACCCAAATGGACAGGCCGGCTGACGCCCGCGGAATCATCGATCTTGCACCATCTGTTGCTCGGACACTCGGATGCCATAATCGCACGTGCCCGCAAGCGTTCACCTCGAACCATTGGACACCAGGTCGCCAGCATCTTCCGCAAGGTTGGCGTAAGCTCGCGCCGGGAGTTACTGGCTGTGATGCGGGAACGGAAGACAGCCGCTACGGCTCTTCCGCAACGGGTGCCACCAATACCCGATCCATGAGAGCCATGAGATCTCGGGGCCTGCTTGCTCCTAACTTCACGGTGGCGCGTTTTAGCGCCGCACTGACCGACGCTATTTCTATTCCCAATTCGTATGCGATCAGTTTGTTGGACTTCCCGAGCGCTGAACAGGATAGAATCTGCCGCTCCATCGCCGATAGGGAACGCATTGTCGGCGCATGCGCCGGATTCACGTACGCGAGAATGTAGCGTCGCCCATCGCTCTCGAAATGGTCGCTAAGGGACCAGCGACCACAAACCATGGCTCTCCATATCTTCATGGCTTCTTCAGGCTGAGTCCGCCTCAACTTCCCTCGAGCCCGCTCAGCGGCTTGCACGGCAAGCGAAAGGGCCTGCCTTGCCTGGCGACCCCGGCCGAGGGAAGACGCATGTTCCAATCGTCCAGAAGAGGAGAGAATCGCTTCAACTTGGGGATGCCCTGGCCCTGGCCGATTGGGCGAAAACTCCTCGATGCGGCGTCGAAGGCGGTGTGCTGTTGCAAGATGAACGGAAAGGTAGCGCAACAAAGCCATGCGTTCGGGTGAGATGCGAGTGATTTGTCGGCGGGGGGCAGAGATCGCGCAGCCTTGCCTATTTGAATCGATTCCATTCACCACGAGCAGATCCTTGATGCCCAGTGGATGGACGTATTGGCGCCAGGGCATATAGTGTGCGAAGTGATCCCCAAGACTCATGCTGAAGGGTCCCGCGGGCGTGCGGTAGTGCATCTTCGTAAGCGAAAGCGGCGTGCCAGGATCCTTGCTGCAATTCACTAGCGCGCCAGGAAGCGCTTCTGGAATGTCGAGAAACACTGGGCTTGTGAAGACCAGATTTCTGAAGTCGCGGGCGTCGTAGAGCCAGCCGAAAATCCCGAGCCCAGAGTCGAGGGCCGGTCGAAGCCCCTCGATGACTTCCAGCAGCCAACGATCCCTTGACGTCTGCAGGTCGTAAGCTCGCTCGGTCGAGTCAATCACCGCTGAGTTTCGAATCACAGCACTAACCGACGCTTTCAGTTCTTGCTGACCTTGCTGCCCTTGATGATGACGTCGCCGGAGGCCTTGGCGTTGATCTTCCCCGAGGCGGTGATGGAGACGTCCTTGCCCTTGAGGATGATGGTGCCGTCTTTCTTCAGGGTGATGCTGGCGTCTCCGCTCTTGAGCATGATCTCGTCGCCGCCATCGAACAGGATCTTCTTGCTGACCGTGACCTGATCGTCCCCGGTGATGGTCGTCTTCCGGCCGGCCCCGACGGTCAGCTGCTCGGCCTTGCCCACGTCCACTTGGCGTGCGGCTGCGACGGAGATGGTTTGGCCCTTGCCCACGGACAGGGTGTGCGCACCGCCGACCGTCTCGCTGCGCGCGCCACCGATCGAGACATCCTCGCTCTTGCCAACGGACAGCGTGCGTGCGCCGCCGATCGTAATGCTTTCATCCTTGCTCACATCCTCGGTCCGCCCACCCGAGATGGTGATGCTCTCGTCCTTGTCCACGGTCTCGCTGCGGCTGCCGTGGATGGTGATGGTCTCGTCCTTGTCGACGTCCTCGGTTCGGTTTCCCTTGATGGTCGAGGTCTCGTCGTGCCCGACCTGCTTCACCCGGTCGTGCCCGACGGAGCGAGTCTCGTCGTTCTTGACCAGGATGTTCATGTCCTTTTCGGCCTGCAGGTAGACTTCTTCCTTGCCCTTCAGATCCTCGAAGCGAAGCTCGTTGAAGTTGCTGGCCGAGCCACCCTTGCTGCTGCGGCTCTTGATCCCGCTTTGGGTCTTGTTGTCGGGCAGAGCATAGGGCGGCATGTTGTCGGCGTTGTAGACCCGGCCAGTGATGATGGGCCGGTCCGGATCTCCGTCGAGGAACTCCACCATGACCTCGTGGCCGATGCGCGGGATGTGCATCGCGCCCCACTGCTTGCCGGCCCAAACCTGGGCCACGCGCACCCAGCACGAGGACTTCTCGTCGTGTTTGCCCAGATCGATCCCAGTCGAACTGCACCTTCACCCGTCCGAACTTGTCGGTGTAGATCTCTTCACCGGCGGGCCCGACGACAAGGGCGGTTTGCGGCCCTTCGATCCTCGGCTTGATGGCGCTTCGCCGCGGCCGAAACGCAGACTGGCTGTCGAGAAGCGTGTAGGTCGCCTTGAACGGCTCGTCGGATTCGGCCACATCGCCGGTTTCGTACTGGTTGACGCTGATCGAATAGGTCGCCGAGATGATGAGGTATTCCTTCTTGAAGTCGCCGTCGTCCCAGAATGGATTGAAGTCGCCGTCGAGGACAGGTCGGCTTCTTGAGCGTCACCAGGTTTCCGACACCGAGGCCCATGGTGTTGCCCTCGACCTCGATCAGGGTATTGGCAACGTGGTCGCCTTCCAAACGCACCGGCAGCCTCCGCTTCGGCGTCGGGCTTTTCGGAAAGTCCGCCAGGATAGTCGTAGTCCTCGAAATCCGAGCCGGGCTGGGGGGCCGAGGAGGTCTTTACCTCGACGAGCGTCGCCGAAGGCCTGGCCTTGGTAGTAGTCGTAGCCACGCACGACGGTGAATTTGCCCGCGTACAGCGAACCGGCGACGCTGAGCGACCAGAAGTGCTCTTCGTCGCGGATCTGCTTGCGCTCTTTGGGCAAGTAGAGGACGGATTCGTAGCCGGGGAACGTCGCGTGCGCGGTGGCGGAATCGGCCAGGACCAGCGTGTGCTTGTCATTCTCGTGCTTGAAGAAGTAGTAGATTCCCTCTTCCTCGAGCAGGCGCTGGATGAAGTTGAAGTCGGTCTCGCGGTACTGCACGCAGTACTCGCGCTTGCGGTAGTCCGACCTTCAGTGCACCCGATTCCACATCGGTGAACCCGCGCTGGGAGAGCACGTCGGTGGCGAGGGCCGGCGCATCCTGCCCGAAAAAGATGCGGCAATCGCGGGCGTAGTCAAAGAGAGTGAGTTTCGGGTTGAGGACGGCCACGTAGCGGGTGTGGTTCATGGACAAGCCGACCTTGCCGAAGTAGGTGACGATGCCGTTGAAGAAGCGGGTATCGCCGGTGTCGAGCTTGATGTGGACGGTGAGCGACTGGCCAAGCACCTTGTCGACGGGAATGTCGTGGTCCGTGGAAAGGAGCGTGAGGTCGTAGCGATACGGCGTCCCCAGCGTCTCCTTGCCTTGAAAGGATTCGAGCAGAAGCGTCCCGTCGGGCATGGGGCCCGTGATCAGGGTGTCGCGACCAAGTAGTGCCATAGGAGATCCTAGCTAGGGTTGGTGGTTGGCAAGTCGTCACAGTACACGGCGGACAGAAGCCTAGCATGGCGCCGTGGTCTTGATGTACCAGCTCGAAACTGGCTCGCCGATGGTCGCAGTTCTTCCCTGCCCGCATGCGCCAAAATTCGGGAGACGAGCTCACCGGTCTATTCGCGCCAGAAACGTTCCCAGTGCAGTCACGACTTCCTCGGGGATCTCATGACCACCGTCGAATGGAACGAAGGTTACGTCGATGCCAGCGGCCTCCAGCTCGGCGTGCAGCCGTTCGGCCAAATCGTAAGGCAGAATGTTGTCGGCGCGGCCGTGCGACATGAAGACAGGCATCCCTTTTCGCGTGACCATGTGCGGACGCCAGCCCGCGCGGCCGAGCAGCGTCCCGGAAAGAATCACAAGCGCGGCCAAGGGCTCGTCCGAGGAAAACGCGACCTCGCACGCCACCATCGCACCTTGGGAGAATCCACCCAGAATGAACGGGTGCACCTTGGAGTTTCCCTCTCGGGAGAGCGACTCACGCACGAGCTTTGCTGCCCGCTCCAAGCCGCTTGGATCTTCGTTGGTCAGATCCACGCCGAGCTTCCCTATCCGTCGGTGCGACGCCAAATCCAGATCCCACCAGGCGTGGCCATCCTGCACGCCATCTTTGCGCCTCATGGTTTCCGATCCCTGCGGAAACAGGAATTGCCCGCTCGGCGGGAAGGGAATGGTCTGGGCGTAGGGCAACCAGTGCTCGGCCGCAGAGCCGTAGCCATGAAGGAGAACAAAGTTGGGCGGGCCCTTTCCACCCTTGTGAATAACCTCTAGGCGCGGCTGCCAGAGTCGCCACCAGGCGAGACCTGCTCCCGTGATGACAGCGGCAATCAGAATCAGCCGACCGCGCAGGTTCACTCCAGGCCCTCTTCATCGGTATCGACGTCGCGTTCCGCACGCAGCCCCCACGCGTACGCGGCAAGGAGCACGGCCAGGCACACAAGCCCTAGCAAAACATAGCCATTCACCAATCCTGGGATGGAGAACCCTTGCTGATCGATGAGCACGGTTGGATCGGAGAGGCCGCGCCCTTCATTCTCGCCGAAGGGAATGACCTCGCGATCCGTGCGCGCCGCCCACCAAGTGGCGAACCCGTCCGCGAAGGCCGCCGCGCCGATGACCAGGAAGCCCCAGCGCAACCAACCCACGCGCAACTGGCTGCGCTTGCTCGCGTAGAGCGAAAGCATGAGGAAGGTTCCCAAAATCATGCAGCCTCCGTCGCCGCACCAAATGATGAGCGACATGGCCTTGTGATTGGACAGAACGAGGGTGCAGTAGAGCTGCGCCGCCAGAGCCGCGATCAGAAACGCGGCCCAGGACTTGCGCGAGCGCCAGCAACGAAAGACGCCGTAGCCCAAAGCCGCCGCCAACGCAGCCACCACGATCCATGTTCGCTGCGCGCCAACCGGCGTGAACCACGGTCCAGGAAATGCGAATCGGCCACACATCCAGGCCGCGACGGCATGGCCCAGCTCGTGTACCCACATGCTGAGCACGGTTCGCAAGAGCATGTGCAAGAAACCGGTGTGGACGACGGCCCAGGCCACGACCAGCGCGATGGGCAGGGCGAGCTGGCGAAAGCGTTTCTCGATGGAGGCTTCTAGTGCAGGGAGCTCCCAGGTGGCCTTGGGCTGCGCTTCCCTCAAAGACGCGTAGTCACCACCCACGGGCGACGATGCCGGCGTCGGCGCCTTGTCCGGCATCGGCGCCGCCTCGCACGAGCACCCCCGCGCACTGCGCACGGGCTTGCCGCAGCGAGGACAGGCGCGAAGGGAGGATGCCACAAATCAAGTCTAGCGCTCGGCTCGCTACAAAGGAATGATCACAGCGACGAGCAAGCGCCGCTCTGTGCTCTCTAGCCGCGCTACGCTCTCTTTCCCGATCACGTACCCGGACGGCTTTGATCCACGCTGCCGGCGGATACGCACTTGAACACGTATCGGCCCCGTCCGATCTCAATCGTGTCGCCGTCGCCCAAGGGCTGGCGACCACTTACCGGCTTGGTCTCGACCTTGATCGATCCCTGCATGGGCTCGATGTAAAACGATCCGCGCCGTACGGTGATGGCGGCGTGCTGCTCGGCAACCTGGGTGTCGGCCTCGATACGCACCTCGCAGCCGGGGCCTCGGCCCAGGACCGCCCGGCCGCTCGCCAGGCGCAGGGTCTCCCCACGCTTCCCCTGCCCCGCCGCTCGAACCAGCCAGCCCACGGCGAGGGAATTGTTGGTGCTCCGGCTCTCGTTGCGAAGGGCAGCCTGGATCTCCAGGGCCACGCCGCGGGCGCGTGGCGTGGCCAAGGCCGGGTGGCGATTGCCCGACGCCCGCAAAGCGCGCGCAAGCTCGTCGAGGCCCATGCGCGAGAAGGCACCCCACTGCTCCTCGGGGATGCGCGCCGCGATGCTGCCGGCCACTTGGTCTGGCGGCGTTTGGCCGGAAACCGATTGCGCCAGCACCTCGGCAAGGTCGGAACCAAGCAGGGTATCGTCGTTGGATTTGTGCGATAGCAGCGCCTGCAGCTCTTCGAAGCGGCGGCGCCCCGCCTTGGTCTTGAACAAGGGATAGCGTTCGTCGGCAAACACCGAGGCATCGAGCTCGGCCAGGCTGGCCACGTCGTTGGGATAGCTGCGGGTCAGCTCGACCAGGGCTCGCTGCGCGGACAAGCCGCGCTGGATAAGGGCATGCGCCGCCCGCACCACGGGGTTGTCGTCTTCATCTGCAGCCGGCTCCTCGCCTGACGAACGTCGCCGCAGCAGCACCACGATGACGGCCGCCACCACCAGCAACCCGATCACGATGCCAAGCAGCGCCAGCATCCAGGTCATGCCGGCCGCCACGGTGACCTTGCCAACCTCAAGCGCCCGCCGCTTTCCGTCGCTGGTCAGGTTCAGGCGAAGCTTGTGCGTACCACCGAAATTGCGCCAAGACCAAGGCAGCTCCAGGCGCACGCGCCGCATGTCCGCGATGGACTGGCCCAGGGAATCGAGCGTGGACTGAACCTCCAGCGGTTGCTCGGTGGCCCGGCGAAATGCGCCCGAGGCCGTCAGGTCGCCCAGGTTCTTGGTGCTCTGCTCGGCGTCGGCCTCGGGCGGAGGGAACGAAACCACCAGCAGCTTGACCCCGGCCTTCGAAATATCATCGGCCACGGCACCGAAGTCGGCCGAGCTTTCGCCCGAGGAATCGGTGGAATCGCGGCCATCCGTCACGACGATAAGAACCTTGAACGGACTCTCGTCGCTGGACAGGGCCTTGAGGTCGACGCGAATGGCATCCGCAAGATTGGGCCGGTCGCCTGGGATGTAGCCGAGGTCGTGTAGCTGGCCGCCGATCTCGGAGGCTTTCAGCTTGGGGATGGGCTGCCGCTTGCGGCCGTACAGGGTCGCGTAGACATTGGTTCGCGCAGGGATCCGCCTGAAAAATCCACCCACGCCTTCCAGCATGGCGTCCGAGATGCCCGCCGGAACGTCCTTGACCCACAGATAGACCAGGCCGACCGCCAGTGGCGACTTCCAGGACTGACTCGCCTCGGCCGCGGTCTGCGCGAATTCGGAGAAAACCTCGATCGACTTGGGCACGGGGCCTGGCTGTCCATCGATTTCGACTTCCACCGCCGACGGTTTCAGAGTGGTGCCATCCTCGGAGATACCGCCCACCAGAAGGACCATCTCGCCCGACTCGCGCTCGACCTCTGGCGGCGAGGCCAGGAACATGGGCGCGGCAAGGGCGGTCGCCGCCCAGGCGAAAGCCAACAGCGGCGGCGTGAAGGCAAGGCAGCGCAACTTCACATGCCCGCCTTTCCACTCGGGGAAAGCCACAGGGACTTGAACATGAGCTCGGTTCGGCCGACCCGCACGATGTCACCCTCGGACAGCTCGATGACCTCGCCCGGTACCAGCTTGTGCGAATTGACGAAAGTGCCATTCGCCGACGGGCCAGGCACCTCGCGGTCGCGAATGGTGAAGGCCTCGTCCTGGCTGTCGCGTCTAGGCCGGTGAATCAGTGCGTGGCCATTGGAGACGAATTTGTCGTTGAAGTCGACCCACGTCTCCATCGACGTGTTTTCCTGGCCGCCGCGCGACAGGATGGTCACCGGGGTGGTGAGCTCCAGCAGCTCGCCGTTGTGCTGCTTGTCGAGCGAGGACAGCACGACGAACCAGCCCAGGCTGATGCCCGGCACGGGCGCCATGCCCTTGTCGTCGACCGTCGACATGAACATGGTCTTGGGCGAGGCCATGCGCGGCCGGCAGTTGCCGCACGTCGATCCCCAAGCCGCCAACATGGGCTGGCCGCAGTTGGGGCAGGGCTGTTCCTCCATACGAGCGGGCGGCGCTATCGAGGCGCGCCCCTCGTCGGACGGAGAGGTTCCCTCGACCTTGCTCCAGCCGCCCTTGACGCCCGGCTTGCGACGGGATGCAGGAGCGCCCTTGCGTTGGACGGATGGGATGCCTTTTTTCGGTTTGTCGAACACAGGAAGCTCGCCGCTAGGGATGATAGGTTTGCTGGCGGCGATGGTCAAACACCTATCACAAAGAATTGGGCCACCTGAAGTATCATCCGGCGGCGCATGAGCAGCATCTTCCCCCACCTCCTGGCAGCGTTCTTGGCGGCGGCGTCCACGGATCAAGCGGCGCCCGTGGCGCCCGCCGGACCCTCGACACCCGGACCGACCCGAGGTACGGCCATCATCGCCGCTGGCCAGCCCTTCGACGTGGGCCGCACCGTGGTCTTGTGGAGCGACGAGCAGGGTTTCGATGCCTACCAAGTGCGTTGCATCGACCAGACCGGCGGATGCTGCGATTTCGACTCTCCCCGCTACGGCACGCGCAAGGGTTTTACCCAGCGCAACCTCGAAAACCTGCAGGGTATCGTCTCGCAGTTCGTGCTGCACTTTGATGGCTGCGTCAATTCACGTTCGTGCTTCAAGTCCATGCACAACCGCACCCGACCGAATGGCGGCACCGGCTGCGGTCTGTCCGCGCACTTCATGATCGACACCGACGGCACCATCTACCAAACCCTGGATCTGGCCGAACGGGCCTACCACGCCGAACAAGAGAACTCGATCTCGGTCGGCGTCGAGATCTGCAACCGCGGCAAGTACAAGGCCGAGGAGATGAATAAGCTGCCGGCCGAATGGCGCACGCGTCCGCGCAAGATCGTGATCATCAACGGCGCCAAATACGACGCCTACGACTTTCGGCCCGAGCAGTACGAGTCCATCGTCGCCCTCACCCGCACCTTGCTGCGCATCTTCCCCAAGATGAAGCCCGAGGTTCCCGAAAAGAACGGCGAAGTCATCATGGACACGCTCGAAGACCCGCTGTCGTTCCACGGCATCGTCGGCCACCTGCACGTCGATTTGGACAAACAGAAATGGGATCCGGGTGCCCTCGATTGGAAGCGCATCCTACGCGCCTTGCAGGGCTTCGTCTTCCCCGTCCAGATTCGCGCCTTCACCGAGGTTCCGCGCACGCGCGACGATCTCTTGAGCGCACGACGGGCGGCCTATTTCAGCAGTGAAGAGAGAGCTACCGGCTTCTTCCCGCTTGCCCCCGGACGGCTCTTCCACTCGGGCGTCCACCTCCACGGCAGAGCCGGTGCGAATGTCGTGGCGCCCACGCGCGGGCGCATCGTGGCCGCGCGCAAAGCCGAGCGCAATGGGTCGTCTACCTCGTTCGTCCTCATCAAGCACGAGATCGAGGTGGACGGCGAGGTCATCAGCTTCTTCACGCTACTGGCGCATCTGAGTCTGCCCGAGTTTGGCGCCGACAACCCGGTGCCATGGATGCAGGCCCTCCTACAACCTGACAGGGCGGCGGCCCGCCAATCCATCGAGTCAGGCGCGGTCACGTTGCTCGATGAGCGGGTCGAGACGGGCGACCTTCTCGGCCACATCGGTCACGTCAATCGCGGGCCCGAGCAGGGGTCGGAGGTGCACTTCGAAATCTTCACCGCGGACAAGCTACCCGGCGACTTCGAGCGCGCCTTTCGCTATCTCAACGCGACCGCCGACGGTCCCATTGCTCGGCGCGCGCCGCTGGTGGCGTTGATGGACAAGAACGGCGACGGGCAAGTGGACGAAGCCGAGCTCACCGCCCTCTTTCACGGCAACGACCTGAGCAAGCGCCAGGCCTTGCGCCGCGCGGTCGTGCGCCATCGCCACGAATGGGGCGACCGCACCACCCTCAGCGAGTTCGTCGGCCTGCGCGAGCTGGCCGCGATTCCCGAGGCCGACCGCCGCCGCATGTACGCCATCGCCATCGCACCCTATGTCTTCTGGAACGATGCCCTCTCCGAGCACGCCGGACTGCCGCAGAACCAGATCATCTATTCGTACAACCCCATCACCTTCCTGCTCACGCTGGCCGCGCGAGCCACCCATATCGACATTCCCTGGCCGCGCGACAGCCTTACCGATGGTACCCTCGAACCCCGACGCCTCTCGCTGGTTCCTCTGCTCGACTGGACCCGACCGCCGACCTCGCTTGCGCAAGAACTGAAACTCCCGCCCCTCATCGGCAAAGATCTTCGCCCCAAGCGCCGCGACGAGATCCCGCTGATCGAATTGGCACCGACGGACCAGCGATGATCAACATCCCACTGATCCTCGTAGCTGCCTCGTCGCTCAACCATTCTGGATCAATCCGCGAAGAGCCCTACGTGTGTCGGCTTCCAGTCGTCGGAAAGCGCCCAACGTGCGTAGCCGTTCCTTGTCTCCGACGAACTGGGCCACACGTTGAACGTGTCGCCCCATATCGCGACGGAATTGGTCGAGTCTGCGCCCAGCTCGGCCAGACGCGGTTTCGAGTGCATGGTGCAATACCGCCTTTGGCGACGGGATGCTCTCGAGTTTGGAAGGTGGTGGCAGAAACAACGGGACAGTCCCGTTGGGATTCGAGGCGGCTAGACGGATCGCGTCTTCGTCAATCAGCAGCCATGCCTCGGTCATGCGCACCGGCACCACGGGAACCCACCGGTCTTGGACTGAAGCAGTTTCGATGGCTACACGGATTTCATCGATCCTGTCATCAGGTGACTGACCCTCGGCATCCCGATGCACAAAGAGGATGTCACACGGGTAGAGATCGACGCTCTTCTGGATCCTCGCGTGAAGCTGTTTCGGCGGATCCTCAAGGCAACCGAGATTGGCAAACGCTGGCTCAATCTGGACGTGTTCAGCGATGGCACCGACGAGCCAGCGAAGCAGAACCAGCAGACACGCGTCACTCGACCCGTCAGCGAGCAAAGTCAGGCGCAGGGTTGGCTTCACGGCTCCTCGGCGGCCCTGAATCGGAATTGCGTCTGTTCCCATGCATAGGTCCGACCAGGCTGTGCGATCACGTGCGTCGGTGAAACCAGGCCGGCCCGCCACGTCTGGGCCGGGACCCGGATGGCGACAGAACGTCCATGCGCCTGGCCTTGGACGACATCCACCGACTCAAGAAAGACCCGATCCTCCGGGCGCACCTTCTTGTACACGAGCGGCGAGTGCGTGTTCACCAGTACCTGCCGCAAAGGGTTGTCAGCCCCGACCTCTAGGCGGGGCTCCACGGCTAGGTCGTAGAGCAGGGTCGCAATGTCCGCGATGCGCTCTGGGTGAATGCCATTCTCCGGCTCTTCGATACAAAGGGTTCCGGTAGCGTCCGGATCGACTGCCAAGGTTGCCAGCACCAGGAAGCGCAACGTCCCGTCGGATAGCGCCCGCGCAGGCCTGAACGTCCCGTCGGCACCCCGGATCTCGGCGGTGTAGGTTTCCGTCCGTTGTTCATCGACAACACGCAGTTCCTCCACCTCAGGCACCAATCGCGAAACCCGCTCAGCAATATCAGCCCACGCCTCCGAGCCACCCTGCTTCCCCAGCCGCTGAAGAGCCGCAGCCAGGTAGGCACCGCGCTCATCGATGTGCTTGGGATCCGTATAGGACGAACCTGTCCGCATGGAGGAGGGCTCGAGTTGCAGGGTTCGCCAAGATTCCATCTCGCGTCTTGCGGCCAGGGCGGTCGGGAAATCGGCATTGGCGCTCGACAAGACCGTGCGAGAGGAACCCGCCGAGGGAACCTTGCGCCCGCCGTGCCCATCCTGGTGCAGGTGGATGCGGCCCTCCTTGGTACTGATAAGGTCCCGACCTCGGCCGCGACGGGCCCCTCTCAGCACCGAGTTGAGGAACGGCTTGCTTGCCCAGGGCGCCAGGTTCTTCCTGGCTTCGCCGAGCGTAATCGGGCTCAGATGTTCCTCTTTCAGGACCAGGCGATCCTCGGCGGCGTCCAACTCGAACGCGATCTCGTAGCGGAGCGAGGTAATCGACGCCTCGGCCTCAACGTTGAACTCATCCACCGCCGTGGGTTTCACGATCATCTCCACGGCGATACGGATCTCGTCAGCGGCGCGCTTTCCACCGAATCCCGCGAACAGATCAGCCGGGCGAGCTGGCCGTCCCTTGGATTCGCGGATGTTGCTTACGGCATCAGGAATCGGCCTGCTCGCCAGCAGATGGAGGAAGCGAATGGCATCGAATAGGTTCGACTTGCCAACCGCGTTCTCGCCGACCAGACAGGTGAATGGCCCCAAGCACAGATCGACGTCAAGCAGGTTCTTGAAGCCCTGGACTGTAAGTCGAGTGAGCACGGGAGCCTACAGTCTACCGGTTTCGTGCCGTCGGGTCACGCCTGGCGGACTTGCCGCAATCCCGCGATAGCCACAAAGGGTCGTGGTCGTGGCCGGAGTGATCTTCGTCGGCCACGGCCACGGCCACGCCGACGTCTGCGTCCACGACCACCACCCACCGCTCCGATTGGGTGCGAGGGTCCGTCTTGGAAAGGTGTCTCTCTCTGCAGCCTTCCGCGACGTTGCTCGCTAGCCCGTCCCGAAGGTCTCCAGCACGTCGGCCAGCGACGCTTGGCCCGAGCCGAGCAGCTGCGATTGCGCCGGCGACAGTGCCTGCACGGCTTTCTCGTTGGCGGCCACGCTGGTGGTGCGCAGGGGCCAGAAGCGCTGGCTTTTGTGCTCGGGGTTGGCCAGGAAGGCCAGCATCTGCGCGGGCGCGGGACCGAGCGCCACCAGCAAGCGCGACGGGGTCCACATCACCGAGGGCGTGGCTGTGTCTGGTCGCAACTTGCGCCGGATGAGCTCCAGCCAGAACGCACGCATGCCATCGGTCGGGGTCGGGCATTCGAGAACGACGGTCTGTTTCGCCGTCTCGGGCGGCTTGGTCGAGGCCTGCTCGCACGCGGTGGCCAGGGTGTGAAGCGCATACCCGCCGCCCTCGTTCAGGCTGCCGATCGCCACGCGCAACTCGAAAAAGCTCGATCCCGCCAAAAGCTCGTTGAGCGGAAGGGCCGGGGCGCTTTGCTTCAGCGTCTCTTTCAGCCAGTCGACCTGCGCAGCCAGATCCTGCGCGGTCAGCCCGCGCGCCGCCTCCGCCACCGTGGTTGCGGCTTCGTAGAACGGACCGAAGATCGAAGGCAACAGCGGCAAAGCCTCGACCGGACTGCGCGCCTCAAGCCGTACCGAAATGACCAGCGGGAAGTTCCGCCCAACCGCGTCTTCGCCGGGCATGAAGCCGCCGACAAACGCGTCTCCGTTGGGCGCGATCAGAAGAAAGTGCGTGGGCTCGTTGGGCAGGCGCGTGCGGTCGGTGTGCAGGCACTCGACGCCCTCTTGGAACCACTGGTCGAGCGCCGCCTGCTGGAAATCACCCGCATTGATGCGAACGAAATCGCGTTCGGCTGGAATCTTGCCGTAGAGACCAGCTGCAGGCTCTCGGATGCGCGGTAGGGTGTTGATGTACATGGCGCCCCCAACTATCTCCTGCAAGAACCGCCCCCGGCGGTGATGCTCTTTGGCAACGAGAATCTCTGGAAGATCTCGCGAAGATTGTCTGGTTTGAAGTCGACCAGGACCCTGTTTTGACCGTTGTTGGGCGTATATGTCACTGTGACGTAGTCACCAGACTTCGACGGATTCTGGCCAGCAGCGAGCAGATAGAAAAACGCCCACTCGCCCTCGTCGCGCGGCCCAATGGTCTCGACCTCGTCGTTCCTGACGAAGAGCCGGAATTGGGCGCGACGGATGGGCCACACGAACTCGTCCCAACGATCCACCGAGTTGAGGCCGGTAATCTTCTTCGTTCCCAGGTCGAAAATGATCTTCGAGTATTGCGCCGAGGGTCGGATGTGAATACCAATCGGCAGGCCAATCTTCGACGGATCCTTGGCGAAGATCCGACCGGTCAATTCTGCCGCGTGGGTCAGGAATTTCAGAAAATCATCCCGGTAGTGAACCGCGCCACCCTCTTTCAACCGGAATAGCGTCCCCACCCTCTCGATGTCCGAGGCGAGCGAATCGCTAAAGTACTGCCACAGCGTCCCCGTCGACGGCTGGAAGAACTTCTCGATGTCGGCGACCTTGGCCTCGCTTACCCTGCCAGTGGCGAAAGGATACTTGCCAGCCAGCAACTGGTCGAAGGCCACGAACACGGTCTCGCACCACTTGCGGTTGGCCGAATCCGCGCTGGCACCCATCACGGCCACCTCGGCGCCGCGTAGGGGCGGCATCAGGATCTTTTCCAACATGCCCTGCTCCCAGCCCTGGTCGTCGTAGCGAGCGATGAGGTTGGACAGGTTGGTGCGCGCGGTGCGAATGGCAGTCTGGAAGGTCTTGCCGTCGGGCATGCCCGAATCGCCCATGGCGCCCGCCAGCTCGGTCAGGATTTGCCCATACTGTTCGAACCCGGTGGGTTTGACCGAGCCGAAGCGAAGCAGTCCCTCGAACGCCGTCTCGACCTGCTTGGCACCAGGATCCCGATCGTCGTCGTCGTCATCGTCAGGCTTCTTGCCGCGAGGATCCTTGATTCCTTTCTTGGCCGCCGCCCCCTTGAGCATGCCCAGCGCCTTGTCGGCCAGGGATTCATCCTTGAGAATTAGATTCTCGTTGATGTTCTTCCAGGTCGCCTCGAAGGGTTTGTCGCTGTTCAGCCGCTTGATGAGGGCGCGTGCCTCGTCGAGCGAGGTAGGTTCGCGCATGGACAGCGTAAGCAGGAATCGCTTCCAAGCCGCGATGTACTGCACGAAGTAGTCGGCCTTGATCTTGGCGATGGCGCGGGCGTCCTTGGCCTTGCGCTCCTTGCCGAGGATCCATGAATTCTCATCGTCGTCTTGGGCCTTTTCCAGCTGGCCAAGGCGTTTCTTCACGGCCAGGTAACCGGTCGGGGTGAAGGCGCCGCGTACGGCGATTTCCTTCTTGCTGCCCTTGCCTTGTTGCTGTTGAGGGGTGAAGAGGACAACCGCACTGCCCAGAAGATCGATGGACTTGAGATCGCGCGGCATGCTCGGGTCGTTGATGATTTCGGCCAAGGGATCGTCGCCCGAGCCGATCAGAATTGTCCGCGCGTAGTTCACGAACTTCTTGTCCCGATCGATCATATCCGCCGGATCCGCGATGCCGGAGGCGTAGAACTTGACCAGGTTTTCGAGCACGCGCGGTGCGCGGCCGGCCGCCGGCTGATTGGTCAAGGCCACCCAGCGCGCGCTGGCCTTCTCCGAAGCCAGCTTGACCGCGGCCTCCCAACGATCGGTGCGCGGCGTGGGCTCGTCGGGCTGCTTGTCTTGCGTGAGCAGAAGGTGGAGCACCAGCGCGTCCATCAAATCGGATGCGCCCAGGCCGCTCTGAGAAGCCGCCTTGGCCAGGTCGGCGCGCAGGATGGGACGTACCACCAGCCTCTCGACGGAGGTGCGCAACTGCTTGGTCACGCTCGCGCGCGGGAAGAGCGCCGAGCTGCTGTCGCCTTCGGCCAGCGACTTGGACAAGTCCTCGATGGATTCGAGCGATTCGGCGGAGACCAAGCCGGTGCCGTCCTTGCTGGTCTTGCTGGAAGCCATCTTGTCGATGGCGCGCAGGGCGTCCTTGGCATAGCCGGAATTGGTGCTGTAGGAACGAATGGGTAGGAAAAGGAACCCGGCTGCCAGCACGCACGCCGCGGCGGTGATCGCGATCCGCCGCACCCTCTCCTTGCGCATGACCCGCGTGCTTCGCACCGCCGCCTGCTGGTCCGGGAACACCACATCGGTGAAGACGTCGCGCAAAAAATAGCTCTTGGGCTTGGTGATGGCGACGGATGCAGCCGCCCGCCCGGAAACCCCAAACGCCGCCGCCATGTTCTGCATGATGCGGTCGATGGGGCGGCCCTCTTGCGTACCGCTGGTAAAGTACACGCCGCGCAGGATGGGCGCGTCCTGGTAGACATTTTCGGCGAAGAGCTCGGTGACCAGCGCCGACAGGTTCTGCCCAAAGGCTTCGAGCTGCTGCGAGAACTCAAAGATCTTGAAGCGAGCGTCCACGCGCCGCTCCTCGGTCAGGCGCGGAAACGCCCGCTGTCCGGCCACGTCGAACAGCTCTTGCAGCTGCTCGGTAAGCATGTCGGACCGTTCATCTGGACTGGCCATCAGGGGAAGCGACACGCCCCAGATCTGCCCGCGCTCCTTGTCGCGCAGATCGCCGAACATCTCTACGAAACCGGGCACCAGGTCCGTCTTGGTTACCAGCAAGTACACCGGCACGACCATGTCCAGCCGACCGGTGACCTCGTCGAGGCGATCGCGCAGCGCCTTGGCCAGCGCGGACATTTCCTCTTCGCCACCTTCGAGATCGAGCAGGCTGACCGCCAGCAGAATGCCGTTGACGGGCTTCTTGGGACGGGTTTTGCGCAGAAGATCCAAGAAAGCCAGCCACTCCTCATGATCATCGTCCTGGGTCGACCAGCGGCCGGCGGTATCCAGGATGATAGCCTCGTTGGTCAGCCACCAGTCGCAGTTGCGCGTGCCCCCGACGCCCTTGACCTTGCCGCCCTTGGCGTAGGGGAATTGCAGGCCCGAGCTGCGCAGCGCGGTCGTCTTGCCCGCGCCGGGAGGTCCGATGATGATGTACCAGGGAAGCAAGCCCAAGGCGTCGCGCCCCTTGTGGCCGAGGCGCGAGGACTTTAGCCCTGCGATGGCCTTCTGGAACTCGACCTGCATGGCCGTGATCTCGGCCTGCTGATCGGGCCGAATGTTCGACTTGCCCGACAGATCGCCAAGCCCCTGTTCGATGGCGCTGGCAGCTTTTCGGGTAGCCACGGCCTTGTAGATAGCCCAGGCCGCCAGGCCCAACACCACCACGGCGGTGACAATGATGGCGGCGAGGAACAGCAGCGAAATGCCGTGAAAGACGATGGCGGCCGCCCACGCGAGCGCGATGAAGATTGCCCCGAAGATGTACTTGAGCACGGCGTGACCTCTAATGCGCTAGTTTGTCGACGCGAGTGGTGACGTCGGAGACTTGTTGATCGAACGACACGCGCAACCCCACGAAAACGGCGAGGGCCAATGCGAAGATGCCCAGCGACACCCACAGCATCAGGTTGCTGCCCGCCCGGCGCACCATGGGCTCGTCGGGTGGCTCGCCAGCGGGGGCGAGCTCGTCCGGCACTTCCAAGTTACGTTCGAGCAGGTTGCGCACGCCATCGGCGATGCGCAAAAGCTCGACGTCGCCGCCCGGGAAGCCGTACTTGCCCTGAAAACCGAAGAGCAGGCAGAGGTGGTACACGCGCAGAACCTCGATACGGCGACCGTCGCTAAGCAGGGACTGTAGGCGCGCGAAAAAGCCCTCACCCGCCACGTTCTCGCCGAAGTAGTGAAGTTGCAGCGGCTGGCTCATCCAGTACGAGCGCAACGGCTCGGGGGTGTTGATGGCCACCTCATCGGTGAGCGCCACGAGGGCGTACACAATGTCCTGGGTGTCCCTGTCGGGAACGCCGTGCGTGCGAGCCCGATCCTTGAGAGCCTCGAAAAAACCACGCATGCGTGCGTGCACCGTCTCGGGCGACGGCACGGGACCGTCCAGCTCACGCAGGCGTGCGATGGCGCCGAAACACTCTCCGGTCAGTTCTTGAACGATGTCCGCCATGATGTCGCCACCTCAGCCTTTGCTCGGGATGCCGTAAAGCTCGATCTTCACCTGCGACGGGTCGAACGGCGGTGGCGCGTAGATCGCGACCTTGCGCTCGGCCAGCACGTGCCGCCAGTGATCGATCGATGTGTCCATCAGGAAGTAGACCACCCCAGGACGCACGGGAATTTCCGCCGGCGGGCGGTGGGTGACCTGCAAGGGAACGCCACGGGTCGCCGCCCGCATGAGAAACGGCAACTGCGTCCACGAGGCGATCTTGGTCCGACTGGCCAGGTCGCGGGCGATCTGGTCCGTGGGCAGGGACGACACCGCCCCCAGCACGAACTGCTGGCACTTGAGAATGCGCTCGTCGTTCATGGTGCCGACGTGAATGCCCTCGTGGATTTCGATGGGCACGCGCACGCACAGCTCGCGCAGGTTTGCGCGCAGAAGCCCGGTCAGCAGGGCGAAGAGCTCTTCGAAGGTCGAACGCAGGTCGGTGTAGATGAAGGGCGGGAACGCCGAAGGATCGGTATCGACGGAAAATGTGGAGAGCTGCCCCGCGCTTTGAATCAGGAACAGGAAAAGCTCGCGCGGGCTGAGCTCGCCGTTGCGGCCGGCGTGGACCAGGAACGGAATGGTGGCGTTGAGCGCCGAGAGTTGTAGGTAACGGGTCACGTCGTTGGCGCCGAACTCGATGGAGGCAGAATCTCGCTGGGCGCGCTCCGCCGAGAGTTGGCGTTGCTTGGCCACCATGAGGGCGAGCAGACGCTGAACCGCGCCCATCAAGAAGGGCGAGGCCGAGATGGTCAGTACCGACGGGATGTAGGCGTCGCTGACCAGCAAGGCGCCGCCGGCATCGCGCACGACCTCGGCAATTTTGATGGACTCGTAGTCGTCGCGCGCCTCGTTGCCGAAGAGCACGGTCAGGTTGCGCTGGGCAAACGCCATGGCGAGATCCGCGGCCTCGCCGGTCATGTCGACGATTTTCTGACTGGCGCTGCGGAAACGGGTTCGAATGGCGGCCTTCCCCGCCGGCGCTTTGGCGTCCGCCGCAACCTCCGCCGCCACCGAGGGCACGCCTTCACGCTCCTTGGGCACGGCCAGGAACACCTCCAGCGCGGGCAGCGCGGGGGGGAAATTCGCGCCGATGGGGCGCGCTGCCGGAGCCTCGGGATCGCCGGCCTTGAGATCAAGCGGGAGCCCGTCGGGAAAGACGCCCGAGAATCGGCTGACCACAAGTTGGTCCGCCGCCAGCGCGCCAGCGTCTACCTGCACCGCCGAGATGCCCCACGAAAGCGGCGTGCTCGCCGCCAGACGGCAGTCGAGCATCCTCTCGTGATACAGGTCCGCCTGCTGCATGTGCTGGGGCGAAACCAGCATCCCCTCGGACCAGACGACTCGCTGAAGACCCTTCATGACGTAGACCTCATCGCATATCCACTCGACTCTCTTCCAAGGTGAACTTCAACTGAGACGCCGCAAGCGCCGCCGAAGTTGCGACCGTACCGTGACAATGTTGAGGATCCGGGGGTGGCAGCTTGCGAATGGCCCGCCACGACGGCCCCACTGGGCGGCGGAACATGGCCACCACCGCCAGGCTGGTAGTCCCCTCGCCGCGGACCATGACAGGAGCCGCCTTTTCGCCAGGGTAGAGGGTGAGCTCTTGCACCGAGACGAAGTCCTCGCCGAGCACAGCACGATCTCCGTCGAGGATGCGGTCCAGGCTGGCCTCGACCAGCTTGCCCGTGTCCTTGAGCTGGTAGATGCGTACCGTGGTCGCTAGCGACTCACCATTCTCGCCGGGATTAAGGCGGGTCGAAGCGCTGAGAGTCAACCGGATGGGTTCGGGCGTTGGGCAGGGCGACGGCGGCGACGGCGGCGGCGGCGGCGGATGGGCGCACGCCCCGAGGGTTGCGAGTGCACTGGCCAAAACAGCGGACATCAAAGAGGTTTTGTTCATGGTCAGGAAGCCAGCAGCTTGCCAGCATCACGTGTCATACGCAACTGCAACCCTTGCCCGCCCTTGCAGCCCGAGCAACCGCTCGCCAGCGGCGGTCAAGGTCTCCGCTCGCTTGGCGAAATGGAATCGAATGTAGCGATTCACCGATTCTCGGAAGAAACTGGATCCGGGCACGGCAGCGACCCCGACTTCGGTGGTCAGCCACTCGCAAAACGCGCGATCGGAGGCGCAGCCGAATTCGGCAATGTCGACCATCACGTAGTAAGCACCCTCGGGCTCCGTGAAGGTCAGGCCGGCCTGGCGCAAGTAACCTAGGAACAGATCGCGTTTGGCGCTGTAGCTTGACTGCAACTCGGCGTAGTAGCTGTCCGGCAGGTCCAGGCCGGCGATGGCCGCTTCTTGCAGCGGCGCCGCAGCACCGACGGTCAGAAAGTCGTGCACCTTGCGAGCACCCGCGATGATCTCGGGCGCGGCGATGATGTAGCCCAAGCGCCAACCCGTGATGGAGTAGGTCTTGGACAGCGAGCCGCAGCTAATGGTTCGCTTGGCCATGCCAGGCAGCGAGGCGAAGTAGACGTGGCGGTGCGGGGCGTAGACGATGTGCTCGTAGACCTCGTCGGTGATCACGAAAGTGTCGAACTCCTCGGCCAGGCCTGCGATCAGCTCCAACTCGGAACGGGTGAACACGCGACCCGAGGGATTGGCGGGATTGCACAGAATCAAGGCCTTGGGTTTCTGGGCGAACGCCCGGCGCAATTCGTCCGGGTCGAAGCGGAAGTCCGGCGGTTGCAGCGGCACGAAGACAGGTTCGGCCCCGGACAGGATGGCGTCCGCGACGTAGTTCTCATAGAAGGGCGAAAACACGACCACCCGATCGCCTGGATTGCAGGCGGTCATCATGGCCGCCATCATGGCCTCGGTACTGCCGCAGGTGACCACGATGTTCTCGTCTGGATCGATGTCCATGCCCATGAATCGCGACTGCTTGCGTGCCAAGGCCGCGCGGAAACCGGGCGCGCCCCAGGTCACCGCGTACTGATGAGGGCCGTGTCTGCCCGCGTGCTGGGCAGCTTGCGCAAGCGCCTCGGGCGGATCGAAGTCGGGAAAGCCCTGCGAAAGGTTGATGGCCCCGTGCTTGTTCGCCAAGCGGGTCATGGAACGGATGACCGACTCGGTGAAGGCGCTCACGCGGTGGCTGGTCGATGGCATGCCTATTCATAGCGCAGGTCCTGGCCGGCATGACGACAAGCCTTGTTTCGCGAGGCGTGAACAGGTTAGGTTCTGCTCTCCAGATGTTGTCCTCGACCGATTCCAGATCCGCGCGCTACTGCCGATTCGTTTCTCGCCGCGCGGGCGCAATTCTGATTGCCACCCTGCTGCTCTTCGCGGTCGCGGCCTTTCTCGCGTCCAAGCTGGAGCTCAAGACCGCCATCTCCGAGCTTCTGCCCAGCGACGATCCCGGCGTGGTGGCCCTGGAAAAGACGCAAAAGCGCCTGGGGGACATGTCGCTGCTGCTCATCGGCATCCGTTCTCCCGACCGGGACGCGAACCTGCGCTACGCCGATGCGCTGATGCAGAAGTTGCAGGCCCTGCCGAAGTCGACGATTGCCTTGGCCACCTACCACATCCGCGACCTCAAGGCTTTTTTCGAAAGCAACAAGTGGCTCTACATCGGCGAAGATGACCTGACCTCCATCCGGGACCGCTTGCGCAGCGAGATCACGAAGCGCAAGAATCCTCTGCTCGTCGATTTGTCCGACGACGACGAGGAATCGGTCGATTCCATGCGCGCTAGGCTCACCAAGCAGGACCACTTGGGGGGCCGCTTTCCCGACGGCGTGTTCAGCAACCAGGATGGCAGCTACGTCTGGATCGCCGCGCTTCCCCCAGGCGGGATTTTCGGGGAGCGCGGCGGCGAAGGCATCTACCAAGCCGCCACCCGGCTCATTCGAGAGAACGACCCGCACGCCTTTCACCCCCACATGGACGCCTTTGTCGGCGGCCCGGTGGCTACCGCCATCGCCACCCGCAAGGCCGTCGAAAGCGACATTCTGTGGGTTACCGTCACTTGCCTGGTCATTGTTGCGTTTTCCATCGCGCTTTACTTCCGGCGGCTGCGCTCGTTGCCGTTGATTGCGACCTCGGCCATCATCGGCACGGTGATGGCCTTCGCGGTGGCCGAGTTGGCCTTCGGCTATGTCAATTCCTCCACCGCCTTTCTGGGTTCGATCATTGTCGGCAACGGCATCAACTACGCCATCATCTTGATGTCGCGCTACGAGGAGTGCCGGGCCTCGGGTGCCTCGACCTTCGATGCCATGGAACGCGCGATTGCTGGGGTCACGCGCGGAACCGGCGTGGCGGCGGTTTGCGCATCCGCGGCCTACGCGACCTTGATGCTGACCAAGTTTCGCGGCTTCTACCAATTCGGCGTGATGGCCGCGTTTGGCGTCCTATTCTGCTGGGGCCTTACTTTCACGGTTCTGCCCGCCATCTTCTTTCTCCTCGACCGGCGGGCGTCGGCGAAAAACCATCGCCCGGCTCGTGCACCCTTGAGCCTGTCCTTTCTCGGTCGCTGGATTGACTGCCATCCGCGCAGCATCGCCATCGTGGCCGCTGCGCTGACCCTCTTCTGCAGCGTGGGTCTGCTGCACTTCGCCGGCGCGCCCTTCGAATACGACTTCCGCAAGCTGAACGCCAACCTGCAGAGCACCGAGGATTCCCGCCAATTCAACCAGAGCATGGAAAAGTTGTTCGGTCGCTGGCCCTCGCCCACCATCGTGCTGGCGGACAACCTCAACGAGGTCGAAGCGATTCGCGCGTCCATTTGGCGGAACGATCAATCCGAACACGTCATCGGCCAGATCGTCACTATCAACGACGTACTTCCCGGAACGCCTGAAAGTCAGACCCGCAAGATGGAGCTCCTGCGCGACATTCGAAAACTCACCCAGGACAAGGCGCTGCAAGCCCTGAGCGAAAAAGAGCGCAAGCAGATCGCCCAAATCGACATCCCCGAGGATCTTCACCTGCTCACGCCAGCGGACGTTCCCTCGCTGGCGCGACGCCCCTTCACCGAAGCAGATGGGACCATCGGGCGGGTGGTGCTGGTGTATCCTATCGAAGAGCATCTCTCGGTGTGGAACGGCCGCGATCTTCTGCGCATCGCCCACGTTCTGCAGTACCTTCCGCTTCCGGAGTTTGGCAAAACCCTCGCGACCTCGGGCAGCGCCGTGGTGTTCGCGGGCATGATTCGATCCATCTTGCACGACGGGCCCTTGGCCACGGGTGCATCGCTCGTCGTCGTGTTGCTGTTTTCCTTCCTCATCATGCGCCCCCGCTCGGCCGCCCTGTCGGCCATCGCCACCCTCCTCGTGGGCGTGGTTTGGATGGTGGGCATCGCCGGAACCGCCGAGGTCAAGATCACGTTTCTCAACTTCATCGCGTTGCCCATCACCTTCGGAATCGGCGCGGAATACGGCCTCAACGTCGCGCAACGCTACCGGGACGATCGCGATATGGTCCGGGCCGTCGGCTCGACCGGCGCCGCCGTCGCACTCTGTTCCTGGACCACCATCGTGGGCTACGGCTCGCTGCTCGCCGCCAGTAGCCGGGCCCTGCGCGGGTTCGGACTGATGGCCATTCTGGGCGAGGTTTCGTGCTTGGCCGCCGCCCTGGTCGCCATGCCCGCCATCATCCTTTGGCGCGAAAAACGTCGGCGCAAGCTTTCGTCGAATCCTCGATGAGGTCCACTTGAGCGTTGATGATTCGAGCTCGACACCTGCACTCCGCAGGGGCGCCCTTGAAATCCCGCGCCTAGTGGCCATCGAAACCACCAACGCCTGCAACGCCAAGTGCGCATTCTGCCCCAACAGCGTGATGAGCCGCGACCGCCAGGCCATGTCGGACGAGACCTTCCGCAAGATAGTCGACGATTGCACCACGTTTGAACTGAAAGCCATCGAGCCATTCCTGAATGGCGAACCGTTCATGGATCCTCAAATCATCCCCCGTTTGCAGTACATCCGTGAACGCTTGCCCGTCACCAAGTTGCGGCTTTACACCAACGGCTTCGGGCTCACCGACAAGCGCGTGGATGCGCTGCTCGGCCTCGGCATCGATCACTTGTTTGTCAGTCTCAACACGCTCGATGCGGAGAAGTACGCAGCCGTCATGGGCCTGCGCCTAGAGCGAACCCTGCGCAACATTGACTACGCGGTCGATCCTTCGCGGCGCACGCGACTGGCCCGCGAGATCACGGTACGTATGACCCGCACCAAGGAAACGACTGCGAATGACGAAAAGCGCTTCACGGCCTACTGCCGCGACAAGAACGTCAACTGTATGATCGTCGGGCTGTTCAACTACCTGGGCGACGTGAACAGCCCCCTGCCGGTGCCGAATTTTCCCTGTGAGCACCTGAGCCGCGTCGACGTGCTCTCCAATGGTCGCGTAACCTTGTGTTGCATGGACGCGGAAGGCAACTTCGGCTGGGGCGACGTCACCAAGGAATCGGTGCTGGACATCTACAACGGCCAGCGCGCTCGGGCCTACAGGCAAGCGCACCGAACCGGCAAACGCCGCCAGGCTCCCCCTTGCGACACCTGCAACCTGTTTTGGCCCAGCTTCGATGGATTGTCCCTGCCAAGGCGGATCCAATTCGGCTCGGCCTACGCCTGGTACCATCTGCGCTACCGGCCCTACACCAAACACAAGGCCCGCAGGCTTTGAAGCCGGGCCGCGCCGCCCACCCAGAGAATCCGATGCGCCCCAGGGAGATTCTCCAGAAGGCTGGAAATTTCTACCGCCGCCGGCCCGGTTGGGCGCTGTTTTTCCTGTTCGTAGCGACCAGCCTGGCCAGCCGTGGCTTTCTCGTCGGCGTGGACATCCTGGACGTCGACGAGGCCATGCACATCGTGGGCTCGTGGGAGTTTTTGCGCGGCAAGCATCTCTATGTCGGCTTCGTGGACAACAAGCCGCCGCTTCTCTACCTCTACTACGCGTTCGCCCAGCTTCTGTTCGGGCGCGGGATGTTCGCCATCCACGTGCTGTCCGTGGTCGTCACCATTCCCCTTACTGCGCTTGGCGTCTCCGCCTTCTTTGGCCACGACCGCCGGGGCGCCCTGGCGGGCATGGCCTTTCTGGTCTTCGGCGCGTCCTATCTCGCACACGACATGCACTCCGTGAACTGCGAGATGCTCATGCTCCTGCCAGCAACCTGGGCCGTGGCCGTGCTCGCGGACGAGGCCCGCGCCCGAAGATTCGCCTGGTTGTTTTTCAGCGGCGGTTTGCTCGGCATCGCCATGTTGTTCAAACAGCAGGCGCTGGCGTGGTTCCCGGCGCTGGCTTTGGCAGCTGTCCTGGCGAATCGCGCATCGCTTCGGACCTTGCCCGCATCGTTGATGGCACTCGTTGCCGGGCTGGCAATCCCACTTGTGGCGACGTACGGAATCTTCGCCGCGCTCGGCGACGCCCAGCCCTTCCTCTACTGGACCGTGCTCTACAACTTCGGCTACGCCCAGCAGCCCATGGAGACGGGCGAGATCCTTCAGCGAATCGCGAAGTACTTTCTGCCATTCCTGGCTGCGACCGTGGGGCTGTGGGTGCTGGCTCTCCATTCGCGCTCGCGCCTGCCCCGCTACCAGTGGACCTTCATCGCCGGGGTCCTGGCCTGCACCTTCCCGATTGTCTTCGTCGGCTTCCGCATGTATCCGCACTACTTCGTGCCCCTCTATACGCCGCTGGCGCTGGGCGCGGGGCCGGTGCTGGCGGCGCTCTGGACATCGCCCGCCAGCCCCTGGGCCAAGCTGACCCTGGCCTACGCCCTGGCGAGTTGGTTTTGCTTCAGCGTGGCCAACGGAATCCTCTACCTCAGTGGCCACGAATTTCCCTGGGAAGAGCACAACCCGGCCTATCGCAAGGTAGCCGAGGTTCTGCACGCGGACGCGTGCCACGAAGGCGCCTCCATGTTCAGTTGGGGACCAGGCGCGATGTTCGTGTATCCCGCCGACCTTCCCCTGGCCAGTCGATTCGTCGGTCCGTCGTCAACCATCTGCGGCTACGTTCCGGGCAACTGGGCCATCCGATCGGGACGGGTCAAGGCCAGCGACGTGATTCGGCCCGAGCACTGGGAACAGCTCATGAGCGATCTCGAACGCAGCCGCGCGACGTACATCCTCGATGGCTCGCACACCTTCCGCAACTGGAAGGCCTTCCCGGTCGAGAGCTTCCCGCGCATGATGGATTACCTGCAAGCCAACTACGATGTCGTCAGTACCGTCGGGACGGTGCGAATTTTCCGACGGCGCGGCTGCGAATCGGGCGCGACCAATACGCGGTAGGCGGCTACTCGATGGCCACCGGCTCGCCGTCGATGCCGGCTGGAATGGGCTTGCCGAGAGCGGTCAGGATCGATGGGAAGAGATCCACGGTCCGCATTCTGTCCTTCGCCCAGCGACCGTTGGTCAAGGCCGGCACCAGCATGTGATCGCGGTGCAGGCCACCGTGCGAACCGTTGTGCGGTTGGTACTCGAAGCTCGCGCGCAGATCGAATCCGTGCCGCGCGCACACCGCCAGATCGCCCGCGCGGTGCGAGGCAAAGAAGCGAACGATCTGCCAGGGTGCATCGGGATACGCCGAACCCGCCGACCATTCAGCGATCTCCTTGCGACCCGCCAGAGAGGGAAGCTCGCCGTAGCCAAGCGGATCCTTTCCCTCGCGCGACAAGCGCACCCGCGGGCCGACGGCATCTTCACCGTCCACAAGTTCCATGCGCAGGGCACCTTCCCGATTGGCGATGACGAAAACACCTGGACTCGCCCCGCGATAGATGACGTGCTCGATGGCCTCGTGTTCGAGCAGACAAGCCTTGAGCTGCGCGGCCCGCGACGACGGCGCGTCGAAATCCGGCCGCGTCTGCCATCCCTGCGCGCCTTGCACATACACATTGGCCATCGAGTTGCCCGAAACCATGACCGCCGCTTCGGCAGAGAAGGCGTGCCGCCAGATCTTTGGGTAGCACACGGTTTGGGGGTAGACCCTCGACACGACGCTGTCGATGTCGACGTGGGTGTGGGTCGCGGTTTGGCCGTGGTCTGAGGAAATCACGATAAGGGTTTCCTCAAGCTGCTTGCGCCGAGCAAGCGCATCTAGAATTCTTTGCAGGGCGCGATCGAAGCGCCGATAGGCTTCGAAGCTGGGCTCGGACAGCGGCCCAAAGCGGTGGCCGAGCTCGTCGATGGCTGGAAAGACCGCGTGCACGGAGGTGAAGCCGCGCTCGATTGCGCCCAGCAGCGCCTTCTCGGCCTGATCTTCCGAACGATGCCAATTGCGCGTGACCAGGCTGCGCACAAAGGCTGTGGGCTTGGACCAGCGGGTGCGGCGTGCCGACCCGGGGCAGCCGCGTACGAACCAAGTGTTCACATCCGCCATGTCCGGAACATGCGCGAAGAGGGTGGTGATGTGCGAGGGAACATCCCGTTCCAGCTTCCAGGCACGAAAAGGTGCCATGTAAGACCGCGTGCGGCCGAAGAACCAACCACGACGCCCGCTCGGCCGCTCGGCCCAGCGAATCCCTGGCAGATTCGCGGCTCCTGGATGCACGCCTGCCAGCAGGGGCAAGTGGGCCGGACCGCTGACGGTCGGAAACACAGACGTGGCCGTAGCAAGCCCACCGCGATCGACGAAGTGGCTTTGTAGCGCAGGCAACTCCCCGGCCTGCGCCATGCGCGCCAAGACATCCGCCCTGGCTCCGTCGACCAGCAAAGCGAGTACGGCCTTCTTTTGCATCGCGAGCAAACTACCACACTCACCCGGCTGGCTCATCGTCGCTGGTCGAAGGCGCCTTCCAGTTGAAGAACGCCGCCGGGGTTAGAAGGCCGTTGGCCAGGATGGTGCGGATTCGCAAGACGACGTACATGATGACACCCGTGGCAGGATCGAGTCCCAGAAACTTGAAGATAAGGTAAGACGTTCCCTCGGAGACTCCCACGCGTGCGGGCAACACCGCGACGATGTAGTCGGTAACGTTGACGGCTGCATACAGCAGCGAGGCTTGGCCAAAACTGCAGTTCGTGCCCAGCGCATTGAGCGCCACGTAGATGCTCGCCCATCCGGTCGCCCGCGCCACCAACTGAAGACCGAACACCTTCAGGTAGTCGGCAGGTCGATCGTGCCAAAACTGCCTGACTTCCCGGTCGATGTTGCGCGCGCTTTCGATCCAATGGGTGGAATGGCGACGCAGCACGGGAAGGATGCCAAGAACGCGCACCAAGCCCGCGGCGGCGCCGTAGCGAATGAGCACCCGCAACACGAGGTACGGAAAGAAGGAAAACAGATTGGCAAGGAGGATGATACCCATGTCAAAGCCGGCCGTATGGCGAGCAAAGGCCCAGCCACACAAAGCAGCGGTCAGGGAAACAGCCGGCCGGGAGATTTTGAAGATGTAGTTCCAAAGGATAGTGCCGGACACGGCGGACTGGGTGCCGAACTGTCCGCGCAGCAGGGTACCTTTGAGCACCTCGCCCGATTCCCAGGGCAGGATCAGATTCAGCATGGAGCCGGCGGCGTTGACCGCAATTCCAAAGCCGTAGCGCAAGCGCTGGCCCATGACGACCCACAAGGCCGTGCCATCCGAGAAGCTCTCGGTCCAGCCCAGCAGCATGAGCGGGAAGAGCCCCTTCCACCCCACCTGCCCCAGCGCGTGCCCGATGGTGGCCCAGCCGATCTTCCCCAGCAGCCAAAGCAGCGCCGCGAGCGCTGCGCTGACGCAAACGAGTTGGACGACGGTCTTGCGCTTCATGGCTGGCTCGCCTGGGTGAATCGCTTGGCGATGTACGCGAAGAGCTGGCTATCCGCAAGGGTGGAAAGCGCACGGGCATCCTCGGGCCGAGGCTGCTTCCGCAGGTCGTCGTTGTACCAGTGCACGACGTAGGTCGCGTCGGTCACCACCTTGCGCGCAAGCTCCGCGACATTCGTCGTCCGCCGAAAATAGTGCACCGCCATGGTCGGCCCCAAGGGATAGAACGCGGGCACGTCGAAAACTTTCATGTCCGTGCGCTGCTTGCCGTCGATGAGATCCTGAAGCAAGTCCGGACCGATGGCGGGGCGGCGGCGTTCCAGAGCCGGCACGAGAGCAGGAACGGCCGCCAGCGCCTCGCGCGCGAGCGCGTGGCCCGACTCGAGCCCCAGGACTGCGCCGTTGATGGCCGCCGGATAGAAGTGCTCGATGCGCTTCCACCAGTCGATGCCAGCCGTGGCACGCGAGCAGATCTGTCGAATCAGATCCAGGGGGCTGGTGCGCAAGTAGCTGGTCCAGCGCCGTCCACGGTGGACACTGGCCGGCACCAGGATGCGTTCTCGACCGCAGAAACCTTGGCACGATCGTAGAACAGGTCGCAGGTCGCGCACGGCGATGATGTCGAAATCCAGATACACGCCGCCTTCGCGCAGCAGGATCAGGTAGCGCAGAATATCCGACAAGGCCGCCCAACGCTTCCGTTCCAGCAAATCGAGATAGGCGGATCGGAGCGCGGAAAGATCGAAGCCCTCACAACCAGCCAGCAGGTGATCGATGTCCAGGCGGCGCTGGCTCAGCACCGGCACCTCGGCCGCGACCGCGTCGAAATGGGCTAGGCCCGCAAGATCCTCCGAGACATGGAGCACGATGGCCTCGGGAGCGCACGTGCGCGCCAGCGAGCGAATGGCCAGGGCGTGGGTGAAGGGAAAAGCGCGGCCAAACCAGACGAAGTGGTAGCGATTGGGGATCATCGACTCTGTCCCAGCAATCGAGTGTAGTGCTCCCAATGCAGCTTGCCCACGTTGGCCCAGCTCGTGGACTCGGCGAAGTCACGAATCTTCGACGTGAGCTGGTTGCCCCATTCCTCGTCGCACAGCAGACGCACCAGGGTGCGCGTCCAACCCGCGCGATCGTCGGGAGCGACGGTCAATGCCGGATCGATGCCGGTTTCCACCTCGTCGAACTTGGCGATACGCGAGCACAGCATGAGCTTTCCCATGGCAGCGGTCTGATGAACCACGCCGCTGGCCGAGCTGTACTCTTGCTGGTAGGGCATGGCCACGACATCGGCCGCGGAATACACCTCGGCCACCTTTTCCTCGGCCACGTAGCCGCCCCAAAACCGGCTGTGCGAGGCAAAGCCCATCAGCCGAGCGCGCAGCTTCAGGTAGTCCACGTAGCTTCCCCACAAGCGTCGCCGCGTGTGGCCACCGACCAGAAGAAAGGCGTCGGGCACCTGCCGCCGAACGTCCCGAAACACCTTGAGCAGAAAATCGAGCCCCTTGCCCGGCCAGATGAATCCGAAGAAGAGAACCAGCTTGGCGTTGGCGGGCAGGTCGAGCTTGGCTCGGCATTCCGCCTTGTCGAGCACAGGCATGGTCGGCGTGCCGTGGGGGATGACGACGAGCTTTTCGGGCGCTAGCCCACGCGAGAGTAGATCGCTTTTCATGCGCTGGCTGTGCACGGTGACAAGCGAAGCCTGCTCGCCGACGGCGCGGTCGAAGTCCCCTGAGGTGCGGCCCGGTTTGTAGCCCGTGCGCCACTTGGCCGGATACACCGAGTGCATATTCACGACGGTCTTGATGCCCAGCGGTCGCAGGGCGGCCAAAAGGCGCGGCAGACGGTTGTCATTTCCAAAGAGATCGCTTGCGTACTGGACAACCAGCAGCTCCACCTGCTTGTTTCGAGCGGCATCGACAACGCCGTCCACATAGTCGTCTTCTCGTCGGTAGCAGGGAATGCATTCGTAGGCATCGGTCCCCGTGGCCAGCGAGCCGATTTCCGCGAGAACGATGTGCCGATCGGAGCGGCAGGCCCGCATCCCCTGAATCAAGGCATCGACGTAGTGAGAGAGCCCGGTGGTGAGGGGCCAAAATGTGCAGAGATGAGCGATTCGCATAGGACTTCCAGGTCGAACGTCAGCGCGAGGTCGCGACGAGCGCTCGGAGGCTTTCCGATATACAGGAAGCAATCGGCGTTCCAAAGGTTTTCGGCCTTCCGGTCATCTCCGCCGAAACCCAAGAGCGCGGTCATCGCGAAGTCCCACGTGAGGCGAGTCGACCGCTTTCACACACATGCCGTCGAGGATGTGGCATCAGGTCCGGCATCACCGACGGATCTGCTTCCCTCCCGTCCCCGTTCCCGGCTGCTGTTGGGTTTCGACGCCGAAAGGCGACGACAGGACCGGAAACGGGAGCGAAGCAGATCAATTTGCTCGCTCAATGCGCGTGGGGAGCCGGCGAGCTGTGCTCTCCGCACACCATCACGGAAGGGTTTGGCGAGGCCGAGCGCAGCGAGGGGGGTGGCAGGGCGGGCTGGCAGGTGCCGAGTGCAGAGCAGAACCCTCCCATGGTTCCTATTGCAATCAATCCTAGTCCTCGTCGTCGTCGTCAGCGGCCCGGCGCGACGACTTGAAATCGAAATCGAGCTCTTCGAGCGAACATCTCGCCGAGCATGTCGTCCATTCCGGTGCTCATTCCGTCCGCCCTGCGCAGCTCTTCACGCTCGAACTCTTCGAAGGTCCGGTAAATCCTCTGGTCGCCGTACTTCATGTCTTGGTTCTCCTTGATAGCTGATGTTGCAGGGAAACACGCTACATGTAGGTACAAGTAGTACGACATCTGGAACTGTCGTCAATTTTTTGTGGTTTTCCCGGCCTCCAACGCCCACTGACCACGGACGAAGTTGAAAACCTCATGGCGTTGATGCTAGGAGGGTGCTCCCCAACGCCTGGGCGACGACACTTCATGGGCCGGGTAATCGCGGTAGCGAACCAGAAGGGCGGCGTCGGCAAGACGACCACCGCAGTTAACTTATCGGCCTCACTCGCCGTGGCGGAGAAGCGCGTGCTGCTCGTGGATATGGATCCGCAGGGCAACGCCACCTCTGGGCTGGGACACGCACGCCAGTCGGCGGGCGCCGAGGGCGGCAGCGTCTACGACGTGCTCATCGGAAGAAAGAGCATCGCCGAGGTCACGCGCGCCACCGAGTTGCCCTTTCTAAAGCTTGTGCCCTCGGGCCAGGACCTGACCGGCGCCGAAATCGAGCTGGTGTCCTTGCCTGGTCGCGAGATGAAGCTGCGCGATCCCTTGCGTCTGGCGGCCCCCGACTACGACTTCATCATCATTGACACACCACCCTCGCTGGGCCTGCTCACCCTGAATGCCCTGTGCGCGGCCGACGGCGTGTTGGTGCCCTTGCAGTGCGAGTACTACGCTCTCGAGGGATTGTCGGACCTGCGCGCCACGGTCGGGCTGGTCGGGCGTTCGCTCAATCCTGGCCTCGACATCGAAGGCATCATTCTGTGCATGGTCGACATGAGACAGAATCTGACCGAGCAGGTGTCGAGCGAAGTACGCAACCACTTCGGCGACCGGGTCTACGACACCCCCATCCCGCGCAACGTGCGGCTGTCCGAAGCGCCCTCGTTCGGAAAGCCCATTTTGCTCTACGATGTGGCTTCGAAAGGCGCCAAGAGCTACATGGAAGCCGCACGCGAATTCCTCACCCGCCACACCCGCGCCAGCCGAAGGGGGAACACCCGCATGAGCTCAGGGGGAAAGCGGCAAGCGCTGGGCCGAGGACTGGCGGCCTTGATTCCGAACGCCAGCGAATCCACCAGCGAGGTCAGCGCGCGCACGCTGGCGGGCAGCGGGCTGCGCACGCTCGACATCGAGAGCATCCACCCGTCGAGCAAGCAACCGCGCAAGCACTTCGACGACGGCCGCCTCGACGAGCTGGCCGAATCCATCCGCAGCCAGGGCATCATCCAGCCCCTGGTCGTGCGCGTTCGCGAAGGCGGCGGCTTCGAGCTGGTGGCGGGCGAACGCCGCTGGCGAGCGGCCCAGCGCGCGGGCCTGCACCAGGTGCCGGCGGTGGTGCGCGAGGTGGCCGAGTCGCAGGCCTTCGAAATGGCGCTGGTGGAAAACCTGCAGCGCGAGGATCTCGAACCCCATCGAGGAAGCCGAGGGCTATCAGCGCCTGGTGGCCGAGTTCGGCTACACCCAGGAATCGCTCTCGGCGCGCGTGGGCAAGGATCGCAGCACGGTGGCCAATGCCCTGCGCCTGCTCAAGCTGCCACCCGCGGTGCGCGCCATGGTCATCGAGGGTCGCCTGAACATGGGCCACGCGCGAGCGTTGCTGGGCCTCGAAAGCGACCCGGCCATTGAACGCCTCGCGCGTCAGGCGGCCAGCCGCGGCCTCTCGGTCCGGCAGGTCGAGGCCCTGGTCAAGCGCGAGCGCGAGAACGACAACCGCCCCGCCCCACCGCCGACCACGGCATCGCCCGCGGCGCGGGATCTGATCCACCGTCTCGAACAGGCGCTCGCGACGCGCGTGAAGTTGGTGGAATCCAGTCCCAAGAGCGGCCGCCTGGAAATCTACTACGCCTCCCTCGACGAGCTCGACGCCGTGCTGGCGAAGATCCTGCGCTAGCCAGCGCGCGCAAGCGCTTGGCGTGCTCGACCATAAGGGCGTGGAATTCCTGGTAGCCTTCCAGCGACCGAGGAAGGTGACCCTCGCAATAGCGCTTGGCGCGCGCGTAGTCGAGCGGCGGCCGGCAGTAGCCGTGGCGAAGCAGCACGCGCAGGGTGTAGGCGTCGACGACCATCTCGATCTCCTTGAAGGCGTAGAGCCGGATACTGTCGGCGGTTTCAGGTCCGATCCCCCACACGCCAAGCAAGGCATCCCGCGTGGGCGTTCGGCCCCAAGGCGCAGGTAGAATTCCGAGAACGCGCGCAACTTCTTCGTTTTGGCGCGGAAATAGCCCGACGAGCGGATCGCAGTTTCCAGGGTGTCGTCCCTGGCGGAAAGGATTGCGTCCGGCGAAAGCAACTCCTTGCGGGCCAGCAGGTCGAGCGCCCGCTCGACATTGGTCCAGGCGGTGTTCTGGGTCAGAATCGCGCCACAGCAGATCTCGAATCGCTCGGCATCCGTGCGCGGAAAGCTGAAGTCGCCGGGATGGTAGCCGGTCAGCCGTCCGGTCAAGGTCGGGTTGCTGCCCGCGTGCCCGAGCAGCGGCCACCAGCCCTGCGGGCCGTAGGCGCCTTGGAGCGCCGACGCGAATGCCTCCAAGGGCGTGCGTCGGGGCACGACAAGCGGCAGACTTCCCTGGGCTGGCACGGGGCGAATATTGCCTTGGTCAGGGCGCGAAGGGCGCTGGTTTCTTGATCCGAGTCCTGCGAGAATCAATGGCCGGCAGCGGCGCGGCTGAAAACCACCGACAAAATGAAGCTTGGCGAAATCCTCATCCAGCTCGGAATGCTGACACCTGTTCAGGTGAAGGCCGATTCTGAGCGACCGCTCCCTGCTTGGCGGCAAGCTGGGCACACAGCTCGTCGAGCGCGGGCTGGCTCGACGACGGATCAAGTTTCCGAGGCCCTTGGCCGTCAGATGCGCATGCCCGCAGCCTTGCAGCGCCACTTCGACAAGGCCGATCCGGCCATCGTTGCCCTGCTCAAACCCAACCTGGCGGCGCGCTACATGGCTATTCCCCTGGTCGCGGCCAAGTCCGGCGCCAAGCGCATCGTGGTGGCCATGGCCACGCCCCAGGACGTGCTCGTCATCGACGACGTGTCCTTCGCGCTCGGCGCGCGCGTCGAACCCATGATCGCCTCCGAGCTTTCCATCGCGCGCAATCTCAAGCGCTTCTACAACATCGAGATCAAGCTGACCCGACCCGCTCGATCGGACCCTGCGAACATTGCCGCCGGATCATCGCTGTCGCGCGAGATCCCGTCCCTCGCGGGCGTGGCGCCGCTTGCGTCGCACGACACCCTGCACGACCGGGCGGACGGGGGCGCGACCAGCGCACATCCCCTGGCGCCACCGCCCGGCGCAGCCATCGCCCTGGAAGACGCCGTTCACCGACTTGTCGGTCGCAGAACACCGCGAACAGATCGCGGACATCGTCATCGATTTTATGCTGCCGCGCTTTGCCTGCGGTCTCATCTTCCTGCTGCGTGGGGCAAACGCCCACGTGTGGCGCGGATACTCTCCCGGCATCGACGCCCGCGCCATCGAAACCATCGCCTTCCCCATGTCGATGCCTTCCATGTTCCGCAATGCCAAGGAGCGCGCGGTGACCTTCCGGGGATCGCCGCCCGTCGAGGGCGCGCACCTGCACGCCCAAATCTGGAAGTACTTGCGCTGCCAAGCCCCGGCTGACGTGCTGGTCATTCCCATCGCCATCGGAGCACGCATCATCAATATCGTCTACGCACACGCGAGCACGCAGCATGCCCGACGCCAACGTGCGCGAGCTGCAGGCCTTATGCTCAGCCGTGGGCAGCTCGTTCATCCGTCTCATCCAACTCGCGAAGGAAGGCCAGCTGGTCGAACGACGCTCGTGCCACGATAGCTTCTCAGCCCTCCCGCCGAAGCAGGATGATGTGTTCGCGCCGTCGGTGGCCGGCGAAGATGGCGCTGAGACGGCGGTCGCGCGGAGGGCGAGCTTGCGATGCCGTGGCGACGAGCACCAGCCCCGCCTTGGGCGCTTCCAGGCGCAGGGCAAGGGCCGCGTCCTCGGGCTGGTTGCCGACCACGCCGTCGCCGATGACCAGCACCACCCGGCCGCCCGGCCGCACCACGCGCGCCGATCTCGCCCAGCCAGCGCCGCCGATCTTTCTGCCAGCGCTTCTCGGTCGAGCCCAGGAATTCGTCGCGTGCGCCGACCTGCCGCCGGTCGAGATCCTCGCGCGGCAAACCGAGCCACAAGAAAACGCACGTCGTGGAGATCGGCGTAGTCGTAGGTCCCGGCGTAGGGCGGCGAGGACAGCACGAGGTCGAAGTTGCTATCCGGCAGATGGGAAAGCTTGCGGGCATCGCCGAAGCAGAATCTCCGGCATGCGGCGTTCCCGCGGGCGTCTTCTGCGCCAGTGCCATCAGCGATCGCGCCAACTCTTCGGCGCGGCCGGCGAAGAAGTGCGACGGCACGCCCCGTCCGATGCGCTGGCCGGGTTCGCCTTCGCTCGGCACTTCCTTCTGGCGCATGAACTTCACCAAGATCGACGAGAAGCAGGCGCGCAAGGCGTAGCCGACCGGATCCTCGCCCGTCTCGCTCAGAAGCTCGCGCAGGCCGAGTAGCTCGAGCGCGACGTGGGGAGAAAAGCGCTCCTTCTCGCGGCTGGCCCAGGACGGGATGGTGGGCCGAATGCGTTTGCGCGCGCGCTCGGCGGCCTCTTGTGAAATCTCCCGCGCGGTCAGGACCAGACGTTCGCAGGTGGCCTCGTCGAGAAGGGTCGAGCGAACCTTGGCGATGAGGATGGCCAGGGGGCTGGCATCCACGCCCACCGCCACGCGACCGGCGGCCATGGCCTCGACCAAGACCGTGCCGCTGCCACAGAAGGGATCCAGAACGCGCTGGCCAGGCTTGGTCAAAGCTGCGATGGCGGTGCGGGCCGTCGACGGGTGCATGCGGCCCGCGTAGCTGTGGAACCCGTGGGTCAGGGCGCGAGCAAGCCCTGGGATCGGCCGCGAAGAGCGATCCAACGAGGCGAGCCGCAGTAGGCTCGCCCCAGGTTTCAACCGGTCCCCCGATGACGGAGAAGGCCTGGCGCCGTCGAGGGATCAGTGACTACTCCTCTTCTTCGTCTTGGAGGACGAATCGGCGGGCGGAGGCGCGTCGTTCCCTGGCCCAGGACCGCCTTCGCCCTCGCCTTCCTCGTCGGTCGGAGCCGGCCCCTTCGTGCCGCCGAGCGCGAGCTGGACCGAGAGCCCACCTTCAAGCACGGCGCCGAACGCAGGAGCTCCGGTTACAAAGCGTCCATCCAGGGCGAGCGCGAAGTGCCGGGAGATGTGATAGATGAAACCGACGCTGGCGCCAACCAAGACTGGCCCCACCGGCCGCGTGTCGGTCTTGTAGATGGTTCTGTTGGGATCGGGATTGCTGTTTCCGCTGGAATCAGTTTGGTACACGACAACGGGCATCACCGGGAAGCGAATGAAGCCACCGCCGATGTCACCCGAGTACGACAGCTCGAAGTTGCCATCGTTCGACAAGTCCGTGTACCAGATGGCGCGCCCGAAGGCGGCAAAGGCCTGGGTGGTTGGATTGCCGGGCAGCGTGCTAGAGGCAACCTGTTGTTGCTTGAAGAACTCCCACCTCCCCTGGAGCGCGATCCCAAAGGTGTCCGAATACATGTAGCCTACCTCGGGCAGCAGATGATACTGGCCGGTCGTGGTAGTGATGGCGCTGACCTGGATGTAATTTTCCCACTCGAGCTTTCCCGCTGGCGCAAAGCCCCAGCCCCCGCCGCCCCCCACGCCAAACCAAAACGCCCCCTCTCGACGGCGGTGAAGGCCGGCCTCGTAGGCGTCGTCTTTCGCCTTCCGCCTGATGCGGCACATTGGATCGTCCTCGCTACACTCAGTCGCGACCTTGGCCCCCCCCTTCTTGCGAATCTCGATGATCGAGGGACTATCAACTTGCCCGTTGCTCGCGATTTCGTTGTCCCGGGCATCGCGGGCGTCGAAGTAGACTTGCAGGTTGCCCGCCGTCATCACGCTCCCGGGCAGAGTCGCTAGGTACCAGCCCTTGGCCGATTTCTTCATGGGCAGGATCTGATAGGCCTCGACCCCAGGCGCGCGGTGGTGCAGCTGGACGACTTTGGCGTTCAGTCCCGGCTTCAGGGCGCAACGGATCGACAGCGCCTTGCCGGGCGGCACCACATCCGGCACCGCGCACATCAGCGGTGCGCTCATGGTCACCGGCAGATCGGGCTCGCCGTCATCATCGCCCGAAAGCTGCGGCGAGGGCGTCGATGACGAGCGCGCCTGGGGCTGGACCGGTGTCGTTGTCTTCACGGGTGTGGGGGCGGGCGCGGGTTCGGGCTCGGTCGCGGCGAGATCGAAAACCGACTTCAAGTCGGCCGTTTCGATGGAAGGCGTGAGTTGGATGTCGGGGCGAATCTTCTTGGCCAGGGCGAAGTTCTGCAGCGCCACGGCCTGGTTCTGGAAGCCCACCCAATAGACGGCACCCAGGTGCAAGTAGGTTCGCGCCGTCATCTTGTCGTCGTCGAGGCCAGCCTGCTTGGCTTCCTTGAGCGCCTTGGTCAGGAGAATCCTTGGCGGTTTCGAAGTCCTTGGCCTCGTAGGAAAGCAGGGCCTGCTTGTTGAGCTCGACGATTTTGTCGCGTGCCTTCTTCTGGTCCGCGGCGTGCGCCGTGCGCGCCGGGAGCGCGAGTGCCACGGTGGAAACACTCAACGTGAGTGCGAGAAATCGAACCGCACTGAATCTTGCGGCCGACCACCCTAGTTCCTTTGTGCCCATGGTAGCGATTCCTTCCTATTGCTGCGTGATCATGAATTCGACGCGACGATTGCGTTCGCGGCCCGCGGACGTCTTGTTGTCGTCAATCGGCTGATCAGGACCATACCCTTTTGCTTCCATCCGATCACTACCGATTCCCTTGCCAACCAAGTAGGCCTTCACGGAATCGGCGCGGGCTTGCGACAGACGAACGTTGTAGGCGTGGGCGCCTCGGCTGTCGGTGTGGCCCTCGATGCGTACGTGCATGCTGCTTCGGGCGTTCAAGACCGCGGCCACCTCGCCAAGGAGGCCGAAGCTCTTGGGCATGATGACAGCCTTCGCGGTCTGGAAGAAGATGGCTTGTTTGAGCTCGATCTTTTCTTGGGTGACATTGATGAACTCGAACTTAGGCGGACAGCCGTCGTTCGACGCTGGGCCGGGTTCGTTCGGGCACCTGTCGCTGACGTCGAGTACGCCGTCACGGTCGTTGTCCGGATCCGGACACCCGTCCTCGTCCTCGAAGCCGTCGAAATCCTCGGGTTCGTTCGGGCACTTGTCGAGGGCGTCCGGGATGCCGTCCTTGTCGTTGTCGGGATCGGGACAGCCGTCCTCGTCTTCGAAGCCGTCCTTGTCCTCGGGTTCGTCCGGGCACTTGTCACGAATATCGGGAATGCCGTCGCCGTCTCGATCGGCCAACGGATCGGGCGCAGGCTCCCTGCGCCGTGGCGGCTCCGGCTTCGGTTTCGGACAGGTCCGCTCGTCCGAGGACAAACGCAGCGCCTCTTTGGCCGCGGCCTGGGCGGCCTCCAAGCGATCCTTGGCGATGAAGTACTCGCCCTTGTCGAACTCGCGCTCGGCGAATTCCGCATTTGCTTCGCCGCTGGCCAATTCGCGAGGGGCGCAGCGATACGCGCCTTTGCTCCGTGCCGTTTCAAGTTGGTCGCGGACTTTGCCGACACCGCTCGCAAGATCAGCCCCGGCACAGCCGGACAGAAGAGCCAGCACCAGCGCCAGGCGCCGAGTCGCGTGGGGAGCCGCCGAGCTTCGCTCGGCGCGTACCATCGCGGGAAGGTTTGGCGAGGCCGCGCGCAGCGCGGGGGTGGCAGGGCGGGTGGCAGGTGCCGAGTGCGAAGCAAACCCTCCCAGGGTTTCCATTTCAATTATCCGCCGCGAAAGCATTTCCACCGTCAAAGTTCCCCGCAACTCTGGTTGGGCCTGGGCGTATCCTCGGTGTGCTTGGCTTGCACCGACTTCGCGAGGGCGGATGCACGCGTGGAACAGTCCTGGCTGCGACGTCCCCAATCAATGGCATCTTGAAAATGTGCGCGGCCGGCATCTTCGCGCGCCTTCTCGTAGTACAGGTTGGCCTTCGTGTACTCATACGGGGCGTGCTTATCCGCCCCATCGGCCTTGGCCTGGTTCAAGGCCGCGGCCGTACGTGTACTCACCTCCTTCAGATACACGACAGGCCCGCAGCCGGACAAGAGTAGGAATCCCAGCGCGAGCGCCCAAGACTGGCGACGGGGCGGCACGTTGAGGACGGTAGAAAAATCTTGGAAATCAGTCAAGAAGTCGATGCTGCTCACGCGACCACACGGGTCGATCAATCCGGCGAACCTCGCTAGGTAGGCCCATTTCGAGGTGCAGAAGAGCCCAGAGTAGGCTAGTGTCGGTGAAAAGCGCACAAATCGTCCTTCGAGACCAGCAATATCCTTGATTTGTGCTGCGTTTACGAGGTATTAGCAGAGTTTCGCTTTTCAATCCAAGTTGCCGGAGGTTCCTGTGAAACAGCTCATCGCCTATCTCCTTGACCACGCGATGCTCGACTTTTCGGGCGAGCTCACGATCGATATGGTCAAGGAATTCCTCCGCGATGAGGAATCACCCGAGTCTCGATCCTTGCTCAACAAGATAATGCAAGACGGTGGGGTCGAGGAAATGCAAATCACCCTCGCTGACTGTCTGCAAGATTGCCTGCGCACCGGTTTGACCGAAGGAGTCGTCGGCGAGCAGTTGAAGCTCTACGCGGAGAGTTGACCAGAATCTCCTCCGAGATCCTCGGAACGTAGGTCGTCAGTCAGCATCGCGTTCAGGCGGTGCCATTGACCGAATTATCTTCACGGCAGGCAGCCCCGCATGCACGTCGTGCTGATGTTGCCCGAGCTATCCACGGTGATACCAACCGCACCGTCGCGATCCGTGCGCATCACCACGATGCCCCGCTGCGCGTAGCGTGCAAGCGCGGCCGGGCTCGGCAAGCCGAAGCGATTGTATTTGCCCGCCGAGGCCACGGCTAGATTCGGCGAGACGGCGTTGAGGAATGCCTCGCCCGATGCGTGGCGGCTGCCGTGATGGGGGATCTTCAGCACGTCGCAGGCCACATCCATGCCGGCGGCGCGACGGTCGAGCAGCTCCGCTTCGCCTTCCTCGCCAATGTCGCCCGAAAGCAAGATGCCTCGACCGGCGTAGTCCAAACGAAGCACCAGGGACGCATCGTTGGTTCCAAGCCCAGGAGGCACGCCGATGCGGCCGTCCAGCCAGGGGCCAAGTGGTGTGAGGGTCAAGCCCCCTGATGTCATCGCCGACGGTGGTGGGGTGGACACATGGTTCTCGACGGCGAGGGCCATCAGTGCCCGATACTTGGGATTGTTGCCGTCGTCGCCGTTGGTCCACAGCATTCCCACCGGAAATCGTCTGAGAATGCGCAGGAGTCCGTTCATGTGGTCGGGATGGGGATGGGATAGAACGACCAAGTCCAACTTGGCGATTCCGCGCGCGCGCAGCACCGGCTCCACGATGCGCGCACCGGTGTCGAAGCTGTCGTCATAGCGTCCACCTCCGTCGACGAGGGCCGCGAATCCGCCAGGCCCCTCGACCAAGGCAGCGTCACCTTGTCCCACGTCGAGGAAAGTCACGCGCAGGTCGTCCCGCGTGCGCCGGATGGCATCGCGCCAAAGCAGGCTGGTGCCAGCTAGGAGCAAGGCTGCGGCAGCGGCGACGAGCCAGCGCTTGTATGGACGCTTCCTGTCCACCAAGGCCTGCAGAAAGAACGCCGCCGCAGCCACGAGCAGAAGGCATTCGCACCAGTTCGGATAGCGAACCAGCAGAACGGGCGCAAACCGCCGAAACACCCCAGCCAGCACAATGGCCAGCCGAGAGGCCAGCCCTGCCAGCATGATCGGCAGCGCGCCCAACCAGGGATGCAAGAGCGCAAGCAGCGAGCCGACCAGCCCACATGGCAAAACCACCAGTTCCACCACGGGCACCAAAACCAGATTGCCGATGGGCGCGGCTGGGGTCACTTCGCCGAAGTGATGGGCGACCAGCGGCGCGGTCACCAGGCTGGCGGCGAAGCTGGCCGACAGCGAGCGCAGCAACCAAGCCAGCGCGCGATTCGAACGCCCCGACTTTGCCAAGGGACCACTTGGCAATAGCCAGCGAGCGAAGAGTCCAAGCCCGATGACCGAGGCGAACGAGAGCTGGAACGAGACATCGAGGATGGCCAGGGGCGACTGCGCAAGAAGCACGATGGCCGCGGCAGCAATGCCAGCGGCGAGCGTGACCGGCCGATTAACGACCGCCGCGCCCAGCACCACGGATGCCATGAGGGCAGAACGCATGGTGGCCACGGCCTCGCCGGTGAGCAAGGTGTAGAAGGCGCAGGCGGGCAACGACAGCGCCGAGGCGAGAACCTTGGGTGGTACTCGCAGGGACCAGGCAGGGAAGCAAGAGATGAGTCGCTTCAGGCCCTGGAACACCAGCGCCACGACCACCGCAAGATGGAGACCGGACACGGACAAGACGTGCGTGGCACCGGCCGCTCGAAAACCGTCCTCGACCTCGGCCGGCACATCCGTTCGCTCGCCGACGACCATGGTGCGAACGAAGCCGGCTGCTGGTTCCGACAAGCGATGATTGATCGCGCGGGCCATGGCCTGGCGCAGATGATAGGCCAAGCGCCTAGCATAGCCGAGCGGGCTCGACCGGCGGCCTGGAACCCGGTGCAGATCCGACGGCGTGCGAACCGTCGCGAGCAAGTCGATCCCCTGGCCCCGCGCCAGGAGCCGAGTATCCGGCAGCCCGGGATTGGCGAATCCCCTCGGCACATAGAGCCGACTCGAGAAGCGAACCCAATCGCCTGGAGCAAAGTCTGGCACGCCCTCGATCACCAACAACGACAGGGTAGCCGACACCTTCTTCTCCTCCACCGATTGCACCTCGATGCGCAGATGACAGCGGGTGGATGGCAGCGCATTGCCCTCGTTCCCGTTCGGGCTTTCGATTTCACTCGCTGCCCCACGGGCTGCCGGCTGGTCGGCAACGTCGGCGCCCGCCATGACTTGCCCGAGGATCTCGACCGGTTTGTCTTCGACCACCTCGGCCGGCGCCCGGGCCCGGGCCGCTTCGCGCTGCCCGAGCCCAATGCCGCAAGCCACGAACACAAAGGCCAGCCCCAGGCTGCGCGCGCGGAGGCACACGAACGAGGCAGACGCCGCCAGGGCGATGCCCGCGAACACCCAGGCTTGCGGCGGTCCCGCGACGATGCCGGCCAGGATCCCAACGGCCAGCGACACGGCCCAGAATGCGAGTTGCATACTGGGATCTCGTCAAGCGGCCCTGAAAAGTTGTCTCTGTCGGGGCGAGAGGATTTGAACCTCCGGCCTTTCGGTCCCGAACCGAACGCGCTACCAGACTGCGCCACGCCCCGAGTTTTCACCTGCCAACAGGGTTTTCAGGCCGAAGCCCTAGACCCATCCCCGCCGTCAAGGCGGCGAAAGTTATCACGAACGGGTTCCGTCGCCACAAAAAAGTCCACCCAAGGTCAGCCATCACCGTCCTCGTCGTTCTCGTCCAGGAGGGATACCGATACGTCCTCGTCCTCGGTCTCCTCCGGAGTGGCGGCAATGCTGTAGCGACCGTCGAGCCAGCTGCCCAGGTCGATGGACCGGCAGCGGGCCGAGCAAAAGGGGCCGAAGGCCGGGGCGCCCTGGTGGACCGGCAGTTCGCGCTTGCAAATAGGACACTTGGAAGGGTCCGGCATGATGGACGTTTTAGCACGCTGGATGGCACCCAAGGGCACCCAACGCGTCTGCCTCGTGCTACGGTTGCGCCGTGAAACCTGCAGTTGCCTGCTTCGTCCTTGCGACTCTCGCCGGATGCGCCGGAAGACTCGCTGGCCCATCGGGCAGGCAGGCACAATCAGTGGATGCGGAAGGGAGCCCCAAGCGCGTGGTATTCAAACTCGACAATGGTTTAGAGGTAGTCCTCGAAGAAAATCACGCCGCGCCGGTCGTGGCCTTTCAAGCGTGGGTCAAGATCGGCTCCGCCGACGAGCCACCCGAACTGGCCGGCATCGCCCATGTGTTCGAGCACATGCTCTTCAAGGGTACGAAGAAACGTGGCGTGGGCCAGATTGCCCGCGAGGTCGAGAGCGCAGGTGGCGAGATCAACGCCTGGACCAGCCACGACGAAACCGTCTACCACCTGGTCCTGGCCAGCCGGTTCTTCGACACGGGCCTCGACATCCTGGCCGACACCTTGATGAATTCCAGCTTCGACGCTGGCGAGCTAGAGCGCGAGCGCAACGTTGTGCTCGAGGAGATCAAGCAGGGTATGGACGATCCCGAACGGCAGGCTGGTCTGGGTCTTTTCCAGTCCGTGTTCGATGTTCATCCCTATGGGCGCCCCATCATCGGCAACGAGGCGACGGTGCGCAAGCTTCGCCGCGACGATATCCTGGCTTTCTTCGCCAAGCACTACGTGGCCAGCAACGTAACCCTGGTGGTAGTCGGAGACTTCGACGCCGCGGCGGCCAAGGCGAAGATCGCGCAAGCCTTCGCACCCATGGCCCGCGGGGTTGCGGTGGGGCCGCGGCCACACCAACCCGAGCAAGCCGGACTGCGCGTGCGGGGCGCGGCCCGCGACGTCAAGGAAGCCCAGGTTCTGCTCGGCTTCCGCACGCCCGCCATCAATCATCCCGACATCGCGATTTTGGACCTACTGGCGGTCCTGCTTGGGCAAGGCGACAGCTCGCGACTGAATCTCGAGGTCGTGCGCAACCGACAGCTTGCGACCAGCACGTCGGCATATCTGTTCTCGGCGCGGGATCCCGGTGCCCTGGTCATTGGGGTCGGCCTGCCGCCCGGTCGCATCGAGGACGCGGTCCGGGCCGTGCTGGACGAGGTCCTTGGCATGGCCTACGAAGAGGTTCCTCCCGAGGAGCTGGCCAAGGCCAAGACCATCCTGGAAAGCGATCGCGTCTACGACAAAGAGACGGTCCAGGGCTACGCACGCAAGCTGGGATTCTTTTCCGCCATCGCTGGAGATCCCAATTTCGAGGAGCGCTACCTGGCGGCCCTGCAGAAAACCACCGCCTCTGACCTGCGCCGGGTGGCGAGCCAATACTTGCACACCTCCAACATGTCCATCTACGTCCAGGTGCCCGAAAAGCGGATGGGACTGCAACCCAACAAGACGGAAAAGTTCCTAGGGCGTGTGCGCACGGCCGCCGAAAACGCGGAAACGCGGGTGAGCGCGCGCTTTGCCCGCGCGGCGGCCTCGGCCCCCGACGCCGATCGCGTGATTCGATACGTATTTCCGTCGGGACTCAAGCTGCTCATCATGCGCGATACCTCGGTGCCGGTCGTTGCCCTGCGCGCGACGTGGGTGGGCGGTCTGCGCTACGAGGATGACCGATCCAACGGTATCTCGAACATGCTGGCCGCTCTGCTCGTGCGCGGAACCAAGACTCGCAGCGCCGAGCAGATCATGAACGAGGTCGAGGGCATGGCTGGCGCCCTCACCGGATACTCAGGCCGCAACAGCCTTGGCGTGCAGGCCGAGTTTCTCTCCCGCTACTTCGAACGCGGCTTCGACCTGGTCGCGGATTGCATCCTCAACGCCACCTTCTCCGAGGACGAGCTGGAAAAAGAGCGCCGCATCGTGCTCGACGACATCCACGCGCAGGAAGACAACCTGGGCCAGGTCGCGTTCAAGCTCTTTCACGCGACCATGTGGCAGAAGCATCCCTATCGCCTCGATCCGATGGGCACGGCCCAAACGGTCGCAAGCTTCACGCGCCGCAAGCTCATCAACTATTTCCGCCAGCGCTATAGCACGTCGAATCTGACCATCGCGGTGGTGGGCGACGTGGATCCTGCGCGGGTCAAGGCCAAGGTCGCGGCCCTCTTCGCCAACGTGGCGGAGCAAAACCTGGACAAGCCAGCCGTTCCAGTCGAACCCAACCGCACCGAGCCAGCCCAGGTCTTCAAGTTCATGTCGAAGGAGCAAGCCCACCTCGTGCTCGGCTTCCAGGGCGTAGGGTTCGCCAGTCAGGATCGCTTCCCGCTCGAGGTGCTGGCATACGTGCTTTCGGGGCAAGGCGGCCGGTTATTCACCGAGATCCGCGAGAAGCGCGCCCTTGCCTACCGGGTCAGCGCGTTCTCCGTCGAGGGACTCGATCCCGGTTACTTCGCTGTGTACCTCGCCAGCAGCCCGGAGAACCTCGATGAGGCGGTCAAGGTTGTGCGCCGCGAGCTACGCGAGGTAGCCGACAAGGGCATCACCGCCGACGAGTTGGCGCGTGCGCAGCGCTACTTGATTGGTGTGCACGCCATCGGGCTGCAGCGCAAGAGCGCGTTGGCCGCAGCCCTGGCTTTCCACGAGGCCTACGGTCAGGGTTGGAAATCCTACCGACATTATGGGGACAACATCATGAAAGTCACGGTCGCCGACGTCGCGCGAGCCGCGCGCAAATACCTAGACCCGCAACGGGAAGTTACCGCCGTGGTCAAGCCACCCGCGGAGTCGCCGGGGGTGGTTCGCGCCGCCGCGCGGGCCAGCCATTCGGGAATTCCCTTTCGCGCCGCGGATAGCCCCCCCACAGCCCCATCCCAATCTGGCAGCAAAGCCGAACCCGACTGGAAGTAGTTCGCGTGCCTCCTGCCCAACAAGCCAGTCCCAGGAATCTTCTGACCAGCCTCATCCTGGTCTTTCCCTTGTTTCTCATCTACCAGGTCGGCGTGCTGTTCACCTTGCCCATGCTCAATGGGGCGGACTTCGTGACAACCTTCCTCTTCGCTTCACTGGGACTTACCCTCAAGGGTTACCTACTTTTCCTCGCCGCCGTGGTCGGAGTGTTCGCGCTTGCCCTCGCCCTGCTTAAGCGCAAGCAGCACTTCAACGGCAAGGTGTTCCTGCCGGTCCTTCTCGAAAGCATCATCTACGCCCTGACCATGGGATCGCTGATCGTGTTGCTGATGACGAAGGTGCTGGGATTCCCTCCAACCCTGGCCGTGGGCCTGCCCGAGCAGGGGCTCGTCACCCGACTCGTCATGTCGCTTGGCGCGGGGGTATACGAGGAAACCGTGTTCCGCTTGGGCCTCCTAGGCGGCAGCATCGCGGCTTTCGAAAAGCTGCTCGGCATGAGCCGTTGGGCCGCACTTCTCGGCGCGTTCGTCTTCTCGTCGGCGGTGTTCTCGTTCGTGCACTACCTGCCACCAACCGGTGACGCCTTCACTTTCGGCTCGTTTACTTTCCGGGTGCTGGCCGGGATCGTTTTCGGTGTTCTGTTCAAGTTGCGCGGATTCGCCGTCGCGGTCTACACGCACGCCTTCTACGACATCTTCGTTCTGGTCATCCGCTGAGCCAACTGAGCAGCGGCGCGAGTTGCTCGTCGGCTGCCGGACGATAGTCGGCGCGGGAGATTGAAAGAACCTCCTGGGGCTCCTTCCCAGTCGCGTGGCAACGACGGGCTCCGACCGGCAGTACTCATCGCGGGGAATTGAAAGAACCCTCCCAGGGGTTCCTTCCTAGAACTCAACTACTTGGATTTCTTCTTCGCTGCCTTCTTGGCGCCCGGCTTCTTCACAGCCGGCTTCTTCGCTGCCGGCTTCTTCACGACAGGCTTCTTGGCTGCAGGCTTCTTGGCTGCAGGAGCCTTGGCTGGCGCGAGCTTCTTGGCCTCCGGCTTCTTTTCTGAGGCTTTTCTGTCTTCGGCCTTCTTGGCCGGCGCCTTGGTCGCCGTGGCTTTGGGCACCGCGGCAACCTTAGGCGTCGCTGCCATGGGTGCCACGGTGGCCTTGGGCGTCGCGACCGGCTTGCCAGCTTGCTTGGCGGACTGCTTCTCGATCGCCTTCGCCGTCCCCTTGCCTGTCCCCTTCGCAGGAACGGCTGTGGAGGGCAAGCCGTCGTCTTCCCTGCCGACCGGGGAGCCAGGAATGTCCTTCCGGTTGTGCACGAGGATCCGCCGGGCGTCCGAGAAGGTGATCTCCACCTTGCTTTCGGAAACCACTTCGGACACGTAGCCCTTGCCAAACTTCGGGTGAAAAACGATGGCGTTCTCCCGATAGGTGTCGCGAAACTCATAGGGCTTGGGATTTCGCTCGCCATGCTTGGCGAAGAACTCCTCCCAGGTCAGCTTCTTGAGCAACGCCCGCTTGCGCGCAGCCACAGGCTCGGGCATGTCCTCCTCAGCCTCGCCCCGAGGCTTGCGGAAGGAGTGCACGTCCCCGCAGGGATTGCACTGAACGCGACGAATCTCGTCTTCGTATTTGGAGATGACAACGTGGGTCGTGTCGGCCTTGCACTTAGGGCAGTACGCCTCTACGTCAGACCCTACCTCGTCGACATCATCCTCGAACATGAAGTCCATGGTTGTGCCCCGGTTCTCTATGATTTCGCCTAGTAACACGTTAGCTTCGGACCTGCAACAAATCCGAGTGTTCGTTCAGACTCGGCTTGCGTTCAAAATCTAATCCATTTCAAATGATGCTTAATATACATACATTATTACATATATTTATAAACCATAACTCATTTTAAACTTAAACAATGAGTTTCTCTCAATCCGACCGTGGCGCAAAGCCAGTCGAAAGGTGTAAAAGGGACTCCAAACCAACAAATGCGCTATTTTGACGCAAGAATCATCGAGAATCGCGCGCTGGGCAATGGCTACTTCGTGCTCAGACTGGGCGGATGTGACTCGCTCGCCCAAAGCCGGCCTGGTCAATTCATAATGCTTCGCGGCGACTGGGGGCGCGATCCTCTACTGCCGCGGCCCGTCTCGCTGCTCTCGGTTGCCCCTGAAGGTCGCGCCGACCTCTTGGCCAAGTCCGTTGGTAGAGGGACTCGCTTGCTGGAAGGGGCCTTGCCAGGAACGCGGGTGTCGGTTCTTGGCCCGCTTGGAAATGGTTTTCCGGATCCAACGCCCGACAGTGTGGATCTGCTCGTTGCGGGCGGGGTGGGCATGCCGCCGCTTTTCATGCAAGCGGAGCACGCCGCGCGGCGCGGATTGGTTGGCCGCTGCGAGATGATCTACGGAGGCCGGACTTCGCGCGACTTGGTCCTGCTGGGCGAAATGCGTGGGATGGGCCTGGCCACATGCTTGGCCACCGAAGACGGCTCGGTCGGCCGCAGAGGACGCGTGACCTCGGCGCTGGAGGCACGCATCGATTACCATCGCACGGCCAATCGCCAGCGAAAGGCTGCGCATTTTTGCCTGCGGACCGCGCGAGATGCTGTGGGCTGTGGCGCGAATCGCGGAGCCGCACGGGATCGAATGCTACCTCTCCATGGAGGAGCAGATGGCGTGCGGGATTGGCGTGTGTCTGGGGTGCGCGATTCCGGCCCGCTCGCGGCCATTTCGCTACGTGTGCAGCGACGGGCCTGTGTTCATGGCCTCGGACCTGATTATCCCGACTGCGCGCCGGTCATGTGGCGGAAGGGGCAAGTATGACCTCTTCCCCCGTCGACTTCGCGTCAAACGCGCCGCTGTCCATGGCCATCAGCTGTGGCGGTATCGACTTTCGCAACCCCGTGCTGACCGCCTCCGGCACCTTCGGCTACGGCAAGGAATTCGAGGGGCTCATGCCCCTTGCCGCGCTCGGCGGGCTGGTAACCAAGGGCATCTCGCCCAATCCGCGCTTTGGCAATCCCGCGCCGCGCATCTGTGAAACCGCGTCGGGGATGCTCAATTCCATCGGGCTGGAAAATGTCGGGGTGGAGGGTTTCGCCACGCAAAAAGCTGCCCTTCCTGCGTGACTTGCGGTACCAAGGTTCTGGTCAATTTCTTCGGCACCACCTTCGACGACTACGTCGACTGCGGGGAGCGGCTGGGAGAACTGGATGGCGTCGAGGGTCTGGAGATGAACGTCTCCTGCCCCAACATCAAGGCGGGTGGCATCGAGTTCGGCCGAGATCCGCAGGTGCTGGGCGATCTGGTCCGCGCCTGCCGCAGGGTCATCGCAAAACCTCTCTGGGTCAAGCTGACGCCCGAACACCTCGGACATCGTCGCCCTGGCGCGCGCTTGCGCGGAAAACGGGGCGGACGCGGTTTCGGTCATCAACACCATCACCGGCATGGCTATCGACGCGCGCACGCGCAGGCCCAGGCTGGCGACGATCTTTGGTGGGCTTTCGGGCCCGGCCATCAAGCCCATCGCCTTGCGCATGGTCCATCAAATCCACCGCGCCGGGCTCGGCATTCCCATCTGCGGGATTGGTGGCATCCAGACCGGACTCGACGCCATCGAGTTCTTTCTGGCGGGCGCCAGCACCGTGCAAGTGGGCACGCAGAACTTCATCGACCCCGCTTCCGCCGAGCGCATCGTTCGCGAGGTTGAGGAATTCTGCCGCCAAAACGCCGTCTTCGACGTGCGCGAGCTCGTCGGAGCCTCAAAACTCGCGCGTAATTGCGCGCCTTTACCAAAAATTTGCGAGTGCGAAATACGCCGGAAACCTTCGAACGCTAGGCTTCAGCTCGCTCTTCTTCACGAAGGGGATTGAAGATACCAGCAAGGCCGTCTACTCTTTCTGGCCGGTGCATCATGAAAAAGATCGAAGCCATCATCAAACCGTTCAAGCTCGATGACGTAAAGGACCGCCTGCGCGAAATTGGAGTGCAGGGAATGACCGTTTCCGAAGTCAAAGGCTTTGGACGAACCGGCGGCAAGAAAGAGGTCTACCGCGGATCCGCCTACGTCGTGGATTTTGTGCCCAAGGTCAGGATTCAGATCGTGGTCAAGGACGAAATGGCCAAGGACGTGGTCGAGGCGCTCATGAGCGTCGCACGCACGGGCCACATCGGCGACGGCAAGATATTCGTAACCCCAGTCGAGGAAGTCATCCGCATCCGAACCGGAGAACGCGGTGAGGACGCGCTTTAATAAGATGGGAACCCTGGGAGGGTTCCCAAACCCTCCGGCGCTCTGGCTCCGCCGGGCTAGGCCCGGCTTCGCCTACGCGACTGGCAACTTTCCAACGTAACCAAAATGCACCGCGCGATCCGCGCAGAAGGGAAACCGCACTATGTCCCCAGCCGAGGTTCTTGAGTTCGCAAAGAAGAATGGAGTCAAACTAGTCGACTTCAAGTTCGTGGATCTTCTAGGCCAGTGGCAGCACACCACCATGCCTATTCACAAGCTGACGGTAGAGACGTTCACCGAGGGCTTCAACTTCGATGGAAGCTCCATCCGCGGTTGGAAGGCGATCAACGAGTCGGACATGACCTGCATTCCCGACTCCAGCACGGCGGTCATCGATCCCTTCATCAAGGAGCCCACGCTGTCGCTGATCGTGGATATCGCGGACGCCGTCACCCACCAGCCCTACGCTCGTGACCCGCGCCAAATCGCCCGGAAGGCCGAGCAGTACCTCAAGCAGACCGGAATCGGAGACATCTCGTATTTCGGTCCCGAGCCCGAGTTCTTCATCTTCGACGAGGTCCGCTTCGGAGAGGGTCCCAACACCTCGTTCTACAAGATCGACTCGAAGGAAGGCCGCTGGAACACCGCCAACGAGGAAGAAGGTGGCAACCTCGGCTACAAGGTCGACTACAAGCGTGGCTATTTCCCGGTGTCGCCCATCGATACCCAGATCGACATCCGCGCCGAGATGGCGCTGACCCTCGAGAAGCTGGGCATCACCGTCGAGGTCTTCCACCACGAGGTGGCGACAGCCGGTCAGGCCGAGCTGTCCATGGTGTTCGGCCCGCTGGTGACCATGGCCGACCGGACCATGTGGTACAAGCACGTGGTCAAGAACGTGGCCCGCAAGTGGGGCAAGACCGCGACCTTCATGCCGAAGCCCATCTTCGGCGACAACGGCTCGGGCATGCACTGCCACCAGTCGATCTGGAAGGCCGAGAAGAACCTCTTCGCGGGCGACAAGTACGCCGGTCTCTCCGAGACCGCGCTCTACTACGTTGGGGGACTCATCAAGCACGCCCCTGCCCTCCTCGCCATCACCAACCCCGGCCTCAACAGCTACCGCCGCTTGGTGCCTGGCTTCGAGGCGCCGGTCAACCTGGCGTACTCGTCGCGTAACCGCTCGGCATCGATCCGCGTGCCCGTGGCTTCCTCACCCAAGGCCAAGCGCATCGAATTCCGCTGCCCGGATCCGATGGCCAATCCGTACCTGGCCTTCGCGGCCATGTTGCTGGCCGGCATCGACGGCATCCAGAACAAGATCAAGCCCGGCGAGCCGATGGACAAGGACATCTACGAGCTTCCTCCCGAGGAGCTCAAAGACATTCCGAAGGCTCCCGGCTCGCTCGAAGAGGCACTTGAGAACCTCAAGAAGGATCACGCCTTCTTGCTCAAGGGCGATGTCTTCACTAAGGAAGTGGTCGAGACCTGGATCACCTGGAAGGAAGAGAACGAGCTCAAGCCCTCGCGCCTCCGCCCGACGGCCTTCGAGTTCGCGCAGTACTTCGACGCGTAGTCGCTGCCGACAGATAGTCACCAGGAGAGCCCACCCGCAAAGGTGGGCTTTCTTGCGTTCGGAGCTCGAATTCTGTCAGGCTGCCGTTCGACCGAGCACTAAATCCGTTGCACGGCAGTAAGGGCCTGCCCTAGAGTTGACCACTTCCCGCTTTATTGTCGGTAGCACGATGCCCAACCTTTCTTTCGGCGAGCGAATCGCGCAAGGCGCGTGGCGAGTAGCGCCGAAGCGGCTGCTCTCAGGGATGATCGGTTGGGGGGCCAGGCGCAAACTCCCTAGACGACTGCAGGCCTCACTTCTGCGTTACTACGCCAAAGTCTACGGACTGAACTGCGCCGAGGCGGAACATCCCATCGAGGACTATCCGAGCCTGCAGGCGTTCTTCACGCGCCGCTTGGCACGCGGAGCGCGAAGGCTCCCAGTGGACGAAAGTTCGATTGTCGCCCCCTCGGATGGAACCGTCTGCGATGTCGGCTTGGCAACCGCCGGAAAACTGCTTGAAGCCAAGGGCTCGGCATTCACCCTGCAAACCCTTTTGGCCGACGAGGCCTTGGCTGCCCGTTTGGTCGGGGGGCCCTATATCGTCATCTACCTCTCGCCACGCGACTACCATCGCGTTCACTTCCCGGCCGGCGGCAGGATTGTCGCTTGGAGCCACATCCCGGGCAAGCTCTTTCCGGTCGGCAGCCGAAGCCTGAAGCGCGAGCCTGGGCTGTTTGCAAGGAACGAGCGATTCGTTACGGTCATCGACGGTCCGCTTGGGCGCTACGCAGTCGTCATGGTGGCAGCGGTGGGCGTAGGCCATATCACGGCCAGCTACGATCCAGAGGTCGCAACGCACGCTGGAGGTTTCGCCAAAGACATATCGCGCCATAAGTCCTTTACCCCGCCCATCCCTGTTGCTTGCGGACAAGAACTTGGAATCTTCAACCTAGGCTCCACAACCATTACAATCTTTGAGCCTGGTCGGATCGAGCTCGACGAGCTAGTTTCCGATACACAAATTGAGATGGGAACGCCAGTTGGCCGTATCATATCTGGATAGGCTCGCGGACAAGCGCAACGTCCATGAACCGCAATAACGACACGCCCCAAGCTCCAACCCTGGCCGCAGAAGCAGGCCCCGTTGGCGCGACCCCATCGAGCGCCAAGAACGAGGGCGATGGATTGGTCGATCACGATCCGACGCTAAAGTGGATCATCTCGGATCTCACCGAAGGTGGTCAGAAGACCCCGCCGCCGCTTCCCCAACCTACGATCCACTTCAAGCCGAACGAGCGAACACCTCCACCCCTTCCACCGGAAGGCAAGTGGAAGTCTGCTTTGTCAGAGTTCGCGGCAAACATTCCTACGCCGCCGCCGATCGCCAAGACGCCACCGCTGCAGGCCAAGACCCCGCCGCCGCTGGCCAAGGGGCCGGCCGAGGAGAAGACACCTCCGCCGGCCATCACCGCCGAGCTACGAGCGCAGAGGCCCGAGCCGAACCTCGCGGGCGAGCTGCCCGCCCGCCCAATCGCAACCCAAGGCCCGGCGCCCGTGGTTGTGGTATCCCAAGGCGCCACCCCCGCTGATTTCTTCTCGGCGGATCCAACGCCTCCTCCTCCGAGCTCGGCAACGTCAGGCAAGGAGACTGGGGCCGCGCCCATCGGTGTTTTGTCCGAGACGTTGGGAAGCGACTCCGAGCTACCCGCGGATGCGGTCGAATTGATCCCGTCCACGACCGACGATTCTGGCCAGGAATCACGCCCCTCCGCGCCTGCAGAGGAGGGCCGGACAGCGCCTCCGACAGCGCCAGTGGAGCCGCACCACGATGATACGCCACGCGACGGAATCGAGCTTGGCAAATCCTTGCCGGTGGTTTCGGAGGCGCCGACCGAGCCCCGCGAGGTCGAACCCGATGCCGTCGAGATGCTGGAATCGGCCGAGCACCAAACAGCGCCAGCCGCCGAACCTGATGCGCAGTCCTCGCTCGCCCAAACACCGCCTCCGGTGCCACCTGGACCGTCTGCGCCGTCGGTTCCGTCCGTACCAGCGATGCCATCCGTACCACCCGTAGCGCCCGCAGCCCCGGCCGGGCCAGCAGCGTCCGAGCAGGCAGCACCCGCCATTCCGCCACCTCCGCCGTTCGCAATTGCGGCTGCCCTGTTCGACGAGTACCAAACGCCCACGACTGGCACTGACCCGATCCCCGAAGCCCTCGCCCGCCGTTCGCTCAAGAAACGAGCAAAGCCTTGGTACGAAGAAGTCTTCGACGAGGACTTCCTTCGCACGCTGCCCTTCATGACTCCCGAGCAGACGGCTCGCGAGGTCAATTTCATTCGCGACGCTCTGGCGCCGCCCAAAGGTGGAGAGATCCTTGACGTTGGCTGCGGATACGGCCGACACTCGCTGGAGCTCGCTCAACAGGGGTTTCGCTTGACTGGACTCGACCTCTCCTTGCCCATGCTCATCCGCGCCGCGGACCATGCTCAGCGACGGGGCCTTTCGGTCAACTTTGTCCACGCCGACATGCGAGAGATGACCTACAACGGCCAATTCGACGCCGCCTATTGCATGCTGTCCTCGTTTGGGTACTTCGACGAGGAAACCAACCTGCGCGTGGCCACGGCTATCTGCCGAGCGCTCAAGCCCGGTGGTCGGTTCCTGCTCGATATTATCAACCGGGACTATATCGTCGGCGATCTTCCCAGTCGCGTATGGTGGGAAGGCGACGGATGCGTGGTGCTCGAGGAAGTCGATTTCAACTATCACACCAGCAGGGTTCTGATTCGACGGTCGGTGGTTTTCGGCAACGGTCGTCAGAGCGAGCAGGAGATTTCCCTGCGCGCCTACAGCCTGCACGAAGTCGGCAAGCTGCTGCGCCAAGCGGGGCTACGAGTTCTCGACGTGTCCGGAGGACTGGCCACCAAGTCCAGATTCTACGGTGCGGCCTCGCGGAACATCATCGCGGCATGCGAGCGCCCTGCGCTCTAGCGCAGGGCTTGGCAATGGGCTAGCAAGCGAGTTTCCCGCTCTGAATTCGCATTGACGGGCTTGGTCCAACAGTGATCTTTGTCACACCTGACCACGCCCTGTTTGGATAGGCCGGGGCCGCTGGAGGTACCAACCTGGTGATGGCACTTAAATTGCCAGTCCAATACAACCGATTATCGAGCGTAAGCATCTAAACGTAGAACGAAACAAGGAGAAGACCAGGAATATCCATTCTCCCACATCGGTATATAGTGTAGGATATTCATTTAGAGTCGCGGCAACGCGGAAACGGAATGAGCTATGCATAGAGCTGTAGCCAAGATGAAGAACACCAGGAAAAACCGACCATCCCGAGCGGGACGTCGGCGCAAACCTGATAGACGCGATGCGCCTGTGACGGCGGCAGCTGTCGAAACATCGTTTCCTCGCCCGGCAAACGACACTGTTGTCGACATCGACTTCGCCGCAGATCCGGCGATGGATCCGGAATTTGTTCAGGCTGGTGGCCCCGATCTGGATGTTGTCGCGGAGACCCTGGCCTCGGTGGAACCGGATCTGGGGGATGATTCCTTGCCCGATGCCCTGGTGACCAATGCCGCACTTGCGGAAACCGAATCCGCCGTGGAGTTGCCCGAGGCTCCGGAAGAAAGCGACGACGCGGAAGCGGAAGAAGAGCTGACCGCGGACGGCGAGACCGACGAGGATGCCGCCCCCACTGCAGCGGGTAGTCCCAAGTCGGACGAGCCCCAGAGTTTCCTCGCGATGTATTTCCGTGACATGGCCGAGCTTTCAGTCCTCAAGCCCGAGCAAGAATTCGAAACGGCAAGGCACATCGAGGAGATGGAGCTCGACCTGTGGCAGGCTCTGCTCGGCTATGCGCCTTGGGCAGGGCATCTTGTTCTCACCGTCGAAACCGCGATGGGTAGCACCCTACCCGATCTCAAGACCTTCAAGACGCTGTCCGAGCGAGTGGCGCGCAAGAGCACCGGCCCCGAGAAGAAGAAGCTGACCAAGCTGTTCGTCGCCTTGTCGAGCCAGATCAAGGAGCTGGACATCGACCGTGTGTTCGTCGACGCAGCCCTGACCGAGTTGCAGCGACTGAGCGGCGCGGCTCGCATGCGCCGGCCCATTGAAGGGCTTGGTTTCAACACCGAAACGAAGTCGTTCCAGGAATTTGCTGCAACCATTACCAAGAAATCCGGGGTGGTCAAGCGAGCCAAGAACGAGTTCGTGAAGGCGAATCTGCGCCTGGTGGTCTCCATCGCGCGCCGATTCAATCACGGCCGCCTGCCCCTGCCTGATCTGATCCAGGAAGGGAATATCGGACTGATGAAGGCGGTCGAGCGCTACGACTATCGTCGCGGTTTCCGCTTTTCCACCTACGCGAGTTGGTGGATCCGCCACGCCATCAGCCGTGCCCTTGCCGACAAGGGACGCGCGGTTCGACTGCCCGTCCATATGATCGACGCCTACCATCGCATCGCCAAGTCCGAGCGCGAATTGCAGTCGAAGCTCGAACGCCCGGCCACCACGGAGGAGATTGCCTCCGTGACCGGCATTGAGGCCGAAAAGCTGGAGAAGATGCGCACCTTCCTGGCGGACAATCCGGTCTCCCTGGACCGCTCGTTGTCCGAGGACGACGGACGCCGCCTCATCGACGTGCTCGTGGATCCCAACGAGGCCCCGAGCCCGCCCGAACAGATGATGAGCAGTGAGACGCAGCAGGAAATGCTCAAGCTGCTGAGCGTGCTCAAGCCCATCGAGGCCGACATCCTGCGCAAGCGCTTCGGTCTCATCAACGATCACGAGCGCACGCTCAAGGAAATCGGCGACGAGTACCGTCTCTCGCGCGAGCGCGTGCGGCAGCTGCAAGAGCAAGCCTTGGGCAAGATGCGCAAGGCGATGGCCAAGCGCGAGATACTGTAGTTTCGGCCCTACCAGGACACTATTGTCCCCGACGGAATGGGGTGTCCTGCCAGGAGGGCCTTTGCCGACATGCGCTTTCGGCCGGGCAGCTGGATTTCTGAGAAGGCTATGACACCCGTGCCGCAGGCGATGGCCAGTCCCTGTGGGCGAAGTCCCAAGACCTCGCCAGGTTGACCTTGGCCATCGACAGTCGCTGGGAAAAAAACCTTGGCCGCCTCGCCGTGCAGAAGCACGGTCGCGCCTGGCCATGGATCCACGCCGCGGGCGCGCGCCGACACGACTTGGGCGGCCTGCCCAAAGTCGAGTTGCCCATCCGCCTTGGTCAGAGGCGGAGCGAGCGTGGCCGAGGCGTGGTCCTGCTCGCGAAGTTCCACGGTTCCGGCCGCGATGCGCGGCAGGGTTTCGGCCAACAGACGAGCGCCAAGCGGCGCGAGACGCACGGACAAGGAACCCGCCGTGTCGTCGGCACGAATGGGTTCGCGCACAAGTGCCGCCACTGGCCCGGTATCAAGTCCCTCTTCCATGCGCATGATGGCCACGCCGGTTTCGGGTTCGCCCCGAATCACCGACCACTGAATAGGCGCCGCTCCTCGAAACTTGGGCAGGAGCGAGGCGTGCACGTTCCAAGGACCGAGCTTTGGTACCGCGAGCAGGTCGGGCGGCAGGATCCTGCCATAGGCGACAACCACGAACAGATCAGGAGAAAGGGATGCCGAGATCCCGCGCGAGCAGGCCATCGCGCAACTTGGCCGGCTGGAGAACCGGAAGGCCGAGCCCGCTGGCAAGAACCTTCACGGCGGACGGCTGGAGCTTCGCGCCGCGGCCCGCTGGCCGGTCGGGTTGGGTAACGACGGCGACGACCTCATGGCTCTCTGCCATGGCAGCTAGCGCCGGAACCGCAAATTCAGGTGATCCGAAAAAAACAATGCGCAAGACCTTCACCCTCTTGAAATGCGGGACGGCGAAGGCGTTGCGCCAGATTTCTCCGGTTCGCTGTCGGCATCTGGACCGTGGGCCAGATTGAATTCATAAGCCGAACGAAGCGCCGGTGTGGAAAGGACGCGCAGTCCCTCGGCAAGCACCTCTTCGATGGTCCCGATTTGCTCCCTGAGCTCGTGCCAGAGCTCCGGGCCCAGAGTCTCGGGCGCAATCTCCTTGCACAGTCGGGCGTGGGCCCGGCGCACGTCGCTGGCGTCCGCAGTGCGATCGACACCAAGAACACGGAAGTAGTCGCCATCGTTGGCGAGCGCATGGCGCGACTGAACCCGCTCGCGATCGATGCTCAGATCGCGCAAGCCCACGCGCACGCCTCCCCGCGAACCTCCGTCCGCATCCACCGGCCGCAAGGCCCCGAAGCAGGACAAGGTCAAGGCAATCTTTTGCACCGTCAGCTCGGGAATCCCCGTGGAACGCGCTACATCCTCGATCGAGCGAACGCCGTCGAAGAGCATGGGAACTCGCATCTCCGCCCGCTCTGTCACGGCCTGGGCCGTGATATCGGCGGCGCTGGTCGAATTGTCGACCAGGAAAACCTTCGGCCCCACGCCGAGGCGCACCGCAACCTTGTCCGTGGGATAGCCCTTTTCAAGCCCTTCGCGCACCAGCGCCGCCGGGTGGCGCAGCAGCCGGGTTCGGTCCGGCCCCGCGGTCACCTCGGGATCGATTTGCCAACGCCCGTCGCTCCAGGAAAAGAGCGAGAGGATGATGCTTTCATAGTGGCGGCGAACGGCGGGCAGCAGTTCATCGCTGCGCAGAAAACCAAGGTCCACGAGGACGGCGCCAACCTTGCGTCCAGTGGCATCGACAACGCGGGCGGCTTCCTCGCACTGGCGAGCGTCGATCGCGCCTTCGCGAACGAGCATGGCCAACATCCTGTCGGACGCGTCCTCTGAGGCAGCCATCACCGGAAGCCCGGCCTCGAAGTAGATGGACTTCTCAACGGCCTCGCGGCGGAGGCGCAGCCGACCGGTCATGCCCTCGCTGAACGCCCGACCCAGCAAGAGAGGCAAGTCTCGATCCGCAAGGTCGCCGCCCGCGACCGGACCGTCGTCCACCAGGTTCTGCAAAGCGGTCGACATCTCGGCGTCCAAGATGCCGTCGATGTTTTCCGCCAGACGTCCCAGCAACCTGGTCGGGTCTTCATTGCTCGGTTTCATCACAGGACACTCTGCGGATCTACATCTACCTCAAGACGCACGCCTCGGGGAAGCGACACACGCTGCGTTGTTCGTGTCACGGTGAGTAGTTTCCCGCGATCATGGCTCGACAGCCAGACCTGAAAGCGCGTCCGTCCCCGCAAGCGCGCAATGGGTGCCTCGGATGGTCCCAGAACGCGAACCGCCGAATCCGCGACCGAACGCGCGCGCGCGGCCGCCGCAGTCGCAGCCTCGCGAACAGCGGCCGCATCCGTTCCGTCCAAACGCAACACGACCATGCGCGCGTACGGCGGGTATTGCGCCTCTTCTCGATGCACAAGCTCGTCTTGCACGAACCCCTCGTAGTCGTGCCGCTGCAGGAACCGAATGGCGGCGTGCTCGGGGTTGTAGGTTTGGACGAGAATTCGGCCCGGGCTTTCGCCGCGCCCAGCCCTACCCGCCACCTGTTCCATGATTTGGAAGGCGCGCTCGGAGGCGCGAAAGTCTGGCAGGTGAATGCCTTGGTCGGGTTGGAGAATACCAACCAGGGTCACGCCGCCGAAGTCGTGCCCCTTGGTCACCATCTGGGTCCCGACCAAAATGTCGACCTCGCGCCGATGAACCCGGTCGAGAAACGCCTCCAGCTGGCCTCGCCCACTGATAGCGCTATCGCGATCGAGTCGAGCTACGCGCGCCTGCGGAAAGCGCTGGCGCACCAGGGTTTCCACGCGCTCGGTGCCGCTGCCCATACCTTCCAGGCTCTTGGCCTTGCACGCTGGGCAGGTCTCGCGAACGAGTTCAGCGCGACCGCAGTAGTGACAAAGCAGACGCCCGCGCGACTGGTGCAGGGTTAGCGAGACCGCGCAGTCGTTGCAGCGCAGGACGTGCCCGCACGCCACGCAGTGGACGAAGGTGGAAAAACCGCGGCGGTTGAGAAACAGAATGGTCTGTTCGCCCGCCGCCAGCGCCTGATCCACGGCCAGGGCAAGTGGTGGAGAGAGCAGCCCGTCGGGCCCGAGCTGGTGTCGACGCAGATCGATGATTTCGACCGGTGGCAATGGTCGTTTGGCGGCCGCGGGGTTGGCACGGACCGGCAGAAGCAGTCGTGTGAAGCGGCCGAGAAGGACGTTGCGATAGGTCTCGAGACAAGGTGTGGCCGAGCCCAAGATGGCAATCGCACGACCAAGGCTCGCGCGCATGACCGCCAGATCCCGGGCGTTGTAGCGAAAGCCGTCCTCTTGTTTGAACGAACCATCGTGCTCCTCATCGACCACGACTACGGCCAAATCGCGCACGGGCGCGAACACCGCCGAGCGCGCGCCCACCGCGATGCCGACTTCGCCTCGGCGCAAGCGCCGCCAGGCTGCGGCCCTCTCTCCCGCGGGCAGCCCGCTGTGCAGAACAGCCACGTCGTCCCCGAAGCGAGCGCGAAAGCGGGCAGCAAGCTGCGGTGTCAGTGCGATCTCGGGCACCAAAACCAACGCGCCCAGCCCGCGCTTGCGCGCCTCGGCGATAATTCGCAGATAGACCTCGGTCTTCCCCGAGCCGGTAATTCCTTGCAGGACAAACGTCGCGTAGCCCTGGCCGAGAGCGACGAGCAAGGCGGAAAGCGCATCCTGCTGGCAAGTGTTGAGCGTCGGCAATGGCTCGGGCTCGGCAGCACCAGCACGGGTGTTTTCATCGGGCGCAGCTTGCCTTCGTTTGGCGCCACGAATGGTGTTGGTGATCTCCACAAAACCTCGCTCGACCAGGAAGCTCACGCGTGAAGATTCTGCAGCGGACGCACGCGCGATTCCTGTCAAGCTGAGGGTACGAGCCTTCTTGAGCCGGGCCAAGAACGCGCGATCGTCCGCGTCGAGCGCCATGGCGGAGAGGCCAGAAGGGCTTGGGTCCGCAACCGCAGCCAGTCCCGCGCTGGTCAGCCGCACACGCCTGGCAGCCGAGGCCCGTTCGCCACTCGGCAACGCTGCACTCAGGACCTCGCCGAGAGGAGCGAGGTAATAATTCGAGGCCCACCGACAGAGCTCGAGCACCGCCTCGTCGAGCACAGGGCCGGTGCCCACCACTTCCAGAATCTCGCGCACAACCTTGCCTGTGCTGGCGACGCCGGCTTGGGCATGCCCAACAACGAAACCGGTTACGGTTCGCCGGCCGAAAGGTACGACCACCTGCGAGCCCAAGGCAAGCGGTGCACCCCCGCGCGAATCCCGGTAGGTGAAGACATCGGCAAGAGGCAGCACCACCGCAACTTCGAGCAGCACTTCCCCGTCGGACATTTTCGCGGATGGAGAGCCGTGCGTAGACACCACCCATGCTTCCTAGTGGGACGACTGGCCCAAGGTCCTGGCCCGCACCAGCCACTCGGCAACCTGCTCGTAGAGCGCCTCGGGAATCTCGTCGCCCTCTTCCGCGGCCATGAGCGCGCGGGCAAGATCGGGGTCGGCAAAGACCGGCACACGGGCCGTTCGAGCGGCGTCCTCCATGGCTTGCGCAACCTTGCGCTCGCCCTTGACCAGCACCACCGGGGCTTGCGATCCGTCGCTCTCGTGGCGAACGGCGGCGGCCATGACCCCGGACTGGACAACGACGAAATCCGCCCTTGGCACATCACTCAACGCCTGCTCCTGCATGGTTTCACGATGAAGACGCCGCCGCTCCGCCTTGTGAGCCGGCTCGCCCTCGATCTCCCTGTGCTCACGCTTTACCTCGTCCCGGCTCATAAGCAACGCTTTCCCGTGTCGGTGTCGTTGCCAAAAGTAGTCGACGATTCCCATCGCCAGCATGGCCAACGTCAGGTGAAACCCCAGGCGCCGGCCGACAATACCAAGTACGCGCAGCGCTTGTCCCGCGCTTGTCCCGCCAAGGCCGGCGATCGCCGATAGGGCGGGACGGATGGACCAAGTGGCGACAGAAAAGAGAAGCGCCACGCTCAGCACCCCCTTGCCCGCCTCGATCATCCTGTTGTGCCCAAACACCTTGCCGAGGGAAGGCAGCATCCTCCTTGCCTCCGGTCGCAGTGGCCGAGCGGTCACGAGCCCTCTCGTCTGCGCAAGAGCCGCGAGACACGCCATCAGCCATAGCGCGCCTAGCGGGAGAGCCAGCATCACCGCCGCCACCTCGAATCCGGTCCTTGCGGCTTCCGGGATGGAGAACGACTTGGTCGTGCCCACCAGCGCCTCGCGCATCGCCAGAACCAATTGCGCCGTCGCAGCCTGCGCGGTCGCGATCAGCACGCCACAGGCCGTGGCCATGGCCAGTGCCGCGGCGAGATCTCGGCTGATCGCTATTTGGCCGGAGCGGTGCGCCTGCTCGATCCGCCGCGGCGTTGGCGCTTCGGTCCTCTCTTCTGGAGATGCGTCAGCCATAGCGAACCCAGCCAATCATGGACGAATCTGAAACAGCGCTCCCAGGAGCTCGAAAAAGCCTCGAAAGCCACTCTGTAATGCGATGTCCGTACTGGCCAGCCCTAGCAAGACCGCGCCCACGCCCAGCAATGCCTTGAGTGGCAATCCGATGAAATAGAGCGGGATCTGCGGGACGGCTCGCCCCACCACGCCGAGCACGATGTCGGCAAGTAACAACGCAACGAGGGCGGGCGCACACAATCCAATGGCCGATTCAATGAGCTTCGCCGATGCCGCGATGGCGACCATCGCCATGGCGTGGGGACTGCCCGCGAAGCCCATGGGCGAGATCAGCGGAATGGCCTCGTAGCTACGCGCCAGCGCCGCGGTCAGATGCACGGGCCCGCCGATCTCGAAAAACACGACGACGGCCAGTAGGATCATCAAGGCACCCAAGGGGCTGCTCTTGCCCGCACCCATGGGCGAGAGGGCCTCGGACATACTGGCTCCGCGCAAGACGTCCGTAAGATAACCGGCGGCCTCGGCGGCGCGAAACATGCACGCGCCAACGAATCCCATCACGATTCCCACCATCACCTCGCGGCCAAGGAGTAGCCCCCACAAAACCACGCCACCCGACGGCGCACCACTGGCAAGCACCGGCAAGCACAAGAACGAAAGACCGATCCCCATCGCCAAGCGAATCTGCCCCGGCAAGTGCGGGCCCCCGAACACGGGGATGGACCACACGATGGGAATCGTGCGCGCGGCTCCCATGGCGAGCAGGCCAAGGAAGTGGTGGACATCCGTTGGGGACAAGGCGCGGAGCTCCCTAGCGAATCATGGGAATGGCTAAAAGCAGGGCCTGCGCAAAGCGCACCACTTGAGCCCCAAGAAACGGCCCCGACACAAGCAGCACGAGCAGCACGGCGACCAACTTGGGTACGTACGCGACGGCCGGGTCTTGAATCTGGGTGGCGGCTTGGAGGACGCCGACCACGAGACCAACGACCAAACTAGCAAGAAGCGCAGGTGCCGAGACGAGCAGCACGAGAATCAGGCCTTCGCGAACTGCGCGCAAAACGACGTCGGCGGCCGCCAAGTTAGACATAGCTTTCCACCAGCCCTCGCAAAAGAAGCTGCCAGCCGTCTGCGAGCACGAAGAGCAGCAACTTGAACGGCAACGACACCGTCGTGGGCGAGAGCATGTGCATACCCAAAGCGAGCAACAAGTTCGAGATCACCACGTCCACCACCAGAAACGGGATGAACAGAAGCAAGCCTATCTCGAAGGCCCGCCGCAGCTCCGAGGCGAGAAACGCCGGAACCAGCACAAGGAAATCGCGATCCGTGATGCCGGCTCGCTCGTCGGAAGCTCGCATGCGCAAAGCCATGGCATGGAACAGGCTGCGATCCCTGGGCGACGCATGTTTGAGCAGAAACTCGCGCAGAGGCTCCTTGGCTTTGTCGGCCGCACCGCCAAGCACCTCAAGGCTTTGTCCACTGACGAGCTCCGCGCTCGTGCCCCGTGCGAGGTCCGGCTCGATGGCGCGAAACATGCGCTCGCCGGTCGGCGCCATGACGTACAACGTGAGAATCAACGCGAGTCCAGTGATAACCTGCGACGGCGGAATCTGGGGCGCACCGAGCGCACTCTTCAAGATCGAGAGCACGACCGCGATCTTCACAAAGCTGGTCATGAGCAGGAGGACAAAGGGCAGAATCGAAACCGCCGCCATGGCGATGAAGAGCAGCACCGGCCTCGAAGCCAGCCCCTGGGTTCTGTCCACGTTTGAGACGGCGGCAGCCAGCAGCGGGCTCATCGGCCGCGCCTCCGCAATACCCTGGCGAGCACCTCGGCAAAGCCCGATGCGGATTTCTCACCACTGGTCGGCGGGGTGGGAAGCGCAGTCTTGTCGATCTCGGCGAGCAGGCTCATGGCGCCTTCGCCTACCCCCACAAGGAAGCAGCGGCCCCCGACCTCGATCACGTAGACAGAGCGCCGTGGTTCGAGGAAGCAACGACCACGGATGCGGACACAGTCGTCGGAACGTCCCACGCCTTTTCGGTTGAGCCAGCGCAAGACGAAGTACGCGACGAAACAAACCGCGGCCAGCGAAACCAATGACAACGCAAGCGAACTCCCCAAGCTGGGAAGATCAGATCCCGGCGCACCCATACCTCGGACTTACCGCCAGTGCACGCCGTATGTCAACGGCGCGGATTAAGCCGACGGTTGCAACCACGGCCTCCTGCGGCTATCACGGGATTAGGGGGCACAATGCCGGCTAGGAATTCTCAAGCCCGTGTGCTAGCAAACTGCTCGCTGCAGAGGTTCTTCGAGGAGAAACGAGCATGGATTCATTGACCCAACTTGCCATCAACACGATTCGCCTACTTTCCGTCGACGCGGTCCAGAAGGCGAATTCCGGCCATCCCGGCCTCCCCATGGGCGCGGCACCCATGACCTATGTGCTGTGGCAGAGACACTTGCGCCACAACCCCAAGAATCCGAAGTGGCCGGATCGCGATCGCTTCGTGCTCTCCGCCGGACACGGCTCCATGCTGCTCTATTCGATGTTGCACCTCACCGGCTATGACCTGGCCCTCGACGAGCTCAAGGCCTTCCGCCAATGGGGCTCGCGCGCCCCCGGACACCCCGAGTCGTTCTGCACGCCGGGCGTCGAAGCCACCACGGGACCGCTTGGGCAGGGCGCGACCAATGCCGTTGGCATGGCCATGGCAGAACGTTTTCTGGCCGGCCGCTACAACCGGCCCGGACACACCATCGTCGACCACAGGACCTATGCGCTGGTCGGCGATGGCGACATGATGGAAGGCATCACCCACGAAGCCGCTGCGCTCGCCGGTCATCTCAAGCTGGGCAAGCTGGTCTGGCTGTACGACGACAACAAGATCTCGCTCGACGGTCCTACCTCGCTGCACTTCAGCGAAGACGTGGGCAAGCGCTTCGAGGCCTACGGTTGGCACGTACAAAAAATCGACCGCGGCGACACCGACATCGACGGCATCGACGGGGCCATTGCCGCCGCCAAGGCCGACCCACGCCCGTCGCTGATCATGGTCCACACCACCATCGGATGTGGATCGCCCCACAAGGCCGGGACGTCCGAGGCCCACGGATCCCCGCTCGGTCCCGACGAGGTCAAGCTGACCAAGTCTGCTCTGGGGTGGGATCCCGAAAAGCAGTTCTTCGTGCCCGAAGAGGCCAAGCACCATTTGCTTTCCGCCGTCGAGCGCGGCGCCGCCGCCGAGGCCGCATGGCAAAAGACATTCGACGCTTGGGCCAGCCGCCAACCCGACCCTGGCTGCCGAATGGAAACTGGCGCAAAGGGGCGAGTTGCCCGCGGACTGGGATGCCGCGATTCCCACCTTCACCATCAAGGATGAACCCGGCCACGCGCGTTTCCGGCGGCAAGGTGCTGGCCGCCATCGCCAGCAAGGTGCCGTGGTTCCTGGGCGGCGACGCCGACCTTTCGTGCTCGACCATGACCGGCCTGCCTGGCCTGGGCGACTTCTCGGGCGAAACCGGACTTGGCCGCAACATCCACTACGGCGTACGCGAGCACGCCATGGGCGCCATCGCCAACGGCATGGCCTACCACGGCGGCGTGCGCTCGTTCACCGCCACGTTCTTCGTCTTTTCCGACTACGAGCGCCCCGCCATTCGCATGGCGGCCATCAGCAAGTTGCCCGTGATTTTCGTGTTCACCCACGACTCCATCGGCGTGGGCGAGGACGGCCCGACCCACCAGCCGGTCGAGCACCTGGCGGCCCTGCGCGCAATCCCGAACATGCTGGTCATTCGCCCGGCCGACGCCAACGAGACGGCGCAGGCCTACCGCGTGGCCATGAAACGCAACGATGGTCCGGTGGCAATCATTCTCACGCGGCAGAAGATGCCCACCTTCGATCGCGACAAGATGGCGCCGGCCGCTGGGCTGGCCAAGGGCGCGTACGTTCTCAGCGAGGCAGCCGGCGGTCCTCCTCAGGTGATCCTTATCGCCACCGGTAGCGAAGTTGCCTTGCCGTCGGCCGCGCAGGAAAAGCTCGTGGCGGGTGGTATCCGCGCGCGCGTGGTGTCGATGCCGTGCTGGGAGCTGTTCGCGGAGCAGAGCGCTGAATACCGCGACTCGGTCATTCCGCGCGACGTCCCGGCCCGAGTTTCCATCGAGGCTGGCGTCAGCCTGGGTTGGCACCGGTGGGTGGGTGATCGCGGCGTGGTCATCGGGCTCGACCGATTCGGCGCATCGGGCCCCGGCTCCGTACTGGTCAAGCAGTTTGGATTCACTGCAGACAACATCGTTCGCGCAGCTCTTAGCCTAGTGAAACCATGATTCGAGCCGCCGTCCGTACCCTGTGTGTGCGCACTCTGTGCATCGCAACGCTGCTTGGTTGTATGGCTTCCTCGGCGCGAGCCGCGGATATGCAGCCTCCGACGGTGTTCGACGGGGCCTACCAGGGATTGCTCGTCGGCGGCTTGGCAGGCCTGTCGGTCGGCTATCTGTTCGCCCGGCAGAACGGCTGGCACAGCTCAAGCGACTGGAAGCCGCTGGTCTACGGCGCCGGCATCGGCGCGCTCACCGGGAGCGTGCTCGGCCTGACATTGGGTATTGTGGACGTGTCTCAGGGCAAGCCAGGCCGCAACGGCTATGTCATGCGCGACGGCCTCTACGGGGCGGGACTCGGCGCGGTTCTGGGTGGCATCGCGGGCGGGCTGGCCGCAATCTCGTCCAAGAAAGGCGAGCACATCCTCCTCGGCGGATCCATCGGCGTGCTGTCAGGCGCGTGCCTCGGCATGGGCGTCGGTTTCGTCGAGGGCTACCGCAAATACTCGGCCGCCGTGGCGCCAGTTCAGCAGGCCGACGGCAGCGTCACCTTCGTGCCTGCTGTCGCAGGTCGGTTCTAGGGCCTGTCCTCAAACTCATGCTAGCCCCAATGCCGGTCAGTTAAGGGAAGAACAGGGAGGAACGGAGCATCAGAGGCGTACAAGAGTTGGCGGAAGTCCATGGTTTCTCCGGCTCAGTTCCTCTGGTTATCCCAGTTGATCCCTCTTGAGTGACCGGCATTGATGCTAGCTCCAGCTAGGAGCCTTGGCGAGCACGCCAAACCTCTCACTCAGCGGGTCAGCGCATCGGAGGCACATCTGGCGGCTCATGCCGTGACGCTTCGAATTGACGCATTCGATCCTTGATTTCTTCTAATTCCCGCTCGACAAAAGCTATCCGGTCCAGGGTGCAGTCAGTGCCCGAGTAATTCAGTGCTTCTGACCACGTCGCCACTTTGTTCATCAGACGACGAAACGTCCCGGGTCCCCCGCTCATGTCAGTTGTCATGGTCATTTCCTCAGCGAATTGTTTCCGATAACCCGTAAGACGCCACGCGGCAGGAGAACCAATTCGGCGGCTTCCTCAGCATCTTTGAGAAGCGTCTTGCGTGGCGTGCCTATCTGCGCACGCGTGGTCAGCCCACGCGCTAGATCCGTGACTTGGGTTGCGCGCGTGGCTACGGGAAAGTCAGATGGGATTTCTCCCGCGCTGATCCCGTCCCGGAAACGACGTTCCACTAGCGCCACGCCGCCAGCCGCTGCGTTCTGTAGGAACTGCCGGACCTCAGCGTCGTTCACAAGCGGCGCGACGCACACGAGAAGACAGCCCGGGGCAGAACCTTTCTCGGTCGCACTTTCTACGGCCTGCCTCATGAAGCTGGCGAGCGAGTCGCGAAGAGTCCCCGGCGAGAGGAGTGCTTTGGCTGCGAGAGCGCCCTTCCTCTCTGCATACGCCTTGAGGGCACGCATGAATATCGTGCGCTTGTCCCCGAAAACGGAATACAGGCTCGGACGTCCCACACCCATCCCGGCGACGAGATCGTCGATCGTCACTCCGTCGTAGCCCTTCGACCGAAACACCTGGGTCGCCTTTTCTAGCGCGTCCCTCTCGTCGAAGCTGCGCGGTCGACCCCGCGGCTTAGGCGTATTTTGAATCATTTGGTTCAAAACTCATTGACAATGGCCATCGCACCAAACATATATAACCAAACAGTTAGAAATTAGCAAGCCGGTCCTATCCTCGCGGGGCCTCACGACTCTGCCTTCACCCTTCACCACGGAGATGCTCATGGAACATTCGATTGCGCTCGTCACCGGCACCACCTCCGGGCTCGGTTATGCGGCAGCCCGCACTCTTGCCGGAGAGGGCTGGCGCGAGATCATCGTCACCGGGCGCAGCCTGGCCCGGGTCCAGGAAACGGCCGCTCAACTCGCGGCTGAGACCAAGACACAGGTTTTCACGCCGCTGGAGCTGGATCTGGACACGCCGTCCAGCGTTCAGTCCGCGCTCGCCGAGCTGGTCAAGCGAGGTCGGCCGGTCGATTTCCTACTGCTCAATGCAGGGATGGTTCCAGGTAAGAAGCGCGTGCTCACTGCGGCGGGCGTCGAGGCTTCTCAGGCACCGCTCATCGGCCATCATCAACTGACTATCGGGTTGCTCCGCGCCAACCTGCTGAGCCCCAACGCGCGGATTGTCATCGCCGGCGCGGAACCTGCCCGTGGGGGCGTGCCGATGTTCAGCTACACCGATGTACCAGCCTTCGCGGCCAAATACTTCCGGGGAGACCGGACCGCCGCTATCGAAGCCCTGATTCGCAACGGGCCAAACGTGAAGTACGTGCCCAACAATACGTATGCCGACGCGAAGCTCATTATCGCTTGGTGGGTCGCGGCGCTGGCGCGCCGGCTACCCTCCGGCATGGCCGTGTACGCTGTCTCGCCCGGTGGGGCGACCGCCACCAAGGTGGTGCGAAACGCTGGCCCGGCGTTGAAGTATTTGTTTATCCCAATCGTGAACCTCATTCCCGGCATGAATCAGACGCCGGAGACCGCGGCCCGTCGGTACCTCCAGGCGTCGGAGTTCGGAACCGACGTCTCAGGGCAATTCTTCGCCTCGGCTAAAGGGAAGTTCTCAGGCCCAATTGAGGTGCAGCGCCAGCCTCACCTCTACGATCGCGCCAGCCAGGAAGCCGCGTGGCAGGCCGTCGTCAAGGTCTCCGGCGTCGACTTCTCCTCCGCAGCACCCTTGAGCGCGGTGTCCTGAAGGAGCGCCGGTCGCTGCGAAATGGTTGCGGCCACCAGAATCAGCAGGCGATTGTGGAGCTACATGGTCGTCCACAGGGTCCTACAGTATTTTGAAATAACTAGGTCTTTCGTCTGGACACCGTCAGCAAAGACCTCTACGGCTTCTTTTCGGCCATGCTGGCCTTCTCGTGGGCCTTCTCGTCTTTGCTCCAGGGCGGCGTGATCTTGTTGGCCCGCGCATAGGCCACGGACTGCCCAAGGTGCTCATTGAGATGGCCGCTAAGCGCGATCAACACCGCACGGACCGACATGTCGTGCCCGAAAAAGTTCACCGTCTTGTCGAGATCGGCGTCGGAAACTGCCCCGACCGCATTGTGCACATGCGCGAACGAGGCTTCGAGGATCTTCTTGATCTCGGCCTTGTCCTTCGTCTTCTTGTCCCACTTGGCCGGATTCATCTCAAAGCCCGCCTCGGCCGGCGGCTCTTTGCCTGTCACGAACTTGATCATGGCGTAGTTGCCGAAGGCAATGTGCAGGTAGGCCTCGGCGATCGAGCGCACGCCAGGCATCGGCCGCCAGTCGAACTTGTTCTGCGGCACAGCCTCTTCCAGGTCGAGCACCTTCTTCTCGGCATCGCTGTACACGCCCAGCAAGTCGCGCTGGAACGCGCCCTTGGCTGGAGCGGCCGGTGGGGCAGCCGCATGCGCGGCAGCAGCGACCACTCCGAGTACAAGACCGGCCATCGTTGTGGTACGAATGACATTCTTCATCAGGATCTCCTTGTTGAATTGCGCTATAGATGCGTCCCTTGGATGCCGACGGGGCAGCTCGGGAACAAGGAATCCGATGGGGGAGTCAGCCCCTATAGTGCCCTGCGCCGAAACTCGCTGAACTTGTTGCTGGCGCTGTCGTGGGCGTAGGTGATGACGGTGATGGCGGCTTCGGCAATCTCGAAGATGTGGTAGCGCGAACGCCGATCGGACGGGCCATCGTAGGAAGCCGATCCCGCCCCCACCACGGGAATGCGTGCGCCACCTGGTCCGGGCAGCTCGTTGAAGTAGTCGCGATGATCGTGACCGTGCAGCACCAAATCGGCGCCAGTACGGGCGAGCAAGGCCTGCACGGCGGTGCGATCGCGCAGGTTGCGCTCTTCGCCGTGGCGGTTCACCAGCGGCGGGTGGTGAATGAGGACCACGCGCCGGCGGCTCTTCACCTCGGGCGCGGTCAAGAGCGACTCCAGACGAGCGAGCTGACTTGCGCCGACCCGACCCCAGGCGCCGGCGTCGCCCGTGGGCACGCCGGTGCTCGTGCACACGAGCGCGACATCGCCACGCAGGCGTACGAAAGGATAAACGGCGTTGTCCGCGCGCAACTCCGCCGTTTGATAGGGGGCGAACATGCGCTCAAACACGCCGTCGGTCACCACCTGGGCCACGTAGGCGTCGTGGTTGCCCGGAATCACGGTCACCCGATCCGCCGGAAGCTTCGTGGCCTCGATCCAGCGCAAGGCCGCGGCCCACTCGGATTCGAGCGCGATGTTGCACAGATCGCCGGTGAGGGCGAGATGGTCCACGCCTCGCGACGGCAAGTCTTCCAGCAGGGCCTGCAGAAGTGCCATGTTGTGTTTTCGCCGCCGCATGAGCAAAAGGTTCAGCCCGCCGAGGGCGCGCTTGCCCAGAAAGTCGCGCAGCTTGATGTTGCGAAAGCTCTGAAAGTGCGGGTCGCTGACTTGGGCGAGGCGAAACATCAGTTGGGCTCCACTTGGATCTCGGCCAGCAAACCAAAATGGTCCGAGGCATAGACCGAATCCGCGTCGGGCTTGTCGAAGACAATGGCGCAGGAATGAACGGTCCCGCGCCCGTCGCCGCGCATGGGGGTCACGAAGATGTAGTCGAGGCGACGGTCGGGTTCAAGAAACGCTAGTTTGGCCGTGTAGGGATTCGAGCGCGGCCAGGTCAGGCCTGGTTCGCCGGGATGCACGCGCTCCCAGGCGTCCTGAAAGTAGGTTCGCCGGCCCCCCAGCGTAACCAAGCCACGCAGGAAGCGGATTTCGTCCGACTCTGGCCGCGCATTGAAGTCCCCCATCAGAATCTGCGGCGAGTCGCAGGTCCGCCCAGCCAGGCTGGCTTCGATGGCCGACACCTGATCCTCGCGCTGCTTGCCGTGAGTCAGCCGATAGTTGAGATGGGTGGTGTGGACCCAGACGTTGCCGTGCTCGTTCTGAATGCGGGCCGAAAGAAGAATCCGCCGCTCCTTGGGCTCGGCGTGAGGCAATTCCAGCGCCGCATGTTCGACAATGGGTAGGCGAGAAAGAACGGCCAGGCCTTCGTGGCCACCGCCGAACGGTGTGGCGGGCGCGAAGACGTGATTGAATCCAGCAGCCCTGGCCAGCGTATCCGCTTGGTTGGACAACTGCCCCGGCACCTCCTGAACTTCCTGCAGAGTCACGATATCCGGGGCAAGCGTGCGCAAGCCCGCAATTACAACCGCCATACGCCGTTCGAGCGGCGGTTCGGCCCCCCACAGATTCAGGGTGAGGCAGCGCAGAATCTTCACGCTCGCCCATCCCTAGCTGGCATCACCGTGGTAGGTACAGCACGAGTCGGCGGTCTCCCACACCGTCACCGCCGACAGGTGGGGAACCCGCTTGGCCATCGCGTCCCAAATGAAGGCACACAGATTTTCGCAGGTAGGATTGTCCAGCTCATGAATGTCATTCAACGTGTGGTGGTCGAACTGCTTGAACAGACCGGCCCAAGCGTCGTCGATGACGGAAAAATCCACAACCCAGCCCGTGGTCGGGTCGACGGGACCACGTAGCGCGATCTCGACACGGTAGCTGTGACCGTGCATGCGCGAACACTTGTGTCCCGCCGGCACGCGTGGCAAGTGGTGGGCGGCCTCGAATGTGAAGATTTTCTTGAGATCGACTAGCAAAGCGGGAGGAAGTGTAGCACGCGCAGGGGCCTACCTGCCGGCGTAGCGCTTGAGTGCCGAGACCTGCACGATCTTGCCCTCGGGCAGGACAATTGCGCTGAGTTGCCTGCCGTAGACGCAGCCCGTATCGAGACCTGTGGCCAGGGGCTGCTGTTGCAGGCCGCGAACGGCGTCGTGGCCGAAGATCACCCACTCGGGACCGCGCCACTGAGCCGCCCAGGGAAAGTGAACCAGCAGGCGGCTGGTCGGCTCACCCGTGTCGGCGATGCTGCGTAGGGTCCGCAGGTGTTCCTGGCGCTGGTCTTCCACAGGGATCCCTGGCACCAGACCGGCGTGCACGACCAGGACTTCAGGTCCGCCCGGCCTGACGTCGCCGAGCCGAAGGTAGGGCGGCAAGGCATCGAGATAGGCCCAGTCGTCCGCGCCCAAACTGCGAAGGTAGCTGCGGCGGCCCTGCAAGCGCTCTTTGTCCGCGTCGTTCTTGTGGGCGAGCGCGAACGCATCGTGGTTTCCCAGCACGGCGAGGACGCTGTTTTCGCGCGCGAACTGAACGACGCCCTGGGAATCCGGGCCCTTGGCCACCAGATCGCCGGCCAGGACCAGCCGGTCGCCTTTGGCATAGCCACACTTGCGCAAAAGGAGCCGAAGCTCCTCCGCGCACCCGTGTACATCGCCAACGATGATTGTCCTCTGCATCGGATGGGGAATCATAGCAGTCACGGCAAATAGTCGAACCATCGGGCAAAGCCCACCGGTATTCGCGCGAACTCCGCCATCGACATCGGCTCCGGGATCGCTCAAATTCTGGGTGTGAGAACAACGGTGGATACCCGGTCGCGCAGGCTGCGCGTCCTTGGACAGAACGAGCCGGGGACGGTCGAAATCGGAGAGCGACCCCACCATCCACCATGGATCCGTGCGCGTCTGCCATCGGGCCCGGTCTACTTCGATTTACGCCAACGCGTGCACGCCCTCGGCCTCCATACCGTATGCGAGAGCGCCTCGTGCCCCAACCTGGGCGAATGCTGGAACGAGAAGTCCTTGACCATCATGATTCTGGGCGGCCTGTGCACGCGCTCGTGCAAGTTCTGCGATGTCCCCACCGGCAAGCCGCTGCCACCCGACCCTGACGAGCCCGCTCGCGTGGCCGAGATCCTTTCCGAGCTGGGCCTTGCCCACACCGTCATCACGTGCGTGACCCGCGACGATCTTGCCGACGGTGGGGCCTCCCACTGGGCCGCCACCATCCGGGCCGTCAAGGAGCGCTGTCCGGACATGGTGCTGGAGGCACTGGTCAGCGATTTCAAGGGCGACACGGGGGCCGTCGACGTCGTCCTGGCCGCAGGCCCGCATGTCTTCGCCCACAACCTGGAAACCGTGCCACGCCTGGCGCGCCAGGTGCGCGTGCAGGCCAGCGTCGAGCGCTCCCTGGCCGTCCTTGCGCACGCCCAGGCGCGAGGAGCCCTCACCAAGAGCGGGCTCATGCTCGGCCTGGGCGAGAGCCTCGACGAAGTGCGTGCGGTCATGCGCGACCTGCGTGCAGCCGGCGTGGCCATCTTGACCCTGGGCCAGTATTTGCGGCCCTCGCGACAGCACCTGTCCGTCGAGCGCCACGTGACACCCGACGAATTCCGCCAGCTCAAGGACGAAGCCCTGGCCATGGGCTTCGCCCACGTCGAGTCCGGTCCCCTGGTGCGCTCGAGCTATCACGCCTCGAACCAACACGACCTGGTCAAGGAGAGAGCACGGAGCCGATAGAGGGCACGGAACCCCCTTTCCAGTCTCTGCGACCTCCTGCCCAACCTCTGTGCCCTCAGTTCCTCAAACCAAGTCCGCTTCGGCGCGCGCAATCTGGTCTTCCATGCGCCGCTGTTCGGCCCCGAGGTCGCTGCGCCCCAGAAAGGCCGTGTAGCTCATGAACGCGGTCAGGTAGGAGGAGATCCTTGGCCCAAGCAGGCAGGTATGTCGGTTCGCTCACCAAGCCCTCGCGCGCCAGGCGGTCGAACAGTGGAGTATCGTCGACCGCCAGCTTGCCCACGAAGAGCATCCGAACCAGCTGGCTTTGTCCCTTGACCAGGGCCATGCGCAGAAAATTGGTTACGCGCAGAAGCCCGTCGAGGTAGCAACCATCCTTGGTGAAGGGCGCCCCGCCCTCCATGAGCCCGCCGCGCATCACCCGGCGCGCGCAGTCGAACGCGGTGTGCTCGTCGAGGCCGCGCTCGCGGAAGAATCCATAGATGTCGAGGAAGTTCGCGCCTTCCTCGGCCATGTGGATCGCCCGCGTTCGATCGCACAGACGCCGGACACGTGAAAGGCCGACGGAGCCGGTGATGAACTCCGTGAACACCGCCAGACCTTCCTGTGTCCGCGACGATCGCGGCGAGGGCGCCCCGATGAACGGGATCACCTCCTGGGCACGACCATTGAGCGTGGTTGCCATGTGGACCTGACCTTCGTGGCATTCGATCTGGCGCACATCGCGCGGCGAGAAGCGGGCATCGCTCTTGAGCCTGACTTCGGCGACGGTGCTTGATGCCGAAGCCGCCAGGTGGTCGACGACCCGTACCTTGACGGGATGGTTCGTGAAAAATGCGGCGAAACGAGCGCGCAGGGTTTCGGCAGCCTCCTCGGCGCCGAGCGTGGGCTGGTCCACCGCCGAGAGCGGCGGCGAGAACCCCGCAATCACCTGCTCGAAGTGACTTGCAAGATCCAGGTTGGTCGTGCGCTTGTCGGAAGAAAGGCCGGCCGGGCGGCCATAGAGCTCGACCGAGTGGTGGTAGAAATCGCGGCTGCCGATGCTGTGGAGCATGCGCGCGGCCGTGGACAAGGCCACGCAGGTTTCTCGCAGAAATCGCTCGATCTCGTTGTCGCCATCCAACCGACGCGCCAGGTTCTGGAAGACCGTGCCCGCCTCCGCCACGCCGGCCGGGACGTGGTAGGTGGGCTTGGGCAGGACGGAGGCGTTGCGCGCGAAAAACTCGCGCTCGACTTCGTCAGGCCAGGTCAGGGCCGGAATCACGCGCACAGGCTTCTGCGCCTCGTTGATTTCGGACGAGACCTCGCGTAGCAGTGCTACCAGTCGTCCCGAGATCGGCATGGGTGGACCGCCTGCGGATGCGTCTAGCCGCCGCCGACCCGGCGTCCAGGCGGCACCGAGTACGTGATCCAAGCGTTGGCCCCAACCATGGCGCCCTTGCCGATCACGGTGTCGCCGCCCAGGATGGTGGCGTTGGCGTAGATGACCACGTCGTCCTCGATGGTTGGGTGGCGCTGGGGCACGACGGGCTTACCACCATCCTTGGACACCGCCTTCTGACGCTTGATGGACAGCGCACCCAGGGTCACGCCCTGATAGATGCGCACCGAGTTTCCGATGTGCGTGGTCTCGCCGATGACGATGCCCGTCCCGTGATCGATGAAGAGCGGCGAGCCGATGGTGGCCCCGGGGTGAATATCGATGCCCGTGCGGCCGTGCGCGTGCTCCGTCATCATGCGGGGCAAAAGCTCGCCGCCCTCGCGCAAAAGGCGATTGGCGGCGCGAAACACGGCGATGGCGTAGAGGCCCGGGTAGCAGGCGACGACTTCGTCCGTGCCCGTGGCGGCGGGATCGGCCTCGAAGGCGATCTGAACGTCTTGGGCAAGGATCGCGCGTAGTTCGGGCAATGCCGCCAGGGTGCGCGCGGTCACGGCGCGCGCCTTGCGCCTACACGTATCCCTCGCCTGTGCCTTGCCACTGTGTAGACGGTGCGCGGTCAGGAACAGAGCATCTTCCAAACGGGATTCCAGATCCGCGAGGACCTCGGCCAGCCGTTCGCGAGCGTCGTCATCGGAAAACCCGTCGACCAATCTGGTGCGTCGGGTACCGGGGAGGATGACGGACAGGAAATCGTTCACGATGACAGCGATTTCATCGGGCGAAGGCAAGGCACCAGAGAGTATCGCTTCGCCGGCCCTTCTGCCCATGCGCAGGATGCGGCTAGCTAGTTCACGATGGAATTTCGTCGGGTGGTTCTTCGGATCCGTCGCCATAGCCAAAATCTACCCTCATGTGGGTCAAAGAGCCGACAGGAATCGCACCACGAAATCAACCGGTCTTGGTCGGGCGTCGAAGCAGGATGGCCAGCGCTCCGTCGCCGCCGCGCGCGGGCGAGGCGGTAGAGAAGCCCAGAACGTGTGCGCGTGTCTGGCGGCCACACAGCACCTAATGGCGACATCGCGAAGCACGGGCCCGCCGCCGATCCGAGTGCAGCCCGCGACCGCAGATGACCAGCACCGCCCGACTGCCCCCGATTGCCGAGTCGCGAACGAATTGCTGGATGCGGCGCCGGGCCGCCTCGGCGCCAAGGCCGTGCAGGTCGCACGTGCTTTCGGCGCGAATATCGCCCCGCGCGAGCGCGCGCAAGGTTTCGCGGGAAACGCCATGGCTCGCGCCCGTGATGCCTCCATCTTGACGGTCGACAATCAGCGCGTCGCCAACGCGCGATGCGTGCTTCGCGCCGGCGTCGCCCACCTTCGGCGCCGTGCTCGCTCCCCTCCGGCAAGACCCGGTCGCTCCCTTTTCGCAGGGGCGCCACGTCCGCGAACTCCTTCTCGAATAGCCGGCGATCCTCCTCGCTAAGCTCCGAGCCACACCCCTCCCCTTTCGGGTTCTGACTGGGACGGCGGCTTGCGTGAGGACATGTTGGCGACTGCCCACGGGACTCTACCGCCAAGAGTGGCCCTCCGTGCCCTCTGAATCCTCCGTGCTCTCTTCTCGATCTACTTGGACGGCTTGGCCGCCGGTCCCTTTTCGTCGAGGTAGAAGAGAACCCAGGCCAGAGGCGCGTTCCAGTTGATGGTGATCTCGTTGGTCGACCACGATTCGATGTTGTCGGCGAAGCACTTCTCGGCGGCGCAGTCGAACATGTTGGCGGCCTTGACGTAGGGATCTTGCAGGCCCGAGTTGGGGCCGCCCGAGACCGCGCCAGGCGGTGCGTGGGGGAACTTATTGTTCGACTGGTAGGCCCAAAATCGGTGGTGCGGATTCACCAGGGGTTTGCTGCCGTAGCCGGTGACGTAGGACTGGTCCATTGCGTTGCGGCCCAGGATGTAGTCCATGCCGGCCGCGACGGCATTCAGGTACTTGCGCGCATCGGTGAAGTCCGCGGCCAGCCCGAGAATGATCAGGTTGTTGAGCAAAAACGAGTTCGAGCCCCAGGGCGCCTTGTCTTCCTCGCCCCAGTCGATGGGGACGCGGAAGCCCCGCTTCTTGAGGATAGCCATATAGCTGTCGGCGGCGGCGACCACGGCGTTGCGCGCGGTCTTCTGATCCGTCGCTGGCATCGCGCCAGGAACCACGGCCAGCGAGATGGTGCCCAGCGCCGCAACTTCCTGCCAGGTCATGCTCGATGGAATGCCCATCGCCCTCGCCGTCGCGCAGGTGGGTGGTCACCTTCAGGTAGTTCGGCGACGAGACCAGGTACTGACGATACTCGGGCCGCTCGGTGGTGATGAACAGCTCGGCCGCCGCCCAGTAGAACTCATCCTCGACGTGCTTGTCTTCGTAGGGCCCGCCGCCCTCGCCGCCCGCCTTGGCGAGGATCCTGGGGTTTGCGGCCGCTGCAGCCCACGCCCTCTCGGCCGCAGCAATACAGCGCGCCGAGAACTTGGGATCGATTGTCCGCCAGATGCGGCCGGCCTGGGCCGCCACCGCCGCCAGATTCAGGGTCGCCGCCGTCGAGACCGGGTACAGAAAGCGCGGCATCGGATCTTCGTGTGGGGCGAGCCCAAGCGCGGTCCACGCCTTGTCGTGGATCTTGTGGTGCACCATGCCCGCCTTGGGCTGTCCTGCGGGCACCTGCATTTTGAGCAAGAATTCCAGCTCCCAGCGTGCCTCGTCGAGTAGATCGGGCACACCGTTCTTGCGCTCGGGAATGTTCATGGTGCCATCGGCGACCGCGGCCGTGGACTTGCCGATGAACTGGCTGCGCTCATAGAGATTGAGCAGCGTCCACACCGAGATGCCGCCATTGACCATGTACTTGCCGTGATCGCCGGCGTCGTACCAACCGCCGCTGACGTCCAGACTGTAGGAACAGCCCGAGCTCGGCGCGCAGGGAACGCTCTTGTCCGAAAGGTGTCCGGCCGGCCGCACCCACTGTTCGCCGCCGGCAAAGGGCATCGCGATCTCGATGCCCGATCGGTTGTGATAGAAATACGAAAGCGCGTCGTACTTCAGCTTGTGGTAAATGCCCGCGCCGATCTCGAACGGTCGGCTGCGATCCGCGCCGACCGCCAAGGTGAAGCCGCGGCCCGTGCCCTTGTACGCGGTGAAGTCGACGATATGGACCACGTCGCCCGAGGGGACATCCAGGCCCGCCGGCTGCGACTTGCCAAAGGCCGCCTCACGCCCTTCGGCCGTAAAAAGCTTCCAATCGAGCTGCTGTTTCGCATCCGAGCGCAGGGTCGCCAGCTTGGCCAGGTTGGTGAAGTAGCCCACCTGGTTGACGAGAATCTTCGCCGCAACCTCGGTCTTGCCCTTGGGCGGCCGATTGAACTGCGCGTCCTCCAGGCGAACGTCGTCGATGCAGATGGTGAAGGGGCTGTGCGTCCCATCGGCCAGCCGTCCGCCCACGTGAAAGGTGAACTCGGCGCTGGGATCGTCCGTCCCGCTCTTCTTGAATTTGCCGGTGTACCTGTGCGGCGTCTGGTCGACCTTGATCTCCTGGAACCAGTACTCGGCAAAGGGCGGTCCCTGCATGCCGACCTTGGGCCGAATCTGGGTCGGCTGCGAGGCGAAGGCGCGAAAACTGATGCGATAGAGATGGCCGGCCTGAATCGTCATCTCGCGATGGCGAACCTGCGCGTCCCAATTGTTGTTGCCTCGGTTGTCGATGCGCAAGCAAAGCGCGCCGTCGACAACGCCGACCTCACCACGGGCTGGGTCGGAAAAGGAAGGCGTCCACGGCAAACTGGTGCCGTCCTCGAAGGTTGCGTTTGCGATCAGGTTGTGAGGATTGATGGCGATGTCGCCAGGAACGGCGGCGAATTCATCGGAATTGCCGCCGCTCGCACCTTCATTTCTTCGGGTCTCTCCGATGGGAACGCAGGCTGCAATCCCAATCAACCAAGGAAGCAGCCTGGCTAGCCGCATCCACCTACCACCACATCTGCGCCCACAGCGAGACCACGTGCTTGTCGGGAACCGTGTTGAGGCCGGCGCTGCCAATGCTCCAGGTGCCGTACTGGCCGTAGGGCCACGGCATGACGCCGGCGTTTCCAGGGGTGACGGCAGCGGACTTGCTTGGATCGGTATAATCAGCACCGTACTTGTAGTAACTGTACTGAAGCACGACCGCTTCGTGCGTGACGAACTCGCTGCGGAAGACGAGGCGCGGGGAGAAGACGTAGAATGTCTGGTGACTGTCGCTCATGTTGGGATTCACGCTGTCGACACGCAGACCAGCCGCCATCATCGGCATGAACGAATACACGAGGTCCAAACCGCCCTTGAATTTGGTCACGTCGTCCAAGCCATTGGGTGTTCCCACCACCTTGTTGTACATGAAGAACGGACGAATCGTGATGTCGGTGGCCTGGCCCCAGAACGGACGCGGGCGCATCATGAAGGCCGCCAAGCTGAAGGTGTACTGTCCCGCGATCGTGTGAACCTCGCCGTCGCCGCCTTGCCCCGCTTGGTATGCCGAGGGGAAGTAGTTCTGCGTGAACTGCCAGCCGCCCTGCGAGTGGAGCACCTCGATCGAATCGTTGATGGTCAGGGCGTTCTTGGCCTTGATGTACGAGTAACCGATGTAGCCATCGCCCATCCAACCGCCATCGAGCTTGAAGTCGATGCCGGCGACCTGGATGTAGCCGTAGCCGGGAACGAAACCGTAGCCGGGATAGGTCGCCGTAGTACCGTTCGACGTACCACCAGTCGTGGCAACGTTCCAGCGCTTGTCCTGGACAAACGACCCGATGTAGTGGACCTGGGCGGTAAGAATGCCATTGATGACGGCGCCGGCGTGGAAGTGGCCGAGCATGTTGGTGCCCTCCTGGGTCTTGTTGCCCGGGAAGGGTTGCCACGACGGGTAGTTGTAGCAGGCCGCGCCCGCATTGTCCGCGGTGCAGGGGTTCTGCTGGTACACCGCGCCCCCGTTCTCGTAGGTCTGGTACTGCTGGTCGACCTTGGCGCCGAAGCCGCCTTCGAAGATGAGCTTGACGTCGTCCGAGACTTCCATGTCCGCGGTCGCAGTGGCGCCGGCCAAACGCGTGCGACCGATGATGTAGGTCTCGTATTCACCGGCGTCGTACTTGCCCATGGCGCCATAGCGGTTCGAGAAGATACCGACGTCCCACGCCATGCCGCCCGCGTTGCCGAGCGCTTCGGGGAACTTCAAGGTGAGGAACGCGCGGTCAATGCCGAGCTGATCCTGCAGCTCGCGCCAGCCGCCCGAGGTGATGTTGTAGCTGGCGATCGAGGTGGTCATCATGACCCTCTGGTTGCCGTACTGGAAGAGCAGCTCGGCCCAGGGGCCGGGGCTGATGTTGGTGTACGACCAGCGCGTGTAGTTGCCGTCGGGAACGACGGGGGGCGCGTGGAACTGGAGCGAGTTGGCGGTCAGGCTGGGGCTGCCACTCGGGCCCAGCCTCCCGCTGGTGTCGATGCCGATGCGCATCGGGGCGCGGAAGAAGCCCTTGAACTTGAAGCCCCAGTCCTTCTCCGAGGTCGAATCGCCCACATCGGCGGCACCACCGATGGTCGTGGTCTGCGTATTGAGACCGGAGGACTCGATGCTCCGCTTCTTCTGCGCCTTGGGCGCTTCTGCCACAGCCTCTTCTTCTGGTGGCGGCGGCGCGGGTACGGCCACCGGTGCTGCTGCTTCGTCAGCCTTCGCGGCAGCGGGCACGGGGATCGCGGCGGGCGGATTTCCGGGCTTGCCACTCTCGATGAGGCTGTCATCGGAAGCTGGGGCTTTGGCTGGAGCCGGGGCTTTGGTTTGGGCCACCGCAGCGCCTGCTAATAGGAGGGTTCCGAGAAAGGCCGTGGATTGAATTGAACGCAACATGGTCACTCCCGAGGTTGATAACAGGGGGCGACGGGCCCCCGCTGGATGATGGAAACCAGAACCGCCATTCCGGCCCTGGGTCTAGAGGTATTGGTCTTGTCGCCCATGCCCGGCTGTCGTGCTTCTATTGCAGTTCCAAACAAGCGAGCTTCGCGGGATGGGAAACGAGAAACGCTGCCACTATCGGAAAAATTGAGCACTAGCACCGAATCGACGCGGGACTGTACACGAGGTTCTGGATTTTGTATACGCTCCCCGCGCCCCCGGGACGCCTGCGGAGCCTACGCTTCGCTGGGTGCCGAGGGCGAAGCGAACCCTCCCGGGGTTCCCATGATCGCGTAGGCGTAGCCGGGCTCTGCCCGGCGTAGCCAGAGCGCGGGAGAAGCTGTCTTACGACTCAAGGGAAATCTCCGCAGGAGAGGAGCGCCATGGCTGTTTGTCACGGACCATAGCGTTGAGGATGGTGAGGAGCTTTCGCATGGAGGCAACGAGGGCAACTTTGCGTAGCTTTCCTGCTTGGCAGAGGCGCTGATAGAAGGCCTTAATCGTCGGGTTGAAACAAATGGCGGCAAGGGTGGCCATGTAGAGGACGTTGCGGACATCGGCGCGACCGCCCAAATGCAGCGTCGACCTCGGATGGTACCGCTATCGCGGTTGAAAGGCGCAACGCCTACAAGAGCAGCGATCTGCTTGTTGGAGAGCTTGCCAAGCTCGGGGAGCTGGCCAATGAGGGTCGAAGCCATGACCGGACCGATACCGCGAGCCGTCCTGAGCAGGTCGGACTTGGGCTGCCAGGCCGGGCTGTTCTTGATGGTCTGGTCGATATCGTAGTCGACGATATGAATACGTTTCTTGAGCCAAGTAATATGGCTTTGGATCTCGCGCCTGACCTTGGGGTTTTCGACGACAGGCAGACGAGTCTGCTCGGCGGAAAGCATGTCGAGCATCTGGCGGCGACGCTGGATGAGGTCTTGGAGGGCACGCGTCTGCTGGTCTGGAAGAGGTCGGCAGGGAGGCAGATTGCGCTGGGCAAATAGGGCCAGGGCTTTGGCGTCAACCCGATCGGTCTTGGCAAGAAGTCCAATGGACTTGGCAAAATCGCGAGCATTACGAGGGTTGATGGCGGTAACGGGGAAACCGGCGGCGCCGAGCAACGCGAGAGCGCGTCGTTCAAGGCCTCCGGTGGCCTCCATGAGGATGAACTTCGGAATGCCGATCTGGCTGACTTTGGTGACGAGTTCGTGGATGCCCTCCTCGCTGTTATCGACGGTAAAGGCATGCTCGCCTGGTAACACGACGACCTCCAGCGTGGCCTTGGACACGTCGACGCCGATGAAAAGATCTTGGGTCAAGATTTCGCCTCCTTGTGGAGAGGGGCGAGTTCCGCGTGGCTCGACCTGGCGGATGCGGGCTCTTGGCCCAGGAAGCTGTTCGAGCTCTGACGGAAAGGTGCCGCGGCGACCCTCGCTCCCGCACGGTCTTTGAGACCCAGGGTTGGTCGGTCTGCCGCGGCGTGAACATTTTTTTCTCATCCCCTCGTTCGGAAGGCGAGCGTAGCCCAGCTTTGCTGGGCGAAGCGAGGGGGGACCGGGGGCTTGTGAGCGAGAGCGAACCAAGCCCCCGTAAGATGCCAGGGTTTGGCGAGGCCGAGCGTAGCGAGGGGGAGGCAGGGCGGGTTGGCGGGTGCCGAGGGCGAAGCGAACCCTCCCAGGGTTCCCATGACAGCGACAGCCTAGAAAGCCACCACGCCGCCCATCAGGGCACTGCCCGTCGCGCGCTGCACGCGCTGGCCGTCCAAGCGGAAGATCTCGCCTCCGCCGTCGAGATTGAGCGAGAGGTAGGTTCTGCCGTAGAGGCGCGTGCTGACGACGATGGCGCCACCGTAGGCGAAGCCGTAGGAGTTTGTCACGACGCCGCTCGTGTCGCGCTGGCGTAGCATCGGCACGCCCAAGGATGGTCCGACCTGAATCGACCAGCGGGGATCGAGCAGCAGCGGCACCAGCAGGTCCATGCTCGCGGCCGCGCGCAGAAGCGACGATCGGTAGATGTCCTGCTGTGAATCGAAGGATGCGGCGCTGATGCGCCCGCGCAACATGGCCCATCGCAAGTCGCGTGCATAGGATAGCGCGAGGGTGCCAAGGTAGCCTGGGCTGCCCGGCACGACCGACGCGCTCACCCCGACGTAGGCGCCCAGGCGATTGCGTATCTCCAGATCGCCTCCTTTGCTGCGCGGGCTGCCTTGGGGGACGACGACCATGCCGTTGGGATCGAGCGTGGTGGCGCTGCCAGGGGCAAGCGCCAGGGTTCGCTCGCTAACGTTGCCCATGGTTCGGCGTAGCACGCGATACTCGCCCGCAGGCAACGCCAGGTATAGATCTTCGCTTGCGCTCGATGGGACCTCGGCGATCACCTCGTCCTGCGTTCGGCTTAGAACCGTGTAAGTCGCGCCCGCTTCGCGCACGAAGGCCAGTCGCGCGTCCTTGGCCCGCGTCCGCGTAAGGACCACCTCGCCCGCGCCCGCCATGCGGTAGTCGTAGGTCGGGTGCTGGCCACCGGTCAGGCTTGCCGCCGTGTTCGCCAGGGTGCGCTTGAACGCGAACTGGTAGACCTCGCTCAAGGTCACCTGACCGTCGTGCGACGAATCCGCAGCCCCGCGTAAACCGGCCATGATGCTTTGGCTGAAGAACGATCCCTTGAGATCGTCCGATTCTTGTGAAAATTCGTTTGCCGTCGAGGAGGTCACGATGGCCAGGCCCTTGACCTGGCCGGGATCGGCCAGCCGCACCTCGTAGCCGGGCACGCGCTTCCCGCCCTTCACGCCGGTCAGCGCGCCAGATTGGCAAGCGTCGACGAAGGCCACCCGCACATCCGCGGCGCTGAGCTGTTCGAGATAGCCGCGCAGATCGCGCAAGGGCAAACGCTCGGAACCAATCTCGAGCGCTTCGTTGTCGCCGTGCCCGGAATAGTAGAAAAGGAACAGGGTCTGGTTGCCCCCGGCTTTCGCGGCCGCGAGCTTCTTGCGAACCTCTACCAGGCTCTTTTCGATCTCGGCGCGGCTGGCCCCACGCAAGGTCACGACGTCATCGAAGTCGCCAGCACTCTTGAGCAGATCTGCAAGGCGGCCGACTTCCTCTTCGGCGTAGCGCAAGCTGCGCGCTGGATCCTTGCCGGCATTATTTCCAGCCACCAGGCCAAGGCGAACCTGCCGGGGCTGCGCGCGCGCGGGAGCGACGGCAAACCCAAGCCCCATTGCCAAGGCCAAAATGCCTGAAAAGAAGGACCGCATCTCAGGGTCTCCTTAGTAGCATTGACACCTGCTCCACTGGTAGGTCAAGGGCCGTCATGCGGCGAACGTCACTATCCACCGCGGACAACGCGGCGCGCACCGCCGCGCGCACAACGTCATCGGCGAATTGAGTCTCCGCCCACAAGGCGAAGATACGTTCCCAGCCTTTGTGGTTGTCGAGCTGGACCGAGTCAGGCAGAAGCACGCGCGCGCCAGCGTCGATGCGCACGCCGACCAAGGCGTGCTCTTCGTAGTAGGGGAAAACCTTGCCCTGGTCGTCGACCCCGAATATCAGAAGGTAGCCAGGCCTGTCGTTGCTGTAGGCGAAGCGCAAGCGGTCGCCCTCGAGAAAGTCTCCGCCCTCCACCACGGGGAAGACCGTGTCCCCGCGCTTGCAATAGGTCTCGACGATGAGTCGGCCCTTGATGGCGGTTCCGCGGTGGTCTCCGGTGCCGTTCGTGAGCAAGGCGGGCCGAGCGATGAGCAGCAAAGCCGCCGCTGCCGGGACCAGAAAAACCGGCGCGAGGAAGCGCAGCCAGCGCTGCCTGCGCCTGCGCTGCCGGGCCACTTCCAGAATGTTGCGCGCAGCCCGAAGACTGGCCTCGGCCGGATCGGCGCCAAGCAACAGCGAGCGCGCATTGGAAATGTCGGCCAGCACGGCGGAGCAACGCCCGCAACCCCCCACGTGGGAGACAAATTCAGCAGGGCGCTCGGGCTCGGGATGGGCTTCCCAGCGCGAAAGTTCAAGGCGTGAAGGGCAGGCAGACATCGTCGCTCCCTACTCTTCCTCTTCCTTCGTCACCGCTGGCGTCACCGCTGCACGGGGGCCAGAGTGCAGCAGATCCTCCGCGATGCGCGACATCTTGCGCAGGCGATTGAAAACCGTCCGGCGCGTGATGCCGAGGACCTCGGCGACCTCTACCTGCGACATGCCGTCGAGGTAGTGCATGACCGCCACCTTTGCGCCGCCCTCTCCGCAACGATCGAGAACGGCATTGACGAACTCACGATCCGCCAGCCCGGATTCGGCCGAGCTCACGTGCGGCGAATTGGCGGCCAAGAGTCGGCACCGCACGCGTGTGCACGTTGTGCTCGCGCAAAAGGTTGAGGCAAACATTGGTGGAGACGCGATAGAGATAGCGAAGCGCCTCTTCTTCCCGCGGCAACACCACCCCGCGGGCGAGCACGCGAATGAAGGCCTCCTGGGTGGCGTCTCGCGCCGCTGCTGGCGACTGCAGAAAGCGGCGACAGTGCGCGTAGATAGCGGGGGCAAACTTCGCGTAAAGCTCCCCGAGCGCCGTTTCGCCCGCTAAGGCTGCCTTTGAACTTCTCTTCTCGTTTTCCACGGCGCTGGCCCGCGAAGCATAGCCGACCGCCGCGCAAGAAGGAAACATCGCTTCTGCATACGCCCAACGTGGGAGCGGGTTGCGCGCGAGAGGTGATGGGGTAGCGTCGATCATGGTGAAGAGGTTTTGCAGTTGGAAACTTCGACGCACTGTTGGCAGGCCCATGAGCTGCAGGCCTGATGGACTGCGCAGTCGTCGGTGGAAGCGCACTGTGTGATGATGGCGAAATCGAGTTTCGTCGTGGGAGGCATACTTCCGCTCGGATTCTTGAAGCCATCGCTCTGCACGGGCCCGCAAACCGTCGGCGAATAACAACCAGGGAACGGTTGCGAGGTATCCGGCACCCATTGCTCATTGTTGATGCCGGGATACAGAAAACCGATCCTGGCTGCCGGATTGGCCGCCGCCGCGTCCGACGTCACGATCCCAACCTGAGGATCGATATTGAAGGTATCGGGCGTCGGAATCTGGATTTCGAAAACCGGACCGACGGCGCCCGCGTGATCGATAGTCGGAAAGCGGCGAATGGTGATGGCCGCAGGCTCTGTCAAACTAGCCGTCGGAACGTCCAAGGTGGCTTCCTGAAACACGATCTGTCCGCCCTCCGGACCGATGGTCTTGGTCACGTAGAGATCGCCTTCGCCGTCGCGAATTCCGGTCCCGCACGACATCGTGGTGGATGTCGCCAGGAAAGCTATCACCCCCCACGGTCGCATTTATTTAATACCCCGCGTTGCATCTCCTCAACTCTAGGAACAATCCGCTCTTAGAACAATCCGACCCGCCACAATGGGAATAGGCAAAATAGGGTCAAATCGCCCGCGCAGACGACGAAAATGCGATCCTCTTGCCCGACACTCGCCACACTCGGGCAGGGTTTGGCTAGTAGATCGGCGGCGCTGGCGGAATGGTGATCATGTCCCACACCGGCGTCGTGTTCACCGTGGGGTTCTTGTCCGTGGGGAGCATCTGCCACCAAAGGTAGATGGACTTGTACGTCTTGTAGGTTCCGCCCTCGACCGAAATGGCGGTCAGGTAGAGCTGCGAGATCTCACGCTTCGTGCCGTCCTGGCCCGTGACCGGGGGCAGCCCGGCACGGTTGGAAGAGTAGATCACCCAATAGTAGGTTCGGTTGTTGTAGGTTTGGGCGGCTGGCGCCCACTTGGGGAAGTGATTGTTCACGCCAGGGTTGGGGCTCGTCTTGCCAGTGCATGCCACAGGGTCATTCGCGTTCAGACGAACCGCCGTGCCTGCGCCAGGCGCCGAGCCAAGTGGCGCGAAATACATCTCAGCCGCAGGATTGGCATACATGACTCCGCCAGATGGAACCCGGTCGAACAGAACCATCGAGTCGTCCGGCGCATAGGCGGCGTAGTATTCCTCCCACTTCGGGTCGGATGCTCCAGGAACCGGCTTGGCCTCGCCGCCGCTGCCCCCGTTGTAGGGAACCATGTAAAGATCGGTCGCTCCTTGCTGAAGTCGGCCATCCTTGCATCCGCCATTCGTGGACGAATAGATGATGTTGCTGCCATCGTGGCTCCAAGTGGCGAAGGCAGCGCCGCGAGCGTTGTCAGCACCGCGATCGATGATCCCGTAGTTGCCCGCTGTCAGCTGTGCGACGGGCTGTTGATTGGGACCAATCTGCGTCGTGATGGGGGGCGCGGACGAGTCGAGGTTGTACCAGACGAGCTTGGCGGGCGTGGTGGTGTCGTTGGCCCCAGATGCAAATTCCGAAGTTTCGGCCGAGGTCGTCACCATGATGCGCTTGTCGGTTTGCCAGTTCTGGCTCGAAAAGGTGGCCGGTCCGGTCCATGGCTTGTTGAGCGCCGCTAGGCCGCCAACGGAAAGGTTCGGCAACTCGGCTCCGGTCCCGACGTTGTCCTTCGTGACTCCGGCGATTACCGAACCCCACGGCCAGTTGTCCACGAATGACACGAACCCGGAGTCCGGCGTGGAGGAGTGGCAACCGATACAGGTTGGCTTGCGAACATTGAACCCCATGTCGCGACTCGGCTGCTGCACCTGGGACAGCAGCAGGGCATCGACAACGCCTTCCTCGCTGACCGTGAATCCGCGCAGGATGGAAGTCGCATCGTTCTGCGTATCGACATTCTGGTTCCAATAGCTGCCCGGATCGGCGGCCCAGTAGACGATGCTGCCCGCGGCGCTCGCGGATGCGATCTGGAACTTCACCGTGGTGGCGCCGCCGCTAGCTGCGCGAACCGTAACCGAGATGTCCGATTCGTGCACGTGCACCCGCAGCCCGTCCCAGATGGTCTTGTCCATGATCCAGTTGTCGGCAGTCGTGTACACAACCAGGTCGTTGGCCTCGATGTCAGCGTGGACCGTGATCTGGACGAGACCGGACGTTCCGGTCCACTTGATGCGTGGTCGTGTCCAGTTGAATGGAAAGAGCGAACCGTCCTCGGGCTCGGTCACGCAAGGTCCGGTGCCCGACGGGCTGCCCGAAAACTGGCCGGATGGATTGCTGGGGATCGAAGAAGACTTGGGATCGCTTATCGGCGCGGAAGGAAAGTCCGTACAGGCTGTCGGGTTGGGGCATGCCTGGGGCGTAGCATCTTGATCGACCTGCGGCGTCGGCGTCGCCCCCTTGGCGTCCAGATCGATGTTCAGGCCTGACGACCCCGCTTTTCCGCCGCCGCCCGAGCCCCCTCCGCCGCCGCCCAGAACGATCCCCGCCTTGGCTCCGGCACAACCAGCGATCCCGCCGAGGATGGCCAGACCGAAACACGCGCCCATTTTGAACAGCATGCGCACCTCCTCTACTGAAACATCAAGCGCAGGCCAGTGGTCAGGTCCAGTACCGCAGAGTAGTGGGTGAAACCAAGCAAGGCTTGTGTGTCGACCGTCCATCGCCAACGCCGGTTGAGTTTGTAGAGCATTCCGCCCCCTATCCCGGCCGCCCACGGCCCCCCCTTCACGGTATCCTTGAAGGGGATTACGCTCGTGACATTGCCATTCTTATCTAGCACCTGTGACTGGGCTTCGACCTGAAGACGAAACGCATCCCCCCAACCCGCGGCGGTGGCGAAATACCAGCGCATCTTCTCGTCACCGTCCGTAAAAAAGAGCAGGCGCAACAGCACGGCGTTCGCCCCCCAGGGCGTCCCCTTCCACCCACCCAGGATGAGCTGATCGCGCCCGGTAAGGGCCAATGCAGTGTTTCTGCCCACGAAATATCCAATCTCAGGCACGGCATGCCCCAAGAACGCGAGCGCCACGCCGGGACTAAATCCGACTTTGTTGTCGGGGAACGTCTCGGTGGAGTTGCCCGAGGCGTAGCCGACCCCCGAACCGAGGCCAAAGCCGAGCCACCAGGTTCCTTTCGATCCTTCGTGCTCTCGGCGTCGATCTCTTTCTAGACGAGCCAGGGGGTTGTCGTCGTCGATTTCGTCGCCCTCCTCTTCCTCTTCGTCGTCTCCTTCGCCGATCTCGCCCTCCCCTGCGGTGGCCGTCGGTCCGGCCGAAGCGGCCTCGCCGCCCTTCACGGAGATCACGCTCGGGCTGTCCTCCCGGCCGGAAAACGCGAGACTGGTTCCGCTCTCATCACGAGCTTCGAAGTAGACCGGAATCCACTTGGCCTTGGTCTGCGAAGCGGGAATCTTCGCCAGCCAGATCGTGGCAGCGCCCGACATGCCCGACTTGCTCATCTGGAGGACTTGGTAGTCGTTGCCACCGTTCGCTTTGTAGTACAGCATCACCGTGGCTGGATGAAGCTCGGCCGAGGTCATGCACTTGAGGGTGACTTCCGCGCCTGCCTGAACATCCCCGCTGGTCGGGCATTTGATTGCTACGTCGGCTTCGACAGCCGGCTCGCCTGGCTTGGTCGCAGGTGGTGGCGCGGCGCCCTTCATCTCGGCCTTGGCGCGTGCCAGGTTGGCCTCGGTTTCGGGGGTCGCCCGCTGCTTGCCCATCCTGAGGTCGGGCTTGATGGCCAACGCCTTCTTGAAGTGAAATACAGCCTTGTCTGGATTGTTGAGCCCGAGGCTGTAGAGCACGGCCAGATTGCCGTTGGTGGCGAGTCCCGCCGGCCCGTTTCCGAGGTTCGACTTCTCGACGATGGCAAGGGCATCGAGAAGCGTCTTCTCCGCTAGCGCGAAGTTCCGGTCGTCGAAAAGCTGCATCGCATAGCGATTCATCTTCTGCACCTTCGCGGCGGGATCGGCTTCGTCGGCCTTGCCCTCGGCGGCACGGGCCGTCTGCGCGTGTCCAAGGGCCAGGAAGGTGGTGAGGATCAATACGGTTCCGGCGGTTTTCATTGAGCTCATGGTGGTGGGTTCTTGGTCCTGATGATCCCCCCTTTTTACACACTCACTCGGCTCGAAGTGAGAAGAATCGCCATGCTCCAAACGCTGATATGGACAGATTCGTCGCCCTACATTGCCTCACAAGTGTAGGTCGTCTGGCGACTACAGGTCGTAGACCTTGAGCTTGTCGTACAGCGTGCGCAGGCCAATTCCAAGTCGCGCCGCCGTCTGTTTTCGGTTGCCACCCGTTAGGGCCAGTGTGCGTCGGATGGCTTCCTTCTCCATGTCCTCAAGCTTCTCGCTGCCCGAGCCGTCAGCGGCCTGCGAGGCCGAAGCCGTGGGACCGGTCAGGATAAGGTCGGCGCCGAGCACGTTGCCTTCGGCCAAGATCGCCGCGCGCTCGAGAACATTGCCCAGTTCGCGCACGTTGCCGGGCCAGGCATAGGATGCAAGGCGCGCGCGGGCCGCATCATCGAGCACCAGGGATGGGCGCCCAAGCTGCCGGGCGATGCGCGCCAGCAAGTCATGGGCGAGCGGAATGATGTCGGCCAGACGCTCGCGCAGCGGCGGAATGCGGATGGGGAAGACTGCCAGGCGGTGGTAGAGATCCTCCCGAAATCGGCCAGCGCGCATCGCTTCGGTCAAATCGCTGTTGGTGGCGGCCACGATGCGCACGTCGACCTCGATGGTGCGCGTGCCGCCCACGCGCTCGAAGCGCCGCTCTTGCAGCACGCGCAGAAGCTTGGCCTGCAGCTGGGGGCGTAGTTCGCCAACCTCGTCGAGAAACAGGGTTCCGCCATCGGCCAGCTCGAAACGACCCCGGTGACTCGACACGGCGCCTGTGAAGGCCCCCTTTTCGTGTCCGAACATCTCGCTCTCGAGAAGCGAGTCCGAGATGGCCGCGCAGTTGACCGCAACGAATGGCCCCGCCGCTCGCCGGCTTTCGCAATGCAGGACACGCGACAGTACCTCCTTGCCCGTGCCGCTCTCGCCCAAGAGCAGCACGGTGGCGTCCGTGGTCGCGACCTTTCGCACTTGCCCCATCACCGCCTGCATGACCCGGTCCTTGGCCACGATGGACGGCTCACCGCTGTCCGGCGCGCGCATGCGCTGGGCGTCCTCGCGCAAGTGGCGACGCTCCATCGCGCGGCTGGCGACCAGGCGAAGCTCGTCGGGCCCCGACAGCGGCTTATCGAGGTAGTCGAAGGCCCCGAGCTTCATGGCCTCGACGGCGCCCGCCACGGTTCCGTGCGCGGTCAGCACCACCACCTCGGTTTCGGGTGACTCCGCGCGTGCCTTGCGCAAAAGCGACATGCCATCGAGCCCGGGCATCTTGAAATCCGTGATCATCAAGTGAAAGGATTCGCGGTCGAGCAGGCGCGCCGCCGATTCCCCGTCGGCTGCCAAGGCTCACGCGCAGCCCCTCGCCTTCCAGCACCTCCCCAATGAAGGTGCGAATGCCCTCTTCGTCGTCGACAACAAGTACGCGTTCCATGACTAAACTCCTCGCGCTGGTGGGGGCAGACGCACAGAAAAAACCGCGCCTCCGCCCGAATGATTGCGGGCGGTGATCACGCCGCCATGCCCCTCGACAATCCGACGAGCCAAGGCCAGGCCAAGCCCGGTGCCTCTCGCTCGTCGAGTGTAGAAAGGCTCGAAAACCCGTTCCTCTTCGCCGGGCGGAATGCCTTCGCCCCGGTCGCGAACCTCGAGGACCAGATGGCGATCCGCCTGAACCTCAAGGGTGACATCGATGGGACCTCCGGCCGGCGAGGCGTCGCGTGCGTTGTGCAGCAGATTCACCAGCACCTCTTCCATGCGAGAGGTGTCGAGAGGCCAGGCCGGGGGAGCAGAATTGGCGTGGAGATGAATATCGGCACTGCCGGCGTCCTCGATGGCCGCGCGAACCACGGCCGCCGGATCGGCGGATTCGCACTCGACGGCACCCGTGCGCGCGAATTCCAGCACCTGGCGCGAAAGCTCTTCCAGACGCACGGTTTCGCGCAAGACGATCTCCGCGCCCTTGCGGCCGGCATGGTCGAGCGGAAGCTTTTCGAGCAGGAGCTGGGCGTGCCCCTTGAGCGAGGCCAAGGGATTCTTGATCTCGTGGCCGAGCACGGCGGACATCTGGCCAAGAACCTTGAGCTGGCGATCGTGCTCAAGCTGCGCCGAGACCTTCTCGGCGTTGCGTGAGATGCGCCAAAATACCGCGCAGAGCCCCATCAGCACCAAGGCCGCCAAGAGGCTGACCGCGAGCGTGACACTCGCCCGCCACGCCAAGGCATGGGCCGCGGCTGAGTCCACCTCGAATAGGATTTGCTTGCCGTGCAACGGGTGATCGGGCGGCGCGGGCGAAGGAACCTGGTCCGACGGGCGATTCCCGGCGGCCCCCGGCGTGTCGCTGGGATGAATCAGCAGACGCGCGATGGATCCGCCTGGGCCGAAGCCAATGGTCGCGCTCGGCCCCAGATTGCTGCCGCTCGACCACTGGACGTCCGTCGCTTGCTTGCCGGCCGAGGCGACAAGCGAGTGGTCCGGGTTGCGAACTTCGACGTAGCGCAGTCCCTGCGCGGCGAGCTCATCGAGGACCTCCTGCAACGCTTGCGCGTTGATCCCCGCGGCCGGCCGCAAGGCACGGCGAGCCGTGAAGGAAATCCCGATGGCTTGCCCCTGGGTGACCGTGCTCGCCGCATGCCTGATTCCAGCGTGAACCCAGAGCCCAGCCGCCACCAGCACGGCAGCCATGGCCGCCGACGAAACCAGCAAGCCCCAACGCAAGTAGGCTGGCGAGGTTTTCAAGAGCTCGCGTATCCTTTCTCGTCCGGCATCGAACCGAGGGTTGAGCAAAGCCCGTGCCTATCCAAAACTGGCGTAACCATATGACTTCGCCTGCTCACGGACGGGTCGGGAATGCAGATTCCGCATGGAGTCTGTGCGAGTCCAGCACTCCCCACAAGCCAGAACGACCCGCTCTAGTCGTTAAGCGCGTTGGCGACGTCTTCGAAGAGTCCTTGCACGTCTTCGAAAGCCGAAACGACGTCCGGATCTAGATACGTTCCACTGCGCAGCCCCAGCGCCTGCCGGCACTCGGCATGGCTCAAGGCTGGCTTGTAGCAGCGCCTCGATCGGGCCGCATCGTAGGAATCAGCCACAGCCATGATGCGCGCCGAAAGCGGAATGTCCTTACCGTCCAAGCCCGCCGGATAGCCCTTGCCGTCCCAGCGTTCGTGATGACAACGCGCGATCTCGATGCCGACACGGAGAAACTCGTTGCGCGGATAGCGTGTCTTGACCGCTTCCAGTGTCTGCGCACCGAGCGTGGTGTGCATCTTCATTTCCTCGAATTCTCTCGGCGTCAGCTCGCCCCGCTTGAGCAAGATGTGGTCGCGGATGGCCACCTTACCGATGTCGTGCAAGGGGCTGGCAAGAAACATGTTCTCGATGAAGGATTCTTCGATGCGCCCCGTGTAGCTCTCCTGCTCGGCCAGCGTGGCCGAGAGCAACTTGCAGTAGAGCTGGACGCGTTCGATGTGCTTGCCGGTCTCGCCGTCGCGCGATTCGGCCAGCTTGGCCAGGGCGAAGATGGTCGCCATCTGCGAGTCGGAAATCTCGCGCACCTGTTCGCCGACCAGTTCGAGGAGTCGGCGATTCTTCGCTTCCAGCTCGACTTGCAAACGCCGCAGGCGCAGATGGTTTTCCACCCGCATGCGCACCTCGAGGAAACTGGAATGGCTTGGAGACGTAGTCGACGGCGCCCACGCTGAAGGCCTTGACCTTGTCGGCCACATCGTCGATAGCGGAAAGAAAACCACGGGAATATCACGCAGGCGCGCGTCTCGTTTCAGCCGCCGGCAAACCTCGAAGCCGTCCATGCCCGGCATCATGATGTCGAGCAGGATGAGATCGGGGGGCTCGGCCGCAGCCGCAGCGAGCGCCATGGTGGCGTCGGAAACCGGACGGGTGAGGTAGCCTTCGCTGCGCAGAAGCTCGCACAGGACACGCAGGTCCTCCGGTCCATCATCGACGATGAGAATGTCGCCGCGGCCCCCTGTATTTTCGGACATGCGCTCCCCTTCGATGGCAACAGGTTCCACGAAAGTGCTGTGGCTGAAACTGCCTTGCGGCCCGACTGCGTCCACGATGCTGCAAGCATAACCCAATCTCGGCCCAGCGAGGTCCACATCTGCGTTCACACCACCTCGACCTCGCGTGCAGACCTTGCTACGTTACCCGACCATGAGCGACACCTTTGCAACCCGTTCCAACTTACGCGTCGGCGGTAGCAGCTATGAAATTTTTCGACTTGGCAAACTCGCCGACGCCGGACTCGATATCGCCCGCTTGCCCTTCTCGCTCAAGATCCTTCTAGAAAACCTGCTCCGCCGCGAAGACGGACAGGCCGTGACTGCGGCGCACATCGAAGCCATCGCGCGCTGGCGGGCTCTTGCCGAGCCCTCGACCGAGATCGCCTTCATGCCGGCACGGGTGATCATGCAGGACTTCACCGGTGTGCCGGCGGTCGTCGATCTGGCCGCCATGCGAGCGGCGACCAAGCGCATGGGCGGCGACCCGGCGCGCATCAATCCGCTACTGCCGGCCGAGCTGGTCATCGATCACTCGGTGCAGATCGACGAGCAGGGCAACGCGAGTGCCCTGGCCCGCAACAACGAGCTCGAGTTCGAGCGCAACCAAGAGCGCTACGGCTTTCTGCGCTGGGGTCAGACCGCGTTCCGCAACCTGGCCGTGGTTCCGCCCGACACTGGCATCGTTCACCAAATCAACTGCGAGTATCTGGCGCGCGTGGTGTTCTCGGCACCCGATCACAATCGGCCCGGTGTCGTCCAGGCCTACCCGGACACGGTGGTGGGTACCGACTCGCACACCACCATGGTCAACGGCCTCGGGCGTTCTGGGCTGGGGCGTGGGCGGTATCGAGGCCGAGGCCGCCATGCTCGGCCAGCCCATGCCGCTCCTTATTCCTCAGGTTGTCGGCGTGCGACTGTCGGGGCAGGTTCGCCAAGGCGTGACAGCCACCGACCTGGTTCTCACCATCACGGAAATCCTGCGCAAGCTCGGCGTGGTGGGAAAACTGGTCGAGTTCTTCGGACCCGGCGTGCCCACTCTTCCCCTGGCCGATCGAGCCACCATCGCCAATATGGCACCCGAGTACGGCGCCACCTGCGGACTGTTCCCCATCGACGGCGAAACCCTCAACTACCTTCGCCTGACCGGTCGTGCGGAGGATTCAGTTCGTCTCGTCGAAGCCTACTGCAAGGAGCAGGGACTGTTCGCCGAGCCGGGCCAACCTGAGGCCAGCTACACCAAGGTCGTCGAGCTCGACATGTCTACCGTCGAACCGAGCTTGGCGGGTCCGCGTCGCCCGCAGGATCGCGTCTCCCTCGGACAGGTGGCCAGCGGTTTCGCGACGGCCTTGCCTTCGCTCGTCAAAGCGCAGAAACCCGGCGCAACCGTGGCCAAGGGTGATCAAATCCCTGCCAACCCCGACATTCAGAACGGCTCGGTTGTTCTCGCCGCCATCACCAGTTGCACGAACACCTCGAACCCGCCCCTGCTCATCACGGCCGGTCTCTTGGCCGAAAAGGCGGTGGCGCGTGGGCTGGCCAGCAAACCATGGGTGAAGACATCCTTCGCCCCAGGCTCGCAGGTGGTCACGGCTTACCTGAAAGAGGCCGGGCTCATGCCTGCCCTGGAAAAGCTGGGCTTCCACATCGTGGCCTACGGGTGCACGACCTGCATCGGCAACTCCGGGCCGCTGGCACCTGCCATCACGCAAGCCATCACCGAACGCAACCTGGTGGTGGCCTCGGTTCTGTCGGGCAACCGAAATTTCGAAGGGCGCATTCATCCCGAGATCCGAGCGAACTACCTGGCCTCGCCGCCCTTGGTGGTGGCCTATGCCCTCGCCGGCCGGGTTGATATCAACCTCGATAAAGACCCCATCGGTGTGGACCAAGCTGGTATGCCGGTCCTGCTCAAAGATATCTGGCCGTCGCCCACCGAGGTCGCCACCGCGTCTCGCGCCGTCAAACAGAGCATGTTCGAAACCGCCTACGCCACCGTCTTCCAGGGCGACGCCCGCTGGCGCAGCATCCCCATCGCCCAAGGCGCAACCTATGCGTGGGACGACGCCTCGACGTACATCAAGCACCCGCCCTACTTCGACGGCATGGCCAAGACCGCGGCGGCCGTGGACGAGATTGTCGGTGCGCGCGTCTTAGCTTGGCTCGGCGATAGCATCACGACGGACCACATTTCGCCCGCGGGTTCGATCAAGAAGGATGGCCCGGCCGGTCGCTACCTGGTGGGGCTCGGTGTCGACGCCAAGGACTTCAACTCCTACGGCGCCCGTCGCGGCAACCACGAGGTCATGGTCCGCGGAACTTTCGCGAACGTGCGACTCAAGAACCTGCTCGCGCCCGGCACCGAGGGCGGCGTCACCCGCCACCTGCCGAGTGACGACAGCATGGCCATCTACGATGCTGCCATGAAATACGCAGCGGAAAAGGTTCCGCTTATCGTGCTGGCGGGCAAGGAATATGGCTGCGGTTCGTCTCGCGACTGGGCCGCCAAGGGTACACGTCTGCTCGGCGTGCGCGCGGTCATCGCGCAAAGCTACGAGCGCATCCACCGCTCGAACCTCATCGGCATGGGCGTGGTGCCGCTGGAATTCCTGCCGGGCCAAAATCCAAGTACGCTTGGCCTCGACGGCGAGGAAATCTACTCCACCATCGGTCTGCCCGCCTTCATCGCCAACCCGCCAGCCGACCGCCAGCTCATGGTCACCTACGTGCGCAAAGACGGCAGCCGCGGCGAGTTCAAGGTGCGTGTGCGCATCGATACCCAGCAAGAAGCCGCCTACTTCCAGCACGGCGGCATCCTGCCCTTCGTGCTGCGCGGCCTGCTCGGCAGCTAGGCTCCACCTTACATGCTCTTGTAGCGGAACAGCTTCATGCGCGGGGCGCCCGACACCTCGAAGAAAAAGCCGAACCCGAAGTTGACGATCCCGTGCCCGTCCTCAACCAGCTTGCGTGGCGGGTTGATGAAGGGCTGCGCCTCTTTGAAGGCCTCGACGGCGGTGTCGTCGAGGAAATCCAGGCCACAGGTGTGCACGACCCAGACCTTGGCCAGCGAGCCATCTGCCTTGAGGTTGACCTGAAGGAGCGTGTAGCGATCCTCGGCGCCGTAGATTTTCCCGGTAGGATCGCGGCGCTGGTACTCCTCGGCGGGCTTCCAGTGATCGCGCACTCGCTCCTTGATGCGATTGAAAAAGGTAGCGTAGATCCAGCGCTTGGCATTGAGCGCAGTTTCGTTTCCGTCGTCGATGTCGGCCAGGTGATCCTGGGTACCGCTGCCCACGGCGCGCGCGATCTGCTCTTCCGACGGCACGAGCCCGTACAGCCCAGGGCGGCCCCCGGTCTCGGTTTCCGCCGGATTGATCGTGTGCTGCGGCCGGGGCGCGCCGCCCCCGGAATGGGAGAAGGCGCCGTCGGGATCCGTCGCCAGCTGTTCCTCGCTGCCAGCCTGATCCGCATTCGGCGCAGTTTCGCCCGCACGCGACCGCACGGGCTGGCTGCGCCTCTCTTCATTTGGCATACGCATGGCCAGCGGTCCGGGCGAAGCGGGGATCTCCGACGGATTGGGCGTGAGCGCGGGCGCGTTTCGTTTGTTCGGCTCGATCTCGCCGGTGTGGCGCTGCTGCGAATTGGGATCGAACTTGCCGAAGCGCTTGGTTTCCTTCTCGACCCACGAGTCGTACTCGGCGGCGAAACGCGCCTCGTCTGGCCGCCGCTCTTCACGCGGGCGGGGCAAATCGACTACCTGCCCCGGCGCCTTGACTGCTTCTTCTTCCTTCTTGACCTGCTCCTGCTTGGCCTTCTCTTCCTGGCGTTCGAGATCGGCGATGATCTTGCGGGCCGTGTCGCTGTCCACGGAGCTAACGGAGATAGGCTCGGCCCGTGCCGCGGCCTCGCGGCGCATGGCATCGACCTCGGCCTGGCGCGGTGCCCAGAAATAGAGCATCACGCCAATGACCCCGCCTATTTCGGCGTGGATGATCAGGGCTAGCGCCAGCCATCGAAGAATCGATGCGCGTTTGTTGCGCTTTGCCGGACCGGAGCTGGCCATGGACTGCCCTAACCCACTATCTAAACAGCTAGCACAGTCTGCAACCAGTGCCAGATCGGCACGCTACCCGATGCGCCGCGCCCTGGATCCACACGGCCGCCTCTCCTAAAGTAGCCCGCGCCTCGACGGCAATTGGCCCATCATGACCCATCACGCTGCAGCCTCTCTCGTCTCGCCCGATCCGGAGCGCGATCTCATCCACAACACGGGCCGAGCCATCGCGGATTTCGGGCTTATCTCGGCTGGCGATCGCATCATGGTAGCGCTCTCGGGCGGCAAGGACAGCTACGCGCTCCTTCTGCTGCTCGAAGCCCTGCGCCGCCGGGCGCCAGTCGAGTTCGAGTTGCTGGCCGTGCACCTCGATCAAGGCCAGCCAGGCCACAGCTCCGAGCCGCTTCGCGCGTGGTTGACGGACAACGGATTCGCCCATCGCATCGTGCGCGAGGACACGTATGCCATCGTGAAAGAGACCGTCCCCGAGGGACGCACGCCCTGCGCCATGTGCGCTCGCCTTCGGCGCGCGATTCTGTATCGCTTCGCCGACGAATTCGGCTGCACCAAGATCGCGCTCGGCCACCACCGCGACGACGCCGTGGAAACCCTGCTGCTCAACCTTTTCTTCGCCGGAAAACTCGCTTCCATGCCCGCCCGCTTGACCAGCGACGACGGAGCGCACACGGTGATCCGGCCGCTCATCTACTGCGCGGAGAAGAATCTGGCGGACTTCGCGTCCAACCGCAAAGTCCCCATCTTGCCATGCAACCTGTGCGGATCTCTGCCCAATGCCCAGCGCAAGCAGATGAAATCGCTGCTCGAAAAAATGGAAGTCGAGCACCCCAATCTCCGCCAGACCATGCTGGCCGCTCTCGGCAACGTGCACATGAGCCACCTGCTGGTGAAGTAGCAGTTCCGGTCACGCTCGGACGAGCTTGTCCACCTCTTGCTTGAGCCGGTGGCACTTCTGCAGCACTTCCATGTACTGGGTCTGAAAGATCTTCACGTAGCGGCGTTCGCGAGATTTTCGCGTGAGCGCTTCGCGGACCTCCTTGAGTTGGGCGATGAGCTCATTCGGAGCGACGAAGTTGGGCAGGAGGACGTGCAGGTGGCTGTGATCGGAGATCTTGACCTCGCCGGCATGCCCCGGCGTCGGTGGCGCGAAGACCATGGCCACCAGGCTCGGCACCCTTGCCTTGATGGTGTTCACCACCATGCTGCCCGTGAGATCAGGCAGGTTTTCCTTGGCCACGAGAACGGTGGGCGGAACCTGCGTGGCACTGTCGAGCGCCTCGCCCCCGCTTTGCACGTGACGTAGACGCCAGCCCTTCTCCTCGGTCAATTCTTTCTCAAAGGCGTTGGCCAACGCCGCGTCGTCGTCGACCAGCAACAGATTGAGCGCACCAAGTCCGCTCGCCGACGATGAGAGGCCACCTTCGCGCGACAAGAGCTTGTCCTCGGCATCCGTGACTTGGCGGGACAGGGCCATCATCTTGCGCAGTAGCTCCTCGTTGAGGTCGACCAGCTCGACGAGAAGCTGCTCGCGCCCCATGGCCGCCTTGACGTCCGCGGCGGCCCGAAACACCCGGTCGCGCAGGTCGTGCACGTACTCGCGGGCCTTGGGAATCACGTCCGTCGCGCCGGCACGAAAGACCGGCGCCACGGCGTCAAAACCAATCCTTCGGCTCATCACGATCACGGCAGTCTGGCGCGAGCGTTCGCGCACGAACTTGATGAGATCGATGGCAGCGTTCTGCGTGGGCGTGTCGAGATCGGCGAGAACGACAGGAAAGAAACGATTGGCGATCTGATCCTTCGCCCTCTCCATATCGGCCAAGATCGTGACCGCAAGGCCGGCCTCGCGCAGCAGGCGATCGGCGCCTTTGCGAACATTCTCGTCCGCGTCAAGAACAAGGATCTCTTGTCCTGCAGAGGACTGGGCGTCCGGGGGTGTCACGACCCACCAACCCTAGGGGAGAGTCGGCAAAAGGTCAAAAGACGCGTGCGACTTCGAGGATTCGCTCGTGGTACCCTGATGACGACCCAAACCACCATGACCAGCGTTCTCGACAAAGTGCTCGGGGCAGCTCGCCAACTCGGCGCATCCGATGTCCATCTCAAGGTCGGCTTGCCACCCATTTTTCGGGTCAAAGGCGATCTGCGGACCGTGGCCAACGTGCCGCCCCTGACCAAGGAATCCATCGAGGAATTCGGATTCGGCATGATGAATCCGCGGCAGCGCGATTTGTTCGACAAGAACTGGGACGTGGATCTCGCTTATTCCACCCAAGAAGGCTACCGCTACCGCGTGAACATTCTGCAACAGCGCGGCCTCATGGGCGTGGTGATGCGCTTGATTCCGCCCAACGTGCCCCCGTTCGAACGCTTGAACCTGCCGCCCAAGGTCCTGCAGTTTGCCGACGAAGAGCGCGGCTTGGTCCTGGTCACGGGCATCACCGGCTCGGGCAAGTCGACCACCCTGGCCGCCATGGTCGATTACATCAACTCGAACCGAGCGGTCCACATCATCACCATCGAGGATCCCATCGAGTACGCGTTCAAGGATCGCCGCAGCGTGATCAACCAGCGCGAGATCGGGTTCGACACCACCTCGTTCGCGCGCGCTCTGCGCGCCTCCTTGCGCCAGGATCCGGACGTCATTCTGGTCGGCGAAATGCGCGACCTCGAAACCACCGAGATCGCCCTCACCGCGGCCGAGACTGGCCACCTCGTGCTGTCGACCCTGCATACCGTCGACGCCGTCGAAACCGTCAACCGCATCGTGGCGCTCTATCCGCCGCACCAGCAAGGACAGGCGCGGCTACAGCTGTGCGCGGTGCTCAAGGGGGTTGTTTCGCAGCGTTTGGTGACCCGCGCCGACAAGATGGGCATGGTTCCGGCGGTGGAGATTCTGGTCAACACCGCGCGCGTGAAAGAGCTCATCGCCGACCCCAAGCGCACGCGCGAGATCCACGAAGCCATCGCCTCGGGTCGCGACCCCTACGGCATGATCAGCTTCGACCAATCCCTCACGGAGTTGGTCAAGAACCGGTTCGTAACCTACGACGATGCTCTCGCCAACGCGACCAATGCGGACGACTTCGCCCTGTTCTTCCGGGGCGTGAGCAAGGGGGGAAACGTGTCGACGGGGTTCGACCCGGGCGCGGGGGGCCGAACGGGCTACACGCCCCCACCCTCTACGGCGAGCGCAACCGGCGACTTCAAGGTCGACCGCTTCAAGAACGAGTAGAGCCACCCTATAGCCCGCCACCCCTCGGGAAACCCAACTCCGACTGTTCTCGCGTTCCCGTCGGAGACTCAATCGTGGTGATTGGTGCGGGCTAGGCAATCGCGTGCGGAGCCTGTCGGCTTTGCCGACAGCGTAGCGTCGCGGGAGGGTTTGGGAACCCTCCCAGGGTTCCCATCACAATCGCCCTAGCCCGCCACCCTTCGAGAAACCCAACTCCGACCGTTCCTGCGTTCTCGTCGGAGACTCAATCGTGGTGATTGGTGCGGGCTAGGTGGGACGTACTCTGCGCTAGCTTGGCCAGCACCTCGTCGCGCCGGGCCTCGGGGATGGAGACTCGCGTCGGCATGCCACCGCCCAGATCGAAAAGTTTGACGAAATCCAGGCCGGAATCGAAATCCGCCGCGATGGAGATGGATCCAGAATCGCGCACCACCGCGACCGTCGCGAGCTGCTGTCCAAGGAGCAAAAGCTCGGTCTTGTCGTAGGGAGCGCCCGACTTGACGTCCAAGTACGCCACGGCGCCGTCCACGCGAAACTGGGCCGACAATCGTTGCGCCTGTTCCAGCAAGGGATCGACCAGCCGAGCCGCGGCGTCGATTTCTTCGAAGTGGTGGGGTGCGTGGGTTCTGGCAATCAGGTACTGCAAGATCCGATGCTTGAGGGTCTCGTCGCGAAAGCGCGCCCTGAGCGCTCGGTCGATGCGTTCGGCGATGGGACCGGGCTTGCCGCGGCGGGTGTCGATGGCACGCGCGTCAGCATCGGCACCATCGTAGGGTTCAATGCCACCCAGGACCCACTTGGCTCCCGCGTACAGCCCGTCGAGGTCGACGTGTACAGCGATGGTGTCCACCGGGCCGATGCGTTTCACCAGGTCGGGGGTCACCATCTCGGGGCAAGCGCCGTGCTGGGCCTTGCTGGCCAGGACGAACCGAGCATCGCCGGCGTAGTCCACGTGGCGCTCGTGGTCGTGATGGTCGACCCAAGCGGCCAACCGCGATCCTAGGGCTGTGATGAACGGCAAGGTCACGCTCGCGAACGAGGTCTTCCCGGTTTCCGCGGCAAAGGCGATGTCGAGAACCACCACCCGGCCGGCCAGAGTCTCGGCCTTGGGCAGCACCCGCGGGGTCAGGAACGCAAAGCGCGTGGCGGCCAGCGGATCAGGGGTTGTCATTGGCGAAACCCATTGGTGAAACCAAGGATAGCCGGCGGAAGGAACACGCGCCGGGAGAAAAAGTGAAGGTTATCCGATGCCAACGCCACTTGGTTCCTTGACTAAATCCATTCGGTCGGCTCACATTCCCCTAGCTTGACACGCTAGGGCCTGCCTATAAGATACCCACCCGTAGCACACGATCCTGAGGACAACAGTTGCTTTTTGCCGAGCCCGTTTGCGGGATGGCCATGGCGGACCCAAACGGCCCGCGGAGGATGAGATGCAAGGATTCGCAAAGTTCCTGGAAGATGGCGGTACCCTCATGTACTTCAACCTGGGCACGTCGATCATCGTGCTCTCGATGATCATCGATCGCTTGATCTTCTTCCTGGTCAAAAGCAGCGTCAACGCGCGCGCCTTTCTAGAAAACATCCGCAAGCTGGTGCTCGCCAACAACCTCGACCGTGCGGTGAAGCTGTGCTCGGCTACCACGGCGCCGGTGGCGCAAGTTGCCAAAGCCGGGTTGCAACGCATGCATCGCGGGGAGATCGCTGTCGCTCAAGCCATCGAGGAATCCCTCGTGGACGTGACGCCGATGATCAAAAAGCGCATCCAGATCCTGTGGTCGCTGGCCAACATCGCGACCCTCATTGGTCTGCTCGGAACCGTCGTTGGTCTCATCAGGGCCTTCGGTGCCGTCGCGGCGGCCAAGCCCGAAGAGCGCAGCACCCTTCTGGCGAAGGGTATTTCCGAGGCACTCAACAACACCGCCATGGGCCTCGGCATCGCCGTGCTTTGCATTATCGCCCACGCCATTCTGGGCTCCATGTCCAAGCGTCAGAACTCGGATCTGGAGGCCTTCTCTCTCAAGCTGGAAAACCTGCTGGCGGAAACCGCCCATGGTGCCGGAGCTCAGCAAAAGTAGATCCGCCCGGGACGTGGCCTCTTTGGGATAAAGCACGATGACGAAACGCCAGGTACGGGCCCGCATGCGACGCATGCGAGAACAGTTCGAGGAAGCCGAGGATGAGCACGGCGAAATCAACCTCGTGCCCTACATGGACATCGTCACCAACATCATCATCTTCCTGCTCGCCTCGGTCGTGAATCAGGTCCCGCTCGGCACGGTCAACGTATCGTCGCCGACCTTCGGGGCGGGTGGCGGCGGAGATAGCGCGCAGGAAAAGCCAGCCCTCAATCTCACCGTCACCGTGGGGGGAACGGGTTTCACACTCGCGGGTTCGGGAGGTGTCATGCCTCCCATCCCCAAGCTGCCCACCGGAGACTACGACTATCTGGCGCTCACCACCAAGCTCACCGAGATCAAGAAAGCCTTCTCGGACGAGACCAAGGCGACCTTCAACGCCGACGCGATCACACCCTACGAGACCGTCGTCAAGACACTGGATGCCATGCGCACCTACAAAGATGAGAAAGATCAGCACGAAAAAGAGCTGTTCCCTGACATCGTCTTCGCGGCGGGCATTTTGTGATGGCAGCCGACGGCGACAAGCAATCCGCGGCAATTGCCGCCCGCCTGGCGGGGAAGAAGGCGATCCGCAGCTACGCGCGCAAGCTGTCCGATCCGGAGGACATCAAGGACCTGAACATCACCCCGATGATGGACATGATGACCATCATCCTGGTCTTCTTGCTCAAGAGCTTCACCTCTTCAGCGACACTGGTGAATCTGGACAACAACCTGAGCCTGCCGCCCTCGCAAACGCGGCTCGCGCCCAAGCAAGCCGTCCCGGTCACCATCACCAAGCGCGTGGTTTTGGTCGAAGGTGAAGCCGTGGCCCCCATCAACGCGGGCCGCATCGATCCCCAGCTCAAGCGAGACGGCGACAATGGCTACTACATCACCCCTCTCGTCGAAATGCTAAGCAAGGTCGCTCGCCGCGAAAAGAAGGTCGCCGAGATGACCGGCCAGAAATTCGACGGCGAATTGACCATCATCGCCGACAAGAACACGCCCTATCGCTTGTTGACCGAAATCCTCTACTCTTGTGGCCAGGCCGAGTACGCCAACTTCCGGCTACTCGTGCTCAAGAACCGCGAATAGGTCCAGCGCGCTGCTTGCAAGGGGCGTTGTAGACGGTCCCGTGGACGTGGTGTTGTGAACTAGACCGCTCGTGCGCCATGCCTATCCGGTTGCCCCACCTAAGGGAGCGACCTTCCGGTTCAGCGGAGATCGGCCAGGTGTCCACACCATGTGCCCGTGAGCGGTAGCGGGTAGCGTGAGCGACCAGCGTGTCGCGGCTCGAGTGTGCGGCTTACGGGCGTGCACACCTCACCTTTCGCGTGCCGCCCACGAACACGCCCTCGCCCACGCGACCCGCGTGCCCCCAGGCGCGTGCCGGCCCCGCGGGCGGCACGCAATTTCCCGACAAGCACTCTCTAGTTGACGACGACCAGCTCGATGCGGCGGTTCTTCACCTTGCCCGCGCCCAGGTTGGGAACCAGGGGCTTCTTCGCGCCCATTCCCACGGGGACCACGCGATCGGCGGAGATTCCCTGATCCGTGAGGTACTTCGCCACCGCCTTGGCCTGGGCGTCGGTCAAGGTCTGCGCCTGCTCGGGCTTCATGCTGCTGTCCCAATGGGCTTCCACGCGAAGCTGGCGAATCTCCGAATGGTTCACCAGGATGTCCACCACCTCGTCAAGCAAATGAGGCGCGCCCGGCCCGAGATCGGCCGACGGCTTCTTGCCCGCCGACTTGAAGCCGAGGGCCCGACGCAGCTTGAACTTCCCATCCTGGAAGGTCACGCCAGACACCGCCGGGCGGGAGCGCAAGGTGATGCTAGTGGCGTTCTCGCGGCCGTCGGCCACCGTCAACTGCAACTCCTTCGACAGGTACTGGTCGGCGTCGACGCGCAAGGCATAGAGCCCCGGAACGACGGGCACCGAGAAGTTGCCCGATTCATCCGAGCGGCCTTCCGCGATTTGGGGACCGGCCAGTTTGATCGATGAAACGATCCCCTTGCCATTTTCGTCGCTGACACGGCCGACCGCACGCGCGGCCGGCGCCTTCGGCGTCAGGCGAAGCACGATATTGGCGGTCTGACCGGCGATGACCTCGGTCTTGACCGCGGCGGTTTCGAAACCATTCGCGACCACCACCAACTCGATCAGGCCGGGGGCGAGGGGAACGCTCTGGAAGGTACCGTCCGCGTCGGTGAGCACGCGGGAGTGCTCTCGCCCGCTTACGCCAACCGCTGCGCCTTCAACCGGCGTCCCGGCCGCGCTGATGACCCGTCCAGCCACCAGACCTTCGAGCACGGCCGCTTCCTTGGCTACGACCTTCTCGACTGGCACGTTGCGGACGATGCGCGGAACCAGATCGATGGGATAGCCGACACCGAAGAGCAGATTCCACGGAACCAGCGCTGGTGCGTAGGGATAACCAGGCGACCTCAGCGCGACATCCAGTCCCGCCGTGAGGGTCAGACCGTGAAGCACTTGCGCTTGCACGCCGAAGGTCAACCAGTGCAGATCCTTGTTGTCTTTGCACGCAGCTGCCCCTGTCTGACCACAGGTCTCGTGTTCCTTGTTGTAGATGACGTCGTCCTGGGAACTGGTCAGGTATTCGAAGTGGTACTCGAGCATGGGCCGCAGGGAGAAGCCCTCGGCCACTTCGTCGAAGGGCGCATCCGCGCCCAGCGCCACACGCATGCGGCTGCCCGACATGCCGTAGGCGAACTTCGAGACATAGCGCGAGAAGGCGGTGGTGTTGTTGGTCGAGTAGTCCACGAGGTTGCTGGAGTTGTCGATGTAGTAGCCGAGATTCAAGTGGAAGCGCAGGGGCACGTTCTGCGTGACGGGCTTGAGATCGTAGGTGCCGACGGCATTCAACCAAAGCGAGGTTGAACTAGGCGAGAACGAAATCCCGGTGATGGAGGACATCATGCGGATGCCGAGCTCCGCGCCACCGGAGAATCCGGGCCCGAGCAGCGAGGCGACCTTCGCTCCTAGGATGAGATCCCCGAACGACTTGATGAGCTCGGGATCGGTGCGGTTGGCCTCCGATGTGCAAGTTTCCACGCCGTTGGTGGTGCTGCAAAGACGGCGGTTGCGATTGGCCGATCCCAAAACCGCCCCGAAGATTTCCAAGTGCTCGATGGGCGTGATGCCGAAGGTGAGCGCCCCTTGCAAGCGGGTGTCGTGATCCGTCGACGACGGAGTTCCTGTTGTGGGGTCACCGTCGTTTCGAACCAGAAGATCGCTGCCCGTGTAGTATTCACCGTGCAGGCTCAGGCGAAGCTGGCCCACACTGCCCACGTCGGCCGAGCTCATGCGAAGAAGACCGATCGCCCCCCCGAGGCTCAGTTGGGGGATGAAGCCACGCGGTCGCTCGTCGGTTTCCGAAACCGCGGCCTTGAGCGCGGGGGCCGACGCTGCGGACTTCTCGACCTTGGTGGAAGGCGGCAAGGCCTCAGTCACCGGAGCCGGAGCAGGCGCCAAGGGTGCTGGCGCCGCAATCGGGGCTGCTGGCGCGGGGGCCGGCGCGGCGACAGGCGGAGGAAGGGAGGGTGCGGGGGCCGGGACGGGCGCCGGTGCAGGGATCGGTGCGGGCGCGGGCGCAGGCGCGGCGGGAGTCGGCGCTGGGGGCGCCGCGTTCCAGTAATTCGGGGCTGGGGCGGGCGCAGGCGCAGGGGCCGGCGCGGGGGCCGGATAGACCGGGGCCGGCGCGGGATACACCGGCGCGGGGGCGGGGGCCGGGGCCGGATACGTCGGCGCAGCCGCCGGAGGCCAGGGCGCCGCAGGCGGAGCCGCGGGGCCGGTTTGGGCCGTGGCGGCGATTGGCACGATGAGGATGGCGACGAGGGATGCTAGGGATGTGGGCTTGTTTCGCATGCGTGTGGCTCCTGGAGGCGAGGCGTGTCGTATGCTAGTCGCGCTTTGAGATCGAAGCAATCGGCACTTGAGGGTCTCGCGTCGTTCGTTAGTTACCCCGGTCACAGGCTTTTGCTCACCTTCTTGCTCACCTTCTTCTTCAAGGCAAGAGCTCTCAGAGGTTTCCGACCAACTCCCGCGATGAGCTACCTCGGGCAAAGCCGCCCCAACTCGCGCGACTCAACAGTTGAATTCCTGCGCTGGTCGTGGGAGTAAGTTCCGGCAGCATGAAATCGCCGCTTGAGCAATTGACCGATGAGATCCACGAAGTCGCCCTCCTCGTCCACTCGGCCCAGGAGCGGGCAGAGGACCGCGAAATCGTAACCAGCGCCCACTTGGCTGTCGACCGACTGTCCCAGCACTACCGAGAGCTCGCCAGCGACGGACCCGAGTCCGAGCGCGACGTCATCGAGCGCAAGCTCGGACGCCGAGTAACCGACCTGCGCCGCATGGCTTCGACCCTGCCCCGCATTGGCTCCATCGCCAGCGGACACACCGGCGACCAGGCCAACGCCGGCCCCTCGCGCGTCCAAGAGCGCCGGATCACCGGCGTCTCGTGGCGTAGCGAAGCCGTTCTCGGCGCGGCCCTGCCCCCCGCCCTGCGCGTGGGCGGAGAAGTCGATGCCTGGTGCGGCCCCTGCGACGGACTCACCACCCATCACATCATCGCCATGGTCGACCAGACCCCGAAGCAGGTGGTGTGTCAGTCCTGCGGCGGTCGCCATGGTTTCCGCACCACCCCGGCACGCAAGAGCGCTGCAGAAAGCGCCAAGCCGGCGACACCCAAGGAATCCGAAGCCGTGCGCAAGGCCGAACAGAAGGCGGAAGAGCTGCGCGCCCTCGGACGCGAGGTGGCCGAAACCACTCAAGTGCGGGTGTTCGACGCCCGTGACCGCTACAAAGTGGGCGAGGTCATTTCACACAAGGAATACGGACGCGGCAAGGTGGAGACCGTTCTCCGGTCCAGTATGCTCGTGCGTTTCCCGAACGGCGGCCTGAAGTCCCTGATGCTGAACTAGTTCCCTAGTTCCCTAGGCCCGCCGCAACCACTGCTTGCGGCGCGGCCCGGGTTGGGGAAGGATCAGTCGGCGAGATCGGCATGGCTTCATCGGACCCAAGCAAGACCCCCGCGCCGTCTAGACAAGAGCGCCCAGCCACGGCGATCCTGGTGGTCGATGATGACGCCGACATGCGCGAGTGGGTGAAGGAGGATCTTGAGCACGAGGGCTTCGTAGTCGACACCGCCGCGGGGGGCCGCGCCGGTGTCGAGCGCGTGAAAGCGGGCGGCATCGACCTTGTGGTTTCCGACGTCAAGATGCCCGAGCTCGATGGCCTCGATCTGCTGCGCGAAATCCGCGAGGTCGAGCCCTCGCCCTTCGTCATCATCGTGACCGGGTTTGGCTCCATCGACACCGCCATCCGCGCGGTCAAGCTGGGCGCCTACGACTACATCACCAAGCCGTTCAAAATCGACCAGCTTCTGCTCAGCATCGACAAGGCCCTGGCCGAACGCTCCCTGCGCACCGAGGTCACCCGCTTGCGCGAGGAGGTCAGCCGTCGCGATCGACTGGACAACATCATCGGCCGCTCGGCGCCCATGCAAGAGATCTTCGCCCTCATCCGGCGCGTGGCCCCGTCCCATGCCAACCTGCTCGTCACCGGCGAGTCGGGCACGGGCAAGGAGCTGGTCGCTCGGGCCCTGCACGCCAAGAGTCCGCGCAACAAACGTCCCTTCGTGGCCCTCAACTGCGCCGCCATCCCGGAGAACCTGCTCGAAAGCGAGCTTTTCGGTTATGCGCGAGGGGCTCACTCGACGGCGAACGCGGATCGCCAGGGACTTTTCGTCGAGGCCAACGGCGGCACCCTGTTTCTCGACGAAATCGCCGAGCTGCCCTTGTCCCTGCAGCCCAAGCTCCTGCGCGTTCTGCAAGATGGCGAGGTCCGGCCTCTTGGCATGAATCGCTCCGAGCGCGTGGACGTTCGCGTGATTGCCGCCACCAACCGCGACATCGAGCGCCAGTTGCGCGAAGGCCGCTTCCGCGAAGACCTCTACTATCGTCTGAACGTCATCCAAATCCAGCTGCCACCCTTGCGTGGCCGGCAAGAGGACATCCTGCCCCTGGCCGACCACTTTCTCGCACGTGCAGCCGAGCGCTCAGGCAAGGCGGTCAAGGGTTGGAAAGAGGCGGCGAAAAAGATGCTGCTCGCGCATCACTGGCCGGGCAACGTGCGCGAGCTGGAAAACGTCGTCGAGCGCGCGGTGGCCTTGACCGAAGGCGACCACATCGGGCCCGAGGACTTGCCCCGCACCATCCAGGAGCGCAAGAGCCTGGATCGCCTGGCCAGCGCCGTTGCCCAGGGCTTCACCCTCGATCAGCTGGAGCGTGAGTACATCGAGCGCGTCCTCGAAGTGGAGGGCGGCAACAAGACCCGCGCCGCCCAGCGCCTGGGCCTTGACCGCAAGACTCTGTACCGCAAGTTGGAGGAATACGCCGCCGCGCCACGCGCCGGCGAGGGCGATGGCGATCCACCCGGGGATGCGAAAGGCTAGGCGAAAAGGTCAGGCTCTTGTCGTCGTCGACTGTCCGCCCCGACTAGCGTACAAATGCACCATGCGCTTTTCTGCTTGGTGCATGGTTTTTCTGTCCGGCTGTGCCTCCGCGCACGCGACGACTGAAAAACCGCAAAGCCCAGACCTGGCCCAGGCTCCGGTCGATGCGGCCGCCATTGATGTGGGCTACGATCCGGGCGGTGACGCCGATTTCCGCGAGGTCGCCAATCGGGCCATGGGCGCCGATGGCCCTGCCGCGCGAGCTGCGCTCGAAGGATTTCTGGTTCACCACCCGCACCACCACGAGCGTCCATCCGCGGTGCTCATGCTGGCGGGCGTGCTGCTGGGGCTCGGAGACGTGGCCGCCACCAAGGCACTGCTGGACGAGAACGCGCCCCTGCTCGCCACGCAGGAGCGGGACTTTCTCACCGGCCTGTGCGAAGGCCGCTTGGGCAATTACGCGCGAGCGCTTGGCTTGCTGAGGCCGTACATCAACGCCGATCCGCCACGCTTCCACGGTGTTTCCGATGCCATGGCACGCAGCCTGCTTCGCACCACCATCGCGGACGCCCTGGCAGCCGCCAACGATCCGGCGGGCGCCGCGGACCAGCTCGAGCTCTACGCACAGATCGACGGCAACCGAGACACCGATCGGGCCTACGCAAAGGCGCACGCCACGGAGATTGCGAGCAAGGTGAGCGATGCCGCCGCATTGGCCGCGCTCAGTGCTCGCCATGGCATCTTCGCGCGGGCCGTGCTCGGCACGAAAGCAGTGGCGGCGCTGCGGGCCCGCGGCGACGAGGCAAACGCCGCCAGGATGGAGCAGGACACCTTGGCCGCGCGCAGACAGCTTGGACTTGAACCCGCCCCGCCATCCGCCGTCCCTGCCGACCCTTTGCGCCTGGGCCTCGTGGTGCCGCTGTCGGGCGCGCAGGGCCGTCTTGGCGAAGTGGTTCTGCGCGGGGCCATGCTCGTTGTCACGGCCGCCAGCCATGGCAACGAGGCCGTTTCCTTTCACCTTCAATTGCGCGATGCCGCCGCGCCACCAGAACGATCCACGCTGGGCGGCGGCCCCATGGCGGGCATCTTGTCATTGGCCCGCGAGGAGAAGGTCGTGGGCGTGGTCAGCATGCCGGACGCTCGCGCCATCGACATGGCCACCCGTGATGGTCTGCCCCTTCTCCTGCTCGACGAGCGCTCGCCAGGAGCGCAGTCCACCTCGTTCCCGCTCATTCACTCCTCCGAGGCGCGCGCGGTGGCTTTGGCGCGCAAGGCGCTGGCCCTAGGCGCGCGCAGGTTCGCCATTCTTGGCCCTGACAGCGCCTCGGGCAATCGACTGGCGGCCGCCTTGAAAAGGGCCGTCGAGGACGGCGGCGGCGCGGTCACCGGTCACATCACCTACGCGGCAGGCGCGACCAGCTTTTCGGCTGCCGTATCGAGCCTGCGCAAGCTGACCTTCGAAGCCTTGTTCGTGCCCGACGACGCTAGCCACCTCGAACTGGTGGCACCCGCCCTGGCGGTGGCAGACATCTGGCCGCGCTCGCCGAAGACGGCCTTCAACTCAGCCCATGCATCGGGCAGCTCCGGCGCGGGCCACCGGGAGGCCCTGCTGCTCTCCACCGCGCTCGGCGTTTCGCCCAAGTTCTTGCACAACGCCGAACGCTACGTGCAAGGCGCCCTACTCTGCCCTGGGTTCTATCCCGCCGACGACAATCGTAGCGGAAGCTTCGTGGCGCGCTTCCGCGAAACCTATGGCACCTCGCCCAGCGCCACCGATGCCTATGGCTACGACGCCATCTTCCTTCTTCGCGGCGCGGTCGAACGCGGGGCCCGCAGTCGCGCCGATGTGCTGCGCGTGCTCTCCACGCAAACTTTCGAAGGGCTGACCGGCGACATCCGCTTCGGTCCCGATCACAGCCGCGTCGATCCACCCCTGGTCTACGTGGTTGAGGGCGACAATATCCACATCCTCAAGTAGGTTCGGCGCAGGTTCCACTTGGCAAAACAAGAGACAAGCGACGTTCTTGGCGAAATCGCGCGAGGCGAGCTGGCCCCGATCTACTGCTTGCACGGCAATGAGCGGTTCCTCGTGGATCGCTGCCTGGCGGCCCTGCGCAAGGGCGTGCTTGGCAGCGAAAAGGCAGGTGCCACGGGACTCGACTACGACGTGTTCGATCTGAAAGAGACGGCGCTCGCGGAGGTGCTCGGCGCTGCGCGCACCCTGCCCATGTTCAGCAAGCGGCGCTTGGTCATCGCCGAGGGCATCGACGAAGTGAAGGCCGCCGAGCTCGAACCTCTGGTCAAGTACGTCGCCGATCCGAACCCCAGGGGATGCCTGGTTCTTGTCGGTGACAAGGTCGACGGCCGCTTGCGCGCCTTCGCGGCCCTGCGCAAGGCCGGATTCCTGTACGAGTTCACCCGCCTCAAGGATCGCGACCTTGTGTCATGGGTGGCGGGTGAGGCCAGGCGGCGCGGTTTCGACATCGACACCGGCGCGGTGCAGGCACTGGCCGAGTTCGCCGGGCCCGATTTGGGCCGTGTTGCCCATTCCCTGGAACAGGTCGCGCTTTTCGCCGGTGGACGCATCAAGCGCGCCCATGTGGAAGAGCTCATCCCCGAATCGCGCGAGCACGGCGTGTTCGAGCTGACCAAGGCCATCGGCACTGGGGACGTTCGGCTGGCTCTGAGCCTGGTCGCCAACATGCTCAAAAACCGAGAGCCGGCGCTCAAGATTCAATTCATGCTGCTGCGCCAGTTGCGCCAGATCTGGCGCGCCAAGGAGTTGTCCGCAGCCTCCGTACCACGTGCCGAGATCGCTTCCGCGGTGGGCATCGCGCCCTTTTTCCTCGACGACATTCTCATTCCAGCTGGGCGCATGAGCACCACCGCGCTCAAGCGCAGCTTCGTGCACCTCTACCGGGCTGACCGCAGCCTCAAATCATCGCGTGTCGACCCGGACGTGCAGATGATGCGCCTCGTGCGCCAACTGGCCGAGGAATCCAGGCATTGACATGGGACCACGAAAGGGCACCCAACCCCTCCCGCGCTCTAGCTAGGTGTGCTCTAGGCCTTGGGTTTTGCGGCGACGGTGAGACGTGAAACCTCACGCGAGGCCGTGCGAGGCTTGATCACACCTCGACCACCAAGGCGAGCGATGAGCTTCGTCGCCTCCTTGAGCAGCGCATCGGTCTGCTTGGAATCCTTGGCCGCAATTGCGGCCCGCAGTTTCTTCACGGCGGTGCGCATGGCCGACTTTTGGCTGGCATTGCGCGCCTCACGCTTGATTCGCTGCCGGTTCTTCTTCTTCGAAGATTGTATGTTCGCCATTGGGAAGGGTGCGAATCTTGCTGATGCCGACGGTCCCTGTCAAGGGTTGCCGTCGAGAAAACCTAGAAACCCTTGTCCTCGGCCTTCATTTCGCCCGTCGGCGAAGGCACCTTGATGTTCTGCTGGTTGCCGCGGCGCTCGCCCGGCTTGAGGACTTCTTTGCCGGTGATGCGGTCGACGATGTTGTCGTTTTCATCGCGGTCGGTCGGCTTGTCGGAGATCACGCTGTCGACGAACGAGCCCGTGGGCACCTTGGCCGCGTTGTTCTTTTTCACCTCGGCCTGTCGGTCGGCCACGGAGCGGTCGTAGACCACCAGGCAGTAGACATCGTAGAACTTGGAACGATCGACGAGGCGCAGACCATCGCCCTCGGTCGAGCGCCACAGGTAGGTGTCGAGAACATTGTCCTTCTGACCGTGCAGGACCACGGTGCGGTAGACCGGCTGGGCCTTGCCGAACTTCGCCTGCATCATCTCGCCGAACTCAGTGAAGCTCTTGCCCTGGACCACTTCCTTGTCGAAGGCGATGAACATCTTGAACAGAGATTCGCCGTTGAAGAAGAAATAGCGCTTCTGCTTGTTCTCTTGGTAGATCGAGCATGGACTCGTTGTTGTTGGGCACGAATTCCTCGTCGATGATCGACACCTCCCAGCCCGGGGTCTTGCCCTCGAACTTGACGAAGCTCTTGCTGATCCTGTCCTTCTCGGCCTTGATCTGCTGGCGGATACTATCGTTCTTCGCAGGGTCGAGGCGGAACTTCTCCAGGCGATCCTTGTAGCTCGCGTCGATCTTGGCGAAGAGCTTGTCCTTGACCGCCTGAGGGGTCATGCCCCAGGCAAAGTCGCCCTTGAGCTCTTTGATCTCGGCGGCCTTGGCGATGGGCGCGGGCCCCTTGACCTTCTCGGGCGCCTTCTTACCTCCCGTCTTGCCTCCCTTGGCAGCGGCGATTTGCGAGGTTGTGAGGGCCAGAAGCACTGCCAGGCAGGAAAGTCCGAATCTTCTCATCTGCGAATCTCCTTGGGTCTAGGGCTCGCAAACACTAGCACCCCTAGCCAAGGATCCACAACGCTCAATCGCCGAATGGGTCCGAGGCTGCCTTGACCTCGACCGGCCGCTTGGCCGGCACATTCGATTGCACGCCATTGCCCTGTGGCTTGATTCCGGCAGTGGCCTCTCCTGACTGCGCCATATCGTCTGCGCCCTCAGCTCGCCCTGAGACCTCGTCCTCCCCGACTCGCGCGCGTTCGGCGCGGCCGCTGCGCAGATCCTCGCCCGGATTCTCGGAGTACGAGGCCTCCTGGCCCGGCCCCGCGTAGTCGATCCAGAACGCCGACGGCCCGGTCTTGCGGTTGTCGAGATGGACAAAAACCGAGTTGGGATAATAGCCAACGCCCGCGTGATCGAAGGTCTTGCGCAACCAGTCACGCAAAGCCGCATTGGGCAAGCCGGGCATACGGAAGTCGCAAGCCAGGCCCTTCTTGTGCGGGCTTTTCGGATTGCGCGCCACCTTGGGATGGCGGTAGCCCGAAACCACCTCCAGGCGATGCCCCTCGTAGTGGCGGGCTGTCTGGTACAGCATGTGCGCCAAGCCGTGTGTCCATCTTGAAGACCGTTCCGGTCTGATGGCAGCGCATGAATTTGTCGAAGCGCTTCTTCCAGCCCTTGATGGGCCGGCCGCGGTCGTCCTGAAAGCGGAGCAGCAGGGTTTCCTTGGTGTTGATCTGATAGAGCTCGACGGCAGCGTAGCGCGACAGCTTCTTGGGCTTCTTGCTTGTGCCCTTGCCCTGAGATTTGGCCGCCAGCGGACTGGGATGCGAAGCCGCCCGAGCGAAACCCGGAATCAATAGGAGTGCGATGGCGAAAACTGCGCGCCGGAACAAAGCGTCTCCATCATGACAAGGCCTAACCCGCTGGCGTCAACTTCTTTCGCATTTCCGTCAACAAATCCCAGGCCGCGCGAGGTGAAAGCCCGTCCAGATCGGCCCCGCGGAGGGCGGCGAGGACACCTTGTTCGGCAGGATCGGACGGGTTTGGCACGGGCGGCTTGGCGAGTGGCTGGTCGAAGAGGGAAAGCTGAGGAAGTTGGTCCTGTTCGGGACGGGCTAGTTGGGGGCCAGCGCCCTTTCCACGTGCGCCACCGGCGTTGTCCTCCAGGTGGTCCAGAATCGTGCGTGCGCGCGCCACCACGGCTTCGGGCAAGCCCGCCAACCGCGCCACCTCGATGCCAAACGAGCGGCTGGTTCCGCCGGGGGTCAGCTTGCGCAGGAACACCACCTCGCCCTTCCATTCGCGCGCGGCCACGCTGACGTTGCAAACCCGTGGGTGGGTTTCCGGCAACGCGCACAGCTCGTGGTAGTGGGTGGCGAAGAGGGTGCGCGCCGAGACGCGATCGTGCAGGTATTCGGCCACGGCCCAGGCGATGGACACGCCGTCGTAGGTCGAGGTGCCGCGGCCGATCTCGTCGAGGATGATGAGGCTCTTGCGGGTGGCATGGCGCAGGATGTGCGCGGTCTCGCGCATTTCGAGCAGGAAGGTCGATTCGCCGCGGGCCAGGTTGTCGCCCGCGCCAACCCGGGTGAACACGCGGTCGCAGATGCCGATGCGCGCGGAGCGGGCCGGAACGAACCCCCCCATCTGCGCCAGGATGGTGGCCAGGGCGACCTGGCGGATGAGCGTCGACTTGCCCGCCATGTTGGGCCCGGTGATGAGCAGCATCTGCTCGCCGTCGGTGTCGAGCCGCACGTCGTTGGGCACGAAGCCGCCCGTGGCCGCCAGTCGCTCGACCACGGGATGCCGGCTGTCGACAAGCTCGATGACCTCGGAATCCTCGACCACGGGCCGGCAGTAATCGTTGCGATGGGCCTGTTCGGCAAGCGCAGCCAGCACGTCGGCCGCGGCCACGCGGCCGGCCAGTGCTAGCAACCGCTGCGCGACGGATCCGACCTCGTCGCGAAGCCGGCTGAAAATCCCTAGCTCGATGCTGATGCGCTTGTCGTCGGCGGTGAGAATCTTGGCCTCGTAGTCGGCCAGCTCGGGCGTGACGAAGCGTTCGGCGTTGGCCACGGTTTGCTTGCGCGTGTAGTCCGTCGGCACTTCGGCCAGGTGCGAGCGCGTGATCTCGATGAAGTAGCCGAAGACGGCGTTGTACTTCACCTTCAGCGACGGAATCCCGGTGCGCTCGCGTTCACGCGTCTCGATGGCGAGGATGCCTTCGCGCCCGCCCGTGGCGATGGCCACCAGTTCGTCAAGCTCGGCGGAAACGCCGGCCTTCACGTAGCCACCGTCCTTGGTGAGGGCAGGAGCGTCATCTTTCAGTGTGGTGCCGATGCGCTCGGCGACGTCTTCAGCGAGATCCGAGCCAAGGTCCAGCAGGTGCGGTGCGGATGGCCTGCGCAACCGCTGGCAGCTCGTCGGTGGCCTGCAAGAGGGTCGCGCGCAACTCGGGTAGGCGGGCAAGGGATCGGCCGAGAACGACGAGATCCCTAGGCGTGGCCACGCCCAGGCGCGCGCGCGTGGTCAGCCGCTCCAGGTCGCCAAGCTCACCCAGGATCTTGCGAACCGCCTCGCGCACGGACTGTTGCACCACCAGACGTTCGACGGCGTCCTGGCGGCGGCGGATCTGCGCGATGTCGACCAGGGGAAAAAGCAGCCACTTGCGCATCAGGCGGCCCCCCATGGCGGTGACCGTGACGTCGAGGAGATCGAGCAATGAGCCTTGCCGGCGGCGGTCGATCATGGTCTCGACAAGCTCCAGGTGCGCGCGGGCCTGCTCGTCGATGATGAGGAAGTCGTTGCGCTGGAACAGCTCCAACCGCGACAGTGGCAACGGCGCGGCCAGCTGGGTGGCGCGGACATAGCGCAGAACCCGCGCCGCGGCGGTGGCCACCAAGGGCAGCTTCTCCAGGCCAGGCCGGTCGAAGCCAGTGCCGAGAACCTCGGTCAGGGTGTGCAGGGCCGGCGTATCATCGCTCCCCTCGATGGCTGTCTGGGCCAGGTGGCCGTAGGCACGCCGAATGATGCCCGCCAGATCGCTATCCTGCCGGGCGAGCAGAATTTCGCGCGGCTCGGCCCGCGCAAGCTCGTCGAGCAGGCCTTCGGTGGTCGCGCACGAGGTGGCGCGAAAATCACCGGTGGTCACGTCGGCGAAGGCCAAACCAATGCCATCGCGCGCCTCGCCCGCCACCGCAGCCACATAGTTCGGCGTGCGTGGCTCTAGCGATTCCTCATCGAGGATCACGCCCGGCGTGATCACGCGGACCACGCCGCGCTTGACCATGCCCTTGGTGAGCTTGGGATCCTCCAGCTGCTCGCACAGGGCGACGCGGTGGCCAAGCTCGGTCAGGCGCTGGATATAGCCGCGCGCCGAATGGTGCGGCACCCCGCACATGGGCGTCGGGTCTTCCTTGCCCTTGTCGCGCGAGGTGAGGGTCAGCGACAAGGCGCGGGAGACGTACACCGCGTCCTCGTAAAACATCTCGTAGAAGTCCCCGAGCCTGAAAAACAAGATGGCGTCGGGATACTTCGACTTGACGTCGAGGTACTGGCGCATGAGCGCCGTGGTGCCGCTGTCTTTTTCGACTGCCACGGCGACTTCTTCCCATGCGCCCGTGCAAAAAGGGGCCGGGCCGAGGCTACTCCTTGGCAGGAGCAGGCGCCGGACGCGGCTTCTTGGCGGCCTTGCCCGGGCTACGGGCGGCCTTCTTCTCGGTCTTCTGCCTCTTGATGCGGGCTTTGAGCTTCTTCTGCGCCTTCTTGCGGCGCATCTTCATCGACGTGCGGTTATCGTGTTTTCCCATGAAGTCGCCACTATTCGGAAACTAGGCCGTCATGTCAAGGAGGATACGTGCCTGTATCGTGGATGGTCAGCTAGCAGCTTCTGCCGAGTCGTGACCGCCAGACCCTCGACTTGGCCCGCTTTTTCCAGCCTTGCATTCGCCCCCACGGCGCAGCCGCCAGCGAGACGGGTCACGTCTGGGATTTGGATGAGATCGTCGCTCTGCCTTGAACCTAGCGATTCTATCGAAGGAAGGATGCAGTATGATGCTGTCACAGATGCCAGCAACTTCCAGAAGGTCACCGCCGATAACGAAGGTTGTGCACCAACTCACGCTGCCAACTGTCGCTAGCAAAATCATAAGGCGCCCTGCCCTCGATCCGAGCGTGTGTGTCGTTTGCAATCCTTCCGAAGATCGGATGACTCGCTACTTCAAATCGGCTGACGGGGGCTCGCTGCTTGCCATCGGAGATAGCCAGAAACTTCTCGCCAAGATGCCTAGTGGCGTCTTTCAGACCTGTGTCACTTCTCCGCCCTACTGGTCGCTTCGCAACTATCATATCAAGGGACAAATCGGGCTGGAAGAGTCGCTAGAGGACTACATGCGAAGTCTTGTGGCGGTTTTCAATGAGGTACACAGAACGCTACGAGATGATGGGACGCTGTGGTTGAACATAGGGGATTCGTACACCTCGGGCGGTCGCACGTGGCGCGCGCCGGACAAAAAAAACCCTGTGCGGGCGATGCACGTACGCCCTCCAACCCCCGAAGGGTTGAAGCCGAAGGACCTAATCGGTGTCCCCTGGCGTCTGGCCTTTGCCCTTCAATCGGCGGGATGGTACTTGCGGACAGATATGATCTGGAACAAGCCCAACTGCCAACCTGAGAGTGTCAAGGATCGCCCCACGAGAAGCCACGAGTATGTGTTCTTGTTCAGCAAACAAGCTCGCTATTACTACGACTCTTCCGCTGTTCGTGGCCCGAACGACAGGAACATCCGGTCCGTTCTGGATATAAACACGCGGCCATTTCCCGAAGCCCACTTCGCCACTTTTCCACCGGCATTGGTCGAGCCGTGTATCAGGCTTGCAAGTCGAGCCGGATCGCTCGTGCTTGATCCTTTCCTTGGAGCCGGGACCACCGGGCTGGTAGCCCTTGCCCTGCAGCGCAGGTTCGTTGGCGTAGAGCTGAATCCCGAGTACGTTGCCATTGCAGAGCGACGTTTAAATGGTGCCGTAGTCAAATGACGATCAAAGCTCCGGACCCCACCCGTCAGATTGGTTTTCACCATCAGCTTGTCGCAGCCCGCAAGTTGTGGCTGGCAGAGGCTTTGGCGGAAGCTTTGGCCGACTCGGACGCACCCCAGATCAAGAAAGAGCTGTCCAAGTACGCGCCGTCAGATGCTGTACGCGTCTTGGCCGCGGCAGGGATCCGGGATGAACACGTCTTCCCGACGCCCACGGTCCTTGAAAGAAAACCGACCCTTGTCGGCTACTACAGGCTCCTCCTTGGGTCACCTCAGAAGACGTTCTACGGATCAGGGAGTGGCATGGGACAGTTCAAGTCCATGGAGGTTGCGGGCACCCTGACTGAAAGGCAAAGGGCTGGCCTTCCAGAATTCTGCGCTGTCATGTGCGAAGCCTTGGCGCAGTTGGTTCGACAGATCGATCCCGTCGTCACCAAGAGAGACGTTGGCGACTTACCGTTGCTCACGCTGGGACAACAGTTTCAGGGGGCCAACAACAACAAGATCGGCCAGCACGCGACGCAGGAAGTTTTCCTCACCGTCGCGGAGATCGTCAAGACCCATATAGTTTCGCGGACGACAAACCAGATTGTCGTCAAGAACGCTTCAGGAAGGAGAGTCCTTCTCACGCGGGCCAGTGACCCCGACATCAGCGTGGAGGAAGAAGGGACTGGCGGAAAGATTCACAGGAACGTTGCCATGGAGATCAAGGGCGGAGCTGACAAAAGCAATGCGCACAACCGGGCGGGAGAGGCCGAGAAGTCACACCAAAAAGCGAAACAGGAAGGATTCCGAGAATTCTGGACGTTGATCGCGCTGAAGGGTCTGAACTTGCCCAAGCTGAAGAAGGAATCCCCGACCACAAGTCAGTGGTTTGATGTGCTGCAGGTACTCGCGCGGGAAGGCCCGGACTGGGAGCAAATCCGAGAGCACCTTGTGCAAGTAACCGGAATACCACTGCGCGTAGCGCAACGCCGACGCTGAGTCACCAAAGCCAGAATCGGGCTGACGTACTACGGTCCTGTTCCTTTGCGCTCAGGCCCACGCGGGCCAGTAGGTCTCGACCGCAGCTTGGTCCAATCGATGCGCCAGGTGTTGCGCCCTTTGATCCACACCAGCGGCCGGCGTTGGTCTGTAGGCGTGGCCAGGGCCAGGTGGTACAGATCGTCGATGCGGCAGAAGAAACCGCGCGTGTGCGGGGTATCGGGCCAGCCGAAGCGCTTGACGTCGAGGTGGTGACAGAACTCGTGCAACAAGGTGTTGAGCAAGCCGCGGAAGCTGGTGACCTTGCCCAAAACCGCAGTACGCATCCAAACACGAATGGCCTGGGTGGCAAAGGTGTAGTCGCCCCACAGCTCGTAGGACGAGCCTTCCGAAACCTTTTTCGGCCGCGCCCCCAGGACGGAAAGCCTGGGTGGAGAGACATCGTACGACTGGGACAGGAACGTGAGGAGATCGGCACCCGCCTTCTTGACCTTGGGTCGCTTCTCCGTAGCCAGCGCCTCGGCCAGGGCGGCGGCAGCCTTCCGCAACGGCTCGGCGGGTGGCAAGGCGAGGTACGGCTGCGCATCGCTCGCCTCGTACTGGTGACGTGCCTCGGCCGCCCGCGGAATCGGATCGGTGATCAAGCCCTGCTGCGCCTTTGCTTGATCTCGTTGACAAGAGCGTTGGTCGAGCCGTCGTGCGAGGCCACGTCTCCAGTAGCGCGCAACTCGGGCAGGATGGCATTGGCGAGTTTCTTGCCAAGCTCGACGCCCCACTGGTCGAACGAGTTCACGTTCCAAATGATCCCCTGCACGAAGATCTTGTGCTCATAGAGCGCGATGAGCTTGCCCAAGGTGCGCGGGTCGAGCTTTTGGTAGAGCAGCGAGTTGGTCGGCCGATTGCCGGGGAACACCTTGTGCGGCAGCAGCGCGGCCAGGGTATCGCCCTTGCCGCCCGAGGCTTCCAGCTCGGCACGCGCCTCGGATTCGGTCTTGCCCGTCATCAGCGCCTCGGTCTGGGCCAGGAAGTTCGCCAGCAGCAGGGTGTGGTGCTCGCCGATGGGATTGTGGGTGTCGACAGAGGCGAGAAAATCGCTGGGCACCAGCTTCGTGCCCTGATGCAGGAGTTGGTAGAAGGCGTGCTGGCCATTGGTGCCGGGCTCGCCCCAGATCACGGGACCGGTCTGGTAGTCGATGACTTTCCCGTCGCGGGTCACGCGCTTGCCGTTCGACTCCATGTCGCCCTGTTGGAAATAGGCCGGGAAACGCGACAGGTATTGGTCGTAGGGCAGGATAGCGTGGGTCTCGGCGCCGAAGAAGTTGTTGTACCAGACTCCGAGCAACGCCAGCGTGACGGGCAGATTCTTGTCGAGGGGCGCGGTTCGAAAGTGCTCGTCCATCTCATGGGCGCCTTCCAAGAGCGCGTGGAAATTCTCGAACCCGATGCCGAGCGCGATGGACAGTCCGATGGATGACCACAGCGAATAGCGGCCACCGACCCAATCCCAGAACACGAACATGTTTTGGGTGGCGATACCGAACTTGGAAACTTCCTTGGAATTGGTGGACAACGCGACGAAGTGCTTGGCGATGTGCACTTCGTCCTTGGCGTGGCCAAGGAACCATGCGCGAGCGCTGTGCGCGTTGGCCATGGTTTCCTGGGTGGTGAAGGTCTTGGAAGCCACAAGGAAGAGCGTCGTCTCGGGATCCACGCGCTTGAGCGCTTCGGCGATGTGCGAGCCGTCGACGTTGGACACGAAGTAGAGGTCGAGGTCGTCGCGGCGGTACGGCCGCAGCGCTTCGGTCACCATCACCGGCCCAAGGTCGGAGCCGCCGATGCCGATGTTGACGATGGCCCGGATGGCTTTGCCGGTGTAGCCCTTGCATGCGCCGCTGCGCACGGACTCGCTGAAGTCGCGCATGTGGTCCAGGGCCGCGCGGACCTCTGGCATGACGTCTTTGCCAGCAACGACGATCGGCCGCGACGAGAAGTTGCGCAGGGCCGTGTGCAAGACCGCCCTGCCCTCGGTCAGGTTGATGGGCTCGCCCGCGAACATCTTGTCGCGCATGGCCTCGACGCCGGCCTCGCGTGCCAGGGCGCGCAAGAGATCCATGGTCTCGCCCGTGATACGGTTCTTCGAATAGTCGAGCAGCAGATCCCCGAGGCGCAGCGAGAAGGTCGCGAAGCGCTTGGGATCCTTGGCAAACAGGTCGCGCATCTGGGTGGGCGCGATGGCCTTGTGGTGATGTTCCAGCTTCTTCCAGGTGTCGGTGCCGACGATGCTCATGAAGGCGATGTTTAGCACAACGACCCTGCGACGTGCGCGGGGTGAAAACATCCGGCAGAGCGGCGCTCGGCTGTTGCGGGCTAGCGCCGGGGACGCCCCCGTGGCGGCCGCATGCCAACGGCCGCGAAGACGCGTCCATGGCACGCTCGGCAGTCGGGGCCTTACGCGACCGGAGGACCGGTCACGGGCCCCTGTCCCTAATCGCTGGCAACCGAGCGCGGACGCTCGGTGCGCGATTCTACGCCGCCTCGAAGCACCCCCGGCCGCCCGCGCGCCGAGCTTGCTGCATACCAGGACCATTTGCCCATGAATAGGCAACCGTTGAGCAGTTTTTTCTTCTGCGGCCCCAGAACTCCGATCGCGAATTCATCGAGGGTTTGGCGAGAAGAGAGGCTTTGCCCGTCAAGTCGGCCTCACCATTGTCCTTGGCGCTGCAAACCTGATTTCTGTCTCGAAACCAATTCACGTCTCCATGTACCTTGTAGACAGGGGCTTTGTCGTCCTGTTTAGCTTTGTCTTTGCTAGCTGGAACTTCGTCCGGAAGAGGGACGAACAACTTTCCGTCTTGCTTTGCAAGGATGTCAGGAATGGTGTCGTAGTTGAAGGTCACCACAACATGGTTCCGTCCCAGGTTGCGAGCCCATTATCTGTACGGAGCCCACCTCTCCGAGTCCGGCTGGGCGTTGCGAGGGCGCAATTGGTCGCGCTCTTGGCCGCCAAGTCTTGGGCGGTGATGGCGGCGATGGTTTCGCCCAGGCTCGGATCGCAGCAGCGTGTTGTACGTTCTCATTTCGTTCGACGACCAGTCGTTCACTTTCTGATCGTCCCACGCGCCAGGCCACTGCGATCGAGCCGCCGTAGTGCTACCCTCACGCGCCCGGCATGATCGACACCACCAACCTGGCCAAGGAATATGGCGCGCGCGTTCTCTTTGAAGACGTGACTCTGCAACTCAATGCGGGGTCGCGCTACGGGCTCGTGGGCGCCAATGGCTCGGGCAAGACAACCTTTCTTCGCCTCTTGGCAGGTGACGAGGAGCCGTCACACGGCACCTTCAACCTGGCCAAGCGCGCGCGTCTGGGCGTGCTTAGGCAGGACCGATTTCTCGACGACGACGCCATTATTTTGGACCTGGCCATGCGCGGCGATGCGGTGGTTTGGGAGGCCCTGGCCGAGCAGGGCCGCATCGGCGAGGAAGGTCATCCCGACCCAGGACGCATCAGCGATCTGGAAGACATCATCTCGTCGCACGATGGCTACACCTTGCGGGCCCGAGCCACCGAAGTGCTGGTCGGGCTCGGCATCCCCATGGCGGTGCATCGCTCGCCGCTATCCACGCTGTCGGGCGGGTTCAAGCTGCGCGTGTTGCTGGCACAGGTTCTCATCGGCGGCGCCGACATCCTGCTGCTCGACGAGCCGACCAACCACCTCGACATCCTGACCATTCGCTGGCTGGAAAAATTCTTGGCCAGCTACACCGGCTGCGCCGTCATCATCTCGCACGATCAGCGCTTTCTCGACAACGTGACCAGCCACACCCTGGACGTCGACTACCGCACCATCACCCTGTACACGGGCAGCTATTCCACCTTCGTCGTCGACAAGGCCGCCATTCGCGAACGCAAGGAAGCCACCATCGCGCGCGCCGAGGAGGAGATTGCGCGCAAGCGCGCCTGGGTCGAGCGCTTCGGCGCCAAGAACACCAAGGCAACCCAGGCGCAAAGCCGATTGAAACAGATAGACCGCATCGAGGTGGAAGAGCTGGTGGGCAGCTCGCGCCGCGCGCCCATGCTGCGCTTCGAGCAAGAGCGCCCAAGCGGCAAGGACGTGCTGGCCATCGAGAAGCTGTCCAAGGCCTACGACGACCATCGCGTGCTGTCCGACGTGAACCTGGTTCTTCGTCGGGGCGAGCGCATCGGCATCATCGGTCCCAACGGTCTCGGCAAATCCACGTTGCTCAAGATCCTAGTTCGCCGACTTGCCGCCGACGCGGGCCAGGCGCGCTGGGGGCACGAGGTGCACTTCGGCTACTTTCCTCAGGACCATCGCGAGGTCTTGAACGACGCCGATGCAACGCCGCTGGGCCTCCTCGAACACGCCTGCCCGGGTGCCAGCCCGACCTTCGTGCGCAGTCACCTCGGCCGCATGCTGTTCTCGGGCGAGGACGTGCTGAAACGGGTTGGCCTGCTCTCGGGCGGTGAGGCCGCGCGCCTCATCTTCGCGCTGCTCATCGTGCAAAGACCCAACGTGCTCGTGCTCGACGAGCCCACCAACCACCTCGATCTGGAGGCCATCGGCGCCCTCATCGAGAGTTTGAAAAGCTATCCCGGAACGGTTCTTTTCGTCTCACACGACCGCTGGTTCGTGTCCGAGCTGGCCACGCGCATCGTGGAGATCACGCCGGACGGTCCGCGCGATTTTCCCGGCACGTACACCGAATACCTCGCTAGGTGCGGCGACGACCACCTGGATGCCGATGCCGTGGTCGAAAAGGCCAAACGCGCGCGCCAGGAAAGCGCAGCCTCGGCGAGCTCGCCCAACGCCACCGACTGGGAAGAGAAGAAGCGCCGCCGCAATCGGATGATCCAGCTACCCAAACGCCGCGATCAGGTGCTGGCCGAAATCGAAGCAGCCGAAAGCCGCAAGCAAGCCATCACCGATTTATACTGCTCGCCTGGGTTCTTCGAGCGCACCAGCAAGGACGAGGTTGCGGCGCTGGAAACGGAACAAGCAGCGCTGGGCCCGCGCATCGAGGCCCTGCTCGCCGAATGGGAAACCCTGGAGCAGGAAATCGCGAGTCTGGAGAAGGACTGACTAGTTTGCCGGCGTCTCGTCTTGGCTGGCGAGCGTGGCCGGTGAGCTCGCACAGGCAAAGGTCAGCTTCCCGCCCTCCATGTCCACCTTCACGCTGCCGCCGTTCGCCAGCGCTCCAAACAGCAATTCGTCGGTGAGCGGACGCTTGACCTCTTCCTGGATCACGCGGGCCAGCGGACGTGCGCCGTTCATCGGGTCGTGTCCCTTCTTGGCCAGGTAGTCGCGCGCGGTGGGCGACAGCTCCAGCGTCACCTTGCGCTCGCCAAGTTGCGCCGATAGCTCGGCGATGAACTTGTCCACGATGCGCAGCATTTCCGTGGCACCGAGCGGTGCGAAGTCGACCTTGGCGTCGAGCCGATTGCGGAACTCGGGCGAGAACATGCGCTTGAAGGCCTCGTCGGAATCGCCGAAGCGCTCGCCTGAGCCGAACCCGGGCAGGTGTTTGGACAGGTCCCGCGCGCCCACGTTGCTGGTCATAATCAAGACCACGTGGCGAAAGTCGGACTGGCGGCCGTTGTTGTCGGTGAGCGCCCCGTGGTCCATGACCTGCAGAAGGATGTTGAACAGATCCGGGTGCGCCTTCTCGATCTCGTCGAGCAGCAGCACCGCGTGGGGGGTCTTGTGAATCGCATCCGTGAGCAACCCGCCCTGATCGAAGCCGACATAACCGGGCGGCGCTCCGATAAGCCGGGAAACCGTGTGCCGCTCCATGTATTCCGACATGTCGTAGCGAAGGAAGCTCACGCCGAGGATCTCGGCCAGCTGCTTGGCCAGCTCGGTCTTGCCCACCCCCGTCGGTCCGGCGAAAACGAAACAGCCGATGGGCCGACCGGGCTGGCCCAATCCCGCGCGGTTCATGCGAATGGCCTGGCACACGCGCTCGACCGCCTTGTCCTGGCCAAAGATGCGCGCCTTAATCTCGGTTTCCAGGTTGCGCAGGCGTTCGCGATCGGTCGAAGCCGCGCGCCGGGGTGGGATGCGCGCCATGGTCGCGACCACAGCTTCGATGTCGCGCGATCGCACACGCATGGACTCGCCCGGTTTGCTTTCGGGATCGCGTCCACGCAGTTTCAGGATCGCGCCTGCCTCATCGATGAGGTCGATGGCCTTGTCGGGCAGCTTGCGCTCGGACAGGTAGCGATCCGCCAGCTCGGCGGCCATGCGCAGGGCCTTCGGGCTGTATTTCACGCCGTGGAAGTCCTCGTAGTGGCGGCGCAGACCCTTGAGCACCTTGACCGTGTCGGCCACGTTCAGCTCGGGCACCTCGATGGGCTGGAACCTGCGCGCGAGCGCACGATCCTTTTCGATGTGCGCGCGCAACTCTTTGTGGGTGGTGGTGCCAATGCAGCGAATGCGCCCGCTCGATAGGAGCGGCTTGAGTAGGTTGGAGGCGTCCATGCTGCCGCCCGAAACCGCACCGGCGCCCACGATGGTGTGCAGCTCGTCGACGAAGATGACGGCGTTTTCCTTCTCTTCCACCGCGCGCAGGACCGCCTTGAAGCGCTCCTCGAAATCGCCGCGGTAGCGCGTGCCGGCCAAGAGCGACCCCATGTCGATGGAGAAGATCGTCGTTCCGCGCAGAGCCGCCGGCGCCTCGCCCGCCTCGATGCGCGCTGCCATTCCCTCGACGATGGCGGTCTTGCCTACGCCGGGATCGCCGACGAACAAGGGGTTGTTCTTGCGTCGCCGCGCCAACACGTGCAGCGCGCGCTCGACCTCTTTGTGCCTTCCGACCAGCGGATCGATCTCGCCCTTGCGCGCGCGCTCATTCAGATTGACGGCGTAGACAGCCAACGGATCTTTCGCGGGACCTTCCTCGCCTTGCTCGTCGGGCATGCCAGACGCGGCATCACCATCGCCGTGTGCAGGCCCCGGCAAGAGCTTCGTGGTTCCGTGCGAGACCGCGGTGAGCAGATCCAGCCTTGTTATGCCCTCTTGCTTGAGGAAGTGCACGGCGTGGCAATCGCGCTCGTTGTACATGGCCACCAGCACGTGCGGGCCCTGCACCTCGGAACGGCCAGCACCGAGGATGTGGTTGACGGCATTCTGGATCACGCGCAGAAAACCCAGACTGGGTTGCGCGTGATGGGCTTCTTCGTCTTGTTCGCCGCCTTCCGCGTCCGCGGCCTCCGACTTCACGCTGGCCGCTTCGTGTGCGGGCGGCAGCGGGATGACCGGAATCGAAGTGGCCAGAAACTCCTCGAGCTTGGCCCGCAGTCGCGGCAAGACCCCGCCGCACTTCTTGATGGTATCGCCTGTTCTGGCATCGTCGAGAAGTGCCAGCAGCAGGTGTTCGAGCCCGGAGAATTCATGGCCACGACGGGTGGCATCTCCCAGCGCCTTGCGTACGGCCTTTTCCAGCTCAGGACTCAGCATGATTGCCTTCGCACGGAGCACTCAAGCGGCATCTCGTGCTGGCGCGCGAAGCCGACCACTTGGGTTGCCTTGGTTTCCGCCATGTCGCGCGGGTAGATCCCGGCGACGCCAACTCCCTTGGTATGAACGTGCAACATGATCTCGTTGGCCGTGGCCTCGTCGTGATGAAAGAACTTCATCAGGACATAGACGACGAAAACCTGCGTCGTGTAGTCGTCGTTGTGAAGCACCACCTCGTAGAGGCGCGGCTGATCCACCTTGACCTTGTCAAGGGTCGCGAGCTCGCGCTCGTCTTGCGGGTTGTGCTTCGGCATGGCGTCCAGAGGGTAGCTTGGCACGTGGCTGGCAGCGATCAAGATCCAGGGGCAAGATCGACGGTCGGGCGGATCGAAATAGCGGCTTCGCGCATCGTATACTTGGGCCAACATGGATCTCTCGTTCTTCGACAAATCAGCCTGTGCCGAGCGGCGTGCCCGCCTAGGGATCCGTCTGGGCAAGCACCCCGCCCTGGTCGCCTCGGGTGCCCCACGCCCGCGAGGTACCCACCGCGGCCTCCATCCCTTTCGCGCCGCCAGCCATTTCCTCTACCTGTTCGGGCTGCATTTGGAGAAAGCAATGGGCCTCTGGAACGGCGAACGCTGGCAGCTCTTCCTTCCCGAGCCTGGACCTGATGCGGCGCTGTGGACGGGGCCCGTGCCTGGTTTCGCCGAGCTGGGGGAGATTGTCGGCGTCCCCGTCAGCCCCATGGCCAAACTGCAAGAGGCGCTCAACCCCAGTGCGACAGCCACCCTGCCCTCGCCTGACGTTGAAACCTGCGTGGAACAGTCGAGCCTACTAGGTCGGGAGATCCGTCCCGGCAAGTTGGCGGCGACCGACGAGCCCCTGGCCGACGCCCTTATCGAGCTGCGCCTGGTTCACGACCAGGCTGGCATTGCTGGGCTCCGTGAAGCCGCGCAGGCGACGGTGGCGGCGCACACGGCTGGCCTTCACGCCTCCCGCCCCGGTATCCGCGAAAGCGTGGTACGCGCCGCCATCGAGGCCGAGCTCGTGGCGCGCAACATGACCACGTCGTTCAATTCCATCGTGTCGGTGCACGGCGAAGTGCTGCACAACGAAGACCATCACTTCACCCTGGCCGACGGCGACCTGCTTCTCGTAGACGCGGGCGCCGAAACCGCTGGCGGCTGGGCCGGCGACGTCACCCGCACGTGGCCGGTCAGCGGGCGGTACACCTCCACCCAGCGCGACCTCTACGAAGTCGTTCTGCGCGCGCAGACCGCCGCCATAGCCGCGATCAAGCCGGGCCAGCGATACCTGGAATTGCAGGGCATCGCCGCACGCGCCACTGCGGAAGGGCTGGTTGGACTCGGCATCCTGCGGGGGGATCCCGCGGAGCTCGTGAGTGACGGTGTGGTGGCCCTGTTCTTCCCGCACGGGGTTGGACATCTGGTTGGCCTGGATGTGCACGACCTGGACGACCTGGGCGACCGCGCGACGTACGCGCCGGGCCGCACGCGCTCGACCGACCCTGGCCTCAAGGCCCTGCGCTTGGATCGCGATCTGGTCCCCGGAATGGCCGTCACCGTCGAGCCGGGCTTCTACCAAGTACCGGCGATCCTGGATGATCCGGAGCGCACCCGCGTTGCCAAGGATCGATTGCGCCGCGACCGGTTGGCCGCCTTCCGCGATGTGCGTGGCATTCGCATTGAGGACACCATCCTGGTGACCAGCGACGGCCACGACAATCTGAACGAGAGTCTGCCCAAGGCGCCGTCGGCGATTGAAGCCGCGATGCACGCTACCTGATGAACTTCACCGCCGCGACGGTGGCCGCGATGAGAAGCGCAGCCACCAGCACGGCGCGAATGATCGTCCACGCGCGCGAGGAGGGGCGGCTGGCGACATCTGTCGTAGCTCGGCCCGGACCACCGCCACGCGGCGACGGGGCGGAGAGCGGAGGGACGTACTGTCGTTCCTGGACCGGACGAGTAACCCGGCGGACGTTCGGCGCTGCCCGAAGCAATGGCAACGAGCGCTCGTGCGTTCGCGGCGGGTTCTTGCAATCGGCTGGCGATGCATGCGAAGACCCCAAATCGATGACCAGGGCGCTCATCTGCTCCTCCTCCTGGCTATCCGACGCGGGCTCCTCGATATGTAACCCCAGGCTCGAGCGCAACTCCTCGATCTCTTGCCGGCGGTCTTCCTCGGAAAAGGCGACCTCGGGAAGTTGCACGGCGGGCAAGTCCTCCGTCGTCGTAGCGAGCTCATCGTAGTTGACGGGCTTGTGGGAGGCACGGACCGGCGAAGGCGGCAGGGTTGCGTGTCGCGCCGAATCCGTCGACGGAAGCGAGGCCGGACGCTTGAGCTGGCCATCGTCGTCAAGATCATCGAGCGCCGTGCAGAAATCCGCCGCCGTTTGAATGCGATGCTCAGCCTTCTTGGCCAGCAGGCGCAAGATGATCGCGTTCACGGCGGGACTGACCGCAGTGGGCGCGAGGTCCATGGGCGGGCGTGGAGCCTTTTCGACATGGGCCTGCCAGATGTCCACGGGCGTGGGGCCATCGAAAGGCAAACGCCCAGTCAGGGTTTCGTAGAGCAGCACGCCGAGTGCATAGAGATCCGAGCGCGCGTCGACTTTTTGGCCGCGGCACTGCTCGGGCGACATGTAGTGAGGCGTGCCGACGTTGACCCCGGCGGCGGTACGCGGCCCCCCGGCACTGAGATGGGCGGGCACGCCCTCGACGAGCTTGGCCAACCCGAAATCCACCAACTTGACCTTCTGCCCGCCCGGCTGCACCGCGGAAAGGAGCAGAATGTTCTCCGGCTTGAGATCCCGGTGCACGATTCCCTTCGAGTGCACGGCCACCAGGGCACGCCCCACTTCGAGAAAGATGGGAAGGGCCTCGGATATGGGCAGGCTCACGCGCTCGCACAACACGTCGCCCAGGTTGCGTCCTTCGAGGAATTCCATCACGTAGTAGTGACGGCCGTCGGTCAGCCGGCCGAAGGAGAAGATATCGACCAGCCCCGGATGCTGGATGTCGTTCACCGCCCGCGCTTCCAGCACGAATCGGCGGATGGCGTTCTTGTTCTTGGCCAGCCGGGCCGCCAGCACCTTGATGGCGACCTTCTTGCCGATGATGGGGTGAACGGCGCTATAGACCGTCCCCATACCGCCCTCGCCGATGCGGTCCAGGATCTGATACTCGCCCACCTTCGTGCCCTCGGAGAGCTTGGTGCCGAGGGAGGCATCGAGCTTGTCGAAGGCGCTCGAAGGCTGGGACGGCGACGCGTTGGGCGTATCGGTCGGCAAGGCAATGGCAGGAGCGCCGGTTGCCACGGTCTTGGTGTCGGATCGACCGGGACAGTCGAAGTTGGATTCCGTACCGTGCGCCGCCTTACCGCAGTATGGGCAGAGGTCAGGTGCCATGATCGTTGAGAGTGTATCCCGAGAATGAACGCGACGGGCGAGGACTTGGCGACTTTCCGTCGGACGATTGTTGCAGGTCCGGTTACAGTTCCGGTCGACCGAAGATCAGACAGGCGTTGGCGCCGCCGAAGCCGAAGCTGTTGGTAAGCGCGTGTCCCACGGGCACGTCGCGGGCGACGTTGGGCACGTAGTCGAGGTCGCACTCGGGATCGGGCGTGGTGTAGTTGATGGTCGGCGGGATCTGCGCCCGGCCCACGGCAAGGGCCGTGAACGCGGCCTCGACGCCGCCCGCTGCGCCGAGCAAGTGCCCGGTCATCGACTTGGTCGAGCTGACCATCAACTTGCGTGCGTGATCGCCGAACACCTTCTTGATGGCCAGGGTTTCGGTGGCATCGTTCATCTTGGTCGACGTGCCGTGGGCATTGATGTAGTCGATGCTTTCGGCGCCTAGGCCCGCGTCCGCCAACGCCGCACGCATGCAGCGCTGAACGCCCTCGCCTCCCTCGGAAGGGGCGGTGATGTGGTGAGCGTCGGCATTGGAGGCGTAGCCTTCGAGGACGGCGTGGATACGCGCCCTGCGCTTCTTGGCGTGCTCAAGCTCCTCCAGAACCAGGATACCCGCGCCCTCGGACAGCACGAACCCGTCGCGGTCGAGATCGAAGGGACGGCATGCCTGTGCCGGCGCATCGTTGCGCGTGGACAGCGCACGCATGGCGGCGAATCCGCCGATGCCGAGGGGGGTGACGACGGCTTCGCTGCCGCCGCAAATCATGGCATCCACCTCGCCGCGCTGGATGAGGCGGAAGGCGTCGCCAATGGCGTGGGCGCCGCTGGAGCAGGCCGAAACCTGGCCGTAGCACGGCCCCTTGGCGCCGTACTTGATGGAAAGCTGCCCGGCCGCCAGGTTGATGATGATCTGGGTGACGAAGAAGGGAGAGATCCCGTGGCGCGGGCCCTTGGCCTGCAAGGCCAGGTGGGTGGATTCGAGGGTGGCAGACCCCGCCCATGCCCGAACCGATGAAACAGCCGCTGCGCTCGCCGAGTTCGCCGCCTGAAGACCAGCCCGGCATCCTCCATGGCCATGGTTCCCGCGGCCATGGCGAACTGGATGAACGGATCCGACATGGACGACCGGGCTTCGCGCGCGGAAATCCAGCGCGTGGGCTCGAATCCCTTGACCTCGCCGGCAAATCGCGTCGGAAAATCTCCGGCGTCGAAGCGCGTGATGGGACCGACGCCCGAGACGCCCTCGAGCAGCGCCCGCCAGGTTTCCTCGGTGCCGATCCCCACGGGGGTGACCAGCCCGATGCCGGTCACCGCTACCCTGCGTGGCATGGCCACACTCTACTTCGCGCGCGACTTGACGTAGTTGACCACGTCGCCGACGGTCTTGATCTTCTCGGCATCCTCGTCGGGAATTTCCAGGTTGAAGGCCTCTTCAATCGCCAGCACGAGCTCGACCACGGACAGCGAGTCCGCCTTGAGATCGTCCATGAACAAGGATTTCATGGTGACCTTCTCCGCCGGCACCTCGAACTGCTCGGCAACGATCTTGGTGACCTTCTCTTCGATGTTCTCAGCCATTCTCGGATCCTCTTCTTACAACGGTTTCTGAAAGCGTCGTGGAACGCATAGGTTACATTAAAAGACCGCCGTTGACCCGCACGACCTGACCTGTGATGTAGGCCGCCCTCGGTCCGGCGAGAAAAGCCACGGTGTGCGCCACATCGTCGGGCAAACCGAAGCGGCCGAGCGGAATGGTGCGCCAGGATCTCCTCCTTGCGCGCTTCCGGCATTTCGGCATCGGTCATGTCGGTGACGATGACCCCAGGTGAAACTGCGTTCACCGTGAGTCCGCGCGAAGCATACTCCCGCGCCCAGGACTTGGTCAGCCCGATGATGCCTGCCTTGGCGGCGGCATAGAATCCTTGCCCGGCCGAACCACTTTCGCCGACGATCGAGGCGATGTTGACAATGCGGCCACCGCCGGGCGCGCGCATCAGCGAGCGCAGGGCCGCGCGAGTGCAGTTGAAGGTTCCACCCAAATTCACGTCCATGGCCCGGCGGAAGTCGACATCCTTCCCGCCCAGGGTCAGGCCGTTGACCGCCACACCGGCGTTGTTGACCAGGATGTGAACGCCTCCGTAGGCCGCCACGATCTCCTTCATGGCAGACTCGACCGCCGCGGCGTCCGCGACGTCGAACCCCATGACCACGCCGTCGCCACCCGCGTTTGCGATGGTTGCCACGGTCTCGCCCGCAGCGGCCTCGTTCTTCTGAAAATTCACGATGACCTTGGCCCCCTGCGCGGCAAGCGCGATGGCCACGGCGCGGCCGATACCACGCGAAGCTCCAGTTACGACCGCCACCCGGCCGGCGAGCTCCTGCACGGTACTGCTACGCCTCCTCGGAGGCCGCTGGCGCGCCGTCCGACCACAGGAATGCATGCGCGGCCATGCATCGCTTGATCTCGTTGCGCAGGTCGATCTTGGCGTATTCGCCCGCAGTGAGGATGGCGTTCTTGATGGCCCGTGCGTCGGAGCCGCCGTGGCAGACGATGACCACGCCGTCGACGCCGATGAGGGGTGCGCCCCCGGTCTCGGCGTAGTCCGAGCGATGCCTGAACCGGCGCAGCGCTGGCCGCATCAGCCAGGCGCCGAGCTTCTCGATGAAACTTCCGCGCATGACTTCTTCCTTGACCGCCTCGCCAATCCACTCGACCAGCCCCTCGCAGCCCTTGAGCAAGACGTTGCCGGTAAAGCCGTCCGTAACCACCACGTCGGCGGTTCCCTTGAAAATGTCCCGCCCCTCGACGTAACCCAGAAATTCGAATTCGGTGTTGGCGCCGGCGGGTGACGTTCGGCTGAGGAGCTTGAACGCCTCGCGCGTGAGCACCGTCCCCTTTTGTTCCTCTGTCCCATTCGACAGAATGCCCACGCGGGGGCGCGGTTTCTTGTGTTGCAGCCGCGCGTAGGTGGCACCGAGCACCGCGAACTGGGCCAAGACGGAGGGCCGTAGATCGACGTTGGCCCCCATGTCGAGCAGAGCGCACTGGCCGGTCCGGGTAGGGAAAGTGGTGGCGATGGCGGGTCGCTCGACGGCGCCGATGCGCCCGAGGACGATGAGCGCTCCGGCCATGAGCGCGCCGGAATTCCCGGCGGAAACCACGGCATCCACTTCGCCCGCCTTGGCCATGTCGAAACACACGCGCAGCGACGACGCCTTCTTGTGACGGAAGGCGATGGCCGGGGCTTCGTCCATGCCGACCGTATCGGGAGCATGGCGGATCTGAATTCTTTCGAGCGGCGCCCCCGGTCCCGATTCCCCCAATACCTGCCTGAGCCGCGGTTCCTCTCCAACCAATACGACGTCTAGGCCGCTCGCAGCGACCGCGGAAAGGACACCTTCGATTTCGATGCGAGGCGCCCCCTCCGAGCCCATCGCATCGACGGCGATCCTGATCTTGCTCAGGAGCTCTCCTCTTCGCTCTTCTCCACCACCATGCGGTCTTTGTAGTAGCCGCACGACGCACACACGCGGTGAGAAAGCCGCGGTTCGCCGCAGCGAGGGCAAGGCACGAAGTGCGGCACGGGCTGCTTCATGACCTGAGCCCGGCGGATCGCCGAGCGGGACTTGGATTGACGTCTCTTGGGAACTGCCATTTTCGCCTCTTTGCTGGTTCGAGAAAACCCCGCATCACGCGGGGCTAAGGTGATCGCATAGGTGGTTGTGTTGTTACTACTGAAGCTTGATTTTTGCCAGCGCTCCGAGCTTGGATGTGGCAAGGGCCTGCTTTTCACAGTCACAGGGTGTCAAATTACGATTGCGCCCGCAGACCGGACAGATTCCGGCGCAATCGGGGCGGCAAATCGCTGTCATGGGAACGGCCAAGAGGATTTCGTCCCGAATGGGCAAGCCGAGGTCGATCACGCCATGCTGGAACGAAACAACCTCGCCTTCGGCCTCCGCCTCCTCGCCCTCTTCCGGATCCTCTCTCTCGACGAAGCTGACGGTCATGGGTGACTCGATGGTCACGGGCGCGGGTTCGAGACAGCGCGCGCAGGGGACCGTCAATTCACCACGCAAGGTACCGCGCAAGAGGTAGCCGTCGCCCGCAGGCTCGATCCGTCCTTCGAGACGAACGCCGGCTTCGGAAAGCCCCAATGAAGCGTCCGGGCACTCGGAGACCAACCATGCCTCGGTGACCGCCACGCACAGGTCGACTCCCCCCTCGCCGATATCTTTGATTTTGTACCGCATGGCCAGACCCGGTCTCGTTGGTGGAACGGGGAGCCCGTAACTATAGGGTTCGCCGGCCTCGCGTCAAGCTACTTGCTGGCCGAAGACGCCGCGCTGCCGCCACCGAAGAGGAGCAGTGACTTGAGATCCTCGTCGTTGAACACGAGCTGCGCGCCCAAGAACCAGTCGAAGAATCCGCCTGCCGAGCCTTGGGTTCTGTAGTAATTGAGGACGTCGTCCACGCCGCCGACCAGGTAGACCATGCGCTTGTAGACGGCGAGAGAGGCCCGCCCCGTAAGACGGGGGTACTGATTGGATCGCATGTCGAACATATCCGCGGTGAGCATCAGTCGATCGTCGAAGAGATAGAGGTCGGCGCCCAGGCCACCGGTCGATTCCTTGATGCCGAAGCGGCCCACGAACGGACCGATGCGCTTGCCGAACTGAAAGGTCAGCCGAAGCTGCTCGGTGGTTGTGATGGTTTTCGTCAGGTTCTGACCGGTTTGCGAGCTGTCGGTATAGGTTTGCGACTCGGTCCTGTACCCACGCGGATCGTCGACGACCTCGATGAAGTAGAATTTATCTGGCCGCGGCATCAGCGTAACCTGGAGGTAGTTCTTGAAGGTGCCGGCAAGATAGTTGAACTCGGTGCGCAGACCCACGATGGTCTGCAAGCGAGAGATCCCATGGGTAATGGAGCTCACGTCGTCGGTGATGCTGTCCAGGTTCTTGGCCACGGTGTCGTCGTTCAGGAGGTGGCCGACCGTGCCATCGCCCTCGGCCATCTTGCCAGTGATCTTCTCAACGTGGTTGAGGGACTTGTCCAAGCTGTCGACGCTGTGCTGGAGCTTCTGCAAGTTCGAGCGCAACTCTTCGCCCGCACCGGACACCTGGCCCTGCGTCGTGCCTACCAGGCCCTTGATTCCTTCCGTAATCTCGCGGACGTTGCGGATGGCCACCTTCACGTCGTCCGCCTCGGACTTGGTGATGCCCTCGACCGTGGCAGCAATCTCATCCATGCGACCGAGCAGGCGTTCCACGATAACCGAGTTTCTCTCAATCATCTCATTGGCGTTGTTCGCGATGTCTTTGATGGGACCGGAGGTCAGCCCCTTGACGTCATCCAAGATTGCCTTGAGCACGGGAAGGATGGTGTTCACCGAGTCCATGATTTCGCCCACCTCGGCGGGCTCGGTCACGAACATGATGCGGTCGCCTTCCTTGAGACGCGGAATCTCGACTTTCTTCCCGTCCCTTGTGGCAAACGGCGTTCCCGGATCGATGTCGAGGTAGTACTCGCCCAGCAGAGACGCCGACTTCTTGCCGATGGCGGCGTTCGCGTACAAACGAATCTCAGGATCGATTCGCAAGAACACCTTCGCCTTGCCGGTTTCTTGGTCGAGAACCCTCTCCTCCACTTGCCCCACCCGCAGACCGGCGGAGAGCACGCGGGTCTTCTCGTAGACGCCGAGTGCATTGTGAAACAAGCCATAGACGCGGTAGCCCTTACCCCCCGACATCCGTTCGGAGGTGTACTGGAAAAGCAGGTAGCTTGCCGCCAGCATGACCAGCGTGAGCGCGCCGACGGTCAGGGCGGCAAAGCTTCGTCTCACGACGGCCCCCCGGCGAAGTGCACAGCGCCCGATGTCTCCACGAATTCCCGCAACACCGGGTCGGGCGCGGCCATGATTTCCGCTCGCCCGCCACTGGCCACGATGACGCCATCGTAAAGCATGGCGATGCGATCCCCGATGCGAAAGGTCGACGCCATGTCATGGGAAATGACCACGGAAGTGACGCCGAAGTCGTCTGCGGTGCGCCTGATCATTTCGTCGACATTTTTGGTTGCGATGGGGTCTAGGCCGGTTGTGGGCTCATCGTAGAGCAGAATCTCGGGCCGGTCGACAAGAGCTCGCGCCAGGCCCACGCGCTTTCGCATACCACCAGAAAGCTCGGCTGGGAACTTCTGTTCGATTCCTTCAGTCTTGGCCAGGTCCAGGCGCGTGAGCAAGGCGCGCACGCGCTCCATGACCTCCGTCTTCGGCAGCCGATAGCGCTCAAGAAGCGGAAAAGCGATATTCTCGACGACATTCATCGAATCGAAGAGCGCGGCGTATTGAAAAACCATGCCGAACTTGCGTTGAATCTTCCCCATGGCCACATCACCAAGCCCGATGATGTCCTGGCCGTCGACGTAGATGTGTCCGCTATCCGGGGCGAGCAGGCCCATGAGGTGTTTCATGAACACCGATTTGCCCTGCCCCGATCCGCCGATGATGATGTTGATCTTGCCCCGTTCAATGTCCAGGTTCACCCCGCGCAGGACGTGCTGGGTTCCAAACGACTTGTGCAGATCGCGGATCCGGATCTGCCAGCGTTCGTCGCGGATTTGCAGGTCTTCGGCCATCTAAAGACCGCCGTAAGGGAAAAGCACGTTCATGACTTGGATGAGGAAGTAATCGAGCACGAGCACCGTCACCGAAGTCGAGACCACGGCGCGCGTCGTAGCCAGCCCGACCTCCTTGGCGCCACCGCGCACGTTCAAGCCCTGGTAGCAGGCACAGGTCGCCATGGTCAGGCCAAAGAAGAACGCCTTGATGATACCTTCGATGTAGTCGATGGGATCCACGCCGTGGCGGAATAGCTCAAGCACCTGGCCCAGGTCGATGTGGTACGAGAGGATGGCCACCACGTAAACCCCGATGAGACCGACGACGTTGAACACCATGTTCATCACCGGCAGCATCAGGCACGAAGCGACCAGGCGCGGGGTAACCAGATACTGCACGGGATTCACAGCGAACGTGGTGAGGGCATCCACCTGCTCGGTGATGCGCATGGAAGCAAGCTCGGTAGCCATACCCGACCCCGCGCGGGCGGTGATCATGAGCGCCGTGAAGACCGGGGCCAGCTCGCGCGCCAGGGAAATACCCACGCCGAAGCCCACGTAGCGCTGCTGCTCGAAAAGCGAGAGCGCCAGGATCGCCTGCAGGGCCGTCACCGCGCCGGTGAAGAACCCGACCAACATGATGATCGGCAAGGAGCCCACGCCAACGAATTCCATCTGCTCGAAGAACAGCCGCAGGCGCAAGGGGGGCCGAAACAACCAAGCCACGGCGCGCCCGAGCAACAGGATGTGCTCGCCGAAGATTGCCACGGCACCGGTCAAAGGAGAAAAGGCACGCCCCGCAATGGCGAGAGGGTGAACCCGTTTCCCCTGCGCCAGGTTAGACCTTGCACCCTCGCCTGCTGCGGTGGCCGAGGGCTCGGTCATGGGGCCCTTTCCGGTTCGTCCATCGTCATGCCGAAAATCCGATGGGGCCCCATGTTGCGAGTGCGAAAGCCATGCAAGGGTTCAAGATCCATCCGTGCTACCACGTCCGACGGCACGCAACCATAGGTCGGCTTGGTTCGAGCGAACGTGTCAAGCCTGCCAGGAAGCGAATCAGGTCGTAGTGACTGCAATGCTCGGCGGATTCTCACACCCGCTGGGTATAGCGTCAATTTTGCCCGAATTCACGTCGCTATCCTCGAACGGAGGACGGAAACACGAAGATCGAACGGTCAGCAAATCCCGGCAGACTTGGCGATCTCGAAAAATCGCGGCGCGAGTGTTAGCTTGCGGCCCTCCAGCGAGAGTACCTGCTGCCGAGCCAGGTCGGCCACGATTCTGGACACTGTTTCCCGGCACGCCCCGATCCGACTGGCCAGATCCTGCTGCGTCGGCGATCGCGGAATGACCGTTCCTTCCGCGGCCGTCTGCCCTTCGTCGCGTGCCAAATTGTAGAGCAAGCGATAGAGGCGGCTCTCGACGTCCGAGGTGGCAAGCCCCGAGGCCAGCAGCTTCACCCGATTGAGCCGCCGTTCGAAATCCCGAATGAGTGATAGGGCGGCCTGAGGAACGCTGGACAGTGCCGTCAGAAATTCATCGCGGGGAATGAAAAGCAGAAGGCAGGTTTCGGCCGCGACCAGTCCATCCCCCGGCATGGAACCGTCCGGAAAAAGCACCGCGTCGGCGATGAGATCGCCTGGCCGGAATGTTTCCAAGGTCAGCTCGCGCGCGTTGTCCGTCCTTCGCACCGCGCGAAGGCTCCCCTTGACAACCAGGACCGCGGCCCCAAGCCAGCGTCCCTCAAGGAGAACCTGTTGCCTGGCGCTGTACGAGGAGAGCGAGGCACTCATGGAAAGGGAGGTGAGCGCATTCTGAGGGAAAGCGCCAAACCAAGCTGAGTTGCGGAGGGCGCTCAGCGCGGGATGAAAGCTGATGTCACGCTGCAGGGCAGATGCACTGTCGGTGCGAAGTGAAGCGATGGCATTCATGAAATCCTCCTGTTCGGACATCTCATTAAGCAACCTTGGTGCCAGCGCAACATTGCGGAATCACGTCGCAGCCAACGAATCTTGCATGGGGACCGCGACGAAAATGGCACAGTCGTGTCTCCCTGAAGCGTTGGGGACACGAACCCCATCCTTCGTCACTTTATGTGACAACGAGTCAGCTTCGCGCGCTATCGAGATCCCTGGCACGTCCTACTAGTGCTTCAATACCCTTCTGCCTTACAAACAACCGCACGAGGACCTGGCACCCTGCGCGCCCGACATGACTCGAACATGTAACCCCCGGCTTCGTAGGCCGGTGCTCTATCCAGTTGAGCTACGGGCGCAGTTACTTGGTGAGGGCGAATGTATGCCGTGCGGTCGGGGCACAAGTCAAGATCTGCCGAGAGGAAAACGCCGGGCAGCCTTAGAAACGACTATGTCGCTCCTATCAAAATCGAGCTGCCCGCACCCAGCTAGCGCCAGCGGCGGCGTCCGGAGATCCAGGCCAGACCAGCCAATAGCAGGACATACATCGTCGGCGACGTCTGGCCGTGACCACCAAGGTTGCAATTGCATCCCGTGGAGGCGCTTGTCGCTGGGGTCGTTCCGCTGCCGATATCACCGCCGGAGCCACTCGCCCCACCATTGCCACCTGACGAGCTCCCAGAGGAGGCCGCGCTGCTGCCGCCATTCCCCTTGCCTCCGCCCCCGCTGGTCGTTCCACCAACCCCTATCGTTCCGCCCGCGCCGGTGGTGTCGCCCGCACCGGTGGTGCCGCCTGCGCCGGTCGCACCTCCAGAAGCTGCCTTGCCGCCGCCGCCTGCCGTGCCACCGGATCCTGCCGCGCCGCCAGGTCCGGTTGTGCCGCCGTTGCCCGCGGTATCAGGGTTCACCGGTGGCTTTCCATCGCTGCCGGGGCTGGCGTCTTTGTTGCCGCCTGCGCCCCCGGCCGCGCTCGCGCCACCAGAGCCAGGTGCACCACCAGTTCCGCCGCCACTGCCGCCAGCGGCAGTTCCAGTCTCACCGTAGAAGGAGACAGCACCCGTGTCGCCAGCTAGCGGAGCCCAACCACGGCGATCCCAGGCCACAAGATTGAGAAGTTGCGCCGAATAGATGGCCTGGCCATTGTCGGAGGTGTCTGGCTCGGTCCACTGAGCCAACGGGAAGAGGACACTCTTGACGGTGGCATCATCCTTTGCGGCAATGCCGAGCGCAGCCGCGCAGGCGGCTTTCACGAAGATCGATGAAGAGCTCGTGCCCGTCGTGACATCCGCCTTGTACTTGGTCATGTCACTGGCGCTTCCCATCAAGAGAACGGCGGCCTTGGCGATAGTGCCGAGGTCGCCACCAGCGGCGATCTTCCCCTCGATGAAGGTACGTGTCCCTGCGTCCTCTCCGAGATAGCCGAGCACCATCAGGGCAAAACCAGCGAAACCGTTGTTGGCGTCGTTGACCCCGCACTGCAGACGAGAGCGAAAAACGGCGGCGCGAGTGTCGAGCTTGGACTTGCGAATGGCGAGCTCGCCAGCGGCCCAGAGGTGCATGTAGTCGAATTTTGACCCATTGCCTGATGACGGGGTAGTGGCAGGACAGTTTGCGGTCGTGGTGGTCGTATCGGGGCAATTGCTCTTGGTCACAGCAGCGCTGCCGGTGTTCCACGATGCGCGGCCAGCACAGTACAGCTTGAGCAGATTGTCGAGACCAGTGGCGGTGTCGCCAAAGTCCGAAGTGGCGGCATAAAGCAGCTGCGTGCCCTGCGTCATAGTGGATGCCTTACCGAGGTCGGGCGGCGGTGCTGTTGGGAAAAGCGTGCCATCGGTCTTCATGATCATGGCGGCCTTTGCGTTCGCTGACGCGTTTTCCCCGTACATGCTGGCCTCTCCGGAGCCGAAGTTCACAGAAAAGTTGATATCCGTCGCGTTGACAGATCCGCCTCCGCTCTTCGTAACTGTCAGCGTGTACTTCTGCTTCTCGCCAGGCATCAGTTTGCCGCTCACCACTTGCGACGCGGCCTTCGCCGTGATGGACTTGCCGCCGATATCCGCCACGAGGCTGAACGCGTCCAGGGCGTATTCCATGTTGTTCTGAACGTACACATTCAGGCTCGCCGAACCACTGGCGGGGACGGTCACGGTGTCGGACTCGGGTCGAACGACGAGGTTGTAGGCAGATCCCCAGAGGTCGTTGCACCAGTGCGCATCGACCTCGGGCGAGAACATCACAACCGCGAGGGCGACACCTAGAAAGACTCTGCTTTTGCTGTGAATCATGGGATTGTCTCCAATTGCAACTACGAGGCGGAACCATGATGAAGGAGCGAATCGAATCTCATCTCATCGCTGCCACAAGCTGCCGTTTCTTGCGCAGCCTAGAAGTTCTGTTCCAAGTTAGGAGTCGAATGGGTACGGTTCCGTTCATAATACTGTATAAGGGTTCCGGAATTATCCAAATCATCCTTCTCCTCGCGGTGACCATCGCACATGAGGGTACCCTTGCCGCCCAAGGCGACGCTGGCGTCTCCGACATCCACGCACAAGCAGGTGCGCTCCATCTGGCGGCCAGGGCCGGAAATCTCGCGGAAGTGAAGCGGCGCCTTTCGGCGGGCGACCAAGTCGAGGCTCGCGACGAACTGGGTAGAACCCCGCTTCACAACGCCGCTGCGGGAGGCTACATCGACATTGCCGCCCTACTCCTTGACCGCGGCGCCAATCCCAATGCGCGCGCTGACGTTGACATGACTCCTCTTCATATGGCCGCCATGCTAGGCAGGGCGGAGATGACGGGGCTGCTCGCACGGCGAGGCGCGCGAACCGACGCTCGCAACGCCTCTGGCATGACACCGCTCCACCTGGCAGCGGACGACAAGGTGGTCAATGCCCTCGTTGCCGCAGGTGCCGACCTGAGCGCGCGAACCGGAGCTGGCCTGACCCCACTCCATACGGCGCGCCAAGGCGTCGTCGCTCGCGCACTTCTCGATCACGGCGCCGACATGCGCATGCGGAATGCCGACGGCCGCACGGCGATGGAGTTGGCTGCGGTCGAGTCCCTGGAGCCGGCCGGCCTTTCCATTCACAGCGTCATGCTCGGCCGTCTGCGCGGCCTGGTTGGACAAATGCCTCTCACCCTGACCAACATCACCAACGAGCCCATCGCCAATCTCGTCGTGACTGCACGAAGTCCGGTTTGCGAAATCGAGCCGGAACCAGGGGAGGTTGCGAGGCTGCTTCCGGGAGAGAACGCCGAGATCGCGCTTTCCCTGGTGCGTTCGCCGTCCGCGACCGAAGGAGAACATCCAATTCTTCTGTCAATCAGCGCGGCGGGGAAGAAGCTGGGAAATGTCGATCTCCGGGTCGACACAAGAACGACCGTCACGCTGGAAGATCGGGGCATGATTCGTCTTGCCAAGGGACAAATTCGCCACGCCTCATCGAAGTGGTTCTACTTTGTCTACGCCTCGGTGCCACTGCTAGTGGTGGCGGCCTGGCTGTTCTTCCGCAAGCGGTCGCCCAGCTAGACGAAACGGGACTGGTCCTCAAGCATTGATCCTGGACGCTAAATGTCCATCGGGTTCGCCCGGGCGCACGCGAAGTGACAGTCTCTGTCATTCGGCGAGGATGGTCTGCTCCGCTGTCTCGTCAGAATGAACCGATAAAACCCGTGAATTCCATCCGATTCCTTCGTTCCCAGCATTCTGGCACTGTTGCTGCATGGTTCACGGTCAGAAGGTCTTTGGCATTTTGGAATGGGAATGATGTCTCGCGCAATCCAACGCAAGACTCTTGGCTTCACCCTGGTTGAGCTGATGATCGTCGTGGCGATCATCGGCCTCCTGGCAGCCATCGCGATCCCTGCGTTCACCCGTTACGTGCGCAAGGCCCGAACGACCGAAGCAGCGGCACAACTCAACAAGGAATGGTCCGGCTCGCTGACATACTACGAATCCGAGCATACCGTGGCTTCAGGACTAGTCCTGACCAAGGAGTTCCCCGGCCCAACCGCTGGTTGGGCAAACGCATCCGAATGCGGTTGTCTCACGGGAGCGGCCTGTCCTGGCACCAACTCGATTTGGAATTCAGATGCAGTTTGGCAAGCGCTCAATTTTTCGTTGCCCGATCCCCACCACTACATGCCAGGGTACAGTGCCTCGGGAACCGAAACCGCCGCGTTGTTCACCGCCTTCTCGAAAGGCGACATGAACTGCAACGGCACCCTGGCCGAGTTTTCGCGCGCAGGCGGGGTCAACAGCCTCGGCGATGTCACCGGAAGCCGGATCCCCACCGTCGTCAACGAACTGGAGTAGCCTACGCGCCCACGGGCCTGCGTCGGCGTTCGCGTTGGGTGAGAAGAATCGCGAGGCCGGCGAACGGCACGAGAACGATTGGGAACGAAAGCCAGAACCACAAATTGGATCGAAGCTCCGGCGCTGAACGCTCGTCGGCTTCAAGCGGAAGTGCGCGCAAGGTTCCGTCGTAGCTCCCCACGAACGCCATCCAGCGCCCGCGAATCCGGCCGGCAACGGGCGATGACCAATTGCTGTCGTCCATGCCGCCCACGTTCCAAAGCGGTCGTCCCGTAAAGGCCGTGAAGATCGGATCCCCGTGGGATAGGTCGTTGGCGTGTAGCATGTGATCCCAGGCCATGGCCAAGACCATGGGCTCACGGCCCTGGGTGATGATGGCGGGGGAGGAATAGAACCCGCCTCGACCAAGATCCCGCCAGATCTGGACACCATCAAGCGCCCCAAGCGCATAGAGCTTGCGATCGTAGGATCCCACGAACGCAATCGGGCGCTCCCCGCCCGCCAGCGCTGGCGAACCAGTGATGCGATCGCCCGTGCGAAACTCCCAGCGTTCAGCCCCGCTGGCAGCGTCGAGCCCGCGCACAGTCCCGAACTTCGATCCCGTGACAAGCCACGCAGCTTCGTTGGTTTTCAGGAAGGCTGGGGGACTGCGAACACAGTCGAGCTCGGTCCGCTTCCACAGCACCTGGCCGCTTTTCGCCGCCAGCGCGTAGAGATTCCCGCTCGACGATCCCAGGAAGAGCGTGCCGTGCCCGTCCACGCGCGCGAAAACAGCTGCGGTCAGCTCCGTATCACCCAGATCGACTCGCCAGAGCAACCGGCCATCCTCGATGGACAAAGCCACGACGCCACTTTTCTGCATGCTGTTGGCCAGCGAGCGATCCCATGTCCAGTAGGGAACGAAGACCGCGTCGTCCTTGTCCCCAAGTCCACCCACGCAGGGCGAGGCAAGGCGAGCGCCGCCCAAGGTCGGGCGAAAGTCCTCTACGGCGTGGACCCAGATCTGCCGACCCATCGCCGGATCGATGGCGTACACGATGCGGTCGTTCGAGGCGGCAAAGAGCATCTGCCTGGCGTTGTCCCGGTAGAAAACAGGCGCAGCGTGGATGGGGCCGCCTGTGGTGAATTTCCACAGCAGTTCTCCGCTGGCGGCGTTGAGACAATAGAGCGTGTGGTCGTAGTTGCCGGCTAGGACAATGGGGTGATCGCCGGCCACGCCAAGGGCCGGAGAAGACCACACGGTGAGCCCCGGCTCGTAGCCCCAGACGCGGCCACTGCCGTCGAAGCTCCAGGCCCGCGGCAAGGTTCGATCACCCGCGAAAAGGTCGATGGCCGCCTGGTTCTGGGCGTCGCAACGACTCTGCGACCACACTTGACACTCCGTGGCGATGGCGGGGCCGGAAGACATGGCCCAAAGGACCGGAACGAATGGCCACACCCTCATGTCGAAGCGCTCTCGCCGGGCAAAGATGCCTTGGAAATCGTCTTCTCGCTGCCTTGCCGAGCGCGCAACTGCCACACGTCGACCACGGTCAGCGCCGAGTTCGCGCAATGGTCGACACATGCATGGCAGAACTGGCAGTGAGAAACACGAATCACGCCATTTTCGATGGCGGCCACGTCGCAACTGGTGTCGCACACGCCACAATGGTTGCACTTCGAAGCGTCGAGCAAAATGCGCAACCGGGAGAATCGATGCATGAAGCCCATGAGGTGTCCCCACGGACACAGATAGCGACACCACGAGCGCAACACGAAGACACCGGCCACAAGAATGACGAGGGTGGTGATGGCCGATGCAGGATCGTCGCGGGCCGTGAACGCAAAATGCACCGGCGACGTCACCACCATGTGGGAAACCGCCGTTAGAAAAATGGCGCCCAGGCTGAACATGCGCAGCTTGCGGCTGGGAACGTCGTCAATAACGCCGGCCAGGACCAAATAGCAGAGCAGTATCAACATGGCGGCCCAGTGCAGGCTCGAGTCTTCGACGAAGAGCTGCTTTCTTGACCCCAAGCCACACCAGCAAGACGACGAAAACAACGCAGGCCAACGCCAATCCGATGAGCTGGAAACGCGTGAGACGTCCCTGTCGACGGAAGACGCGTTTGCGAATCCAGCCCGAGAGATCCTGCATGCTGCCAGTGGGACAGATCCAGCCGCAGAAGACCGGGCCGAACAGCAAGGTCACGGCGATGATCACCACGGGCAGCGCCAGCCAGTAAAACGATTCGCTGTAGGCCGACCCGACCAGCGTCAGACCGTAGAGACCGTTGCGAATCATCCCGAAAACACCGAGGCACGAATACACCACCCCGTAGAAGACCAAGAACGAAAGCAATTGTACCCCGCGACGAATCCACTGGCGGTGGCGTTTCGCGCTGGCGATGGCAATCACGACCAGAAACAAGAACAGCAGCGAGGCCATCTCCACGCTCGTCCCATCCAGCGACAGGAAGGGCACTTGAAAGACCTTGCCGAGGGGCGCGCGCTCTGGCTGCATAGCCCTTTAGCTTGCCTCCTCGGCGATGCATTGGCCCGGCTTTTCGTCGCATCTGTGGGCGCAAGCGGGCAACTTGGCAATTGAGGACGGATCCAGTCCTAAAAACCGCGCCACGAACGGACAACGCGGCCGACCTTGCACTTCGGCTGCGGTTCCACGCTGCACGATGCGGCCACCGAGCATGATGGCAACGTGGTCGCCGAGCGCCGCGGCCTCTTCGCGACTGTGGGTGACATGTAGGGTGGTCAGCCCCAATTCCTTGTGAACTCGGGCCAGCTCGGTCTGCAGCTCAAGGCGGGTGTTGTGGTCCAAGGCGCTCATGGGTTCGTCGAGAAGAAGCAAGTCAGGCTTGATGGCCAGAGCGCGGGCGACGGCCACCCGCTGGGCTTCGCCTCCGCTGAGCGTAGCGACTGGACGCGCCAGGATGGACTTCAATTCCAAGCGCGCGATGAGATCGTCGACCGTCCGGTCCACCTCCGCGCGGGCGACCTTGCGGGCGCGCAATCCGTAGGCGATATTTTCCCGAACGGATTTGTGGGGAAAGAGCGCGGCCTGCTGAAACACCAGCCCCATTCTACGATGTTCGGGCGCGACTGCCGTCACGTCGCGGCCTTCGACCAGGATCTTGCCTTGTGCCGGTAAAAAGAAGCCTGCGATGGTCTGCAATAGAACCGACTTGCCGCAGCCGCTCGGCCCCAGGATGACCCAGTATTCGCCTTTGGCGATGCGCAGGGAAATATCGCGCAGGGCAAATTCGCCAAAGGTGCAATGAAGGTTGCCAATCTCGATCACGGGCGGCGACCTCCGCGCGGGCCGCGCAGGGCGAACGGCATGAGCGACTGGCCAAACTGCAACATCAAGAAGACCCACAAACAGATGATGAGCAGCAGGACAGCGATGGGGCGGCTTTCCGAGGCGCCGGCGCGCAGGAATTCGGTGTGCACCAGAACCGGCGCGGTGACCGGCGAGCTGGCGAAGAGCACGATGCAGCCGAATTCGCTGACCGCGCGCGCCCAGGCCAAGGTGGCACCGACCAGGATCCCGCGTGATGCCAGGGGCAGGGAAATGCGCGCGAAGGTGGCGGCTGGCGACGCCCCCAGGCTACGCGAAGCCAGTTCGTACTGCAGGGGCACGGCCTCGAAGGCGGTCATGGCGGTCTTCACGAGAAAAGGCGCGGCCACGAACACCTGCGCGACGACGATGCCCAGCAGCGATCCCGAAATGGGCAAGCCAAGGCCGTCGAGCGCGCTGCCGAGCACGCTGCCCGGCCCGAGCAGCACGATGAGCGCCACGCCAGCCACCGACTGCGGAACCAGGATGGGAACGTCGACGATGGATTCGACCCATCGCTTGCCCGGAAAATCGACGCGTGCCAGGGCGTAGGCCAGCGGCACGGCCCAGATGGCAAGCGCCACGGTCGCGATGGTCGAGGTGAGCAGGCTGAGCCAGATGGCGCTGGCCACGTCGCCCCGGGCGAAGGTGCGCCAGAGCGTCTGCAAGGAATCCTGCATGCCGAGGTGAATGAGCGGGAAGAGAACCACGGTCAGAGCCAGCAGGCCGCCGCACAGACACAACCGGGCAAAGCGCGAGGCCTTCCCGCGTGCGAGCCAGTAGACCGAATAGATGAGCGACAGTGGGACGAAGGTCTCAAAGGCGAAGGGCTGCAGGATGACGAAGCTGAGAACGAAAATGGCAAAGAACCCGAGTAGAACCGGGGCGCCGAAAAATCCCGCGTAGGCGACGACCAGCAGGATGAAGAGCGGCGGCTTGTTCATGACCGCCAGAAGCAGCACGAAGAGCGCGGTGTAGCCCGCCACGAACAACATCACGGTGCGTGCCTTGCGCTGACGCAAGACCGTGGCCGCGGTGTAGAAGACGAAGAGGTTGGTGAAGAACAGCGCTAGGTTCATACCCGTCGAAAAGGGCGGCATGGGCGTCATCCCGATACCGATGTGAATCGCCGCCAGTAGGACGATCACGACGACGATCTGTATCCAGGATCGCTTCACGGCGATGTCGATGGTGCGGGAATCGCGGTGGAGACCACCAGCGGGCGTAGTCCGGAGGGAAGCCCTTCGCACGCAAGGCACTGCGCGGGCGAAATAGGATGAAATCCCCGCCGCTCGAACAGACGGCGCCCGGGCTCGCCGAACAGAAAGGCGGCGAAGCGGGCCGCCAAGCCGGCGTGAGACGCCCGGCTGGGGATGGTGAGGCCGTAGGTTACCGGAGCGCCGACGATGCGCGCGGCCCCCTGCCCTTGCTTCATGCGGATCTCGACTTGGGCGCTCTTGTAGCGCTCGGCCCGATCCTGGTGGGACAGATTGATCTCCGGCGGCAGTGCTAGGATTTTCAAGTGGTGATCCTCGGCGGTCGAGCGGAAAAGGAAAGCATAGTCGATGGATCGCGATTCGAGCAGGGCAAGTAGCTCGGCCTCGTCGTGCACCACGTGATCCTTCGAGCACTGGGCCGTGAGGCGCTCGGCTAGCTGCGCGCCCGAGGCACCATAGACACCTGACGATTCGGCCAGCTGCCAGACCATCAAGGTCTGGTACCCGATGGGGGCTGTGTCGGGATCCGCGCGGCCAAGGCGAAGGCCCGCGCGAGAGAGCACCTCGGGCCAGTTCTGGGCCGTGATCTGGTCGGTCCACTTGCTGTGATCCTTGTGGGCGATGACGATCTCATTGGTCGCGAACACGGCATTCCACGTGGCGTGCGACGGAATCATCATTTTGTCGATCAACGCCGCGTCCGCCACAGCCACGATGTCGGCGCGCATGCCGAGCTCGGTGACCTTGCGTACGGCCACCTGCGAGCCCGACGGTTCAAGCCGGACACGGACCTGCGGGTTCGCCTTCTGAAATGCCTCCGCGGCCTCGCCCAGCACCGCCGACAGACTGCTGGCATGGAAGACGACCACCTCCGTCGTGCGCGACTTGCAGGCGACCATTCCAATTGCCGCCAACACGGACAGAACGCACATCCGCGGGAAAACGGCTAACACGATAGCACCGATCTCGGCATCACAGATTCATGGTGAAGTACAGATGAGGGAGCACCGTCGAAAGTGACGTGCATGCGCTGCCGGCCATGCAGTAGCGATAGTCGTAAGTGAAGCTGCCATCAAGATAGGCCTTGTCGCCCATGCGCCAGATTACGCCTGCGGCGGGTAGGATCTCCCACGCCTCGTAGCCGCCGTTGCCGCTGCCAAACCAACGCTTGACGCCGCTGGTCTGGTAAATGTAGAGGGCTGAGACTTCAGCCAGCGGGTAAATGCGGATCTGGAATTCGGCGTAGGCCGAATACAAGGTATGATCGGTCTGCTCGTAGTCAGTCGTGCTGCCGTTCACGGGCATGAACGTATCGGTGGTGTATTCCAGCGTGCCTGTGACGGTCGAGCGGGTGGTGAATTTGTCGTTCCAGCGCATCAACCATTGCAACTCGCTCAGATAGGTCTTCTTGTCCGACCACGGACCAGCGTTTGGAATTACTGTCAGATCGTTGACCTTTCGATCGCCTTCGTAGTTGAGCAACAACATAATGGGCGAGGTGAAGATGGGCCGGTACACGATACGGTTCTGGAGAATCGCGTCGACCTCGATGTCGTGCACGGTGGGTTCCAAATCGGACGCTGCGGTCGTAACGCGGTACCGCTGGTAAAGCTGCATCTCCAACCTGCGGCCACCCCACACCTCCATGCCCACGAAATCGTATGTACGGCTGTAGGTCGTCTTCTGGCCAGCGACGGATTGCTCGCTGTCGCCGATCGCGACACTGGGAGAAAAAGCAAGTGGGGAAAGCTTCGGCCACCATTGTCCTGGATAGATGCCGAGCCCAGCACCGATCGATCCAGTGACCGTGACATTGGGTGCTTGGATGGTCATAGGCCCGGGACCAGGTGGGGTGATTGCGGATCCTGGCGCGGCCCCGTTAGCGGGTCCGGTGTTGTTCCATTGGTTCACGTTCACGTCAGTGGCCGTCGCGCTGCTGGAACCTGTGGTCGACGACCCTGTGCCGGTCGTCCCCCCTGTTCCCGTGGCCCCGGCGGGACTCGTGGGCAGTCGATTGTCGTCGTAGATCAGGTTGTAGTTTAGCTGCGGAACCAGGCCCCGGATGATCCTGCTCTGGGCACCAGAGGTCAGCTCCCAGTGATAGAGGCTGCGCCAGAATGGACCATCCGCAACGATCTGTCGCCCAACGTCGCGCGACCGATAGAGAGCGTAGATAGATTCGGTCGCGGTGGGTGAGAGCTTGCCTTCGAAGCGCATCAGGCGCACGCGATCCTCATAGGCGTAGGTGCCGTTCTCGTCAGTTTCACCCTGCGAAATACTGTAGAGAGCTCGGATATTGAACTTCTTGATGTGGGTGAAGGAAAGCGCGGGCGCCAGATCGTAGTCGGTCTGCGCGGACCCCTGCAGGCGATGGGTCTGAAAGCCGTTGGGGTTGTCGAGTTCTGTGCTGCTCAATTGCAGCGTTGTTCCGGGCAAGCCGGCCTTGTTGAGCTGAATGCGTGCGATGGCATGTTGCAGCGTGCCCGTGCCTCCACTGCCGTCGGGCAACCAGGCGCGCTGCCGAGTAAACAGCGCGGTCACAGGCAACCAAGTTACAGGATAGCCGGTAACATTGAAGCGTGTTTCGTCACGCAGGGTGCCCAACCGAGCATCGTTCCAGGTTCTCGTGGAGGGAATCGTGGAGGTTGGCGTGGTATGGCCAATGGGCGTCCAGCCCTCGGAGTTCAGGCGGCCAGAAAGTGTCCCTTCCAAGGTTGGGCTCGACAGCCGCAGAAACCCCATCGCAGCCAACCCGTCGGGCCTCGCGCCATTCGAATCATGGGAGCCTGCCATTTCAGAGTAACCCGTTAGCAGGCCTCCTTCGCCCACCTTGGTTTGGTAGCGTCCATCCAGCGCTCCCGTGGTTAGATGCATGGCCGGACTCACAATATTTCCGTTTGAATCTCTGGTGTCAGACATCTGTTGCAGTTCTACGACACGGGCACCAATTTCCGCACCGTGGACCGGCGAGCCAGCAACCCTGGTTGCCACCATCCATTCCTTGAATTGGTCGCCCAGACTCGCGCCGGCCTGCGTACCACGGTTGAGGATTTCCATGGTAAAGGTCTTGATATAGGCGAGGGCAGCGTCTGACCGGTCGTCGATGTTGACCTCGATAACATAGGAGCCTTTGTCAACGTAGGCATAGGCCGCGTAGGCGGTCGGCAAGCTTGTGTCGACGACTGCATTGACGTCACCACTGGGCAAGGTGTTGATCGTTAGGCGGGACACAGGCAGCTCGTATTGGTAAAGGGCCTTCGCGTTCTCAAAATTGCCCATGTCGTGAATGGCGACCTGGATGCTGCTGCCGCCCTGTTGGTAGGTGGCATACACGCTGCTTACCCAACCCCGGTCGATATACTTGGGCGCACCGCCGTCGATTTGATTGTAGAGAGCGGTGTCGTTGCTAACAGGTTGTGGTGTGCCAGAGAGCGCCCAGGTTCCAATCTCGTTGGTGACCGGCAACATGGTCAGCGGAGAGAGTGTCCCCAGGGTCTTCTTCGGCACCAGGTCATGTTCGTATTCGACCGTGATGACGCTCAAGTCGTCGATACGTTCGGGGTTCAGGAACAACAGCTGTCCGGCAGCGTACACGATGGTGTAGTCGGTGCCATTGTTGAGCAATTCGCCGTCGACGTAGACCCGATCGGTACCAGGCAGAATGTACTTCTGGGACAGCTGGTACACGTCCTGTCTGGGCCCGGTAATGAAATCGCGAACGACCTGCCCGCGCCGAAAACCGGCGTCCACAGACATGCTTGCCTTGGGCTCGGCGCCGGGCGTGGCCATTCCGACATGCGCGCCCTGAAGCAGGAGCTGCCTGTCCAAGCCCTCTTCAATATAGCGATATTTCAGACTGTCTTCAATGCGCACATCGCGCACGATGTCGTTCTGGTTCCCCATGTATTGGATCTTGTACTGCAGGTCACGAATGCCACTCTCATTCAATTGGCCATAATCCAAGTAAAGCGAGCCATTCAGCGTGCGGTCTTTATCGAGCTGCTGTCCGAACCCAAGGCCGCCAGTGGCAATAGACTGTTGATTTGCCTTGTCCGGTGTCCCGTGAAGTCCCCCGGGTCCCAGGTGCACGTTATTGTACGGCATCGTAGAGTCGAGCAGCCCATAGACACGGCCCGTGGTCTTGTTGGCGCTCGCGGCCTTCACCTCGATTTTGCGGTCCGTCCACTGGTCGAGTTGGATGTTCAACATCATGGCCGAATCCGGGAACATCACGGTGAAGAAATTGGCCTGGGCCAGTGTTCCCGTGGAGCCTTCCTGATGGAGCAGGCCCTCGGCCGCCGTCCAGCGCCGAATGGCCATCGAGGCGCGGCTGTATTGCAGAACCTCTTTGTCGGTTGTGATGTAGACGTAGGAACTGCTCGGCTCGACGCCGACAATCATCTTGCTGCCAAGTGCTGCCTGCAGAGGAAACGGGATGATACTGTCACTGGCGTCCTGGAACTGGAAAAGACCATTGTCGGTTCCCAGCCAGATATCGGCCCCGTCGACTGCCATCACGCGCAGCTGCTGTGCGCCCATCATGGTCATGGGAAAATTGTTGAACACGCGCTGTTGAATGCGGAAGCGCGACAGACCGATGTCGGTGCGGCACCACAGGTCGCTGCCGACCTGGAACACCTCGGCGACATCGCCCGATGCCATGCCATCCGCTTCGCCAAACGCGCGCAAGCCGTCGACATCGGGGCTGAACACGGCGATTCCGGCGCGGGTCCCAAACCAGACCTGCCGGCCGATGGTGACCGAGTAAGTGACCGTCTTGCTCGGCAAACCATTGCTCTCGTCGTACAGTTTCAGCGTGCGATCCGTCTTGCGGTAGCGCACGAGACCCTTGTTGGTTCCGAACCACACATATTGGTCATCGAAAGCAACCGTACTGACCCTCTGGCTGGGCAGACCGTCGTCCATGGTCAGCTTGGTGGATCGCTGGCTGCCAGTCTCGAAGCGGATGACACCATCATCGGTGGCGATCCACAGGATGTTCTGGTCCGCAACGAGTTTGTTGACGGTCGCGCCTGCGGAGAAGACCGTCCAGCGGTCGATGGTTTGGAAGATGAACTTGTCGTCTTGTGCGATCCAAACGCCGTTGACGGGATCGTTCACGATCTCTGGCGTGCGCGCTCGCAGGGGCGCCGCATAGAGTAGCGCCACCGCGGCCGCGACAAAGGCCGCGCGTTTCATGGGCACGAGCTACGCGTTGACCTTCTTGACCTTCATCTTGGCGACGTCAATTTCGCCAAGACCAGCCTTGCCAGCAAATTCGATGTGCCGAGCATCGGCGGGGGTCATGGTCTTGTTGTTGAACTTGGCCACGGTCAAGGCATAGGCGTCGACGGACGTCACCTTGCGGCCGGCTATCATGCGGCCCGGCGTCGCGGTGTCGCCGGGCCCCGCCGGACCGTTGGTGAGCAGCGCTCGTGTGGCGTCGAGGATGGTGAGATGAGGAACAATCACGCGGCCCAGATCGGCGACCGCCTGGTGCAGCTCCATCGCGGTGTGGAAGGCCTGCCTGTCGAGGATGAGTCCCATGTGGTTCTTGAGACCGAAGGACACGCCCGCCTGGTAGTGAGCCTTGGCGGCCGGCACATTGATGAACACGTCGGCTGAGAGAATGGCCTTGGCCACCTCGACGGACTTGAGCGTTACACCACCTTTCACATCGACTTTCTGGAAGTCTCCGGCGCCACCCAGCAGCTTGACCTTCGCCGCTGGCAGCGCAGCCATGGCCGCCGTCAGACCACAGCGCTCGAGGCATTTCTCGCCCTTGCCTTGCGGAAATTCCAGGATGAGGACTTCCTTCGCCTTGGCATCCAGGCACGCCTTGGCGATGGCCGCCACGGTGTCCGGGTGTGTTGTCGTACCCCAAGCCGGCGGATTGGCGAAAGCCGCGTTGGGCTTAATCACGACAAAATCGCCCTTCTTTACGAACTTTGAAATACCGCCGAAAGCAGCCAGCGCGGCCGCAACCATTTTGGCCGGATCGCTTCCCGAAACATCGACGATATCGGGATCGCTGCCCGCGGCGAAAACTCGGCCGTACTTCATGGCCGCTGCCGCTGCGATCGATCCACCTACGAAGCTCCGTCGAGAAATGACTTTCATGCCGGCATTCCTTATCGCTTGTGACCGCTCACGACGCGGTCGTTGATAAACCCCATGCCCCACAACGACCGCCGGAAATTGTACCAGAGCACAGGATATCTATGTGCTAATCTTCATCCGGATTTCTGAATTTCCGAATTTCGCCGGAAGTAGGAAACACATGGCGGCCAAACCAGGAATGACCCGACGAGAAATTCTAACCGGAGCGGCGGGCGCGGCTGCTGCCGCATCGCTGGGGGGAATTGCAGGTTGCTTCCCCAGCGTGGGCGGCAAGTGGCCACCGCCACCGCCCGCCACAATGCACGAACATGGTCGGTGATGCCGCCGCGATGCCGGCCGCAACGCCGATCGAGGGATCGGGAAAAGTGGTGGAAGTTCAGCGCGACGATAGCTTGATCCAAGTCACGGCTGCGTCCGGCAGGAGCACGTGGCAAGCCCAAGCGGATGTGGTCCAGACCATGATCGATACCGCGTTGGCGTCGCTGGCAGGCGGCGCGGACAACCCGTGGCCGGTCTTGTTGCCGACCTACCAGACCGGCATGCGCATCGGGCTCAAGGTCAATTGCCTGAATTCAAGATTGCCCACGTCGCCTGCTGTCGTGCGCGCCATCGTTCGCAGCCTGATCACGCGGCTTGGAGTCGCCCCATCCACCATCGTGGTGTGGGATCGCCGCATGGACGAGCTCACGACTGCAGGCAAGTACACCGACGAGGATCTTCAAGGCGCACGCCTCATGGGAACGGTTACTTCGACCACCGATGCCTCTGGCCCCGGCTATGGCAACGCATCCTGCACGGTGGTGGAAGGCTCGACGCCAGCCCTCTCGCGCATTCTCACCGATGAAACCGACATCACCATCAACTGCCCGGTCTTGAAGTCGCACGGAGTCTCGGGTGTCACCGGCGCGCTCAAAAACATCTACGGCATCATCGACATCCCGGGCAACTACCACGATAACCTTCCCACCGCCCTGCCCGCGCTCTACAACCTTCCGGCTATTCGCAACAGCATCAAGTTGACCATCATCGATGCCTTGCAGGCCGTCACCATGGCGGACACGCAGGATCCACCAGACGCTACGCCCAAGCGAATCCTGGCGTCGACGGATCCGATAGCTCTTGATCGCTACGCACTGGATCTGGTCAATCAACTTCGTGCCACACACAGCGTCAAGCCCATCGAGGGACCGCTCGTGGGCTGGCTCGATCGAGCCTACGAGCTGGGACTCGGGGCCGCCAGCTACAGCCTCGTGACGGCGTAGTACGACGCTGCCCGCATGGCCAGGCAGCGCCGCTGGCATCGAGCCCTACATCTTCGAAGCGACCGCGTTCGCGAAATCGATGGCCGCTTGCTTCCCCGCCAGATCGGTCGACTCGGCGTACGTCAATCGGACCTGACTGTAGTAGGCGCCCTTGCGAAAATTGATCCACCAATCCGTTCCGCTGTTGGTGATGCGAGCGTTGTCGCCGATGGCCGTGTCGGTCCAGGTATTGGTGGAGTAGAGCGAGTGCGTGCCGTCGAGCAGCGATGTGTACAACTGGGTGGCTTGCGCGACGGACGGCATCTGCATCACGTACAGGGCCAGTTGGTAGCCGCCCGGAGACATCGGGGGATTGGTTGTGTTGTTGATGTAGTTCTGCCAGACGAAAACATTGGGCGCGAGCCCCTGCGCGGAATTGAAGAACCCCGCAGCCCCACCATCAATGAGCGCCGTGGCGTCGGTGAGATTGGTCGCCACTGCTGGCTTCGACGTATCGGCGGGCCAGCCCGTGGTCGCGGCATTGAACACCGTATCGACCGTCCAGCCAGAAATCGCGCCGCTTGCCGCTTGGATGATGCCTAGGACCACGTCCGTGCCACCCGCACCCGCGCCCGCGCCCGCGCCGCCGGCCCCGGAGCCGCCCGTGCCGCCACCTGATGAGCCCCCGCCGCATCCGTGAAACGCAATGCCCATGACAGACATGGCGCAGAAAACCAAAGAGCCAAGACGAGTCATCGTATCCTCCTTCGCAGAAACCGAATGGCGCGGAGCCAGGAACATACCCAGATCCGGGGTGGGATTATCCACACCATTTAGTGTCACCGCAATTCCGGAATTACGCTGCGGTCGGCCTTGATCAACATGCCGTCCCCGACATACGCTCTTGACAGCACCGTGCGCATCCTCGTGTTTGCAGTTTTGGCAGTGATTCCACCGTCCCTCATCGGCACGCTGGTCTGGCAAGGCCGTAAGGCGCCGCCCGCCGAGCATTCTCCAGCGTCCGCGCGCCCGAGCGGACAGGAAGCCGACGCAACCCTGCGCGCGCTTTTCGAGCCGGCTCCCACCGGCGCGAAGGTCAAGGAGAAGGTCGCGCTGTACGACGAAAAGGGACTTTTCGACTATATCGACGGCGCCGCGCCCATTTTCATCGAGCGCCACTTCCGCAAGTTGGCCGCCGCCGAGTTGGCCACGCCCGAGGGCAGCGATCTCGTGTGCGATGTCTACGACATGGCCACGCCCGAGAATGCCCAGGCCATCTTCGACAAGGAAAAATCCGTCAATGCCAAGCTGGTGGAAGGCTGGCCCGAGGCCATCGTCGGCCCCATGTCCTTCGTGTTTCACCACACCCGCTACTACGCCAAATTGACCGCGTTCGATGCCAAAGCCGAGGCTGCCTTGCCGGTGGTGGCGCGCTCGCTGAAGGAGAAGATGAGATGAGCGGAACCGATCCACCGCGCCCAGGCGATGTTGTGCCCGAGGCACGCCTGCGCGAAAGCGGCAAGAACGCGGGCGAAGCGGACAGTATGGATCGGCGCGCCCTGTTCCGCGTGGGAGTTACCGCCGCCCTGGCCGTGGGATCCGTGGCGCTGGGCCTCGAGCTGCGCGCGCGCGACGGCCACGGCAAAAGCAAGACCCTGCCCAAGCTGAAAGATCACCGCGTGGAGAAAATCCAAGGCGCCGTGGAAATGGCCATCGCGCGCGGCCCGGATGCCGCGGCCAATGTCCGCCGCGCCGTGGAGGCCATGGGCGGCATGGGCCGCTTCGTGAAGCGCGGCGAGCGCGTGGTCATCAAGCCCAACATCGGCTGGAACCGCCTGCCCGAGCAAGCCGCCAACACCAACCCCGACGTGGTGGCCGAGGTGGTGAAACTGGTTGCAGCGGCGGGCGCCGGCAGGATCTGGGTCACGGACGTTTCGGTGAACACGCCTGAACAATGCTTCGCCCGCTCGGGCATCGAAAAGGCGGCCAAGGCTGCGGGCGCCATCGTGGTGCGCCCCGATGCCCCTGCGTTCCGCGAGGTCGATGTTGCGGGCAAGCTGCTGCGCACGGGCGACGTGCTGTTCCCGTTCGTCGAAGCCGACCGCGTGATCAACGTACCTGTCGTGAAACAGCACGGCCTGTCCGGCGCGACCATGGCCATGAAGAACTGGTACGGCATGCTGGGTGGCCAGCGCGTGAAGCTGCACCAAAACATCCACCTCTCCATCGTCGACCTGGCATCCATGATCAAGCCCACCCTCACCATCATGGACGCCACTCGCATCTTGCTCGCCAACGGTCCCACCGGCGGCAGCCTGGCCGACGTGAAGCAGATGGACACCATCGCGGTCAGCAGCGACGAAGTCGCGCTCGACGCCTTCGGCGCCGGCCTGCTCGGGCTGTCGCCGACCAGCCTGGGTTTCATCGTCGAGGGCATGAAGGCCGGCCTGGGAACACCCGAGTGGAGAAGCCTCAAGACCGTGGAGCTGGGAGGCTAGCCATGTTCCTCTGGTTGCGCCGGTCGTACCAGGCCGTCTTCCTCATCTTCTTCCTCTTCCTCGTGTTCGCCACCACGTCGCAGTTCATTCGCGGCTACGACGTGCAGTGGTTCCTCGAGCTCGATCCGTTGGTCGCGCTGACCACCGCTCTCGCGTCGCATGCCCTGCACCACGCGCTGTTGTGGTCGTTGCCACTCATCGTTCTGACCCTGGTGTTCGGCCGCTTCTTCTGCAGTTGGATGTGCCCCATGGGCGTCTTCCATCACGTCCTTGGCTTCCTCGGCCGCAAGCGCAAGGTTCTGCAACGGGTCGAGCAAAACACCCCGCGTCCGTCGCACAAGATCAAATACGCCGTTCTCGCCGTGATGCTGGGCCTGGCCGCGGCTGGCAGCGTGCAGATCGGGCTCCTCGATCCCATCGCGTCCACCTGGCGCGGCCTATCCGTCTCGGCCTTGCCGGCGGCTAGCAACACCGCCTTCGGTCTCTACCAGGGCGAGCGCCACTTCCAGTGGGGCACGCTCATCACCATCGTCTTCTTCGGCGCGCTGGCCCTCAACTTCGTCTATCCGCGCTTCTACTGCCGCGTGCTTTGCCCGCTCGGCGCGTTCCTGGGCCTGCTGTCGAAATTCTCGCTCTTCCGCATCAGCAAGGATCCCAGTCGCTGCAACGAGTGCGACGTGTGCGGGGCCGACTGCCAGGGCGCGGCCGATCCGCAGGGCACCGTGCGCGCCACCGAGTGCATGGTGTGCCTGAACTGCACCAAGGGCTGCAAGCGCGGCGGCATCGCCTACCGCTTCTTGCCCGCGCTCAAGCTGTCGAGGGTCGAAACCGATCTCTCGCGCCGCAAGTGGCTTACCGCGGGCGTCGCGGGGGTGGCTTCGGTTCCCCTCATGCGCGCCTCCGACGGCGTAGATCCCCGGCCCAATCCCGCGCGCATTCGTCCGCCCGGCGCGCTCGACGAGCCCGACTTCCTCGCCAAGTGCCTCAAGTGCGACGCCTGCATGAAGGTGTGCCCCACCGGCGGTTTGCAACCCGCCCTGTACGAGGCAGGCCTGGAGGGATTCTGGTCGCCCATCCTGATTCCGCGCATCGGCTACTGCGAGCACAGCTGTACCCTGTGCGGCCAGGTCTGCCCGACCGGCGCCATCACGCACCTCTTGGTCGCCGACAAGGTGGGCGAAATGCCGGCCAAGCCGCCCGTGCGACTCGGCTCTGCCTTCTTCGACAAGGGGCGCTGCCTGCCCTGGGGCTACAACACCGAATGCATCGTGTGCGAAGAGGTTTGCCCGACCTCGCCCAAAGCCATCTACTTCAAGGTCGAAACCATCACCGCCCGCGACGGCACACAGAAGACGCTGAAATTCCCCTACGTCGACCTCGATCACTGCACGGGCTGCGGCACCTGTGAAAACCGCTGCCCCGTCGTGGATCGCGCCGGTGTGCGCGTCAGCGCTGCCAACGAAAGCCGCACCCCCAAGAGCAGCATGTCGCTCACGGGCGGAAGAATCTAGAGCACCAATCGGCTCCTACAACTTTTCGTGGGTGCAATCGCAGTAGGGTTTGGTCGCGGACTGCTTGCAGCCGCAGAGTTTGACCTCGCCGGCCTCAGCTTGCGCGACCTTCAAGGGCGAGTGCAGGGTTCCCCGGTGCGAGCCGTCGCAGTAGGGCTGCCGCTTGGAAAGCCCGCACGCGCACCAGTAGTAGTCCCCGCGCGCCAGCTTGACGACGTAAGGCAGCTTGTTTGCACGAACGAGATTGCTCACTGCGCGGAACCCACGATCATGACCATGAGTGTGTCACGTCGTTCGCACGAGGCTAGCCACCACCATTGGGCGGCGGCGTGCTGCCGCAGCCGGTGGCCCCGCAGGCGGCGGTCTGGAGAGCGGTGACGCACGCCATGCCCGGGCTATCACCAGCCAGATTAAGGCAATCCTGCTTGCAGCTGCTACCGCAGTTCGCCCCGGCAGCAGCAAGGCAGTCGATCGCCTTCTTGCAACCGGCCTCTCTCGAATTCCCGATCTGATCTTTGCAGGCGCCGCACGCTGGCGTGCTGCCGCAGGCGTAGCCGTTGCTGACGATTTGGCTGATGCAGGTTCCGGCCGAATCTGGCGGTGGAATGGATCCGTCTCGAGCGCCCGTCATTCCCCCTGCCGCCGAGCCATCGCTGCCATCTCTGCTCATCGTCGCGCCACCGGTTCCCGAGCCGCCGGTCCCCGAGCCTCCTATTCCAGCTCCGCCTGAACCAGATGTTGCGCCGCCAGTTCCCGTCGTGATTCCTCCGCTATCACCCCGTGCATCCATCAAGGACACACCGCCAGCGCCGCCATTTCCACCCAAACCTGTGCTGTCGCGTCCCACCTCGGCATCTGCAGGTGGCGAATCCAGAAGGACTCGAGAGTCGGCAGGTCCAGCTTCTGCGGGATTCGCGGCTACTTCACTCAGCCCAGAATCAAGAATTCCTGCATCGACACCTCCGCCGTCAGTCAGCGCAATCAGGGCATCCGCGCGCCCACCGACGACAATAGCCACACGGCCGGTTCCGCTTGCGACCCACTTGGAGGATGCGTCGAGGGCTTCGATATCTACGTCGAGCTCTCCACTTCGGGACTTCGGAAACGTCACGGCAAACAGTGCGCTGAATTCGATCTGCTCGGCCGAATTCGTCGGAGGGAAAAGCAGGGTGTCCGATGAGCCTGCGTTCTTCAGGAGTACGCGCAATTGCGTGACCGCTGGTCTGGAGGGCGCGGGGGTCACGGTGACGACCACGATCGAATTCGAGGTAGATTTGCCGCAAGCCGTGCCCCAGAGGACAGCTAGCAAAGCCAAAAGGGCTTTCGCGGACCTCATGGAAACGCAGCCTGTGTGCCCAAGGTGGTTGTGGCGGTGTTTGGTTCGCTGCCGCCTTTGGAGAGCACGATCGCCGTTACCGTACCCGCCACAACGACCGCACCGACACCAGTCCAAAACCACCAAGTGCTGTAGATTGGCGGCGAGCCCCCCACTTGCGTGGGCGGAGGAGAGGTCAGATCCACCCCTGCAGGTTGCGACGGTACAGACGGCGGAACAGCTTCGGGCGCCGCGGGCAAGGGAATCCGCGTGGGCGCCGAAACCGCTTTGGGCGGCGGTGGAGTTTCAGGAGGCGCGCTTGGAACTGCTTGGGGCGCTCGTGCTGCCTCTTCGTCGGGCTTGGCGAAGGGATCATCTTCCGACTCGCGCCCAAGTTCGATGTCACGGATGCGAGCCTCGGCTTGGATGCGGTTTGGATCCTCGGCTGGAGTCTTCTTCAGGTACTGCTGATAGAAATCCAAGGCAGACGCTGTATTTCCCAGCTTGCGAAAGCACTGGGTGCAGATCTTGAATTGACCGAGAAATACAGGGGAATTGGACGGTCGACCGCGTGGCCGGTGACAAAGTATCCGGCAGCGTAATTTGTTGAAAGGGCAGAGCCTGCCGGGGTACTTCGAGATTGTCGAAACCGAAATCCTCGGAGGATGCCCCATGACAGATTCCCAGATTCCCGCACTTGTTGGCAAGCAGACAACGGCCCTCGATGAACTGCGCGCGTTCATGCGTGAACGCCAGGCCGCCCGCACCGGCGACAAGGACTTCGAGACCTTCGAGCGTGAGGCGCGCCGTCGTTTCGCCGCGGCCGAGGCGGAATTCGTAGCCGAGGAATTGGCCCGACTCGACACCGACGCACCCGCAGTCGAAGTGGACGGCGTTCCACACCGACGCGTCCTTCGCTGTTCGCAGACATACATGACGGCCGCCGGGCCTGCCAGCATCGAACGGACGCTGTACTCGACCCGACAGGACGGCGAACGCGCGGTGTGCCCGATGGAGTTGCGTGCCGGTGTTGTCGCCGGTTACTTCACGCCGCTCGCAGCCCAGAATGCGGCGTGGATGGTTGCACACCTCACACCCGGCGAGAGTGAGGAGCTGCTCGTCCGCATGGGCGGCATGTGTCCATCGAAGTCCAGCTTGGACCGGATGGCCAAGGCACTGTCGGCGCGCTGGGAAGCCGAGCGCATCGACTTCGAGAAGCGCCTACGCGACCAAGAGAGCGTGCCCGCGGTTGCCGTGGTCGTCGCCGTCTCCCTCGACGGCGTGTTGATTCCCATGAAGGACGGCCAGCGCGAAAAGAAATGCGCCGCCACCCGCGCCCGGGGCAAACTGGCCAAGGGACCCACCGGCTACAACGAGGCAAGCTGTGGAACGCTGATGTTCTATGACGGAGCTGGCGAGCTGCTGCTAACCAGGCGAATCGCTCGCATGCCAGAAGCCGGCAAGCCCACGCTCAAGGCCAGCCTCACGGCGGAGCTGATGACCATTCTCGCGCGCCGTCCCGACCTTCGCGTCGTCACCATCGCAGACGGAGCCAAAGACAATTGGGCCTTCCTGGGCACCTTGCCGGATGGCTACGCGGGCTATCAGATCGTGGATTTCTTCCATGCCGCCGAGCACCTCGCCGACGCGATGGTCGCCGTGCATGGCGAAGGCACCGTCCGCTTCACACTGGAATTCGAGAAGCATCGCCACATCTTGCGCCACGACACCGATGGCGTGGAGAAAGTCATTCGCCACTTGCGCTACCTGGCCAAGCATCACCGGCGAAATCGCAAGGTGATTTCCGCGCTCGGGTATTTTCGCCACCATCGCCATCGTATGCGCTACGCCAGCTTCGCTCGCCGACATCTCCCCATCGGCTCGGGCATCGTCGAGGCCGCGTGCAAGACGCTGGTCTCACAGAGACTCAAGCGCTCTGGCATGCGCTGGCGCCACGACGGTGGTCAAGCCATTCTCACCTTGCGCGCCTTGGAGCAAAGCGACCGTTTCGATCGTGCCTGGCGCATGCTCGCTGCAACCTACGTCCAGATCGTATCTCTACCCGACAACATCGTCGACATCGCCTCACGCCGCCACCGCTGATGAGCCGTCAGAATGAGAGCTACACCGAAAGCACTGGCCTATGTTGAAAAGGAACGCTGGATCCGGCTTCGCAAGATAGGCGGCTTTGTACTCGTCCAACGCCTTGGCGTATTCGCGAAGGTCGTAGAGCCGCGTGGCGGTCTCGTAGTGCGCCCTTGCCACTGCCTTGTCATTTTCCGCGCACAGCGCACGCGAAGACAGCGCCGCACAGACGGCAACGATCACGAGCCCGGCCAGGCATCGCGCTGCCGATCTCGACCGTTCAGTCAGGCCAGGTCGAAGCATGGCGGCATCATATCATCGACTCCACACCTCAGTGGGCAGCCAGCTTTGAGCGGCCAGCGGCTGCCGCCTCAGCGCCTTTGGTAGTCTTAGCTGAAGGGCACCACTAGCCGCCACCGTTGGGCGGCGGCGTGCTGCCGCAGCCGGTAGCCCCGCAGGCGGCTGCCTGCAAGGCATCAACGCACGCCTTCACAGGACCGCTACCTCCGACACTATTTAGGCAATCCGTCGGACAGTTGCCAGTGCAAGGATATTTCGAAGCATAGCAGTCCAACATCCCCTGACATTTGTCGGTGAGCGAAGTCTGGTTGTCTTTGCAGGCACTGCACGCCGGCGCGGTACCGCAGGCGTAGCCGTTTCTCACGACTTGGCTGAGACAATTCCCGGCCGAATCTGGCGGCGGCGGCGCTGCGTCTTGGGTGCCCGTGCTTCCGCCTGTTGCCAAGCCACCCGCACCACCCTTGCCCGCTGTTGATCCTCCGGCGGCCGCGCCACCTGCGCCTGAGCCGCCTGCGTTCGTCGATGAACCGCCGCTACCTGGCGTGCCTCCTGTCCCGTCCCTGCCCCCACTGCCGGGCGCGCCGCCGCTGCCAGGGCTGCCACCAGTGCCGACGACCGACGAGCCGCCTGCGCCGGTGAGGCCGCCCGCGCCGAGAGCGGTCGTGCCACCAGCGGCTGTCGCGCCTCCCGTTCCGTTGGAGGTCGCACCGCCTGCGTTGCTCTCGTAACCGGGCAGTTTTGCATCAGGCGAAGGCCCACATGTAATCGTAAGTGCTACCATTGCAAGTAGGGCCAGCGACCGCATAGCTCCTATTAGACCTCATTTCACAAGCAAAGGGGAAGTCACTCCATTGGAGAATGTGATGGCCGGCACCTCGTCAATCCAATGGCGCGAAAAATCGACTGAGCCATGCCATAGTGTTGGCAACTCTGACAAAGACCATGCCCATGAAATCGAAATTCAAAAGACTGGCTCTGCCCTTCGGATTGCTCCTCGCATCGGGTTGCGGGGCTCGCAGCCCGCTCGATACGCCGGATGACCAAAACACCGTCTCAACGGGTGGCAACGGTGGTGCTCTCGGCGGCGGGGATGGCGGTGCGCTCGGCAGCGGCGGATCTCCCGGCTTCGGCGGCACGTTTGGCGGCGGCGGCCGGCCGGTCTCCGGCGGGATTCCGAACCTGGGCGGCAGTGTGGGGGGCTCCGCCGGCATGGGCCCGGGTGGATCTCCCTTCGGATTCGGCGGCAGCAAGGGCGGCGCGGGCGGAAACGGGCTCGGTGGCCAAGTCGGCGGCCGGGGCGGCGTAGGCGGCAGTGGGCTCGGCGGCCAAGTCGCTGGCGGCGCGGGCGGCTCGCCCGTGATGGGCGGACGCACCGGCGCGGCGGGCTCGGGTGCTGGAGGCTTTGTCGTGTGCTCGCCGACAACACCTTGCGATTCGGGCGCTGGCGGGGATTCCGGACCGGTCAAAAGGGATTCTGGAGCGGACCTTCGCGACGCTGGCGGAGACGGCGTCGCAGGCGCTGGCGGCGCCATCGCCACAGGCGGCAACAGCGGCACCGGTGGCAGCGCTTGCGTAGGGTTGGCCAGCAACGAAGAACTGATCGACGACCTGAACGACGGCGATCGCTTCATCCCCTCGGTCAATGGGCGCGCGGGTGCGTGGTTCGACAGCCACGATAGCAGCCCCGGCGGGAAGATGTATCCCGACCCGAACACTGGATTTTCGCCCACCGACACCGGAGACTCGTGCCGGAAATTTGCAGCCTACGTCACCGGCTCTGGGTATGTTCTGTGGGGCGCCGACCTCTGGTTCGGCCTGGGCAGCCCTTACGACGCGTCCAAGTACAAAGGCATCAGCTTCTGGGCCAAGATCGATGCCGGGACCTCATCGAGTCTGCGCGTTGCCTTCCCGGACAAGGACACGCAGCCGGAAGGCAACCTGTGCCAGACCAACGTCGCGTCAGGGCCAACCGCTTGCTACGACCACTACGGTTTCCGCCCTCCCGTTACCACGACGTGGGCCAAGTACACCGTGGCCTTCAGTCAACTTACCCAAGAAGGCTGGGGACACGCCGGAAGTGCATTCGACCCATCGAGTCTCTACCAAGTCCTGTTCCAGATCCCCGTGGGCGCTACCTTCGGCATCTGGATCGACGATGTGGCCTTCACGATGTAGGGCCTGCGGCCGTTACGGGAAAACCGTAATGGCCGAAACGCAATACCTGAAAGCGACGTAGCTCATGCCCGAGCTAAACTGCAGGTTGAAGGTATCGACCCGCTGGAAATCCTCAGAGGGTGTCGCCCTGGTCGAGCCAGCACGCCGACTTGAACATGGATGGCCGCACCACCTGGCCGGATTTGTAGTTCTCGATGCAATAGACTCGTTCGGCGGGATCGCCCTTGAGGTGCGCGTTCAGGCGATAGCTGGCGGAGCGCCCACGGAATTCGATGGCGATACCACGCGCGGCTTCGTCGGCCCAGGCCTTCTGGTCGGACCGAGTGTGCCAGGCGATGGCCACGCCCCAGTTGCGCGCCCAGTTGCACTGCATCTGCGGCATCCCTTCGTTCACGCAGAACAGCCCGGCCACGGTTCCGCTGGTGCACAGAAGGCCCGCCTCGGGCAAAAGATGGGCGCGCCCCTCCCAGAAACTCGGCGCCGAGAAGGAGGTGCCGTCGCCGCTCGCGATCCACGTGTCCCCGGTGAGACCGTTCGTCAGTTGTCCAGTTTCGCCAATCACCACGCGCAGGCTCGTTGGCTTGGGCTCGACGATGCCGATGGGCTCGGCCGGTGCGATGAGATACGCCGGCAACGGCATGGGCTCGAACGCGCGGTACTCGGCAGCACGCGCGGGTGCTGGTTCCAGTTGCGCCGTCGGCTCGCGTTTGGTCGGCTCGGGGAGGGTGGCGGAGCGGCGCTCGGCACGCGGGGTCGCCTCGATGCGCTTGCGTGGCGAAACCGCGGGTATGGGCGGACGTGCTTGCTGCGGGCCGGCGGAATCCGGTGCGGCTGGCGAGGGGGGCACGGCTCGCGCGGCGGCCGCTTCGCCGGATTTCTCCGTCGCCGAAGCCTGCTGGTTCGCAATCTCGAAGGTCCCGCCTACCAGATCCGCATTCAGGGTCTGGCCAGCGTGCACGTACGTGTCGGGCGGAACGGCGCCGCCCGCGACACGAACCTCTCCCTCCTGCATGGTGAGGCGAAACTGGCCGTGGTGCCGGGACCACATCACGCCGAAGCGCGTGCCGGTCACGTCGACCCGGAATGGCCCGGCCAACACCGCCCAACGTGCCTTCGCGCGATGAACCACGGCCAAATGCGCCTCGCCTTCGTCGAGGTTGATGTCGGCTCCGCGCCCAAATGGCAGCATTCCCAGGCCAAAGCGCGCGTCCTTTTCGACCGACACCTGGCTGCCGTCCTCGAACGCGATGGTTCCACCACGATTGACCGCGGTCTCGAAGTTGCCGTCGGTCGCCACGGTACAACCTTCAAGGCGATAGGCGAGCGGTCGCCGCGCGACCAACCAGCCCCCCGCGCATAGGACAAGCGCGGCGCACACCGCGAACGCCGGCCAACGGCGCCGCGACGATGTTTTCCACCCGCGCCCGTCGAGGCGACGTTCGATCTCGGCCCACTGTTCAGGGCCAGGAGAGCGCGCCTCCGCGGGAACTGCGCGGCCCGCGAGATCGCCCAGGCACTCACAGCTCACCTGGGTTCGGCCGTCGGCTTCGAGCTTGTCCTTCACGGATTTCCTCCTTGCCCGAGCGTGCCGACGTACTCCATCAGTACAGGGTTCGACTTGAGCCGCGAATTCACGCGCTCCACCAGCCGCGCCATGCGACGTTTGGCGGTCGACAGGCTCATGGTGTGCGCCGACGCCACCTCGACAAGCTCCATCTTTTCCACAAAGCGGGCGACGAAGAGCGAGCGATCTTCCGCACTCAAAGTGCCGAGCAATCGGTAAAGCGCACGCGCCGCCTCCCTGGCCTCGCTCTGGCCTGGAAGCTCGGGCGCCGCGGGAAGAACCTCTTCGGGGACGAGCCCGACAATGGCGCGAATGCGGCGGCGCCGGACCTCGTTGCGGGCGACGCCCAGGGTGACGCTGACCACGAATCCGCGCAACGCGGCCGGCTCGCGCAGCTCATCCAGCCGCTTGAAAATGCGCAGAAAGGCTTCCTGGCAGACGTCGGCATAGTCCGGGCCCGGCCCGAGAAACCGCCGCGCCAGCCTCTGGACCAAAGCCGAGTATTTCGACCAGATGGCGAAACACGCGCGGCGGTCGCCCGACCGCGCCGCGCGCACCAATCCAACGTCGGAGGAATCCGGCTCGGACGCAACGATCTGGGGAAGCGGCGGCGACGCGACCATCGTGGAAAGGGCGACCTGCATACCATCCTGCCGCAAGTGGGTGTTCAGTACAACGCGATGGCCGGGAAGCAAGCGTTGCGGCACGCAAAACTGCATCGAATCTTTCTTGGATCACGGTCGTGGCGCATCGCTAAACTCCTGTGTTCTGTTGAGAGTCGCGTCGGCTTCGACACAGGTCAGAAATCTTATCGCCTGATAGGTTCATCTCAGAATCCATGAGCTCCTTCACGAAAGTTCGCACCGACCTAGGCACCCTGGCCATTGGCTTCAACGAGCGCGGCATTTCGCGCGTCCTGCTGCCAAGCGCCGACTGGAACGATCTTCAGCCCGCGGATCTGGCCCGCGCGGGGCTGCGGAACGAGACCCGGCCTCCGCGCGAAATCGCCGAGGTCGCACGGGCCCTGAAGGCGCACGTCGGGGGCGCGACCCAGGACTTTTCGGGCGTCGCGCTCGACACCCAGGGCGCCCCGCCCTTCTTGCTGCGCGTGCAGCGTGCCGCGCAGGCCATCCCATCGGGCGAAACTCGCACCTACGGCGAGCTCGCCGCCGTCGTCGGATCCGCCAACGCGGTCCGGGCCGCGGGCAGGGCCATGGCCACCAACCCCTGGCCCATCATCGTTCCCTGCCACCGAGTCTTTTCGCGCACGGGATTCGGCGAATATTCGGCGGGCAGCGGCGTGCACACCAAGTTGCGTCTGCTTTGGCGCGAGGGCTATCGCGGCCGAACCTCGAATGTCTCCTTCGACGAGCATGCGGCGGTGGCGCACTTGAAAACGGCCGATCCGCGCCTAGGCAAACTGATCGACCGGGCCGGACCCTTCACCATGCAAGCCACCGCGCCCAAGACCCGCGGCGGGCCGGCGCCGTTCGCGGCCCTGGCCCGTGCCATCATCGCACAACAGCTTTCCGGCAAGGCGGCGGCGACCATCCACGGCCGCGTGGCCGCGCTGCTGGGCCGAGGCGAACAAGGTGAAATCGACGATCCCACATCCGCGCTGGCGCTGCCCGAAGCCAAGCTTCGCGGTGCGGGTCTTTCGCAAAACAAGACTCTCGCGCTCCTGGATCTATCGATCCACGCGCTCGATGGGCGCTTGCCCACGCGTGCCGAAATGGAATCCATGTCCGACGCGGACATCATCGAACGACTGACCCAGATCCGCGGCATCGGGAGCTGGAGCGCGCAGATGCTGCTGATGTTTTATCTCGGCCGACCGAACGTCTTGCCAGTGGCGGATCTAGGCGTGCAAAAGGGCTTCGCCATCACGTACGGCAAGCGTGGACTGCCCAGCGCCCAAACCATCGAGCGCGCGGCGCGAGCCTGGTCGCCCTACGCTTCGGTCGCCAGCTGGTATCTTTGGCGCGCGGTCGAGATCGATCGTTATGCGGCCTAAAGCGCTGCCCTGAGAGCAAGGCCAAGGTCGGCGTGCTTGAAGGCGTAGCCGGTTTGCTCGGCCACGTTGGGGAACACCCGCTGCGAGTCGGTGAGGATCTCGCCCATCTCGCCGAACGCCAGGCGCAGGGCGGTCTTCGGCACGGTCAGAAACGCCGGGCGGTGCAAGGCCTGCGCAAGGGCCCGGGTGAAGTCGGCGTTGGTGACCGGTCGCGGCCCCACGGCGTTCATGGCGCCCCGGATCCGCGCGTCCTGGCTTGCGTGCAGGAGGATGCCGACCACGTCGTCGAGATGAACCCACGGCATCCACTGCCTGCCATCGCCAAGTTTGCCGCCGGCCCCGAGGCGAAAGGCGGTGAGCATTTTCGCCAGCGCGCCTCCGCCCTGGGCCAGCACGATGCCAATGCGCACGCACACCACGCGCATCCCCAGATCTTCGGCGGCCAAGGCTTCGTGTTCCCATTCGGCGCACACCTCGGCGAGAAAGCCACGCCCGGCGGGTGAGGTTTCCGAGATTTCCTCGTCGCCGCGATCGCCGTAATAGCCGACCGCCGAAGCCGACACGAGCACCTGCGGCCGCTTTTCCAAAGCGGCGAGCCCAACCACCAGGTTGTGCGTGCCGAGCACTCGGCTGTCGCGGATGCGGCGCTTCTTGTCGGCCGTCCAGCGCCCTTCCGCGACCGGCTCGCCCGCGAGATTGAAGACCATGTCCACGCCGTCCAACGCGGCGGCCGGGGGCGGACCAGCCTCGGGTGACCATGCGTGCGCTTCCACCGTGGGGAGCTTTCGCTTGGCGCGCTCCGGATCGCGGGTCAGCACCACCGCATTGCCAAGCCGGTCGATCAAGGCCCTGCCGATGAATCCGGTCGCTCCCGTCACCAGCGTTCGCATCTCACGTCCTTGCCACTCAGTTTGCTCGATCTCAAGGTGCGCAACATCACTTGTTTGGGCAGGAAATGCAGTCGTGAAACGGAAGCGAAGCTTCCACGCTCGACGGTCCTGATAACATTTGGGCCTAACCCGGAGGCAGACATGACCCGTTCGATACTAGCCAAGTCTGGTTGTTGCGTTCTCTTCGCGCTCCTCTCGACATCGCTTGCTGGCTGCGGCTCAAACAGCGCAGGCCCCGCACCTGATGCCGCCGCCAACGACGTCTATTCGCCGCCGGACACCAAGGTCACAACCGACACCGCGCCTTCAACGGTCGACGTCGCCGACACCGCACATGCAGCGGTCGACGTCGCCGACACCGCACATGCAGCGGTCGATGTCGCCGACGCCGCGCCTTCAACGGTCGACGTCGCCGACGCCGCGCCTTCAACGGTCGAGGTCACCGACACCGCGCCTGTCCCGGACTTCGGCTCCGCCGCGTCCTCGGTCCAGCGCATCGCCGATCCGCAGGTACCGGCGGCCGACAGCACCACGCTCGCTTCCGACAACGCCGACTTTGCATTCGCCGCCTACAAGCAGCTCATCGCAACGAACACCAACCTGGTCTTCTCGCCCGCCAGCATCTCCATCGCGCTGGCCATGACCTACGCGGGCGCGGCGGGCACCACGGCCAGCGAGATGGCCCAGACACTTCATTTCACGTTGCCACCCGCGCGACTACACCCGGCGTTCAACGCCCTGGACCAGGCGCTGGCCTCGCGCGGTGCGGGCAAGCTGGGCGCCGATGGCGGCCCTATGCGCCTTCGCATCGTCAACTCGCTCTGGGCCGAACAGACTTACACCTTCAAGACCGACTTCTTGGCGACCCTGGCCGCGAACTATGGCGCGGACGTAAACCTCCTCGATTTCGCTGGCGACCCCGAGGCCTCGCGCCTGACCATCAACGACTGGGTGGCCTACGAGACCGAGAACAAAATCCTGGATTTGCTGCCAACCGATGCCATCGACAGCTCGGTCAAGCTGGTCCTGACCGACGCGGTCTATTTCAATGCGGCGTGGAACACGCCCTTCGATCCGTCCAGCACTCTCGATAGCTCGTTCACTCTTCTTGATGGAAGCAGGGTGACCACGAAGTTCATGACTGCGGACAGCATCAGCCTCCCCGCCGTGCAGGGGACGAACTTCAAGGCGGTGTCCCTGCCCTACGCCGACGACCGCCTCTCGCTGGTGGTGGTGGTGCCGGACGCGGGCCAGTTCGCGCAGGTCGAATCCTTGCTGGATGCACCTGCGCTGGCGACGCTGGTGGCCGGGATGACCAGCAAGAAAGTCTTCCTTGAGCTGCCCCGCTTCAAGATCGAAACAGGAACGAGCTTGAAGAAGCTCCTCATGGCCCTGGGCATGCCATCGGCATTCGATCCGAATACCGCCGACTTCTCGGGCATGGATGGCACGGGCGGCCTCTTCATTGGGGACGTCATTCACAAGGCCTTCGTCAATGTCGCGGAAAAGGGCACCGAGGCCGCGGCCGCCACGGCCGTGATCATGAAAGATGCCAGCGCCCCCATGGTGGACATGTACGTCTTGGCAAACCAGCCCTTCCTCTATTTCCTGCGCGATCAGCCCACGGGCGCGATCCTGTTCATGGGCCGCGTTCTGGATCCCAGCCAGAACTGACAGGCCAAACACTTCGTAGCCGCGGCGGACTCGGATCGCCTTGCGCTCGCGTCCTCCTGAGTAGGTTGTGGGTGAATCGAGAGGGACGAGGGTCGCGTGGACTAAAGGAGAGGTTGGGTCCTCGCTCGATTCACCAGAAACGCGATGGGCGCGGACATGGAGACGGTTTCGACCTTGATGGTTGGGTGGGCGTGCGCCCAGACGCGGAAGATTTCGTCGGCGAAGCCTTGCCCGATTTCTTCGACGCCCGTGAAGTCCAGGACCACGCTCTGCCATTTTTCAAGGTTGGCGACCACGCGTCGGGCTTCGGATCGGGAAATGAAGAGGGTTCCAAGAGCGAACAACTTGATCACGACTCGGGTCTTGCTGAACGCGAAGTCTTCGGTGTACTCCGCGAACACTTGGTCCAGCTTGCGCTTCGGTCGATGGGCGACCTCGACGCGAACCATGGTACCTTTCTGTACGGGCGACGAGCCAACGGCCACGTCGCAGCGCAGGTTGTCGACGGTCCATCGCAATCCGCTGCTTGAGAGCTCGAACAGCCGAGCTACCTTCGAGGTGAAAAAAACACCTTCGCCGGTATGGCCGGCGGGCAAGGTGGTGAGCTTGCCTTTGGACAGCTCTTGCAGCGCCACCAGGTCGGACGGCAAGCGCAGTATCCTGCGCAGATTTGTAAACACGCCGACCCCGTCGTCACGGATAACGAAGGCCAACCCGTCGGGGGAAGCCTCGAAGCGCACCTCAATCTCGCGTCCGCCTGAGTGCTCGATGGCGTTGTTGAGCATCTCCGTGAAGGCGTACTGCATGATCGAATGGGATGCCTTGGGCAACTCGCCCACCGCATGGCAGTCAGCCGCGATTTCGGCCCAGACGCGGTCTTCGGCGATCACGGCGCGCGGATAGCGGCGGATGAAAGGCAGACCACCGCTGTCGCAGTAGCTGACCGCTCGGCCCGCCCCGCTGCGGACAAGCCGGCCCTCGGCAACCAAGCCGGAAAGGAGCCGGTGAGCCATTTGTCGAGAAACCCCGAGCGCGCGGCCGACGGCACCAGCGGACAGCGGCTGCCCCTTCGCTGCCAGCGCAAGGAGCTGCGCCCGGCGGTCAGACAACGCCTTGCGAGAAATCGTAAACCTCCATCAATAAAACGTAAACCTACCAACCAGAATCGTCAACTTCGCTGCCGAAGTCTGAACAAGCGCCGTTTTGATGTGCGGCGCGTCCTGCGGATCGCCTTGACGGATGCGGGTGGCTTGGGGATACTGAACATCCGACCAGTCATGGCGGTTTGCGATGTCTGTTGCCTCTCCCAAATCAAAAGCTGGTGATGCCGCCGCCGTGAATGCTCACGCGCTTTGGGTCGGCACGTCCGGCTATTCCTATCCCGAGTGGATCGAGGCCGGGATCTATCCGCCCGGCACCAAGGCCGGCCAGATGCTGCCGCTCTACGCGCGCGAGTTTCCGGTCACCGAGCTGAACTACACCTGGTACCAGATGCCGCGCGCCGAGGCGGTCGAGCGCCAGCGCGCCCTGGTGCCGCCGGAGTTTCTTTTCTGCGCCAAGCTGACTCGCACCCTGACCCACGAGATCGACGCCAAGGCTTGGCAGGGCGAGGCCGCCAAGTATCGCCTCGGTATCGCGCCGCTCGTGCAGTCGCGCCAGCTCCGCGCGGTCCTGATTCAATTCGGCGCCAGCTTCGATCGCTCGCCCAAGCATCGTTCGTATCTTGGCGCCCTGCTTTCCGAATTGCAGGGGCTGCCGCTCGCGGTCGAGTTCCGCAACGCCACCTGGGCAAACGACAAGGTCTTCGCCGAACTGGAAAGGCGCCAAGTCACCTTGGTAACCGTCGACGAGCCGGAGCTGCCTGGACTCTTTCCTTCCCTCGACGTGGTGACCAACCCCGGGCTTTTCTACGTGCGTTTCCACGGCAGAAACGCCCTGGGCTGGCGCTCGAACAAGATGGCGACGCAGTTCGACTACGATTATTCCGACGGCGAGCTCGAATCATGGCTGGACAAGCGGCTGCGCCGCCTGATCGAGGCGGCGAAAACCGGGGTGTTGTTTTTCAACAACCACGTGCGCGGCCAAGCGCCACGAAATGCGCGCCGGTTGCTCGAGCTTTTGCAAAAGGCCGGCTTGTTGGCAGCGTAAGCGTGTGACCATGGAAGCGCGCACGATCATCCACCTCAACGTCGCCGACTTCGCGGTCGCGGTCGAACGCGTACTGGATGCGCGCCTGCGCGAGCGGCCGGTGGTCATCGCGCCCGAGGGTGCCAACCGGGCCGCCGTGTTCGACATGAGCGACGAGGCATTTCAGCACGGCATTCGCAAAGGCATGGCCCTGGCGCGCGCGCGGCGCCTGTGCCGGGACACCGTGGTCATCGCCCCACACACCGATCGCTACGAACAGGCCATGCGCGATCTGCTGGCGCGCGCCCTGCCCTACTCGCCGCTCATCGAGATGACCGACAGCAACGGCCACCTGTTCATCGACGCCACGGGAACGCACCGCCTGTTCGGCCCGGCCTACGACGTCGCCTGGCGCATCCGCAAGGCCGTGCGCAAAGAGCTGGGCCTCGATCCCATTTGGTCGGTGGCGCACAATAAGCTTTTGGCCAAGGTGGCCACGCGGGTGGTGAAGCCGGCCGGCGAATACATCCTGGAAGAAGGGCAAGAGAAGGCCTTTCTTTCGCCCTTGCCGGTGGCGCTGGTGCCTGGGCTCGACGAGGGCGATCTGGTTCGCCTGCGCGAATTCCGTTTGGATCGGGTGGGCCAGGTGCTGGCGTGGAGCTTGCCGCAACTGGAAGTCGTGTTCGCAAGCCACGGACAACTTGTTTATGAATCCATGCGCGGCATCGATGCCTCGCCGGTGCTGCCGGTGGGTGCCGAACGCCCCGAGGTGAGCGCCGACCACGACTTCGGCAACGACAGCAACGACGTCGAGACGTTGCACGCGGCGCTGTTTGCGCTGGTCGAACATTCCGGGCGCAAGCTGCGCCAGCGCCGACTGGCCACGCAAAGGCTTGCCATCGTGCTCGATTATTCCGACGGCGTGCGCGTCGCCAGGCAGGGCAGCCTCGCACCTGCGTCGGCCAGCGACCGACAGCTTTTCGAGCTGGCCAAGGTGGTGCTCGACCGCGCCTGGGCCCGCCGCGTGCGCATTCGCCACCTGCGACTGTGCCTGGATCGCCTGACCTTTCCACCCGCACAGCTCGACCTGTTCGCCGACCGCAGCCAGCCCAGTTGCGTGGGGCACGGGCCAGCTTTGCTGGCCGGGCCCCATCGCGGGAAGGAATGGAAACCCTTTGAGGGTTTCCATAACAACCAGAAAGACGATCGCCTGATGCAATCGCTCGACGAGATCCGTGGCAAGTATGGCATCGCGGCCGTGGGATACGGGCGCATTTTCTCCTGAGGCGACCATGGTCCCGCTGGTCGTTCGCTCGCATTGCTCACTCATGTGGAGCACATCGGCGCCGGAGCATCTGCCGGTGGCGGCTCGCCAGCACGGTTACCGCCGCATCGCCCTCACCGACACCGACAATCTGTACGGTCTGTGGCCATTCCTGCAGGCGTGCCGCGAGGAAGGTATCACGCCCATCGTCGGCGCCGAGGTGAGCGAGCCGAGCTCGCACCGTCGTGTGGTCTGCCTGGTCGAAAACGACGACGGCTATCGCAACCTGTGCCGGCTGATCACACGCAGGCACTGCAAGCAGGACTTCTTGCTAAAAAGCGACCTGCCCGCGCTTTCGGCCGGGCTGTGCGTTTTGGTGCCCGGCGCGGATTTGCTCGCGCCGCTTCATGAAGCGGGAGTGAACGTGGCCGCGGCACTGCCCCGCCGGCCATCGCCAAGCGCGGCCAAGGCGCGCACCGAGGCCCGGCGACTCGGTGTGCCCGCGGTCGCGGTGCCCTCCAGTTTTTTTCTCGTACCCGGCGATCACGAATTGCACCGGCTTCTGCGCGCCATCGCACGCAACACCAGTTTTTCGCGACTGAAGCCTAGTCGCGATGGCGGAGCCGGGCTTTGCCCGGCGGAGCCGGGACGCGGGAAGGCATGGAAACCCTCCCAGGGTTTCCATGTCAACGACGTCGCGCCAGCCGATGCTTGGCTAGCGCCACCCGGCCACTACGAGCGCCGCTTCGACATCTGGCCCGAAACCCTGGCGGCCAGCGACACCATCGCCGAGCGGTTGACCTTCACCGGCCCCAACCTCGGTCTGGTCATGCCGCCGTGGCGCGAGGATGTGGGGCGACCAAGCCACGAGGTTCTGCGCGAGCGCTGCTACGTCGGCGCCCGCAAACGCTATGGCGGCGAGCTGCACGAAACCGTGGTCGACCGCATCGAGTACGAGCTCGCCACCATCGAACGCATGGGCTTTTCGAGCTATTTCCTCGTGGTCGAAGAAATCGTCAAGCGCTCGCCGCGCATCTGCGGCCGCGGCAGCGGCGCCGCCTCCATCGTGGCCTACAGCCTTGGTATCACCAACGTGTGCCCAGTGAAGTTCAATCTCTACTTCGAACGCTTTCTCAATCCCGGCCGCAAGGATCCGCCCGACATCGACGTGGACTTCGCCTGGGACGAGCGCGACAAGGCCATCGCCTCGGTGCTCGACGAATTCCGCGACCACAGCGCCATGGTCGCGTGTTTTTCCAATTTCCAACCGCGCATGGCCATCCGCGAGACAGCGAAGGTCTTCGGCCTGACCGACGCCGAGATCGGGCAAGTGTCGAAGCGCCTGCCCTGGTTCTGGCGAGAGGTGGGCAGCGACGACGACGATTTAATCGAACGGTTGCGTGATTTGCCCGAAATGAAGGATCTGGATTTTCCCGAGCCGTGGCCCGAAATTCTGCAACTGGCCCAGCGTTTGATTGGAATTCCGCGCCACATCTCCGTGCACCCAGGCGGCGTGGTCATCACGCCCGAGCCCATCGACAGCTACGTGCCGGTGGAAATCGCGCCCAAGGGCGTGCCTATCATCCAATGGGAAAAGGACAGCACCGAGACCGCCGGCTTGGTGAAGATCGACCTGCTCGGCAATCGCAGCCTGGCCGTGATCCGCGACGCCGTGGCCAACGTGAAAGGAAACGGCACCGCATTCGACGAATCCCGCTGGGAGCCCGAGGACGATCCAGCCACGCAGGCCAGCATCGCGGCCGGCGCCACCATGGGTTGCTTCTACATCGAAAGCCCGGCCACGCGGCTCTTGCAGCAGAAGGCGCGACGGGGCGACTACGAGCACGTGGTCATCCACAGCAGCATCATTCGCCCGGCCGCCAACAAGTGGATTCACGAATACCTGCGCCGTCTGCACGGCGGCGCCTGGCAGCCCATTCACCCGCTACTCGACGGCGTGCTCGACGACAACTACGGCATCATGGTCTACCAAGAAGACGTGGCCAAGGCGGCCATGGCTCTGGCCGGTTTCGATCACGTCGAGGCGGACGGCCTGCGCAAGGTGATGAGCAAGAAGGATCGCGCCAAGCGCCTGCCCGACTACCTTCGCCGTTTCATCGCTGGCGCACGCAGCCGCGGGGTTCCGACCGAACAGATCGAGTCGGTCTGGGAAATGATCCTGTCCTTCGACGGTTACTCCTTTTGCAAACCGCACAGCGCCTCGTACGCGCGCGTATCCTTCCAGGCCGCCTACTTGAAGACGCATTTCCCCGCGGAATTCATGGCCGCCGTGATCAGCAACCAGGGCGGTTTCTATTCCACCTCGGCCTACGTCTCGGAGACGCGGCGCCTGGGCGTGTGCGTGTTGCCGCCGGACGTGAACCACAGCGAGATTTCGTGGAAGGGCAATTCGCGTGGGGAGCGGCGAGCTTCGCTCGACGCGGACCATCGCGCGAGGCCGAGCGAAGCGAGCGGTGGGATGGGTGGCGGGCAGGGGCCGAGGGTTTGGCGAGGCCGGGCGCGTAGCGCCCGGGGAGGGGGAGGAGGACGTGCAGGGCCGAAGTCCCCGCAGGGGAGAACCCTCCCAGGGTTCCCATGTCAACGCCGGTGCCGTACGCGTCGGCTGGCTGACCTTGCATCATCTCGGCGCGGAAACTCGCGGCCGCATCATCGCCAATCGGCCGTACCGCCATATCGTGGATTTTCTCGAACGCGCCCGCCCCGACGAGGAAGAGGCGCGCGTCCTCGTCCACGCACGCGCCTTCGACGGCCTTCACCCGAATGAAAGCCACGCGGCCCTGCTGTGGCAAGTCGCGGCCTGGCGAAAAAGCGCGGCCGGACGCAAGTCGCACGATCTGTTCACGCGCGCAGCGGAGATTACCCGCCCGTCGCTCGAACCCGACGATCCGCAAGCCCGCCTGCACGCAGAAATGCGCGCCCTCGGATTTCTCTGCGACGTCCATCCCATGGCGCTCTGTGCTGGACAGACGGACAGCAAACACGTCGTCAAAGCCAAGAACATCTCGCGCTTCGCCGGCCGTCGCGTGCGCTGCGCCGGTTTTCTCGTCACCGGCAAGGTGGTGTCCACCCTGCAAGGCGATCCCATGGAGTTCATCACCTTCGAGGACGAAACCGGCCTTCTGGAATGCACTTTCTTCCCCGAGACCTACCGCCGCTTCTGCCACATGCTCGACCACCAGCGCCCGTACTTCATCGAAGGCAAAGTCGAGGAGGACTACGGTGCGCTTACCATCACCGTCGACGCCGTCAGCCGGATCGAGTTCAGCGAGAAGCGTATGGATAAGGAGATGGCTGAATCAGAGATGTCGCCCGCCAAGTTTTAGATCGGGCACGCGGCCGAAGTGATCTTGGTTGCGGGTCAAGAGGACTCCGCCGCTTGCCAGACAGACACCGGCGATGAGGTAGTCCGCCATGCCGTATTTATGACCATGGCAAGGGTTCCTTGCCTCACACTGAACATTTGACTAGGCTTCGGCCCAAGTGGACAAGCAAGTCGACCATCTCAACCCGGCCCAGCGCGCGGCGGTGGAGCACGGAAACGGGCCGCTCCTGATTATCGCGGGAGCGGGCTCGGGCAAGACCTCCACCCTCGCCCACCGGGTGGCGGCGATCATCGCCAAGGGAGCGGATCCCAGGCGCGTGCTCTTGTTGACCTTCACCCGGCGAGCGGCCAGCGAGATGATCCGCCGCGCGCAGCTCATCATGGGCAAGACGGGCAAGCCCGGATCGCCGGTGACGGGAACTGGCACCACCACCAGCATCACCTGGGCTGGCACATTCCACTCGGTGGCCAACCGGTTGCTGCGGCTGCACGCTTCCTCGATTGGCCTCGACCCGTCCTTCACCGTCCTCGACCGCGAGGACTCGGCCGACCTGATCGATCTGCTGCGCAACCAGCTCGGGCTTGCCAAGACCGAGAAGCGCTTTCCACGCAAGGCGACCTGCCTGGCCATCTACTCACGCACCGTCAACGCGCAAGAGCCGCTCGCTTCCTGTCTCAAGCAGGCGCATCCCTGGTGCGTGGAATGGGAAAAGCAGCTGGGCCAGCTTTTCTCCGCGTACGTCGACGCCAAGCGCGCGCGCCATGTGCTCGACTACGACGACCTGCTGCTCTACTGGTGGATGATGATGTCCGAACCACAGCTCGCCGAACGCGTGGGCGCGCGCTTCGACCACGTGCTCGTCGACGAGTATCAAGACACCAATACTTTGCAGGCCCAAACCCTGCTCAAGCTCAAGCCCGCGGGAACCGGCGTGACCGTGGTCGGCGACGATGCCCAGTCGATCTATTCGTTTCGCGCGGCCAGCGTGCGCAACATTCTCGATTTCCCGAATCAATATAGGCCGCCCGCCGCCGTCATCACGCTGGAACAGAACTACCGGTCCAGTCAGCCCATTCTCGACGCCAGCAACGCGGTCATCGGCCTTGCCAAACAGCGCTTCACCAAGGATCTCTTTTCGACCCGCACCTCGGGCAACCGGCCACACTTGGTAACGGTTCACGACGAGGCCGAACAGGTCCGCTATGTCGCCGAACAGGTGCTCGAACAGCGTGAAGCGGGCCTTGCCCTCAAGCGCCAGGCCGTGCTCTTTCGCGCCGCCCACCACAGCGACGCTCTCGAAGTAGAGCTCGCGCGCCGGAACATTCCCTTCGTCAAGTACGGTGGTCTGCGCTTCCTCGAAGCGGCACACGTCAAGGACATGATGGGCATCCTGCGCTGGGCGGAAAATCCCCGCGATTCCATCGCCGCCTTCCGCAGCCTGCAGCTGTTGGCGGGCGTCGGGCCCGCGGGCGCGGGCCACGCCTGGCAATGGCTCGAAGACCGGGCCTTCGACATGCAAACCCTGCGCGCCTTCTCGCCAGCTGGCGCCACCCAATCCGAGTGGCCGTCGTTTTGCGACCTCATGCTCGCGCTTCATACCCAGGCCGCGGTTTGGCCGGGCCAGATCGGGCTCGTGCCGACGCTGGTACGAGCCGCGACTGGAAGCCCTTGCACGGCGACGCCCACGCGCGGGCCGGCGACTTCGAACAACTAGAGCAGATTGCCGGGGGCTTCGACAGCCAGGGAACGATTCCTGTCCGAGGTGACCCTGGATCCACCCAGCGCCACAGGAGCCGAAGCGGGACCGCCTTTGCTCGACGAAGACTATCTGATCCTGTCCACCATTCATTCTGCGAAAGGCCAGGAATGGGACACGGTCTTCATCCTCAACGTCGTCGACGGCTGCATCCCATCCGACATGGCCACGGGCACACCCGAGGAAATCGAGGAAGAGCGCCGCCTTTTGTACGTGGCCATGACCCGCGCCAAGAGCACCCTGCACCTGATTCGCCCCTTGCGCTTTTTCGTTCGCCAGCAGCACCGTCACGGCGACCGCCACATCATCGCGCCTCTCACGCGCTTCATTCCCGAAACCATCTTCGCCCATTTCGAGCGCGTGACCGAGCACGACCCCACGCTGGCCACCAGCGACGACTGTTCCGAAACCAGTGCGATGCGATTCGACGTCGGCTCGAAGTTGCGAGCGCTGTGGAGCGGGTGAGGTTCGGCGACAAAGAACTTCCAGCTTTCGAGCAAATACTCAAGCAGGTGTCGATCTCAGCAGCACCCGGCACACCCGGCAACTCTTCATCGCCTGCCAAACGTCAAGCATCCGCACCGCCGCCGGGCGTCGTCAAAGCTGCGCCACCGAAGACTTCTGCGGCTCCTGGGGTGCCCGAACCGTAGAGCTTTCCTTCGTTCACATCATAGCTCCCTCACGCAAGGCGCTGGCACCGAACTTCGGGACCTTCGGATTGGAGATCACGACGTCACCGGGACAAAATTGTCGCCTTTCGAGCTGGAAATCGACCCGCCTTGTTCGTATTCGGCGGGAAGCACGCTTTCAGTTCTTGGCATAGGCATTGCTCCCTATCGCGAGAGGAATAGCTGGTCATGCCCCCCAATACTCTCTTCATCACTGTTGTAGCCCTTGGTTCCGTTGGCGTCGGCACCTGTGCGGGTGACTCCTCAAGCGGAACCGGCGACACGCACACAACGCAAGACGCAGCCTCTGGCTCCGGCGGAAGTGCCGGTGGTGGTGGTGGGCTAGGAACGGGTGGGTCCTCACACGCAATCGCCGAATTCAATGTTTCCAAGACGGACTGGAGAACTCCCTGGAGCATTGTCACCGGGTCGGATGGCAACCTTTGGATTACGGAATTCACAACTGGCGGCCTGTGCTGCGTCGGCCGACTTACGCCTGACGGGACGCTCACTGAATTCGCGGTTCCTACCGCTGGCCCGATCAGCGGCCTCGCCGCTGGACCGAATGGCATTGCCGCCGGACCGGATGGCAACCTTTGGTTCGCTGACATTGCGGGCAACAACATCGATCAGATGACACTGGTTGGGGCACTCACCGAGTTTCCGATTCCAACCGCGAGCGCCCGGCCTTCTGGCATTGCGGCCGGATCGGATGGCAACCTTTGGTTCACCGAATGCGACGGCAACAACATCGGACGCATCACTCCCGCGGGCAACATCACTGAGTTTCCGGTGCCGACCGCAGTCAGCTATCCCTTCAGCATCGTGGCCGCACCAGACGGCAACCTTTGGTTCACCGAGCTCAATGGCAACAAGATCGGCCGCATCACCCCCGAGGGGACCATCACCGAGTTTGCGTTTCCAGCGCCCGACAGCTCTCCGAATAGCATCGCGGCCGGACCGGACGGCAATCTCTGGTTTGTCGAAAGGGGTGGCAGCGGGCGGTTAGGCCGTATCACCCCCACGGGAACCATTACCGAGTTTCCCTACCACGGCACTTTCGTTGCCATCGCGGCAGGTCCAGACGGCAATCTTTGGGTCACCGAAGGCTTCGGCAACTCGGTCGGCCGGCTTACAACCGAGGGAGTGTTTACTTGGTTTGATGTTCCGCATGTCGGCGACGGGATGGTCCCCGACGGCAACGGCGATGGAATCACCGCAGGACCCGATGGAAAGATCTGGTTCACAGAAGGCCTGAACGGAACTGTCGACTGCATCGCACCGTGACTACAAACTGTCTTCCACCATCTTCTCGAATTGAACCAAGAAGTGCGTGGGTGCTTCGACCAGGCACGGAGGCGAAACCGGGGCGGGATCGCCGAAAACATCGATGGCCTCGGGGCGCTGGATGTCGGCCATCACCTCATCACGCTCGACGAAGGCGATGACATGGGCGGGCGCTTCCTGCCCAGGCCGGGCAAGCGCAAAAGTCCGCGAGGCGGCGCGTACGCGTTTGTGTGACTCCGCGATAGCAACCGGGGCTTCGGTCTGGGAGGACCGAAGAGCACGACTCGGGGTCGAGGTCACAGGATTGTTGGGCACAACCGCCACGGACGGCGAAGGCTCGACCTCGGGCGCGCGCGGAGCAACGCTCGACAGGGCCAAGGCGGCAATCATGACCGGCGCCAACCCAAGCGAGGAGGCGCCCACCCCGAGTTTGCCAAACACCGGCGGCAACAAGGCGCGCAGAATCTCCTAGGCGGCCACGCAGCCTGCTCAGGGCGCGATGGATGCGCGTGCGAATGGTCGACCCCGCGATGCCAAGGCGGCTGGCCGAGACCTCGTCGTCGAGCTCGCCATAGTAGCGCGAGAGCAGCGCCCGCCGGGCCTCGCGCGGCAGGCGCGCCACGCTGGCCCTGACCGCACGTCGACGCTCACGGGCCAGGACGACATCCTCGGGCGAGTCCGGGGCGGCGAGATCGTGCAGGTCGGCGGCGTCGATGGACGCTGGCCTGCGCCGGCGCCACACGTCGACGATCAGATTGCGGTAGATGCGTTCGAGCCAAGGCTCCAAATGGCCATCGGGCGGGGGCGAACGAAGCGCGCGCAAGACGGCCTCGGCACCGAGCTCTTCCGCCAAATCCGGCCCCACACGCCCCGCGTATCGTTTCGCGATGGCCTTGCCATGGTCCAGAAGCGCTTTTCCTTCCAGGGCGGTCATGCTCGTCACCTCCTGTCCGGATCAACGTCCGCCCACCCAATTCGTTCCCACCACCTAAAAGAATGATATCACAAGCCGGATCTTCATCACAGGGAGCACGGAGGGCGGCAGCGCGGGGAGGAACGGATCTCCAGAAATTTGGGAACTTCTTCCTCCTTCATATCCTCTGTGTTCTCTGTGTTTAGCCCTTTCCTGCCCCGCGCAAGGCCGGGCCACGCGTAGAATGGAACGCTCATTCCATGACGTTCCTTCTCAGCATTCTCCTCGTAGCGCTTGGCTCGGGCGAGGCGAGCCCAGCGCCAAGCACACCTCCGCCTGGCCGAGCGCTGTACGTTCAGCTGCTTGGAAATTGCGCAGGCAAGGCACAGGGGGTGGACGAGGTCGTCGCGGCCCTGCGCGCCTTCTATCCTATCGACGTGCGCGTGCTGCCTTGCCAGGACTTGCCCAGGACCGCCTACTACCCGGCGCGCAAGCGCTACCGCGCCGAGAGGCTGCTCACCTACTTGAACCAACGCATGCCCAAGGACGGCTGGCGCATCCTGGGTCTCACCGACGTCGACATCTCTACCACCAAGGATAGGTTTCCCGACTGGGGGGTCATGGGACTGGGTGAGCTGCCGGGAACCGCAACCGTCATCTCCTCGTTCCGCTGCCGCAAGAAAGCGCGCAACCCAGCCCACGCCATCGAACGGTTGGCCAAAGTGGCCGTGCACGAAATCGGCCACACCCTCGGCCTTCCCCACTGCCCGACCCACGGCTGCTTGATGGAAGACGCCATGGGCAAGGTGACCACCACGGATCGCGAGCGCGACTTCTGCCCCCTCTGCCGCCGCCTGGCCAAACGCAACGGCTTCACCATCACCGAGAATCCCGCCGCGTCTTGGCTTGGAGGCCGCTAGGCGAGGCGAAACAACGTGGTAGGCTAGTTGCCGTGAACCGCGACACCTCACCCGAAGCCCAGCGCGTACAGGCAGAGGTTCTGCGCCGGCTTGGCCCGAGTCGACGGCTGGAAATTGCCATCGCGATGAGTGAGGAGGCGCGGTCTTTGGTCAAGCAGCGTCTGCGCCAGCAACATCCCGAGCTCGACGAGGCAGCTCTTGGCCGGGCGTTGATCGAGGATCTTTATGGCATCCGGGTCGGGCGCGGCTGATCTGCTCTGACCGAGGCCGCGGACAATCCAGGAGTCCGGAAACGTTCAACTCGGCGACCCGCTTGCTCCGGCGTGGCGGGTCCTGTCAGCTCGGGCCTGCTCCCCGTTTCGTGATTTGGGCGACTCACTTCGAAAATTGCACAATCCGACCATCCGCGAGTGCGCCCGCAGCACGGGCGGCACGCGCCCAAATCGCGAAACGGGTCCCCTCCCTCACTGCCACCCGTCCACGCCTGCGCGCGCTGGACATTGGGGCCCCTTTGACGGGCCGGTCTGTCACATCTGCCTACCACCGTCAACATTGATGCGGACCGGAGACATGGCCGCCAACAAGTTCTTGCACGAATTCTCGAGCACTCCGAAGATCAGGGGCATTCGCAAGGTCACGCTGTAAGACGGCATTCACCCACGAAGGGCCGTGTCCACCGATCGACTTACAGAACCGTTCGAGTTCGCCGCACGCTAGAATGAACAGCCCTGCAGCCTTGCAGCGATCCAACAATCGCTGGCACGCGTTCGCTTCGTCCCCGGAAGGAATGAGCGACACGCCAGCATTCTTGGCCGTCTGCCATGATGACGTCCGCAAGAGAAGTCGTCGTATGCTCTCGGAATCCTTCTCTGGAAGGCTGGATGACGACCTACTGGCGTCCAGTATTGCCAAGAGCTCCCTGCGGACCTCGTCACGGTCAAGGTCAGGCTTGCGCTTGTCTATCGATGACCACACCAGCTTCCAGTCGGCCGAGACTTCGGTCCAGGTCAGGCCACACGACTCAACGAGCCTTTGGAACTTGCTCTGCTCGGCAATCACGTCGAAGTCTGCGACGACAGCAAGAGGAACGCCTACTGCCCTTAGCGCCGAAGCGATCACGTGAAGACGATCCTTTCCTGATGCGCTCACAAAGTGAAAATCCGTTGGCGCCAGAGCCTTGGGCCGCGGTGTCGCCGCGACCATTGCATCGAAGAACCTACAGTCGCCCTCGGATTCGCAGACGACAACGTGTTCATGGAACAAGCCATCAAGCACGTTCGAGTGACGAACCAAGGGATCTGACCACAGCTTCACAATGCTTTCGCTCGACAATTCTCGAATGCGGTTCACGCAGCCATCGCGACAAATGCGAATGACCCGGACACGTCTGCTTTGAGCGTCCATCAAACCCTTGATCACCTCTCCACTGTGTGTCGCTAGAAAAAGTTGACTCGAGGTTGGGACTTCCGTCGCGAGAAACCTACCGACCAAACGGGCCTGCGGTGGGTGAAGGAATGCTTCGGGTTCGTCGACCAGCAGCAGGTTGTAGGGAATTGTTAGGGCGTGAAGAATGAGTCCAACGAAACTCCGGATACCGTCACCTTGGCTTTCCACGCGCGGCAGCTCATCCAGGCGTCTTAGGTACTCCGGAGAAAGTCTGTCCTGTCCCTCGCAGGGCGACGGTGCGGCGCCGCACATCAAGGGTACTTCTTTCCCAGCGTTCCTGTGCACCCGAACCTCGAGGCCGAAAGCCGCTTGCACGTAGCGGCTCAACTTCTCCTCGACATCGACATTCGCCTGCAGTACGTGAATCGGGTGCCGGAAGGGATCCCTCAGTATCCGGATGCTCTCGGGTGCCGTCGATGCCAAGAGACGATCCTCTGTTGTGATTCGCGTGAAGAAGAAAGTAGCGAGGTTCCTCAAGGCCTGCCTCCTGGGCATGCTTCCAGATGCGATCTACGCCGTGACTCCATTGGCCAGATCCCAAGAGTGAAAAGTGCTTATTTCCTTCGGGGCTGACGTGCCAACTTGTGCTGCCAGTCAGCCACGCCAGGACCTCGTCCGTTGTTCCAACAGTGGAGAGAGCCGCCTCCATACTGAGGGATCCCCTCATAGGCATCAAAGAATTCCAAACACTTGAGCAAAAGCCCGTTGCTCGGAAACTAGGCGGCCAAATGCGGCCATTAGGGGCGCAAGCCACTCCTCCGGCATCATAGGAATGGCTCCATACCAATAGCTGCCTTGGGTGAATAGCGAATGCGTCCGGCGCTTCACTGTGTTGACCTTGAGCTTGCGGTCGAGTCCGGTTTCTTCCGCCGCGGCACCCAGAAGCGTGAGCAATGCCTGGGAGATGGCCGCCAGGAGAAGGAGTCGGTCTCGTCGTTCAGGGTCCGCAATGTGCGTAGCTTTCAAACCCATTCCAAAGCGTGCGTCCTTGGCGTCGCGGAACGTTTCCTCGATGGTGAAGCGCTTGCCGTACGCCTTGACTGCCTGAGCGCCGCTGAGATCAGATCGACTCGTCGCCAGATGCCAGGCATCCTTCATTCCGCGCGCGTGCACGCCTACCACCGCAGCCACCGGCGTCCGGTCGGAGGTGACCTTGACGTTCGCAAGCTTGACCGCTCGTCCGCTCGGTGAAAGCCATTGTGCCGCAGGTCGGACTTCGCGGTTGGACGCCTCGACGTAGATGATTCCTCGAAAGCGGATGATGAAATCCAGGCCGAGCGAAACAAGGAAGGGATAGAGTTTCTGGTCCCCAAACCCTCGGTCTGCCAGCACGGTGGCTCGCTTGGTATGCGCCGAACGAAGCTTGGCGAACAGCGCCAGGAGGTCATCCTCATGGTCGTTGCGCCAGCCTTCGATGGTTGACTTCCTGACTGTTCGCCACAGCAACGGTGTCGCTCGTCCGTGGGACGTGATGAGATACAAGGCGATGGTGCAATGGTCGTCGGCATCGAACTCGGTCCAGTCGAGCGCGACGTAGACATCCTCACGCGCGGCCTGAGCTTGATCCGATTCGGTGGACAGGTTGTTTACGTCGTTCCGTCGTCGGTTAGCATGTTGTCACAGTCGCAAAGAGAGGTCACGCCGCTTCCTTCATTGCCAGTTGCTCGCGGTGCCTTTGTTCGGCCTGGGCAGGCGAAATGTAGCCGATGGACGAGTGACGCCGCTGCTGGTTGTAGAACACCTCGATGTAGTCGAACGACTCCCTCTTCGCGTCAGCGTAGCTCGCGAACTTTTCCCCCAGCTCGAATTTAAAGGTCGAGAACCAGCTCTCCATCGCAGCATTGTCGTAGCACTCGCCACGGCGGCTCATACTGCATACGATGCCTCTGTCGTTGAGCATGTTCTGGTAGTCCTCGCTGGCGTAGGGGCTGCCCTGGTCCGAGTGGTGGAGCAACCCGGCGTCTGGGCAACGCCTTCGGGTAGCCATTTCTAGTGCCTTAAGCACGAGGTGTCGGTCGTTGACGGCAGACAGTGCCCACCCAACAACGAATCGCGCGAACAGATCGACGATCACGGCCAGGTAGAGTTTGCCGCCGCTCTCGCCTATCAACAATTCGGTGGTGTCCCCCACCCAGCGTTGGTTGGGCCGCTCGGCCTGGAATTGGCGATCCAGGATATTGGGCGCCACCGGCTGGTCGTGCTCGCTCATCGTGGTGCACTTGTACCGGCGTCGCCTACGGGCCTGGAGCCCTTCTTGCTGCATCAGCCGGATGACACGCTTGCGACTGACGTGCTCACCTTTCGCGGCCAAGTCCGCGAGCACGCGCGGACTGCCGTAGGTCTTGCGGCTGTGCTCATGGGACTCCTTGACTAGGACTGCCAGCCGTTGGTCGTCGCGTTGGTGCTGGGACTCCGGACGTGCGCACCAGGCATAGAACCCGGTGCGCGAAACACCAAGAACCCGACACCAAAGCGAGAGAGGCTCGTTGGCCTTCTTCTCGGCGATGAGCGCGAACTTCATGCGCTCTCCTTCGCGAAGAAGGCCGCGGCTTTTTTTAGGATGTCCCGCTCCATTCGCAGCACACGGTTCTCACGCCGCAACTGCGCCAGCTCCGCGCGTTCCTCGGTTGTCAGACCGGTCTTGCCCTTGCTCCTATCTGCTCTAGCCTGATTCATCCAGCCGCGCAGGACCGATTGGGACAGGTCCAGGTCATCGGCGACCTGTGCCACCGCTTTCTTCTCATCCAAGACCAGCGCTACTGCCCCTGCCTTGAACTCGTCAGTGAACGTGCGCCTCGGCCGTCGGTGTTTCGTCTTGTCCTCCATCTTTGCCACGGTATCCGCCTTTCGTTGGGTGTCCACGAAAACGGATCAAGCTCAGCCCAGCACGAAAGGCACCCAGTTCTTAAAGAAGGTATCGCACGAGATACCCGCATTACTCATCAGGCGATCGACCTGCTTGACTGCGTGCCTTGGATTCAGTCCCTGAGCCTGCGCCAACCCTTGTCCGATGGCGTGAATGCCCAGCGTGGCGCCGTGGATGACGCCGGTTACCCCGTTGGCTAGCGAAAGCACTCTCTTCGCGTGGAAATCCTCTCCAATAAGCTTCTCAACAAACCGCTGTGTGTCCGCCGGGCGCAACCGATTCTTTGCGAGTGGATTGCGCAATCTAGTTCCAGGAGTCGTCGTCTCGTGGCTCATGGAATCCATGTACCAGAACTTGCTGTGGATAAGTCAATCCTCGACGTTTTTCAATCGCCAGCAATATCAAGTGCTTATGAGTTGCGCGCGATGAGGGGATCGTTCAGGCCTCCATAAGAACCGGACCACGATCTTTCGCATTGCGGATCATGCGGTCGATGCCCGCCAGGGCGGCACTCTTCCCTGCGTTGTTGGGCCCGACAAAGACCACAATGTCGCCCTCCGAGAGGTTGATCGTGGTCCCGTCCGAAAACCGAAGATGTGTGAGCCAGGTCTTGACGGGGGCAGGCTTCGGAAGTCGCGCATGGTTGATCGGACGTAGGGGTTGAACAGGTTGGGCCACCAAAGCGACGGCTGGAGGAGCTTGTGCGGCTGTCCCTACAGTTGGCATCTTGGGGTTGGCCGTCAAGTGGAACAGGGACCTGAGAAAGGCGAACATATCGAAGCCGATTATATAGCGTTCGTGCGTGGTGAAACACGTCGTAAAGAAGGCCCGCCCTGTTCAGGCCAGCACCCGTCACGCTCAGTCCAAGCCGCCGGGGACATCCTGCGGGGGCCACCGGACTCAGGATGTCAGAGGCCAGGCAAAAGGTCGCTTCCCAAACACCGCCCCGCCCTCCCACCCCACTCGAGTCGCAATCTCCCTTCGCGGGTGACCGGAGCGGAAGGGGCCCGCGAAGGCTTCCGCGGCTTGCGCGTGCCACGCGCGAACGAGGAGCAACTCGAAGAACCCGTGCGGTCGGATGGCCACAGGTTCCGCGGAAGCCTTCGTGGGAAGGCAATCCGCGAAGGGCAGGACCCGCGTGCACGGAGCGCCGCCAGCATGTACTTCGCGGATCGCGTGTCGTGCATTGGTGCTACCGTCGACGCCTCGGCCCGGCTACGCTTGCAGCATGAATCGCTTACTTTTCACCGGCTGGCTGGTCGCTGCCTTGCTGGTTGCGGTGCCGGTTGCCCGTGCCGAAGACGATGCCCTGCGCGTCGTCTTCGTGGGAGACATCATGCTGGACGGCGGGCCGGGACATGTCGTCACGAACGGCGGTGATCCATTCGCGGCGGTTGCGTCCGTGCTTCGGGATGCCGATCTCACCGTCGGCAATCTCGAATGCGCCATCGTGAAGGACGGCCACGCGGTCGACAAGCCCTACACCTTTCGCGGTCCCAAGATCGCACTGCCCCTGCTGGGGAAGTACTTCTCGGCCGTTTCGCTGGCCAACAACCACTCGGGCGATTGGGGCAAGAAGGCGCTCGCGACGGAATTCGAGCTTCTGCGCGAGGCGAAGCTGCCGTGGTTTGGCGCTGGCATCAACGCCCACGCCGCCCACGAACCCCTGATTTTGGCAGCCAAGGGGCGAAAAGTGGCGCTGCTTGGCTTCAACGACTATCCGCCCCGCTCGTTCGCTGCCGGCCCTGCGACACCAGGCACGGCCTGGCTCGTCGAGAAGGATGTGGTTCGCGAAATCAAGCTGGCACGCCAGAAGGCCGATCTGGTCCTGCTCTTCCTGCACTGGGGCGAGGAACTAGAAGAGAAGCCCACCGAACAGCAGCAGGCGCTGGCCCGCAGGCTGATCGATACTGGGGCTGACGCCATCATCGGCAGCCACCCGCACGTCACGCAAACCATCGATTGGTACAAAGATCGCCCCATCGTCTACAGCCTGGGCAACTTCGTGTTCGACTACTTTCCGTCCGATCCGCCGGTCTGGAAAGGCTGGATGGTGAAGTTGACGTTCGGCAAGTCGGAGCGGCCCCAGCTTGAACACGTCGACGTCGAAATGGATCCGGCCGGCGTCCCGCACCTCGTGCCTTGAAATTTGTGCCAAGCCCTCGGAGCGGCTATGGATGGGTATGGGTCGCAGGAAGGCACGTTTTCCAAAGTGGGCGCGCTGGACGCCGATCTTGCTTGCGCCGCTCTGCCTGCTTAATTTGTCGGTGGCCTTCTTCGGCAACTCGCTGGTCTTTCCCCTGTCGCCGTTCTTTCTGCGCAACAAGGTCGTGGCGCTGGGGCGCTATGCCCTGCACAGACCGGTTTGCCTCTTCCGAGGCCATGCCTCCGTCGACGATGCGGCCGCCCGCGCCGAGGCCAAACACCACTTGCCACGCGGGCTGCTCGCCGCCATCGTCCAGGTCGAATCGAACGGCCGCGTTCATCGCATCTCGTCCGCGGGTGCCATGGGGCCAGGCCAGCTGACGCCGCCGACGGCCAAGTTGCTGGGCGTGTCGGATCCCTTCGATCCAACAGAAGCCATCGACGGTAGCGGCCGCTACCTGGCCGCGCAGCTCGCCAGTTTCCACGACATTCGCCTGGCCGTGGCCGCCTACAACGCCGGGCCTGGCGCCATCGTCAACCGAACCGTTCCCCAGAATGGCGAAACCGAATTCTACGTGCGCAAGGTCATGACCGCCTACGCTGGCGCCCATCGCCAGCAACCTGTCGTCGCTAGCAAGTGAACGACACCACGGTTTGCACGGGCAAGGCCGGGTCGCTTGCGCTGCCGGCGTAGGAACCGTTTGGCAAATTCCAGAATCGAATGCTTCGGTCGCTGCTTCCCGAGATCAGCAGTTTTCCGTCGGGCGTGATGGCCAGAGCATTGATGGAATTCGAGTGATCCTCGATGACTTTCGCAACTCCGCCGTCGGAGGCGTGCCACAGCCTGATGGTCTCGTCGAGCCCGCCTGAAGCCAACATCGACTTGTCGGGCGTCATGGCGACGGCCTTGACCTCTCCGGCATGTCCCTTGAGCGTCTTGGCGGGCACGAAGGCGGGCTGGCTCCAAAGCACGACGGCGTCGCCGTCATTGCTTCCCCCGGTGACCAGCCCGGTCCCGTCCTGGCTGAACGCCATCGCATTCACCCATCCGGCGTTGGTCGGGATGGTGTTCAACAAAACGCCATCGGGCAGGCTCCACAGGTTCATGGTCTGGTCTTGGCTCGACGAAACCAGAAGCGTTCCGTCGGGGCTGACGGCGACGTCGGTGATCCCGAGGGTGTGCCCCGCCAGCGTCGCCAGCAAGCTGCCGTCGGCCACGTTCCACAGCTTGAGGGTGGCATCTGCGCTCGCAGAAGCGACCAGCAGGCCGTCCGGCGTGAAGGCCACTCCCGCGACTGGCAAGGTATGCCCAGCCAGCGTGGCCAGCAAGGCGCCATCCGGGAGACTCCACAGCTTGACCGTGCTGTCGGAGCTGCCCGAGGCAAGCCGGGTTCCGCTAGGCGAAATAGCCAGCGAAGTGATACCTTGGCTGTGCCCAGTCAGCGTGCCGAGCAGCGCCCCGTCGGGCAGGCGCCACAGTTTGACGAGCGCGTCCGCTCCTCCCGAAACCAGCAGAGCTCCACTGGGATCAACGGCGAGAGAATAGACGCTTCCGCCGTGGGCGTCGCCGATTCGCCTGTTGCACGTGGTGCGCGGCCTGCTGTTGCCGCAACCGCCGGCCAGCAAGGCACCCGCGGCGCCAACCAGCGAGCTCTTGAGGAAATCTCTGCGTTCAATCTTCATGGCTGCACAAGGCTTGCCAGCGCCGCCAGCTCGGCTTCGCCGTTATAGAAATGCGGGGAGATGCGCACGAGGCCGCGGCGGGCCGAGAGCACCACGCCCACCTTGCTGGCTCGATTTACGAAATCCTCCGCGCTGCCCACCGGCGACCGGAAGGTCAAGATGCCCTTGCGCACAGCGCGGGCCGGCCCGGGATCCAATCCCGCGGCGGCCAGGAACCTTTCCGCCTCCTCCAACCACGCGGAGATGTGCGCGGCGATGCGGTCGATGCCGACCTCGTCGAGCAAGTCGAGCGCGGCGCCCATACCAAGGATGGTGGCGAAACTCTGCGTGCCCTCTTCCAGCTTGGCCGCATCCTCGCGCAGCTCGAAGTGCAGATGATCGAAATCGAGCGGATTCTTCACGCTCTTCCAGCCCACCACCGACGGCCGAATGCGCGCGAGGACTTCGCGGCGAACGTAGGCGATACCGATGCCGGGTAGTCCCAGCTGCCACTTGTGGCTGTCGGCGGCCAGAAAATCAACATTGGCTTTCACCACGTCGATGGGAAAGGCGCCAACGCTCTGAATGCCGTCCACGCAGAAAAGCACGCCGCGCTCGCAACAGAGCGCGCCGATGGCTTCAAGATCGTTTGCCACGCCAGTCGCGAATTCGACCGAGCTAACAGAAACCACGCGGGTACGCGGTCCGATGGCCTCTGCCACCGCCTCGCGCGTGACTCCGCCGTCGCTGGCCGCAATGGCCCGCAAAGAAACCCCGCGGCTTGCAAGGTGCATCCACGGGTAGACATTCGCCGGGTATTCCAGCGCTGTGCACACGGCGACTTCGTCACCTGGCTGCCAGGCCAGGCCCTCGGCGAACGCCGAAAGCCCGTGCGAGGTGCTGCGCACGAAGGTCACCTCGTCGACCGACGCGCCCAGAATTCGCGCGGCCACGGCGCGCGTGTCGCGCTCGCGGCGCACCCAATCGGAGATGTTGGCCATTCCATGCTGGACGAGATCGCCAACCCAGTTCTGTACGGCATCGCGCACACGCGTCGAGGTCGGGGACACGGCCGCGTGGTTCAGGTAGTGGCAAGTCCGAGTGATGGGAAACAAGCCACGAAAGCTGGCCAGCGTGTCCGCCATGGTCCTAACTCTTCTTCTTGAACGCCCCGTTGCCTAGGTGAAATTCGCGCACGTATTCGATGGTATCGAAAATGGTTGCGCTGGCTTCCCGAGGCGAAAAGCCCAGCTCTTCGCGCGCCTTCGCGCCGTCGAAGTACCAGAAGTACTTGGCCTGATCAGCCGCGGCCGGCTCGATGGGCGGGGTGCGGCCGAGGGCCTTGAAAATCGCCGACTGGGCCTTCGCCGCCAGCCACGGCCAATCGCCCTTGAGTTTCACGCGCGGCGAATAGTCCTTGCTCAGGCGCTCCATGCGATCGAAGTACTCGGCGAAGGGCATGTTGTGACCGCCGAGCAAATAGCGCTCGCCTGGCCTGCCCTTTTCCATGGCCACCGGGATGATCGCCGCGACGTCGCGAGCGTCGACGAAGTTGATTCCGCCCGACGGAACCACACGGATGTCACCGGCCAGGAACGACACCACTTCGCGCGTGGATCCGATGCGCTCGTCGCCCGGACCGAGCAGCAGACTGGGATTCACCATCACCAGCTCGACCTTGTCGCCGCAGAAACGCCGCGCGGTCGCCTCTTGGTAGAGCTTGCTCGTGTAGTACCCCCAGCGCGTAATGAGCGCCATGGGCGGTGGCGACGATTCGTCCGGCCATTCGTCGTCGCGTTCGGAAATCGCGATGGTGCCGCTGGTCGACGACATGACCATGCGCTTGACGCCAGCGACGGCCGCGGCCTGGCACACGACGCGCGTTCCGTCGACGTGGACCTGGAACATCAGGTGCGCGTCTTCCGGCTTGCGCGAGACGAAGCCCGCCAAGTGGTAGACGTGCGTAACCCCTTCCATGGCGCGCGCGACATCGGTCGGGGAAGTCACGGTGCCCACCAGGACTTCGACCCCGTGCGCGTCCAGCGTGGGTGTGTTGAACAGCGACAACACGCGCACGTCGGCACTGTCCACGCGCTTGCACAGGGCATCCATGAAATGGTTGCCAAGAAAACCCGTGGCGCCGGTCACCAGGATCTTCACGCCTCCCTCCCGACGAGCGCCTTCAAACTGCTGCGTTTGCGCGTGCGAAACGGCGGCGGCACCAGCGGTCCCAGCTTCTCGCCGTTCCAGGCTGCACGCACGCTCGCCACATCGAAGCGCGGGGTAACCCCGTCGCGCAAGTTCTCGACGATCCGCTGCGTGATGGCCGAGCACATGCGCCAGGCCTCTTGATGGGACATGCCCTGCGTAAGCTGGCGCAGAAAATCAATGGTTAGAAAGGGGCCGAAATAGACGCCGAGATCGCGCTTCTTGGGAATCGTGGCGCCGACCGGCATGGCGGCGTGGGCGCCCTCGATGTAGGCGGGCAAGACTCCGGCGTCGGCATGCAATGCCAGGTAGCCGAGGCTGGGCAGAAAGTCCACCATCTCGCCGGTGCGCGAGCGCGTACCTTCGGGAAAGAGAACCAGGCTCTTGCCGTTGCGCAGGACCTCCTCGGCGATGCCCAGCGACTTGCGGATCGATCCGCTGCGCTCCATGGGCACCAGGTTGGTCAGGTTCTTGAAATACGCCCGCCGCCACTTGTTCTTGAAGAAGTAGTCGGCGGCGGCTAGCGAGGCGAGCTCGTGGCCCGCATCTCCCAACGCCACTTTCAGCGCGCCCATATCGAGGTGGGACGAGTGGTTGGCGGCGACGATGAAATTGGTGTGCTGCGGGATGTACGCCTCGCCGCGCACCTTCGTCTTGAGCGCCCGCGTGTAGAACAGACGCTGCGCCTTGGCCAGGCCGCGTTTTCCGATCTTGGCCACCGGCGCCGGCAACTTGATATCGTCGCTCTCGCTCTTGCTTTCGTCTGTGGACTTGCGATTTTCCCGCTTTTCCAGCGCAGTTGCGTGGCGCTTGCCGGTGACCATGTCGAACAGCGAGGCCACGTCGTAGGCGCTGGCGAACACCACACCCTCGGGCACGTGCACACCCGCGTTCTCGATGCCCGCCGCCAGCTCGTTGTAGGTCAGGCTGTCGAAGCCAAGCTCGTCGAGCACGCTCGACATGTGCACCTCGGAGTACGGCTTGCCGCAGGCATCGGCCACGATCTCCAGGAACCAGCTGTGGCTGGCTTCGGCGTTGCGGGCCGTTCCGTCCACGGTCTTCTCGGCCTGGGCTTTGTCGTGACGGACGCGCAATTCGGCCGTGACGTCTCGGCGCTTGACCTTGCGTGTGCTCGTGCGCGGCAGCTCGCCCTCCCAGAACTCCAGCGTGCGCACGCGCTTCCAGAACGGTAGCGGCGCCGAGACGGCACGGAAGTGCGCCTCGATCCTCTGTTTCACCTCGGCCAGTGACAGTGCGGGCTCGGCCAGCAAGTCGGGCACGACAGCGCAGGCCACGTGCTCCGCCACCCCGTCGGGCAAACCGACCACCGAAAGCTCCTTGATGTACGGCGAGCCTTTGTACAGGTCCTCGATCTCGTCGGGATAGACGTTCTTGCCGTTAGCATCGATGATGATGTCTTTGCTGCGCCCTACGATGTAGAGATTCCCGTCTTCATCGAAACGGCCGAGATCGCCGGTGTGGAACCACCCGTCTCGAATGGCGTGGCTGGTGGCTTCCTCGTCCTGCCAGTACCCGGCCATCACGTTCTTGCCGCGCGCGATGACCTCGCCCACGCCAGTGTTGTCGGGGTTGTCGATCTTGACCTCGACCCCGGCCAGCGGCTGTCCCACCGAGCCGGCGATGGGCCGCTTCTTGGGCGTGCTAACGGCGAGCACGGGCGAGGTTTCTGTCAGGCCGTAACCCTCGAAGAAGTCGAAGCCCATGCCGTAGAAGGTCTTGAGCACGTCGGGCGGCAAGGCCGAGCCGCCGCTGATCATGTAGCGGATGCGGCCGCCCAGCTTCTCGTGCACGGGCAGGAACATGAGCATGCCCAGGTCCAGCCCCGTGCGTGCGCGTAGCTCGAAGTTGACGTCGGCCAGTGCCTTGACCGCGGACTCGAGGATCTCGGACTTGTCCGAGAAGCGCTGAAGCACGCGGCGGCGCATGGTTTCCCACAGCGCGGGCACGCCGACGATGGCCGTGATCTTGCCGTGCTTGAGGGTGTGGTTGATGGTGTCGCCGGTGAGGTCGGGAATGTAGGTGATGCGAGTTCCGTGCGACAGCGGCATGAGCATGCCGGCCGTGAATTCGAAGGTGTGGTGCAGCGGCAGCACCGACATCATGCAGTCGGAAATGCCCAGGTCGAAGATGCGCGACATCTCCGCCACCTCGAAGGTGAAGTTCCGGTGCGTGAGCATGACGCCCTTGGGGTTGCCGGTCGTCCCCGAGGTGAAGATGAGCGACGCCACCGAATCGGCCGCATGCTTGGTGAGGAGCGACTTTCGGCGCTCGTTCTCCACCGCTTCGTCGACAAGCTCGAACACCTCCGCGAACGGCCAGATGCTCGCGGAGAGACCTGCCTCGCCAAGCTCGCGCGACAGGGTTGGCCGTTTGTCGAGGATGTCTTCTCCGACGATAATGCCGACCGCGCCCGCGGCGCGGGCGATATTGACGACCTCCGCGCTGGTCGAGTCGTGGGCCACGGGCACCGCGGTGGCGCCGGCCTTGAGGATCCCGAAATAGCACATGGGCCACTCGGGCGAGTTCTTGGCCAGGAGGATCACGCGATCGCCGGGCTTGAGCGCTTCGCCTACCAGGAAGGTCCCCGCCCGCTCGGCCAGCTCGCGCAGATCGCGGTAGCTGTAAGATTCGGTGCGGCCGCCCCGTTCCATGCGCATGGCCGTGCGCTTGCTGTGCAGCTTGGTCGTGGTGTCGAAGAGCTCGATCAAGTCACGGTAGGCGTACACGCTCTTGGGCTTGGGCGCGTAGGTTTCGTCCAGCTCGGGCAGCACCCACTTCTGCAAACCGGGGAAGTGGATGTTCATGAAGTAGTCGTACCAGTCGATGGTTTCGGGCGACCAAGGCACGAGGAGCTGCTCGTCGGGCGGCAGCCGGTCGCGCAAGGCGCGAATATTGTCGGCGCGCAGGACGTACTCGTTGTCGAGAATGAAGGGCCGAAACAGATCGATGTCGCGGCTGGCGTCCTTGCTGACACGCTTCAGGTCATCAACCTTCTTCTTGACCTGATCGACCCAGTTGCCGAAGCGACCACCACCCCAGCCCGGACGAACCTTGTCGAGGGTATCCGAAAGCCGCTCGGTCATGCGACTGACCAGCGGCAGCGAGGTGCGATCATATTCTTCGTAGCTGACCGGCCGGAATTCCATACGCGCGGCCAGCTCGTTGAGAAACTTGTTGCCGGTTTCCTTGCTTTGGAATCGCTGGCGCTTGTAAAGCCCCGTCAGCGTGGTCACGCGCCCGATGCGCGACGGATTGAGGTCGCCGCTGGCCAGCTGGTGCACCAACGCAGGCTGCTCCACACAGGCTTGTGCCGCCACCATCAACATGCCGCCGGCGATGTGGTCCACCGGCACCATGTCGAGGATTAGCGATTCCGACACCGGCAACTTGTTCTGGCCCTTGAGCGCCAGGTACACCAGCGGCGCCGAGGTGGTGAAGCCTTCGTTCCAACCTGGGAACGGATAGGCAATCGAGCTTTCGACGATGGCGGGACGGACGATGGAACGAACGATCCCTGTTTCACGTGCGACCAGCTGATCACCGATGCTCTTGGTGTAAGTATAGATGTTGGGCCAGCCCCATTCCTTGGCGCGCTGGATCCCGCGCTCTGTCAGCTCGGTGCGAACCCAATCCTTGCGCTCGCGCGCCAGGCCCATCTTGAGCGACGCCTCGTCGTCCGGATCGCGGTTGGCTTCGCGCAGGAAGTCGCGCGCCTTCTGGCGCAGCTTCGCCACCACCTGGGCGTCGTCGGCCTGGGCGCGCACCTCGGCGGCGATGCGCGCGCAGTCGGCGATCTCCTGCTCGACATTGAACTTGGTCGCGGGCAGATCGCGCCAGCGCGGAAAATAGCCGTCGAGCTTTTCGCTCTCCCAGATCTCGCCGCTGCGATTGCCGGCCACAAAGCAGGTGCTTGTATGAATCAGCGCCGGACGCTTCATGCGCTTGACGAAGGCGATGACATTCTTGGTGCCCTGCACGTTGGTGCGCAGGGCCGATTCCAGCGGCGGATTGAAGGTCACCTTGCCCGATGAGTTGATGACCACGTCGATGTCGCCGGCCACGCGTGCGGCGTCCTCGTCGGAAAGCCCCAGGTTGGCTTCGGTGATGTCGCCGTCCACCACGCGCACCTTATCTTGCAGGAAGGCTTGCAGTCCCTCTCCGTGTTGCTCGCGCAGCGGATCGAAGGTATGCGAGGGCACCACGTGATCCCAAAAGCGCGCCTCGCTGGAGGTTCCGGTTCCACGCCGGACCATGACGTACACGCGGCCGACCTCGGGAAAATTGCGCAGCAGCATGCTGAGCAGCACCTTGCCCAGAAAGCCCGTCGCGCCCAGCACGAACACGTGCCGGCCGCGGTAGATGTCCCGCACCGAGAAAGCGGAAGAGAGCTGTGCCGCGCGTTCGCTCATGGCCTCACCACCGGGCCTACTCGACATCCGCCATCAGAATGGGCGGCCACTTCATCAGGGTGATGGATGCCGACGGTCCCACGAAGCTGCGTGCCTGCGAAATGGCCTCGGTCAGCGATTCCGCTCGATCCCAGCCCATGCGCGCCGGAACGTGCGCGTTCTGGGCGCCGGCCACGATGACCTTGCCGATGTGGTTGCGGCCATTCTCACCCCAGTACCACATGAAGAACGGGTGCGCGCCGTGGTAGGCGTTCCCACGCCGGTACATCTCGATGTAGCTCGGGTTGTGCGCGAATTCTTCCTCGTACTTGTGGCGCAACTTGTGCGAGTCGCGCGTCTCGGGCAACAGGCGATTGAAGAATTCGATGTAGCTGGGGTGGAACTTGTGATCGAAGTCGTCGTGGCAGGGGTGGCACAGGATCACCGCCCCACCCTTGCGCAGTACGGGCTTCCCCCGATAAAAGTTGTGGAAGTAACCCATGCCCATGACCTGAACCAGGATGGGATTCAGGATCGAGTTGATGTTGTACGGGGAGACGTAGGGGATGGGAAAAATGACGATGTCGCTCTGGCCCTTGAGGCTGACCATGTACTGGTCGTTCAGCTTGGCCAGGATGCGCGCGTGCACGGGCTCGGTCTTGCCGGCGTAGCAGGCCACCAGCTCGTATTCGGCCGGGATGGCCTGGAAAATTTTCCGTTTGGCGGCGGTCGGCAGTTTCGACAGGCCGAAGCGCATGGCTTCGTACTTCATGCGGTCGAATTCCGAAAACTCGTCCTCGTTCCGCCCCAGGAAGTCTGTCGCGCTGCCGAACATGCGGTTGTTGAGCGCGGTCTCGATGTGAAACACCTTCATGTGCTGATCGACGATGGCGCCTTGGCGATCGATCTTGGTGTTCATCTCGGAGCGCGGCGGATCCATGTAGCTGTCGCAGGCTGCGATGGTGTCGGGATCATGGTGCACGCGCACGCTCTCGTAGTCGCACAGGCCCACCGCCACCGACTTGTGCCCGCCGTCCATGGGCACCAAGTTGATGTTCACGTAGATGACCAAGTCGCTCTCGACGGCGCGCCGGTTGATGTTGACGGTCTCGCCCTTGGCGGTCTTGCCCAGGTGAACGAGGCCGTCCGGATCCTCGGCGTCGTGGTTGTAGTAGCGGTCGGGGTGGAAGGCGTCGAAAATCTTCTTGCCCACCATGCGCTTCATCTCGGCCTCGGTCATGCGCCGGTGCAGCGAGTTGGCGATGACGAGATGGATGTCGTCCACGCCGTTGGCGTCGAGCTGTTCGAGCAGGATCTCGATGATGGTCTGCCGGATGTCCGGCGTGCGCATGGGCGGCAGCGGCAGGCTGATGTCGTCGATGGCGATGGTTACGCGCATGCCCGGCGCCAACTGTGCGTAAAGCGGATCCGCGTCGAGCGGATGGTTGAGGGCGTAGCGGATGGCGGCGCCCGGATTGTTCAGCCCTTCGATGGGCGGCTTGCCGTACACCACGCGGGTGCCCACCGGCAAGTCCTCGCATAGGATGTCCTCGCCGGAAAAAATCAGGCGCGGCGCCGAGTCGTTGTCGATGTAGACGACCTCGTCGCCTTCCTTGTGCCGGGGCGCAGGGCCGCGCAGGGCCTTGGTTTCACGCTTGCTCATCTTGTTTGCTTCGTGTTTCGCTATCGCAGGTCACTATCGCAGATCTAGGATCGGCCAATCGTGCTGCAGGGCCGTGTTCTTCAGTCGAAAATCCGGGTTCACCGCCGTCGGGTGGCCAACCACCGAGAGCATGGGCAGGTCGCTCATGCTGTCCGAGTAGCTATAACACTCGGAGAGATTGAGCCCTTCCTTTTCGGCGTAGATGCGCATCCAGCTGGCTTTGGTCGCAGCGGCCATCACCGGTGGCAAGAGGCGCCCCGTGGCCTTGCCGTCCACGAACTCGAGGTGGTTGGTGACCATGTCGTCGATGCCCAGGTGGCGCACGAGCGGAATGGCGGTGAAATCGATAGCGCCGGTGACCAAAACCTGGCGCAGTCCCAGCTGGCGCGATTTCTCGATGAGCTGGTAGGCCCCAGGAAAGATCGACGGCTTGATCACCTTGTCGAAGAGCTCTTCGGCCAGGTAGCGCAGCCGGTCTTCAGATTCACCCTTGTAGCGGCGAAAGAAGATGTCGTTGAACAAGCGGCGGTCGAAGAAATCGGCAGCCACGAAGGCGGGAATGCTGACCACAGTGGACAGGGTGCGCGAGATGCTGCGCAAGAGCCCTTGCTGGTTGCGTGCGTTGTACGCGAAGGCGTGGACGAGATTGGTGCGGCACAGGGTGCCGTCCAAATCATAGAACGCTGCGGCGGCCATGGATTGAATGGCAGCGTATATCATACGCCGAGGCGAGGTTCATATCTTGAACACCGGGAGAACGCAGAGGAGGACGAGGGCACAAAGGGTGTCCTGACGCGGTCGTCTCTAGTGAGCGACACTCCGACGCGTCGTCTCTGCGTCAAAAACATTGCTCGCATCCCCATTCCCGCTTTTTTGCAATGAGGTATAAATATCAGGCGATGGTCCAACTACTCAATCTCCGTGTCCTGGTCGCATCCATGGTTCTGTTCGTAGCCGCGATTGGCTGCGCACACCCCAAACCGGCCCCTGCTCCCATGGTCTATCGGCCCGCGCCGCGACCCCTGCCACCGCCGCCACCGCCACCCAAGAAGGTCAAGCTGGTGGTCTTGCCGCTCGACAAGCTGGCCCTGCCGGGTACAGCCGACGAAATCAACGCCAAGCTGGCGCAGGCTAGATTGGCAGGTGTCGGGGATGCGACGCTCGCTACCGTGAGCATGGAGACCGCTCAACTGCAATCCGAGTGCGCCGAGCCCACCTCGACTTGCTACCTCAAGATCGCACGACTGGTCGACGCCGACCTCCTACTCTGGGCTCAAGTCGAGAAGGTCGCCGCCAATGGCAAGAAGAAGGGGAAGAAGACCAGCATGCGGATCCAAATCGTCCTTTTCGATCGAGAGAAGCTGGCGGTGTCCGGCCAGTCCGACGAGACCTTCGCGGGCCCGATTACGGGCAAGGATTTGGACAAGCTGATTGCGACCGCCACCGGCGCAAGCCCCGATGTCGCGGCACCACCCGCCGCGACGCCACCGCCGGCAGGGTCCGCCGCGTCTCCCGCAGCAGGGTACCCTGCGGCCGCATCTCCACCTCCTGCTCCCCGCCCGGCCTATGCGCCGCAAACCGCGGGTCCCCAGCCAGCCGCGTTCGCGCCAGCCCCAGCGGGCTACTCGACTCCGGCGGCGGCCCAGCCCCCGGCTGCGTATCCACCTCCTGCCGCGACGCCACCACCGGCCGCGGCCCCGCCTCCCGCTGCATACCCGCCTCCCGCTGCATACCCGCCTCCCGCTGCATATCCACCCCCGGCAGCGGCGCCTCCTCCCGCGGCGGCGCCGCCTAGCTACGCGCCGCCCGCGGCGCCTGGGCCAGCGCCCGCGAGGTGGCAATGACTCCGGTGAAGTGCCCCAATTGTCGGCTGTCGCTTCCGCAAAACTGGGCGGGGATGAACGATCCCAATGCCAAGTGCCCCTACTGCGGCAAAGTCCTCGCCCCTCAACCGGTCGCGCCAGGAGCGCCAGCCCCGGTGCCAGTGGCGCCGGCCCCCTCTCCTCCCAAATCGGCGGCAAGAACCATGCTGTGGGGAGTGGGCGCGCCTATCCCTGGTGTGCCCCCGAAGACGGTTCCGGAGGTCATCCCCCAGGGCTCTGCCCCCTCGCCCACGGCCGCACGCCAAGCACTTGCCACTGCGGCCACGCAAAACCGCGAGGCCATTCCCGCCCCGGCGTTGGGGGCATCGCCGGCCAAGGTGGAGCCGTCGCAACCCGTTTTCCAAGGCGCGGACATCGACGTCGACGTGGATGAGCCAGCCAATGCGGTTCCGGCTAGCCCCATGCTCCAGTCGCCATCGAAGCCGAACCAACCCGCAGCCACCGTCATGTTCGAATCGGCGGCTCCTCCGGCCGATGCGCCGCTGGCCAAGATGGAGCGGTTCGCGCCGGAAGCGCAAGACCCCGGCTCGGATGCATCCGCGGAAGTGGTCGAGCCAGAGCCGCCGGCCGAACCAAGCCCCAGGCCAACCCCGACCAAGTCGAGGTACAAGTCCAAGCCCGTGCCGAAGAAGGGCTACAAGGGGAAGTCTGGCAAGCCGGCCAAGTGGTCGACCAGCGAGGAAGAAGACGCCGAAGAGCCGAAGGCATCGTCAAGCAAGACCCCCATCATCGTGGTCGGGGCCGTCGCCCTGGTTGCGCTGATCGGTGCGGGCGTCTACTTCCTGCGCGGCAAGAGCTCGAGCGAGGGCGAGCCGGCCGCCAAGGAGCAGGTCAAAGCCGCCGAACCCACGCCCGCCCAGGCCGAGCCCACGCCCAGCGAAGAGCCAGCCGCCCTGGCGGCGAAGCCCGCGTCTGCCAAGCCGACTCCAGCCGAGAAACCCGCACCCGCGGAAAAACCGGCCCACGCCGAAAAAGCCACACCCGTTGAGAAGCCGTCGCACGCTGAGAAACCGGCCCACGCCGAAAAGCCCGCGGCCGCGGAGAAGCCGAAGGCCGAGCCCGCCGCGCCCGAGCCCAAAGCCGCTGGTGGCAAACCGAGCGAAGAAGACTACAAGCGAGCCAACGAGGCCTACGAGCGCGGAAACGCCAAGCTCTTCCAGGGCAAAACCGCGGACGCCATCGCCGAGTTCAACCAGGCGCTCAAGTTGAACCCCAAGGATCCGGCCAGTCATCGCGGACTCGGGCTCGCCTACGCCCAGTCGGGAAAATCCGCCGAGGCCATCAAACACCTCAAGCTCTACCTCAAGGCCTCGCCCAAGGCGAGCGATCGGGCGATCATCGAGAAACGCATCGATCAGCTGCACGGGCAGTAGCGGCACTCCACAGCGCCGTCCTGTCCACGTTCGCGCCTGAAAGGGAGGCGCTGGGAAGCAGGCGAGCCTTCTTTCCCCGATGTATGATGGACAGACGAGACTCGCTGCCTGCGTAGGTGATGGGTGCAACAGAGAAGAAGAATTGGTGATCTCCTGATCGAGGAAGGGCGAATCACCCAGGAACAGCTGGACATCGCTCTCGACGAACAGAAACGGACGGGCGAGTTGCTCGGCGCGATCTTGTTCAGTCACGGCTTCATATCGCAGCAAGATCTGACCAAGGTCTTGTCGCTGGCCATGGAAGAGCGCGCCCGGGTGCCGACAGCGGACACAGACGCCGTGGATATTCCCGAGGAGCTGGATTCTTTGGTAAAGCAAAGCCTGCAGTCGTTGCAAGCAGGCGGGGAGCGTAAGCACGGCGATTCGGCGAAGCATCCGCTGGTTCGGCTGGTGGACAAGATCATCATGGTTGGGATCATCCGCCATGCGACCGACATCCATATCGGCCCGGACACCAAGGGGACGCGCATTCGTTTTCGCGTGGACGGATCCCTGCAGCACGGGATGTGCCTGCCCAAGGATCTTCTGAACCCGATGGTTTCCCGCCTCAAGATTCTAGGGGCCATGAACATCGCGGAAAGCCGGATGCCTCAAGACGGAGGTGCTGAGTTCTTTCACAATGAGCGTAGGCTCGATCTGCGCATTTCTTCGTTTCCGCTGGTCAACGGCGAAAATGTCGTCGTGCGAATTCTCGACAAGTCACGGCTCAAGCTTGGCCTCGACAATCTTGGCTTTAGCGAGCTGGACGCGCGCCGGATCTACGAATCGCTGAAGCTGCCCTATGGTCTGATCTTGGTTACGGGGCCGACCGGTTCGGGCAAAACCACGACCCTCTATTCCTGCCTCAGCTACATCAATACCGTCAGTCGAAACATCTTCACCATCGAGGATCCTGTCGAGTACCAGGTCCCCTTGGTGCGCCAAGCGCAGGTCAATACGAAGGCAGGATTGACGTTCGCCACCGGGCTGCGTTCCATCCTGCGGCAGGATCCGGACATCATCCTGATCGGCGAGATGCGCGATTTCGAGACGGCTGAGCTGGCCGTGCGCTCTGCTCTGACGGGACATCTTGTGTTCAGCACGTTGCACACCAACGATGCGCTCTCCAGCATCCATCGCCTGACGGATATGGGCATCGAGCCATTTCTGATCTCCTCGACGCTGGATACGATCATCGCGCAGCGGCTGGTGCGCTTGCTCTGTTCGTCGTGCAAGACCGAGGTGCCAGCCACGGACGCGCTTTACGCCGAGTTGCAGGTTGCTCCGAGCATCAGTCCGCTTTACCGGGCGCACGGATGCGAACGATGCGGGAACTCCGGGTATATCGGAAGAACGACCATCTACGAGCTGCTCAAGCTGACACCTGCACTTCGCGCGCTTATCAACCGAAAGGCCAGCCAGGACGAGCTGAGCGCCCTACCCTCGCCTGAAGGCGAGGGGTTCCGGTCTCGACTGTAAGTCGACTGAAGGCCTCGCCGCCGAGCAGGCCATCTACTCCGTCACCTTGAATCCGTCGTCGTCCTGGGGCTCGACATCTTGCGACTCTATGTACTTCGAGATTACCTCGTCGGTTACATTGCCGCTGGTTGCGACAAAGTACCCTCGTGCCCAAAGATGTCGGCCCCAGAACTCCTTGCGCAGCACCCTGAAATCCCGCAACAGCTGAATCGACGTCCTTCCTTTGATGGCCTGCATTAGCCGGCTCGGCGACAAGGTCGGAGGTGCGCTCAACAGCAGATGCACATGGTCCGGCCTCACGTGCCCCTTGATGATCTCCACGTCCAGTGCGTGGCAAATTCGCCGCACCAACTCCCGCACTCGCAAGCCAACATCTCCTCGCAGCACCGGCTTGCGGTACTTCGGGATGAAAACGAAGTGGTAGTGCAACGTATAGATGCTGTGCGACCCCTTGCGGTACTCGGCCATTTCACCATCGTACCGCAAGCCTCCTAAAGGCTTCGCCTGAAGGCGAGGGGTTTCACCCATCCCCGAGCGGGGACACTAAAGAATGAGGCGCTCAAGCAGGGGTTCCGCACGATGTTCGAGCTGGGCACGGACAAAGTCTGTGCCGGCCTAACCTCCATCGAAGAAGTCAGCTCGGTGGCGCGGACGGGCGTCTAGGCGAGTCCTGCGCGAGCAGCCGCCCTGGAGCTTCTGCATCCTTTCGGCGTCCCCTTCGGGGATTGTCCAGTCGGGGCCACGACCGCCTTACAAACAGTCCGTGTCCATTTGCTGTAACATGCCTGTGATGTCCGAGCCTTCTTTCTCTGAACGCGACGTCTGCACCAAGCTCATCACCCCGGCGCTGGAGCGGGCCGGCTGGGACATTCAAAGCCAAGTTCGCGAGGAAGTTTCGCTCACCGCCGGCAGGGTCATGGTGCGCGGCAGGCTCGTGGGACGGGCTCCGCCAAGCGCGCCGACTGTGTCCTGTACCTCAAGCCCAATCTGCCGCTGGCCGTGATCGAGGCCAACTTCGACGAGTTGTTGGTGGCCGAATTCGGCACCGACTTCGCGATCCGCGAGTCTCTGGCAATAAAAACTTCGTGGGAAGGCTCCCGCGACGGACAGGACCCGCGAGCGCCCCACCCTGCCTCCCCCTCGCTGCGCTCGGCCTCGCAGGACCCACAAGCGTTCACCGAGCATGGCGCCCTTATGGCCGTAACCTGGATGCCATCCTGGCTGTGGGATATCGCGCTTGAGAGCGGTCTTCGTAGGACAGAATTCGGTGCTATATTAAGCACCATGCGCGCTACCAGCGTTCGCCCCATCACCGACCTGAAGACACACACCAAGGAAGTCATCGATCAGGCTATCCACAGCGGGGAGCCGGTTCTCATCACGCAGAACGGACGAGCTAGTGTGGTGGTCATCGACGCCAAACGCCACGACGATGCGCAAGCAACCCTGGCCATGCTGAAGCTGTTGGCGCAGAGCCAGGATTCTCTGGCCCGAGGCGACAATACCTATTCGAGCCAGGATGTCCGCCGCAGAGCACACGCGTCGATCGGGCAAGCCAGCAAGCGATGAAGACGCGGGCGCTGAAGGTTGTCTGGACGGCGGTCGCGGCTGGCGACCTGGAACGAATCGCCGCCTACTTGGCAAGCGAATCACCGGTGCGAGCGGCTACCATCATCGACCGCATTGTCGAGCGTGCCGAGTCCCTGGCCAGCCTGCCCAGTCGTGGGCGTGCGCCACCGGAATTGCGGTCCATCGGCGACCGCACTTGGCGTGAACTGCAAGAGCCCCCGTGGAGAATTGTCTATCGTGGGCTCGATGACGTGATTCAAATCCATGCCGTTCTCGATGGTCGTCGCAATCTCGAGGACATTCTTATGGAGCGTATGCTCAAGAGCTGAAAGTCGGGGCTGAACGTGGTGCCAGACGATCTGCGAGCAGGCAACATCGCATGGCTTCGGATACCTCCACGTTGATGTGGGGATTGTGATGGCCAAGAACGACACCGCGCCACCCAGCGAGCCGGTCCTCTCTGCAAATGAAGATGGGCGGACTCTGGTCCAGCGCCGGATAACGAGCACCTGCGCAACATCTTCGCCGAGGGCGAGCTCGACGCGACGGCAACCATCCGGAAATTCCGGATCGTGCTTCGTCATGGACGACGAGCGCTTGAAGAATGCGCCGGGTCCCGGCCAGGACGACTACTTCGAACGACTGCTCGAACGCATTGAGCCCCAGGCCGTCACGCCGCTCGGCCGGTGGCTCGGCGGACTTACTTGCCCGCAGCGCCCTTGCGCTCGGGCTGGGTGATGGGCTCGTCGAGCACGTCCAGCTTGTGCCCGGCCTTTCCACGACTGCGGACTCGGATGTTGATGAATTCGACCGCCAGCGAGAAAGCCATGGCAAAGTAGACGTAGCCTCGCGGGAGGTGGTGGCCCATGGCATCGCCGACCAACATCACACCGATCAGAATGAGGAACGCCAGCCCGAGGATCTTCATGCTGGGATGGCGCTGGATGAACGCGGTGGTCTGGTCGGCGGCCACGATCATCATGGCCATGGCCAAGACCATGGCCGCCACCATGACCCACAGCCGCGGCGCCATTCCGACCGCGGTGATGACGGAGTCAATCGACAGCACCACGTCGACGAACGCGATCTGGACCACGGTCGAGCCCAGGGTCGCCACGCGCCGGCCCGGACGCGGCAGGTGATCGTTGTCCCCCGACTCCAACTTGGTTTGGATCTCGAAGGTGGCCTTGCCAATGAGAAACAGGCCGCCAGCGAGCAGCACCAAATCGCGTCCGCAAAACGCGCGCCCGGCCAGGGTGAACAGGGGCGCGACAAGCCCAGCCAGCCACGACAAGGTGAAGAGCAGACCAAGTCGCATGACCAGGGCAATCACCAGCCCCAGCCGACGCGCCGTACTGGCCTGTGCGTCGGGCAGACGCTGGGAGAGAATGGCGAGGAAGACGACGTTGTCTACCCCCAGCACCACTTCGAGCAAAGTCAAACTGACCAGGCTGGCGACGACCTCGAAGCTGAAAATGTTCATCCGAATCGATTCTGCGCGACCGCCTGCCGGGCCAGTAGGTCGCAGCGTTCGTTCTCGGGTACCCCGGCGTGGCCCTCTACCTTGATCATGCGCAGGTTGCGGAAGTCGCGCAGAAACTCACGCAACTCGGCGACCAGCTCTTGATTGGCTTTGGCCTTCCAACCCTGGGAGAGCAGGCCGATGGAGTAGCTCGAATCGGTGTACACCCGAATCGGGCGATCTTGGCCGGAGACGAGCTCAGCCGCGATCTCCAGGCCGCGGCGAATGGCCGTGAGCTCGGCGATGTTGTTGGTGCCGCGGCCCAGGTACTCGCCGTGCTCCTTGCGCCGGTCGCCCGCCACAACCACGATGCCGATGCCCATGGGGCCAGGATTTCCGGAGCAAGCGCCATCGGTCCACACGTGCACGGTTTCCGACGACGAGGACGGCAGCGAAGCCAACGAAGGCGACGAAACTGGCGCCGCCGGCTTTTCCGCGCGCGGCTTGCGCGGAGTTGGCCGAGCCGCGGGTTTTCCCGCTTCGCCGGCCTGGCCGGTGTTGGGTTCGAGATTCTGCGGCAACGGCCGGTAGGAGCGCGTGTCGCTCTCCCGGTATTTCATCTCGGCTCGCCCATCGGCGTCCAGTACCGGCCGCCCCCCGTCGTCCGCGCGCACCCATACCACTTGCCCTTTGAAGCTCATTCGTGACCAAGTCATCGTCTAGGGGCTAACATTGCTCGATTTCGTTTCGAGATTCCACTTGCCAGCACATTCAATTTCTCACGCCCGCGTCGCCGTCTACGTTGTCGCGCTGACGCTGGCCTGCGCGTGCAGGCGCTCCCCCAGCGAGGGCGCCGAGCTCGGAAAGAGGGATGAACCGCCCGCAGCACAGCGGACGGTCGCGACCCTGGCCCTGGTTCCGCCCGACGCGGCGATGGTGATCTCGCTCGACCTGGACGGCCTGCGTGGTCAAACCGCCTGGACGACGTTGCTTTCCGCCCTGACCAAGGACACCAAGCCCTTCCTCGATGGATTCGCCGCGGGAACGGGCATCGACTTGACCCGACAACTTCACAGCGTGACGATCGCCTTGCCGGCCGAGCGACAGGGTGACGACCGCTTGGCGCTCGTCGCAGACGTGGATATACCGGACGAGGCGCGAGTGACCGCATGGCTGCGCGCGCGGCTCGGCGAAAATACTACTTTCTCGGTTCGCGACCACCACCCAATCGTGATCAGCCAAGGCGCATGGAAAAAGAGCCTGTCGTCCTTGTCCGGTGCCGGCAAGCTGGCCGCAAGCGCCGCCGACAACCCAGAGCTGCGGCGGTTGTGCGCGCGCGCCGCACCCGACCACGGCCTGTGGTTTGCCGCCGTCGTTCCAGCGGCCGTGCGACGCAATCTCATGCAAGAGAAGCGTTTTTCCGACGTCGCATCCATCACCCGCGTGTGGGGATCCGTTGATCTCGCCGGTGGGCTCGCTGGCGGCGCACGTGCCGAATGGGTCGCCGAATTGTCGAGCACGGCGGATGCCGCCGAGCTGGCTCGCCGGCTCGGCGTCTACCTGAATCAAGCCAAGCGCCATCCCGACATGCTGGTACGCGGGCTGGCGCCCTATCTGGAAGCCATGCACGTCGCCGCCCACGACGCGCGCGTGCAAGCCACCCTCGATCTGTCGGGCGCTCAGCTCGCCGAGGGCATCGAGCGCATCGAAGCACTCGCACATGCAGCCTGGACGAAGTAGTCTGCGCCCCCGTGACCGATAGCAACGCACAACCTTCCCGCCCGGATCGCGCCGTCGAGGCCGGCCGTGGCGCGCTTTTCATCGGCTTCGCCAAGGCCTTCTTCATGGTCGCCGGGTTCCTGCAGCGGGTGCTCCTGGCCCGCTTCATCAGCCCCGCGGAATACGGCGCCTTCTCGGTGGTGAACAACGCCATCTCCACCGTGAACAACACCATGGTGCAGGGAACCATTCAGTCGGTGTCCAAGTTCACCGCCGAGGACGACGCTCGCGCCGGCGCCGTTCAGCGCGCCGGTCTCAAGATGCAGGCCGTGCTTGGCCTAGTCATCGCTGGAGTTTTCGTTCTGGCCGCGCCGCTCATCGCCCGCTTCGTCAAGGCGCCGGAGCACGTCTCGCTCTTCCGGCTGGTGGCTGCCATCCCGCTGGTCTATGCTTTCTACGCGGTCTACGTGGGCACCGCCAATGGGCTGCGCAAGTTTCACTTTCAAGCCGGCTTCGACGTCGGCTTTTCCACGGCCAAGACCATCCTGCTGCTGGCTGGTGCCGTGGTCGGTCGCATGCTCGGTCATTCCGTGGCCGGCGCTTTCGTCGGCTTCATCGCCGCGGCCTTAATCATCTTGCTGGTCGCGGGCCGCACCATCGGCATGCGGGGTGGGCAGCAGACTTTTCCGGCGCCGCGCCTGATTACGTTCATGGGCGGCGTGGTGCTGTACACGCTGCTCATCAATCTTGCCCTCAACTACGATCTGCTTTTGCTCCGGCGTTTCGCGGGCGCGGCCGCGCCTGGGGCACCCGCCGATTCGCTGGCCGGCGCCTACGAGGCCGTGCGCAACCTCGCGCTCCTGCCCTACCAGGCCTTGCTGGTCGTCACCTTCGTGATCTTTCCGCTGGTGTCGCGTGCGACCTTCGCGGCGGATCGCGAGGCCACCGCCGCCTACGTGCGCCAGACCTTGCGCTACGCCTTGATTCTGGGTACCGCTCTCGCTGTCACGCTCAGCGCACGGCCGGCCGCCTTGCTTGCCATTCTCTATCCCAAGGCCTTCGGTGTGGGCGCGCAATCCCTGCCCATCTTGGCCGCGGGCATCGTGGCCTTGGCGTTGCTCTCGATCGCGGGCTCCATCGTCACGGCCTCGGGCAGGCCCGACATTGCCGTGGGCTTGGTGGCGCTGACCCTCGCGGTGGGCAGCGCCCTGGCCTTCGCCATCGTTCCTGGCACTCCACCGGGCGCTGCCATGCTGACCGCCGCCGCGCTGGCCACCGCGCTCGGCATGCTGGCCGGGCTCTTGGCCGCTCTCGTTTACCTGTGGCGCCGCTTCGCCGCCTTGCCACCGACGTTGTCGGTGCTGCGCGTGTGTGCCTCGGCCGCCCTGGCCACGGGACTTGGCCGAGTGATGCCGGGTGAGGGGAAGATGGCCGGGCTTGCGGCGACCGCCGTTGCCTGTGTCGCGTTCGCCGCGGCGCTGGTTTTGCTGCGCGAATTCGGCGCCACCGACCGCGAAAAGTTCGCCAAGATCCTCAAACTGCGGAGGCGAGCGTGAAGAACCCGCAAAGCAATTCCGAAGGCAAGAAGTTCGTCGCCGTCGCGGCGGCGCGGTTGATCCAGGACGGCATGGTGGCGGGCATTGGCACCGGCTCGACCCTCGCGTTCGTCATCGAGGAACTGGCGCGGCGGGTGCGTGAGGAGGGCATCAAGTTCATCGCCGTCCCCACATCCTTTCAGTCGCGCATCCTGTGCCTCGGTCTCGGCATTCCCGTGCGCGACATGCAAGACACCGCCAGCCTGGACCTGGCCATTGATGGTGCCGACGAAGTCGATCCCGCGCTCAACCTCATCAAGGGCGGCGGCGCCGCGCACACGCGGGAGAAGATCGTGGCCAGCCATGGCCAAGGAATTCGTCGTCGCGGTGGAAGAATCCAAGCTGGTGGAGCGGCTGGGAAGCACCTTCGCCATTCCCGTCGAGGTGCTGCCCTCGGGGCTCAGCTACGTCGACCGCGCCATCCGCGAGCTGGGCGGCACTCCGGTCCTGCGCCTTGCCGTTCGCAAGGACGGCCCGGTGGTGACCGACAACGGCGAATTCATCTTCGACGTACGATTCGCGCCCACGGCGGATCTGCGCGCAGTGGACCATGCCCTCCACCACGTACCCGGCGTGATCGAAACCGGTCTCTTCTTCGATATGGCCGGCAAAGTCCTCGTGGGCTGCGGCAGCCCCGGCAGCCTGTCCCTCAAGACCCTTAGGAGAGGGCACGAAGAAGACTGAGGCCACAGCGCAGCTCCTCGATCCCCCCCCAAAGTCCCGTCCTCTGCGCTCTCTTCCCCCTCTGTGCTCTTTATCTCTTCTTGCGGTCGCGCGCGCGGTGCAGGCCGGCGTAGATCTTCGGTCCTAGGCTGCCCACCATCAGACGCTCGACCTCGCGCTCGACTTCGGCACGCTGATTCTCGTCGTCGTAGATGAACCGGATGCCCATGCCGGGTTCGTCGGCGCCGTCGGGGCCTTCGCCGACCCGCGTCTCCCCCTCGTGAAGAACCCAGCGCACGTCGCCGCGCAAGACCAGCGGCTCGGGGTGCGTTGGGATCATGAGCCGGAACAGAAACTCGGTCCCGACTTCGAGTGGCTTGTTGGTTTTGATGAAGGTACCGCCCATCGAGATATTCTTGGTGTAGTCATAGAAAAAGCGATTCAGGCGTTGGTATTCCACCCGAAGCTCGATGGGAGCCCGATGCTGCTGGCGACGATCCGAAGACTGGGGCATCCTCAACCTCGCCATGAGCCTCGCACGCACGGTGGCCTGGATCAACATTCGTTACGGCTGGCGAACGCTCTTTTGGGCGGGCGCGCTCGCCTTGCTTGCTGCATTGCTCGACTTCGCGCCGCTGTTCAACGTCCTTGGCTACGACTTTGCCTTCGCCCTCGGCCTCGCCACGGCGCTGGTCGGCGTCGATATGGGCCACGGCGCGGTCAGCTCGGCCCGGCGGAACGGGCGCGCGGTTTCGCCGGTGAAAGTCGCGGCCGAGGCCATCGTCGCGACCTGGGCCCTCCTTGTTCTGCCCCTCCTGCTCTCTCTGGCCAATGCCCTGCGCGTGCGCAACTGCAATATCGGCGCGGGGCTCGCCTTCTTCGCGCTCCTGCCAGTGTGCACGGGGGCCTTCGCGGCGGGCACGGGCGCGACGGTTGCGCTGGCCCTGCCCGGTCGGCGCAGCGCCAGGCTGGCGGCCTTTGCCTTGCCCTTGCTCTCGGTCGCTTGGGCGCTGGCGCGGCTCTATCGCGACCCGGCGGTCTTCGCTTTCGATCCGTTCGCGGGATTTTTTCCTGGTCCAATCTACGACGAGGCCCTGCGCCCGCCGACTCGGCTGCTGTGGTTTCGGCTGGCCAACCTGACCTGGCTGGCGGCCGCGATCGCCACGGCCCACGCGTGGCGACCGCCTCGCACTCTTCCCAGGCGGTGGCCAAGCCTGCTGGTTGCCCTGGTGCTGCTGGCGGCCTCCGTGGGCTGGTATGAGGCTCGCGGAACACTCGGTTTCCATGTCCGTCGCGCCGATCTCGAACGCATGTTGTCCCGCGAGACGCGCTCCGAGCACTTCGTCCTGCGTACGGATCCCACGGTCGAGAGCGACGCCGACATCGACCTCGCCACGCAGGATCTGGAATTCCGCTACCAGCAGCTGGCCCACATCCTTGGGGTCGAGCCGGCCCTGCCGGTCACCGTGTACCGCTTTCCATCGTCGGCGGCAAAGAAGGACGCGGTGGGGGCGGAGAGCACCCTCTACGCCAAGCCTTGGACGCGCGAGATCTTCGTGCAGGCCGACCACTTCCCCGCGCAGCGCCTGCGCCACGAGCTGGCCCACGTGTTCGCGTCCGCCTTCGGCGATCGACTGTTCGGGGTGTCGCTTTCCTGGCACTTCGTCGGCCCCATTCCCTGGCCCACCTTGGCCAGCGGTCTCGTCGAGGGCCTCGCCGAAGCGGCCGATTTCGACAACCCCGACGGGCGCTCGACCACCCACCAGGAAGCCGCGGCCATGCTCGCCCTCGGCAAGGCACCCGCGCTCGAGCGCGCGCTCGGCGCCGGCTTCACCTTCGAATCCGGTCCGCGCGCCTACACCGTCGCCGGATCGTTCTGCCGTTTTCTCCTCGACGGCTTCGGCGCGGACAAGCTGCGCGCCCTCTATCGCTCGGCGGGCGATTTCCCGCGTGTGTATGGCCGCGATCTGGCCTCGCTGGAGAAGGATTGGCGGGCCTTTCTTTCCGCGCTGCCCTCCGACGAGAGCAGCCGCGCTCAGGCCGAGGAGAGCTTCCGCCGCCCGGCAATCTTCCACAAGGTCTGCGCGCGCGAGTTGGCCGCGCGCGTTTCCGATGCACGTGCGCGACTGGGAACGGCGCCGGACGATTCGGTTGCGCTCTTGTCGAGTGCGTGCGCCGACGATCCCAACGAACCGACGTTTCGCCTGGATCTCGCCGAAGCTCTGACAGCCGCGGGCGACGCCGACCGCGCCCTGGAAACGCTTGCGGGCGCCGCGGCGTCGGGCACCTTGACCCGTCCTTTGCGCGCTCGAGCCGCCGCGCTTGCAGCCGGGATTCACTTTCGCGCCGGCCGCGTGGCTGAGGCAAGAGCTGCGCTGGCCCAGGTGATGCTCGCCGTCACCGAGGACGGCGACCTGCGCACCGCCAGGGCCAAGCTGCGCGCTCTCTCCGACGAACAGGCACAGAAATCGCTTGGACGAGTCCTCTTCGGCGACGAGCGCGGCCGCCCCCTCGACGCCGGACTCGTCGTTTATCTCGTGACCGAGTTCGCGCGCCAGTTTCCCGACGAGGCCCTGGGCCCCTACCTCGTGGGCCGACAATTGGCCGCTCGCGATGCCAAGCTCGCGCTGCCCCACCTGGCCGATGCCTGCCCGCTCGCCGATGTGGAAAAGTCGCTCCCGCTCGATGCCCTCTTCTTCAAAGAGTGCCGCCGCCTACTTGGCGAGTCCGCCTACCTGGCCGGCGACCTCGCCACCGCACGCACGGCGTATGCCTGGCTCTCCGAGCACGCAGACCGCGAGGCCGACCGGCTGCGCGCCCAGGATTTCCTCCAGCGCATCGCGTGGAAGAATTCGCACTGATGGAACTCGCATCGCGTCCGAGCGGTGATACAAACTCGTCCATGTTCGAACCTAGGTTTCTGAGGGGTGGCGCCGCGACACCGGCGCCAGAGGGGGGAAGGCCTCGCGTAGCGGCCTACGACCTTGGATCCAACTCGTTTCACTTGCTGGTCGCCGAATCCGACGGCGCGGGCGGCCTGGTGGAATTGGCGCGCGGACAGGAAATGGTCCGGCTCGGCGAGGAATCCCTGCGCGAGGGATTCATTCCCTTCTCTTCTTTTCAGCGCGGGCTCGACGGGCTGCTCAAGTTGCGCAAAATCGCCGAGGGCTTCGCGCCGGAGAGCACAGTGGCGGTGGCCACCAGCGCGATTCGCGAGGCACGCAACGGTTCGGACTTCGTGCACACGGTGGCCCGCGAGGTTGGACTCGCGGTGGAAGTGCTCGACCCGGTCAAGGAGGCCACCCTCATCTACTGGGGCGCACGCCAGGCACTCGACGTGGGTGCGGGAAAATTCGCGCTCGTCGACCTTGGCGGTGGATCAATCAAGGCACTGGTGGGCGATGCCAAGGAGTGCCTGTTCGCCACGTCGCTGCGCATGGGCGTGCTTCGCCTGCGCGAGTTGTGCAACTACGAGAAACTGCCGAGTCGCACTGAGCTGCTAACCGCCGAAACCCGCGTGCGCGCCGTGGTGCAACCCGCGGTCAGGCAAATGCTGAAGGTGGGGTTCGATTTCATCGTCTTTACATCGGGTACGGCCTTGGCGGTGGCCCGCATGGCCGAGGGCAATGCCGAAAAAATCGCCGAAGCGCGCGGGCGCTCCGGCGAGGGCATGGGACGACACCTTGTGCTCAAGCTCGACAATCTGCGTGCGCTCGAACAGAGGCTGCTCGCCGCCACGCCCGAGGAACGGGCCAAGATGCCGGGCGTGGGTGCCATGCGCGCCGACACGGTGGTGCCGGGAACGATCATGCTACGCACCTTGCTTGAGCTCACCGGACACGAGCACGCGCTCATCTGCGAAAGCGCACTCAAGGAGGGCTTGGTCGTCGACTACTTCGTGCGCCGGGAAACCGGACTGGCCGAGGAGCTCCCGGAATCGGATTGATCGGGGCGCTTGCGTCCATTGAACCTAGAATTGCGTGAAGAACTCCCAGGATACCTGGGGAATCCAGTTGGTGCTGCTGCCGGGATCGCTGTTGATGTTGGTGTGGGGTCCGTTGAAGGTGCAAACCTTGGTGGGATAGCCATCCTTGCACCCTGTGAAGTCAACGCAAACATGGGCGCCCGATGTCCAGGTCGGTATGGGATTCGGCACGGTACACCCGTTATCGGTGCCATGCTCAATGGCAATGAACTTCGACCCGTTGGTTGTGCTCGGCGTGCCCCCACACACCTGCTGTCCTTCGACCCATGGGCACGTACAGTCGCTCATGCCGGTTGTCTGCATCCACGCGATGGGTTGGTGGGTCTTGGTTGGTACGTAGATGTTGTAATTGGCAGGGGCGATTCCCACGGCGGCGCGGATATCCTTCTGATGATTCACCGAGAGCGAGTAAGTCATCATTCCGCCGAAGCTGAATCCGGTTATGAAAACGCGCGAGACATCGAAGCAAAGAGTCTTCTTGGCGAAGGCCAGGAGGTCATCGAAAAAAACCTGGTCCGTGTCCTTGCTCGTATCCCACGTTCCGTTCGGATTTCCCGGTAGCGCTTGGGGTGCAATGAAGATGGCAGGCTGATTTGCGGCGGTCGCCAAGGGCTTGAGGAAGTAAAAGTTCTGGCCTTGAACAGCCGTATCACTGCTGCCGATCCAGTGGAACGTGAAAAACAAGCGATACGGCTTGTTCATGTCGTAGTTGGTGGGAATGTCGATGATGTAGCTCCGCTGGGTGCCGCCGCTGGTGATCGTATTCGACGCGCCGTTTTTCAGCGACGAATCCAGCGTCTTGCCACACCCGTCGCTTGGAACTGCGGGATTTCCAATGGCGTAGCCTCCACCCGAGCTGCCGGCGCTTCCGGTGGTGCCGCCCGTGGCGGTTCCACTGCCGCCCGTGGCAGTTCCACTGCCGCCGCCTGTACTGCCTCCAGCCGACCTTCCACCCGTGCTCGGCACGCCGCTATCGACGCCGCCTGCTCCGGTAAGACCACCAGAGCCGGCCACGGTCCCACCGGAACCGGTTCCGCCTGCGCTGGTATTGCCGCCCAAGGATGGGCTCGTCCCACCGCTGCCCTTTCCGCCGGTATTGCTGATGGTTCCCCCGGCGGCACTCATTGCTCCGCCCGAACCTATGCCACCACTTCCAATCGAGCTGCCGCCCGTGCTGGTTGATCCGCCCTGACTGGCCGTTCCGCCATTGCCGATGGTACCCCCTTGCCCCGACTTGCCGCCGGATCCAGTGGGAGAACCAGAGGTATTGTTCGAACAAGCGCCGCCCATCATCGCGAAAGCGGCAACCCACAAGAGCAGCAAACGATTGGATGTCATGTGTCCTCCTT
>CAVRSU010000023.1:0-348369 GCA_963723955.1 uncultured delta proteobacterium
CAAATCCACATGAAGGGCCACATGCCGCACATCCGCCTGCGGCTTGACCAGGGCGACCGCCTGGTCCACCGCATGCGACAAACCGACTTCCGCCAGCGTCAATTTCCCCGGTCGGGCGAAGGCGAGAAACCGTTCCAGAAGCGCCGCCAGGCGGTCGATTTCCTTTTGCAGGATGACCACCATTTTCCGCCGCGGCGAGGACTCCGGGATCTCATCGGCGATGATGGCCGACGACGCCTTCAGCGAGGCCAGCGGGTTCTTGATCTCGTGGGCCAGCCCCGCTGTCAGCTCGCCTAGCGACTGCAAGCGGCCGGCCCGAATCAGTTGCTGCTCCATGGCCTGCATCTCGACCATTTTTTGCTCGACGTCGTGACGGGCGCGCTGCTCCTTCTCGACCAGCAACCCGGTCACCAGAGCGACGACATTGTAGAGGACCAATTCCAAAATCTTGTTCGCGGTGCCGGTCGGATCGGCGTGGATCATCCCGTGGTGGTGCGCGTGCGGACCGGTCATCCAGAAGGCATGGGGAAGGTACAGCACCGTCACTACCAGCGCTGTCAGCATGGCACCGCGCAGGCCGAAGAGAAATGCGCCCACGATGATAGGGATGTAGTACAGGCGGCGAAGCACGTCGTGCAGCCACTCGTACTCCATCGGCGTTCCGAAGTGCGCCACCGTCACGGCCAACACCGGCAACCAGATGAACAGCAGCGCCCGGCCCGAGACGGTCCAGGCCAGTCGCGTGCGAAGCCGGCCGGCTTGGCCGACGGCCTGCTGGCCTGCGGAGCATCGCGGGAAGGCTTGGAAACCCTTCGAGGTTTTCCATATCAGCGTTTTGTGGTTCCGCATACCTCTCATGCCTTGCCCTTGGCCGGGATCTCGAACTTCTGCATGCGGTAAAGCAGAATGTGGCGCGGAATGCGCAGGAAACGCGCGGTCGAGCTTTGGTTGTAGTCGTTCATCTCCAGAGCACGAACCAAGATGGCCCGTTCCAGATCGACCAAGGACACGCCTTCCGCCGGCAATTCGATGCCGTCGAGGGATAGGCGTGGCTGCTTCGCGGCCGGAGCAGGATTCGTGGTCAAGAACTCGTCCGAGAAGACCGGCTCTTCGGCAAGCAAGGCGGCGCGCTGGCACAGGTTCTCGAGCTCGCGGACATTGCCCGGCAAGGGCAGCCTGATCAGCCGCTCGGCGGTGGCGAGAGGAATTCGCCACTCCCGGCCGCCGCTGTGCTTGGCCAAAAAGTGCCGGGCCAGCGGCAGGATGTCCTCCTTGCGTTCGCGCAGCGGCGGGATGAGCAAGGGCACCACGTTCAGGCGGTAGAAGAGATCCGGGCGAAACTGTCCGGCCTTCACGCGATCTTCGAGCGGCTGGTTGGTCGCTGCCAGCACGCGCACGTTGAGGGCAATCGAACGCTCGCCGCCCACCGGTTCGAGAACCTTCTCTTGCAGGACGCGCAACAGGCGGGTTTGTAGATCCAGCGGCAGCTCGGCGATCTCGTCGAGGAAGAGCGTCCCCTTGTCGGCCTGAACGAAGCGGCCCTTGCGGTCGCTGGTGGCGCCCGTGAAAGCCCCCTTGGTGTGGCCGAAAAGCTCGGATTCCAGAAGGTCGCGCGGGATCGCCCCGCAGTTGACCGCCACGAAAGCACCGTCCTTGCGTGGGCTCGACAGGTGGATCCGTCGCGCCAAGAGCTCCTTGCCCGTCCCGCTTTCGCCCTGGATAAGAATGGTCGCGTCCGCCGCCGCCACCCGCTCGGCCACCGCGACGAGATCGGCCATGTTTTGCGCAGCGAAGACCAGCGTCTTGCCCTCGCTGCCACTGCCGCCGCGCAACTCGCCCACCTCCCAGCGCAGGCGCGCGTGTTCCAGCGCCCGCCTGACCGTCAGCTTGAAATGGTCGCGGTCGCAGGGCTTGGGCAAGAAGTCGAAAGCACCCGCCTTCATGGCTTCCACCGCGGTGGCCATATCGCCGAACGCAGTGGTCACGATGACAAGCAGATTCGGATCTAGACCGTGGGCCTTCTTGAGCAGAGTCAGCCCGTCGAAACCCGGCATCTTCAGATCCGTCACCATCACGGGAAACGGCCCGCCCTGCAGACGCTCGAAAGCTTCCGGCCCGCTGCGGGCACGCACCACCTCGTAGCCCTCCTCTTCGAGCAGAAAGGCCATGACCTCGAGGAAGCTGGCATCGTCGTCGACCAGCAGCACCCGCCCTTGGCCGGGCAATCCCTGCGATTCCGTCATGCCCAGGATGCTAGCTGAATTCACCCACTACCGCACGGGTGCCAACAACCGGGGCCCGAGACAGCCAGAATCCGCTTGTCTCCAACGCGAACGGGCGTAGTCTCGTCGCGGTTCGGACATGGCGTTGCAGACTGGGCAGCTTTTCGGAAATTACCGCATCGTTCGCCTGCTCGGCGAGGGCGGCTTTGGCGAGGTCTATCTTGCCGAGAACCCGCACATCGAACGCCGCGCCGCCGTCAAGGTTCTGCATGCCATGCTGGCGCAAGACAGTGAATTGGTGCGGCGATTTCTCAGCGAAGCCCGTGCCGCCAGCGCCATTCGCCACCCCAACATCATCGACGTGTTCGACGCTGGCGTCACTCCCGAGGGTGCGCCCTACATCCTGATGGAGTTCCTCGAAGGCGTGTCCCTACAGAACCGCCTGGCCGATGTCGGCCGCATGGCCCTGCCGCAGGTTCTGGACATCGCCAACCAGACAGGGTCGGCGCTGGCCGCTGCCCATGCCGCCTCGATCGTTCACCGAGATTTGAAACCCGAGAACTTGTTCTTGGTACCTGACCCGGAGATTCCGAGCGGCGAGCGGGTGAAGGTTCTCGATTTCGGCATCGCCAAGATCAAGCGCAGTGGCAGCAGGAGCGGGACGCTCACGACGCAAACCGGGCTCATCATGGGCAGCCCCGCGTACATGTCGCCCGAGCAGTGCAAGGACAGTGCAGATGTCGACCTGCGCTCGGACATCTATTCCTTCGCGACCATCGTCTACGAGATGCTGGCGGGAAGGACGCCGTACGTGGCGGCGTCGAGCACCGAGCTTCTGGTCATGCACCTGACCGAGACGCCCCGGCCCCTGCGCGAATTGGCGCCCGACGTGCCCGTTGATGCGGAAGCGGCCATCGCCCGCGCGCTCTCCCGCGCGCGAAACGACCGTTTCGACAGCATGGCCGCGTTCGTGGGCGCGCTCGGCGCGGGCGGGAACACGGCCATGCTCAAATCGCCGTGGCCTTCACCGAATCGGCCCAGCTCAGCGTCGCGGGTCGAGCGCACCGTCGTGCTGCCGACGAGCACGACCTTTTCGCGAACCGCGGGCGAGATAAGCGCGATTCAAAGGGACAAGAACGCGACAATGGCCTCGCATCCTCGAAGGTGGCCGTTTGTCGTCGGCGGCGTGGCGCTAGCCGGGCTCGCGGCTGTGCTGCTTCTCTTGCCGAGTCGTAGGACAGCGTCGGATGCAAACACCGGCATCGCCTCCCCGGCCGCCAGCGCGGTCGTGCCCATTCGCCAAGAACCACCGCCGAGCCCCGCGCCGGAAACACCCGCCCCGGTGGCACTTCCCAGCAAGCCCGATGCTGGTGTAGCTTCCCCCGCCGTAGTGAAAAACCCCGCTGCTACGAAGCGGCAGCGTGTAGCAGGACCTGACCTGAAATCCTCACCCACCGCCAAGAAGCAGACAGAAGGGAGCCAGGACGAAATATGGATCGCTCACTAGCTCGCCTATTACTGGGAATCGCGCTTGGCTCGGCGTTGCTCCTGTCCTTCCCGATTCGGGAGGGACGCGCCTTGGCCGCCGCGCTTGCCACGAAAGACAGCGCCAAGGCAAAGCAGGCCCAGCAATTCTACAAAGAGGGCCAATACGAAGACGCGGCCAAGATCTTCACCGAGCTGAGCATCGAATACCCGGACAAGCCGGCCTTCACGCGCAACCTCGGCGCCTGCTACTACTACTTGCACCGGCCCGAGCCCGCCATTTCGAACCTGCACGAGTACCTGGACCGCGGCAAGGACCTTACCGAAAAGGATCGCAGCGAAGTCGAGCGTTGGATCGCCGAATTGGAAAAGCTGCGCGACCAAACCGCCGCGGCAGCGGTGGTCGCAGCGCCGCCTACGGCCATTGCTCCCGCGCCTGCGCCCGTCGCGCCGCCACCAACGGTTGCGCCACCGATACCGCCAGCACCGGTGACGGCCCCAGCCGTCGCGGCCGTTCCCTCCAGCCCGGCTTCTTCCACGGCCGGCCATGGCATGCGAATCGCGGGCATCGCCTGCGGCGCCGTCGGGCTGGCTTCCGTCGGAACGGCAATCTACTTCTACACGCGCGCCACTTCCCTATCGGACACGATCACCAAGTCGAATTCGCCGAGCGCCAGTGACTACCAATCGGGCAAGACCGCCCAGACCATGCAGTGGGCATTCTACAGCGTGGGAGCCGCGGCCCTCGCCACCGGATCGGTTCTGTATTACTTGGGCTGGCGGGCCGTCGACAGCGGCCCAACCGCCGTCGCGCCCATAGTCGGCACGGGCTTCGCGGGCCTCTCGGCCCAAGGAGCCTTCTAGTGCGCGGGCTATTCGCTGTTGTCGGTCTCTGCGCGCTGGTCACCAGCTGCGGCTTCGACCCCAAACCAAAAAACGGCGCGCTCCCGTGCGACAACGGCTGCCCGAGCGGCTACGTCTGCCGATCCGACAATCGCTGCTGGCTCGTGGGCGCGGGGGCGATCGGCAGCGGTGCAGACGCCACGGTCGACGGGAAGGATGCCACCGCGGCCGAGCTTCGAGATGCCGACAGTTTGGTCCCGGCGGATAGCGCGGCGATGGAGGCAGGCGAAGGAATTCCGACCGACGGCAAAGTCGAGGCCGACGTTGGGGTCGCCATCGACATCGCCCCCGTGGACATCGAGGCGACACTGGATACAGGCCAAGTGGATAGCGCGGGCGATTCGAGTGCGGATGCTCCGCTGGGCACGGGCGGAGCCGGTGGCAACATCGACGCGACTGGTTTTGGCGGCGCCAGCGGCACCGGTGGCGCGGTAGGAATCGGCGGCACGAGCGGCGGCGGCGGAGCCGGCGGCTCCGGGGGTACGGGCGGCTCGAATGCCGACGCCGCACCGGATGCCCCGCAAGGCAACCCCGACGCTTGCGTTTCCGAGACCGATCAACAGATGTGCACCCGCCTGGGCAAGAACTGCAACGCCATCTCGAGATTCGACAACTGTGGTCAATCTCGTTCCATCACGACCTGCGGAACGTGCACCGGCACCCTGGTCTGCGGAGCTTTCGTCGCCAACGTCTGCCCCACCATCTGCGTCTTCGGCCAGTCCACCTTCGACAACTGCATCTTCGACCTCTAACCGAGCACAAGCGGAGAATCGGCAATGAAAATCAAAATTGAAATGGACCTCCCGCGCTGGCTGAGCCGCGTGATCCTCATCGGCATCCCTGTTGCAATCGTTGCTGTCGGCGCCTGGGTCTGCGCTGGTGTGCCAAACAGCTTCAAGGCCGGGGATACGGTGTCGGCGCAGATGCTGAACGACAACTTCACCGCGGTCACCACGCCGCCGGGAACCGTTGTGGCGTTTGCTGGGACAACCGCTCCGTATGGCTGGTTGCTTTGCGATGGTTCGGCTGTGAGCCGCACGACCTACGCCGCTCTCTTTGCAGTCACTCAGATAACGTACGGCGGTGGCGATGGAATCAACACGTTCAACCTCCCAGACGCTCGCGGGCGAGTCATCCTGGGAGCTGGAGCAGGTGCCGGGCTCACGAGCCGTATCGTGGGCCAGACGCTGGGCGAGGAGATGCACACTCTCGATATCGCCGAGATGCCCTCGCACTCCCACTCGGGTCAGACCGGTGGGGTCAACGCGGGGCAAACGAGCGACCCGCGCGCCATGGACTACGCTTCAAACGGCTCCGACCGCGGCTTCTCATTTACCGGCTATACCCTCCAGGGCGCCAACTTTTTCAACGCCCACCAACACTCGGTCACGACAGTGGCGGTGGGAGGAGGCGGCGCCCACAATACGATGCCGCCGTCGCTCGTCTTGAGTTGCATTATCAAGTATTGAGCTTTCCTCGCTTTCGGACTCCTCACCAGGGCAATTAGCGGGGTTACATGGACGATGCTCCGTTGCTCGGGGCAGTTTCTCAAGCAACCTCTTAGCGGATTGGCCGGGCCGAGGGTCCTTTCCCGGCCAGCCCTGGCAACAAGCAGAACCCTCAACTAGGTCTCAGCGAAGAAGCGCCTTGAAGCCGGCCTTCTCGAAATGCTCGTCCTTGGTGAGCGCCTCTTTCAGTCGACGGGCTTTCATCACCTGAAAGCTCAGGCAGTCCGTGAACGACCACCCCTGATCGATGTGCTTGGTCATGTAGTCGGCGGCCCGCGCGAAGCTCTCCGAGCCCGTCCACTCGATGGCGCACGCTCTCGATTGCAGGGTGGACGAAAAGAAGCCCGGCACCAGATGCCCGAAGCCGCGGGCCATCAGCAAGGTTGCCGTCTCGTCGAGCACATAGTCGCTGGTCACGAACAGCGCACGACGGCGTTCCGCGTTCCGCAGGATGCGGACCGCACGTTCGTGCATTTCATCCCGCTCCACCAGCAGCCCATAGAAGCCACTCGTGTCGACGAAGGTTTCAGAGGCCATAGACGATGTCGTCGATCTGGCGGTTCGTCAAAGAGGCCCCACGGCGCTTCGCAAGCTCACCCAGCCGGTAGAAAGGGTCGTTTGCCTCCACGGTCGCAGGGCGGATGGGTTCCAGCCGAAGCGCGGGACGCCCGCGATAGGTGAGCACGACGGCCCGCCCAGCACGCACCTGTTCCACAATCTCCTTCATCGCACCGGTCCCAGCAGCCGCCCACGCGCCGCGCCCTCTTTGACCGGCTTGTGCAGGACGATGTTGCGGCCGGCTTCCCGGCCGTGCTCGTAGGCGGCGGTCAGGCGCACGCCGATGCCGCCACCACCCGTGCGGCGCGGGTAGCGCTGGTTCAGAAAATTCTCCAAGCCCGGATTCCCGACCCAGATCAGCCCCTCGCGCTGATCCTCCTTGGTGCCGGCCTTGAGCTTTTCGTCGAAACCGCTCAGAAACGGCCGGTCCGAGTCCGAAAAGCCATGTATCTCATCCGGCAGGTGTTTCACCCACCGATGGTCATGCGGCCTCGATGAGCGCGGTCGAAAGGAAATAGCCAGACAACTGCATCTGCAAAAGTAGCGGTCCCATCGCTGGAATCAGATTCTTCTTCCGGGCCAGAAGAAGCGTTCCGATGGTCCCTCGTATGAGAAGCCCGTAGCCAATCTCCGCAATCCTTCTTGCTTTCCTCTCGTCCAAGAGTATCCGGGCGCCCAGTTGGGTCGCCAGCGCGATCGCCTCTGCCTCGCCAGGGCCGAGCTCTGCGCGCAGCAAAATGTCCGGGGGATGCGCAAGCAAGGTTCTGACCAACCAGGGCGATCTCACCAATTCGACCGCGCCCGGACGGTCCGGCGCGGATTCGGCGACTTCGCGCCAGACGGCATCCGGAACCAACACGGTCCCGTAGATATCGCGCAGGAGATCGAGACGCTGAACCAACGCCAACGCGATCAGCGGACCGCTATCCGCAACGACAGGCGGTTCAGGCATCGGCAAGTTCCCGCTTCAGCTCGTCCGAATCGAGTTGCGCGAGAGAGACGCCTAGCTTGCCGACTGAAAGAAGGAACTCTACGCGCGTCATGCCGCAGGCCTCCGCCGCTTTGCCCGATGACACGCGGCCAAGCTCGAAGAGTTTGGCCAGGAGGAGCAATCTCGCTTCCCGTGCGAATTCCTCGCTCGACTGTCCGGAGCCGACCAAGATGTTCTCGGGGATTTCGATAGTCACAGCTCGCATTGGCAACGAAGCTTACTGCTCAACTGCCCTTTCGGCTAGCAGAGAACCCTCGCCGCCGCGGAGAGCTCTCGCCGAGGCCATAAACGATGTCGTCGATCTGGCGGTTCGTCAATGAGGCCCCACGGCGCTTCGCAAGCTCACCCAGCCGGTAGAAAGGGTCGTTTGCCTCCAAGGTCGCGGGGCGGATGGGTTCCAGCCGAAGAGCGGGACGCCCGCGATAGGTGAGCACGACGGCCTGCCCAGCACGCACCTGTTCCACAATCTCCTTCATCGCATCGGTCCCAGCAGCCGCCCGCGCGCCCCACCCTCTTTGACCGGCTTGTGCAGGACGATGTTGCGGCCGGCTTCCCGGCCGTGCTCGTAGGCGGCGGTCAAGCGCACGCCGATGCCGCCACCGCCCGTGCGGCGCGGGTAGCGCTGGTGCAGAAAATTCTCCAAGCCCGGATCCCCGACCCAGATCAGCCCCTCGCGCTGATCCTCCTTGGTTCCGGCCTTGAGCTTTTCGTCGAAGCCGCTCATCACGCCCGTCTGGAAGCGGCGGCGCTCTTTGTCGCTGTCGATGTTGTGTCTGCGCTTGTGCTCGCGCCACAGGCGCTCGGCGGTTTCGAGCAAGAATGCGTAGACGTAGGACGCGACCTCCAGATTCGACAGGCTGCCGCACAGCTCAAGCACGCGACCGCTGCGCGCCTCCCTGGCCAGATACGACGGCACCCAGATGGCCTCGACGAAGAAATGGCGGGCAAGGATCCCAGCCAGGACATGCTCGGCCGCTTCCACCCGCCGGCGCGGCACGCCCAGATGAACGAAGGCGTAGCCCTCGCTGGCTGCCGCCACCTTGGTTTCGATGTTGTGCTTGAGCATCAACCGATGCGCGGCTTTCATGGCCGCCTCGGCCTCGTGGACATTGGGGCTCTCGGCCAGGGCGAGTAGGCGCGTGATCCGCCGCAGCACCGGACTGCCACCCTCGCTGCCCGAGGGCGCGGCGGGCAGCCCGGTGGCGCGCGCATCGATGCCGAAGCGGCGGCACACGTCTTCGAAGGCCGGACCGTGGGCAGCCTGATCGTGAATCTGCAAAACCTCGTCGACGAACTGGTGCGCCACCTCGTGCTTGAGCACCTCGCGTACCACGCTCCAGGGCTTCTCGAACGCCAATCGGCGATCGATGGACAGGGTGCGCCTGGCGCCATTCCACTGGCCAAGGCGGCTGCCCACGTCGGAAAACTCCAGCACGGGCGGCCGCAGCTTGCCGCGAAAGTGATTGGCGTTGATCTCGCGCCAGGTGTCGAAAAGCTCGCGCAGCAACGCAGAGCCGAGCTCGGTGTGAAGTGACGTGTCCATGAAGGCGGCCATTCTGCCACGGACGCGGACGAATCCTACGACCTCCGCTGACACTTGTGCGATTCCGAAGATCAAGCCTAGATCGCCGTCTTCTTTTCGGTAGGGTGGCGGGCCATGGCTCAGGTCACCTTCGAATCTTGGCTCGCGGCAGCGCACCCGAAGATTCCAGCGCAGGGCGTGGCCGCTGTCCTGCGCCTCACGGAAGAGGGCGCCACCGTGCCCTTCATCGCGCGCTATCGCAAAGAGGCGACGGGGGCGCTCGACGAGGTCGAGATCCGCGCCGTCATCGACGGCAAGGAAACTTGGGACAGCATTCTCAAGCGCCAGACCTTCATCGTCGAGGAGATCACCCGGCAGGGAAAGCTGACCGACGAGCTGCGCGACAAGCTGCAAGGAACCTACGACCTGGCGGCGCTGGAAGATCTGTACCTACCCTACAAGCAAAAGCGCAAGACCAAGGCGGTCATCGCGCGCGAGGCCGGCCTAGAGCCGCTGGCCAACTGGCTGTGGGATTGCGGCCACGGCCTTGTGCCAGCCAATGGGGAATCACCGGACAGCCACGCCAGCGCCTTCATCAACGAGGAGAAAAAGATCCCCGACACCGACGCGGCCTTGGCCGGCGCAGTCGAAATCATCATCGAACGCTTGTCGGAAAACGCCGATCTGCGCAGCATCACGCGCAACCGGTACATGCACGATGGTTTCGCCAAGACCGCCAAGGGTGAAAAGGCCAAGTCGCCGAGCAAGTTCGAGAACTACTTCACCTTCGAAGCGCGCGTGCAAGATCTACTCAAGCCCGAAAACTCGCACCGCTACCTGGCCATGCGGCGCGGCTGGATGGAGGAGGAGCTGACCCTGCACCTGGGCGGTCCGACGCCGCCCGAACCCGCCATGCCGGCCGACGCGGCTGCCAAACCGCGGACGCCAGTCGATCCCCTGGCCGAGGAGCTGCTGCACATGTTCGAGGCCGCGGCCTGCACGCAACCCGATTTCGCGGGCGCGCCCCTGCTGAAGAAGGCCGCGCGATTCGCCCTGCGCGCTCATGTGGTGCCAGCCATCGAAAACGAAGTCCACAAGGCCCTGCGCGAAGTGGCCGACGAGGCCGCCATCCACGTCTTCGCCGAGAACGTGCGCAAGCTGCTGCTCTCGGCGCCCTTCGGGCCCAAGGCCGTGCTGGGCGTGGATCCCGGCCTGCGCACGGGCTGCAAGCTGGCCGTGGTCGACGATTCCGGCAAGTACGTGGGCAGCACGGTGATGCACCTCGAATCGGTCGGCGCAAAAGCCGGTACCGCAACCCTGCTGGCCGAGCTGGTCAAGAAAGGCGGCATCCGCGCCATCGCGGTCGGCAACGGCACCGCCGGCCGCGAGACCGAGGCCATCATCCGCGACGCCATGGATGGCGCCGGCCTGAAGGTGCCGGTGGTGATGGTCAGCGAATCGGGCGCCAGCGTGTACAGCGCCAGCGACATAGCACGCGAGGAATTCCCCGACCTGGATCTCACCATTCGCGGCGCCATTTCCATCGCGCGGCGCTTGCAAGACCCCCTGGCCGAGCTGGTCAAGGTCGATCCCAAGAGCATCGGCGTGGGCCAGTATCAGCACGACGTTTCGCCCACCGCCCTGCAAAAGAGCCTGGATGCGGTCGTGGATTCCTGCGTGAACCAGGTCGGCGTGAACCTCAACACCGCTTCCTACCACCTGCTGGCCCATGTGTCGGGCATCGGGCCGGGGCTGGCCAAGGCCATCGTCGACTACCGCGGCAAGAAGGGTATCTTCCGCTCGCGCACGTCCTTGCTGGACGTCCCGCGCTTTTCGGCCAAGGTGTTCGAGCAGGCTGCGGGCTTTCTCCGCATTTCCGAGGCCGAGCACCCGCTCGACAACACCGGGGTTCACCCCGAGCGCTACGGAGCGCTCGAAAGACTGGCCGAACGTCTGGGCGTGCCCGTCGCGGGCCTGCTGGGCGCTGGCGTGCAGCTGGTGAAAAGCGCGAAGGATCTGGAGAAAGAGCTGGGCGCCTTCACCTTCGCCGACGTGATCAAGGAGCTGGAGAAGCCAGGCCGCGACCCGCGCGAAACCTTCGTCCCGTTCTCCTTTCGCCAGGACATCCACACCTTGAACGACCTGCAGCCCGGCATGGTGTGCCCCGGCATCGTCACCAACGTCACCAACTTCGGCGCCTTCGTCGACATCGGCGTGCACCAGGACGGCCTGGTCCACATCTCGCAACTCGCCGATCGCTTCGTGAAGGATCCGCGCGAAGTGGTCAGTCCCGGCGACCGCGTGAGTGCGCGCGTGCTCGATGTGAAACTGGACAAGCAGCAGATCGCCCTGTCCCTGCGCTCTGGATCCGCCGGCGACGTAGCCCGCGGCCCGCGCTCCGGCGAGCAAGACCACCGCGGCGGCGGACCCAATCGCGGCCCGCGCCCCCAATCCCCGCCACCGCCGCAACAGAATCGTCCGTTCAACAACCCGTTCGCGGGTCTGGGCAAGCTGCGGGGAAAGTAGCGCGGACGGCTCTCCGCACTGTGGGCAGCGTATGGTCGTGTCGCGCCCGGCGTGCCTCTCGCTTGAAATCGCGGATCCCTATCGCCTGATTCCGGACACCAGAGGGTGCAATCGTCGCTGAAATGTTGGAGATTTTTCGGCGTAGAATGGAAGTTGGACGGACTACCCAGGACCAGGGAGAAGCAAGCCATGAAAGTGTTCATCAGTTGGAGCGGTGATCGAAGCCATTCTCTCGGCGATGCTTTGCACGGATGGATCCCACTTGTCCTCCACTACGTGGAACCGTGGCTTTCCCAGGCCGACATCGAAGCGGGACAGCGCTGGGCCGAACAGGTTGCGAAGGAACTTGAGGCTGCCAACTTCGGTATTACCTGTGTCACACGCGAGAATGTTGCTTCTCCGTGGGTGCTGTTCGAGGCGGGGGCACTGGCGAAGTCGATGCAGGGAAGCCGAGTCATTCCCTTGCTTCTCGATCTCGAAGTCCGCGACATTACCGGTCCTCTCGCTCAGTTCCAGGCAAAGAAGGCAGACCGTGGCGGCCTGCTCGAAATCGTTCAGTCTTTGAACCAGCTCTCACCCCATCCTGTACCGGATGACCGCGTCACTCAACTGTTCGATGCGCTTTGGCCCGAGTTGGGAAAGAAGATTGCGGCAATCCCAAAGACCGCGGTCCAGGCGAAGCACGCGCGCCCGCAGCCCGAGATCCTTGAGGAGCTCGTTACAAGCGTCAGGTCGCTGGACTCCAGATTCCGCGAAGTGGCTGATGATGGCCCTCGCGGCTTTCGCCGCCGATGGCGCAGATTCCACCCGATGATGGTCCATGAACTCAGTCACATGATCGGCGCCAAGCCAGGCGACCCAGTTGCTCTGCTCGTGATGGCAAGTCTGTTCCGAGACGACATGCCCTGGATGTACGAGCTTGGGATGGAGGCCTATCGCATGGCGAGGGACGGAACCCCAGAAGAAGCGATGGCCGCTCGTCGGAGGTTCCAGAGGGCAGCGGAACACATGCGTCACGGCCCATTTGGTCCGGAGGAAGACGGAATGGACCCGAGGCTCATGCACATGATGGTTCGGGAACTGGACCATCTCCTTGAGGAAGCACCCGAACCTCCAATTGAAGCAGAGCCCGTGCCAGTAGTGCCTAAGCTGAAGCGGAAGAAGGGCGAGAAATAGTCGTGAGCCGGCAAAACGCCGGACAACCGCGCCTGAACGCGCAATCGCCATGCGGTCACACATCAACGACACTACTATGAAACGTTGCTCTCGGAAGTCGCCGAAAAACACCGTCCGGGCCGTTGCGTTGTCAGTCGGCACGGTTGCGCTGATCACTTGGGATGCGCGACGTGGGCGAAAGCGGCCACGGTTTGGCCCGTATCTCAAGCGGGTTGCCAATCGTTGCCATGAGGAGGGCGCTGATGTCCTCGTGTTCAGCTTGCGAACGATGGACGACTCGCCAAAACACAGTGTGCTCTTTCCGAAAGCAACTCGAATGACTTCGTGCTTCGGGGCCACAAGGATGCCTTTGTCGCCGAGTTTCCCGATCGAGTCTGCGGCAACGCCGCGCCGATCATTTGCGGCGAAATGAACATCGTCAGGACCAACCGCAAAGACATGCGGGCAGTATTCGACTCCGGCTTTGCCGAGGTGCTGCGAAGATCCAAGGTGTCGGTGATTCTCAACCCGTGCCACACGTACATGACAAGGCCGGAAATGAAGTCCAAGCGTGAGGCGCTCTCAAAGGGCCACAGGTCAGTTCTTTCGGTCTGGTCGAGGGGCCACAAGAAGCCCGAGTCGCTGGATCCTTGGACCGCCTTCAGTGGGGGACGTCGGATGCCCGTGATTGAAATTCCGTTCGGCGGGACACCCGAGTGTCCAGAGATTCGCATCGGAATCTGCAAGATCCCGACCGCCTCGCCGCATAACCGCGCGTTGCAGCCCTGAACGCGCAATCGTTGGACGAACCACAAATGAAATACGCGTTGATCTTCGACGTCGTGGAAGGCGGCTTCCGAAATTGGTGGTTCCCGGCCGTCGGACTTGTATTTGTCTTCATCGGGATCTTCCTGGTGAAGAATCGAAAGATCCTCCCCTGTATGTTCCCGGGGCAGATGGGACCCAAAGATGGGGTCAAGCTTGGATTTTTCGTCCTGGCTTGTTCCGTTCTGTGGATGGCGTTCACATTTACAAGCACTTGGCGCGACTACTCTGCCCTCCGAAACGCGTTGAAAGAGGGTAACGTTGCGGTAGTGGAGGGGCGGGTCGAAAATTTCGTTTCCATTCCGCACAAGACCGAACGGTTCAGTGTCTGTGGAGCCTCGTTCTCCTATTCAAACTATGAAGTGACAGCTGGATTCAACAATACCAACAGCTACGGCGGACCAATCCGAGAGGGCATGTGGGTGCGAATCGCCCATTTGGGCAACAGCATCGCGCGCCTCGAAATCGTCAGACAGAACGTGAGCGAAGGTGCCCAGTGTCATCGTTCGAGCCGTCTACAATAGAAGTTAGCCAGTCAAGGACGCGCGCGGGGCGTGGAGCTCGATCGGGAGCACCCGCGCGAAGTGCGCAAAGTCCGTATCCGTCGTCAGGATGCCGAACCCCCGTCGCGCGGCCACGGCGCAGATGAGGTAGTCCGTGTTGGAGCCCTGGATCCCCCTCGCTCCACATTTGTTGAAGAAGGAGGCTGCTTCCTCGTAGTCCTCAGCTTCCAAAGGTATGTCCGGGAATGCACGAAGATGACCGCGCAGCGATTCGAACTGCTGCTCGGCTCGGACGCCGGAGAGGAGCTCCTGCCTCACAGGTCCCAGCATGGCCGCACGGCCCTCCCGCACCAACTCGGCAAGTTCCCTTGTCTCCGCGCTGGGCGACGACCGCTGTCTGCGAAGCGCAAGCGACCAGACCGAGGTGTCGATGATGATGTTCATGCGCGTCGGCGTTGCCGTTTGTAGTCGTACCTCGGGTCAAAATCGACCTTCCCAAAAAGCTCCAGGATTTGCGCTTGTTTCCGCCGCTGGACGTACTCCTCCAGAGCCTGCGTCACCGTGGCCTTCTTGGTTCGATGGCCTCCAACTCGAACGGCCTCGTTCAGCAGCCGGTCATCGATAGCAAGGTTGGTCGCCATGTGTAGGAGTCTACACACTCGGAGCCTCCGTGCAAGTGCCGGCCAAAGCTTCACGCCTCCGGTCTTCGCAGATTGTCGAGCAAACGCGGCAGCTTGAGGTAGGGGACGAACTCCACCTCAATCTCGCCAAAGGAGCGCTTGTGCTCGTCGGTGTCCCGTAGGGTGACGACGAGGTTCCTGCCGCGGGGATGTCGCCTGCGAAACGCCAGCAGGCCCGCAGGGTCGAGCTTCTGGGCGGCGCTCTTGCATTCGATGGCCACGACATCGCGACGGCGAGCAACCTCGATCACGAAGTCGACCTCGTGCTGCTGCTTGTCGCGCCAGTAGTGCAAGCGCGAGGCACGGAAACGCGCCACGATCTCGCCGAGCACGAGGTGCTCCAGGAGCTGACCGCAGTCTTCGTCGCGCAACGAGCCCCAGCCACGGTGATAAGCGACGAACCCGGTGTCGAACGCGTAGACTTTAGGCTGGGTTCGGATCTCGACGGCACCTCCGCCGTGACAGGGCCTCAGCACCGTGGCGAGCAGTGTCGTTTCTAGGATCGAGAGATGACCTCGATGCGAAGGCCATCTCCAGCTCGTTCAACCAGAAGGTTCAGTTCATCACGCCACCATACTTGCGTTGGGTCTGACCAAACGCAAGTATACTTTCGGGAATCAAGTACCCCTAAACACCCGGCAGTCACGGAGCGGTCACCACCTGGATCTGCACGCGAACGGTCCCAGCCCTGATCATGTCGAGCCGGCGTGCTGCCGCTTCGGACACGTCGATGATCTTCCGGCTGCCCGCGCAGCGATCGTTGATGCGCACCACGACCGTGCGCCCGCTGCCATCCAGCCGGGTTACTTGCACCCACGTCGCGAATGGCAGGCTCGGGTGAGCTGCCGTGAGGCGCGCGGGATCGTAGCGCTCCCCGTTGGCGGTTCGGTGCCCCGCCAAGCGCGGCGAGTAGTAGGTCGCCATGCCCACCTGCTCTGCCCCAAGCTTGCCCGCGCGCAGCTCTGACCCGGCACAGCCCGCCCAGAGACCGGCAAGGAGGACCAGCACCAGCGGCAGGCGAAAGGTGTCGGTGATTCTCCTCATGGTGGTCATCGTCCGTGCGGATTGACAGCGACAAGCGTCAGCACCAACAGGCTATCATTCGGGTGGCTGGGCTCCCGCATGGCACCGGTGCTTCTGACGAAGGTCAGCCGGTAGAGCTGGCCTCGCCGCAACACCGGCGCTTGCCCAAGGCCATCCCTCTCGCTGTCGTCGGGATCGTACTGGTACAGCCTTGCGTACTGAGGCCGCGACAACTCCGGACAGGGCAAGTCCACCTCCATCATCTTGGCCAGATCTCGGCGCGTGGGCAGGTCGAAGAATTCCTCGCGCCAGGGGTTCTCCCCGACCAGGGCGAAGCGCACAACACCCATAACTTCCGCATTCCGTGTGCAACGCCGGTTCGTGCGTTGCTCGTCTAGCCAGCGCTCTTTGAGCCCGAGGTAGCGCGCGGTCACCACGACCTGATCCTTGTGCGCCGCCAGCCGCAGGTCCTCCATCGCGCAGGCGGCGCACTCGGGTTTGGGCGCCGGCGTGGCTGGTACTGGGCGCGATGGGGCCGGCGCCTGTGCCCCTGCGGCTCCGCTAGATGCTGCCGCCTTCGCCGCGCTTCCGTCATGGCACCCAACGCCGACCACAACGCCCGCGAGGACCGCGATGGCCGCACAGCTCGCGACAGCTTGGGTGGCTTTCATGGTCGCGGCGAGCATAAGTGACGGCCTCAAGCGAAGCTAGTGAAACAAGGTACTGTGCGCATCGCCCCTTGACATGCAAGTGTTTGCTTGCATATTTCTTCGCTATGAGCGACGCAGATCTGCTGTTCAAGGCACTGGCCGACCCAGGGCGGCGGAAGCTCATGGACCGCCTGCACGCGCACGACGGCCAAACGTTGAGCGAGCTCTGTCAACACCTGGACATGACTCGGCAGGGTGTGACCCAGCACCTTGCCGTGCTCGAAGCGGCCACCCTGGTAGCGGTGCACTGGCGCGGGCGCGAGAAGCTGCACTTCCTCAACCCGGTGCCGCTACAAGAAATCTACGATCGCTGGATCTGCAAGTTCGAGCGGCCGCGCCTCAAGGCGCTGCGCGACTTGAAACGCCGTCTTGAGGAAGACGGCAAAGACTGAAACACCAACATGGAGAACGCCATGAACGCAACAAACCGAAGCCAATTCGTCTACGTCACCTTTATCCGCACAACGCCCGCAAAGCTGTGGGAGGCTCTGACCGACCCGCAGTTCATCCGCCAATACTGGTTTGGCACCAGCGTCGAGTGCGACTGGAAGAAGGGCTCGCCCTGGAAGATGGCCGCCCCGGACGGAACCCTGACCGACACGGGCGAGATTCTGGAGATCGACCCGCCCCGGCGCATGGTCATCCACTGGCAGCACGAATGGATACCCGAGCTCAAGGCCGAAGGCCCAAGCCGATGCACCATCGAGCTCGAGCCCGTGGACAGCGCGGTGAAGCTCACCATCACCCACGAAATCGAACGGCTGGATTCCAAGCTCATCACGGCCGTGTCCGGAGGTTGGCCAAGCATCCTCTCCAACCTGAAGTCGCTGCTTGAAACGGGGGCGGTCGCCATCACGTCCCATCCTGGGCACTGAGGAGGAGGAGGCACGTCGCGAAGTATCGTTCGAGAAAGCGACACACGTGTGATCCAGCTTTCCGGGACTCAATTAGCGCTTGTCCGAGTCAGAAGCGATCCCGGGTCCGCTCTGCATTCTTCGGAAAACGTCGTCGTTATAAATATTGATCGCGTCGTAGATGTGCGATCGGGCAAAGACAAACACAAAGAGCGACCCTAGTACCGTCACCAATGATACGGTGGCGATTCCCTCCGCGGCTATTTTCTGGCCTGCGTGACCCGGTTCACTTGTGTTCAGTGCGAGTCCGGCGCCCATAGAGGCAAGTCCAAGGAGGATCAGAACGCCTGCCGTCTGTCTTCGACTTACGAAGGTGCGGGCGTGCTCTTCTGCAAGAGGATGACCTGACACCGGCAGCCTCGCCCGACGGTTTCATAGGAGAAGGAGGTAGCCATGCGAGCCACACTGAAGAGAGCTGACAACGTTGCCGGGTCTTTCAAAGTGAGGAGTGTCCTTCGCGATCACAAAAGGACCGTAGATGCGTATTCGATCACCGATTCGATTGCCTACACCTTGGACGCGCAGTTCGAGAACGGAGGGCTTCTGGAGATGTGTACCTTCGCCGGCGACACGCCGCCGGATACGGAGTGGGCGAGCATCTTCAATGAGCAGCTCGACCCAGTGAAGGTGGCGCCCATATGGCAGCCAGCGAAAACCAAGCGACGATGCGTCTGTTTGGCTTACAAAATGCGAAATCCCAATGGGGTATTGACGGCAATCACCCAGATGCTGGCCATCGAAGGGAGCACGCTCGTCTCGGCCAAAATCTATTGGTGTGGCTTCCCGGGTATCAACAGATTCTACGTCGGCTTCAAACCCGGCATGCGGCTCAGGACCGAAGAGCTGCTAGCCGCAGGGTTGCAGATGGTGTAGCTGCCCAAGGCAGCGAGAAGCCCGGTCAGGCTCCCGGGTCGCCGGGCATACCGCCCGCGATGTGGCGGGGCAGGCGATCCGCGAGGCGGTTGCTGTAGACGCGAGGCACGCGGGTGTTGATGCTGGTTAGGATCTCGTGCGGGATGGTGCCGGCCCAGGCGGCCATTTCCTCGATGCGGATTTGCGTTTCGCCTTCTCCGCCCAGCAGCATTGCCTCGTCCCCGTTGAAGGCGCTGTTCCAGCCCAGGTTCACCATCACTTGGTCCATGCAGACGCGTCCCACCACCGGATAGCGGTGGCCGCGGATCACGACCTCGGCCTTGCCCGACATGCAGCGCATGTAGCCGTCGCCGTAGCCGACGGGCAGCGTGACCACGCGAACCTGCGTCGCGGGCTTCCAGGTCGAGCCGTAGCTGACGCCAGCACCCGCCAGCACGACCTTGAAATACACGATGTTCGTTGCCCAGCGTAGCGCCGGACGGACATCAATGGAGCGCGAGAGGTGTAATGCCGGATAGGCTCCGTAGAGCAAGATTCCGGGTCGCACCATATCCAGGTTGGCCTCCGGCATCTGCAGAACCGCACCCGAGCTGGAGATGTGGCGGGTGGGCGTCGGCAGCGAACGCGCGCGGTAGAAATCGAGCGCCTCGATGAACCGTTCGAGCTGCAGACGAGCAAAGGTCAGGTCCTCGGCATCGGCGCTGGCGAAGTGTGAAAACACGCCGTCGACCTTCACGTGCGGGCAGCGCAGCGATGCCTCCAGCAACTTGTTCGCGCTGTACCAGTGCACGCCGATGCGCTCCATGCCTGTGTCGATCTTCAAATGGACGTGCGCGGTGCGGCCGAGCGCGGATGCGCAGGTCTCAATGGCGTTCAGCTTGTCCACCGACGATGCGGTCAAGGTCAAATCGTTCTCGACAAACAACGGGATCTGCTCGCCTACGATCCCACCCATGACGAGGATAGGCACGCGCACGCCAGCCTGCCGAAGGCGTAGCCCCTCTTCGAGATAGGCAACCCCAAGGTACGGTGCCCCCAGAAGATCGAAGTGGCGTCCCACCTCGACCAGCCCGTGGCCGTAGGCATTGGCCTTGAGCACCACCAGCACCGGAACGCCAGCATGGCGCCGTAGCAACTCGTAGTTGGCCGTCAGGCGGGCAAGGTCGACGTGCAGCACGGTCGGGCGCAGCACATCCCCGAGGGCGATGGTCGGTTCGTTGATCTCCGGCATCTCTGCCCATTTGTACCACCTCTCCGGTTGCCACGAGATGTCTTGCACAAGCCCGAATTGGCTGGCCCAATACTGGGGCCATGTCACCCCTGCCCAGCCGCAAGGTTGCGCCCCGTGCGTTGCTGACTCGCATTCTCGACGAGCCCAACCTGGTCGCCGCGGTGCAAGCCCTGCCCGCGCCAGCCCTCGGCAAGCTGATCGATCATGTCGGCTTGGAGGACGCGGGTGAAATCGTCGCGTTGGCCACCACCCTGCAACTCAAACGCATTTTCGACGACGACCTTTGGCGAAGCGAGCGGCCGGGCAAGGACGAGACCTTCGACGCCAATCGCTTCGCCCTCTGGCTGGAGGTCATGCTGGAGGCGGGCGAGACGTTCGCGGCGGAAAAGCTCGCCGAGCTGCCCGAGGACCTGGTGACCCTCGCCCTGCACAAGCACGTCCTGGTCATCAACATCGAAGAGCTCGCACTGGCCATGGCGGATCGCATGTCCGACGACGACGAGCTGACCGAAAAGGCCCTGGAAAGCTGTCTATGCGAAGAGATCGACGAGTACCGCATCATCTCGCGCAACCATGAGGGTTGGGATGCCATTCTCACGGTCCCGCCCTCGACCGCGACCACCACGATTTCCTCGGCCGGGTGCTGGAACGCTGCTGTCACATGGCCGCCGATTTTATCGAAGACAATGGTGGGCTCTATCAAGTCCTGACTTCCGACGAAATGCTGGAGTCGGATGTCGGCGCCGAACGCGAGGAGCGCAAGGCCGAGGAAGGCTTCATTGCTCCTTCCAGCGCGGCGAGTTTTCTCGCGCTTGCGCGAACCACTGACCTGGCGGACATCCTTGCAACCGAGCAGCGAGATCCGGTCACCCACGCCTACTTCCGCTCCCTGCGAACGCCCTCGCACCCCAGTGCCGCGCACAACGGCTCGCAGGTGCGCGTTGACACGGATGCGGTGAGGGCCTCCAGCCTGGTGGAAATCCTACGTGACGCCGACGTGCTACCGGCATCCGGGCCACTGCTTCTGTTGCAAGAAGTCCAGCACACTGACGCTGCGTCGGCGCAGGACAGCGGCGTCTTCACCCAAGCCATGCGCAGGCTCGGCGCGCAGGCCGCCGATCTTCACGGACGACGCATGCAAGAGCTCGCCTATCTGGCCAACGTGCTCGCCGCAGGCTGTAGCATCGAGGGCCGCACGCTGCGCCCGTTCGAGGCTGCCCGCGCGTCGGTGGCAACCTGCAACCTGGGCATGGAGCACCTGCTGCAAGACGAGCCCGGCCAGAACCCGTCTGCATCGCTGCTGCAGCGAACACGCGCCGACAAGCTGTTCCGGATCGGTTGGCGATTGCTTGGCCAGGATGTGGTGCTCGCCGCTGCGCGAGCCTTCGAAAATGTGCTGGTCCGGGAAGCCCGCACGGAAACGAATCGTGAGCGGGCCAAGGCCTTGGAGCAAGGGACACGCGCGCTTCGGGCCGCCATCGCCGCCGGAAAACCATGGACATCGCTGCGCAAGCTGGCCAAGCTTGAAGGCGAGGTCGACGCGACGATGCTGACCACGCTTGTGGCCTTGCTCGACGAATGCCCATCGCTGCGGGGAAAACTGGCACCGGTCTCGGAAGATGCCCCCACGAAACAGGAAGCGCGTTTCATCGCGACCTGCGAGCAGCTGTGCTCGGTGCAGACGTTCCTGGCCAAGCTGTGACGACGTCTACCTGAGGAATAGCGCCCGACAAGAAATCCTCGATCAACTACATCTACCTACACGCCTGAATTGTCTCTTAAAAGCGGATGCCGGGCGCGCTCTCCTCTCTTTGCCGCCCGCGCGCATTGCGGAATACCCGGCCGTCGCCGCCGAGCTGTCCAACCGTGGCAATCGGCGCTATGATGGATGTTGTTGAAATTGCATATTCACTCAGTGAGTTAGTCCCTTGCACGGAATCGGTCGACTGACGGAATGCACTGTCCCGCCGGACGGTAAGGGTTCGGCCATGCCCGCTGAGGCCGATGCCGATCCACTCGTCGGCGTCGTGCTGGGCGATGCCTACCAGCTCGTCGGACGAATTGGCCAGGGTGGCATGGGCGCGGTGTACGAAGCCCATCACCTTCGCGTGCGAAAGCGCGTCGCGGTCAAGCTGCTCAACCGTGCGATGGCCAGCAAAGACGTCGCCCTGGCCCGCTTTCATCGCGAGGCAGTCGTGGCGTCACGACTCGGCCATCCCAACCTGGTGAATGTCCTCGACTTTGGCTCCTCCGCCGACGGGCAGCCGTACCTGGTGATGGAATTCCTCGAAGGCGAGGATCTGGATCGCAGGATCCGGCGCGCGGGCGCAATGCCCTTGCCGAGCGCCATCCGAATTTCGCGCCAGGTGGGCGCTGCCGTTTCCGCGGTGCACGCCAAGGGTATCGTTCACCGCGATCTCAAGCCCGCCAACATCTTCCTGGTCCACGTCCCGGGCGAGCCCGATTTCGTAAAGGTGCTCGACTTCGGCGTCTCGAAGATCAGAGCCTCTGAAACCAAGCTGACGGATGCATCGAAGGCCGTGGGCACGCCCACTTACATGTCGCCCGAGCAAGCCTTCGGACCGAGCCACGCCGTCGACCACAGGGCCGATCAATGGGCGCTGGCCTGTATCATCTGGGAAATGCTATCGGGCCACCCACCGTTTTCCGCCGATGATCCGGATGCCCTCTTCTATCAACTACGGAACCTGTCTCCGCAGCCGCTGTCGGCCGATGTGCCCGACCTGCCCCCTGCGCTAGAGCCGGTGCTCCTGCGTGCGCTGTCGAAGCGGCCAGCGGATCGTTTTCCATCCATCCGGGACTTCGTGCGCAACTTGGAGGCTGCTGCGCTTGGTAGCTGGTCGGACAACGCATGGGTGGTTCCGGCGGCGACGGCGGAATCGATTGACAAAACCATTGTGGCCCGACCGCGCCTTGATTGGGCAGACGCCATCGGCTTGCTCGGCAAGGCACGGGCGCTCAGCGTCTTTGTCCACGACTGGTTCAAGCAGGTTGATAGGAGGATGAAGGTGGTGATTGCCGCGGGGGCCACAGTCGGCGCGGCGGTTGTCATCCTGATTCTCTCCGCAGGTGGTCACCGCAAAGTGACCGGAGCGGAACGGATGATGCTGCCCCCGACGGCACAGACCTCGACGGCTAGCCTGCCACCTCCGAATGCCGTTCAGGTACAGCCAGCGCCGCTCCGCTATGCCCACGTCGAGGCCATTGACACCGACCAAGCGCCTCCAGCTCCAGCGAACAACGCGAAGCCTGCCCGGCCCGAGCCAGCGCCGGAGAGCGCCCGCCCAACCTCACGGCGAGGCACTTTCTCCAAGCACCACATAGGCAAACCCCGTCTGCGGCTCACTATCGACGACTTCTAGCAACACCCGAGACGCTCCTCACCGAGCTGTGACGCCGTCTACCTGAGGGATCCGGCCACGCGCTCGGCCAGCTTCGTCGAGCGGCTGACCAGCTCGGGCAGGCCCGCATTGTGGTAGGCGTTGCCGTGGAAGAACAGGCCGGGATGGCGGCGCTCGCCGTCTTCGAGCAAGGCGATGCGGCCCATGTGCCCGAGCGTGTACTGGGGCAAAGCGTGCTCGTGGCGAACGATGTGCACGAACGACGGGCCGACGGTCAGGCCCAGCAGCCCGCGCAACTCGCCGTCGGCGAGCGCGACCAATTCGGCGTCGGGCATGGTAAAGGCCTCGGGATGGCGGGCGCCGCCCGTGCGTACGGAAAACAGATGGAAGCCATCCGGCGCGCGCGTCTGGAAAAACTGCGAGGGAAAGATTCCGCCCAGCACGCGCAACGGCTCCGAGGGTGGCACGAAGAAACCGTAGGCATCAATGGCGCGCGACAACGCGGAAATCGGATAGCCGAGGTGAACCAGGGTGACCGGCACATAAGGAATGTGCGCCAGCGTCTCCGCAATCTCGCCATCGAGCCGGCCCAGCACCGAGGTCGCCACGTGGGCTGGCAGTGCCACGACCACGGCCCGGGCTTCGAGTGTCTGCGTGAGGCCGTGCTCCTCCACGGCGACGCGGTAGGTGTCCGCATCTCTCTCGACGCTGCATACGCGCGCTCCGAGACGCAAATCCGGTCCGAGATGCGCGGCCAGCGCGGCGGTCAACTCGTCCAGCCCACGCTCGAACGATGCCAGTCGCGGCGCGGTCTTCGACTTGGCGGCGGCGAATTCCTTGCGCATGGCCAGCATGAAGCTGCGCTGGTTGCGCTCCATGGCCGCGACCAGAGGGAACGCAGACGGCAAGCTGACCTGCTCGGGATCGCCAGCGTAGAGGCCGGAAACCAGCGGCTGCAAAAGACGTTCGCCCGCCTGCACGCCCAGCCGCCTGCGCGCGAACGCCGCCACCGATTCGTCCCTGCCACACGCCGAAGGACCGCGTGGCAGAACGAGATCCATCGCCGCCCGCACCTTGGCCGGCCATGAAAGGAGTGACGACCTGGCAAACGCGCCCGCCGTGGCGGGCGTGTCGTGCAACCTGCCCTCGGCCGCCACCAGCCGCCGCTCGGCCGCCGCGCCAGCCAACACCACGCGATTCTCGATGCCCAGCGCCTTGGCCAAGGCGGTGATGCTGCCCGACCTGTCGAGGTAGCTGGCCGGCCCGCGCTCGCACAGGTAGCCGTCGCGATGGTCGCTTTCGATCTTGCCCCCTGCCCGCCCCTCGCTTTCCAGCACCACCACCGCCACGCCCCGACGGCGCAGCTCGAACGCAAGGGCCAGCCCGGAGATCCCGGCACCGGCGACGACGACTGGTTTCATGGTCAGATGCGAATACCAGTGTGGCCCGCTTCCCGCAACCCTGTTTGACCTATACTCGACGCTCCACCTTGCCCATCGACGTTCATTTCTTGACCGAGTCTGCCCTCGACGACGAGCGTCTGGCCGACTATCGCGACTTGCAAGACCGGCGGCTCGGCGAGGAGAGCGGGCGCTTCGTGGCCGAGAGCGAGCTCGTGGTGCGCAAGCTGCTGGCCACGGACTTGCGCGTATGCTCGTTGCTACTGACCGCGCCTCGGCTGGCCGCGCTCGAACCTGTGCTGGCCGCAGACAAAGGCGATTTTCCTGTCTTCGTGGTGCCCCAGGGCCGTGATGGACCACATCGCCGGCTTTCACGTCCACCGCGGCTGTTTGGCCATCGCCGAACGTCCGCCACGCCCGACTATCCCAGCCAACGCGCGCACCGTGGTCGTGCTGGTGGATTTGGTCGACGTAGACAATCTGGGCGCCATGGCTCGCAACGCCGCGGCCTTCGGCGCCGACGCTATCTTACTGTCACCCCGATGCGCCGATCCCTTCTATCGCAAAGCCGTGCGCACCTCGGCCGGCGCCGTACTTTCGCTGCCTATCGTCCGCGCCACACGCTGGCCCGAGGACCTGCTGGCGTTGCGCGAACAGCACGGTCTCGCTCTCGTGGGCGCCGTGCTCGACGCGCGCGCGGTTGCCCTGGCCGGTTTTCTTCCCCCGGCTCGCCTAGCCGTTCTCTTCGGCTCCGAAGGTCCTGGCCTCGATGCTCAAACCCGGAGCGCATGCGACACGCTGGTGACAATTCCCATGGCCAGTCGCCTGCGGTGGACTCACTAAACGTCGCCACCGCGGGCGCGGTCTTCCTGTATCACATTACCCAGCGCGCGCTCCGAGTTGGCTAGTCACACAATTCGTGCATGCAACACGGCGAAGGGCCATTCGAAATCGACGGGCGAAGGCACCTCGACGGTCGTGGGCGGCTGATCGCCGAAGATGGCGGCCAGCGCTCCCCGGCTGGAAAGCACATCGAGCAATTCGCGGCCGTCCGCGAATCGCTCGCTTGCCATCGCAAGCTCGTGCCGGGACACCTTCAGCTCGCCCGGCAGTACGCGCGGCACCTCTTCAAAGCGAAAGCCCTGGCTCGACCGGCGGACAAAGTGGCCGCGCTTGGCAAGCAACGCGCGCGCCAGGGCTCGGTTCCCTAGCGCGGCCGAGAAGCGACGCAAGGGCAAGGTGGCGAGGAACCAGCCACCAGGTCGCAGCACCCGGCGAACCTGCTGTCCCGCTTCCGTGCCAAACCAGTGCCAAGAAAAATTCGCCACCACCACGTCGAAAGTCTTGTCCGCGAAGGGCAGCGCCTCGGCCCTCGCTTCGCAGAGCAAAGCCGCGCGCAGCTCGGGTTTGCTTCGCGCCAGTTCCAGCATCCTACGCGAGCAGTCCGCCCCAATCCACGCGACGTCGGGCGCCCTTGCGGCCAACTCCTCAAGTGAAAACCCCGTGCCGCACCCGAGATCGAGACCGCGACCGGAAAGCTGTGGAGCCTTCTCCAGCAAGCGCACGACGGCGGCTCGGTAGAAGGTGCGATTGACCGCATCGTCGTACCGCTCGGCGCGCACGAAACCCGGCCAAACCTTGGCCTCGCTCGTCGTATTCTCTGGTTTGTCCGCGCCCATCGAAATGCGGCGCGGGTTCTATCACGGTCGGAGCCGGCCGGAGGGGAGGATGCAGAGGGAAGAGCTCAGGGGACGGGCTGCATGCGCTTGGCCCCGCGCGCTGCCACCGCCTCGCGGTAGGCGTCGAGCGCAGCCGGGAACGGCTGCAGCGCGCGCTCGAAAATCCCCAGGCTGTAGGCGATGGCCATGCCGTAGTTGGTGATGGGAACACCGGCTCGGTTGCAGGCAAAGATGCGCGACAGAACCTCGCGGCGATTGAGCATGCACGACCCGCAGTGAATCACCAGCTTGTACTCCTTGGGGTCGGAGACGAAGTCGCGCCCCTGCAGCTGCTGGATCTCGAGCGACCCGCCGATGTATTGGCCAAGCCAGCGCGGGATCTTCACGCGGCCGATATCCTCGCCGATGGGATGGTGCGAGCATGCCTCGGCCATGGCGATGCGATCGCCCGGCTTCAAGTTGTCGATGGCCAGGGCGCCGCGCGCGAATTGCAGCAGGTCGCCTTTTTGCCGCGCGAACAGAATGGAAAACGAGGTCAGCGGCACGTCGGGCGGGCGTGTCGCCCGCGACCTTTAAGAAGGCCTGCGAATCGGTCACCACCAGGGCGGGCTTGCGCTTCAGCCGGTCGAGTGCCTCGCGCAACTCGCGCTCCTTGACCACGATGGCGTACGCGTCGTGGTCGAGCAGATCGCGGATGGCCTGCGACTGCGGGAGAATCAGGCGGCCTTTGGGCGCTTCCTTGTCCACCGGCACCACCAGCACCGCGCATTCGCCGGGCGGCACCAGATCCGACAGGATGGTGGGCGCGTTCAGATAGTCGTCGGGCGCCAGGTCGACGAGCGCCTCGCGGATCTCGGCCAAACCCGTGCCGCTGGCGGCGCTGGCCACCACCGGCTTGAGGCCGCGGTGGAGCAAGACGATCCAGCGTCGCGTCCGCGGGCTTGGCCAGATCGCTCTTGTTGAGCACCGGCAGAACCGGAATCTTGCGCTGCTCGAACGCGTCGAGCAGCCCGATTTCCAAGCTGCCCAGCCCTTCTTCGGCCAGCACGAGAATGGCCAGCTCGGTGCGATCCAGCACCTTCATGGTCCGCTCGACGCGCTGGGCGCCGAGCGCGCCAACGTCGTCGAGGCCGGCGGTATCGATGAACAGCACGGGACCGAGCGGCAAGCAGCTCCATGGGCTTTTCCACCGGGTCGGTCGTGGTGCCAGGCTCGGGCGAAACGATCGACACCTGCTGCCGGGTCATGGCGTTGAGAAGGGACGACTTGCCGACATTGCGCCGGCCGAAGATCCCGATGTGCAAACGTACTCCACGAGGTGCCGCGTTCATTCGATCTCCTTGCTGCGATGGCCAAGCTGATTCACCCGTCCGGGTGAGGTGAGATGGTTGTATTCCTCGGCCGAAAGCAGGCCCCGACGCACGACCAGCTCGCGCAGGCTGCCAACACCTGCGGCGATGGCGCGCGACAGGTCGTTGCAGGCCGCATGTCCGATGCGTTCGACCAGGGCGGTCAGCGCGGCCGTTCCTTCATGCACGTGGGCATGACACTGCTCCACGTTGGCCTCGATGCCCGACACGCACTCGCGCGCCAGAATCCGACAAGCCGCGGTCAGCAGGTCCAGGCTGCCGAGCAACGCGTCCGCGACGAGCGGCAGGAAGGGATTGAGCTCGAGCGAGCCCGACGACACGGCCAGCGTGATGGCCTGGTCGTTGGCGATGACCTGCATCGCCGCCTGGGTTACGGCCTCGGGCACGACCGGGTTCACCTTGCCCGGCATGATGGACGAGCCCGCCTGGCGCGGCGGCAGACGAATTTCGCCCAGGCCCGCGCTGGGGCCGGATGAGAGCAGGCGCAGATCCGAGCACACCTTCCACAGGCTGCTCGCGCAGGCCTTGAGAATGCCGCTCACCTCGACGAAGGCGTCGGCATTCTGCGTGGCCTCGACCAGGTTTTCGGCACGCGCCAAGCCGAAGCCGCTGAGCTCGCGCAGGACATCCACGACGTGAAAGATATAGGCTCGCGGCGCGCCCAGGCCGGTGCCGATGGCGGTGCCGCCCAGATTGACCACGCGCAGGCGCTCCTCGCACTTGTAGATGCGCCAGCGGTCGCGCGTGAAGGCCTCGGCGTAGGCGCCCATCTCGCGCCCCAGCGTCGTGAGCACGGCGTCCTGCAATTCGGTGCGACCGACCTTCACCACGTCGGCCAGCTCGCGCTCCTTGCGCTGAAACGCCTCTTGCAGCTCGATCACCGACGCCTCTAGCGTGCGCAGACTGGCGATGGCCGCCACCTTCAGCGCCGTGGGATAGGTGTCGTTGGTCGACTGGTGCATGTTCACGTGGTCGAGCGGGTCGATGGCCGCGTAGTCGCCGAGCTCGCGGCCGAGCAGAACCAGCGCGCGGTTGGCCAGCACCTCGTTCACGTTCATGTTCAGCGACGTTCCCGCCCCGCCTTGCAACGCGTCCACCAGGATGTGCTCGTCGAGCTTGCCCTCGGCCATCTCGGCCGCAGCGGTCTCGATGGCCTGCGCCTCTTGGCCTGGCAGGCTGCCCAGCTCCCGGTTGGTGCGCGCGCAAGCCTGCTTGACCAGCCCGTAGGCGTGGATCAAGGCCGGGGCCGTGCGCCGGCCGGAAAGCGGAAAATTCTCCACCGCGCGCAAGGTGTGAATCCCCCACAGCGCGGACGCCGGCACCTCGCGTTCTCCGAGGAGGTCGCGTTCCTTGCGCGTGGGGTTTGCCATCGCGTAACCCTACCCTGTCTTGCCCGACGATCAAGGAGCTGCAAGGATTTGACGAGGCGTTGAACTTTCCCTCCGAGGGCGCTAGGAACCCGGCACCCATGAAGAAGTACGTCGTGCTCGGCCTGCGACTATGAGTACGATCCCGCTCTTGGCGACCCGGAACACGGCATCCCGCCGGGCACGGCGTTCGAGGACATTCCCGACGACTGGCGGTGCCCGGTCTGTGGTATTTCCAAGGACGCATTCATCCCCATGAACTGAAGTCCCCCCAAGCCAGGCGACCCAAGGAGTTTTTGACGATGGCACCACGCAAGATGAAACCAGGTGTGTATTCGGTAGGCGCGATCGACTGGGATCGCCGGCTGTTCGATTCGCTGATTCCGCTTCCGCTCGGCACCAGCTACAACGCCTACCTCGTCCAGGGTAAGGACAAGGTCGCGCTGATGGACACCGTCGAGCCGGGGCTGACCAAGGAGCTCTTCGCCAACCTGGACGAGCTGGGCGTGAAGAAGATCGACTACGTGGTCTGCCACCACGCCGAACAGGACCATTCGGGCAGCATCCCGGCGGTGCTGGCGCGCTATCCCGGCGCCAAGGTGGTGACCAACCAGAAGTGCGTGGACTTGCTCTCGACCCACCTGCGCGTGCCCACCACGGCGTGCGACATCATCACCGACGGCGCCGTGCTGGATCTCGGCGGCAAGCAGCCTGCAATTCATGTTCGCGCCCTGGGTGCACTGGCCCGAGACCATGTTCAGCTTCCTGCGCGAGGACAAGATCCTCTTCACCTGCGATTTCTTCGGCTCGCACTTCGCCACCGGCACCCTGTACGCCGACGATGAGCACCACGTGTACCTCTCGGCCAAGCGCTACTACGCCGAGATCATGATGCCCTTCCGCCAGAAGTACCCGGCCTACCTGCAGAAGATCGACGCCATGGCGCCCGAGATCATCGCGCCCAGCCACGGCCCCATCTACCGCCGGCCGGAGTTCATCCTCGACGCGTACAAGGATTGGACTTCGGACAAGGTCAAGAACGAGGCGCTGGTCGCCTACGTGTCCATGCACGGCAGCACCAAGATCATGGTCGACCGCCTGGTCGACCGGTTGGTCGCCCAAGACATCAACGTCAAGCAGTTCGATCTGGCGACCATCGATATCGGCGAGCTGGCCATGGCCCTGGTCGACGCCGCAACCCTGGTGCTGGCCACGCCCACCGTGCTCAACGGCCCCCACCCCGCCGCCGTTTACGCCGCCTACCTGGCGGGCGCCATCAAACCCAAACTGCGCCACGCCGTGATCATCGGCTCGCAGGCGTGGGGTGGCAAGACCGTCGACACGCTCAAGGGCTTGCTCGCGGGCCTGAAGCTGGAGATGTTCGACCCGCTGATGAGCAAGGGTCTGCCCACGTCCGAGGATTTGCTTGCCGTCGACAAGCTGGCCGAAACCATCCAGTCGAGGCACGCGGGGCTGGCGGCTGAGGCATAGTCCGACCGAAGCCTCACCAAGGCGGCGCCTCACTGTTCCCAGGCGGAAAATCGTGAGAGATTGCCGCCATGGCAGTTTTGACGTCTAGGGCTCGAATTGGCTACGCCCGCAATCTAATTCTAGTCCTTCTCCTGTTCGCGACGCTTGGGCTGGCGGCGGTCGCGGAAGGCTATGCGAAACACCTGTCGCCACTGTTCGTGGCGCTGCTCGTGGTTGGCTTTGGGCTATCGCTGTGGCTCTGCATCCGAACCGCGACGGCGCGGCTGCTGGCCTTGCTGGCGCTGGTCTTCTTCATGGAATACGCGAACCAGACCATCGGTATCGCGTCTGGTTTGTGGCAGTACCACGGCAGCGACGGACAGTACATGTTCGGCGTGATGGCCTGGCTCGTGGCAGCCTGCTCCGCGCAGGCATTGTCCACCGGCGTGGCCATTCCGCTCTTGCGCCGCCTGCATCTTCGCACTCCACCCTGGTTGACCTCGCTGCTCGTGCTTGGGCTTCTCGCTTTCATTCCACTCGCCGCCGACGGCTACCGATCGAACATGGGACTGTCATTCTGGTGCTTCTTCGGATCGGTCGGCGTCGTCGCGATGGTCGCAGCGAAACAGATGCCGATCCATGTGTTTGCCGGCGTCGTGCTCTCGGGCTGGTTCGTGGGCAACCTCAGCGAGTACGTGGGTTCGGCATCGAGCGGCTGTTGGACGTTCCCCGACAATCCGCACTATCCGCCCCTCTATCTGGTGATGGGCTGCTGGCCGCTTGAAATCTTGGCTCAGTTCTCCGTCTCGGCGTTCTTGGCCGGCGAGTCGTTGGTCGACCAAGGCTCGAATACCGGACCGACTGACGCGCAGTCTGACTGCACTGTAGGCGCTCAGGATTGCCCCTGAACACGAAACCCGGGAGCAAGCAGGTGGGCGAGACGCGCCGGATTCTGGATGCCCTGCTCGGCCATCCAACCGTTCGAGCGTGCCCGCAGCTCTTCGCCGCGGCGACCGCCCACAAGCTCGCCCAACCATCGTCGGCCAGCTTCTGCGAGAAGGACCGAGCCGGCCGCGTCCGCAGTGGCGACCGCGCGTTCGAGCGCAACCACGGCCAGGTTGCGATCGGCGCCTGGGGAAAGACAGAGCAGTCCCGCTTGCAAGGTGGCCCCCATGGCGACGCCGGTTTGGTGCTCGGACTTGCGTAGGGCACGCACGCTCTGCTGAACGCGACGGAGGAAGAGCCCGCGTTCTTGGGGCTGAGCTTTCTCCGCCATGGCCAGCGCCGCACGGCCGCAGATCGACGCGTTCTCGATGCGCAATCCGCTGACCTTGAGCAGGGTCGATCGATGCAGGCGAGCGTGTTCGTCCAGGATGGCCTGCCACGCTTCCTCCGGTCGTTCGCAGTAGAGGGCCTGTTCGCATCGCCCATAAAGGCAGAAGAAGTGCTGGACCTGGTACATGTCGGCGGGCCACGCGCTCAGAATCCCTTCGATGTCCTTGCGCGCCCGTTCTGGGTTATCGCGGATGAGCCAGACGATGGACTGGTACGTGCGCAGATTCGTCGAAAGGTAGCGATCCCCGGTGCGGTCGGCATCGGCGGTGTATCGATCGAATCTTTCGCAGAGCTCGCGCACGCGCCCGCCGAGGCGCATGGAAAAGCAGATGAACGAACGCGTGGTGGCCAGTTCCCAGCTCATGCCACGGCAGTGGGTCAGGAAGTGCTGCTCGACGGCGAGCAACTCGTTGGTGCTGGCTTCGTATTCGCCGTCGAAGAAGCGCACCATGGCTCGGCACATTCTGGTCAACCCGACGGTTGCATGGTCTGCCGAGCGTCGCGCCAGCACCTCGGCTTCGCCGACCAAGCGCGAAGCCCAGCCAAAACGCGAACCCCAGAACGCGGCCAACTGGCCGCCCAAGACCGACAGTCCTTGGGCGATGCGCCGGATGTCCCCGGTCTTGAGGGCCAAAAGCACGAAGCGCAGGAGAAAATCCACCGCCCGAAGCGAATCCACCACACCGAGGCCGGTGTTGACGGACCAGTACACGTGCAAGAGTTGTTTGTCTTCGGCCTGGATGCTGGCTGCGGGCTTCTCATGGAATCGAATGCCGCGCACGCGAAGCCAGAGGAGTCGCCAGGCGACCGACCAATTGGCCTCTCTCGAGCTCGACGCCAAACGCAGACCTGCGCGACTAAGAACGTCCTTGAGAACAGCGAGCCCTTGCGCGATCTCTCCGCCGCGCAGGAGTTGTTCGGCGGCCAGGTGGCGCAGCCTGACCGCTTGCTCGGCACCGCTGCAGGTGGCGGCCCGCTCGAAGGCATCGGCGGCCAGAATTGCCCGCCCATCACTGGCCTGACATTCGCCCAAGGCGCGCAGGAGCTCGGCCTTCTTCTCGTCTTGGGTCTCGAGTCTGGCTGCCGTCTCGTACAACTGGGCGGCTCTGTCGAATGCGAGTTTGGCGCGCGCCTCGACCGCCGCTTCCAAGACATAGCGCTTGGCTCGTTCGGGATCCTCGGCGGACAGCCAGTAGCGCGCCAGCATGTCGGTTCGTTCGTGCTCCCATTGCTCGACGGCCTGGGCCAGTCGCACATGCACGGCATGCAGAGCTGTTTGGTCGAGACTGGCAACCACGGCGTCGCGAATGCGATCGTGGTAGTGCTCGACCACGTCCGTGCCCTGCCGACCTCGGCGCCGAATCAGGCATTCGTCCACAAGTGCCGAGATGCCAAGTTCCCATGCCTCGAATCCCAACGTGACTTGCGCCGCGCTGGCCAGTACTCGCTGTGGCAGGGGATCGCCGGCCACTGCGATCACACGAAGCAAGCGTTGACTCTCCTCGGGAAGACTACTCGCACGCTGGAGAATCATGTCATCCAAGCGGAGTGTCCCGACATCCGTGGCAGCGTCGAGCCCACCCTTCGGCAGCACCACCGTGCGCAGGTGATGCATGAGCTCGACGGCGAAGAAGGGATGGCCGCTCGCTTCGCGAACCACCGCCTCGACGATTCCCCGCCGGGAGACCGGGGAAATGGCGTCGTCGTCGAGAAGGGCGTTTGCCAAGGCACGGGTCGAGTCGGGCGGGAGCGGTCCCAGGGCGATGGTTTCGACTTCCGGCTGACCGAGGAAGGCGTGAAGCAAATCGTCCGCGATACTTCCGCCAAACTCACCCCCGCCGCGACAGGTTGCCACGAGAAGTAGTGAGGGAGCACCTGGCTGCCGCATCAGGGCTCGCAACAGGGCGAAACTGTCGCGATCGGCCCATTGCAGGTCATCCACGAAGATCACGACGGGCGAGGTCCGCGCCAAGTGACAAAGAAGGTCGCGAAACGCAAGGAAGGCCTGATTGCGCAACTCCTTGGCCTCGCGCAGAGGCGGCCTGAAGTAGCGTTCGTGCTCGGTAAGTTTTAGCCGGCGCAGAACCGGGAAGATCTCGCAGAGATACGCGATGCCGTCCGGCAGGACGTAGGCTTGGTCGCCAGCGTTCAGGCTAGCCAGTCGATAGCTGAGCCCGTCGATCACGTTGTCGAACGCCTTGAATGGCAAGGTCTCGCGCTCGTGACAACGACCACGCAAAACGAGTGGCGCCGAGCCGGCAACACCGGCGTTCAGGATGTCTTCCAGGAACGAGTCGACGAGGCAAGTCTTGCCGATGCCGGAGCTTCCCTGCACGACGACGACGGCGAGGTTGCCTTTGCGCATTCTTGCGTAGGCCTGATAGAGGGCGTGCAGTTCTGCATCGCGGCCGACAACGCTGAAAGCTGGGGTGGCGACCGGTGTGTGACGTCTTAGTGGCGGTAGCGAGCGCTCCTCGGCCGTAACACCGAGCCGGACCAGTACCTCGACGCCCGTCGGCCGCTGCGCCGGATCCCGCTGGATGAGCCGCGTGCACAGCTCGCTGAGCAATTCGTCGGCGTACGGATTGACCTCGCTCGGCGCCAGCGGATCTTCGTTTTGTTTTCGCAACACCACATCCAGCAGGGTGCCTTCGAAGGGACAGTGCCCGGTCAACACTTCATAGATCATGCTGCCGACGGCGTACCAATCGGCCGCGGGCAGGCACGGCTTTTCCAGCGCTTGCTCTGGCGCCATATAGGCCGGGGTGCCTGAAAAGCCGCTGGCCGAAATCGTCGCGCTCCCCCGCGGCTTGGCGAGGCCGAAATCCAGGATGACCACCCGTCCGTCTGGCGTGATGAGAACATTGGTCGGTTTGAGATCGCGATGAATGCATCCCGCCTCGTGCATGGCATGGACGCCGGCACACAACTGCTGAACCGACCGCAACACGCGTTCCGGGTTGGGTTGCTGGACGCCTACCCAATCGCCAGGGGGCTTCTCCACGGCCCCGGACAGGTACTGGTCGAAGGGCAACCCAGGCACGTACTCCATGGTGAAGAACCACAGTGGACCTTCCGAGACCAGCTCGTACAAAGTCACCAGGTTCGGATGTTTGAGGTCCGCAAGGGCTCTGAACTCACGTTTGAACCGGTAGAGCTCGGCACCGCTCGTGAGGTTCAGGGTCTTGAGCGCAATCTCGGTCTCGAGCTGCTGGTCGTAGACCAGGTGGACACTACCCATGCCCCCCGTACCGAGGAGACGGATTGGGCGAAATCTCGTAGTGCCTGCAAAGAACATGGGTCAAGATCGGTCGCGTAGCCTCGAACCGCGCCATTGTGGCCCTTTGTCGGTTCAACCGCAATCATCATCTCGACGCGCAGGCCCATGCCAACTACAATCAATCCCGCATGAAAATCCATACCGCTCTCGCACTGGTTCTGGCTTGTTCTTCTCCGGCCCTTACTCCGGCCCTTGCACACGCCGCCGCGTCCGCACCGGCAAAAGCCGCGACGGCCGAAACCGGCGCCGACCGGATCGGTAACTCGGTCGTGCAGGTGTTCGCGACCCGGCGCGATCCCGATTTCACCAAGCCTTGGACCAAGCAGTCTCCGCACGAGATGACCGGCAGCGGGGTGATCATCGACGGCAAGCGCATCCTGACCAACGCCCACGTCGTCAACTACGCTAGCCAAATACAAGTCCAGGCCAACCACGCGGGCGACAAGGTTTCGGCAACGGTCGTCGCCATCGCGCCCGACATCGATCTGGCGCTGCTGAAGCTCGACGATGAAAGCTTCTTTGGCTCTCGTCCCGCGGTGGCCCGCGCCGACAACCTACCCATGGTCAAGGACGCGGTGATGGCGTACGGGTTCCCGACCGGGGGAAGCAGCCTTTCCATCACCAAGGGGATTGTCTCGCGCATTGAATTCGTGTCCTACAGCTCGTCGCAATCCGGGCTGCGCATCCAGATCGATGCCGCCATCAACCACGGCAACAGCGGCGGCCCCGCCATTGCCGACGACAAGATGATTGGCTTGGTGTTCAGCCAGCTCGGGGGCGCCCAGAACATCGGATACATCATCCCATGCGAGGAAATAGAGTTGTTCCTATCGGACATCGCCGACGGCAAATACGACGGCAAGCCGACCATGTTCGACGAGTTGCAGACGCTGGAGAATCCAGCCCTGCGCGCCTTTCTCAAGCTCGACAAATCTACCGAGGGCATCGTCGTTCACAAACCCTACGGCAAAGGCGCGGACTACCCGCTCAAGAAGTGGGATCTCATCACGCGCATCGGCGGCAACAAGATCGATGACCAGGGCATGGTGCAGCTCGGAGACAACCTGCGCATCCGTTTTCAATACTTGATTCAAAAACTGACCAAGAACGGCAAGGTGCAAATGACGGTGGTTCGCGCGGGCAAGGAAATCTCGTTGCAAGTGCCGGTCCCCACCTCGCGCCCCATGCTGCTACCCGATCTTTCGGGCAAATATCCTTCCTATTTCATCTACGGCCCCTTGGTCTTCTCCAGCGCCTCGATGCAGCTCGTGAGCGCGGTCAGCGGGTTCGGTCACGGCGCATTCATCGGCACGCCACTGGTCAGTCGCTTTCTCGATCCACCGGCCTTTGCGGGCGAAGAGATCGTTGTCGTGTCATCGCCGTTCCTTCCCCACAAGCTCGCCAGCGGCTACAGCAGTCCTATGGGGCGAGTGGTCTCGGCCGTCAATCGCGTCCCCATCAGAAACCTGCGCCACCTCGTGCAAGTCCTGCGCGACTGCCACGACCCGTTCATCGCCGTGGAATTCGCCGGGTACCAGGGCGAGGATCTCGTGTTCGCCCGCGCCGAAATCCTGGCGGCGACCGAGGACATTCTGACCGACAACGGCATCCGCTACCAAGGCTCGCCGGACACCCTGGAAGTGTGGCGGGGCAAATAGAAATCATCCTTGTCCGTCGGCAAGGCCGCACATTCCCTTGACAAGTAGGGATCGACCTTTCATATACGATAGAATTAGTAGGAATTGTCCTACCAGCTCTGGGTTGAGGAATGGCCATTACGCAAAAAAGCAAGTATGCCCTGCGCGCGACCCTCGAACTTGCCATGCGCTTCGGTCATGGTCCGGTGTCTATCGGCGAAATCGCCAAGGCCCAGGCCATCCCGGCGCGCTTTCTCGAAGCTATCTTGGCTCAGCTCAAACGTGCGAGTCTGGTGGAATCCCGTCGAGGAAACGAGGGCGGTTACGTGCTCGCCCGTCCGCCCGCGCGCATTTCGGTGGGCGATGTCTTGCGCGTGGTGCAGGGCAGCCTGGCCGATCCCGACACGGCGAACCGCAGTCAGGGCAGCTCGCCGCACGCCTCGCATGTCGTGTTCGGTCCCATCTGGGAGTCGGCAGTACAATCTGCGAGCTCGGTCTACGACGCCGCCAGTTTCCAAGTGCTGGCGGACCGCTACCGCACGGCCCTGGGCAACAACGCCCCCGACTATAGTATTTAGGATGGGAACCCTGAGGGGGTTCGATGCGCTCTTGCGCTCGCCCACCTTGTTGTGAGCTGATAGCGGCGATGACTCCCGAGGAAAAAGAAGGGACTCGCGCTAGTGGTCCCGAAGCGCTTGATTCGGTCGGCTGGACCAGCGCGCGCACCCTGCGCCTGGTGTCCGCCGACGCCCCCATCGAGCTGGAGCTGGGCGGCCGCATGGGCCCCATCGACGTGGAATACGAAACCTACGGCGTGCTTTCCCCACGCAAGGACAACGTCGTGTTCATCGCGCACGCCCTATCCGGCGACGCCCACGTGGCTGGCTGGGACAAGGACACGGACAAGAACGGCCGCGTGTGGCGCCAGCGCAAGCCCGGCTGGTGGGACGCCGTGGTCGGGCCCGGCAAGGCTATCGACACCAACCGTTACTTCGTGATCTGCCCGAATGTGCTGGGCAGCTGCTACGGCACGACCGGCCCGGCTTCCATCGATCCGCGCACCGGCCGTTCCTACGGCCTGCACTTCCCCATGGTCACGGTGGGCGACTGGGTGAAGCTGCACGCTCGACTTCTCGATGCCCTGGGCATCGCGCGCGTACACGCGGTCACGGGCGGATCCCTCGGCGGCCAGCAGGCGCTGGAGATGGCGCTGGCCTTCCCTGATCGGGTCGAGCGCGCGGTGGTGCTCGCGTCGAGCGCGCGCCTGTCGGCGCAGGGACTGGCCTTCAACGCCGTGGCCCGCTACTGCATCCTGAACGATCCCAACTTCGCCGGCGGCGACTACTACGGCAACGACAAAGGCCCCGACGCCGGCCTGGCCGCCGCGCGCATGCTGGCCCACATCACCTATCTGTCCGACGAGGGCATGCACGAAAAGTTCGGCCGCCGCCTGCAGCGCAACACCGACCAGAAGGCGGGCTTCGGCATCGAATTCGCGGTGGAGAGCTATCTCGACTACCAAGGCCGCGCTTTCGTCGAACGCTTCGACGCCAACAGCTACCTCTACGTCACGCGCGCCATGGACTACTACGACGCCGCCGCGTCTTGGGGAGGCGGCAACCTGGTCGAGGCTTGCCGCCGCGTGCGCGCGGGCGCGCTGGTGGTGTCCTTCGACTCGGACTGGCTATACCCACCCGGAGACTGCAAGGATCTGGCGATGGCGCTGGCCCGAACCGGCGTGCGCGTCACCTATGCCGAGGTGCCGTCGCGCTTCGGCCACGATTCCTTCCTAGTCGAAACGCAGAAGGTCGGGCGACTTCTGCGCAGCTTTCTCGCCCACTAGGAAATTCCCATGAGCCAACCCCGAGCTGACCACGACCTCGTTTCCGACCGCGGCCTCGCCCGCTTGCCGGACGGCCTTTTCGAACAGCGCGCCGCCGCCATCGTGACGCTGATGAAGGCGCGTGCCAATCGTCCCAGCGGTGAACAGGCGTCGTCGCGCTGGCAGGAGGAAATCATCTCGCGCGAGATCCCCATGGGCGCGTCCGTGCTCGACCTGGGCTGCGGCGACGGCTTCTTGCTCGAACGCCTGATCCGCGAGCGCAACGTGCGCGGCCAGGGCGTCGAGATCGATCCCGACCAGGTATTTTCCTGCGTCGACCGGGGCGTGCCCGTGATCCAGGCCGACCTGGGCGCGGGTCTGCGCTGGTGCCCCGACAAGGCCTTCGACGTGGTTGTGCTCGAGGAAACCCTGCAGACCTTGCAGCACCCACGCGAGGTCCTCGATGAAATGTTGCGGGTCGGGAAGCGCGGCATCGTGTCGTTTCCAAATTTTGCCCACTTCCGCGTGATTGTCGACCTGGCGGCGCGCAGCCGTATGCCGGTCACCGAGCGCCTGCCCTATTACTGGTACGAATCGGCCAACATCCACCTGCTCACCCTGCGCGACCTGCTAGACTGGGCAGAGTCAAGCGGGGTCAACATCGTATCCGGGTACGCCCTGGTCGACGGCGCGCCTCGCGAGTTGCGTGCGGACGACGACCTGGTGGCCGAAGAGGTTTTGGTCGTCGTCGAGAGAAAGTGAATGAAGCAAACCGTCCCCGCCGAACTGCTCGCCCGCTACGACTCCGTCGGACCGCGCTACACATCGTATCCGACGGCAGTAGATTTTCACGCCGGGTACGGCGACGCTGAATACCGCGCATCGTTGGCTGCGGCCAATCGTTTGGGCACGCTGCCGCTTTCCGTCTACACGCACATTCCCTTCTGCATCGAACGCTGCTGGTTCTGCGGCTGTCACACCTACGCGACGCCACGTCACGACGTGGTCGAGCCCTACCTGGCGCATCTCGAGATCGAAATGGAGCGCGTCGCCGAGCTTCTGCCCGACCGGCGCCAGGTGGCGCAGTACCACCTGGGCGGCGGCACGCCGACGTACCTCAATCCCGACGAGCTCGTCCGACTGGTGACCAGCTTCCAGCGCCATTTCCGGTTCGTGCCCAACGCCGAGCGCGCGATCGAAGTGGATCCGCGCGTGACCACGACCGCCCACATCAATGCGCTCGCCAGCCTTGGCTTCTCACGCATATCGCTCGGCGTGCAGGATTTCGATCCGGAGGTGCAAGTCGCCATCGGACGTGAACAACCGATGGCGACCACCGAGGCGCTGGTGGCCAGTGCGCGCAGGCAGGGCTTCCAGGGCGTGAACATTGATTTGATCTACGGGTTGCCCCGCCAGACGCCGGAATCGTTCACGCGCACCATCGCGCAAGCCGTCGGCCTGCGGCCAGATCGAGTGGCGGTCTATTCCTTCGCCTACCTGCCCAACCAACGCGGCCATCAGCGCAACATCGCGCGCCCGGCCCTGCCCGCCCGCGACGACAAGTTCGCCCTGCTCGCCATCGCGCGTGAGGGATTCATGGACGCGGGCTATCAGGCCATCGGCATGGACCACTTCGCCCTGCCTAGCGACGAGCTGGCGGTCGCCCAGCGCGAGAGCCGATTGCAGCGCAATTTCATGGGCTACACCGTGATGGCGGGCGCGGACATGATCGGCTTCGGCGTCTCGGCCATCGGCGACGTGCGCGGTGCGCTGGTGCAGGACGAAAAGAAACTCGTGCACTACTACCGCATGCTCGACGCTGGCCAGCTGCCCGTGGCCCGCGGCTACCAACGCACCGCCGACGACGAGATCCGCCGCGACGTGATCCACACCCTGATGTGCAACTTCGTGGTGGACCGCAAGACCATCGAGGATGCGCACAACATCGTGTTCGCCGATTACCTGCGCGACTCGCTTGCCAAGCTGCAGCCCTTCGTGGCCGACGGCATGTGTCAGATCGACGGCGAGGGTGTGCGCGCTGTCGGGCTCGGCCAGGTCTTCGTCCGCAACCTGGCCATGTGCTTCGACGCACATCTGGAGTCCAAGCTGGCGTCGAGCTCCCCGTTTTCTCGCGAACCGTGTAGGGGAAAACACAGAGGACACAGAGAACACAGAGGAAAAGGGTGGTGCAGCCCAGATCTGGCCCCCTTCCCTTTCCGTCCTCTGTGTCCTTTGTGTCCTCTGTGTTGAAAAATCACTCCGTCGGCGCTTCGAGCTTGCTTTTTGCGAATCACGTCCTGCACGTGACTATCGCATCCTTGTCCACCTCGACTTCGGAACGCAGGTGTTTTAGAAGTGTTGCTGTTCCGAAATTTGGGCGGGTCGGATCGTGAATCTCCTGATGTGCACCTAGCGAAAGGTAACCATGAAGAGCTACGCGGCAAACGAGATCCGAAACATTGCGCTGATTGGCCACGGTGGCGCGGGCAAGACCACCCTGGCCGAGGCTATCCTCTTCTGCACCAAGACCAACCAGCGACTCGGCCGCGTCGACGACGACACCTCGACGTTCGACTTCGAGCCCGAGGAGCAGAAGCGCAGAACCAGCATCTCGACCGCGATAGGCCACGTGGAGTGGAAGAAGACCAAGATCAACCTCATCGACACTTCCGGCAACGGCAGCTTTTTGGTCGAGACGCGCATCGCGCTGGATGTAGCAGATTCGGCGGTGCTGCTGGTATCGGCCAACGAAGGCATTCAGGTCTACACCGAGCGCACCTGGGAAATGGCCGAAGAGCTCTCCCTGCCCCGCTGCATCGTCGTGTCCCGCCTGGACCGCGACAACTCGAGCTTCGACACCGCGCTGGAAAACATTCGCACCTCGCTCACCACCAAAGCGGTGGCCGTGCAACTGCCCATCGGCCAGGAATCGGGCCTCGAAGGCGTCGTCGATCTGATGACCATGAAGGCCGTGCGCTTCTCGAACGAAGGGCGCGAAGTCTCCGTCGGCGAGGTGCCCGCGGACATGCAGGATGCGGCCAAGAAGGCCCGCGAGATCCTACACGAGGCCATCGCCTCGGCCGACGATTCGCTGCTGGAAAAGTATCTTGAATCGGGCTCGCTCTCCGACGAGGAAGCGCGCAAGGGCTTGGCCCAAGGCGTGCGTAACTGCGCCGTCGTCCCCGTGCTCGTGTCCTCTGGCGCTCTGTGTATCGGGGTGCAAACCCTGCTCGATTTCGTCGTCGAGTGCATGCCCTCGCCCCTCGACCGGCCGGCCTGGAAAGGCACCCAAGGCGACGCCCCCGCCGAGCGCGCGCCCGATCCCAACGCGCCGGTCGCCGCGTACGTCTGGAAGACGTCCACGTCCGACATTGGCCGGCTTTCCATCCTGCGCGTGCTGACCGGTAAGCTGACCAGCGACGCCACCCTGCTTTCGGTCAACCACGACGCCAAGGAGCGATTTGGCCAACTCTATGCCCTGCAAGGCAAGACCCGTGAGGCCGTGTCCGAGGCATTCCCGGGCGACATCGTGGCCGTCGCCAAGCTGAAGACGACCAAGACCGGCGACACGCTGGCCGACGAAAAAGCGCCATTTGCCCTGCCTCGCCCGGAGATCCCGGCGCCGCTCATCACCTACGCCCTGCACCCCAAGAGCAAGGGCGACGAGGACAAGGTCGCGGTCAAGCTGAACGAAATCATCGATTCGGACGTTGCGGTCAAGGTCAGCCACGATCCGCAGTCAAAGGAGATTCTGCTCGGCGGCACGGGCCAAGTTCACGTCGAGGTCGTGGTCGATCGCCTGCACCGGGCGGGAGTCGAGGTCGAGCTACTCCCGCCCAAGGTGCCCTATCTCGAAACCATCAAGGGCAAGGCCCAGAACATCGAGGGCAAGCACAAGAAGCAGACCGGTGGTCGCGGCCAGTTCGCCGTCGTGTATGTCGACATGGAGCCCCTGCCCCACGGCGGCGGTTTCGAATTCGTCGACGACATCGTGGGCGGTGCGGTGCCTCGCCAGTTCATCCCCGCGGTGGAAAAGGGCATGCGCAACCGCATGACCAGAGGGGTTATCGCCGGCTACCGCGTGACCGACGTCAGGGTCCGCTTGTTCGACGGCAAGTACCACGACGTCGACTCGGACGCGCGTTCCTTCGAAATCGCGGCGTCCAAGGGGTTCCAGTCCGCCTTCAAGCAGGCCAAGCCGTGCCTGCTCGAGCCCATCATGAAGATGCAGGTCATGTGTCCCAGCGACTGCATGGGCGACGTCATCGGCGACCTCAACCACCGGCGCGGTCGCGTGGAAGGCATGGACTCGACCAACAAGGGCGAGGTCATTCGCGCCGTGGTGCCAATGTCGGAAACCTTGAAGTACTCGTCGGATCTGCGCTCCATCACCGGCGGGCGCGGCTCGTTCTCCATCGAGTTCTCTCACTACGACGAACTGCCCGGCCACCTCATGGACAAGGTCATCGCCGACTCCAAGATGGCAGCAGAGGAAGACGAGTAGCCAGGCTAGAAGAGCGGGAGGGCACAAAGGGTACGGAGAGCCCAGAGGAAGAACTCTTTCCTTCGGGATGCGGGAGACATAGGTGCGCCGAGCTCCGTGCTCTCGAAGCAGCCCTCCGTGCCCTCTATGGTAAGAATTCTGCTTGCCAGCAGAAGGAGGCGCACATGAAAGTTCTATTCATCGGCGGGACGGGGATCATCAGTTCGGCGTGTTCGCGCGTCGCGGTCGAGGCTGGCATCCAGCTCTTTCACCTGCGGCGCGGAAAAACCGGGCGGCAGGTTCCGCTCGGCATCAAGATGCTAGCTGGCGACATCCGCGATCCGGCCTCGGCGCGCGCGGCGCTGGGCAACTTGAAATTCGACGTGGTGGTCGACTTCATCGCGTTTACGCCCGAGCACATTGCCCTCGACCTCGACCTGTTCCGCGGGCGCACGGGCCAGTTCGTGTTCATCAGCTCGGCGTCGGCCTATCAGACGCCGGCGCAAAGCCTGCCCGTCACCGAATCCACGCCACTCGACAATCCCGTTTGGGAATACTCACGCGACAAGATCGCCTGCGAAGAGGCCCTGCTGGCCGCCTACCGGCGCGAGAAGTTCCCGTTCACGGTGGTCCGTCCCTCGCACACCTACGACCGGACGCTCTTCCCCTGCCACGGCGGCTACACCGTGGTGAATCGCATGCGCCAGGGCAAGCCGGTGGTGGTTCACGGCGACGGCAGCTCGCTGTGGACGCTGACCCACCACGAGGACTTCGCCCGCGCCTTCGTAGGTCTGCTTGGCCATTCGCGCGCCATCGGCGACTCCTTCCACATCACGTCGGACGAGTGGCTGTCTTGGGATCAGATCCACCTTCTGCTGGCCAAGGCCGCTGGCGTGGTGGCGAAGCTCATACACCTGCCCTCGGAGATCATCGCCAAGCGCGACCGCGAATGGGGCGACAGCCTGCTTGGCGACAAGACCCACAGCATGATCTTCGACAACAGCAAGGTGAAGCGCCTGGTCCCTGGCTGGGAAGCGAAGATTCCCTTTTCGCGTGGGGCCGAGGAGATCATGGCCTACTACGACGCCGACCCGATCCGGCAGGTCGTGGACAAAGGGTTCGACGCGACCATGGACAAGTTGGTCGACGTCGCACGCCGGCTGGACGAATAGAGGCTCCTCCGGTTCGAGCGATTGAGCACTATTGGGTGGCGCAGCTGAGCGTGTAGGATCCTGCAGCGGCGGTGCCATTCGCGATCGCGTACACCACCACCTCGATGGTCGCACCGGCAGCCACGCTGATCCCCATGGTCTGCGGAGAAGAGAGCGCGTCGCCAACATCGCCGAGGTAGCCTGACGCAAGGTTGGTCGGGTCGAAGTACGTGTAGGCCGCCGCGTATAGCTGCGCGCCTGGGTAGGTCAGCGTAAAGTTGAAACACGCCGTGGTCCCCACGGTACAAGCGGCAACGAGCGGAAGCGCGACGAAGCAGAGCCGTGCGAAGTTGGTCAAGGAATATCGCATCGCTTCCACGACATCCATGTCTATCGTCGAGTCGAGCGTTTTCCTGAAGGCGATTCGCCGCTTGTCGGAACGGTCACCGGCCAGATCAGCCTTTCATCTTCCCCTCGGCCGATGTCTTTCTCGATTTCCGAATCATGTTTCAGAAACGGAGGGAAATGACGATGTCTAGGATCTGGACAGGAGGTACTTGCCGTATCTCAAGAAGGAAACCAGACGTGCTGCGCCTGATTGGACCACAACAATCTGATTCGGCTTTTTCGACAGCTCAGAGAAGTTTGACGATAAAGGGAGCAATCGTTGAGCTATGCCCGCTGAAACCCAATGGGACACACGTCTCGGCAGCGTCCTTGAGGGCGCCTATCGCATCACGCGGGTCATCGGCGAGGGCGGCATGGGGGCGGTCTATGAGGCAATTCAGCTCAGACTCAACAAGCGCGTGGCCGTCAAGCTCATGGCGCGCCAGCTGACCGCCAACCAGGATGCGCTTGCTCGATTCCGCCGTGAGGCCGCGATCACCTCACGGCTTGGCCATCCCAATCTAGTGAACGTCATCGACTTCGGCGCTTCGCAAGCTGGCGAGCCCTACTTGGTGATGGAGTATCTCGATGGGGAAGATCTAGACCAGCGGCTGCGGCGCCGTGGCACCGTGCCTGTCGAACTGGCGGTCCACATCACCAAGCAAACAGCCTCAGCGCTGGGTGCGGCACACGCCCAGGGAATCGTGCACCGAGATCTCAAGCCGGCGAATATCTTCTTGGTCAACGTTCCAGGCGAACTCGAGTTCGTCAAGGTGCTTGATTTCGGCATCTCGAAGGTGAAGGCAGCGGGGAGTCAAGCTCACCAAGCCTGCCGTCGCCTTGGGCACGCCAAACTACATGTCGCCCGAACAGGCTGCGGGCAGAACGGACGAGATCGATCATCCGGCGGATCAGTGGGCACTGGCTTGCATCACCTGGGAAATGCTCTGCGGCCACACTCCGTTCGTGGCGGACGATGTTACCGCGCTCTTTTTCCAGGTCATGAATTTGCAGCCGCAATCGCTCTTGTTGAGCGTGCCGGGATTGGCGCCCGAGGCGGAATTGGTACTGCTGCGAGCCCTGTCGAAATCTCCCAAGGACAGGTACCCTTCCATCCGGGACTTCGCCCACGCATTCGAGGCTGCCGCCACGGGACGGCCCGTCGATCTGACGCCGTTGCCGGTGGCGTTGCCGCAGCTGTCCACATCGAGCGCGAGCCCGGCTGTGGAAACGGATTTGTCAGCCGAAACCGCGCCCGATGGAAAGGAGCGCCGGCCAAGACAAGCTACCACTTTCTCGCGAGCCACGGGAGAGATCACCGACCAGATCTCGAAGAAGAAATGGTTCGGACTTGGTCTGAAACCAGTGCATGCCTTGGCCGTGCTGGCAAGCGCGTTGACGTTGATCGGGGCCATTCTTCTGCTCCGACCACGACCTCCATCCACGATCAGGACGGTCCCTGCGGTCCTGCCCTCTGTTGCGACGCTGCCGCTGACTTCGCCACTTCCAGATTCCGTTCCATCGCCACCGCCAAACCTCGCGGAGAAAGCAACCGAACCGCCGGCAAGACCGACCAGTGGCAGAGCCAAGTCCAAGAAACCGCACCTTGGCGAGGCCAAGGATCCCTTCGAGTCAAGTGCCTCCTCGGACAAGCAGAAGAAAGTTAAGGGTATCTCGCCACCGCCTAGTTTCTTTCACCAAAACGCCAAGGGCCAGATGGCCAGTCCGCTGGAGCAAAAAAGCAAGAGGACCATCATCAAGGAACTGTGACCATGCACGCAACTTCACTGCTCTTCCTGGGTTTGCTCGCTCAATCTTCGGAGCTCGACGCCAACGCGCAGGCAAAGGCCAAGGCCCAATCCCTGCTAACCGAAGGCTCGGCCTTCTACGAAAAGGGCGACTACGCCAATGCGCTGGAACGATTCAAAGCTGCCTTCGCGGCCTACGACTCGCCCAAGCTGCTCTTCAATATCGGACAGGCCAATCGAGATCTGGGTCGTCCGGTGGAAGCCCTGGAGGCCTTCGAGCAATTCCTAATTGGCGATCTCGACGCTGCGCCCGAGACCCTCGCGGAAGCCAAGGGATCGGTTGCCGAGCTGCAAAACCAGCTCGGTCGTCTACGCATCGATTGCCAGACCGAGAACGCGACCATCAGTGTCGATGGCAAGGATGTGGGGCTCACACCGCTGCCCAAGCTCTTGTGGGCCACGCCAGGCCGTCACCAGGTGACCGCTCGCCATTGGGGCTTCACGCCTGCCATCGAAGACGTCGAGGTCCGCGTGGGCAATGTGCAACCCGTGCGCATCACTCTGCGGGAGCCTGTGGCGCAAACACCTGGATCGGGGGCATCGCATTCCGAACCACCAGCGACGCAATCCGAAGTCGTGCTGAAGGAATCGAAGTCGGCCGACAGTTCCTCCAGGGGTCGGTGGCTAGGACGGAAATGGACCTGGGTAGCTGCGGGTTCCGCCGTGGTCTTCAGCGCGAGTGCAATAGCCGCCGGTCTGTCCATGCAATCGAAATACGACAGCCTGAACAAGTCATGCGGAAGCACCAGCCCGAATCGGCTCGGGTGCGATGAAAGCGATATCGGTGCGGTCACCACGCGCCGGAATGTCGCGAACCTCCTGTGGGCCTTGGCCGGCGCATCCGCCGTGACGGGTGGAATCCTCTTCCTTGTCGAGGGCCACCCGGTCAGCGTTGTCCCGGTGGCGGGCGAAACCGTCGGGTTCGTCGCAGGCTTGCGCTATTAGTCCCATGGATCGGATACCATCGTTGCCATGCGTGACGGACTTCTTCCCTTCCTGCGATGCCCCGTCTGTAAGGGGAATCTTTCCCTCGCGACGGACGAACGCGTAGGACCGCACGTCATGCGGGGACGCCTTCACTGCGCCGCCTGCCAACGTGACTATCCCATCGTCGGAGGTGTACCGCGTCTTCTGGCGCGCGACTTGCCGCCCGACATGGCGCACACCGCGCGCAACTTCGGCCAGTCCTGGCGCATGTGGAACCAGATCGACGACGAGCGCTACCGCTGGCAATTCCTGCGTTGGGTGCAGCCCCTGCAGGCGACGGCATTTGCCGACCGCCTGGTTCTCGACATGGGCTGCGGCAAGGGACGACACCTGCGCGTGGCATCCCAGTTCGGGGCACGCGAGGTCATTGGCGTCGACCTCAGCGAGGCCGTGGATGTGGCCTTCGCCAACACACACGACCTCGATCGCGTGCACGTGGTTCAGGGCGACATCTTCCACATGCCGGTGGTGCGCGACTTCGACATGGCCTTTTCCATCGGTGTCCTCCACCACACCCCCGATCCAGCCAAGGCTTTCGCGGTGCTTGCCGATCTCGTGAGACCAGGGGGCACGGTCGCCTGCTGGGTCTACGGCCGCGAGAACAACGGCTGGATCGTCAACGCCGTGGATCCGGTTCGCATCGGTCTTACCAGCCGCCTGCCGTCGTCGGTGGTGCGCGCCTTGTCCTTCGGCCTGACCTCGGCCCTGTTCGCAGGCATCGGGATCGTCTACCAGCCCGCAAGCAAGCTGGGTATCAAGCCGTTCTATTCCGACTACATGATCTATTTGCGCGACCTTGGCTTTTCCGAGACACAGAACATTGTCTACGACCATTTGATCGCTCCCACCGCGGCCTACCTGCCACGTGCCGAAGTAGAGCGCTGGTTCGACGACGCCGGCCTTGTCGTGCGTTCGCTGACCTGGGTCCAGAAGGTCAGCTGGGCCGGCGTGGGACAAAAGCCCGCCTAGTCTAGCGCGGCCGCGCGAGCACGAGGATCGACGTCCCGAGGCACAGGTCCCCGTGTTTGAGCCAGCGCTTCTCCGGCGCCAGCAGCCCCAGCATGAGCCGGCTCAGCCCCCACGTGGTCTTCCCCTCGGTCAAATCCGTGATGGCCTCGGGTGAGCCGATTCGTCCGCTCAACTTGCGTCTTGCCAGCCGCACAGCCTTGACCGCCGCGGCGGCAAAGAAGAGGGGGAAGAAGAAGCACGTCGTGCGCAGCACCTCGAAGCCGGCGTCTTCGCACAGCCGACGCGCCGTCGTCGGTGTGTAGCGGCGTCTGTGCTTCTCCATGTCGTCCCACGGCGACCACAACCGGGGAAAGGCCGGCACGGTAAACAACACGAAATCACGAATCTCGGCGCATCCACCCGTCTGGGTACGACCGGCCAAGGCGGCCTGCATGCGTCCGTGCAGCGCCCGCATCACCCCCACGTCGTCGGGCAGGTGCTCCAGCACGTCAAGCAACAAATAGCCGTGGTAGTCGTCGACCGGAAAAACACGCGTGATGTCGACGCGGACAAAACGGGGCCCGGGCGCCCGCGCACCTAGGGTTGCCTCGAAGCGCTGGCGAGCCACCTGCAAGGCCTCGGTGTGCACGTCCGCATAGTCCACCCGAAAACCGTGCTGGTTCAGGTAGGTGGCCACGACACCCGCGCCGCAGCCCAGGTCGACAAGCGGACGACTGCGATCCACGGCATGGCCCTGCAGCACTTGCAGGATCAGGGTCTTGCGATAGCGATGCCAGTAGTGCTGATCTTCCAGCCAACTGCGGATCTCGAATTCGCGCCGATCGAAGAAGCTGTCGAGATCTTGGCCGGATTCGCCGATGAGATCGACGATGTCGGAACCTGGGATGTGCTCGTGATAGGAGCTCAATTCACGCGTCTCAAGTATCCGTTCGGGTTCATGGTGAGCATCAACCTTTCACGATCGAGATCGATCTTGAAGCGCTTGTCCGATGCAAGGAACTCGGTCAGGGCCTCCATTGGACCAGGTTGATTGGCGTACATCGAGGCCGAGTCCGTCGGCGCGATGACCACGGGATGACCATTGATGTTGCTGTCTTGCACGATGATATAGCCGCCCTCTTGAACAAGGTCCGCGTAGGCCTTCAGCTCCTTGAGCACATGCGCCTTGTGGTGATCCGAATCCAGGATGACCACCACACGATGTCCCATAACACGTCGGCTCACCTCCGCGACGATCTCGGGTGCGGTCGAGCTGCCAAGCAAGAAGTCGACGCGCTCCTTGAAGATCGGAAGCTTCCTTGCTTCGCCGACAAAATCCTGGATGTCGATGGTGATCACGCGGCCACTCGGATTGACTTCACGGAGCATCATCGCCCACATCGCGGCGCTGCCTCCCATGTAGGCGCCGGCTTCGATCACGAAATCCGGCTTCACTTCGAAAAGGATCTCCTGCGTGATCCAGACATCGTTGGGGTTCTGTATGGCCGGGATCCCCATCCATCGATTTCGCTCGATTGTGTTTGGGTCCTTGTAGAACAGGTTGTGGAAGCGATCCGTCGTGGACCGAGGAGAGAGCGCCTCTCGCAGCTCTTGCGCGAAGATGCGGTCGGCAGTCACGCCTTTGGCGAATTGAACGATATTGATGCTCCCCAGCCCGATCGCGACGATGACAAGAATACGCTTCAGGTTTGTGGACTTGCCTGGAGGTGTCTCAGCGACAGCTACGTCGTTCATGGCATGATAGTAACATCAGGGTCATGGACAACGCGAAACCAACCTACTCGCAAGCCGAGGTCAACGAGATCATCCGCCGCGCCCTCGACAGGCAGAGCGAGCGCGAAGGTCATCTCGACCACGACGATCTTGTGGCCATCGCCGACGAGGTTGGCATCGATCGCGAATCGCTGGAACGTGCCACCGCCGAGTTGGCCCAAGCCCGCGATAGCAAGCTCTCCCGGCAAGACGAGGCCAAGGAAATCGCGGAGGAGCGCGCCATCCAGCTCAAGCGTTTCGGCGCCTCCTTGCTCAGCCACGTCATCATGAACAGCGTCTTCTACTACGTCGACACGCGCTTCTTCGGCGGCGTTTGGTTCAAGTGGCCGCTGCTCGGCAGCGCCATCTTCCTAACCCTGCGGCTGCGCCACGTTCTGGCCCCATACGACACGATGTTGCGGCGGCGGCGGAAGGAAGAACGGCGACGCGAGCGAGAACAAAGGCGAGCGGCACGATCCGCCTGGAAGCAGCGCCTTGTCGCCGAGTGGAAGGCGCCGTCCGACCACGCCAAGGAATTCGAGAAGGTCGTGCAGTCCGGCGTGGCGGCACTGCTCGAGATCGCCTCGCGCAAGCTCGACGAGCACAAGTCCCGCCAGCGACGGGACAAGGAGTAGCTCGCCGGCGCTGCGTTCGCGACTTCGGGCGCTACTTGGGGCGCTTGTTGGGGTGCTCGTCGAAGTAGGCGTCCCTACTCTCACGCGTGATTTCGACCACGTACAGGCGATCCTTGAGCACGTGCGACTGGCAGCCGAGGCGCGAGGTCGGTCGCACGTCGAAGGCACCGTCAAGCCGGTCCTCCTCATTCAGCTCCAAAGGAGAGAGGTCTTCCAGTCCTTCCTTGACGTAGACGTGACAGCTTGAACACGCACACACGCCGCCGCAGGCCGAGCCGAGCTGAGCGCCCACGCCTTCCGCAGCGTCGCGAATCGTGGTTCCGATGGGAACCTCGGCTTCGATGCCGTCCGGTTCGAAGCGAATCCGCGCCGTCATGACGAGGTCACCTTTTTCTCGACCGCGTCGAGTGCCTGCCCACGCACATTCTGTTCCAGCGCCGCGTTCATCCGTCGTCGCGCGAACTCCTTGCTGACCTCGTCGAGCGATTGGATCGCGCCCCGGATGGCCAGGTGGTTGGTACCGGACTTGGCCAATTCGAGCGCGGTCATGGCGGCCTCGATGGCCTTGCCCTCGTCTAGGGCGAGCAGGTCAGCCGAGCTCGCCAGCGCCGCACGCGTCGCACCGAGAATGCGCTCTGCCTCCACGCGCTCGACGGTGAGCAGGCGCGCGCCCATGTCGTCGCTCGCGTGGTCGAAGGAATCGCGGATCATGCGTTCGACCTCGTCGTCGGTCAGGCCATAGCTCGGCTTAACCCGGATCGAAGCCTCTTGCCCGGTGTGCTCTTCACGGGCCGCCACGCTCAAGATGCCGTCGGCGTCCACGGTGAACGTCACCTTGAGCCGTGCCATGCCCGACGTCATGGGCGGAATGTCGCCCAGCTTGAAGCGAGCGAGCGAGCGGCAGTCAGCCACCAACTCGCGTTCGCCCTGCACCACGTGCAGATCGAAACCGGTCTGGTTATCGGCGTAGGTCGTGAAGGTCTGGACAGCGCCACAGGGAACCGTCGTATTGCGATGGATCAGCTTCTCGGTCACGCCGCCCATCATTTCGAGACCCAGCGACAGCGGAACCACATCCATGAGCACGACGTCGCCACGGCCACCGCTGGCCAATAGATCTGCCTGGACCGCGGCGCCAAGCGCAACCACCTCGTCGGGATCGATGTCGGCCAAGGGCTCTTTGCCAAACAGGTCGGCGACGAAACGGCGGACCAGCGGCATGCGCGTGGCGCCGCCCACCAGAATCACCCCCGAAAGTTCCTCGGCCGCGATGCCGGCGTCGCGCATCGCACGCCTGACAGGGGGACCGCAGCGTTCGAGTACCGGCCGCACGAGATCGTCGAGCTCGGCGCGCGACAAGCCGCCCTGCCACGGCTTGCCCGATGGAAGCGCGACCGAAACCGTGGTCGCGGATTCCGTAGTCAAAGCCTCCTTGGCCGCTGCGCGCGGCATCCAGCACGGCCCGCGCAATACTTGCATCGCCACCTGCATCGCTTGGCAGGCCCATGGCCTGCAAGAAATGCCCGGCCACGGCCCGGTCGAAATCGTCGCCGCCCAAGGCCGAATCGCCGCCGGTGGATTTCACCTCGAAGACGCCACCTTCCAGCTTCAGGATCGAGATGTCGAAGGTGCCGCCGCCCAAATCGAACACCGCGAAGGTGCCTTCGGCTTGCTTGTCGAGTCCGTAGGCCAGGGCCGCCGCGGTGGGCTCGTTGAGCAGGCGCATAACTTCGAGACCTGCCAGCCGGCCGGCGTCGCGCGTGGCTTGGCGCTGACCATCGTCGAAATAGGCCGGCACCGTGATGACCACGCCGTCGAGCTCACCGCCGAGCTCGGCCTCCGCGCGCGCCTTGAGCACCCGCAAAATCTCGGCCGAGACTTCCATGGGCGTTACCTCGCGCGCCACCAGCGACGGAAAAGCTCACCACGGGTAGGGCGGTGGGACCGGTCGCGAATCGATACGGCGTCAGCGTGCGCGTGGCTTCGGCGTCGTCTGGTCCGCGGCCCATGAAACGCTTGACCGAGGCGATGGTGTCCCGAGGCGCGCCGAACGCGAGCTCGCGCGCGCGTTGCCCGACGATGACCAATCCGTCCGCGGCATAGTGAACCACCGAGGGCAGGAGCGCAGAGCCGTCCTCGCGCAGGCAAACCGGCTGCCCGGCCTTCACCACCGCCACCAGCGAATTGGTGGTTCCGAGGTCGATGCCCACCGCGCGCCCCTTGCAGACCTGCTTGACCCGGGATTCGCCCGGCTCGGAGATACCAAAGAGCGCTTCAACCGGCATCGCCGCTCTTGCCTTTGGCTCCGGCGGCATCCTCTTCCCACAGAGTGCGGGCCTCATCGAGGAAGCGGCGGTAGTAGCGCACGGTCACCAGGCGCGCGGCGATGGTGGATAGCCCGGGCGGAGAGGTCAAGAACCCTTTGGCAACATCGTCCATCACTTTGCCGAGGCGTCCGCGCACCTTCGCGATGAGCGCCTCGGTCTCATGTACATCCTTGGCCGCGTGGGCCGCGGCCAGCGCCTCGCGCAGCTCGAGAACCTCCATGAGCAGGACTTGCGGCACGGGCAAGGTTGCATGCTCGCCGGACTTGCCGGGCCTGCCCACGCCGGACACTTCTCCGACATCAATGCCATGCAGGGAAAGCAAATACTCCGCGCGCCGGATCGGATCCTTCAAGGTTTGCCAGGCCTCGTTGAGCTGCACGGATCGCTCTAGCGACGCCCGCCGCGCCTGGGGATCGGCGCGCGCGAAACGATCCGGGTGCAACACCTTGGTCATTTCCTTGTAGCGCCTTTCGAGATCGGCGGCGTCCACATCGAATGCCGTCGGGATACCGAAAACGCGAAAGTAGTCGGCCTTTGCGTCGGGAAGTTGCACGGCTTTGCAATGCACGCACAGCATGCCGTCGCCAGCGGCTTTCTGACAGGACCAGCAGATCATGCCAGTGCTAGAATTGGACACTTTCGCCGCAGCTGCAGGTCGATTTGACGTTGGGATTGACCCACTTGAAACCGCTGGCCATCAGGGTGCTGGCAAAATCCAGCGTCGAGCCGTCGAGGAAGGTGAAGCTCTTGGGATCGATGAACACGTTGACTTGGCCGTTCTCGAAGGACAGCACGCGGTCTTCCGGCCGGGCATCCATGTCGGACCATTCGAACAGGTAGGAAAACCCGGTGCAGCCGCCGCCGCGAATGCCCACGCGCAAACCCTTGGCTGGCGTCGGGCGCTTGGCCGATGCGGTTTTGATGGCCTGGATTGCTTTCTCGCTCACTTGGATTGCCATGATGATTCTCCCGGGCGGCCTAGGCCGCGCTGTCGCTTCGCTGTTCCTGCTTTTTGCGATAGTCGGCGATGGCGCCCTTGATGGCGTCCTCGGCCAGCACCGAACAGTGAATCTTGACTGGCGGCAAGCTCAGCTCTTCGACGATCTGGGTGTTCTTGACCGACATGGCCTGATCGACCGTCATGCCCTTGATCCATTCCGTAGCCAGCGACGACGACGCAATGGCCGAACCGCAACCGAAGGTCTTGAACTTGGCGTCCTCGATCACGCCGTTCTTGCCGACCTTGATTTGCAGCTTCATCACGTCGCCACAGGCGGGTGCGCCTACCAGCGCGGTGCCCACGTCGGGCTCCGCAGCATCCAGGCTGCCCACGTTGCGGGGATTCTCGTAGTGATCGATGACTTTGTTGCTGTATGCCATTACGTATTGCCTCTCGTTACCAAAACAAAACTATTCGCGTGGGGAGCCCGCTGGCTTTGCCAGCGGCGCACCATCGCGGGAGGGTTTGGGAACCCTCCCAGGGTTCCCATTTCAATGTGTTCCCCATTGGATGCTCTTGAGATCCACGCCGGATTGGGCGAGCTCCCACAGGGGCGACATATCTCGTAGCTTCTTGACCTTGCCCGCAACCAAATCGATGACGTAGTCGACCTCTGCCTCGGTGGTGAAGCGACCAAGACCAAACCTTATCGAGGTGTGGGCCATTTCCTCAGCCACGCCCAAAGCGCGCAGAACGTAGGACGGCTCCAGCGAGGCTGACGTGCAGGCCGAGCCCGACGAAACCGCCACATCCTTGAGTGCCATCATCATGGCTTCTCCTTCGACAAAAGCGAAGCTGATGTTGAGGTTCCCCGGCAGGCGATGTTCGAGTGAGCCGTTGACGACCGTATTGGGAACGCGCGCCTCGATGCCCTTACGCAAGCGCTCGCGCAGGGCCAGCACCCGGCTGCTCTCGCCAGCCATTTCCAGCCGGCACAGCTCGGCGGCCTTGGCGAAACCGACGATGCCCGGGACGTTGAGCGTTCCCGAACGCATGCCGCGTTCGTGTCCGCCGCCGTCGATGATGGGCGTCAAGCGCACACGCGGTTTGCGCCGCACGTAGAGCGCGCCGATGCCCTTGGGCCCGTACATCTTGTGCGCCGACAACGACACCAGGTCGGCGTGGCTGCGGCCCACGTCGTAGGGGATCTTGCCGATGCCCTGGACCGCGTCGATGTGGAAGAAGGCGCCGCGCGCCTTGACCAGGGCGCCGATTTCGTCCACCGGATTGACCGTGCCGATCTCGTTGTTGGCCAGCATGATGGAGACCAAAATGGTCTTGTCCGTGAAGGCATTGGCCACGGCCTGCGGATTCACGCGACCGTCGCTGTCGACCGGCAGGTAGGTCACGACGTAGCCCTGCTTCTCCAGGCGCTTGCACGTATCGAGCACCGCCTTGTGCTCGGTGACCGCGGTGATGATGTGGCTGCCGCGATCCTTGTAGAACTCGGCCACGCCCTTGATGGCCAGGTTGTCCGACTCGGTCGCTCCAGACGTCCAGACGATTTCCTTGCCCACGGCACCGATGAGCTTCGCGACTTCTTCGCGTCCCTTCTCGACCGCCTCCTCGGCGCGCCAACCGAAGGCGTGCGACCGGCTGGCGGCATTGCCGAAGTCCTCGCGAAAGTACGGCAGCATGGCGTCCAAGACCCGTTCATCGACGGGCGTGGTCGCGTGATAGTCCATGTAGATTGGCAGTTTGAGCGTCATGGGTTGGTATGTTTGGCGGCGATCCCGTCGACCAGCAGGGGCACCTCGCGGTCGGCGCCGTGATTTTCGCAAGAGCAACACTCGCCCTGGCCCAGGTTCGGACTGCACGAGCGACAGCGTTCGAGATAGGACAGGCTCTCGGTCAGTTCTTCGGCCAGGCGAGACAGCCGAGTGATGGTTTCCTTCGTCTCGTGCAACTTGTCGGAGAAAATTTCCCGTACCGTGGCCATGGCATCCGGCGCCGTGGCGCTCTCTTCCCAGACCCGCAGGAACGCCTTGATCTCGGTGAGCGAGAAGCCCATGTCCTGCAGCTTCTGGATCCACTCGATGCGCTTCACTCCGTCGCCGGAGTACATGCGGAAGCCGCCCTTGGAACGGACCGGCGGGGTGAGCAAGCCCAGCTCTTCATAGAGGTGAATGGCGCGCACCGTCTTTCCGGTACGACGAGCCAAATCACCCACTTTGATCAGGGATAAACGCCCTGTTTCTCGCAGAATGATGCTCATACTCTAACCCTTACGTTTACGTACGAGTTATAGATTTGAAGTAGCCTTCCGTCAAGGTGAATCGCTCTGAAAAAGCCTCCGTCAGCCTCGCGCCGTGAAGACCGATTCGATAGCGGCGATCAGATCTTTTCGGTGCACCGGCTTCTCCAGAATGCGGCGAGGCGAACCGCCCATCAGGTTGGCCAGTTCTTCCGAATAGCCGCCGGTCAGAAATATGAAACGTTCGGCGAGAAAGGGTCGGCCCCGAGTCACTTCCCGGTACAAATCCATCCCGCTTACGTGCGGCATGTTGACGTCGCAGATAATCACGTCCGGCGGCTCGCGCTCGATGAGGCAGCGCATTCCGTCACGAGGATCGCTGAAGGTCAGGACATCATGGCGATCGGCCAGCATGCGACGCAGGGGCTGAAGCAGCGCGGTTTCATCTTCGACGATGATGATGGAGAGGCGCCGATTCGAGCTGGGCGCCAGCAACTCGGGCGTCGGGGTCCGCGGTGGCTCTACGGCCTGGAAGTCGGCCGATACCTCGCTCCACCTGCGCAGGGTGATGGTCACCGAGGTGCCGCGCCCAAGCTGGCTTTCCAGGGTGATATTGCCGTCCATCTTCTTGACGAGGTCGCGCGAGATGGCCAGGCCCAAGCCGGTTCCGCGCCCCACCGCTTTGGTGGTGAAGAAGGGATCGAACACGCGGCGAAGGTTCTCCGGCGCGATGCCGCTGCCATTGTCAATCACGCGAATGACGACCTCGTCGTCCCGGCGCTCGACGAAGACCTCGATGCGACCATCGCATCCCGATGAAGCGAAGCTTTGCGCGGCGTTGAGCAGCACGTTCAGCAGCACCTGGCGCAATTGATCGTCGTTGGCGCGAGCCGTGCAATCGTGCCCCGAGTACACGGTCACCCCGGTGCGCCCCGAAAATTCCCGTTCGACCAGCGCGACCACGGAGTGAACCACCTCTTCCGCGTCGACGGGCCCCAGGTCCTGCCGGCCAGGGTGGGAGAAAATACGCAGCTGACGGACGAGGCGCGCGATGCGATCGAGCCCGCGGCGGCATTCGGCCAGGAGCTTGGCCAAGTCCTCCAGACTGCGCACTCGATCATGCGTCTTTCCCTCGCGGGTGGCTTCGAGCCACGACTCGGCCAGTTCGAAATTGGGCAGGATGAACCCCAGCGGGTTGTTGATTTCGTGGGCGATACCGGCCGTGAGCAGGCCAATGCTCGCCATCTTCTCCATTTGCACGAGTTGTTCCTGGGTCTCGTTCAGCCGAGCCAGCGTCGCCTCGAGTTGACCGCGCTCGGCGAGCAAGCGGCTGTTGGCCAGCTCGAAATCGCTGGTTCGCTCGTGAACCCGTGCCTCCAAATCCGCATTGAGACGCTGGAGCTCGCCCAGGAGACGGGCGTTCTCTTTGACCAAGCGCACGTGTTCGACCGCGCGCATAAGGGCCAGACGCAGAGGCTCGATGGCCTCGTCCTTCCCGACGTAGTCGAAGGCTCCCTGATGGATGGCGCGCAAGACCTCGCTGGTGCGCGAAACCGACGAGAGCACGATGACCGGAGTTTCGACGGCCCGCATGCGCAAGGTGGTCAGAAGCTCGATACCCGACATCTCGGGCATGTTGAGGTCAGCGACGATAACGTCGAAGCCAGCGTTCTCCAGTGCCGCCAGCGCGGACTTGCCGCCGTCGGCGATCTCGACCTGGAACCCCCAGTCGGAGATCAAGCCACCGACGAAGTCGCGAACCAGCGCGCTGTCGTCGACCAGCAAAACCCGTCCAGTCGCGTGTAGCGCGAAGGTGCCGTCGGCAGATGCATCCGACGCCGATGGCTTGGAAACACTAGCCATTTCTTCTTCCCATCGTCAGTCGCCAACCCCGACTTGACCCGCGCCGAGCCTGGGTACGCCGCAAACGCGCCATGGTGGCGAGCCTGGGGGTGTTGAAAGCGGAGACGCGGCGATCCGGCCTGAAGTTTCCCGGCGGCCCTGCCGATGGATGGAATGAGGGGAAATGACTTACCTGCTGCGAGAAACGCGACTCTTCGAAACGCTGACGGAACGCGACCTGGCCGATCTCGTCCACTTCATGCACGAGCGACGGTTTGCATCTGGCGAGACCCTGTGCACGCGTGGGGAGCACGGTAACACCATGATTGTCGTCGTGCAAGGCGCGCTCTCGGCCGTAGTTCCGGGGTCCGACAATACGCCGCGCGAGATCGCTCACCTTGGACAGGGCGGGGTTTTGGGCGAGATGTTTTGTATCGACCCCGCGCCGCGCCCTGCGACGGTCGTGGCCAGCGAAGAGACCACGGTTCTGGAACTTGGACGCGAGGATCTGGTGAAGATGCGCCAACACGCCCCACGCGCCGCCGCCGCGCTGGTCAGCGCTGTCTTCCACAACGTGCTCAGGCGACTGCGCAGCGTGGACGATCGCATCGAACGCGACCTGCGCCCCGAGCCGAGCTCCGCCCCCGACGACGGCTTGGGTGTGAATCGGAGCGCAGACGCCGAGGTATCCGATCCCTGGCAGGTCTGCTTCGCCCGTCTGCGGGGTTCCGCTTGAGCAATCCCGAATCCGAAGCGGAGCCGGTTCGCATCCACGTCCTCGCGGCTGACTCTCTCTTGCAAGTTGGCCGAGCCCGCGCCATGCCGGCGCACGCCCTGCTCTGCCAAGAGGGTCAGATCACCGATCGCTTCTTCATCGTCACCTCGGGCGAAGTGGAAATAGCCAAGTCCATCGCCGGCAAGTCCTGTGCCCTCTCGATCACCGGCCCGGGTAGCGTGCTGGCCCTCATGCCCGCCCTAGACGGCGGGCCGTGCTCCGTATCCATGCGCACCTTGAGTGACGCCACCGTCGTCGAAATCACGCGCCACAGCCTGTTCGCCCTTATCGATCCCGAGAAGGCTCTTGCATCGAACCTCGTGCACGATCTCGCCCTGGTTGCCATCCGCAGGCTGCGCGCCGCCACCGAGGATCTCTCGAAAACCCTATTCCAATCGCTTCGTTCTTCGCCGCGCGCCGGCCAGATCGATCCGCCGCGCCTGGCCCGCATCCAGGCCGACAACCACGCCTGGCCATGCGTCAGGCTGGCCGCATAGCCCCCCATTCCGCGACAAGCGCAACGACGTCGCTAGGCCGGAGCCCAAAACGCGGGGGACTATTTCCCGCCGCTGCTGCGGCCGGACCGTTTCATGGTGGCGGCCGACTTGGCCGGCGCGCGCGCGCCAGCGTCCTTCTTCACCTTGGGTGCCGCCCCCGCCTTTGCTTTGGACTTGGCCTTGGGCTCGGCAGGCGCCGCTTCCTTGGTCTTGCCTTTGGCCTTGGGCTCGGTCGGCTCCTTGGTTTCCTTGCCTTTGGGGGCCGGCTTGGGTTCGGCCTTGCTGTTCTCGTCTGGAATCAGCTCGAGCAGCGCCATGGGTGCGGCATCGCCCGGCCGCTGAGCGATCTTCATGATGCGCGTGTAGCCACCATGACGGGCGAGAAAGCGTGGCCCGATTTCCTCGAACAGTTTGAGAACCGCATCGCGATCGCGCACGACCCGCAAGGCCATGCGCATGGCGTGCACCACCCGGGCGCGCTCCTCGTCGGTGCGCTTCTCGGGCTTCTTGGTGAGAATGGGGCCAAGCCTGCGCGCCCAGGTAATCGCACGTTCGGCAAGGCGACGAATCTCCTTGGCCTTGACCGCCGTGGTGCGGATGCGCTCGTAGGTCAGCAGCGCCGACACCATGTTGGAAAACAGCGCCTTGCGGTGGGCCGCCGTCCGGGAAAGATGAAGTCCAGCTCTCTTGTGTCGCATGTTGGCCTAGGTACTCGCTCGATCTACGTGGTTAGAAATTCTGCCCCTGCTTCGCCTTACTGTCTCTGTCGCTATCTTTGTCGCTATCACTATCGCCGCGACGGACTAGGCATCCTGCTATGCCTTCTTGCTATGCCTTCTTGGGCGGGCCATCACCTGGCCAGCCTTCCAGTTTCATGCCCAAGGAAAGCCCCATGCCGGCCAGGATTTCCTTGATCTCCTTGAGCGACTTGCGTCCGAAGTTCTTGGTCTTGAGCATGTCGGATTCGGTCTTCTGCACCAGCTCGCCGATGTAGCGAATGTTGGCGTTCTGCAGGCAGTTGGCCGATCGCACCGACAGTTCCAAGTCGTCCACCGACTTCCACAGGTTCTCGTTGAGCTTCTGCTGCTCTTCCGAAACCGTGGCCTCCGGCGCGGGCTCGGCGCCCTCTTGGAAGTTGATGAAGATGGACAGCTGATCCTTGAAGATCTTGGCCGCGTAGGCCACGGCGTCCTCGGGCTTCACCGTGCCGTTGGTCCACACTTCAAGCGTCAAGCGGTCGTAGTCGGTCTGCTGCCCGACGCGCGCGTTGGTCACGCTGAAATTGACCTTGCGAATGGGCGAGAAGAGCGAATCGATGGGAACCACACCAACCGGCATGTTGGGCTGCTTGTTGCGTTCGGCGGGCACGTAGCCGCGCCCAATCCCCACCTCGAGCTCCATGCGCACCTTGGCGCCCTTGGAGCAGGTCATGATGTGGTGGTCGGGATTGAGGATCTCGATGCCCTCGGGGCACTGAATATCCTTGGCCGTGACCTTGCCCTCACCGTCCTTGTCGATGCGAACCGTGTGCGGTTTGCCATCGTGGGAGCGGATGATGACTTCCTTCAGGTTGAGCACGATATCCGTGACATCCTCGGCGACTTCCGGCAACGAGGTGAACTCGTGCACGGCGCCTTCGATCTTCACGGCGGTGATGGCGGCGCCTTGCAGCGACGAGAGCAGCACCCTGCGAATGCCATTGCCGATGGTGGTTCCGAAACCACGCTCGAGCGGCTCGCAGGCGAACTTCCCATAGTTCGGCGTCAGCGATTCGGCGTCCACCTCAAGCTTGCGGGGCCTGATGGGGTCGCGCCAATTCCTTGCAACAAATGCAGACGGCGTGACGGCGGTGGTCTGAGCACTAGCGGTCGACATCCTGTTCTCCTGTTCGATTCTGGGAATCAATAGCTTCGCAGCGGCGCTTACTACTTGGAATAGAGTTCGACGACGAGCTGCTCTCTGACCGTCATCGTGAGATCTTCCCGCGACGGCAGTGTCACGAGCTTGCCTTGGAAATTGTCCTTGTCGAGTTGCAGCCACTTGGGCACGCCCCGACGATCGACCGCACCCAGGCTTTCCAGGATGCGCGTGACCTTCTTGGAGGGATCGCATACCACGATGGCGTCGTTCAGATCCACAGAGGTACGAAGGAATGTTCACCTTCTTGCCGTTGACCAGTGAAGTGGCCATGCCGGACAAGCTGCCTGGCCTCGGCGTGGTCGGAGGCGAAGCCCAAACGGTAGACGACGTTGTCCAGGCGGCGCTCGAGCAGCTGGAGCAGATTCTCGCCCGCCACGCCCTTCATGCGCGTCGCCTTCTGGTAGTAGCCGCGGAACTGCCGCTCGGCGAGGCCGTACATGCGCTTCAGCTTCTGCTTCTCGCGCAACTGCGAGCCGTAGTTCGAAAGCTTCCTGCGCCTTGCCTGCCCATGCTGGCCAGGCGCGTAGGCGCGCCGTTCGTAGCCGCACTTATCGGTATAGCAACGGTCGCCCTTCAAGAAAAGCTTGGTGTCTTCGCGGCGACACAAGCGGCAAACCGGACCGGAATACTTCGCCATCGGTATTTTACCTTCCTCGTTCTTTCACTGTCCTAGGAACCAAACAAGTCCCCTCAGACCCTGCGCCGCTTGGGCGGCCTGCAACCGTTGTGCGGAATGGGGGTGAGATCCCGGATCACATTGATCTTGAACCCGGCCGACGCAAGCGCGCGCAGCGCTGACTCGCGGCCCGAATCCTGGACCGCGAATGAACACGTTGATCGACTTCATGCCGTGTTCCATCGCCTTGTGGGCCGCATCGTCCGCCGCGAGCTGAGCCGCGAACGGGGTCGACTTGCGCGAACCCTTGAAGCCTTTGACACCGGAGGAGGACCAGGACACCACGTTCCCGGACACGTCGGTGATGGTGACAATGGTGTTGTTGAAGGACGCTGTGATGTACGCGATGCCACTTTGCACGCTCTTGCGTGCCTTCTTGACCTTGACCTTGTGGCTTCGCTGCTGCTGCTTCGTTCTCTGTCGCCATTTCTTGTCCGTTCTATTGCTAATAGGTTCCGCTAGCTCACCCGAAGTCCTAGGCGCCAGTCCCTTCGGTCTTGCGCTTGATCATCTGCCCTTTGCGCGGGCCCTTGCGGGTGCGTGCATTGGTCTTGGTCCGCTGCCCGCGCACGGGCAGACTCTTGCGGTGACGAAGACCGCGGTAGCAGCCCAGATCCATCAGCCGTTTGATGTTCATGGAAATTTCGCGCTGCAAATCGCCTTCGACCTTGAGCCCCATCTGTTCGATGACCTCGCGGATGCGGCGGGATTCGGCGTCGTCGAGGGCGTCACTGCGCTTGTCGAGCGAGATACCAGCGGCCTTGAGCACCTCGCGGGCCTTGGTGCGGCCGATGCCATTGATGTAGGTCAGCGCAAATTCCATGCGCTTATTTCGTGGGAGATCGACGCCTGCTACGCGTGCCATCGGCTTGGGATTCCTTTCCTAGACTCTTACCCGCTTAGCCCTGCCGCTGCTTGTGGCGGGCATTCTCGCAAATGACTCGAACGACTCCGCGTCGGCGGATCACCTTGCACTTGTCGCAAATCTTTTTGACTGACGCTCTAACCTTCATAGGACACTCTTCCGTTTCACGCCCGCGAGAGAACCATCGGGCCGTTTTCGGTGATCGCCACCGAGTGCTCAAAATGGGCGGAGAGGCTACCATCTTTCGTTACAGCAGTCCACCCGTCGTCCTCGATGACGACCTCCGGGCCGCCTTCGTTTACCATGGGTTCGATAGCGAGTCACCATCCCCGCGCTAAGACGGGGGCCCCGCCCGGCGGGACCGTAGTTCAGAACCTGGGGCGGCTCGTGCATGCGGCGCCCGATCCCGTGTCCGGCGAACTGCTCGACCACCGAGAATCCACGCTTCTCCACGTAGGCTTGCACGGCCCAGCCGATGTCGCCCAGCCGATTGCCGGGCACGCACTGCTCGATAGCCTTGTCCAGGCTGACCCGGGTAGCCTCGACCAGCGTGCGCGCCTTGTCGGAAATGGTGCCGATGGGTAGCGTTCGCGCCGAATCCCCACACCAACCGTCCTTGTATGCGCCGAAGTCCACCGAGAGGATGTCGCCATCTTTAAGTATCACGTCTTTGCGCGGTATACCGTGGACAATCACGCTGTTCACGGACGTGCACAGCACCGCCGGGATAGCCGCGATACCCAAGGAAGGCCGATTCGCCCAGCAAGCTCCTTCAGTCGGCGGCGAGCCACGAGCTCCAGATCCCAGGTGCTGACCCCGATGGCCGCTGCATCCCCGATGGCGTCGAGAACGTCCGAAACAATGAGATTCGCCTCGCGCAGCTTGGCGATCTGCGCTGCGGTCTTGAGCTCAATACCCTTCAAGCGCACCTCGGACATGCGCGCAGGACGAAGGCATGTCCCGCAACGGAGCTTGGGCCGGCGTGAGGTGAGTAGGCGGTTCGCCATGAGAATGTGGCTTTTCCAGTTGCAAACCTAGCCACCGACCGGGGCTGTCACCCGCCCGCCGCGACCGCGAATGCGCGGACCTTTGGGACCAGTGAAGCCTTCATAGTTCCTTGTGATGAGGTGCGACTCGATCTGCTGAACAGTATCAAGCGCGACACCAACGACGATCATCAACCCCGTGCCGCCGAAGCGGAAGGGGACACCAAGGTTGTCGGAGAGCAGGTTGGGGAGAACGCAGATGACGGATACGTAGAGGGCGCCACCTGCGGTGATTCGGGTAAGAACTTTGTCGATATAGGAAGCGGTTGCCTTGCCAGGCCGAATGCCCGGAATGAAGCCACCGTACTTGCGCATATTGTCAGCGACATCCACGGGATTGAACGTAACCGCCGTGTAGAAGTAGCAGAAGAAGACAATGAGCCCGATGTAGAGCACGTTGTAGCGCCAGTCGCCCGGGTGAAGCGCATCGGACAGAGCGCGCGCGCATCGAGTTGTTGAGAAACGAGGCGATCTGTTGCGGAAACATCAGAATCGACGAAGCAAAGATCGGCGGGATGACGCCCGCGGTGTTCACCTTGAGCGGTAGGTGGGTCGACTGTCCGCCGAACATCTTGCGGCCAACTACGCGCTTTGCGTACTGAACCGGAATGCGGCGCTGCCCACGCTCGAAGAAGATGATGGCGGCGATGACCACGACCACGATGAGACCCATGATGGCCAATGAGAAGGCCGTGATGTTGCCGTCACGCGCGCGCTCAGCCAAGCGAACTATGGCACTCGGAATGTCCGTCACGATGCCGGCGAAGATGATGAGGGAAATCCCGTTTCCGATACCGCGCTCGGTGATCTGCTCGCCCAGCCACATGATGAATGCGGTTCCGGTGGTGAGCGAAATCATGGTGAGCAGGTAGAAATTCCATCCTGGATCGGGAACCACCTCGCCCAAATGGCCGTAGGCCGAGTTATTGGAAATCAGCCAGCGCGCAATGAAGTACGATTGGATCAGCGACAGGACGACGCAGCCGTAGCGCGTGTACTGGTTGATCCGCCGTCTGCCAGCCTCGCCCTCTTTCTGGATCTGTTCCAGCTTGGGGATAACAACCGTCAAAAGCTGAAGAATAATGGACGAGCTGATGTAGGGCATGATGCCCAAGGCAAAAATCGACATCTTCTCGAGCGCACCGCCTGAGAACATGTTGAACAGTCCCAGGAAACTGCCAGAGGACTGGTGGACAATCTTGCCCATCACGGCGGCGTTCACACCAGGGGTCGTCACGAACACACCAATCCGGTAGACCGCCAAGAGCGCGAGCGTATAGAGCAAGCGCCGGCGCAGCTCCGGGATCTTGGTCATATTTTGGAAGCCAGAGGCCATCTAGTTCCTCCTGCAAGATGGGAACCCTCAGAGGGTTCCCATGCCCTCCCGCGCTCTGGCTCCGTCGGGCATAGCCCGTCTTCGCCGACGCGGTCATGGCGGTCCCTCAAATGCTTAGCCATTAGCCAACTCGGCGCGACCGCCCTTTTTCTCAATCTTTTCTTTGGCGCTGGCCGAAAAAGCATCGGCCTTCACCACGAACTTCTTCGTCAACTCGCCGCCGCCGAGCACCTTGATGCAATCGCAGCGACGGGGCACCAAACCGACGACCTTCAGCTCTTCGATAGTCACCGTTCCGGCCTCGAAGCGCGCATCAATATCGGACAGGTTCACCGCGAAGATTTCCTTGCGGAAGATGTTCTTGAATCCCTTCTTGGGCAGGCGCCGCTGCATCGGCATCTGACCACCCTCGAAGCCGAAGCGCGCGCCGTGGTGACCGGTGCGGGCCTTCTGGCCCTTCACGCCCTTTCCGGACTGCTCGCCGGTTCCCGAACCGGGACCACGCCCGATGCGCTTGCGGTTCCTTGTCGCCCCGCGAGGGCCTTTCAAATCTTGTAGCGTCGTTCCCATGTCCTTAGTCCCTTTCGGAAATCCTGCGTGTTCCCTACTCCGCCGATTCGACCTTCACAAGGTGCGAAATCGACCGAATCATTCCGCGCACTGCGGGATTGTCCGGCAGTACGACAGTTCGCCCTAGCTTGCCCAAGCCCAGCTTTGCCGCCGTCAGCTTGTGCGGCTCGGGACGGTTGATGCCGCTGCGAACCAGAGTGACTTTCAACTTCGTTGCCATGATTTACCCCGCTGCCAAGATGTCTTCGAGGCGCTTGCCGCGAAGAGCGGCCACGGCTTCGCCGCTGGACAGGCGCTTGAGCGCGTCGATCGTGGCGTGAATGACGTTGTGCGGGTTGGAGGTGCCAATGCACTTGGTGAGGATGTCCTGCACGCCCGCTACCTCAAGGACCGGGCGGACCGCGCCGCCAGCAATAACGCCAGTTCCAGCGCTCGCTGGACGCAGAACCACCGTTCCAGCTCCGAAGGTTCCCTTCACCTCGTGCGGAATGGTCGTGCCCACCAGGGGAATCTTGAACAGGCTCTTCTTGGCCTGCTCGGTGCCCTTGCGGATCGCCTCGGGAACTTCGTTGGCCTTGCCCAGACCGGCCCCGACATAGCCGTGCTGATCGCCGACAACGACCAGTGCCGAGAATGAGAATCTGCCGGCCACCCTTCACGACCTTCGCGACGCGGTTGATGAACACGACGCTGTCGACCAGCTCGCCGACCTCTTCGTAGTTAATCGCCATTCTTGCTCCTAGACCTCAGTGCCTTTGTAGCTACACACGCTAGAATTTCAACCCGGCTTCACGCGCACCCGTGGCGACGGACGACACGCGGCCATGGTACCGGTATCCGGCTCGATCGAACACGACCTGCGAGATGCCCTTTTCCAGGCACTTCTTCGCAACCAAGACGCCCACTTGCTTGGCACGATCGCGCTTCTTCCCTTTCGGCGCCTCGGCCGAGGGATCCTTCTTGGGCATCAGATCGGACGCCGCAAACAGGGTCTTCTTGCTCAGGTCATCGATGATCTGGGCATAGATGTGGCGTGGCGCTGCGATAGACAACCAAGCGCGGACGCTCGGCCGTACCCGAAAGACGTTTGCGTATCGAACGATGCCTTCGATTGCGCGAGTCGAATTTGCTCTTCGCTGGCCATGGCTGTTCTTCTTCCAGTTTCTCTCGCGGATTGCCCAGTCGGCGACTAACCAGCCACCACCCGTGGCGGCGGCTTTACCAACCTTCTTCTTGATGGTCTCTTCCACGTACTTCACGCCCTTGCCCTTGTAGGGCTCGGGTGGACGAAGTTCGCGAATCTTGGCCGAGACCTGCCCCAGCTCGTCCTTGTCGGACGACACCAAGGTCAGGCGGTTCTTTTCGACCTTCGCCGTAATGGACTTGGGCAACTTGAACACGATGGGATGCGAATAGCCGAGCGCGAAGGTGATGGAGTCGCCAGAGACCTCGGCGCGATAACCAACGCCGTTGATCTCGAGCTCCCGCTTCCAGCCTTCGGTAACGCCCTTGACCATGTTCGCAAGATGCGCCCGAACCAGACCGTGCCTGGCCCGATTCGGTCCCGAATCATCGGCGCGAGAAACGACGACCTTATCGCCCTCGACCTTGATGGAGACGCCTGTCGGCATGGGCTTGGCTAGCTCGCCCTTCGGCCCCTTGACCGCGAACTGGCCAGCCTTCTGTACCAGCGATGACCCCTTTGGGGATGGTCACGGGCTTGCGTCCGATGCGTGACATCTACCAAACCTCGCAGAGCAGTTCGCCGCCGATGCCAGCCTTGCGCGCGGCCCGGTCGGTCATGAGGCCACGAGAGGTTGAAAGGATTGCGACGCCAAGACCCGATCGCACCTTGTCGATGCGGTCGCGTCCGACGTACACCCGCTGCCCAGGACGGGAGCGACGACGCAGGCCCGTGATGGCATTCGCGCCAGGCTCGGCCCAGCGCAAACGGACGATGATCTCGCTGTGACCATCGAAACCAGGGCGCACGTCATAGCCTTGGATGTAGCCCTCGTCCTTCATGACCTCGGCCAGCCGGACCTTGAGGGTGGAGGATGGGCAAGTCACGTCGGCCCGGCGAGCCAGGATGGCGTTGCGAATACGTGTCAGAAAATCAGCAATTGGATCAGTCATGGTCTACCAACTCGACTTGATGACCCCGGGGATGTCACCACGGAGGGAATACAATCTGAAACAAATGCGGCATAGCTCGAACTTGCGGTAATAACCGCGAGAACGGCCGCACTGCTTGCAGCGGCTGTGCCGACGCACTTTGAACTTCGGATTCTTGGGTATGAGGTCGACCGTCTTCGCCATGGTTCGCTAGCTCCTAAACGGCATTCCAAGGTGGCGCAGTAGTGCGCGACCTTGTTCGTCGGTGCGCGCGGTGGTGGTGATGGTGATGTTCATGCCCTTGGGCTTTTCCAGCTTGTCGACGCCGGTCTCCGGGAAGATGTTGCCCTCGCGAATGCCCATGGTGAAGTTACCCCGTCCGTCGAACCCCTTGGGCGAGACACCCTTGAAGTCGCGGACACGCGGCAGTGCGAAAGTGATGAGTCGATCCAGGAACTCGTACATGCTGTCGCGACGAAGCGTCACCATGGCGCCGATCTTCTGACCGCCCTTGAGCTTGAAAGCCGCGATGGCCTTGGCCGACTTGGTCACCACCGGCTTCTGTCCCGTAATGGCCGCCAAATCCTCGACCCCCGAATCCAGAATCTTGGGATTGGTGATGGCTTCGCCAAGGCCCATGTTGACGGTGATCTTCGTGCATCCGCGGAGCCTGCATGACATTCTTGAGACCGAGCTCGGCCTGCAACTTGGCACGCACCTCGGTTTCATAGACTTTGCGCAGGCGCGCCGGCTCGGTGCGCTTGACCTTCTCGGTCGCAAGCTCGGTCTTTCGGCCCGCCGCCCTTGCCCGAATCCTTGCCCTTGCCGCCCTTGCCGGCTGCACGCGCCGCCTTCTTGCCAGCGGCTTCCGCTGCCTGTTCCGGCGTTTGCGCCGGCTTTGCAGCCTTCTTGGGCCTTCTCTGCTGCCTTTTCGGCTTTGTCGTTTTCTTCAGCCATCGTCAATTCAGTGTTCCTTCTACCCGCGGACGCTATGCCGATTCGAGCGGGCTCCCGCACTTCGCACAGAGTCGCCGCTTCTTCTGGCCGTCCCGTATGTCCGCCTTCGCCCGCCTGCCCTTGCCGCACTTTCCACACCACAGCGCCACGTTGGACATCGCGATCGTGCCTTCCTTCTCAAGAATGCCGCCGCGCGGATTGGCCTGCGTCGGCTTGGTGTGGCGCTTGACCATGTTCACGCGCTCCACCACCACGCGCTCCTTGTCGGTCACGACACGCAGAATCCGGCCGCGCTTGCCCTTCTCTTTTCCGGCTATCACGACGACAGTGTCGCCCTTGCGAACATGCATTAGAGGACCTCCGGCGCAAGCGAGATGATCTTCATGAAGCGTTTGGCACGCAGTTCGCGAGCGACTGGGCCAAAGATACGCGTGCCGATGGGCTCGTTGTCCTTGTCCACCAGCACGGCCGAATTGGAATCGAACCGAATGTACGAGCCATCCTGGCGCGAGACTTCCTTCTTCGTCCGCACAATCACGGCGCGTGCAACCTCGCCCTTCTTGACCTTGGAGTTGGCGATAGCTTCCTTGACCGAAACGATAATCACGTCGCCCAAGGATGCGTATTTCCGCTTTGTGCCGCCGAGCACTCGGATGCACATGATTTTCTTCGCACCCGAATTATCGGCTACATCGAGGGTTGTCGTCGTTTGGACCATGTGTAAACCTGCCGTCTCTTGAGAAGAACCCTAGGCCTCCTGCGGCCGCTCCAGGAGGCGTTCCACGCGCCACCGCTTCTCACGCGAGAGCGGACGCGATTCGACGATCTCCACCCGATCGCCTACGCGATATTCATTCTTTTCGTCGTGGGCTTTGTATTTTGCCCGACGGGTCATGTACTTGCCGTACTTCGAGTGCGCCAGGCGACGCTCGACCACGACCACGCGGGTCTTGTCCATCTTGTCGCCGATCACGACGCCAACAAGCTTCCGCTTCGAACCTAGTGCCCGGCCAGTCTCCGCGGAGGCCGCGCCGCCAGTAGCTGTTCGAGTTTTCTTTCGCCACGGCCTATTTCTCCTTGGCAGGCGTCACCGCTGCCTGTTTCGACTTCTCGGCGAGCACGGTGCAAATGCGGGCAATGTCGCGACGGGTGTTGCGAATCACCATGGTGTTTTCGATCTGATTGGTGTTGTGCTTGAGACGTTGCTGGAAGAGATCTTCCCGCAGCTTCTTGCAGCGTCCGCTCGAGTTCCGCGGTCTCGTTGCCGCGCAGATCCTTCGCCTGAATCTTGCTTTTCATAGCACCTGCTCCCGGCCAATCACGCGCGTCTGGACCGACAGCTTGTGCTCTGGCCAGGTGGAAGGCCTGCTTGGCCAGCTCGACGGAAACGCCTTCGAGCTCATAGAGAACGCGGCCCGGCCTCACCACGGCGACCCATTCCTCCGGGGTGCCTTTGCCCTTTGCCCATGCGGGTTTCGGCCGGCTTCTTCGAGATGGGCTTGTCGGGGAAGATGCGCACGTATAGCTTTCCGCCGCGCTTCACATGGCGCGAGATCGCCGTTCGGGCGGCCTCGATCTGCCGTGCGGTCACGAAACCGCAGGTCATGGCCTGCAGCCCGAATTCTCCGAAGGAAACGGTGGTTCCGCCCTTGGAAACCCCGCGCATCTTGCCCTTCTGCTGTTTGCGCCACTTGACTCTATCTGGTGCTAACATGACTTCCTCTCGTCGCTTTAGCCGCTATCGACTAGGCCAGACGACCTGCCCGTTGGGGCAGAACCTCGCCCTTGAAGATCCAGCACTTCACGCCGATCGCTCCGTAGGTGGTGTGCGCCTCGGTGGTTCCATATTCGATGTCGGCACGAAGGGTGTGCAAAGGCACGCGGCCCTCGTGGTACCACTCGTAGCGAGCCATCTCCGCGCCGCCCAGGCGGCCCGAACACGCCAAACGAATTCCCTTGGCTCCGAACTTCATGGCGGTCTGCACCGCCTTCTTCATGGCGCGACGGAAGGCCACACGGCGCTCCAGTTGGGTGGCCACGTTTTCCGCGACCAACTGTGCGTTGGTCTCGGCCTTGCGCACCTCTTGGATGTTGAGGAAGACCTCGCTGGTGGTCAGCGCTTGCACTTCCTTCTTCAAGGTCTCGACACCCGCGCCCCGCTTGCCGATGACGATGCCAGGGCGAGCCGTATAGATGTTGATCTTGACCTTGTTGGCCGCGCGCTCGACCTCGACCGAGGCCACACCCGCGTGTCCGAGCTTCTCCTTGACGAATTTCTTCAGCCGCAAGTCCTCGTGCAGCCACTTCGCGAATTCCTTCTCCGAGTACCACTGCGACGACCAGCCGCGGACAACCCCGAGACGAAAGCCTATTGGATTGGTTTTCTGACCCATCTGATTCTCCTAGGGAACGTCGACCACGATGGTCACGTTGGAGGTTCGCCGATTGATGCGATTGGCGCGCCCCATGGATCGCGCGAGCCATCGCTTCTCGACGGGACCGGGATCCACGGTGATTTTTGTGACCATCAGAGCGTCCGCGTCTGCCTTCTCATTGGCCGTCGCGTTGGCCACCGCCGAGCCGAGCACCTTGCTCAGCATCTTGGCAGCCTTGCGCTGCTGCAAATTCAGAATGGCCATGGCGTCGGCCACCTGTTGTCCACGGATCATGTCCGCGACCATGCGCACTTTGCGCGGCGATTGTCGGAAACGTCTCAACACTGCATGTGCCATGTGCGTTTACCTTCCGTTCCCTACTTCTTCTCTGCCGAGGCGGCGGGCGCGGCGGAGGCTGCGGCAGGTGCTGCTGCGCCTGGCGCGGAGGCACCGGCCGCGGCCTTGCGATCACCCGAATGCGTCATGAAAATTCGGGTCGGCGAGAACTCACCGAGTTTGTGACCAACCATGTTTTCCGTGACGAAAACGGGCAGGAATTTGCGACCGTTGTGCACGGCAAAGGTAAGCCCAACCATCTCGGGCAAAATGGTGGAGCGACGAGACCAGGTCTTGATGACCTTCTTGGTCTTCTGCTTCTGCATGTCGACCACCTTGGTCATCAGGTGGCGGTCGACGAACGCGCCCTTTTTTATTGATCGGGCCATGACTAAGCCTTCTTTCCTCGGCGCTTGATGATCATGCGATCCGTCCTCTTGTTCTCACGCGTCTTGAGCCCCTTGGCCAGCTGGCCCCATGGCGAGCAGGGATGCCGTCCGCCGGACGATCGGCCTTCACCGCCGCCCATCGGGTGATCCACTGGGTTCATGGTGACGCCGCGGTTGTGAGGGCGCCAACCAGCCCAGCGCGTTCGGCCTGCCTTGCCGACCTGCACGCTGTTGTGCTCGATGTTGCCGATCTGTCCAATGGTGGCTCGGCAATCCAGGTGAACCTTGCGAACTTCGCCCGAGGGCAAACGAACCTGGCCCCAGTCGCCTTCCTTGGCCATGAGCTGAGCGCCGTCGCCGGCCGAACGCACCAATTGCGCCTTTCCAGCGACGTGCAGGCAGACGTTGTGAATGGTCGTGCCAAGGGGAATGTAGCGCAGAGGCAGGCTGTTGCCTGGCTTGATGTCGGCCTCGCGCGAGGACACAACGGTGTCGCCCAGCTTCAAGCCAACGGGCCACAAGATATAGCGCTTTTCTCCGTCGGCGTAGTTCAGAAGGACGATGCGCGCGCTGCGATTGGGATCGTATTCGATGCTGGCAACCTTGGCCGGCACGCCGATCTTGTCGCGCCGAAAATCGATGGTGCGGAATCGCTGCTTGTGCCCACCGCCACGGAAGCGCGAAGTGATACGACCAAAATGATTCCGCCCGCCCTGGGACGAGCTGCTCTCGGTCAGCGACTTGAGGGGGGTATTGCCCTGGGTGAGCTCGGAAAAGTCCGGCGCGACTCTGCCGCGGACGCCGGGCGTAGTTGGGTTGAACGTGCGAAGGCCCATGTCCTAGACTCCCTCGAAGAATTCGATCTTCTGTCCCGGCGCCAAGGTGACCAGGGCGCGTTTCCAGTTCGAGCGCCGACCGATGTAGCGACCGACGCGCTTTTGCTTGCCACGAACGACGGCGGTTCGCACCTTGAGAACATTGACGTTCCAAAGCTTCTCGACCGCGTACTTGATCTCGATCTTGTTCGCATCGCGGGCCACTTCGAGAAGCAGCTGCGGCGGGACGCTTTCGGGATCGCCGATGTCCTCTTCCGCTCTTCCACCGGTGTCCTTGAGGAAGGTGCCCTTCTCGGTGAGAAGCGGCCGCACAATGATGTTTTCAGGAGAACGCATGATATTCCTCTCTACGCTCCGGAAGCCTCGGTTACGGCCCCGATAACGCGAGCCTCGACCGCTTTGATCGCATCCTTGGCAATCACGAGTCCCCCATGATTGAGGATGTCGTAGACGTTGAGCCCTTCGGGTGGAAGGCATGCATGCGACGTCAGATTGCGAATCGACTTGGCAAGGTTCAAGTTGCCTTTTCCATCCACCACCAAAGCCGAAGCAAAGCCGAGGGCCTTGAGCACAGAAGCCATGCGCTTGGACTTGGGTGCCTCGATGGTTAGCTTGTCGACAACGACCAGCTTCTTCTCCTGCGCGCGAAGCGACAGGGCCGAGGCAAGCGCTGCCTTCTTGATCTTCTTGGGCAGGGTGAACTCGTAGCTGCGTGGATGGGGCCCGAACACCTTGCCGCCGCCAACGAAATTGGGCGAGCGCGTGGAGCCTTGCCGAGCATTTCCCGTGCCCTTCTGACGGTAGGGCTTCCTGCCGCCGCCGCGCACATGCATTCGGGTCTTCGTCGAGTGTGTGCCCGCGCGCTTGGCCGCCTGCTGGGCCTTCACGGCTTCCCAGAGCAAGGGCTCCTTCACCGTCGTGGCAAACACCTCGTCGGAGATATCCATCTGGCCGACCTTCTGTCCTTCAATATTTACGACGTCGATCTGCATGGCTGACCTCAGGTCTTGATCTCGACGTCAACGCCCGCCGACAGGTCGAGCTTCATAAGGGCGTCCAGCGTCTGCTGCGTCGGATCCAGAATGTCGAGCAGCCGCTTGTGCGTTCGAATCTCGAATTGCTCACGCGACTTCTTGTCCACGTGGGGTGAGCGCAAGACGCAGTACTTGTTGATTTTCGTCGGCAGCGGAATTGGACCCGCGACCTTCGCGCCAGTCCGTTTGGCGGTGTCGACGATCTCGCCCGCCGACTGATCCAGCAGGCGGTGATCGTAGGCTTTTAGCCGTATCCTGATTTTGGGTGTCACTTGGTGCCCCCTTTTACTTTGCTCGCTTTGAACTCCGCCAGTGATTCCTACGCAATAATCTTGGTCACGACGCCAGCGCCGACCGTCTTGCCGCCTTCGCGGATGGCGAAGCGCAGCCCTTCTTCACAGGCGATGGGCGTGATCAGCGTGATATCCATGGTCACGTTGTCCCCTGGCATCACCATCTCCATGCCCTCGGGCAACTTCACGTCCCCCGTCACGTCCGTCGTCCGGAAGTAGAACTGCGGCCGGTATCCCTTGAAAAACGGCGTGTGCCGCCCGCCCTCTTCCTTCTTCAATATGTACACCTCGCCAAGAAAGTTCTTGTGCGGCGTGATCGATCCAGGCTTCGCCAACACCTGCCCGCGCTCGATTTCCTCGCGCTTCGTTCCACGCAACAGCGCCCCGATGTTGTCGCCCGCCCGGCCCTCGTCGAGCAGCTTGCGGAACATTTCCACGCCCGTCACCACCGTCTTCATCGTGTCCTTGAAACCCACGATCTCCACTTCCTCGCCCACCTTCACGATGCCGCGCTCCACACGCCCCGTCACCACCGTCCCGCGGCCAGAAATCGTGAACACGTCCTCCACCGGCATCAGGAACGGCTTGTCGATCTCGCGCTTCGGCTCCGGAATGAACGTATCCAGCGCCTCAAGCAGCTTCATAATCGAGCCTTCGCCGATGTCCGACTGCTCGCCTTCCAGCGCCTTCAGCGCGCTGCCGCGCACGATCGGCGTCGTGTCGCCGGGGAACTGGTACTTCGACAGAAGCTCGCGCAGCTCCAGCTCGACCAGGTCGAGCAGCTCCTCGTCGCCCTTCGCGATCATGTCCACCTTGTTCAGGTACACGACGATGGAAGGAACGCCTACCTGGCGCGCCAGCAGGATGTGCTCGCGCGTCTGCGGCATCGGTCCGTCCGGCGCCGACACCACCAGCACCGCGCCGTCCATCTGCGCCGCGCCCGTGATCATGTTCTTGATGTAGTCCGCGTGCCCGGGGCAATCCACGTGCGCGTAGTGACGCTTCTCCGTCTGGTATTCCACGTGCGCGATGGCGATGGTGATACCGCGCTCTCGCTCTTCCGGCGCCTTGTCGATCTGGTCGTACGCCGTGAACGTCGCGAAGTTCTTCTTCGCCAGCGCCTTGGTAATCGCTGCCGTCAGCGTCGTCTTGCCATGGTCCACGTGCCCAATCGTCCCGACGTTCAGGTGCGGTTTGTTACGAATGAATTTTTCTTTGGCCATGGTGTCCTCCCAGAGGCGAAACGGTCACGAACTGCGAACGCGGTTGGCGATTCCCTCGACAACGTGGTTCGGAACTGGAGAAAAACGCAGGAACTGCATGGTAAACACCGCCCGCCCCTGCGTGAGCGAGCGAACGTCTGTTGAATACCCGAACATACTCGAAAGGGGAACCTCGGCGGTCACGGCTTGCGCACCACCACGAGGTTCGATCCCGATAATCCTGGCCCGCCGAGCCGACATGTTGCCAACCACAGCGCCCACGTACTGGTCGGGGACCACCACGTCGAGCGACATGATTGGTTCGAGCAAGACCGGACCGGCCTTGGCCACGGCATCAGCAATGGCTTGCGCAGTTGCAATCTGGAAAGCCATCTCGTTCGAGTCGAGCGGATGGTGGCTACCATCAAGCAGCGTCACCACGGCATCCCCAATCGGATAGCCACTGACTGCTCCGCGAGCGAGCGCCGTCCTGGCGCCACGTTCAACCGCGACCACGAATTCGCGAGGAACCGCGCGCGCGGGGGCAAGGTTGCGAAAAGTGAAACCGGATCGCTCGCTCCCGGGCTCGACCCTCAGTTTCACCTGCGCAAAAAGTCCACGCCCGCCAATCGAGTGTTCAAATCGGCCTTCAGCCTCGGCGGTCTTGGTGATGGCCTCACGATAGGCGACTTGCGGCCTTCCCACGGAAGCGCGCAGGTTGTACTCACGAACCAGGCGGTCGACGATGATTTCGAGGTGCAATTCACCCATGCCGGAAATCACGGTCTGACCGGTTTCACCGTCGGTCTTCAACGTGAACGAGGGATCCTCGATGGCCAACTGCTCAAGGGCCCTGAGAAGATCCTGTTGCTCTGCGCTGGTCTTGGCCTCGATGGCCACCGAACACGTGGGTTGCGGAAAGTCGATGAGATCAAGGGTGATCGGCTCGCGCACGTCACACAAAGTGTCGCCCGTGGAGGTGGCGCGCAGCCCCGCGGCGGCCGCGATGTTGCCACAGGTGACCTGGCGAATTTCCTCGCGACGGTTGGCGTGCATGCGCAAGAGACGGCCAATCCGCTCGCGCTTGCCCTTGGTCGCGTTGAAGACGGTGGCCCCCGTCGCGACGTGACCGGAATAGACCCTGAAATAAGTCAGGGGTTCCGATACCACGTCGCTCATGATTTTGAACGCCAACGCGGAGAAGGGCTCTTCGTTGGACGCCCGGCGCATGATGGGCTCGCCACTTTCGGAATGACCGCGCACGGGCGGCATGTCCGCTGGAGAAGGTAAGTAGTCGACGATGGCGTCGAGCAGAGGCTGGACGCCCTTGTTCTTGAAGGCGGCCCCCAGCAGCACTGGCACGGCTTTGCCGGCGATGGTCGCACGGCGGAGCGCGGCCCTGAATCTGCCTGGCCGGTATCTCCGCGCCTTCGACATAGAGCGAGAGTATCTCGTCGTCGGCTTCGCCCAGGGCTTCGATCATCGCCGCTCTGGCACTCTTCGCGGCCTTGACGAGACTGGCGGGAACCTCGCGCTCAAGGAAGATTGCGCCCGTGGTGTCGCCTACCCACTCGAGCGCACGCATATCGACCAGATCCACGACCCCGGAGAACGAATCTTCGAGTCCCATGGGGATCTGGGTAAGAACGGGATGCGCCTTGATGCGGTCCCGAATCTGCTGCACGCAACGCCATGGATCTGCGCCCAGACGATCGCACTTGTTGATAAATGCGATGCGCGGGACGCTGTACTTGTCGGCCTGGCGCCACACGGTTTCGGACTGCGGTTCGACCCCGCCAACCGCACAAAACACGGTCACCGCGCCGTCGAGCACGCGCAGGCAGCGTTCGACCTCGACCGTAAAGTCGACGTGGCCGGGGGTATCGATGATGTTCACGCGATGCTCGCGCCAGAAGCAGGTCGTCGAGGCGGCCGTGATGCTGATGCCGCGCTCTTGCTCCTGCTCCATCCAGTCCATGACAGCGGTGCCATCGTGAACTTCACCCATGGTCCTCGACACGCCGGTATAGAAGAGGATGCGCTCGGTGGTCGTGGTTTTCCCCGCATCGATATGCGCCATGATCCCGATGTTGCGGGTATGATCTATGGGAACTTGCCGAGCCACGATTTGTTTCTTTTCCGCGCGCGAGTGGATCGCCTGACGGGCTTTGCACCCCCAGGGGACCACAAGGTCCGCGGTCTTGCGTTTACCTGGTCAAGAATTGGTCCAGGCTGCTTCGGTCGGCTGGAAGGATGAGCAAAAGCCTTTTGCCTTTGCCAACCCCTTCAACGACCTATCGAGCCCGAATCTTCTTGCCGCTATGTTATCTGGTACTTTCTTTGGGTTCGTTATTCGATTTTCTAGGTGCTTCTACCAGCGGTAGTGCGCGAACGCTTTGTTCGCTTCCGCCATCTTGTGCGTATCTTCGCGCTTCTTCACGGCAGCGCCCTTGTTGTTGCTCGCGTCGAGCAACTCGGCCGCCAGTTTCTCCCGCATGGTGCGGCCATCCGAGCGCTCGCGCGCCGAGTGGATAAGCCAGCGCATGCCAAGCGCCAGGGCGCGATCCGGTCTGACGTCCACGGGAACCTGATAGGTTGCACCGCCCACGCGTCGTGACTTGACCTCGATCTTGGGCTGCACGTTGCTGAGCGCCTTGTCCCAAACCTTCACTGGGTCGTCAGCGGCCTTCTCAGCCACCAGATCGAGAGCACCGTAGACGATTCCCTCGGCGATTGCCTTCTTGCCAGACTCCATCACCGTGTTGACGAACTTGGTAATCCGACGACGCAGATCGACTGGCTGATCCGTGAACTTCGGGTCGGGAAGCGGCTTGCGCTTGGGAACTTCACCTTTACGTGGCATCTATCGACTTCTCCGTGGGAATGCGCCGTGGAAAATTTTCGTACCGCGGCTACTTGGGCCGCTTGGCGCCGTATTTTGAACGCCCTTGGCGACGGTTGCTGACGCCAGCGGTGTCGAGGCTACCGCGGATGATGTGGTAGCGCACACCCGGCAGATCCTTGACACGGCCGCCGCGAATCAGCACGACCGAGTGCTCTTGCAGATTGTGCCCTTCACCCGGAATGTAGGTCGTGACTTCCATGCCGTTGGTGAGGCGAACACGCGCTACCTTGCGCAGGGCCGAGTTCGGCTTCTTCGGCGTGGTGGTGTACACGCGCACGCAGACGCCCCGACGCTGGGGACATCCCTTTAGCGCGGGCGAGTCGGTCTTTCGCCGCATCACTTGGCGGCCGGATTTCACGAGTTGATTGACGGTAGGCATCTTTGATTCTTCCTCGGGAGGCAGGCATTCCTGCATTCGGAATGTGCCTATTTCCAGGTACTCCCCAGGTCCGAGGAGTGGTGCATTATAGGGATCGAGATCCCAATGTCAACGAGAAGTTCTAAGTATTAGGAAACGCGCGGCCACGCTATTCCCCCGCTTCGTTCGCCACCGACAGGTCGGTCGGCGGCTGCGGGATCGGGAAGCATGGACACGCCCCCTTCTGCCGTGTCGGTGTGAATCGACAGGCGCTTGTAGGCGCCAAGGCCGGTTCCGGCAGGAATGAGCCGCCCCATGATGACGTTTTCCTTGAGACCACGCAGGTAGTCGACCTTGCCGCACACCGCGGCCTCGGTGAGCACCTTGGTCGTCTCTTGGAACGACGACGCGGAGATGAAGCTCTCGGTCGAAAGCGATGCCTTGGTGATACCGAGCAAAAGCGGTTCGCCCTGCGCGGGACGCCCACCCTTCGCCATCACGCGCTCGTTCTCCTCCTCGAAGATGTACTTCTCGACATGCTCGTCCGACAGGAAGCCGGTGTCGCCCACGTCGATAACGCGCACCCTGCGCAGCATCTGGCGCACCACCGTCTCGATGTGCTTGTCGTTGATCTTGACGCCTTGGAGCCGGTAGACCTCTTGGACTTCGTCGACCAGGTACTTGGCGAGTTGCTTTTCGCCTAGCACGCGCAAGATGTCGTGCGGATTGGCGGCGCCGTCCATGAGCGGCTCGCCCGCCTTGATCTTGTCGCCTTCGCGCACGGACAGGTGCTTGCTCTTCGAGATGAGGAATTCCTTGGCGTCGCCGTGTTCAGGTGTAACCACCACCTTGCGCTTGCCCTTGGTGTCCTTGCCGAAGCTGACCGCGCCGTCGATTTCGGAGATAACGGCGTGCTCCTTCGGCTTGCGCGATTCGAAGAGCTCGGCCACGCGAGGCAGACCGCCGGTGATGTCCTTGGTCTTGGTGGTCTCGCGCGGAATACGAGCAACGATGTCACCTGCTTGGATCCGGTCGCCTTCGGACACCGCGATGGTGGCCCCGAAGGGCAAGAAGTAGCGAGCCTCGTTGTCCGAATTCGGGATCTTCAGCGTCTTGCCGCCGTCATCCTTGAGCGAGATGCGCGGTCGCAGGTCGGCATCCTTGGACTCGATGATGCTCTTGCGCGACAGACCGGTGACTTCGTCGAGCTGCTCGGTCATGGTGACGCCTTCGATGACGTCGCCGAACTTCACGTGACCGGCCACCTCGGTGAGGATGGGTACCGAGAAGGGATCCCACTCGGACAGCAGGTCGCCCTGCTTGACCTTGCCGCCTTCGACGAAGAACAGACGCGCGCCATAGGTCAGGCCGTAGCGCTCGCGTTCGCGTCCGGTTTCGTCCTGGATGACGATCTCGCCGTGACGGTTCATGACGATGGCGTACTTCTCGCGCTGGACGAACTCGACGTTCTCCAGGCGAACCACGCCGTCGTAGCGGGCTTCGAGCTGCGACTGCTCGGTGCGCACCTGGCCGACGCCGCCGATGTGGAAGGTGCGCATGGTGAGCTGCGTGCCGGGCTCGCCGATGGACTGGGCGGCGATGACGCCGACCGCCTCGCCGATGTTGACCATGTGACCGCGGGCCAGATCGCGGCCATAGCACAGCACGCAGATTCCGCGCCGGCTCTCGCAGGTGAGCACCGAGCGGATCTTGACCTTCGAGATGCCAGCATCCTCGACGATGCGCACCTTGTCCTCGGTGATTTCCTCGTTGGACTGAACCAGCACTTCGCCCGTGTACGGATCGACGATGTCGTCGACGGACACGCGGCCAAGGATACGATCGCCGAGCTTCTCGATGATCTCGCCACCCTCTTCGAGGGGCGCGATTTCGATGCCTTCGAGCGTGCCGCAATCGTATTCGGCGATGATGCAGTCCTGCGCCACATCGACCAAACGTCGGGTGAGGTACCCGGAGTTCGCGGTCTTGAGCGCGGTATCCGCCAAGCCCTTGCGCGCGCCGTGGGTCGAGATGAAGTACTGCAGAACCGACAGGCCCTCACGGAAGTTGGTGGTGATCGGAGTCTCGATGATTTCGCCCGAGGGCTTGGCCATAAGACCGCGCATGCCGGCCAGCTGGCGAATCTGCTGCGCCGAACCGCGCGCACCCGAGTCCGCCATGATGAAGATCGGGTTGAACGAGGGTGCCCGCTTCTTCTCGCCGGTGTCTTCGTTGACGATGTTCTCGGCGCCGATCTCGTTCATCATTTCTTCGGCAATGAGCTCCGAGACTTGCGCCCAGATGTCGACGACCTTGTTGTAGCGCTCGCCGTCGGTGATGAGACCTTCGGTGTACTGCTCCTCGATCTCCTGCACGTCCTTTTGCGCTTGTTCGAGCAGCTCGACCTTGCGCTTCGGAATGATGAGGTCGTCTACGCAGATCGACACGCCGGCCTTGGTCGAGTTGCTGTAACCGAGGTGGCGAAGGCGGTCGGCGAGGAGAACGGTTTCCTTCTGACCGAAGGCTCGGTAGCAGCTGTCGATGAGATCGCCGAGCTGCTTCTTGCCCATCACGCGGTTGACCAACTTGAAGGGCAACCGCTTGGGTACGATTTCGTAGAGCAACACGCGACCGACGGTGGTTTCCACCAGCTGCGCGTCGATGCGCACCTTGATGGCCGCCTGCAGGTCCAGCTCGCCGTGGTCGAACGCCATGCGCACTTCCTCGATGGAGGAGTACACACCACGCACGGTGGCCGCGCCCTTGCCGGTGCGGAATTCGCCGCGCGCGAAGGAACGCTCGCGGGTCATGTAGTAAAGACCAAGCACGATATCCTGCGAGGGCAGGATGATGGGTCGGCCGTTGGCCGGGCTCAGGATGTTGTTCGTCGACATCATGAGCACGCGGGCTTCCATCTGCGCTTCCAGGGACAGCGGCACGTGCACCGCCATCTGGTCACCGTCGAAGTCGGCGTTGAAGGCCGCGCACACGAGAGGGTGAAGCTGGATGGCCTTGCCCTCGATCAAGAGCGGCTCGAAGGCCTGGATGCCCAAGCGGTGCAGCGTGGGCGCGCGGTTGAGCAGAATCGGGTGCTCTTTGATGACTTCTTCGAGAATATCCCACACCTCGGGACGCTCTTTCTCGACGAGCTTCTTGGCGCTCTTGATGGTGGTGACGAGGCCGCGCTCCTCCAGCTTGTTGTAGATGAAGGGCTTGAAGAGCTCGAGCGCCATCTTCTTGGGCAGACCGCACTGGTGCAGACGCAACTCGGGGCCGACCACGATGACCGAACGGCCCGAGTAGTCGACGCGCTTGCCGAGCAGGTTTTGCCGAAAACGGCCCTGCTTGCCCTTGAGCATGTCGGACAGCGACTTGAGCGGGCGCTTGTTGGGACCGGTGATGGTCTTGCCGCGACGGCCATTGTCGAAGAGCGCATCGACCGCTTCTTGCAGCATGCGCTTCTCGTTGCGGATGATGATCTCGGGCGCGTTCAGCTCCTGCAGGCGCTTGAGACGGTTGTTGCGGTTGATCACGCGGCGGTAGAGATCGTTGAGATCCGAGGTCGCGAAGCGTCCACCGTCGAGGGGAACCAAGGGACGCAGATCCGGCGGAATGACCGGAATCACTTCCAGCATCATCCACTCGGGCTTGTTGCCCGACTCGCGGAAGGCGTCGACCACCTTGAGACGTTTGGAGATCTTCTTGCGCTTGGCCTCCGAGGTCGCCTCTTTCATCTCCTGGCGCAGTTGTTCGGACAGCTTGTGCACCTCGATGGCGCGCAAGAGCTCGCGAATGGACTCCGCCCCCATGCCGGCGGTGAAGGCGTCCTCGCCCATTTCCTCGACGAGCTTCGAGTAGCGTTCTTCCGTCAACAGCTCGCCGCGCTGCAGACCGCTCTGCTTCGGATCGACGACGACGTAGGCCTCCGAATAGAGAACCTTTTCGAGATCCTTGAGCGTGATGTCGAGCAGGTTGCCGATGCGCGAGGGCAGCGACTTCAAGAACCAGATGTGCGCGACCGGCGTGGCCAGGCTGATATGGCCCAGGCGCTCGCGCCGAACCTTGGACTGGATGACCTCGACGCCACACTTCTCGCACACGACCCCACGGTGTTTCATGCGCTTGTACTTGCCGCAGTTGCACTCGTAGTCCTTCACTGGGCCAAAGATCTTGGCGCAGAAAAGTCCGTCGCGCTCGGGCTTGAAGGTGCGGTAGTTGATGGTCTCTGGCTTCTTGACCTCGCCGTGCGACCATTCGCGGATCTTGTCGGGTGACGCGAGGGAAATGCGAATCGCCGAGAACGAAAGCGGATCTTTCGGCTTCTCGAAGAAGTTGAAAATGTCCTTCATGGTCATAGCTGGTTTCTCCCGTGGCGGATCGTCGTCTCTACTTCGCGGCCGTGGCTACTGGTGGTACCGCACCAGCGCCAGCTTTCGCCGCCACTTCGCGAGCCATAAGCTCAATCGTTGACTCCTGCTTGCGCGGAGCATTTGGATCCTCGATCAGTTCAACATTGAGGCACAAGGACTGGAGCTCCTTGAGAAGCACGTTGAACGATTCTGGCAACCCAGATTCCAGGGTTTGTTCGCCCTTGACGATGGCCTCGTACATGCGCGTCCTGCCGATCACGTCGTCGGACTTCACGGTCAGGAACTCCTGCAGGCCGTAGGCAGCGCCGTAGGCTTCCATGGCCCAGACTTCCATTTCACCCAAACGCTGACCGCCGAACTGCGCCTTGCCACCCAGCGGTTGCTGCGTGACCAGCGAGTACGGACCGATCGAACGCGCGTGGATCTTGTCGTCGACAAGGTGGTGGAGCTTGAGCATGTACATCACGCCCACCGTGACTTCGTGGTCGAAGGGATCCCCGGTCTTGCCATCGAAGAGCGTGGCCTGACCGTTGGAAGGCAATCCAGCCAACGCCAGGTTGGCCTTGATGTCGGATTCCTTGGCGCCATCGAACACGGGCGTCGCAAGGTGAATGCCTTGACCAACCGTCGCGGCGAAACGGCGCAGGTCATCGTCGCCAAGTCCGTCGAGAAGCTTCTGATGATGCTCCTCGGTGAACACCTTCTTGAGCTTGGTGCGCAGGGCTTCACCTCTCCACTGTCCTTCGAGCATGGCCTGGATTTGCCTGCCAAGCTGGAGCGCGCCCCAGCCGAGGTGGGTTTCGAGGATCTGGCCCACGTTCATACGCGAGGGAACGCCCAGCGGGTTGAGCACGATGTCCACCGGCGTACCGTCGGCCATGTACGGCATGTCCTCGACGGGGAGAATGCGCGACACCACGCCTTTGTTACCATGGCGACCTGCCATCTTGTCGCCCACCGACAGCTTGCGCTTGATGGCGATGTAGACTTTGACCATCTTGATGACGCCAGGAGGAAGCTCGTCGCCCTTGGTGAGCTTCGAGATCTTGTCCTTGTAGAGCGCGTCGATGACCTTGAGCTCCTCTTCGAGCTGGAGCGCAACCTGCTGCAAGCGGTTCTCGCCCTTGCTGCCCTCGGTCTGCACCTCCGGCCAGTAGCGAATCGGGATCTCGTCGAGAAGAGCGTTGTCGACCTTCTGCCCCTTGGCGCACAAGACCTTGCCCTTGTCGTCGACCAAGCGAACCGCCGTGGTCTTGCCAAGGATCATCTTGCGCATACGAGCGTGGTAGGCCTCGGAGATGATGCGCGTCTCATCGCGCTCGTCGGCGAGCAACTTCTCCTTCTCAAGCTCTTCGATCTGCTTCGAGCGTTCGTCCTTCTCGGTGCCCTTGCGCGAGAAAATCTTGGCGCCGATGACGATGCCTTGCACGCCGGGTGGCACACGCAACGAGCTGTCGCGAACGTCGCCCGCCTTCTCGCCGAAGATGGCACGCAGGAGCTTCTCCTCGGGGGAGAGCTGGGTTTCGCCCTTGGGAGTGATCTTGCCGACTAGAATGTCCTGGGCCTTGACCTCGGCGCCGATGCGCACGATGCCAGATTCATCGAGGTCTTTGAGCGCTTCCTCGCCGACGTTGGGGATGTCGCAGGTGATCTCTTCCTTGCCGAGCTTGGTGTCGCGGGCGACGCACTCAAACTCCTCGATGTGGATCGAGGTGAAGTGGTCGTCCTTGACCAGGCGCTCGGAGAGCAGGATCGAGTCTTCGAAGTTGTACCCGCCCCAAGGCATGAACGCGACCAGGACGTTTTCGCCCAGGGCCAGCTCGCCACGCTCGGTGGCGGGGCCGTCGGCCAGCACGTCGCCGGCCTTGACGTGATCACCAGGCTCGACAATGGGACGCTGGTTGATGCAGGTGTTCTGGTTCGAGCGCTGGAACTTGACCAGGTTGTAGATGTCGGGCTTGGCGGCCAAGAGGTCGTCCGAGTCGCCGGTGGTGCGCACCACGATGCGGGCCGCATCGACCGATTCCACGATACCGTCGCGGCGAGCCACCACGGTCACGCCTGAATCGCGTGCCACAATGCCTTCCATGCCGGTGCCGATGAGCGGCGAGCGCGTGCGAATGAGCGGCACGGCCTGGCGCTGCATGTTCGATCCCATGAGCGCGCGGTTCGCGTCGTCGTTTTCGAGGAACGGAATCAGCGACGCCGCCACCGAAACCAACTGGTTCGGCAGCACGTCCATGAGCGTGACTTCCTCGGGTCGCGACATCACCGTCTCGGTGTTGTGGCGGCACGAAACCAGCTCTTCGAGCAGCTCGCCCTTCTTGCCGATGGGCGAGTTGGACTGCGCGATGTAGTGGCCTTCTTCTTGGAGGGCGGAATAGAAGCCCACCTCCAAGGTGGCTTTGCCACCTTCAACCTTGCGGTACGGCGTTTCGATGAAGCCGAATTCGTTCACCCGGGCGTAGGTTGACAGCGACGCGATGAGGCCGATGTTCGGACCTTCCGGCGTTTCGATGGGGCAGATACGGCCGTAGTGCGTGCCGTGCACGTCGCGCACCTCGAACCCCGCCCGCTCGCGGGTCAGACCGCCTGGGCCGAGGGCCGACAAGCGTCGCTTGTGCGTGACCTCGGAAAGCGGATTGGTCTGGTCCATAAACTGCGACAGCTGCGAAGAGCCGAAGTACTCCTTGACCACCGCCGAGACGGGCTTGGCGTTGATCAGGTCGTGCGGCATGAGCGTCTCGATCTCTTGCGACATGCTCATACGCTCTTTGATGGCGCGCTCCATGCGCACGAGACCGATGCGGTACTGGTTCTCCATGAGCTCGCCGACCGCGCGCACGCGGCGGTTGCCCAAGTGATCGATATCGTCGATCTGGCCCTTGCCGTTCTTGAGGTCGATGAGGTAGCGGACGGTTTCGAGAATGTCGCGCTTGGTGAGAACCGTGTTGTCGAGCGCCTCGTCGAGCTTGAACTTGTAGTTCAACTTGAGACGGCCGACCTTGGACAGGTCATAGCGCTCGGGGTTGAAGAACAGGTTGCGGAAAAGATTCTGGGCCGTCTCCACGGTGGGCGGATCGCCCGGGCGCAAGCGGCGGTAGATCTCCATGATGGCCTCATCGGTGGTCTGCAGCTTGTCGGCGATGAGGGTATCGCGAAGGAAGGAGCCGATGTTCAGGTTGTCGATGAACAGAATCTTGATGCTGGCGATGCCGTGCTCGCGCAGTTCTTCAAGCTTGGTTTCGGTCAGCTCTTCGTTGCACTGAAGAACGACCTCGCCCGTGGTTTCGTCGATGACGTCTGTGGCGGCGACTTTGCCGACGAGCTCGGAGACCTCCACCGGCAGGCGCTCGACGTTCGAGTCTTTCAGTTTCTTGATCGCGAGCTTGGTGAATTTGCGGTTCTTCTTGACCAGGATCTCGCGCGAGTCCGGGTGGCGTACGTCGCGCGTGGCGCGCTGGCCGGGCAGCAAATCGTACTCGACCGACTTCGCGTACTTCTTGCCGGGCTCGAGGAAAACCGTCTCGGTGTCGTAGTAGTAGTTGAGCAGATCCTCGGTGGAATAGCCGAGGGCACGCAGCAGCACCGTCGCGTGCAGCTTGCGCCGGCGGTCGATGCGCACGTAGAGGAGATCCTTGGGATCGAACTCGAAATCGAGCCACGAACCGCGGTAGGGAATCACGCGTGCGCTGTAGAGCAGCTTGCCCGAGCTGTGGGTCTTGCCCTTGTCATGATCGTAGAACACGCCTGGGCTGCGGTGCAGCTGGCTGACCACGACGCGCTCGGTACCGTTGATGATGAAGGTACCGTTGTCGGTCATGAGCGGGATCTCGCCGAAGAAGACCTCCTGCTCCTTGACGTCACGAATCGACTGCGATCCGGTGTCCTCGTTGGTGTCCCAGATGACCAAACGCACCGTCACCTTGATCGGCGCCGCGAACGTCATGCCGCGCTGACGACACTCGTCTACGTCGTACTTCGGCTTGTCCAGCGTGTAGCTGACGAACTCGATAGACGACGTCTCCGAAAAGTCCTTGATGGGGAAGACGCTCTTGAACACGCCTTGAAGGCCGATATCCTCGCGCTTCTCGAACGGCACATCCTTCTGCAGAAACTTCTCGTAGCTCTGCTTCTGAATGTCGATGAGATTCGGGATTTCGATGATCTTGCCAATCTTGGCGTAGCTCTTGCGTGCTCTGAAATTGTTCTGGATCTGGGACGCCATATGCGCTCTCCCTCGCCGATAGTTACTACCTACGAACGTCGGTATGGAACCCCTGGGAGGGTTTCCATTCCTTCCCGCGACGTTCCGCGCCGAGCGAAGCTCGGTGCAAACCCACGCGAGTAAACAGTCGTACGCCGGAGGGCACTTTTTGTGCCCCCGGCGAATGTGATTTCCGACTGTCGACGGGCTGTCGACTCTGTGTTGTCAACTGCCGACGTGCCTACTTGATTTCGACCTTTGCACCCGCATCTTCGAGCTTCTTCTTGAAGCCTTCCGCGTCGGCCTTGGACACGCCCTCCTTGACGTTCTTGGGGGCGCCGTCTACCAAGTCCTTGGCTTCCTTGAGGCCAAGCTGAGTGAGCTCGCGCACCACTTTGATGACCTCGATCTTCTTGGCACCAGCCTCCTTGAGAACGACCGTGAACTCGGTCTGGGCTTCGGCAGCGGCAGCGGCGGCTGCTGGCGCGGCGCCGGCCGCAGCAACGGCTACCGGAGCGGCCTTGACACCCCACTTGTCCTCAAGCTCCTTGGTCAGAGCAGCGATGTCCATGACGGACAGCTTGGAAAGAAAATCGACAACTTGCTCCTTCGACACATCGGCCATATCAGGGTCTCCTTCTGGGTTTCTAAATCGTGTTGTTGAAAGTTCGCAGCCGGGTTGGGCCGCCGGTTACTTGTTCTCGCCGTTCTTGAGCGCGTCTTCACGCGCGGCCAGCAAATGGACGAAATTCTGCGGGGCTGCGGCAAGCAGACGCAGGAAGTTCTGAGGCACGGCGAGCAGGGTTGCAAGGAATGTTGCACGAGCCTCGTCCTTGCCCGGCAGCGTAGAGAGCGCTTCGACGCCCTTTCGGTCGAGCAACTTGCCGTCGATATACCCGCCCTTGATGACGAATTTGCTTTCGACCTTGGCCATCTTCGTCGCCACCTTGGCGGGCGCGGATGGATCCTCGGTCGAATAGGCAATCGCCGTGGGCCCCGCGAGCAGCGAGTCCAGGATCTCCATGGCCGTGCCTTTGACGGCCTTGCCGAGGAGGGTATTTTTCACCACCTGGTATTCGCAGCCCACGGCGCGGAATTCGCGGCGTAGTTTGTTGTCGCTTTCGACGGTCAGCCCGCGGAAATCGGCGAGAATCAGGCTCTGCGCCGATGCAAGCCGTGTCTTCAAGGTATCAATATTGGCGTTCTTCTCTGTAGCGTTCACGATGAAAGCCCTCCTAGTGGACGCCGAATTCGGCGACGAGCGGGGTCGTATCGACCTTGATCCCCGGCCCCATCGTGGTGGAGAGAGTGATCGACTTCATGTACGTGCCCTTGGCCGAGGCCGGCTTCAGCTTCATCAGCGTTTCGACCATGACACGTGCGTTTTCGTGCAGCTTGTCGCCGCCGAACGATGCCTTGCCGATACGGGCATGAACCACGCCCGCCTTCTCGACGCGGAATTCCACGCGGCCGGCCTTGAGCTCGCGCACAGCCTTGGCCACGTCGGCGGTCACGGTTCCGACCTTCGGGTTCGGCATGAGGCCCTTGGGACCGAGCACGCGGCCCAAGCGACCGACGAGCCCCATCATGTCCGGCGTGGCGACGAGCGAGTCGAAGTCGGTCCAGTTTTCCTTCTGGATCTTCTCGACCAGGTCCTCGGCGCCGACGAAATCCGCACCCGAGTCCTGTGCGTCCTTGGCCTTGTCGCCCTTGGCGATGACGGCCACGCGCATCGTCTTGCCTGTTCCGTGGGGCAGCACAATGGCGCCGCGAACCATCTGGTCCGCGTGTTTGGGGTCGACGCCCAACCTGACCGCGATGTCGACGCTTTCGTCGAACTTCGCGACCTTGGTCTCGGGCAACAATTTGCATGCATCCGCCAAGGTGTATCGCTTCAGGCGATCTACCTTAGCGGCCGCTTTCGTGTACTTCTTTCCGGCTTTGGGCATGGTTTCCTTCTCGTTTCGGCGTTAGCCTTCCACCTCGACGCCCATCGACTTCGCGGTACCGGCAATGGTCCGCATCGCAGATTCGACGTTGGTGGTGTTGAGGTCAGGGAGTTTCATCGTTGCGATGTCGCGCAACTGCTTCTTGTTGATCTTGCCAACCTTGATCTTGTTGGGCTCTTTGGAGCCGGAGCCCGGCTTCTTCGCCGTGGCAAGCCCGGCCGCCTTCTTGATCAAGACCGCCGCGGGCGGCGTCTTGGTGACGAAGGTGAACGACCGATCCGAAAACACCGTGATGACCACGGGGATCGTGACCTCGTCCTTCGCCTGCGCTTGCGTGCGGGCGTTGAACTGCTTGCAGAAGTCCATGATGTTCACGCCGTGCTGGCCGAGCGCGGGCCCGACGGGTGGAGCCGGGTTGGCCTTGCCGGCGGGAATCTGGAGCTTGATGTAACCTGTTGCTTTCTTCATCGGATCTACCTAGCAGTTCAGACTTTCTCGACCTGTGCAAAATCCAGCTCGACCGGGGTCGCCCGCCCGAAGATGGAAAGATTCACGCGAAGCTTCTGCTTTTCTTGCTTCACCTCGACAACGATGCCGGTGAAGTTCGCAAACGGACCTTCAACGACGCGAACATTGTCGTTCTCTTTGAAGTTCTCTCGCGGCCGAGGTCGCGAAGCGCCCTCGGTGATAGCCGTATTGATGTTCTGGATCTCGGTTTCCTTGACTGGCTGTGGGTTCATGCCACCGAGGAAACCCGTGATGCGGGGGGTGTTCTTCACCAGGTGGAAAGTTTCTTGGTCCAGGTCCATCTGCACGAACATGTAGCCTGGGAAAAACTTCCGCGTCGTGGAGCGCTTCTGCCCCTTCACCAACTCAACCACCGTGTCGGTTGGAATCAGCACATTGCCGAATTTGTCGTTGAGCCCTGCTTGTCGCACCCTATCCAGCAGCGACAAGCGCGCCTTGTTCTCGTGTCCCGAGTAAGTGTGCACGACGTACCATTTCATTGCAGTAGGGCCCATCGGTTCGGTTGTCACTTGAGGATCTTGCCCGCAAGAAACGCCCAGATTAGGTCGAAGCACGACAAAATCAGCGTTGCGATAAGGACCGTCACAATGACGATGATGGTTGCGTAATAGGTTTCCTTCTTGGATGGCCAGGTGACCTTCTCAAGTTCCCTGGTCACGTCTGCGGCTGTCGCGAAGACACGTTCATTGCGATACGCGATGACCCCAGCCAAAACGCCGCACATCAGTGCGACCCCTTGCATGGCCAATTCGTTGGGTTTGGCGAAATAACTCCAGATCCAGTCCCCGGTCTTGTAGACGAGGAACGAGAACAGAAGTATCCCAATGGCGAAGGTCAGCTGTATGTATTTATTAGGGCCCATGGTTGCCCCATTCTCCTGCAATAAGATGGGAACCCTGGGAGGGTTCCCAAACCCTCCCGCGATGGTCCGCGCCGAGCAAAGCTCGGCGGCTCCCCACGCGGCCAGAGCCCTGAGCAGGGCAGGCGGGACTCGAACCCACAACACGCGGTTTTGGAGACCGCTGCTCTACCATTAGAGCTACTGCCCTAGGGTAATTAACTTGGTTAGGACTCCTCAACGAGGAGTGCACGCGCTGGCGCAGGCTGGCTTCGCCAGCTGGAGCCAGAGCGCGGGAGGGTTTGGGAACCCTCCCAGGGTTCCCATGAAGATGAAGACTCACTTCGTCTCCTTGTGCTCCGTGTGCTTGCGGCACCTGCTGCAAAACTTCGACAGCTTGAGCTTCTCCGCGTTCGCGCGCTTGTTCTTCGTGCTGGAGTAGTTGCGCTCGCGACAGACTTGACACTCCAGGGTAATAATCACACGCGCGGTGGCCACGGGGTCCTCCTAGTTCGCTCTTCGATGGGTTGACTACGCAATAATCTTGGTCACGACGCCAGCGCCGACCGTCTTGCCGCCTTCGCGGATGGCGAAGCGCAGCCCTTCTTCACAGGCGATGGGCGTAATCAGCGTGATATCCATGGTCACGTTGTCCCCTGGCATCACCATCTCCATGCCCTCGGGCAACTTCACGTCCCCCGTCACGTCCGTCGTGCGGAAGTAGAACTGCGGCCGGTATCCCTTGAAAAACGGCGTGTGCCGCCCGCCCTCTTCCTTCTTCAAAATGTACACCTCGCCAAGAAAGTTCTTGTGCGGCGTGATCGATCCAGGCTTCGCCAACACCTGCCCGCGCTCGATTTCCTCGCGCTTAGTTCCACGCAACAGCGCCCCGATGTTATCGCCCGCCCGGCCCTCGTCGAGCAGCTTGCGGAACATTTCCACGCCCGTCACCACCGTCTTCATCGTGTCCTTGAAACCCACGATCTCCACTTCCTCGCCCACCTTCACGATTCCGCGCTCCACACGGCCCGTCACCACCGTCCCGCGGCCAGAAATCGTGAACACGTCCTCCACCGGCATCAGGAACGGCTTGTCGATCTCGCGCTTTGGCTCGGGAATGAACGTATCGAGCGCCTCAAGCAGCTTCATAATCGAGCCTTCGCCCATGTCCGACTGCTCGCCTTCCAGTGCCTTCAGCGCGCTGCCGCGCACAATCGGCGTCGTGTCGCCGGGGAACTGGTACTTCGACAGAAGCTCGCGCAACTCCAGCTCGACCAGGTCGAGCAGCTCCTCGTCGCCCTTCGCAATCATGTCCACCTTGTTCAGGTACACGACGATGGAAGGAACACCTACCTGGCGCGCCAGCAGGATGTGCTCCCGCGTCTGCGGCATCGGTCCGTCCGGCGCCGACACCACCAGCACCGCGCCGTCCATCTGCGCCGCGCCCGTGATCATGTTCTTGATGTAGTCCGCGTGCCCGGGGCAGTCCACGTGCGCGTAGTGACGCTTCTCCGTCTGGTATTCCACGTGCGCGATGGCGATGGTGATACCGCGCTCTCGCTCTTCCGGCGCCTTGTCAATCTGGTCGTACGCCGTGAACGTCGCGAAGTTCTTCTTCGCCAGTGCCTTGGTAATCGCCGCCGTCAGCGTCGTCTTGCCATGGTCCACGTGTCCAATCGTCCCGACGTTCAGGTGCGGTTTGTTGCGGATGAATTTTTCCTTGGCCATCGTCTGATCTCCGGAAGAGCGCTTGTTTAGTTGTGTTCAGCCCAGTTGTCTAACTTACTCGCGTGGAGCCCACGACCCGGATTGAACGGGTGACCTCGTCCTTACCAAGGACGCGCTCTAGCCGACTGAGCTACGTGGGCGAGTTTGTTGTGTCTACATGCCTTCTGCTACTTCTTCCTACAACCTTTTTCAGACACGCTGCAAAACTTGGGAGGCAGCCTGCCCGCAGAGCGGGAGACGGGGTTCGAACCCGCGACGTCCAGCTTGGAAGGCTGGAGCTCTACCAACTGAGCTACTCCCGCGTTGATGCGATTCCCTATTTGATTTTCCGAATTTCCACAAAAGCTAGCGGTCGATGGTGGAGGGGGAAGGATTCGAACCTTCGAAGCCAGTGGCGACAGATTTACAGTCTGTTCCCTTTGACCGCTCGGGAACCCCTCCGAAACAAGTCCTATCCGACGATGCACCCGGCCGTAAGTGCGAACCGAACGCTTCGTTGTCTTTTCATTGGATCCCATGGTGTCTGCGGAGCTGGAGATGGGAATCGAACCCGCAACCTGCTGATTACAAATCAGCTGCTCTGCCATTGAGCTACTCCAGCGCCGGGTTTTCATCAGATATCCTGTGATTTCGCCTACTTAGTTAGTCTCGCCTTGTGGGTGCAGCTGTCTCCTCCGCACGCAGAGGCGCGAACGTATATGTCGGGATGGCAGGCCTGTCAAGCAGAATCCGGGCCGAAAGCCCTTGAATCGCTTGCAGACTACATCACAGAGCGTCACCCGAAGCTACAGAACGTGCCGCCTCAGAGCATCATTGTCGCTCGGGGCCGACTCTTTTGGCGACTCTCCGCCTCGAAAGGGAGCCTGCGGTACGGGAGGCGGCACGGAGGATGGACCAGGGCCTGGCGATGAAGGCGCTGTCTTGGGGATGTCCTCGTTCGCGCCCGGTAGTTTCGGATCCAGCAGTCTGAGCAGCTTGGCATAGGCCAGCTTGCTCTTCTCGGCCCACTCTGTGCTGACGCCGAGGCGTTCGATCATGAGGAGATTCTCGCGCTGCCAGCGCAGCGACTTCTCGAGAAGGATGCGGATCTTCTTGTGTAGCTCCTCCTGGTAGACCGTGCGAGCCTCGGCATCGAGCTCGGGCGGTATGGGAACGCTCATGAACGCGCTGAAGAGCTCTTCGTACAGCGAGCCAACCTGAAATCCGGCGGCGGAAGCCCATGCTGGATTGCCAAACTTGATGGTATCGATGTAGGCGCGCTGGGCGGTCAGCAGCAGGTGCGCTTTCTCCTCCAGATCCTTGTCGAGCTGCGCCTCGGGAAGTCGCAAGGCCGCCTTGCGAAAGCGAAGATGGAAGATCTGGCCCAGATGGTACTGCGAGAAGGCCAGATAAAAGTCGGTGGAGAGGCGCTCCTCGGTCTCGATTTTCTGCTTGTAGGTCATGGCCGCCCGGAAGGTCTTCTCGGCGGTGTCCAAATCGTTCAGATTGAACTGAGCGAAGCCGCGACGAGCGATGGCCTCGATGCGGTCGTCGGCGTTCAGATCGTTGCGATCGAGAACGCGCGCAAAGACCTCGGCGGAAGCTGGCCAGTTGTTCTGCTCGGCGTAGCAAGCACCCAGCTGGAACAACGAATCCTTGGCGTCGGGGTGGCTCGGGTACTTTTCCACCAGCCCCTTGAACGAATCGATGGCCGCTGTCCACTCCTTCATGCCGATCTGGGCGAGACCGAGATTGTAGAGCGCTGGCCGAGCGTAGGGTGATTCGGGAAAACTCCTGAGCAGCTTGCCGTAGACTTTGACCGCATCGTCGAAGCGCTTCTCGGACAGGGCAGCACCGCCGCGTTCGAACAGCTCGGGTGCATCGTAAGCATCGATATGGAGGCCGTCGGCGTCGGTGGTGGCCTCGATCTTGATGGGATCCATGTCGAGGTGAACCGCCGGCTCGGAGACAGGCTTCGTCTGCTGGCCCGTGCTGGCGCATGCGGCGACCAAGCCCAGCGCGACCAGTGGCAGCCAAGATTGCACTCGGATTGAAGATTGATTGGTCTTTGTCATGGTGCCCCCTGCCTTATGGACAACGCACCCCACGGCTGGGTTCCACGCTATCTTGACTTGAGGAGGAGTCGGTTGGAAAGATAATCCCTTGAGCGCGCCCGTACAGCCCCATCAGCTCTTTTCCGCCGTGGAAATCGCTGCCCGCGTGACCGCGCTGGGCCACCAGATCGCCAGTACCCTTCCCGAGGGCCCCATTCACGTCGTGGGGATCTTGCGTGGCGCGTTCATATTCATGGCGGATCTCGTGCGCGCCATGGATCGAGATGTCCGCTGTGATTTCCTTGGCATGCGTAGCTACGGTTCCGCCACCGAGACCTCGGGGGTCGTCGAAATCACGCACGATCTGGGCATGCCCATCACCGGCCAGCATGTGCTCGTGGTGGAAGACATCGTCGACACCGGACTCACCCTTCGCCATCTGCTGGATCTGCTGCATGCGCGTCGACCAGCGAGCCTGCACGTCTGCGCGCTGCTCAACAAACCCTCACGCCGCCGCACGCAGGTGCCCTTGCACTTCCAGGGCTTTGAAATTCCAGATATCTTCGTTGTGGGCTACGGGCTCGACCACGACCAGCGCTACCGAAACCTCCCCTTCCTCGGCGTCATCGAATGACCGCCGAAAGCATTCCATGAAACGGGCCATCATTCTCCAGCACCTCGATCGGGAAGGACCAGGCACCATCGCCGACCTCTGCGAGGAACGTGGGCTAGAGGTGGACATCCTGCGCCTCGATCTGGGGACGCCCGTGCCGACGGCTCTTGAAAACAGAGATTTGCTGATCGTCATGGGCGGCTCGATGGGCGTCGCTGACGCGGGCGATCCCCGCTATTCATTTCTTGTCGGCGAGATCGAGTTGTTGCGTCGAGTTCTCGCGCAAAAGCAGCCGGTGCTGGGCGTGTGCCTGGGCGCTCAGCTCCTGGCCCACGCGGCAGGCAGCCGTGTGTATCCCAACCGGCGGCCGGATGCGAGCGGGATTTTGCGTCCCTGCCGCGAGGTTGGGTTTGGACCGGTCAGGCTGCTTGGATCTGACAACGAGCCGGCACTGGTCGGCCTACCCACAACCATTCACGTTCTTCACTGGCACGGCGACACCTTCGACCTGCCAGCCACGGCGGTGCGCCTGGCCGAAAGCGACGCGTGCGAAAACCAGGCTTTCCGCATCGGCTCCAAGGCCTTTGGCCTGCAGTTTCACGTGGAAACCGACGCGACCTTGGTGCGCGCATGGGCCACGGAGGATGCGGAATTCGTACGCGGCGCGCTCGGACCAGACGGCCCGGCGAAAATCATCGCCATGTGCAATGAGGCATCGCGAGCGATGCACTCTGTGGGCGAACGACTCGTCGGCAATATTGTCGACGAAATGCTCGCCAGATAGGGATCAGTCGTCGCCGTTCAGGAACTGCCTTACGTGTTCTCCGTCAGCAAGGGTAACACTTCTAATCGCCACCGGTGTTCTGCTAGGAGAGAGCCCGCATGGCGGTGGATATCGAAAGCTTCTACAGGAGCTACGGACCTCTGGTCCTGCGCCGGTGTCGCCACCTCTTGCGGGAAGAAGCAAAGGCGGTGGATGCCATGCAAGACGTGTTCGTTGAGATTCTGCGACGCAAAGATTCCCTGGACGCGAGCTCGCCCGCCGGGCTCCTGCTGACCACGGCGACTCATGTCTGCCTCAACCGTATACGCAGCGAACGGCGCAAGCCCGAGGATCGGAACGACGAGATGCTCTTCCACATCGCCGCCCTCGATCCCCACGGCAATGCCGAGGGCCGAACCCTGGCGGGCCGCATCCTCGACCGCCTGTTTGCCGGGCAGCCCGAGTCCACTCGCCTCATCGCGGTTCTTTACTACGTCGACCGGTTGACCCTCGAAGAAGTGGCCAGCGAAGTCGGGATGTCCGTGTCAGGGGTTCGCAAGCGCCTGCGCACCTTGAAAGAGCGGCTCCCAGCGGCGAAGGGAGAAGCCTGATGGCGGCCGGGCGCGACCGGGTTCCCGACTGGCTGCTGGAACGCCTAGCCGCGGGCGAGCTGCCGGACTCCCAGGCCGCCGAGGTGCGCGAGCGCCTGAAGGCACAGGGCCAGCAGCACCGCTTGACCGAGCTTGCAGATTCAAGCGCGCGAATACTGGCCTCGCTGCCACCCGAGAAGATCGTTCCCGAAATCGAGCGTCGAGCCGCGCGGACTGCGCAGCCAAAGCCAGCCGCCCGTCGTTTGCGGCCGGTGTGGGCCTTGTCTGCGGTTGCGGCATGCACCGCCGGATTGGCCTTCATGCTGGTCGTTCGCAATCACGGAGATGGCAGGCGACCCGCGTCCGACGAATCTCAACCGGAAATCATTACCGTCAAGGGCGACCTGAAGCCCGCCTTGCGTATCTACCGCAAGACTTCCTCCGGCTCCGAAATTCTGCGCGCGCAAGCCCCCGTGCACCGAGGCGACACCTTGCAGATCCGTTACGTGGCCGCGGGCAAGCGTTTCGGCGTCATCGCCTCCGTCGATGGCCGAGGCCAAGTCACCTTCCACCTGCCCGAATCGCCGGGCACCGCCGCCTCCCTCGAACGCGACGGCGAACGCGCCCTGCTCCACGCCTACGAGCTCGACGACTCGCCCGGATTCGAGCGCTTCCTTTTCGTCACCTCGGATGCTCCGTTCGCGACGACCGGAATTGCACAGACGCTGAAGAACGGCACCGCCCTGCCCGCCTCCCTCACCGCGTTCGAATTGACCTTGAAGAAGGAGAACCCATGAGGCTCGCTGCAATCCTCGGCGCGATTGTTCTAGTTGCCACCGCACAGGCCCAGGCAGGTGAGCCCGCCGACGCGACCGCCATCCGACGTTTCGCGCTGGTTGCCTCGTCCAACGACGGCGGACCTGGCCGCACCCGCTTGCGTTTCGCCAACTCGGACGGTGAATCGGTGGGCCGCGTGCTCGCCAGCCTGGGCGGCGTGCGCGAAGGCGACCTTATCATGGTCGGCGACGCCACGCGCGCCAGCCTGACCCAAGCCTTTGCCGAGCTCAAGAAACGCATCGCGCGCGAGGCCCGGCCGAAGCTGCGCCGCGAGGTTTTCGTCTACTACTCCGGCCACTCGGATGAAGAGGGCCTGCTCCTTGGCGGTGAACGCTTGAGCTACCGTGAGTTGCGGCAATGGATTGATTCGGCGGGTGCCGAAGTGCGCATCGCCATTCTCGACTCCTGCGCCTCGGGCTCGCTCATCCGGCTCAAGGGTGGCGTCCATCGCGCGCCATTCCTCAGCGACGTTTCCACCCAGGCGCGCGGCCACGCCTTCTTGACCGCCAGCTCGGCCGACGAGGCCGCGCAAGAATCCGACCGCGTGGGCGCGGCCTTCTTCACCCACTTCTTGCTCTCGGGCATGCGCGGCGCCGCCGACGCCAACCACGACCGGCGTGTGACTCTGAACGAGGCCTACCAGTTTGCCTACAACGAGACATTGCAACGAACCGAGACCTCGCGCGCGGGCGCTCAGCACCCGGCCTACGACATCCAACTCGCGGGCACCGGCGATCTGGTCATGACCGACCTACACAGCTCGGCTTCCCGGCTCGTGCTCGCGCGCGAGCTGGCCGGCCGCATCTACGTGCGCGACAATGCCGGTCGGCTGGTGGTGGAGCTGCGCAAGGAGCCGTCGTACCCAGTTGAATTGGGCTTGGAGGCCGGCGCCTACCGCGTGGTTCTCGACCGCGACGGCAGCCTCTTCGACAGCTCGATTCAACTTCCCGCAGGTGGCAAAGTCGACGTCGCCATCAGCGACCTCTCGCCCGTCGCGCCCATGGTCAGCGTTCGCCGTGGCGACGAACCGGCGGAAGCACCTCCCCCGCTGTCGCCAGTCATCGGCCCCACCCTTGCCTCCAGCGCCGCTCCGCCCCGCCAATACCGCTGGGTCGGCTTCGATTTCGTGTTGGCCCCGGGCTACCGCATGTCGGGGGACACGGGCCAGCCAGTCGAGCACGGCTTCGTGCTCGGCTTGCTCGGCCACTCGGACCGCGTGCATGGGGCACAGCTTTCGCTGGCCGGCAACATCGCGCAGGATGGCATGGTTGGGGCGCAGGTAGGTGGCGCGCTCGCCCTGAGCTACGGCCCCGTCCACGGCGCCCAGGTCGCCGGCTACAACCTGGCCTTGGGCGGACTCAGCGGCGTTCAGGCCGGATGGATTGCCAGCGTCGCCATTGGCCCAGTCCGCGGCGCGCAGGTCAGCATGATCAACGTAGCCAAGGGCCCCGTGCGCGGGGCGCAAGTGGGGTTGGCCAACGTGGAGAAGGGCGACCTGGATGGCGCCCAGATTGGCCTGGTCAACGTCGACAATCCAACCAGCGAGGGGCGCGGCGCCCAAGTGGGGTTGGTCAATGTCACGAAGGGAACAGGTCAAAGCGTGTCCACCAACGTGGGCTTGGTGAACGTGGTACGCAAGCAGCGGGGCGTTCAAGTCGGCCTGGTCAACGTCGCCGACGAAGTGGACGGCGTCCAAGTCGGACTGATCAGTGTCGCGCGCAAGAACAGCGGCGCCTCGTTCGCGCTTCTGCCGGTGGTTCTCGACGGTGACAATCGATTGACCATGGGTTGGAACAACACCAGCGCGGCGAACCTCGGATTCAAGCTCGGAACACGGCGCTTCTACGTCGCCGCTGGGGTCGGCATCACCCGCGACAGCGAACAAGACGGTAGCCGCAACTACACCAGCAGCTTCGGACTGGGCGGGCATCTCATCCCGCGCGGCGGCCGTTTCTTCCTCGATCTCGATGCGCTGGAAACGAATTTCTTCACGACGTCGCGTGCGCACTATGCGACCCCATCCCTGAACTGCCTGCGTCTGCAAGCTGGTCTTGCCATTGCGAAGCACCTCGCCATCGTCGCCGGTCCCACTCTCAACGTGCAAGTGGCCGAAGGCGACGACGATCGCCGCCCTCGCAACGTGTCCTTCGCCGAGCAGGTGTGGACGTCAGGAAAGACCACGGTCCGGATGTATCCCGGAATTACCGCCGGTCTGGAGTTCTAGCTCTCCGCCTCGACAGCTTCTTGGCCAAAGGCAAATCGGCCGGGGGCATGTTCAGGTCGACCAGTCGCTGGCGCGCCACCCACGCGACAGTCTCGACCTGCAAGGCGCACGGGCTGCCGGCGACGATCCTCGCCCGATACACGGGCATGATCAGATCGAAGTCGGGATATGCGTGGAACACGAGATCGAGGATCTCGTTGACCCGAATCGTGCAGCCGAGCTCCTCGCGAATCTCGCGCACCAGTGCCGCGTCGAGAGCCTCGCCGGGCTCGACCTTTCCACCAGGGAATTCCCAGCACAGCCCGAACGCCTGGTCGGCCCGGCGCTGCGAAAGCAGCACACGTCCACGCCGCTCGATGTAGGCCGCCACCACCAGCAGGCGTCGACGTTCAGGCCTGCGCTTCGCCGCCACTGACACGAGCCTCGATCAATTCCAAAAGCTCGCGCAACTGGAAGGGTTTGTTGATGCACGCGATGTTCGGGTCTTCCAGAAACCGCCGGGCTTCCGCCGAGAATGCCCCGCCGGTGATGAAAATAAACCGGTCGGCAAGCTCCGGCCATTGCTGTTTGACCGCGGTGTAGAGCTCGACCCCGGACATGTCCGGCATCTGCAAGTCGCACAGCACGACATCGAATTGGCGATCTTGCCCGAAGCAGCGCAGGGCCTCGCGCGCGCCCAGCTTGGTTTCGATATCGTGATGGGACACCAGCATGCGCTGAAAAGCCTTGAGCAGCAGCGCCTCGTCGTCGATGGCCAGCACGCGCCTCCGCTGGATGGCCTTGAGCGACGGCACGCTACGGGTCTTGGTTTGGGGAATACCGATGGCCGCGGGCAAGCGCACGCGGAAAAGTGCCCCGCGCCCAGGCTCGCTTTCGGCCACCAGATCGCCCCCCGAGCGGCGGACGATGTCGAGCGAGATGGGCAGCCCAAGCCCCGTGCCGAGTTCGGGCGGCTTGGTGGTGAAGAAGGATTCGAAAATACGCGGCATGATCTCGGGCGCGATGCCGGGGCCGTTGTCCTCGATCTCGACAATGACATTTCCGCCTTCGTCGCGGCTGCGCACGTACAGGCGGTTGCGCCGCGGGTGCAGCTCGGCCAGGGCGTGTGCGGCGTTGAGCAGAAGATTCAAGAAAACCTGCCCCAGGCGCGCGGCGCTGGCCCGCACCAGCTGGGTCGAACGCAGACTCCGCTCGACGGTGGCGCGGTAGCGCAGCTCGCTGCGCAGCATGGTCAGCGCCGAATCGACCGCCGCGTTCACGTCGGAAAGCGCGTTGGCATCGTCGTCGATGCGCGAGAAGGAATGCAAGTCGCGCGCGATGCGATGAATGCGCGCCATGCCTTCTTTCGATTCCTGCACCACCGTCATGGCATCGAAGAGCAGGTTGGCCAGGCCGCCCTGGCCAGCTAGAGCCTTCTCGGCGCGCAGCGAATCGTCCACCTTACGCAGGATGCCGGCCAAGGAGTCCACGTTGGCCAGAACGAACGAAGCCGGGTTGTTGATTTCGTGGGCCACGCCCGCCGCCAACATGCCGATGGCGGCGAGCTTCTCCGATTGCAATCGGCGCAACTCGCGATCGCGCTCCTCGGTCACGTCGCGAACGTAGACCAGCGCCCGGCCACCCGCCGCGGGATTGGCGCGAACATCGAGCTGCCGGCCCTTCCACATCAGGGTGCGGCTATGAACGGCATTTTGCCGCTTGGCCTCGCGGGCGATCTCGGCCATGGCGTCGAAGAAAGTCCCGCCCGCGCCGCCATCTTGGCCGTCGCCGCCTGTCCGAGACTGCGGCGCTGCTGGTGGCTGGTCGAGCAACCGCCGCCCCGCCGTGTTTTCGATCAGCACCTCGCCATCCGCACCGAGCAAGAGCAAGCCGTCTTGAAAAACATCGAAGGTCTCGCGAAGAGCGTCGCGCTCGATGCGCAGCTCGCCAGCCAGCGCTTCGAGCTGTTGCGTGCGCTCGACGACCTTCTCGGCGAGCTCGTGGTTGTGGCGGTGGACTTCATCGGCGTGCGCCTTGGTTCGCAACAAGGCATGGATGCGAGCGATGATCTCGATGCCGTCGATGGGCTGCACGATGAAATCGGAAGCGCCGCTTTCAAGCCCGCGTTTGCGATTCTCGGCCTGCCTGTCTGGACGAGCGAGCAAGATGGCGGGCAGACCGCCCACGCCCGCATCGGCTTGGATGCGCCGGCAGACCTCGAAGCCGTCCATCTCAGACAAATCGGCGTGGATCAAGGCCACGTCGTACGTGCCCGTGGCGGCCTCGCGCAGGGCTTGGTCGGGCCGCGCCACTGCGACAACCTCGAAGTTGCTCTGCGAGCGCACGGCCGCAGCCACCGCAGACTGCTGCTCGCTGTCCTGTGCGACAAGCAGAATGCGAGCCATGGCCACGCTCGCGGGTTCAGGCCGTGCCCAGACGTATTTGGCCAGCAGCCTCGGGCAAACGCGGCACCGTGAAACTGAACTTCGACCCGGCCCCGACCGTGCTAGTGGCCCACAGATCGCCGCCCATGCGGACAATCAGCCGGCGGCTGAGGGTCAACCCCAGGCCGCAGCCGCGCGCATCCTTCGCCTGTTCTTCGCCCTGATAGAAATCCTCGAACAGCCGGGGCAATTGCGCCACGGGAATGCCGACCCCGGTGTCGACGACGTGTATCGCCACGGACCTATCGTAGAGCTCGGTCGAGACGGTGACCTGTCCGCGCTCGGTGAACTTGATGGCGTTGGCGACCAGGTCGGACAAGACCTGCGACAGTCGGATCGGATCCGCCACAACCTGTGGCAGCACGCGCACCGACGGCTCGACCACTAGATCAAGCCCCTTGGCACGGGCGGCGGCCTTCTGCCCGCGCGCCACCTGCTGGATGATTTCCTCGAGGTTGAGCGTCTTGGGTCGCAGCGCCAGCTCGCCGCCCTCCAGGCGCAGGAGATCGATGTAGTCCCGCAGTCGCCGCGCGGTCACCACCGCATTCCCAGCGAGGATCTCGATGGTCTTGCGTTGCTCTTGCGAAAGCTTGCCGCCCGAACCGTCGAGCAAACGCTGGTAGGTCGCGATCGATTCATCGAGCGGCCCCGCGACCTCGTCGATCAATCGATTCAGGATGAGCGCGGTCTTGGACCCGCCCTCCGGATACGCGACCTGTTCTTGGGTTCTTCGAAGACGCTTTGGAAGTGTCATTGATTCGTTACTCATGTTTCCCGTCCGGAGTGCCATTATCTTTCGAGCACGGCCCGTCTTTCAACTGCGAACAACGCAACAACGAGAATTTCGCTCTGCTTGACGTACATTGGCACACAAGCACAGGATGCACCACTCGGTGTATATTCACGCCGATGTATTCGGTTCGTGAGGTGAGCGCGGTACTCGGGATTAGCATCTCGCGCCTGCGATCTTACCTCCGCTCTGGGATGGTGGTTCCCACCCGCGACGAACGCGGCCAGATTCGCCTGTCGTTCCAGGACTTGGTGTTCTTGCGCCAGGCCGAGGGCTTGGTGGCACAGCGAATTCCGGCACGCCGGGTACATTTTGCACTGCGAGCACTGTCTGAGCGCATGTCTGGTGGACTTGCGGTCGCCGATTTGCGTCTGCTTGGCGAAGGCCAGGAAGTCGTCGTCGAGGACGATGGCAAACGCTGGCATGCGGCATCGGGTCAAACCCTGTTCGATTTCGGCGAGCGTTCGGCCAGCCAAGCGGGAGCCAGCGTCACGCCGCTTGCCCAGAAGCGCCCCACCGTAGAGCCACAATCCTCCCCCGCCCAAGGGGTCAAGGAGATCTACGAACGGGCGTGCGCCCTCGAGGAAACCTCCCCTGACGAGGCCATGACCGCCTATCGAAGCGTCCTGGCGAGGGAGCCGGAGTTCGTCGAAGCTCACGTGAATCTGGGCCGGCTTCTGCACGAGTCGGGTGACGTCTACGCCGCCCTCGTGCACTACCGGGCCGCCCTCGCCGTCCGTCCCAATGATGCGACGGCAGCATTCAATGTCGGCGTTGCGCTCGAGGATCTCGGAGCCAGCGTCGATGCCATCGCGGCGTATCGACGATCCATCGAAACGGATGCGCGCAACCCCGACGCCCACTACAATCTGGCTCGTCTGCTCGAACAGTCCGGGAAACCGGACTTGGCCGTCCGGCACTTGCTGCTCTACCGCCAGCTCATGAAGAAGCGATGAAAAAGGATTCCGACTCTGTGCAGACAACCCTGCGCGTAACCAGCGCCGGCGCCATGCAACAGCTTGCGGCCGTGGTCGGTCGCGTGCTCGAGATCGGCGATGTCATTGCCCTGACGGGACCACTCGGCGCCGGCAAGACAACCTTCGTGCAAGGATTGGCCGAGGGTCTAGGCGTGCCCGGCGAACGCCACGTCGCGAGCCCCACCTTCGCACTGGTCAATGAGCATCCCGGGCGCATCGATTTCGTGCACGTGGATTTCTATCGCATCCGCAGCCCGGCCGAGTTGCCCGAGCTCGGCATCGAGGAAGCCTACGACCGAGCCGCCACGGCCATCGAGTGGGCCGAGCGTTTTCCAGACTGGTTGCCCGACGACACGCTCCACCTCGTGTTCGAGGTCGAAAACAGCGGTTCGCGCATCTTGCGCGGCCAGAGCAGCGGCCCGCGCAGTCAGGTGCTACTCGGCGTTCTGGCCGCCGCCAAGCGAGAGTAGCTAGCGAGTACCCGCGCGGTGCAACTCCACGCGTTCGTTGCGCATGCGTCCGCTGCGCGTGATGTTGGGCGCGATGGGATCCTCGGCTCCCCGCCCAGTGGCCACGAGTTGGTCCGTGCTGACCCCTTTGCCCACCAACAAGTACTTCACGGCTTCCGCGCGCCGCCTGGACAAGGTCATGTCCTTTTTGGCGTCGCCACTGTCGGACGTGTGGCTGATGATCTCCAGCCGCACGCTTGGCTCCTTCACCAGCGCCACGGCCAGCTCCTCGATGAAGGGCATGGCGGCTTCGGCGATCTTGCTAGTCGCGCCCTCGAATTTGATTTCCTTGGCCCGTTCCAGGAGGTCGGCCACCGTGTGTGCCGTGGCGGCTAGCGCGACCGTTTCGTCGTCGGATTCAAGAGATTCTAGCTGCGCGGCCTCGCCTGCGGGCGAAGCCTCGACGGGGATCTGCGCCGGTAATGTGAGTGGTGGGGGCAGCGAGGCTGGCGCTGCCTCGATGGGAACAAATGCCAATTCGCTGGTATGGAGAGGACTCGCTTCTGCGGCATCCGCGGCAACGTCAGGTAACGAACAGTGGGCAGGCGTTCCCATCCGACCACCGAAGGTCACGACGGCGCCCAGGGTTGCCTCCACGTCCGTGGTCAGGCCCCAGCTCTCCTTGCTCGGCATCTGCACGACCCGCGCGTCGCCGCGCACCGAGAGCAGGTCGACCAGCCTATAGTCGAACCCCACGCCAACGTGAACCTCGCCATCGGTGTCACGCACCAAACCGGCGTTGCCGTCAGCGTCCGTCGACGTCACCTGAATGGCCCCCGCCCCGACCAAGACGAAGGGTCTGAAATCGCCGGGCATCAAGTTGGCCATCGCGTTAAAACGGTAGCCAAGAATGCGCGCTTTGCGCTGGAAGGTGCGGTCCTCGGTATCCAAGGCAAGAACTTCGGCCTCGGCCGCGAACCAACGCCCCAGCCCCACCGAGGCGCGTAGTCCCGCGGCCGCGTTGCTGCGCGCACCCTCGGAAGCCTGCGGTCCATGCGCGACGCCCAGGTTGGTTCCCTCGGCGAAGAAATGCCCACCCGCGAAGGCACCCAGGCTGAAAGTCGGGGAGCGGCTCTCAAGCGCGGCATGGAGATCTCCGGCGCTCGCGGGTGTCGCGGGTACAGTGAAAAGAACAAGCAGGAGTGGCAGAAGGAATGTTCGTCGCATGGTCGAATGGCGGTTGCTGGCCGATATGCTGAAAAGTATACACCGCATCTGCAACACGACTTTTCTTGATTGCGGCGCCAGCTGTCCCTAACGTGGTGGCGTGGACTTCTTCCAAGTCGCCCTGGGCGATCTGCACCGGGTGGTGCAGGCACCCTACTGCGAGGGCATTTCGATTCTGATGGCCTTCCTGTGCGGCGCTATCGTCGGATTCGAGCGCGAAAAGGGCCACAAGCCGGCGGGTCTGCGCACCCAGATCCTGATCTGCATCGGCTCCGCGATATTCACCGTGGTTTCCATGTCCCCTGGTCTCGGCGGACACGAACCGGCGCGTATCGCCGCCCAAATCGTGACCGGCGTGGGGTTCTTGGGCGCCGGATCGATTCTCCGCGATCACAAGCAAATCACCGGCCTCACCACCGCGGCCACCATCTGGACCGTCTCGGCCATCGGCATCGTGGTCGGCGCCGGCTACGTCACCGCGGGCCTCCTGCTTTCGCTGGGTGTCCTCTTCGTGCTGGGGATCTTCCGCCAGGCCGAGACCCTGCTCGGCGGACGCTGCACGTCGGTCTTCGCGGTCGTCGTCTACCGCCCGGAAAAGGGCAAGACCCACGCACTCATCGTCGGCGTCCTCGACGATGCCCGCGGAACCTTGAACATGGGTGACGAGAACGAGCGCCCAGACGGGCTGTGCGAAATGCGCCTTCAACACTGCGACCACCACCGCGATCACCGGGCATTTCTGGCTGTGCTAGCAGCCACGCCGGGCGTCGAGGCGCTGGAAAAGGTGCCGCCAACCTAGACTGGAACGGCGCTCGGACCTTCGCTCACGATGGCGCGCAGGTCGGCCTCGCTGCGTTTCTTGCCGTCGGCCTCGAACCACACCACGAATTTGCAGCCCTCGCGCCAGCGGCTGCAGCCCCAACCGCGCTTGCCGACGATGACTTGCCCCTGCTTGCACACGGGACAGGCCAGATCCGCAATGCCTCGCCCAACTTCTCGTGGCGGGGCGGCATCGATTGCCTGGGTGGCCGCGGTGGCCGCGCTCTTTGTTTTCCTTGGCGTGCGACTTGGCCTGCGGGCTCCCTTCCCCGCTGGCGCCTTCTGCGCCGCCAAGGGTACGTCCGCCATGGGCGCCGCCCCGCGAATCGCGTCCACGACCTCTTTCACATAGGCCGCGATGTCAGACATGAAAGCCGCCCGCTGTTCTTGCCCACGTGCGATGCGGGCCAGGCGCGCCTCCCAATTGCCGGTGAGCTCGGGCGAGGCGAGATTCTGCACGGGCAACGCCTCGATGAGCCCGATGCCCATCGGCGTTGGCACCAAGTGCTTTCCTTCGCGCAGGATGAAGGCGCGCTTGAGCAGGGTTTCGATGATGGCGGCGCGCGTGGCCGGCGTGCCGAGCCCGCTGTCTTTCATGGCCGCGCGCATCTCCTCGTCGTCGACCAGCTTGCCCGCGTTTTCCATGGCGGACAGCAGGGTCGCCTCGGTGTGGCGCGAGGGCGGCTTGGTCTTTTTGGCCAGCGTCGAGAAATCGCCGGCCAGACGTTCGCCTTCGGCCAGCACAGGCAGGGTCGAAGTCGCGCTCTCGTCGTCGTCCTCGTCCTTCTTCTTGCCCTTCTTGCCGGACTTCTCGTCGGCGTCGTCGCCAAAGCCGGCCACCTCTTGCCAGCCAGCGACCGTGCGCACCCTTCCACGGGCGAGAAAGCGATCGGGGAGGGGCGGTAGCGTGGCAATGGCCGCGGCCTCTTCGGAGCCCGGCGTTGCCCATTCGCCCGTGTCGGATCCAACGCGCACCACGGCTTCGGTCTGCGCGAATTCGGCGTCTGGGTAAAAGGCGCCCAGGAACCGGCGCACGACCAGATCGAAGATGCGCTGCTCGTCGCGCCCCAGCGACTTCGAATCGACCGCTTTACCCGTCGGAATAATGGCGTGGTGATCGGAAACCTTGCTGTCGTCGAACACGCGCTTGCTAGGCCGCGGAGGATGGTCGAGTAGCGTGCGCGCGAAGCCAGCGTAGTCCGCCATCTTCCCTACCCCGCCCACAATGCGTTCTATTTCCTTCACAATGTCGCTAGACAGGTGGCGCGAATCGGTGCGCGGGTAAGTCAGGATCTTGTGCCGCTCGTAGAGCGCCTGCGCGGCCTCCAGCGTGGCCTTGGCCGAAAGCCCGAAGCGCTTGTTGGCCGTGCGCTGCAATGAGGTCAGATCGAAAAGCAGGGGCGGCGGTTCGCGGGACTTGCTTTGCTTGAGGCTCTCCACCACCGGCCCCACCGGATCCGCGGCCGAACCGTGCTCGCGATCCCGATCCCGCACCGCCTCGGCCAGGGCACCACTGGCGAAGCGATTGGCTTTGCCCAGAACGAAGGTCGCGGGGAACTTTGCGCCCCCGCCCGTGGTGAATTCGCCCTTGAGCAGCCAGAAGTCCTGGGGCACGAAGGCGCGGATTTGCTTCTCTCGCTCGACGAGAATCGCCAGCGTCGGAGTCTGCACCCGGCCGATGGAGAACAGGGTCGAGCTGTCGCCCCGACGGTGGCGAATGGTCACCGCACGGGTGGCGTTGAGCCCCACCAGCCAATCCGCCTCCGATCGGCAGCGGGCCGCGTCGGCCAGTGCCTCCATGTCGCGACCAGGCCGCAGGGAAGCAAAGCCTTTGCGAATCGCCTCATCGGTCAGCGACGAAATCCACAGCCGCCTAATGGGAATGCGGCTACCGGCGAGCTGATAGACGTAGCGAAAGATGAGCTCGCCTTCGCGGCCGGCGTCGCAGGCATTGATGACTTCGTCAAAACGCTTGTCGCGCAAGAGGTCGCATACCGAGCGCAGCTGGTCTCGCGTGGACGGCACGGCCCGAAGTTTGAATTCGGCAGGCACCATGGGCAGCGTGTCCATGCGCCACGCCTTCCAGCGCCCGTCGTAGCTGGCAGGTTCGTCCAGCTCGACCAGGTGGCCGATGCACCAGGTGATGACCTTGTCCTTGCCTTCGAAACAGCCCTTGCCCGACGGACGCACATCGAGCACACGCGCCAAGTCGCGCGCCACGGACGGTTTTTCCGCAACCACCAATTGCACCATGCCAGTGTATCGGATGCGCGCGGCAAGTTGTTGCCTTCCGAACGCGGACCGTGCTGGCGACGCGTTGGCGAGCGCGAGCCTACTGCCAGGGATCTTCGATGTCGTCCTGCCAGGGATCCGCAAACGCCGGCTGCCAGGGATCCTCGAAGGCATCGCGGTCAGGCAGCGCACTTCTAACCTTCACGGTCCGAACCGCAGATGGCTGCCAAGGGTCTTCGCCGGCCGTCGTCCGCACCGTGGTCGTCCGGCTCGTTGCGGGCTCGCCGACAAAAGGCTGCCAGGGATCGCCGCCGTCTTGCCAGGGATCGGAAAAGGTGTCGTTGGATGCAATCTCGTCGCTGAGCTGCCAAGGATCCTCGTCGCAGTCCTGCCAGGGATCCTGGGAAAGGCCGCACCGCGGGGCGGCCTCGACCGCGTGGCTCTGGGCGCGTGCGCCAAGTCGGCACGCGGCGCTTTGGGAGAGCGCCCAAGCGGAGGATGGCAACGACACGCCGGCTAGAATGACAAACGCAATTCCACCTCTGGTCATGGCGGTCCTCCTTTTGCCTGTCATTTATTGTCCGCCACACCTCAGGCAAAGTCGAGCACTTGCCTGCGGCTAATTCAGCGCGTGCGGGGTGGCCAGGCTGAAACAGGGAATGGGCACATCGATGGTCTCGCCGCCCGTGACCATCATGGAATAGCTGCCGCGCATCCAGCCCGAAGGCGTTGGCAGGACGCACCAGCTCGAATAGGTGAAAACCTCTCCTGGATGAATGACCGGATGTTGTCCGACGACGCCCTCGCCCTCGACCTCGCGGACATCCTGGTTGGCGTCCGTGATCCACCAGTGGCGCGAGCGCAGCTGAACAGTTCTCGTCCCGCAGTTTTCTATCTCGATCTGATACGAGAACACGTACTGCTTCTGGGTAGCGTGGGACAAGTCCGACTCCTCGGGTCGGAAGGTGCTCACGGCCCGGACGACGATGTCTTGGTTCTCATCCTGTGCTGTCGGTTCTTGCTGGAAGCCAGGCATGTTTCTCCTCGTTCCCCGTGGGGTTTTCGATGGGGTATGTAAGTCTACTGCATGAATTCTCGAATGCAGGCGCGGGTGTAGATCGACGACCGACAAATGGTGCCTCGCCGCCGAACAGTGGCAAGATGGCGGAGTCATGAACACCCCACGTCGTAGGCGCACCAGGATTCACCGCGCGCGTCTCGTACTTCTGTTTGCTGCGGCCTTCGCCTGGCCCGCCGCCCGCGCGCAGGCCGCGGCCGTGCCCCTGACCCAAGACGATGTCGCGCTTGCTCTTTATGCTTCTGAAGGAACCTCTTCAATCAACCTCAGCGCCGGCACCCTCGGCGGCTACTTCGGCACCCATCGCTGCAGCTGTCCCGTTACCCTTTCGCCCGTGGTTCAGCTCACGACCTCCGGTCAGACCAACATCGGCAGTTCTACGATTGCGGTCAATTTCCTCCTGGGAGCGAACTGCCCTGCCGCGCCCTCTTCATGTGCTTCCCTGGGCCAGGTCGCCTTCAGCGCGGCCCAGTCGGCGGCATCGCCCACCTTCAACAGCAGCCTGGTCTTCCAGGCCGCGGCAGGTAGCGCGACGGTCACCTGTGGAAGCCTGACCGCGGGTTCGACAACCTTGTGGGCGGTTCTCACCCAGGACGGGGTTGCCCTCTCGTTCCCGCTTTCCATGGAGCTTCCCATCGTCACGACCACGGTCGGGGCACCCACTGCCGTCAGCGCGCTGGCGGCGGACAAGGGGATCCTCGTTACTTGGACACCGCCCGCGGACGTCTCGCTAGTTTCCGGTTACCAGGTGCTGTGCTTGCCCCGCCCTGCAAGCGCATCGACTGCTGGCTACGAAAGCTGTGGTTTCGAGACCACCGTGGCGGGCACCGCCACACTCCTGACCCCGGCCGACGCCACCGAGGTGTGCTCGGGCGTGCTTTCCGCCACGACCACGTCGAATAGGTTGGCCGGGCTTGTGAATGGCACGACCTACACCGTCGCCGTCATCGCCATCGACCCGAGTGGCGGCGTGAGCGCGCTGTCACCCCAAGCCACGGCCATGCCCCAGCCAACCATGGGCTTCTACGAAAAGTACAAGGCCGACGGCGGGGCGGCCACGGGATGCGCCCTGGCACCGTCGCCGCAGTCGGGTCGCTCGGGGTGGTTGTGGATTGCCCTTACGATGGCCTTGCTCATCGTGGGGGGCTGGCGGTGGCGGCGTTGGCGAAAGGCCGGCGGCATCGCCATAGCGTTGGTCCTTGCAAGCGGCGCAACCGCCCGCGCACAAGAACCAGAGAAAATCAACGACGATTGGGCCACGAATCCGTCCGCGCAGACGGCGGGCTTGGCGCCCGACTGGGGATTCGAGCTCGGGGTCTCGCTCTATCGTCCGGCCATCGACAGCGAGTTCAGCAACGGCCTTCATCCCTATGCCGACACATTCGGGACCTCACGCCATCTCATGTCCGAGGTGGAATTCGATCGCTACCTCGGCCACCGCGTAGGCTCGTGGGGCGCGGGCCTGCGCATCGGCTACTGCAAGCTCACGGGGACAGCCACCTTGGCCGACGGGGTCACGCCGAGCGGGGACGACACCAGCCTGCGCCTCGTTCCCATCTCTTTGTCGGCGCTCTACCGCGCCGACGGCCTTCCGGGCTTGCGGGTTGTGCCGCTGATTCCGTATGCGAAGGCTGGGCTGGACGCCATGACGTGGACCGCAGCCCGCTCGGGCGACAGCGCCTCGCACACCGGGCTCACGCTGGGCTGGCACCTGGCCGCGGGCCTGGCGCTCGGCTTGAACTCGTTCGGCCTGGGCTCCGTCAAGTCCGGAGAAGTCGCTGGCCCTGGTGCGCTCTTCTTCGAATGGGACTACGCCGCCATCAATGGCCTTGGCATGAGCGGCAAGTTGCACGTGGGCGATAACACCTGGGTCGCGGGCTTGATGTTCGACCTTTGAGACGGAGCGAAAGCGAGTCTACAGGCTCTGGTCAGATTGCCCGGCTGCAAGGTTGGGCTAGCCGGCCGTCGCAGGTCCCGCCACAACTTCCTTGCGCCGCCACAAATAGTAGATGGCCGGGTACACCAGTAGCTCCATCGCGAACGAGGTCACCAAGCCGCCCACCATGGGGGCGGCGATGCGCTTCATGAGGTCGGCGCCGGTGCCCGTGGACCACATGATGGGCAGAAGGCCGATGAAGGCCGCACAGACCGTCATGGCCTTGGGACGTACGCGCTTGACCGCGCCATGGATGATGGCCTCGACCAGGTCGCCGGTGGTGCGCAGGCGACCGGCGGCCTTGGCCTCGTCGTGCGAGAGATCGAGGAAGAGCAGCATGAACACGCCCGTCTCGGCGTCGAGGCCCATGAGCGCGATCATGCCGACCCACACGGCGATGGAGACGTTGTAGCCGAGGAAGTACAGCAGCCAGATGGCGCCCACGGCCGAGAACGGCACGGCCAGCATGACCAGCGAGGCTTTGAAGGCGGACTTGGTGTTGAGATAGAGCAGGCCGAAGATGAGCACCAGCGTGATGGGCAGAATGAGCTTCAGGCGCTCCTTCACGCGCAGCATGTTTTCGTACTGCCCGCTCCACAGCACCGAGTAGCCCGGCGTCGGGCCCAGCGCCGTGGCCACGGCCTGCTTGGCGCGCTCGACATAGCTGCCCACGTCGATCTTGGAGGTGTCGAAGTCGACGTAGACGTAGCCCGCCAGCAGGCCGTTCTCGTCGCGGATCATGGACGGTCCTTCGGCCAGCTTGACCTCGGCGATCTCAGCCATTGGGATCTGACCGCGGCCACCGGGCAAGGGCAAGAGCACGCGCTTGAGCGCATCCAAATCCTCGCGGAAGTCGCGCGCGTAGCGCACGCTGACCCCGTAGCGCTGGCGGCCCTCGATGGTGGTGGTCTGGTTGTCGCCGCCCACGGCTGTCATCACCATCACGTTGGCATCGTCGACGGTCAGGCCGTAGCGCGCCAGCTTGTCGCGGTCGAGGGCAAAATCGAGAAAGTAGCCGCCGGCCACCCGCTCGGCGAGCACGCTGCGGGTCTCGGGCAGCTTTTGGATCGCAGCCTCGATCTGGAGCCCGATCTTCTGGATCGCGCCTGAGATCCGCGCCGCTCACCTTGACGCCGATGGGGGTGCGAATCCCCGTCGACAGCATGTCGAGGCGACCCTTGATGGGCATAGTCCAGGCGTTGCTGATGCCGGGCAATTGCAGGGCCGCGTCTAGCTCGGCGATTAGTTCTTCCTCGGAGATCCGATCCCGCCACGCACTTCGCAACAAGCGCTTGAGCCACTCGGGTGCCCAGGGCGAGTACCAGCGCTCTTTCGCGCGCCACTCCGACTCGGGCTTGAGCAGGATGGTGGTCTCCATCATGGAAAACGGCGCTGGATCCGTCGAGGTGCCGGCGCGGCCGGCCTTGCCGAACACGCGCTCGATCTCGGGGAAGGTCATCAGGATCTTGTCCTGCACCTGCAGCGCCTTCTGCGCCTCGGACACCGACATACCCGGCTGCACCGCCGACGGCATGTAGAGCAGCGATCCCTCGCGCAACGGCGGCATGAACTCGGAGCCCAGCTTGAAGTAGATGGGCAGGGTCAGCCCTACGACGAGCAAGCTCGCCGCCACGGTCGCCCAGGCATGGCGGACCACGAATCGACACGGCTTTTCGTAAATTCGGTGCAGAAGGCGGCTGATGGGGTGCCGCTCTTCGGAGTAGTACTTGCCCACCACCAGCGTCGAGGCCAGCCAGGCCAGCGGCCGCGGCCTGAAGCGGAACGGCTCGACTCGGACGAAGAGCATGCGCATGGCCGGATCCAGCGTGACGGCCAGGAGCGCGGCGATGGCCATGGCCAGGTTCTTCGAATAGGCCAGTGGTTTGAACAGCCGCCCTTCCTGATCGACCAACGTGAACACCGGCACGAACGCCACCGCGATCACGAGCAGCGAGAAGAACACCGACGGCCCCACTTCCAAGAGCGCTTCGAGACGTACGCGGTGGAAATCGCCCTGCTTGCCGCCCGCTTGCCACAAATGGATCTTGTTGTACGCGTTTTCTACCTCGACGATGGCGCCGTCGACCAGCACGCCGATGGAGATGGCGATCCCGGCCAGGGACATCAGATTCGCGTTCAGGCCCATCAGGTACATGGGAATGAAGGCCAGCACCACGCTGATGGGAATGGTCAGGATGGGCACGATGGACGAGGGCACGTGCCACAGGAAGAGCAGGATGATGAGCGAGACGACGATGATCTCTTCGACGAGCTTGTCGGTCACGGTAGAGATGGCGCGCCGGATGAGATCGGAGCGGTCGTAGGTCGTGACCACCTCGACGCCTTCGGGCAGCGACGGCTTCAGCTCGACCAGCTTGGCCTTCACGCGCTCAATGATGTTGAGTGCGTTTTCGCCCTGGCGCATGACCACGATGCCGCCCACCACATCGCCCTGTCCATTGTAGTCGGCGATACCCCGTCGCATCTCCGGGCCAAGAGCGGTGGTGGCCACGTCCTTGACCGTGATGGGGGTTCCATTTTCGGTCTTGAGCACCAGCTTGTCGAGATCGCCGAGGCCCTTCAGATAGCCACGACCGCGCACCATGTACTCGCGCCCCGACAGCTCGACCAAGCGGCCGCCTACGTCGTTGTTGCCCCTGCGCACGGCCTCGACCACCGATTCGAGAGGTAGCTTGTACGCGGCCAGCGCGTTCGGATCCACAGTGACCTGGTACTGGCGAACTTGCCCGCCCACCGTGGCCACCTCGGCCACACCCGGCACGCTCTGCATGGCGTAGCGAAGGAACCAGTCTTGGTAGCTGCGCAATTCGTCGCTCGAGTGCTTTCCGCTGCGATCGACCAGGGCGTATTGGAAAACCCAACCCAGGCTGCTGGCGTCCGGACCGAGCTCGGTCTTCACGCCGGCCGGCAGCTGCGCCGAGATCTTGGAAAGGTATTCGAGCACGCGGGTACGCGCCCAATAGATGTCGGTGCCGTCTTCGAAGATCACGTAGACATAGCTGAAGCCGAAGTCGGAATAGCCACGGATGGCCTTCACCTTGGGTGCGCCGAGAAGCGCCGTGATGATGGGGTAGGAAACCTGATCCTCGATGATGTCCGGGCTGCGATCCCAGCGCGAATACACGATGACCTGGGTGTCCGAGAGATCGGGCAAGGCATCGAGCGGAATGTTGCGCATGGCGAAGGTGGCCGCCGCGATGGCGACCAGCGTTGCCGCGATGACCAGGACCTTGTTCTCGGCGGAGAAGCGAATGATCCGCTTGAGCACGTCTACTTGCCCCCGATGGCGGCCAGCGACGCTCGCAACTGCGATTCCGAGTCCACCAGGAAATTGGCGCGCGTGACGACTTCTTGGCCCAGCTCGAGCCCGCTCTTGACTTCGACGTCCTCGCCGCTCTTCTCGCCGAGTTGGACCTCGCGTGGTTCGAACCTCCCTTCTCCACGGGCCACGAAGACCACGTCCAACCTGCCGGTGCGAATCACCGCATCGTTGGGAATGGTCAACCCTTCCCGTGTCAGCCCATGCAGGGTCAGTTCGCCGAACATCTCGGGTTTGAGCTCGTGCGTGTGATTCATGAAGTGCAGGTGGATCTTGACGGTGCGGGTCTTCGCATCGACCATCGGATCGATGAACGCCACCTGGCCGTAGAACATCCGCTCCGGATACGCGTTCAGGGTTAGCGAGGCCCTCATGCCGATCCGGATTCGCCCGAGGTCGCTCTCGTAGGCGTCCGCCATCACCCAGACCTCGTGGAGGTCGGTGATCTCGTAGGGCGCCTCACCCGGACTCACCCGCGCCCCCTGCGCGATGTTCTTGGCCGTTACCACTCCCGCGATGGGCGAAACCAGCGTCAGCGTCTTGCTCGGCTCGCGCGTGGTGGTGAGCCGCTCGATCTCACTCGCCGGTACGTCCCACAGTTCCAGCCGCCGCCGCGCCGCCGTTACGAGACTGTCGCTGCCTTCCCCTGGGCTGCCGGCTTTGGCCAGAGAATCCCTGGTCTGCAGCGCCAGCACGTATTCGCTTTGGGCCGACAGCAAGGCCGGACTGTAGATGGAAAAGAGTGGCTGCCCTTTGCGCACGTTCTGGCCGACGAAGTCCACGAAGATGCGCTCGACGAAGCCCTCAACCTTCACGTTGGTCTTGCGGACATGGGTGGGTGCAACCTCGATGCGCGCGACGGTCTGCCACTCGCCCCCCAGCTCGCCCTTGCTGACCTTGGCCGTACGCAATCCGATGAGCTGCTGCCGACCTGGATCGATGGCGACCGGGGCCATGCCCAAGACCCGCGACGTGGCCTTCGCTTGGGAATCCTCGACGTGCTGTGAGATCAGAACCAGCTTCATGCCACAGATTGGGCATTCGCCAGAATGGTCCGAGGTAATCGCCGGATGCATCGGACACTGGTACAGCGGCCCCTTCTTCTGCGCTGTGGTCTCGTGGTCGTGCGAGGGCGCGAGCGCAGCGAGCGGGGGTGGGGGGGGAGGTGCAGGTCCCGAAGTCCCCGAAGGGGGGCCGTGGCCGCTCATCGCCATCCACACACCCCCGCCGCCGGCCAGCACGCCCACAAGCAAAGCCGCCACCACCCTTCCGACCGAGCGTGCCGCGCGACGAGGCTGTGGCTTCTTCTGCGTGTCATGATTTTCGCCCGTTCTGGCTTCCATGGTTCTCACATGCGCGACATCGACGACCCCGCGCTGTCGGCTCCCGCCGGTTGCCCCGACGATCGCGCCGACGATGAACCAGCGCTGGTGGCTCCCGCGCCCGGAATCGGGGCAGTTCCCATCACAGCCCCACCCGTCCCGCTTGGCGCATCCAGGCTGACTTCACGCTGGGCGATGGTGATGCGATGGACAGCTGCGATGGAGTCGAGAAATCCGTTCACGTCGGACAGATAGCCGGACAGCGCCTCCATGATCGAAGCGAACGAGACGCGACCGACTTGATATTGCAAGAGCGTGCTCGAAACCGTGGTCTCGGACTGAACCAAGAGCCCATTTCGATACAGACGATTGGCCTCGACCAACGCGCCCAATGCCTCCAGCCGTTCGCGCACGCGAAGCGCGAGAAGCTGCCTCAGCGCTTCGGCTCCACCGCGAGCCGCCTGGCCGCGCGCATGGTTCTCGGCCATGACATGCGACTGCTTATCGAGCGACCACACGGGCACATTGAAAGCGACACCGGCCTGCCACATGGTGCCGAAATTGCCCCAGCGGGGCATGACCCCCGCGCTGACCGTCAGATCCGGCCAGCGCTCTTTCTTGGCCAAGTCGACCCGCCGGTCCGCCTGCTGGCCCACCAGCCGCGCCTTGCGCAGCTCCGGGCTTTCGGCTTCCGACCACGCCTGAGCCTGGGCGAAGTCGGGAACGACGGGATCCTGCAGATCGGCCAAGGTGCGATTCGTTGCAATAGCGTCGTCGAGCTGGCGGCCACGCAAGCGATTGAGCACGGCGACCTTTCGCCGCGACTCGGATTCGAGCGCCCAGCGGCGTTGCTTGAGCCGATTGCGTTCAAGCTGCGCGCGCAGAACATCGGACTGTGCCGCCTCGCCTGCCTGGTAGCGAGCCAGCGCCACCACCTCGGACTGCTTCCACAGGGATTCCAATTTGCCCAGCAATCCGAGTTGGTCGCGCACGAGCAGCAAATCGAGATAGGCGCGCTCTACGTCGGCGGCCACGGTCAGAAGAGTCCGACGCAAATCCGCTTCGGCGCTTTGCGCTTCCAAGCCGACCAGATCGCTGCGCATCCCGCGCTTGCCCGGCCAGGGAAAGGTCTGGGCCGCCACGATGTAGAGCCAGCTTGATTCCATCTTGCCGATTTGGATTCCGCCAAAACCGTCGTTCTGAATGCCGAGCGAGAGCGTCGGGTCGGGCAGCACGTGGCTCTGCGGCGCGCGCTCCCGTTCTGCCGCGATCTGCGCACGCACCTGTCCGACCTCGGGGCGATTCTCGACGGCCTCTTTGATCAGGCCTTGCAGCAGCGGATCGTCGTACAAGCCGGGCCCAGTAGGTGCACGGCCGTAGTCCTCGGCCAGAACAGAAGTCGGAATCAGCAAGGCCGCGAGCGCGACGGAACCTAGAACCCGCATGGTGTGTCCCATCGCAGCCGGGGTAGAGCCGCTCACTTGGTGTATTTCTCGGGATCCTTGTCGAAGCTCTTCTTGCAGCCGGCGCAGCAGAAGTAAACGTGCTTGCCTTTGTATTCGGCGTGCACGGTGTCCTTGGCGATGGTGAATTCCTCACCCGTGACTGGGCACGACGCCTTGGTGCCTTCCTTCTGCGGAGATGCGAAGACCTTGGGCGCGACTTGCTTGGTGGCGGCGGAGTCGGCGGCAGACTTGGCCTCTGCCGACGGCGTGGCCGCGAACATGAGACCGGCAAGGATCAATGCGGTGAAAATCGACTTCATGGGGACAGCTCCTTGTTTGGCTCGGCATCCACGCCGAGCGACGTTGCCTTTTACTGTTGCCATTCGGGCTGCAATTCCCGCGCCAGCCGCATATCGCGGAAGACAGACGTATTTCTGGGGCTTCGCACGCCTCGGCCACGCGCAGGCGGCCCAAGTGAGCAATACTCTCCACAGATGTGCTGCAGACTATTCTGCACAATGGCTATTCGCTGAATTTCACAACCGCTGGCTTGGGGCCGCTCGCGACTGTGGTTTCAACCAGCACGGTACGCCGCTCCGCCGGAACGAAAATGCCAACCAGATGCTTGCCGGGCGAGATTGGCATCTTCGCCGGGCAGAGCAAGCCGGTCTCCTCCTCGTCGATCGAGACGGGAAACTCACCGGAGGTCAGACATTCCACGTCGATGAATCCGTTGCCACGGGTGGGCGGCTCGATGGGGACCAAGGTCCGCCGCACGATGGCCCCGCGGCTGGTGTCGACGACGTCGCGGAACATGCGATGGCCGGGTGCGATCAGAACGATGCGATGTCCGCCCTGGCCGACAACGATATCGGCGAAGGTCTTGCCCTTGATCGCCCCGTCCACCCAAACCGTCGCCCCGGGCGGAACAGTTTCGACGATCAGATGTCCGGCCACGCGCGCGAGCACCGACTCGCCCAAGGTCGTTTCCTCTGCGGGTGGCTCTTCGCCGCCCTTGGCCGGCCCCAGCTCACCACGAGGATTGCGCGCCTCGGGTGGAGTCTTCCCGACTGACCGGCTTCCCTGGCTTCGATCTCGACCAGGCAGGGTTTCTCTTCGACCGGGCCAGGGACCGAACACCAGCAACATCGCCACCGCCGCAAGCGCGGACAAAACGACGGCGAAGAAGACGCGGCGGCGACGAGGGACGGCTGCCTTCATGGCCGCCTTCATGGGCACCATGCCCGTCCGCACGGATTCCGACTGGCCGCTCGTCGGACCTGGTACCTTGACCGGCGGCTCGCGCTTCGCTTGCGTATCCCCAGCCGGCCGAACTTGGCTCGCCCGCTGCGCCCCGCCCTCCATGGCGCGCAAGCCGTCGGCGATGAGCTGTCGCCGGTCCCGCGCGGCTCCTACCCCGCCGGCCAACCAGTCCACCAGCACAGCCGCGGATTCGGGCCGGTCGTCGGGCTCGGGCGAAAGCAGCGTGCGCAGTGCCGCGCCCAGATTGCTGGAAACGCCGGGAATGTCGGGCACGATCGCAGGCGCGCGCCGGGTTTGTCGCGTCCGACTGGGTGGCAGCGCGGGCGGCTGACCGGTCACGAGGAAATAAACCAGCGCCCCCAGTGAATACAAATCCGCAGCCACGCTCTGCCGGCCATTTAGCCCAGCTGCAGCGACATCCACGCCCTGCAACTCCGGGGCAACGAACGCCCAGCGTTCGGGCGGCTGGTCGGTGACGGCGCGAAAAGAGGCCGCGATGCCGCAGTCCAAAAGCACGATCTCACCAGAGCCCATCACCATCACATTCTGCGGAGCAAGTCCGAGATGGCACAGCGAGGGTTTCGCAGAATGTCCGACGTGCAGTAGGCGGGCGATTTCCGAACCTATAAGACCGGCCAAGACCGGATCCACGGCCGTGCCATCCGCTCGCCCGCCTCGACTTTGTTCCGCGAGCCGGGCTAGATCGGTGCCGGCCACGTGCTCGGTCACGATGAAGGTCGCCGCTGGATCCTGCGAAAGGTCGACGACCTTGCCGAACCCTGGCCGATGAAAATCGAGCAACTGTCTGCCAGCGGCGAGAAAACGCCGCGCGACCTTGGCGTAGTCGGGCTCCGCGATGCGATCCGCGCGCAGGAGCTTGAGCGCAACCAAGGTCTCGGGCGGCCTCGGCTTGGACTCGCCACGCGTGTCCGGCGCAAGATGGGCCAGGTAGGTTTCGCTCACGCCGCCCGGGCCAAGGAGACCCTCGACGATGTACTTGCCCAGGCGAAGGGAAGGAGGCACGGCCTCCCATTGTAAGCCAGGCCGGGCTTTCGCGCAGGATCTGGCTGAGGAGCTAATGGACAGGTCCTTGCACTGGAGGACGCCGGCCTTGCTGATTCCAACGCGTTTGTCCAGAACACGATTCAGGTAGACCAGGCCTTTCAGAGGTGGGGAAGAAGAGTTCTACAATTGAACAAGGCAATGGGGTTGAAGTATCCCGCCTTCCTGCTGAGACAGCCTGGGCGCGAGCTAGCCAGAGTCGCCGAGGTCGACCGAAATCCGGGATATCTTTTCCAAGTTGCCAACTGGCTCAAGTCAAAGAAGGTTGATGTTGAATTGGCTTGGGCCGACTTGCCCTTTCCATCGTGGGAGGGGCCGGCGGCGGCGCTCGCTTGGGTGCCGGTTCCACCTGATGCGACTGGCTAGTCTAGCAAGCCGTTGCAGCGGTCGCCTTCGGCGCCAGCCGCTTATCGCTCAACCGTTGGGCAGACGATTCTGATGAGGACACCTGGAGAACCCATGGATAAGAAGACGGACCGCTACGTTACGCTTCCGCGCGGTAGACGACTGAGCTGGCTAGACGCACGCAAGGTGGTGGACAAATATCTCAAGGAGCATTCTGCAGCTTTTGACCTATACGACGGGACGAACAAAAGACCGCACGACAACATTCTTGAGGTTGATCTTCTTGCCCTGAACGCTCTCAATGCTTTCGTGGGAGCCGCGCCCATGACGCCGATGGAGGCGTTGTGGAAGAACAGGACGGCGATTCAGCGCTTGGTCGCTAAAATCACCACAACGCCAGTCGAGGACCTCTCCGATATGATGGTGGAAGCTGAATTGCCTAAGGTCGTGGCAGCTTTGAAGGAGATCGAGAAGACGAAGTGGTTCGGCGGTGCGGGCACGAGAGCGGCAAAACTTCTCCATCGACTGAGACCCAATATCGTTCCCATCTGGGATGCCCTCGTTGGCGAGTGGTATCGTGGCGCTTCTCAGCCATGGCGCGAGTACCTGCGTGCTGTCTACGAGGACGTGAGGCGTCCCGAAAACCGTCGCTTCCTGAAGTCCCTTCGCCTTCCGACTTCCGGCAAGGTATCGATCCTGCGTCTCTGGGACATCCTCCTCTGGAAGATGAAGTATGATGAGATGGAGCAACTCCACGGATAGGTGCAGCCCAACTCACGCCCTGAGGCCGTTGCAGCTGGGGTGACGTCGATCAAGCCACCGTCGCCCCAGCCCTGGCTCTCCTCGATTCCGACCTCGCCATCCTCTGGCGTCTAACCCGTCCCTGACCCCGTCTTGGCCAGGGCTCCCAAACCCTGGCCCCCCGTCTCCGCCCCGCCCATAGGCGTTAAGCGGATCTCGTCCGACAATTTGGCTAGATGGTTTCACCACAGAAAGCGCTGAGGACACAGAGGGGGACGGAAGCGGAAGGAGATCGGATCCAAAATCCGAAACACCCTGCCTTTCCCGGCTCTGTGCTCTCTGCGCTCTCTGTGGTGGAAAAACATTCTACCCGGCTCCCTGCCACTCCGAATCCCAGGAGACGTCCTCACGCCCGCGCGTCGAGCGGTCGCGGGCAGACCGGGCGCAGCTTGCACGAGGCGCACTCGGCCCCGCGCCAGATGGAATCGAAGTAGGCTTGCACTTCGTCGAGCAGCAGGTCGTCGCGGCTGCACAGGCCCACCTCGAAATTCCGCCTGCCCTCGCCCTTGGCGCCGAGCCCGGCGCCGGTCCAGTTGGCACTGCCTAGATAGAGCATCGTGCCGTCGACAATCACCGCCTTGAAGTGCACGCGCGGACACAGGTGCAGCGAAAACGAGCCGCGACCGGGCCGGCGCAGGCTCGGACGACGACGCAGCTCCTCGCGAAAGGGCCGCGACGGTTCGCATGCGTGCAGGATGCGGATCTCCACCCCACGCGCCACCAGCTCCTCGAACACCGCGAGCACCGAGCGGTACTCGCCCTGACGCCCGACGGCTCGCCGCTTGCCGGGCCGAGCGCGTTCGTCCTCGACCATCAGTTCCTTCAAGTTGGCGGTGGCGATCCACAGACTGCGCTCCGCGTTCATGGCGGCCTTGACCACCGATTCGTAGTGCCCCCTTCCCGCGACCAGCGCGAGATTCACCGGACGGTGCTGACGGACGAAGTCCACGGCCACGCCACAGCCTGCGCCGAACGCGCGCGACTTTCCAGTTTCTGCCTCGACCTCTTCTTGCGACGCGAACGCGGAAGTTTCTGCTCAACTTTTCTCGTGCCAGGCGACTTCGTTGTAGTATTCCGTCGGGTTGAACTTGCCTAGTCAGGAACCACCTGCTTCGAAGTCCAGCTACCCGTGCCGGTTCGGGCCACGCTTCATCCTGCTCAAAGAGCTCGGCAAGGGGGGCATGGGCCACGTCTTCATGGCGCTGACCGGCCAAGCCGGTGTGGAACGCGTGTGTGCGCTCAAGGTCCTGAAAGAGGTGCGCGCCGGCCGCGACGCCGAGGAGCTGACGCAGCGGTTTCTCGACGAGGCCAAGGTGGTGACCAAGCTCTCGCACGAAAACCTGGTCTACGTTTTCGACTTCGGCATCCACGAACGCCAGGGCTATCTGGCCATGGAGTACGTGCAGGGCAAGTCCATCACGGAAACTTGGAATCGCTGCGCCGCCCGACGCGACGGTTTCCCCATCGGTCTATCGGTCTATTACATCGCCGAGCTTGTCTCGGCGCTGTGGTACGCGGCCAACGTCGATGGACTGGGCTTGGTCCATCGGGACATCTCGCCTTCCAACGTCATGCTGACCTATACCGGCGGCGTCAAGCTCATCGACTTTGGCCTGGCCAAATGGAAAGCCAAGGTCGTGCAGACCGCCACGGGCGTGCAGTGGGGCAAGACCAGTTACATGTCGCCCGAGCAGTACACGGGCAAACCGGTCGACCATCGCAGCGATCTTTTTTCCGCCGGCGTGATTCTGTGGGAACTGCTCACCGGCCGGCAGATGTTTCCGCCCTCGGAGTCACGCCTGCCCAATGCGACGGTCCAGCCGCCATCGCGCTTCACCCGCGACGTGACGCCCGGGCTCGACGCCGTGGTGACCCGTGCGCTGTCCATCCATGCCTCCGAGCGCTTCCAGACCGGCGAAGAGATGTGTGCCGCCCTCATGGCCGAAATGCCGAGCGAGCGCGGCGGAAAGATGCAAGCCGCGAAGTTCATCGGACGCCTTTTCGAGGCCGAGATACGCGCCGAGCTGGCGGAGCAGCACGAATTGGTCGAGCGCGCCGGCCGCATGGACGGTCCCAATCCAGGCGAACGCAGCGATCCCGCCTTGGTCAACGAGCCGATCACCGACGGAGAAACCACGCCCGATCCCGATCCCGACGGCCTGGTCGGCAAGACGTTGTCCGACCGCTACTTCGTGCGCCGCCTGGTCGGCGAAGGCGCCATGGGACGGGTGTACGAGGGACACCACACCGGCATCGGCAAACGCGTCGCCATCAAGATCGCCCACCAGGTCGAGCGGCGGAAGTCCGAAGTGGCCAAACGATTCCAACGCGAGGCCCTGGCCCCGGCCCAGATTGGCCACCCCAATGTCGCCGACGTCACCGACTGCGGCACCACACCTACCGGCGAATTCTTCTTCGTCATGGAATTCATCGATGGCGTGAGCCTGGACGCGGTCATCAAGCGCGACGGCCAGCTCACCATCGAACGGGGTCTCACCATCGCAGTGCAAATCTGCCGCGCGCTCGAGGCCGCCCACCGGGCCGGCATCATCCACCGCGATCTCAAACCGTCGAACGTGATGCTGGTGCGCTCGCAGGAGCAAGAAGAGCTGGTCAAGGTCCTCGACTTCGGCGTGGCCAAGTTCCTGCACGACACCGGCGATGGCGCCAATTTGACCCAAACCGACGCCGCCGTCGGCACGCCCAAATACATGTCGCCGGAACAGATCCGGGGCGGCGGCAAAGTGGATTTCCGATCCGACATCTATGCCCTGGGCGCCATCCTTTACACCATGCTGGCCGGGGGCCGCCTGCCTGTGGAGGGCGCGACCGTCGATGAGATTTGGCAGCACAAGCTGACGCGCGACCCGTACCCCTTGCACGAGTATCGCTCCGATCTCCCCGCAGATCTCGAAGAGCTTGTGCTCGCCTGCCTGGCGCGCGATCCGGCGGAGCGTCCGCGCTCGGCCATGGATCTCAAGAAGAAGCTGCTCGCCCACCTGGAGGCCACCCGCGCCATGAGCGACAGCATCATGGGCATGAAATCGCCCTCGCAGACCGAGATCCTCAGCGAGCGGATACTGCGACGGCGGGCGCGCGTGGGCATGACGCTTGGAACCCTGACGGCGGCCTTGGTGGCGGTGACCGGGATGTACTTCATTCACTGGCCATTCGGTGGGCCATCGGCGCATACGCCAGCGCCAGTGGGGCAACCTCCGGTGGTCAAGGGCCCAACATCCCTCGCCCAGCCGATGGTGGCGCTACCTCCCTCGGAGCCAGCCATTCCCGCCGAGGCGACGGCGGCACCGGCTGCCGTCCCCACAACGCCACCTTCCGCCGCTCCCCCTGCCGCCGAAACGGATTCACCGCCTGTACAGCCGCAACGACGCCAGATCACCAAGGCCCCGCCCAGCGCAAAGCCCGGCGCGGCGAAGTCGAAGATCGCCGCGCGCACGGACGCGAGAAAGCCGGAAGCCAAGGCGGACGATGAAGAACTCACGACGGGAGCGAGCGACAAGACCGCCGCCGCCGCTGTGGCCGAGGCCGAATCGGCCTTCGGCGAAAATCGCCTGGCCGCCGCCCGCGTCCTGGCCACCAAAGCGGTCGCCGCCGCTGGCCACCAGGCCTCTTCCGAGCTCAAGGTGCGCGCCTTCGACATCATGGGAAAGCTGGAACTAGCTTCCGAGGAATTCGCCCAAGCCCAGCGAACCTTCGAGCGCGCCCTGGCCATCGATCCGAAAGATCCCGTCGCGCGCAGGGGCACGGAGCTCGCCAAGCAAGGCGCCGCCAAAGCCAACCGTCCGTAGCTAATAACTGAACTGCACTCGGTGCGGGTGTTCGGCGACGATCTCGCGATCCAAGGTCCAGATGCGATTCTCGGGGATCACGAACACTCCGACCATGTGCCTGCCCGGATCGAGCCGCACGCCCGAGATGGGACAGAACGCGCCGATCTCCTTGCCGTCGATGAAGACGGGGTACTTGCCCTCGGTCGCGCAAGCCACGTTGAGTCCCACGCTGCCGGTGAGGGGAAAGATTGCAGGGACCATCTCGCGCTCGAACAACACGCCCTTGCTGGTGTCGATCACGTCGCGCAACATGCGGTAGCCGGTGGCCGTAATCACAAGTCGGTGCGCCCCTGGCTGGGTCAGGATGGTGGACGGCGTGCTTCCTACCTCCTTGCCGTCTAGCCACACGCTCGCCCCAGGCGGGGAAACTTTGAGCTGCAGATGTCCAGGTGGAATCGCCAGGGCCGCGGGCAGTCTGGGTTTCGCGGCCTCCAGCCTGGCACGCTCGGCGGCCAAGGCATCATCCCTTTGCTGGCTTTGCGCGCGCGCCGCGTGCCAGCTCTGGGCGAAGAAATAGCCTTCGACCGCGGCCACCGCGAGTACCACCGCCACTGGCACCCAAGCGTAGCGAAAAATCTTGCGCGCAAAGGCACTCTTGGTCCACTCCAGCATGCGGATGGACCTGCGACGGCGGCGGCGCTTCACCGTACCGTCGGCGGCGACCTCGATCTCGTCCTCGTCGTCGTCGTCGTCGAAAACCGCGCCCACGTCGGGATCGTCGGCCGAGATGCCGTTGCGTATGTTCTCGGGCATGCCGGCCAAACCCGCTTGTGGGACAAACACGAAGGGCCGAACCTCGTCGCCGTCGGAAGCATCGTCGCCCGCGGATTCGTCCCGCGGCGATGCCGGCACTTGGTCTTCCGGCTCGAACGACGGCCAGTCACCACTCGCGGAACGCGAATCTGGTTGAAAAGTCATGGGCGCCGGCGTGGCGAAGCTCACGCCCGCGTTGGCCGATAGCAACGCCACCGAAATTTGCCGGGCAGCGTCGCCGGCGGACTTGGGCCGATCCTTGGGCTCGTGCGAAAGCAGACGGGTCATGACATTGGCAACCGCTGGGTGAAGTCCAGCGAGAGCGGGCGGGCCCTGGGCGATGCATGCCAGAAGCTCTTCGGGTGTGCTGGCCTCGAACGGCGGTCGGCCGAAGCAAAGGAAGTGCATCAGGGCTCCCAGGGCATAGAGGTCGGAGGCCTGGCTGCCCGTTTCACCGCGCAGCTGTTCGGGAGCGGCGTAGTGCCAGCTCTCGCTCGGCCAGCTCGACTCGAAACGCAAAGCTTCGCTGAGGCCACAGTCGAGCAGCAGGATTTCGCCCGTGGGACGAATGAGGACGTTCCCGGGCGACAGACTGCCGTGCTTGCGCGGGCCGTCCGCTTGCCCATGCAGTGGCGATAGGCGCTCGGCGAGTTTGCGCCCAACCAGGCCCACCAGCCGCGCATCCATGAGGCCGCCGCTTCCGACCGCTTGCGCGCGCAGCTGGCGCAAATTCACGCCTTCCTTGAATTCGAACGCGGCGAAGATCGGGCCGGGGCTCTCCCCGATCTCGACGACCTTGGCCGTGCCGGGCAGCGACGACCACTGAAGCGCGCGAGCCGCGTCGACGAAGCGCGACTTGGTCTCGGACCCGGGAGACTCTTCGCGCAGCACCTTGAGCGTGAAGATTTGTGCTGCGACCGAGGATAGAGGTTCCACCGCGCGCGCTCGATAGGTCACGGTCGCGCTGCCTTGGCCAAGCAAGGCCTCGGGCACATAGCGACCTAGGCGCGCGCAACTCGCGCTCATGCGTTCGGACCTATCATGACTCACACCATCGACAGATCTCTGCAAACCCTGGAATTCAACCACATACTGCCCGGTGCCCGCGCGTCAGCGAGGCGCGCAGGTTCGCTGGCGCACGACCTCGAACATGGCCACGCCCGCGGTCGTGGACAGATTGATCGAACGCAGACAGGGTTCGACCATGGGGATGCGCACGCTGCGTTCGCTGTGGCGAGCCAAGAGCTCCTTGGGCAAGCCCACGCTTTCGCGGCCGAACACCAGCGCCACGTCATCGGGGAACTTCACCTCCCACAAAGTGCGCTCGGCCTGCGAGGAAAAAAAGAAGGGCTCCCCGAGCTCTAGCAGTTTCTTCTCGATGGCGTCCCAACTTGGCCACACGTGCAAACGCACGCTCGGCCAGTAGTCCAGGCCAGCCCGCAACAGATAGCGGTCGTCGAGCGAAAAGCCCAGCGGCTCCACCAGGTGCAGATCTGCGCCTGCGGCCAAGGTTGTCCGACCGATGTTGCCCGTGTTCCAGTGGATCTCGGGTTCGACCAGGATGACGTGTAAGGAAGGCACGACTTCGTCTCGCGGAGAACATAGTATCTCCAATATGGGAACCCTGAGAGGGTTCCCATACCCTCGGCCCCTACCCACCACCCACCACCCCGCTCGCTTCGCTCGGCCTCGCGCGATGGTGCGCTGCCGGCAAAGCCGGCAGGCTCCCCACGCGGTCGGCAATTCCTATTTCCCATGCTCAATTTGGAAAAACTCCTGGCTCGCAACCTGCCCTGCTCGCGCAAGGAAGCGCGGCGGTGGCTCGACCGTACTCCCAGCGATCTGCCGCACGAAATCGCGCCAGACCAGCTTCCCTTCAGCATCAACGTGGATGGGCGAAGCATCGAGTTGCGCGATTCCTTCCACCTTGTGCTGAACAAGCCCGCGGGCTGCGTGACCGCGCTGCACGACCGAGCCCACGAAACCGCGACCGCGTACATTCAGGGAGCGCCGCTGCTGGCGGAGCTGCGTCCGGTTGGTCGGCTGGATCTCGACACGACTGGTTTATTGTTGTGGACCACCGACGGCACCTGGCTGCACCGGCTCACCCATCCACGCACCGCCGTCCCACGCACCTACCAGGCGGCGCTGGAATGCCCGTTTCGGTCGCCGCCGGCGAACCTGGTGCTGCGCGATGGACATCGGCCGAGCATCCTCGACGTGCGTCCCTTGCAAGCTGAAGAGCTTCACCCCAGTTTGCTCGTCCCCAAAGGCGCGCGCCACTTCGCCACCATCACCATCGCCGGGGGCGCCTACCACGAAGTCCGGCGAATCTTCGCTGCGCTCGCCAGCCGCGTGCTATCGCTGTGCCGTGTTTCCTTCGGAGCACTGGAACTACCGCGCGATCTTGCCCTTGGCCAGTGGCGGCCCATCGCGAAGGACAACTACTGAAAGTTCTGCGCCGCCCAGATGCCGCCACTCGCGGTGGTGTAGAATCCACATGCGACACCGTTCTTGTACTTGCTGCCGGTCATATTGATGTAGTGGCCGTGGTCCGAATAGCACTGCCCGGTGCACGTCGCGGTCGGAGGTGGGCCTTCAGCGAACATCTGCTGCAAGCACCCATCGATCACCTTTTCCGGCGTGCTTCCCGTCCAACCGGGACACTCGTCTTGGGCGTTGCCGGAAGCGCAGATGCCAGCCTGGAATCCCGCATGCGGGGTGTTCTGTTGCGAATCGTACTTGGCGTCTTGATCGGCGCAGGCCTCGCCCGCTGTCCAGCGGGGCAGCGGGGGCAAGCACACGCAGGCGCGAAACTGATTTACGCGCGCCACGCAGTCGGCATAGATGTCACCGGTATTGGGCGATGTGGGCTTGCACGCATAGTCGGGCGCGCACCCGCCGTCACCGCTGGCGGAATCGCTTGCGGCCGCATCGCGAATCGGGGTTCTCCCGCCCGTCCCCGTGACTCCGCCAGTGTCGACGCCGCTGGCGCCGCCAGTGGGAACGCCGCCGCTCGCCGACTCGCCTCCCGCGCCAGGAAAGTCACCGCCGCTACCTTGACTACCGCCTTCTCCGCCCGATGGGGCTGTGGTCTTGCCGCAAGCCGATCCAGCAAGAACCAGCAATCCCGAGCAACACAATGCCCTGAACGGTCGTCCCGATGTCATGACACCAGTATGTGCTGCCGGGAGGGAGAAATGAGTCATTGATTCTGCGCTATCGGACAACGCCAGTGGACCCAGGCCAGTGGGTGCAGATCTTGAATTGACCGAGAAATACAGGGGAATTGGACGGTCGACCGCGTGGCCGGTGACAAAGTATCCGGCAGCGTAATTTGTTGAAAGGGCAGAGCCTGCCGGGGTACTTCGAGATTGTCGAAACCGAAATCCTCGGAGGATGCCCCATGACAGATTCCCAGATTCCCGCACTTGTTGGCAAGCAGACAACGGCCCTCGATGAACTGCGCGCGTTCATGCGTGAACGCCAGGCCGCCCGCACCGGCGACAAGGACTTCGAGACCTTCGAGCGTGAGGCGCGCCGTCGTTTCGCCGCGGCCGAGGCGGAATTCGTAGCCGAGGAATTGGCCCGACTCGACACCGACGCACCCGCAGTCGAAGTGGACGGCGTTCCACACCGACGCGTCCTTCGCTGTTCGCAGACATACATGACGGCCGCCGGGCCTGCCAGCATCGAACGGACGCTGTACTCGACCCGACAGGACGGCGAACGCGCGGTGTGCCCGATGGAGTTGCGTGCCGGTGTTGTCGCCGGTTACTTCACGCCGCTCGCAGCCCAGAATGCGGCGTGGATGGTTGCACACCTCACACCCGGCGAGAGTGAGGAGCTGCTCGTCCGCATGGGCGGCATGTGTCCATCGAAGTCCAGCTTGGACCGGATGGCCAAGGCACTGTCGGCGCGCTGGGAAGCCGAGCGCATCGACTTCGAGAAGCGCCTACGCGACCAAGAGAGCGTGCCCGCGGTTGCCGTGGTCGTCGCCGTCTCCCTCGACGGCGTGTTGATTCCCATGAAGGACGGCCAGCGCGAAAAGAAATGCGCCGCCACCCGCGCCCGGGGCAAACTGGCCAAGGGACCCACCGGCTACAACGAGGCAAGCTGTGGAACGCTGATGTTCTATGACGGAGCTGGCGAGCTGCTGCTAACCAGGCGAATCGCTCGCATGCCAGAAGCCGGCAAGCCCACGCTCAAGGCCAGCCTCACGGCGGAGCTGATGACCATTCTCGCGCGCCGTCCCGACCTTCGCGTCGTCACCATCGCAGACGGAGCCAAAGACAATTGGGCCTTCCTGGGCACCTTGCCGGATGGCTACGCGGGCTATCAGATCGTGGATTTCTTCCATGCCGCCGAGCACCTCGCCGACGCGATGGTCGCCGTGCATGGCGAAGGCACCGTCCGCTTCACACTGGAATTCGAGAAGCATCGCCACATCTTGCGCCACGACACCGATGGCGTGGAGAAAGTCATTCGCCACTTGCGCTACCTGGCCAAGCATCACCGGCGAAATCGCAAGGTGATTTCCGCGCTCGGGTATTTTCGCCACCATCGCCATCGTATGCGCTACGCCAGCTTCGCTCGCCGACATCTCCCCATCGGCTCGGGCATCGTCGAGGCCGCGTGCAAGACGCTGGTCTCACAGAGACTCAAGCGCTCTGGCATGCGCTGGCGCCACGACGGTGGTCAAGCCATTCTCACCTTGCGCGCCTTGGAGCAAAGCGACCGTTTCGATCGTGCCTGGCGCATGCTCGCTGCAACCTACGTCCAGATCGTATCTCTACCCGACAACATCGTCGACATCGCCTCACGCCGCCACCGCTGATGAGCCGTCAGAATGAGAGCTACACCGAGGCCAGTGGCAGCACGTTTGGCTCGGGCGGCGGAGCAGGCCCGGGTGGAACCGTCGGAACCGGCGGCGCGCAAGGGTCCGGCGGCGCCCCTCACCGACGCCGTCGAGCCTGGAATTCTCTTACGCCGCAGACTTGACTGTGACAAAGTACTTTCGGCGTTGCTCATAGGAGTGGACAGATGGCAGATAGCTCTACAAGTAAAGGACTCGATGCGGGTTCGTCTGGTTCCGCGACTGCCGTCGCCGGAAGGCGCACAGTCTGGGTCGCTCTCAAAGCAGCCGGGACTCTCCTCGGCTTCTTCATGGCTGGTTTCACTGTTCGCAACGCAATGACAGCTCCCAACTGCTCCCCCGGATGCCCCGCAGTTCTCGCCTACCGGGATGACGGCATCGTTGCCGATTTCACTACCTCGGAACTGGGATACCCGCGCAACGCAATGAGGGAAATTTTCGGGGTTTTCTCCGACTTGAAGTTCGGAGGCGAGTCGCGCGCCTCCTACAAGAAGTGGAGGCGAGAATCCAGCGCCGATGATGACTACTTCCTTCAAGTTCGATACTCTCTGCACCCGCCTTTAGGGAGCAGAGTCGGGTATGCGGGAGTCTTCACCAGCTTCTCCCAGCCGCCGCAAATCCCTTATGATATCTCTGCCTTCACAGGAATTCAGTTTGACTTGAGAGTCGACGAGAAAGCCTTGCACGAATCGACATTTGAGGTGGCGGTCACTCTGCCCACGGCTGACTGGCCTCGAGATCCGCCGGGGAGCGAAGACTGGTCCGAGGCATGCTTGTCAGGAAGGGATCTCCGTCCCGGTTGGCTCAAGGTGACCATGCCATTCTCCAGGTTCGGAAAGGCCAAATACTCCGGACGTACGTACGCGTTCAACCGCACACGGGTGTTCCAACTTTCATTCGCAGTCCGAGCTGGAACGACCATGGAAGAAGGGGAACTCGATCTCGACAATATTCGCTTTGTACGGGACGCGCCTCAGAAGATCGAGATCGTCCTTTATCCAACGCCGCCTACGTTGCCGAACGATGCGCTGCCCGACCGCCCGGCGGGGTCAGTGCGGCCGTCGAGTGCGCGCTAGGCAGCCCACCCCCAACCGCAACAAAGTCCTCATAGGAAAGGAGCTCATCAGCATGAAGACATCAACACGACTCTTGGGGCTGGCAGCGATCACGATTGTGGTCATGGCGTCTGGATGCTCCGAGCCGGCCGCGCCGGCCACCCCGGATGTCACCGACCATGAATCGCCTGCCCTGACACGAAGGGCCTGGCTGGCCATCACGGATGGTGACCTTGGCGCAGCCCTCGCGTACGCGAATGCCTGCATCGACATCCATGCCGCCAAGGCGCGCGAGATGCAAGCATCTTTGAATGAATACCCGATTGGGACAAGGGAGCAGATCTACTCCTACGGGGCGCTCAATGATGTCGGGACATCCTACTTCATCCGTGGCGAAGCGCTGCGACTGAGCGGTCAGGCGTCGGAGGCCAGCCTTGCCTTCAGGGAAGTGGTCGGCAGCTACGCATACTCTCAATGTTGGCATCCTGGTGGCTGGTTTTGGAGGCCGGCCGAGGTCGCTCGTCAGCGCATCGCCCAGCTCGGTCACACTTCCGAGTGAGGTTCGAAAGCGTCGGTTGCAACGGAATTCCTGTGTGATGAAGATCAACGGGAGGGGAGTTAGCTCGAATTCGACGCAGTCATGCTAGCCATCAATATCCATGACAGAGTTTGTATTGCCGTGCAACACGCAGAGCCTGAATCGATCTCGAGCAATCCAACCTGCTTGAGGGCAGAGTGATGGGGCAAGTGTGAAGGCTGCTCCCAAGGGAGCCTTCGTCTTCTTGACCTCGCTGCCAAGGAAGTTGCTCGTGAAGATCAGATCGGGCGCCGAGGCGGAAACGAAAGCAACACGTCTCTCTTTGGACGGAACTCCATCAGATAGGAAGGGACTCGGGCCTGTCCCGCTGGGATGTTGCCACTCGTCGTCCGGGTAACGAATGCCAGCCCTTACAACGAGATAGAACGGAGAGACGGCCACGATCGTGTCGCCGGAGGTCTCAACCGCAGCAACGGCGTAGACAGCGCCCAGCCCGTCACCGACAATCTCATTGTCCACGGTAGGCCGATACAGTCTACCGGTGATTGGGTCAACAAACTCCGAGAGCCCAGGTCCACCAAACTGGCACGGGACGACATAGGTCTCGTCGTGGGTGTTCAGGTCAGCATTCTCTTGCAAGTAGAAGCGATCCGACGCCAGCACTGCCCACACTGCGGTACCTGGTCTGGTTCGCTGGCCAACGATCGAAGCCACTGGGGCTATGCGTGGTATTTGGGCGATATCAAGTCGATTCAGTACATCGCGTGTGTGGACGAAGTCCGGTGAACTGCCCTTGCGTCGAGGAAGGATTCTTTGGCGCCAGAGAGTCGGTACAACATATCCCTGCTCCCGAGCGCCTTGATACTGAAGGCCGAGAATGGCTGTCTTCACCATGGGGGAATCGGCGCGCTCGCTTGGAACGAGCCCGTCCTTTCCGGGACGAATTGCGACGTAGGGTCGCGGATACTTTTGCTCCGCTATCCAAGAGAGGCCCAAAGAAGCCGCAGTCAACGCCAATACCGCCGCGGACGATAGCGCCAAATCCATCGTCCGCGATCGGTTGGCGACGGTCCCTCGCGATGGCATGAGCGCCAGCAACAGACGGTTCGTCGGAAGAAACACAGCAAAAGGCAGAACCAGCAGCATTGCGCCACCTTGTAGAGCCCAGCGAACGGAATTGGGCAGGGCGGCTGCAAATCGGTACGCAAACGGAATATTGACCAATGCCTCCGGCTTGGTGAACAACACACCAAGCACGAACAGCGAGGCCGTTTGCACCCATTGGATTCGCCATCCTCGCGGAGCGACGCCCAGTTTGGCAGTACCCCAAAGCGCGAGTGGTATCACCGCAATATGGCTGAAAGCGGAAAACAACTTCTCGAACAGCGGCAAATCGTGGCGCACCATATATTCTGTGGCCCCGATCGGACTGCGAGCGAGCACCAGAAGACAGACCATGTCAATGAGCCAGCACGCGTGGAAGAGGGAAATGGCGCAGAGTTGCGCGGTCAGCAAGCGCGAGCTGCGGGCCAGCAAGCCGACACCTGTCAGCAGAAGAGCGACGTCACAGAACCAGAACAACTGCTGGAGCCCGTATCGGTTGAGCCATGCGCGGGCAAGGAAGAGCCAGCAAACGACCAGAGCTGCTCCCAGTATCGTGAGGCCGGGACTGTGTTGGGAACGCGCCATCTTCGTCTCGAATCGCTGCTTGTCTAGCGCTGCGGAGGCGAGGCACCAAGCACTTGGCGCCGCCATAGGAAGTCGAGGGAGTGGTCGATGCCGTAGACCAAGGACCAGGCCTGGTCGCCGAGCAAGTCGTGTTGATAGGCTTTCCATTGAGGAAGCGACTCATACCTAGACACGGCCACGAAAACGGCGGCCTGACTGAGCACGCCAACGGCGACCAAGAACGTCGCAAAGGCCACGCGATTGGACCATTTTGCCGACAACATGCGCGCGAGAAGCACGCCCAAAATGGCGAGGAGGGCTCCCGAACAAAGAAGGAGGACAAGGTATTCGTTCAGCCACCAGATGTGCGCCCAGCCACCGAACCGCCGGCCGGAGAAGGGCCACAGCAGCGGCAGTCCGCCCCACGGCTCCCCAGGCGAGGGTAGGTCCTCGACCAGGTGGAGCAACCACCCGAACAGGATCCATGCCGCGGTTCCTGGCGCAAGCCGCCTACCTGCGCCGAGCGCCCGTGACACCAGGCAAGCGCCCGATAGAATGAGCGCGGCCCCGAGCGGCGAATGAAGCACGCCATGGTGCGAATACCAGTCCTGTGAGTAGTAGACTTGGTGATTGAAGAGCACCGTCGCGCCGTCCATATCCGGCAGCAGGACTCCGAGTGCCAGGAGAAGCGGTTCCCTCATGCGAGGTCTGTGGGCCAGGGAAGTCCAGGCGGCGCCACAGCAGATGCCCGAGCTCACGTGACTAACCAGGTCCATGATCAGTACTTGGGTTTGCGGGTCGGGTTCCATTCCAGGATCTTCGAACGAAGACCGAGGCAGCAGGCCACTTGCGTGAAGACGACAGGAAGAACATAGGCCCAGATGGCGACGAAAGAGAGTCCATAGAGAAGTATCTTCTTCCGGCGACTGATTCCGCCAGGGACGAACCAGACCAGCTCTCGTACCGAGATAGCCAGGACGAGCAGAGGAGAAACGGCCAGCAGGACCAGGCCCGCGATCGTGAGAGCGGCACTCGGTGTGGCGATGCTGCTGGACACGATCCACCAATGGGTGAGCACGAAGAATCCGCCCAGCCCCCACAAGAAGTGATCCCACAGCCAAAGGCCGAGACGGTTCAGACGACGCAACGACATGAGTAGATGCTCAGAGCGATTGGCGGTTCGCAGCGTCCACGAGCCGATCTCGCCGTCGTACCACGATGCGGTCACCCATCCCGGGCTGAGGGCCATGTAGAAGGACTCGTCAAAGCCACCAGTCGTCCACCGTCGTCGCTGCTTCCAGTAGGCCCTATAGGTTTCCATGAAGGTGTCTTCTGCTGGAACGGCTTCCAGCAGATAGGCGGGCACGAAGCCGGTTCTGCTTCGGACGGCGTTCATCATCCCGAATTGGCCGACGATCATGCGGGCATCTTCGGTCAGCGAGGACGCATCCCAAGGACTGCCGGCGTGGTTGGCAATCCAGCCGGCCAGGGTTGCCGGAATGATGACTCCCGATCCCGCGTGCAGGTCCGGCTTGAGCTGGCGCCTTGTGCTGCGTGCCCATTTCCCGATGGCGCCAACGGCATCAGCGAAGGCAACGAATTGGGAATAGGCGCCGCAGACTGGGAAATTCGCGGTCGGTACCGAGCAGATCTGCCGCAGCACGTGTTTTGGCCCCGCAATGATCTCTTTCGCAGCGGCGCGGAGAGCGTGACGGGGGAGAAGCGAATCAGCGTCAATCACGAGAAAGAATACGTCACTTGGCAGGTCCAGCAGGCCTTCATTCTTGAGGGTACACCAAGCGATGTTCAGGGCGCCCGGCTTGAAGCCACGGTCAGTCGGATCCAAGTGGCGAAAGGAAGTCACGGGAGCGGCTTCAATTGAACGGGCAACCTCTTCCTGAGTGGTCGGGAAGCCACCATGAAGAGCGCATGCGAGAGCCGTTGCATCGAGGACGGGCATGGCGGGTGTGGTGGAAGCAAGCCGACTACAAAGGAGGCGTCCCAGTCGGCGCGCCCATCGCGCGCGCGTGGCTTTGGCGATGAGCTGCTCGCGCAACTCATTGCTCTGGAAGACGTTGCCACTTCCGAGAAGTCGCGCGAAGTCACGCACGACTCGTTGATGCGTGTCACGCAAGCGCGACACCTCGGCCATGAGACGCTCTTTGTCCCGGCGGGAAAGTCGAAGAGGGGCGAGTTGTTCGAAGCCAGCGACGAGCTCTCCGGATTCCAGGACGAAGAGGCGTTCCAGCAGGTCCTGCATGAGAAGGGTTGGCGCACTCGGGTGCGAAAGCAGCGCCGCGAGGTTCCCGCCAGCAACCTGCTTTATCCAATTGCCCGTCGAGGTTCCAGCCGGGGCAACGCACTTCCAGACGGTAGGGAAGATCTCGGCCGGAATCTCGGCCGGGGAGAGCAGACCCAGGATCTTCCGCTGCGCAGTGGCGACGATCTGGTCTCTTCGCTTCACCTCCGATTGCTCGGTGATGATCCAAGCGGTGTAGCGCGACTTCGGGTAGTCCAGTTGGTCGATCGCTGCCATGACTGGACCGATGCTGGCGCCGGCACCATAGGCAGCGATGAGAATGTGGAAAACCGGCAGGTCGGCGTCGGCGACATCCACGTCAGATTGAGATGGCCCGCCAATCGTATTCTTGCGGACCAACCGGATGGTGCTCCACGACCAGTAGATCACGGAAGCCAGCCGACGGTAGAACAGGAAATAGAAGGAGGACAAGAGTATCCACACCGCTCGCGAGAATGGCGACTCTATTGTAGCGATGCAGACAGTCGTCACCGCAGCAAGGCCGCCCGCGATGACGACCATGTCCAGAAGGCGAAATCCCGGGCCATCGAAGGCCATCCACGATCGACGCTCGGACATCGCCGTACTACTCTCGCTGCTCGAAGAAGGCACGGTACCATGTGACCGTGTTGGCAAGCCCACTGTCCAGATGGAAGGTCGGTTTCCATCCGAGAATGCGGCGTGCCTTGGCCGAAGACAGCCACTGCTCGCGGATCTCGTCGTGAGCCTGATTCAACACTTCTGGTGTCAGGTAGGAGCCCATGACCCTCAAAATGCGCTGCACGAGATCCAGCACGGTGACAGGCTCTTCGTTCGAGAAGTTAAATGCTTGGCCCGCCAGGCTTCTGTCGGAACCAAGCTTCTCGGCCAGCATCATGTAGGCCTTCGCTCCGTCATCGACGTAAAAATAGTCGCGGATGAACTTGCCGTCAGAGCGAATGATTGGCCGTTCGCCGCGCAGAACCGAGCGAATGGTGCCGGGAACGATGCGATTCCAGTTGAGATCCCCTCCACCGTAGAAGTTCCCACAGCGGGTAATGGCTATCGGCAGGCTGTAGGTCTTGGCGTAGGACTGTGCGATGAGATCGGCGGCGGACTTGCTGACGTCGTAGGGCGCCCCGCCCGTCAGTGGGGCATCTTCTTGGTAGGGTAGCTGTGTCTGTGCACCATAGGCCTTGTCGGACGAGGCCAAGACGACTTCCTGGACTTTGGGGCTGCGCCTGCATGCCTCAAGCACGGTCCACGTTCCAGCAATATTGGTTTGCAACGTGGAGACCGGGTTTCTGTTTGCCACTGTCACGATGGCCTGGGCCGCAAGGTGAAACACCGTCGCGATTTCGTACTCTCCCAAGACGCGCTCGATCAACGCCTGCTCGCAGATATCGCCTCGGACAATCCGGACTCGGTCGAGCAGCCCCGAACGAACAGCTTCCGATTGAGGGATCCAATCTCGCACCAGGCAGACCACATCGGCACCTTCGGCGACCAGACTCTTGAGCAACCAAGAGCCCACGAGTCCAGTACCACCGGTCACGAAGGTCGGTCGATCTTGCCAAAAGCTCGCCATTATCAGTACCGCCAGGGCGCCTGCCCGGAATTCCAGATTGACTCAAGATAGCGCTTCTCGCGCAGCGTATCTACGCATTGCCAGAATCTATCGTGACGAAAAGCCGCCAGTTTTCTTTCGGAGGCCAGGCGTTCCAAGGCGTCGATTTCTAGGCTGGCTTTGTCATCTCTGAGATAGCTGAAGACTTCTGGCTCTAGAACCATGTAGCCGCCGTTGATCCAGCCTTCACCGGTTTCGGGTTTCTCCTTGAAGTGGGCAACCATGTCCCCTTCGACTTGCACGCCTCCGAATCGACCGGGTGGGCGGACCGTTGTCACGGTGGCTGTGTTCCGACGGGCGCGGTGGAATTGGAGCAACCCCGCGAGATTCACATTGCTGACACCATCACCGTAGGTCAGCAGGAATGTCTCCTCGCACAGAAGGCGCTGCAACCTTCGTAGGCGACCGCCGGTATTCACTTCAAGCCCCGTGTCGATGAGGTGCACCCGCCAGTCCTCGCTCGCGGACCCGTGGGTGTCAATCCGGCCGGTCGCAAGCTCTAGTGTGATGTCGCTGCTCAGCGACCGGTATTCGAGGAAGAAGCGCTTGATCTCCTCGCCCTTGTAACCCAAGGCAATGACGAATTCGTTGAATCCGTAGTGGGCATAGTGGCGCATGATGTGCCAGAGAATTGGCTTGCCACCAATATGCACCATCGGCTTGGGGAGGGTCTCGGTTTCCTCACAGAGCCGCGAACCCAAGCCGCCTGCCAGAATAACGACTTTCATCGGATGTTTTTCAGAAGCTCCTCGGCGAACAATTCCCTGCTGTTTTGACGGACGAGATCGCCGCAGGAGATGCCGGAATGAGCATGGTCGAGGATGATACACAGCTCGGGCGAATGGACAAGGGCGACCTCAGCGGATCGAGCGTTGACAGAGCCTGGAAACAGAGCACCACGGTAGCGCACCGTGAGATGCAGGCCGCTCGGATAGGGCGCCTGCTCGGGCATAGGGATGAAGTTGACCGATCTACGTTACCCGAGGTCGGGCTGCCGGTAGCTCATGTCGGGCTTCGAGAAGGCGAAGCCCTGCAACAGATCCACACCGGCCTTGACCACAGCATCCCGCTCGGCGATCGATTCTATGCCGGCAGCGATCACGCGCGTGTTCATGGCACCGAGAAGCGCCGTCATGTCGGCCAGGATCGCCGCCTGGGCCGGGTTGTGATCGATCCCGCGCACCAGCGAAAGGTCGTACTTCACGAACTCCGGCCGCAGTCGCGCGAAGGAAGATAGCCCAGGATAACCCGGGCCGAGGTTGTCCATGGCCAGGCGAAAGCCGAGTTTGCGCAGGGCCTCGGCGCGCGATTCCAGGTGGGAGACATCGTCGAGCAAAGCGTGCTCGGAGATCTCGATGACGATGCGCTTGCCGAACTGCGAGAGGGGCGCGGAGGCCGAGTACAACTCGCTGTCGAGCAGCTCATGGGCGTGCAGGTTCACGAACACATACTCGGCTGGCGCCCGTGTCATGGATCGCGCCACCCGCTCGCGTACCAGTCGCCCGATTTGCTCGATGCGCCCCAGTCGCTCGGCCACGCCCAACACCGACGACGGATCGGGCAGACTGGGATCCGAGCTGCGCAGCAAAGCCTCGTGTCCGATGACCCGCCGGCTGGACCACGAAACGATGGGCTGGAAAGCGATCGACAGGCACCCGAACGCACGCTCGAAAACCTGTTCCAGCGCAACGCGGTCGCCCAGTTGGTTCCACGTGCCGCCGATCTCGTCCAAGGCCTTGCGGCGCAGCTTGGCCAAACGGTACAACTTGGCCGCGTAGGACAGGGTCGCGCAAAGCAGATCCGGCGCCACCGGCTTTTCCAAGAAGCAGAGCGCGCCCTGCTGAACCGCCACCGCCGACAAACCAACATGGGCCGAGTCCGTGACGACCACGAGTGGCACGTCCAGATCCCGACGGCGAGCCGCGCGCAGAAGCCCGATGGCATCGAGGCCGCTTAGCCCCGCGTCGGACACGATGGTGGCATAGGCGTTGGTTTCGATGAACGCGCGCGCCGTACTGCCGTCGCCCGCCAGATCGACCTGAAATCCGGCGCTTTCGAGCGCGGTCGCGTGCGCGGACAGGTGCGCACCTTCGGCTTCCGCCACCAAAATGCGCACGGGCGCAACCTGGCCTTGCCCCTCCTCTGCTTGCGCACGTTCGCCACCCTCGGGGCGATCCGCGTCCGCAGACGGAATTCTCGTAGAGCGCATACGCAACTTCTCTTTTATCATGGACTGGCCATCCCCGCCCACGACCGCAGAGTGCATCGCTTCATGAAGGACACGCCCGACCACGCCCTGACGCACGAATCGACGGATTCGTTCGCCGCCCTAAAGGCCGAGCATTCCCAGCATCCGCAACAGTCCATCGAAGACCAATACCGGCACTTCCTTCAACTGGCCTCGGAAGGACTGTGGCGGTTCGATCTGGGGATGCCGGTCGCAACCAACCTGCCCGTGCACGATCAAGCCGAGGCCATCGCCCGCGATGCCCGCGTCGGGCTGTGCAACGACACCTTTGCGCGGCAGTTCGGCTGCGACAAGCCCGAAGCCATGCAAGGCATCGCCTTCGGCGACCTTTTGTCCAGCTCGCGCGAGGAGCAGCTCGGTTTCATCGTCGCCTTCATCATGTCGGGCTATCGCCTCGACAACCTGCTTTTGGCCGAGCGCCGGCGCGATGGCAGCGCGTTTCGCTCGCTCAACAATCTCTCGGGCGAGGTGGAAGACGGCCGCCTGGTACGCATTTGGGGCGTCAAGCGCGACGTCACCGATCTGGTGATGGCGCAAGAGGCGCTGCAAGAGGCGAAGGACCACGCCGAGCGGCTCATCGAACTGGCCAGCATCATGGTGGTGGGACTGGACTGCGACGGCCGCGTGCGCGCCTTCAACCGCACCGCCGAGAACGTCACCGGCTACCTGCGTGCCGACATCGAACAGCGCAACTGGTTCGAGATCATGGCCCCGCCTCGGCACTTTCCCAAAGTCAGTGAGGAATTCCAACGGCTGCTCGCTGGCGGCGAGCCGAGCACCTTCGAGCTGCCCATGCTCACCGCCACCGGCGACGAGCGCTACATCGTCTGGCAAAACAACCCCATCGTCGAAAGCGGCCGCATCGTCGGCACCATTTCCTTCGGCATGGACATCACCGCTCGCCGCCGCATGGAGGAGGCGCTGCGTACCCTCAACGAGCAACTCGAGTTGCGCGTGGAAGAACGAACCGCCGAGCTGGGGGCCGCCAACCGCGAGCTGGAAAGTTTCGCCTACTCGGTGTCGCACGATCTGCGCGCCCCTCTGCGCGCCATCGACGGATTCACGCAAGCGCTGGTCGAGGACTACGCCGACAAACTCGACCAGCGCGCGCTCGACTACTGCGGCCGGGTTCGCAAGGCGGCCGGACGCATGGGCCGGCTCATCGAGGACTTGCTCGTGCTCTCGCGCATCACGCGCGCCGAGATGCGCCTCGGGGATGTGAATCTCTCGGCGCTGGCCACGGACATTCTGGCCTTGCTGCACGAGCGCGAACCCGAGCGCCATGTGCGAACCCACGTGCAGGCGGGTCTGCGCGCGCGTGGCGACGTGGGTCTTTTGCGTATTTTGCTCGAAAATCTCCTCGACAACGCGTGGAAATACACGAACAAGACCGCGCAGGCCGATATCGAAGTCGGCGCGCGTTGGGAAAACAACCGTCAAGTCTTCTACGTGCGCGACAATGGCGCCGGTTTCGACATGGCCTTCGCGAGCAAGCTCTTCGCGCCTTTTCAGCGCTTGCACTCGGCCCAAGAGTACGCAGGCACCGGTATTGGACTGGCCACCGTCCAGCGCATCGTCGCCCGTCACGGAGGCCGCGTGACCGCCTCTGCGCAAGTCAATCAAGGGGCGGTTTTCGAGTTCGTGCTACCGTCACATCGCTGACCATCCGTCACCTCCTTGACGTTCTTTCACCGTCGGAAAAGCGACACTCGCGTCTTCTGTCAGATATCTGATTTTTTCTTTCCGATCCTCTCAAGAAGGGATCTTGGCCGCCGATGGTTGTACTCGACAAATGGCGGCTTCAGACCTTCCCCAAAGCAAAGGCTCGACGATGTGCCTGTCTTCGCAGGGCGGTAAGTCGACCCCACCCGTGGACAAGCTGATCGGTCAGACTCTTGGCTCGTTCCGCGTGATCTCGCTTCTCGGCGAAGGCGGCATGGGCCGCGTGTATCTCGCCGAACACGTGCTCATCGGCCGTCGCGCGGCCATCAAGGTTCTTGCCGCCGAGATCGCCAACAACGAGGATTTGGTCTCGCGTTTCTTCACCGAGGCGCGCGCCGTGAACGACATCCGCCATCCCAACATCGTCGAGGTCACCGATTTCGGAACCTTCGGCAAGCTGCCCTACATCGTGATGGAGCTGCTCGACGGAGAGACGCTGGAAGAGCGTTTGAACCGTGTGCGCATGCTCGACGCCGCCTCCGCGACGCGCGTGGTGGCCCAGGTCGCGGCGGCGGTGGGCGCGGGTCACGATCATGGCATGGTCCATCGCGACCTCAAGCCCGCCAACATTTTCCTGCGCAACCACCCCGACTATCCTGACTTCGTCAAGGTTCTGGATTTCGGCATCGCCAAGCTCGTGGCGCAGGATCGCAAAGTCCAGCACCACACCGAGATGGGCGCACTCATCGGAACGCCCGCCTACATGTCGCCCGAGCAGTGCCTGGGCGACACCCATCTCGATCACCGTAGCGACATCTACTCGCTAGGCGTGGTGCTGTACCAGATGATCACGGGACGCTTGCCCTTCACCGCGGAGACTGCCGGCCGGCTCATCATGAGCCACGTGCAGGAGACGCCGCCGCCACCCCAGAGTGTCAATCCAGTCGTATCGGCGGCGATGAGCGCCATCGTTCTGCGCGCGATGGCCAAGAAGCCGGACCAACGCTTTTCGTCGATGCGCGAGCTCCGTGATGCCATCCTGCTTTCCACTCCAGGCGTGGGCGGAGGACCGCGTGCGAGCTACGAGGGCTATTCACAGGCACTGACGCCCCCCCCGGTGGTAATGACGATGCCTCCGGTTTCGTCGACCACGTTGTCGAACGCGCCCACCGCGTACAGCCCAACCCCCTCGCCGATCGTTCAGCCCTCGGTGGCCCCCGCGCGCATCGCCACCGCCGCTCCACAGCCGCTGCCGAGCAGCCCCTCCATTTCGACCACGCCGTCGCAGGGCATTTTTGCCCACGCGCCCTCGCCACTGGGCACGGACAAGAACACCCTGGTCGACGGTTTGGTGGAAGCGGTCAAGTCGCGCACCGAGCCCGACGGCGATCTCGATTTGCCGCTGGTGCCCCGGTCCATTTCGCGTTGCCTGGATTTGCTTGGCTCTGCCGATTTCTCCTTTGGCAGCATGGCCGCATTGGTCAACACGGACGCACGCCTGTCGAGCCAGCTGGTTCAAGTCTCCAATACCAGCGGTTCCGCACGCAGCCTCGCGCGTTCCACCGAACAAGCCATCTCGCGCTTGGGCGCGGAAGGGGTTCGCACCGGCCTTCTGGAAATCGCCCTGCGCCCGTTGCTCGAGACCGCGAACCTTCGCCTGCAGGCCGTGTGCAAGCAGCCTTGGCAGCACGCGCTGGCCGTGGCCACGATTTCCCAGCGCCTTGTGCAAGCCCATGGTGGAAGCGAGCGCCTTGTCCTCGACGCCTACCGCGGCGGCCTCTTTCACGATGCCGGCAAGCCCGTCACTGCGACGCTGCTCTTCGATATCGAGAGAGTCATGACGAGCGCCAAGGGACGCAAGATCATCAGCGACGACATGCTCACGACCTGCCTGGATCGCAGCCAGGCCCGGGCCGGGGCAAGGCTTGCCCGCGCTTGGGGGCTGTCGCCCGAGGTCGCCGCCGCCATCGAAGGGGCTGCCCAGCCGGAAGTCCAGTCGTCTTCCGCCAAGTTGAGCCTGGGCGCCGTCATTCGCCTGGCCAATGCACTGTCGTTCAAGGCCGGCTTTCACACCCGCCGCGACGAGCTCGATCGCTCGCGCCTGCTCATCGACGACGCCCGTCGCTGCGCCGGCTTCGACGAGGAAACCTGCCAGCGTGTGCTTGAGGGAATCAAAGATGCCGTCTCCCGCCGCCTCTAGAAATCACCTGGCTTCGGGCCACGACGACGGCTCCGTCGCGAGACAGCACTGGGCGCCGCCTGCTCCATCGGGCCGGCTGCACCGTCTTTTGCTCCGGGTTGCACGCGGACTGGGTGCCGACGAGTCGGCCCCCGTGCCTGTGCGCGTGTACTACAAGTTTGACTCCGGTTGCTGGCGCAGCCGGAACACACAACAACTGCGTAAGGTGTATCGATGCAGATAACCGCGCTCAAACCGCAGTCAGCCATGCCGCCCAAAGCCGCCGCCAACGAAGATGGAATCGTTTGCGCCCAAAATTCACCGGTCGTGGATGTGATCCGTGCTTGCGCTCGCATCGCCAACAGCGACGCGACCGTCCTGCTCACCGGTGAGACGGGCACCGGCAAGGAAGTGTTCGCGCGCATGGTGCACACGCACAGCGTGCGCTCGAAGCGCCCCTTCGTACCCGTCAATTGTGCCGCTATCCCCGATGCTCTTTTGGAGAGCGAGCTATTCGGCTATGTGCGCGGCGCCTTCACGGGCGCGGTGCAATCGCGCCGCGGTCGTGTGGCCATGGCGGAAGGTGGCACCCTATTTCTCGACGAGGTTGGCGACCTGCCCCTGCCTTTGCAGGTCAAACTTCTGCGTCTCCTGCAAAACCATTCCTACGAGCCCGTGGGCAGCTCGGAATCGGTGACCGGCGACTTTCGCTTGGTGGCCGCCACCAATCGCGACCTGAGCGAAGACGTACGCTCGGGCCGTTTCAGGCGCGATCTCTACTACCGCCTTCACGTTTGCCCGTTGGTGCTGCCGCCTTTGCGCGAACGCCGCAGCGATATCGCCCCGCTCTTTTTCCATTTCTGGAACAAGCACGGCGAAACACGGGCCGTGGCGCCGGCGGTCATTCGCCAACTGGAAACCTACCCTTGGCCCGGCAACGTGCGCGAGCTGGAAAACCTGGCCGAACGACTCTCGGTCTGCGCCGAAAGCCCCACCATCATTCTTTCCGACCTGCCGTCCTCCTTCATCGACGTCGAAACCCGCCACCAGGATTTCCGATCGAGCGTGGTGACCGGCGCCGAGATCATCGAGAACGCCGGCGCGCTCGTCGAAATCGCCGACAATCAAGCCCGCGCCGAGACTGGCGAGATCGCGATAGGGCCAATTTCCGAGGACGATTCCGACGCCATCCCCGGGGTTCCGGTGGCGAGCCCGGACGAGATTACCGCGCCGGTATCGATGGCGCCCCTGCCGGCGCCCCTGCCGTCCCTCCGATTGCCAGTAGATCTGCCGCGCCTTCTGCGCGAAACCGAAGAAGCCTACATCCGCTTGGCCCTCGACCAAACTGGCGGCAACAAAAAGGAAGCCGCCCACTTGCTCGGCATGGGACGAACCACCCTGGTCGAAAAACTCCGCCGAAAAGCTGCGGTGGCCCTGGAAAGGGCCGAGGGCACAGAGGAAGTGGAGAGCACAGAGTCCGGCGCGTGACAGCCCGACTCGGGCGCGCACCTTCGCAGACCCCAACGGTTCTAACCCCCGGAGATTGGCCCTGCTCAGGGTCATTCTTCGGGAAAGCAGGGTATTCGGATCCGCCGGCCGCGCCACGGGGGTGACACGACACCTTGGCGACGGGGCCGGCGCGACAAGGGCCTGACACGCGAGCCAGCGCAGGGTTGCCGTCGACAACCCAAGGCAAGGGTCGAAGCGCCGCCAAGACTGGGGATTTTCTGCCGGGCAGGAATGGACAGGCGTCAGACCTGCCGACCGGCACGCTGGCTGCATAGGGTGACAGCAATATGTTCCGCATCGCCGCCATTCTCCTCGCACTGGGCACTCCAACAGAGAACGCCGAGCCCGAGCGCGTGACCACGGTGGCGGTCGTCGAACGCCTGCCACTGGCCGCCCCCATCGCGCGCGTCGTCCTTTCGGTGGATTCGCTGGCCATGCGCATCGACATGACCACCACCGCCGACCCGCGCGCCATCTACCAGCGCTTCGTGGCCAGCAATCCGCAACTTTGTCCCTATCATCTCGCGTGCCGGCAACACCGTCGTCTTCAGTGCCGAACCCCGCGTATCGAGGCCAGGCTGGATCCGAACGGTGGCAAGCCCGTACTCGAGATCCGCGAAGTTCGCGGCTTGCCGCTTACCGAGGACGGCGACCAGATCTGGTTCTTCTACCATCCTATCGCACTCCACTATGGCAGCGGCTGCCCGGGTGACACCGCTCCGGCGCGCGGCGAGTGCCACTTCAAGGCAGGCCGCTTCACCGAGGCCGCGCTGGAATTCCGCAAGGCCCTGCAGGGCGAGTATCGCCGGCTAGCGGCGCTGAGGCTCGGCGACATCTCGCTGCGCACCGGCGATCCGGCGACCGCCGCGGGGTGGTACCGCTTGGCCGGCCGTTTCGGCAGCTACGGTCGCATGGCCGTGGCGCGCCTGTGCGAGCTGGGCGGCGCCTGTCTCGGTGAAATGCGCAAGCGCGTCTTCGACGCAACCATGCTGCCCGAACCGCTGCACGGCGAGATGCTTCTGCGCGCGGCCCGCGCCCACGCCTACATCGGCGCGGTCAAGGATTCGATGGTCAACCTCCTCGACGCCATTCGATCCAGCACGCACATCTGCGACGACGACACCCGCGTCCTGTGCCGGCGGTTGGTCCTGTTCGCCTTGAAGTTCCCGGACACCGACGGTGGCCTTGAGGCACTGGAAGCCTACCTCAATCTGCCCTTGCGCACGGAAGGCTTTCTCTCCATCGAATTGGTTCGCGCGGCGGCGGAGAAGGCCCTCGACATCGGTGCCCCGCTTTTCGCCGGCCACTTGCTCGCGGCCAGCGTGCCATGGGTGGAAGGCGCGGATGTGGACGCCATCAGCGACCATCTGCTGCGCTCGGCCGAGATGTACCTTGTGGCCAAGGATCCGGCTCGCGCCCGCACACTCTACGAATACGCGGAGGGCCGCCTCGGACGCAAACGTCTGCTGGGACCGCGCTGGGCCACCGTGATCGCCGCCATCGAAGGCGTCGACAGTCACAGCAAGTCGGCGGACGACGAATCCGCCCTTACCGAGACGGCCGGCGATATCGCCGCGGCCTACACCACGGTGTCGCGCTCCCTTCGTCTACGGCAGTCGCAGTCCCAAAACAACGGTTCGGAGTCACCATGACAAGCGTCGCCTCGTTCCCTGTTCCTCGCCGTCTCGACATCCTGCCCCCCATCGGTGGCACGCAAATCATGCAGGACGTGCTCTCCGCTGTCGAAGATGTCGCACGCGCCAGCACCACCGTGCTTGCTGCTCGGCGAAAGCGGAACCGGCAAGGAGGTCTTCGCCCGCTACATCCATGGCCTTTCCCCGCGCAGCACGGGGCCGTGGATCGCGGTCAATTGCGCGGCCCTGCCGGGCGAGCTTCTGGAAAGCGAGCTCTTCGGCCACGAGAAGGGCTCTTTCACCGGCGCCGCCGATCGCCGCATCGGCCGCATCGAGCAAGCCGACCACGGCACGCTTCTTCTCGACGAGATTTCGGAAATGCCCATCGTCCTGCAGGTGAAGCTGCTGCGCGTGCTGCAAGAGCGCGAGGTCGATCGCGTGGGTGGCGCGCGGCCGATCCCCGTCGACGTGCGCATCATCGCCACCTCGAACCGCGACCTGGCCACCATGGTGGCCCGTGGCGAATTCCGCGCCGATCTCTACTACCGGCTCTCGGTCTTCCCCATCTTCTTGCCGCCTCTGCGCGAGCGGCGCGAAGACATTCCGGCCCTGGCTGCGCGCCTGACCGAGGAAATCGCCCTGCGCCTGGGACGCCCCGCCCCGATGCTGTCCGCCGAGGCGCTGGCCGAGCTCTTGGCCTACGAATTTCCGGGCAACGTGCGCGAGCTGGCCAACGTTCTCGAACGCGTGCTGGTCCGCTGCCACGGCACCGCGGTGCCCGCCCAGCACGTCGCGGTGGCCTTGGCCGCGGTCGGCATCTCCTCCATTCGTCCCTTGCCGGGCGAAGCACCGGGCCGGCGTCCAGCGCGACAAGTCGCCTCGACGACAATCGAATACCAAGGCGGCTACCGCCGACCGCGGACATCATCCATCGGCCGACTTCATGCCGGATGGCTTCCCGCTGGCCTTGGCCGAGCTCGAGCGCATGGCCATCCTCGAGGCGCTTCGCCGCGTGCACGGCAACCGCACCCACGCCGCGCGCCTGCTTGGCATCAGCCTGCGCACCCTGCGCAACAAGCTGCGGGTGCTCCGCCATTCCGGCGATCTCACGCCCGATGGGCAACTCTTGCCGGCCGCGCCTCGCGACGGAAATGCCCGTCGGCGCACGCGTGGCACGGCAATCGCATGAAGAGTCAGCAGCATGAGAGTCTTTGACAATACTCTGGCGCGCCTCGAACGAGCCCTCGATGTTCGGCTGGTGCGCCAGAACGTGCTGTCCGCCGACGTGGCCAACGTCGACACACCGGGGTTCAAGCCCAAGGACGTGGATTTCACCGCAACCATGGCCGCCATCGAGGGCGCCGCCCATGGCGAAGGCGGCGTTGCGTTGCCCACGCCGCCCTCGCTCGGCGTCGACCGCAGCAGGACGCGAGTGGCCTCGCCGCGCGCGACTTGCCCATCGTGGACGTGCCCGCGGGTGGTGCTTCGTTCGACGGCAACACGGTCGATCTGGATCGGACCATGGTGGCCATGGCGGAAAACGCCCTTCAATACGGCGCCAGCGCCAAGGCCGCCGGAAAGAAGCTGGCCATCTTGCGCTACGTAGTTTCCGACGGAAATGGATGACGGGAGAGGAATCATCATGGACTTTCTGACAGCCCTGCATGTGAGTGGTTCCGGACTTTCGGCCGAGCGAACCCGCGTGAATCTCGCCTCGTCCAACTTGGCCAACGCCGAGACCACGCGCGGCCCGGGTGGCAAACCCTACCAGCGCCTGGATCCGGTCTTTCAGTCCATCCACATCGGCGCCCAGGACGAAGCTGCCCACCGTGGGCCAGTCTCCCCTTGGCGTGCAGGTGTCGCAAATCGTCGCCGACCCAACCGAGGGCAAGAAGGTCTACAGCCCGGGGCATCCCGACGCCGACGCCGATGGCTTCGTGACCTTCCCCAACGTCAACCCCATCAGCGAGATCGTGAATCTGCTGTCGGCCTCGCGCGCCTTCGAAGCCAACGCCACGGCGGTGGAAACCCTCAAATCCATGGCCGCACGTGGCCTGGACATCACGAAGTAATTCGCCATGAACCTGCGCATCGAAAGTGGTCAGGGTCTCTCCGAAACCGGCGCCACGAATCGCATCGATCAAATCGACCGGATGGATCGCGCCATCGTCACGCCGGGCGCGGACAAGGCCGCGGAATTCGGCAGCGAGCTCGGCAAGGCCATCGGCGAAATCGACAAACTGCAAGACGCGGCCGACACCCAGGCCGACGCCGTCGCCCGTGGCGCGGGCAATATCCACGAAATGGCCCTGGCCCTGGAAAAGGCCGACGTGGCCATGCGCCTGGCCATGCGCGTGCGCAACAAGCTCGTCGACACCTACAACGAAATCATGCGGATGGGGATCTAGTCCATGGAACCAGTCCTCAAGACCATCAAGGAAGCCAGCAAGCGCTACGCCGAGCTCAACGCAGCCACGCGCATGTTGCTGGCCGGGGTTCTGTCGCTGGCCACGGTGGTCGCAGTGGTGGCCATCGTCTTCGGCACGGGCGCGACCTACCAGTACGCCTTCACCAATCTTGGTCCCGAGGACAGCACCGATGCCGCCGCGGCACTCAAGGCGGCGGGCATTTCCTTCCGCACCGAGGCGGGCGGCAGCGCCCTGTCCGTGCCGGCCTCGCAGGTCCACGAGGCGCGCCTCATGCTCGCGGCCCAGGGTCTTCCCCGCGGCGGCGGGGTCGGTTTCGAATTGTTCGATCGCGGCGACTTCGGCGCGTCCGAGTTCACGCAACGGGTGAACCTCCGCCGTGCCACCGAAGGTGAGCTGGCGCGCACGATTTCGCGCTTGCAGTCCGTGCGTTCGGCGCGCGTGCACGTGACCTTGACCGAAAAAGGCCTGTACCGCGACGACGACCGGCACGCCTCGGCGGCCGTGGTGCTCAACCTGCAGCCAGGCAGAACCATGCAAGAGCGCGAATTGGCGGGGGTTCGCCATTTGGTCGCGTCCGCGGTGGCCGGTCTCAATCCCGACAGCGTGACCGTCGTCGATCAGCGAGGCACGGTGCTGTCCGGCGATCTTTCGGCCTCGGCCAAGCAAACCAAAGAGCAACGCGATATCGAGACCGGACTCGAACAACGAATCACGGATCTCCTCGAACCTGCGGTCGGCCGCGGCGCCGTCGTGGCCAAGGTGACGGCCACCCTCGACACCACCGAGATCGAGACCACCCAGGACAACTACGACCCCGACTCGGCCACCGTCCGCAGCGAGCACAAGACCACCGAGACGGTCAACAGCGATGGCACCACCGGCACGGGCGTCGCGGGCGCGGCGGCCAATCAGCCCATCGCGGCCGTGCCGGGCGGCGGCGCAGGCGCCTCGCGCTCGCAAACCGCGCGCGACGACGAGGTTCGCAATTACGAAATCGCCAAGAAGGTGACCCACACCATCACGCGCAGCCCGCGCATGGTTCGCCTGTCGGCCGCGGTCTTGCTCGATGGTATTGGTGGCAAGCCACGGCCCGAGGCGGACGTGCGTCGACTGTCCGATCTGGCCAAGCACGCCATCGGCTTCGACGAGAAGCGCGGCGACGTGCTGGAGATCTCCAGCGCGCCCTTCACCAAACTCGACGAGAGCACGGTGACCATTCCCATCTGGGACCGCGCCGACATCTGGCGCCTGGGCCGCATCATTTTGTGGGGCATCCTCGCCACGCTCGGCATGCTCATCGTCTTTCGTATCTACCGTCGTGCGACCTCCGCACTGGCCTTCATCAAGCCCGGGTCTCGCGTAGGCGACGTCCAGATGCTGCTTGGACGCGGCGACGCCGCCGCCCTGCCCGCCATGGGTCGCGCCGATGCCCTGGTCTTGCGCGAACAAGCGCGCGAGCTATCCAAGACCGATCCGGCACGCGCCGCCAATCTGCTCCGCGCCTGGGTCGATTCCGACGGGAACCCGCGGTCCGGTGCGGTCAACGAAGGTGCAGCAAGGAGATGACCCATGCCCGATAACGCCCTCGTGGAATTCGCCGCAGGTGTTGGGGCCCAGCGAGCCGCCGCAGTCCTACTCGGGCTCGGACCGGAAGTAGCTGCACAGATCTTCAAGACCCTCGACGAACGCGTCGTCGAACGCATCGCCGCCGGCGCTCGCGACCTGCGCCGCGACCCTTCCATCGTCCCAGCCGCTCTGGATGCCTTCGTCAACGCCATGTCCGGTCTTGGCGCCGATGCCTACGGCGCGGACGGTCTTCTGCGCGAAGCCACGACCCGCGCCATGGGGCTGGATGTGGCCAAGCGCATTTTCGACCTTCAACCCGAATCCGAGGAACCCGTGAGCGAAAACTTCACCGCCCTTGCCGATGCCGATCCGGAATCCCTGGCCATGCTGCTTTCGCGCGAGTTGCCGCAGACCGCGGCCGTCGTGCTCGGCATCCTGGAACGCCCACGCGCCCTCGCCGTTCTCAAACACATTCCCGTCGAGATGCGTCCCCAGATCGTGCGCCGACTGGCCACCCTTGAATCGGTGGCACCCGAGGTGCTGCGCGAGGTTGGGCAAGGTCTTGCCGAAGAGCTCACGGCCTCGGTGCCGGCCAACACCCGCCGCGTGGATGGCCGCACGGCCGCGGTCGAGCTTCTGCGCGCGGTTCCGGCCGCCCAGCAATCCGAGGTGGTGGGCGAGATCGAGAAGGACGATCCCGAGCTGGCCGCCAACCTGCGCGGGAAACTCTTCACCTTCGGCGACCTCATGAACCTCACGGATCGCGACATGCAAACTCTCATTCGCGAGATCGACATGAGCCAGCTTTCCACGGCGCTCAAGGGCGCACCCGACGCCATCAAGGGCCGCTTCACCAAGAACATGTCGTCGCGCGCCGGCCAAATGCTGGAGGACGAAATCGAGGCCATGGGCCCCGTCAAGCTGGCCGCCGTCGAGGGCGCGCAAGCCGAGCTGGTCAAGGTGGCCTTCAGTTTGGCCGAGCAAGGCCGCATTACGATCGTCAACCCGACCGACAAGATGGTGTAACCGATGGCAACCCAGCAGGCACTTCGTCGCCCCAGTTTCCTTGGCCGAGCCGGTGACCGGCCGCGGGTCGAGAGCCCGGCGTTCAAGCCAGGCCAAGGCAATGAAGGCCGTTTTCACCCGACCGTCATCGCCAGCACCATGCCCGATTCGGACGAGGGCAACAACCGAAACGCAGCCGCCGCAGTGGCCGAGGCCCAGAAACTGGCCGCCCAATTCACCGAGCGCACCTCCACCGCCGTCGAGTTGCTACGCGCAACCGCCGAGCGACTGGCCGCCGAGGCTCGCACCGACGCGCTCGAGATCGGCTTTCTGGTCGCCCGGCGCATCTTGGAGATGGAGCTTTCCGCCAGCGCCGAGCCCTTGGTCAACCTGGTCCGCTCCGCCGTGCGCCGCTTGGGCGAGTCGCGCCGAATCGTCATCCACCTGTCACCCGTGGATGCGCAAGCCATGAACTCCATCATCGAAAGCCGCGGCGCCCAGGCGGTGGCCCAGGCCGCCATCTCGCGCGTGGAGATCGTCGCCGACCCGTCCCTTGGGCGTGGCGACTGTCTGGTCGAAGGCGACTTGGTCACGGTGGATGGCCGTATCAACGCCCGTATTGAAGAACTGCGCCGCGTGCTCGAAGCCGGCGCCGGGGAGAATGCCGAATGAGCCTGATCAATCTCGCAGCCGTCAAACAATCGCTGGCCGAGGCACAGTCGTGCGTCCTGGCGGGCAAGGTCACCCGCGCCTCGGGCATCGTCGTCGAGGCCGTCCTGCCCCAGGTCGCGGTGGGAACATCCTGTGAGATTCGCATCGCCGGTGGGCACACCATCACCGCCGAGGTGGTTGGGTTTTCCGGATCCAGCGCCATCCTCATGCCGTTCGGGGACGTGAAGGGCATCGGCGAAGGTTGTCCGGTGATTCCGCGCGCCAGCGCGGGCGAGATCATGGTCGGAGACCGCCTGCTCGGCCGCGTGGTGAACGCCGCCATGGAACCGCTCGACGATCGGGGCGGCCTCATTCTCGACGCGCGCGTTCCCATTCACACCGCCGCGCCCCGGGCCATGAGCCGCCGCCGCATCACGCGCCCACTCGTTCTCGGCATCCGGTCGATTGATTCCTGCCTCACCTGTGGCGAGGGCCAGCGCCTCGGTATCATGGCCGGTCCGGGCATCGGCAAGAGCGTTTTGCTCGGCATGCTCGCGCGCAGCGCGGATGCGGATGTCATCGTCGTCGGGCTGGTCGGCGAGCGCGGACGCGAAGTGCGCGAGTTCGTCGAACGCGATCTGGGCAAGGGCTTGCCCCGCTCGGTGGTCGTGGTCGCCACCGGCGATGAATCGCCGCTGGTGCGCGTGCGCGCCGGCATGGCCGCCACCGCCGTGGCCGAGTTCTTCCGTGATCAAGGCAAACGCGTGCTCTTGCTCATCGATTCGCTCTCGCGCATGGCCATGGCCCAGCGAGAAATCGGTCTTGCCGCGGGCGAGCCGCCCACCTCGCGCGGCTATCCCCCGTCGGTGTTCGCCATGTTGCCCCGACTGGTCGAGCGCGCCGGCAACGCCGATGGTCAGGGCAGCATCACAGCCATGTACACCGTGCTGGCCGAGGGTGACGACCTGACCGATCCAGTGGTCGATGCCTCGCGCGCGGCACTCGACGGACACATCGTGCTCAGCCGCAGCCTGGCCATGGCCGGACACTTCCCCGCCGTCGACATCCTGGCCAGCGTCAGCCGCGTGATGACGGACGTCGTAAGCGCGGACCACCGCATGCTGGCCCGCCGCGTGCGCGAGGTGCTGTCCGCCTACAAAGACGCCGCCGACCTGGTTGAGGTCGGAGCCTACGTCAGCGGCACCAACCCACGCGTCGACGCCGCTCTTCGCTGCATCAGCGATCTCAACGCCTTCCTGTGCCAGGAACCTGGCGAGCGCTTTGCGCTTGCCGAAACCCTGAATCGGTTGCGCAAAGCCCTTGATGGCAAGCCAGCCGATGGCAAGCCGCTTGCAGCTGTACCCAAGCAGGAGGAACGTCGTGCCTAGTCTCGCCATCCCGCTTTGGTTGGTTTTCGCCGCAGCAGCGCAGCCCGATCCGCTGTCGCCGTCCCCCCATGGGCGCGAGGCCGACGTTCCCGCCCAACCGACCAACCCGGCCGTGCCTTCGACCAAAACACCACCATCGGTGGCGAAGCCGACGGATCCCAAGTCGCCCAAGGCCCCGAGCGTGCCGGTCGCGGCCAAGCCCGCCAATCCCACATCCCAGCCAGGCAAGGCGGTCAAGGTGCCTCCGCGAACCGATTCGGCGCCCGCCGACGTCGAGGAGCCGGAGGAGGAAGTTGTTGCCGACCCATCCGGCAAGCTCAAAGCACGCAAGAAGGCACCACACAAGGTCGCGACCGTCGATCGGGCGGAAGTACCGGAACACAAGAGCCCCTGGTCAGCCGATCGCTATGCGGCGGTCGTGCCGCCCGGACTGACCCTGGCCGCCCTGCGCAGCCAACTTTCCAAGGGCGCCACGCCGGTCGTCGATTCCAACCCGCCAGTCGCCGACCATGCCCGGCCCATGCAGTCGCTGTCCGACATCGAAAAGGCCCGCGAGTCCTTGCGACAGGAAACTGCGCGCCTCGAGGCACTGATCAAGGTGGCGGGCAACTGCGGCGGCGGTGGCGGCATGTCCACAGGCGAGCCGATGCTGCCCACAGCCCCCATTGCGGCGGCGACCTTGCGCGAGGCCGCGGGCGAGCAAATCGATTCCGTCTCGAAGGCGATGAAGGGCATGAAACCCGAGCAAGCGGCGGCCTTGATCGGTCGCCTGGATCGCGGTCTGGCGGCGGAAATTCTGCGCCGGATGAAATCAACGGACGCGGGCGCGATTCTCGGTTTGCTCAAGCCGGACCTCGCGGCCGAGCTGACGACCGAAATCGCCACGCGTAAGCCGATGTACGGGAAAGACAAGAAAGCGAGCTCCAAGTGAGCACGCGCGCGACAGAAGCCCATTTTCACGCCTTCCAGGGCGAAGTCGCGCATGACGTTCAAGCTCACGGCAAGCACACGCAGCAGGGGGTACACGGCAAAAGTGGCTCGACCGGCTCGGCAGGATTTGCCCAGGTGCTCGGCGAGCAGGTCGCCAAGTCGTCTCCGAAGATCGGAACTGTCGAAAAGTTTGACCAGCCATGCGCGCTGGAATCCGTCCCGATTTCTCATACGAGAGTGGAGCAGTCCCAGCCGAACGCCACGCCACAGTCGCAGCTCACGGCTGCGCACGTCGCTGGCACAAAGATCGCCGAGCAGACGCTGGCGCAGTTGCGTCTTGGACGAAGCGAGCCACCTTCGGCTAGCCCGACCAGCCCCCTTCCCGAGCAACGAAAGCCGGTCGCGGTCGAGGGGCACGAGGCCAGCCACATCGCAGAGCAGGCTCGCCCCAAGCTACCCGAGCCCAAGGTCGACAACGAGTCACCCAAGGCTTGGGCCAAGCCGTCACGGCAAGAGAGAGAAGCGATGGTGGCGACTAGCGGTCGGGACGATACTGCGCAAGTCCCATCACCCGAGCGCCAGGCGACCACCGAGAGCAGCAAGGCCGGCAGGTCGAACGCCGAACCTTCCCACGTCGTGACCGAATTGTCGCCGCCGAAGCGCAACGAGGGAGCAGTTACTGCCGCACCGGTTGAGAGCACGATCCATGGGCGTGCCGAAAGCACCCGCCCTTCCGACGCCAAATCGGAGCTCCACAATTCGCCTAGCCCCGCTTCGGTTCCAGCGCACGAAGCTCCTGTCGAATTGCACGAAGCAAATCCGCGTGGGCTGCCAGAGCCACCACGGATCGTGCGCGCGACTTCCAATCGTGCCGAGTCGCCCATGAGAGATACGAATACGCCGAGCGCGAAAATCACTGTACCGGCGACGGTGCCCGTTGCCATCAAAGTGGCGGCAACGAGATCCGGCGCAATCAACACTCAGGCCGCGGTCACCCGTGACGATGCCTTGCGGGTTCAAGTTCAAGGCGCTGACCGGCTCCAGGATTCATTGGTGAAAGACCAGCGGTCGTCTTCGCCCACACCCACGCAAGCCGACCATCAGCCATGGTCGCCCGCACCGGTTCTGGCCTCCGCGCGCTCGACGACCGACCATTCCAGCGCCGCCACCCGGCCGACATTCAAGGCCCAAGCGGACTCGGTCAATCTTCACACCGCCGACGGTCGCACCATGCCCGCTTCCGCGCAGCCGGAGCCGGAGCCGAGGCGCGAAAATTCACAATCCGGCCGTGTGTCCATGGACGCCGGTCGAGCGGTGGAAAGTCGGACCAGCGTGGCCGCTGCCGCGATCCACCTAGCTCCCGCCCCGCCCATCGCAGCCCCCGGTGCCAAGGTCGATGGCACCCCTCCGCGCGCCGAGGCACGCAACTCCAGCGACCGAGTTCCCCTGAAGTCGAGTGAAAGCACGAAACGCGTGACCTCCAAGTCCGGCGAGAGCTCCGCACACATTTCTTCCAAACCGAACGAACCAGCGACGCGCATGACTTTCAACTCGAATGAGGCGTCGGCGCGCGTGTTTTCCCAGTCGACGCCCACATCAACGCACGCGAACAGCACCCCTGCCCCAACGTCGGCCAACGCAAGCCAGACCGCCGTTCAGGTGCCAGTCGCCACCGTCCATGACGAGTTGCCCTTGCCGCACCTCGGCGCCGCTCCCCACCAAGCCCAGCCCTTCGCTCAACCGTCGTCGGCTCACGCGACCAAGATGGCGGATCCCCAATCGCACGACGGGCATACGCCTCCAGCCCAGGCGCCACATGACCATGCAGCCAATTTCACCCCCGCCCCGCCGGCACCGCCAGCCCAGGCCAACGCTCGATCTGCATCAGCACCTGCGGAACGTCCGACACTCACGGAAGAGCCAAGCACTTCCTCTCAGCATCCATCGCCGGTCGACCTTCCCGCAGGCGCAAACGCTTCGCACGCGAGCACGCACAAGCCGCAAAGCGAATCCGCTCCTTCTCGCGCGGTTCCGCCCCAGCAGGTCACTTCGGCTCCAATTTCGCAGCCCAGTCAGGCCCCCGTCTCCGAGAAAACAACCGTCGTGCCGGCGACGCCTCATTCGAGGCTCCCGACTACGCCCGAAGTATCGCAGTCGACCCCGACCAAAGACGCCGTGCCGCCCCAGTTACCGCGTCCGACCGTAGACCGCGTGAGCAACGGTCAAGAGAGCGAGGCGCCCGGCTCGATTTCGGACACGGTCGCGCCCAGTCAGAACCCGATGCGGCCAGCAACATCCGAAGGCAAGACGGCGAAAATCGCCACCGACAAGCCCGCCACCGTCAGCGCCAAACAGACACCCGACACGCCAGTGGCCACGCCGAACCGAACCGCGAATAGGACCACCATTCAGGCAGCCCCTGCGGCCAACAAGACTCGCACCCACCTAGCAGACGACGACGAGCCCGAGGAAGCCGCAACCGCATCGTCGACGCCCGCACACACAAATCCCTTGCCCTCGCATTCCTTGTCCTCCGCAAGCACTGAAATGAGGCCGGTCAAGTCGGAAGCGTTGCAGTCATCCGAAAACAAGAAGATCGCCGACAACTCGGCGCAGACCAACCACGCTGAAAACACCACCCGCCAGGCGCAAGTCGCGAAGGCAGAATTCCAACAGACCCTCTTGCCGACCGCCGACCGCCCAGCCGTTTACGTCCCACAAACCGGATTTACGCCAATCATCGGCGAAACCCGTCTTGCGGAGGGATCGCCTGCATCAACTGTGGCCGCAGAGCGAGCGGGGATTGTCGAGCGAGCCATCGAGGATCCGGGACTCTCCGTCAACGTCATGCCCCACTCCGCTCATCTGTCCATCGCTGGCGATACAGGCAACCTAGCACTCCACGTGCGTGTGCGCGACGGAAGCGCGGACGTGAATGTCAGCGGGACCATGGCACCGCTTTTCGACGCCAAGGCACCCGAAATGCGTACCGTGCTGGCCGGACAAGGTCTTCAGCTTGGTAGCTTCGCAACCGATCAGCGAGGCAGTTCCCAAGGCCAGCAGGGACAGCCAGAAAGCACCCCCAGGGCTGCCGACCTACAACCAGCGCCAGCACCACACCGGACATCCACGTCGATACCCGAAGTTCAAGTTGCGGATGACCGCCGCATCCACGTCACCGCATGAGGAGATCAATATGGCTATTCAATCGACAATCTCGCAAATCCAAAGCGCAGCAACGGCCGCCCAGCAAGCAACTGCAACAAAGAACGATCCCAGCCAACTCGGTGAAAGCGATTTTCTAAAACTGCTCACCACACAGCTCCAGCAACAAGACCCCACCCAGCCCATGGACAATACCGCAATGGTCGCTCAACTTGCGCAATTCTCCGCGCTCGAACAGATGACCAACGTCAACACCACTCTCACGCAGATGCTTACCGGACAAGGCACTGCGCTCGAAGCGACGGCTGCAGGCATGGTAGGCAAGACCGCGATCTTCAATACCGACCAGGTCAGTTTGACCCAAGGGCAGCCAGCCACCATTACGGCCAACCTTTCCCAAGCTGCTACCAATGTTACCTTGACGATACAGGACGCCACTGGAACCACGGTACGAACCATAGGAGAGGGCGCATGCGCCTCTGGCAACAACACCTTCCAGTGGGATGGGAACGACGACAAAGGCAACCCGTTGCCCACTGGGACCTACACCGCACAAGTTCTTGCCACCGATATCAACGGCAAATCCGTCTCCCTGACTCAAAACGGCAGCGCGCCTATTACTGGCGTTATCTTCAACAACGGCACGCCCCAATTCGTGGCAGGTGGTTCCACTTTGCAACTTTCGGACATTTCACAATTGAACGAGTAACAACCAAAAGAAAGGGCAACAATCATGAGTCTAATCACATCATTGTACGTGGGCGCCAGCGGTCTCGACGCCTCGACCAACGAGCTTTCTGTCGTCGGCGACAACATTGCCAACAGCAGCACTGTCGGCTTCAAATCGGCACGCACCGTTTTTTCAGACGCAATGGCTCAGCAACTTGTCGGCGAAAGCGGTCAAATGGGTCTCGGCGTTTCCACCATGACCATCCAGAAGCTATTTTCCCAGGGCGGTTTCACCACGACAGGCCTTTCCACCGATGTGGCCATACAGGGAAACGGAATGCTTGTCGTAAAGGGCAATCAAGGCGGCGTAGACGGCACCTTCTACACGCGGAATGGCCAATTGACTATCGACAAGGATGGCTATCTCACAAACCTCGACGGATTGCGAGTGCAAGGGCTACAGGCCGACGCCTCAGGCACTGTAACCTCAGGACTTCTTGGTGATTTGCAGGTCGGCAATGCATCCGCACCAGCCAAGGCCACCGACACCATCACCATTCGAGGGAACCTGGACCAGACTGCGCCGCCTACGGACTCCACCTTCTCCGCCGCGGATGCCAAGGACACTTCCAATTTCAATACCACGATGACGGTCTATGATTCGTTGGGCAATGCAATTCAGCTCAACATCTACTTCTGCAAGAAGGATCCCGCCACCGCCACCAACCCGACGGACTCTGGGGAGTGGACGTATCACGTCCTTACCGACGGTGGAAATCTCTCGGTGGACGGTGCAGGCAACGCAACGACAGCAGGCACCGCCGCCGAGGTCGCCACGGGCGAGTTGGATTTCGACAGCTCGGGCCGCTTGGTTGCCAACAATACAACGCTGGACAACTTTAACCCCAAGAACGCAGCCGTCCCACAGAAACTGGACTTCGCCTTCGGCAGCGGAACGTCGACCGGTGGCAACGGGCTCGATGGGCTGACCCAGTACGCGGCAACCTCTGCGGTCAGCTTCGTGACCCAAGAGGGGTCGAGCTCTGGAAGCTTGAGCAGCATTTCCATCGGTCAGGACGGTACTATCACCGGCGGTTTCACCAATGGCCAAACCCGAACGCTCGGGCAGTTCATCCTGGCCAATTTCAAGGCCCCCGATCAGCTCCAGCGGATTGGCTCGACGCTCTACACCGAGACGCCCCAGTCCGGTTCACCGACCCTCGGAACCCCATCAACAGCCGATCGAGGTAGCATCAATGCAGGCACCTTGGAACAGTCGAACGTCGACATCAGCGCCGAGTTCATTCGCATGATTGCTGCCCAGCGCAACTTTGAGGCAAACTCGAAGACGCTTACCACCGCCGATCAGCTTCTTGCCGAATTGATGCAAATCAAGCGCTAAGTCAAGCGATAGCACAGTACATCGCCAAGCTTCTTGAGGCTGTGGCTTTCGCCTAAAGCGAAAGCTACCGCAAGCCGAGATCGACTAGGAGATCCCCATGATTCCACTGATTCGTTTGGACGGCTCGGAAGTCATCGTCAACGCCGAGTTGATTGCGACGGTGGAGAAGACACCCGACACCATGCTAACACTAACCACCGGCCACCACATCCTGGTCAAGCAGAGCGTCGAGGATGTCGTCGCACACGTCGTCGAGTATCGGCGCAAGATCTTGTGCGGACCGGTTGTCGTCCCCAGGGAGGAATAGTCGATGGATTTTGGAACCATCGGCGGCATCGTTTTCGCCATCGGCATGATCCTGGTGGGACAAGCCATCGAGGGTGGTCACGTCGGATCGATCATGCAGCTCACAGCCGCCATGATCGTGTTTGGCGGTACCATTGGCGCCGTCGCGGTTTCTTTTCCACTCAACGAATTCATTCGCGGCATCAAGATGGGCGCCGGGACGCTCACGCAACGCAAAAGCGATTTGCACCTCATTCTCGACCAGGTCGTCGACCTGGCCGGCGTGGCCCGACGCGACGGCGTTCTGGCTCTCGAACAAAGACTTCCGGAGCTCAAGGATCCTTTTCTCAAACGTGCCGTCGGCTTCATCGTCGACGGCGTCGATGCAACCGTGGCGCGCGATGCCCTGGAAACCGAAATCATGCACGAATTCGAACGGGGAAGCGTTGGCGCCAAGGTCTTCGAATCCATGGGCGGCTATGCGCCCACCGTCGGCATTTTGGGTGCCGTGCTGGGGCTCATTCACGTCATGGAGAACCTGAACGACCCATCCAAGCTGGGCGGAGGCATCGCCACCGCCTTCGTGGCCACCGTGTACGGTGTCGGCAGCGCGAACCTGCTATTCCTCCCCCTCGCTACCAAGATCAAGCGCAAGCTCGCTCTGGAGAAAGACCGGCGCGTGCTCATTGCAGAAGCCGCGTTGTCCATCCAGGCAGGGCTCAATCCCCGCGTCCTGCGCGAGAAGCTCCTGGCTTATGCCGGCATGCACGGTGCCGCGGCCGAGCCCAAGAAAGAGTGACCGGTGGCCAAGCGCGAGGTCCACGAGGAACACGAAAACCACGAGCGCTGGCTGGTCTCCTACGCCGATTTCATCACCCTGCTGTTCGCCTTCTTCGTCGTGCTCTATTCAACCAGTCGCATCGACAACAAGCGCATGGTCGATGTGGTCAAGTCGATCAAGTTCGCGATGCACTTCAAGGGCCAGGGTGGTGTCGATACCATGCCCATCTTCGACGGTCCCGCCAGCGAGGGCGGATGCCAGGCCAACCTGTCCGATTCGGAAAGGCCGTCACAAAAGCAAATCGAATCCATCGAGGCCATGCGCCGACGCATGGAGAAGAAATTCAAGGGCTTCCTACTGGAGAAACCCGGACTGACCACGGCCGTGACCTTGCACATCGAGGGCAAGAAGCTCATGGTTCGGCTCTCCGTGGCCCACTTTTTCGATCCGATGCAGGCAGCTCTCCGACCCGACGTCATCCCCGTCCTGGACGTCGTCGCCGATGAGCTCGGCCAAATGCATCGCCCCATCCGCATCGAAGGACACACGGACGACGCCCCTGTCATCACCTCGCGCTACCGAGACAACTGGGATCTCTCGGCATCACGCGCGGCATCCGTGACCAGCTACATCGAGCGCGCCCACCGGATTCCCGGCAATCTTCTAAGCGCCGCTGGCTACGGCGATAGCCGTCCCATCGCCAGCAATGACACCGCGGCGGGCCGCGAGCTCAATCGTCGTATCGACTTGGTGATTGAAGTCCGGGCGACTGACAACCTGGACGCGATTGCACGCTAGCGCCTTTATCGCGAAGCTGCGCAATGCATTTGCCAAGCTTCGCGATAGGCCTTCTCCAGACCACGCGCCAAACGAGAAGCGTCCATAACGGGTGAGCTCGCAAATCTTTCGCGAAGCCCCGACCGCAGCTTCGCCAAGGCGCCACGGTCATTCCCAAGCGCGACCGCCTTGTCGATGTAGCCGTTCCTGTCTTTCGCCACAAGCTCGTCAAGCCCCGCGTGCGTCAGCAGACTCGCCCCCACTCGCCCCGCGTGGCTAGTCCCTTCGAAGGAGAGCACGGGCGTCCCCATCCACAAGGCCTCGCAGGTCGTAGTGGTACCGTTGTAGGGGAAGGTGTCGAGCGCCAAGTCCATCTGATTGTACAAAAGCATGTGGTCTTCGGCCAAACGCTCGTGTCCCATGAGCCGAACTCGATTTTCCCCGTCGACACCACGCGCGGCAAACGCGGCCAAAATCCGCGCTTTGACCTTCTCGTCTCGTAGTCCGCGCGCCTTCAGAAGGATTGCGCTTCCGGGCACCTGCTCAAGAATGAGTGCCCAAGTATCGAGCACCAAGTTGTTGATCTTCGCGAGGTTGTTGAAGCTTCCAAACGTAAAGTGCTTCACCCGCAGGGCAGGGTCCGCGACCACCGGCAAACCTCGCGCGAAATCCGGAGGCTGATAGGCCAGAAATCCACCTTCGACGCGTACAAGCCTTTCCGTGTGCCATGCGTCCGAAAACCCGGGCGGGTCGGCGATGGCATCGGTCAGCCTGCAGTCCATGTCCACCAATCCTGTCGTATTGGGGTAGCCCAAATACGTCACCTGTATGGGCGCGACACGATTGCCTAGCATGACCAAACGGTTGTCGCAGGTGTGCCCCGAAAGCTCGACCAGCACGTCGATACCATCTGCTTCGATCACCTCGGCCAGGTCGTCGTTACTCATCCGATAGACGCTCCGGTAATGTTCAGCGGCAGCCTTGATCCGCCTACTCATGTCATCTTCCCTAAAGCATGTCGAATAGCAGGTGACTTCCACCAGCTCCCGGTCGTGATGCTCGAGCACCGGACAAATGAAGAACGCGACCGAATGCGTGCGAAAGTCCGGGGATAGGTAGCCAACGCGCAGTTTCCGAGCTGGATCGAAGTCACTGGTCCGCGAGATGCGACGATCGCCTTTGATCAGTCGCTGGATACGTCGATGCTCATCCGCGACCCACGCCGGTTCCGCATTGGGGTCGTCGTTCAGCGCCAGCAGATAGCCGGAAAGAACATTTGCATCTTCGGGCTTCAATCGTATCGCTTCCTCATAGTGATGGCGACTTTGCGCCTGCTCTCCCTGGTCCCGAAAGAGCAAAGCAAGATTGTTATGCACTTCGCTGCACCTCGGATCAATCTCCAACGCCCGTCGTAGAAGGCTGACCGCTACGCCGGTCAAACCAGTGAGATTGGCCAGAAGTCCAAGATGCGTGTAGGCGACAACCGATCGTGGATGGAGTCGCAGTACTTCCTGAAAGGCACCTTGGGCCTCGGCCAGCAAGCGCAGCTCATAATAGGCAAGCCCTAGGTCGTTGTAGTACACGGGATTGTTGGGATCGAGATTGGCTGCCCTTGTGAACTCCTTGACTGCATTGTCGAGATCCCCAGTCTTTGAGTAGCAACACCCGAGCTCCCGATGGTTCGATGCCGCTTCCGGCTCGATCTGAACCTTCCGCAGAAACAGAGGAAGGGCTTCGCGATATCGGTCCACCTTCGTGAAGGACCCAGCCTGTCGGCCTAGGATGCCGAGAAAGTTCTTGCGAATCTCGGCATTTTCAGGCCCAAGCTCGTAAGCCTTTTCCAGAAGACCAATCTGTTCCTCGATCCTCACTCCCGACTTGCTGTAGATTGTCGCCAAGTTGTTGTAAACGTCGGCATCTCTTGCTCCCAACGCCACGGCCTGAGTGTACGCCTTCTCGGCAGCCACGAGATTTCCACCCACGATTGCGCTGCGTCCGGCTTCGCGCAGCCGCCATACCTGTTTGTCCGATGATGTGGAAGCACCCTTGTGCTTCGACCGAGGTCGAGCCTTCCTGCACACGTGTGTCACTAGATCCGCCTTCGACTGCCGAGCTGATTTCCTTGAATTTTCAGCGTCAGGTTGGATTCTTGTAATGCATACCGGCGCTCTGTCTAAAGCAATCCTGGGCCCCCGCCGATGACTTTGATACGAAACCGGTCAAGCCATTGGACTTATGATGCCAGAAGCGCGCAAGCTTCATATTGGTGGAACCACCCGAGTCGCAGGCTGGGAGATCCTCAATATTACCCCCGGGCCTCACGTGGATCACGTGGGAAACGCCAACGATCTCTCGCGCTTTGCGGACGGCGTCTTTACCGAGGTGTATGCGTCGCATACGCTCGAACACTTTGACTACACCGGCGATCTGGAATGCGCCCTAAAGGAATGGTCGCGGGTTCTGTCGCCCGGCGGCACAATTTACCTAAGTGTCCCGGACCTGGAAGTCCTTGCCAAGTTGCTTCTCGTCAAGGAAGAACTCACCATCAATGACCGCTTCATGGTCATGAGGATGCTTTTCGGTGGCCACGTGGACAGCAATGACTACCATCTGGTTGGTTTGAGCGAGGAATTCCTGGTCTATTTTCTCACGCGCGCCGGGTTCTCCACCGTCCGCAGAGTACCCGGCTTCGGGATCTTCAACGACACCAGTGAGCTCTTGTTCAAGGGGATCCCGATTAGCCTGAATGTGCTCGCCGTGAAGGCTACCGCCAGCTCACCCTAGCCTCTGCCGCCTCGACTGCGATGACTTTGCCTACTTTGCGGTGGCGGCTGGTCAAGGTACGAGGTCAGCCGCCGATCTTCAGATTAGCGATCTGCGTAAGATAGCTGCCGGCGCTGGTGAACCCGCTGATGAGCTGCTCCATCGCGGTGAACTTTGCCACAAGGCTTGTTCGCTCCATATCAAGGTTGCTTTGCATTTCCGTGGCCTGGCTATCCATTTCAGAGATACTCGACTGCAGGGATGTCTGCTGCGAGATAAGCGCCCCGCTCACGAGGTTGGTTTGACTGTCAGCGAGTGATTTGACAACATCCCCGATGCCGGTTGTTGCCGTGGAGAATATGTCGTTCACAGCGCCTGGATTGGACGCTATCGCATTATCCAGGGTAATAGTATTCAGCGTAATAGAACCATCTTGCTGGAGCTCCAGTCCGAGATCCGCGAGAATTCGCACCGAGCCACTGGGGACCACCACCTGTGACAGCATGCTCTGCATCGCACCTTGGATGGTGGTCATGGATGAGTGGTCAAGGAGGGTCGCGCCATAGGCGACGGTCGGATCCGTCACAAGTTGGCTGCGCACCGTTGCCGACAGAGTGTTGTATGCGCTTACGAATGTATTGAGAGCCGTTTCGGTGTTGGTGCTATTTGCGGCAAAGGTTACGTTGTTGTCTGTATTTGAGGCGCCCGTCAGGTGCAAGGTGGCGCCGGAAACGACATCCGTGATCGTATTGCTGGGACGCTCTACTGCCAAACCATCGATGGTCAGTTTTGCATTCTGGGCGCTCTGCTGTAGCGTCAATCCCAGGCCAGGATCACTGACCACGGTCAGCGCCGCTGCGGCCGTGGTCGCGTAGCCGGTATCCTTGCGCGCCACGTTCAGATAGTAACCTGTTGTAGTGGAAATCACCGAGGCATTGAGTCCGGAGATGCTCTGATTGATGGCCTCGGCGACATCGGCCAGGGTCTTTCCTGTGGTGTCGATGGCCACCGAATTCTGCCCATCGATGCTGAACACAAGACTTCCATCAGGAACCACGGATGCGTCCTGTGCCGAGCTGAAGCTCTGTGAGCGCATCTTCGCCTCTTTGGCCACTTGCTGCACGTTGATAGTGTAGCTGCCCTCGGACTTGGCCGAGCCGGTGACCGTGAAGTCGCTCGACGTCGTGGTTGGCTGAATCGAGACCACACCATTGGTCGAGAGATTGGACGCGGCGGTTTGCAGTGCCTGAAGCTGGGTTACCAGCGTCCCCAGGGTTGAGATCTGGACGTTGTAATCGGCCTGCTTCTGCCTGAGCTGGTTGAGAGGAGCAGAATCCGCCGCGATGAGATTGTTCACAATCGAGTTGGTATCAAGACCCGATGCGATTCCACTAGCCTGAAATAGCGCCGACGTCAGCGATGACGTTGATGTCGACGATGACGTCGATCCCGTCGTTGGCGCCGTTGTCCCTGTTGATGCCGTTGTCGGTGTCGACCCAACCGACGAGATTGAGCTTGCCATCGAGGAATGCCTCCAAACCTATATCGGCCCATATTCGACCGACCTTAAGCCCTCCTGCCATACCGACGGTAGACCAAGGATTTCCTAGTCGCGGCGAGACGCTGCAATGACGCAATAACCGTTTGCCTCATTCCACCCTCGAGCTCGACACAACGATCAAGGAGGCGCTTGGCTTCGGTGAGCTCGTCCGTTGTCATCTCGAGCGGCAGGAGGGGAAGCAGCTCATTCATTTCGGCCACCGCCGCAGCGGCTTCAACCGCTTCCCCCTTTTCCATCAGCCCCGCAATTTTCTGCAAACACTTACACAGGCTGTTGGTGGTTGGCTGGGCCATGATCACCTGGCAGCGGCTGCATAGGCCTCAGAGGATGAGCTTGATGCAGCTTGCACGAAGGCTTCCGCGATCGGAGCAAAAACTTGTTCGGCTTCCAGCACATGCTGGGAAGAAAACTTCGTTCCAGCCATGCCTAGCCGGCAGGCGACGAAGGTGTAAAGCTCACTTAGACGTGCACATAGATCCGGAGCAACCTCGGTCTTCAGCGTGCCTTGCAGACCAAGGACAATGGTCGCCGCCTTCTCCGCCATCTCGCTCCCCGATCTGTAGTCCCCACGCTCGAAGGCGCCTACCGAGGAATGCATGTTACGCAGGGCGGCCTGGAAGAGCGAGACCATGATCTGAGGGCCTGATGAGGTCGCTACGTTGGCTCGGGTATATGCTGATAGCGGACTCATGGCGTCTACTCCCTCTGCTCACTGATCGAAGCGTGGTTCTTCTCTCTAAGCTCGGCCGCCCCGGGGTTATCCGCCCCGGAGCGGCTTTGCACTAAGTTGAGTCTCTAATGGCGCCCTACCTACTGTCTTCGACTATTAACCGAGGAGCTTGAGGGCCAGCTGCGGCAGTTGGTTCGCCTGCGCGAGGACCGACACGCCGGCCTGTTCCAGCACCTGATCCTTCGCCATATTCGAGGACTCGGTCGCCACGTCGACGTCGACGATGCGGCTGTTGGAAGCAGACAGGTTCTCCGAGGTGGTACCGAGGTTGGCAATGGTGTGCTGCATGCGGTTCTGCGCGGCGCCGAGAGTAGCTCGGCTGCTCGAGATGGAACCGAGAGCGTTGTCTAGCGCGGTGATGAGGCTGGAGGCATTATCCCGCGTCGCACCATTTGCGCTGGCGAAGGTGTTCAAGGTGGCTGCCAAAGTATCCATCGGCGTCACGCCAGTTCCCCCGCTCAGACTGGTATTCACGAATTGAACATCCGTCTCGTCGCCCTGCATTGAACCGGTCTGCAACGTTGCCACTCCGGACGCAGTCTGCGTGTCTATCGAATTTGCAGCTGTGGTCGTCACAGCGCCCGCGATATTGGCGGCCGTTTCCCCAGCTGCCGATGTCAGTGTAATCTTGACGCCGAGATTGGTGAAGTTGAGAATTTCCGATCCACCGGCGGCGATGTCATTAAGATCGATCGACTGCGTCACGTTGCTCGTATGACCTGATTGGTCAGTAATCTGCACCGCATTGCCGGCTGTATCGACCATCGTCATGATCATTTGCGCCGGGGTTGTGCCATTGGCAACAGCAGCACTCAGATTGAATCCCTTCCCCGCCTGTGCACCGTCGACACTGATGGCAGCAACGTTCGCATTTGCGAACGCAGTACCGCCACCCGTTGTCGTGAGCTCCGTCAGACCCGAATACCCAGTCGCCGCATTCACCTGCGTCTTGGTGAGAGAGCCGCTCAGAAGCGACTGACCGTTGAACTTGGTGCGCTGGGAAATGCTGTTGATTTCCTGGCCCAGTTGTCCAAGCTCCAGGTTGATGTTGTCGCGCTCGGTCTGGCTGTTGGTATCAGAAGATGCCTGAACTGCCAGGTCGCGCATACGCTGCATCATCGATTGCACCTCGTCCAGCGCGCCTTCGGCGGTCTGAATCATCGAGATACCGTCCTGCGAGTTGCGCGAGGCCTGGTTGAGACCACCGATTTGCGCCTTCAACTTCTCGCTGACCGCGAGGCCAGCGGCGTCGTCGGCTGCGCGGTTGATGCGAAAGCCGGATGACAACCTCTCCATGGCGGTTCCGAGAGCGTCGCTGGTGGCTCCCAAATTTCTCTGCGCACTAATTGCACTTACGTTTGTTTGTACTGAAAGCATGACCCAACTCCTTTGTTTCTTTTCGTCTGTGGGCGCCTAGCCCGTCTTCACTCAGAGCTACGGCACAGCGACTGCATTCCGATAAGACCGGGGAGGTGCTTTCCATTCTTCCTCTTGGCCAACATAGGCTTACTAGATCGAAGGCATGCAAATACGACAATGCAGCCAGGGCACGTCCCCTGGGCAAGGCAAGAATGGATACTCGCCTAGGACAACGGCAGCTTGTCGGCCAGGGACATGCCCAGCGTCTTCGCCGAGGCCGTCAACGTGGCATTCAGGGCATATTGAGCCGAAGCCAAACGGGTCGAAGCATCGAGGATGTCGGCATCGAGCAGCTTGCCGATCTTGACGGTTTCATCGGACGCGGCAGTCTGGGCCGTGGTCACGGCACTTTGAAACGCATCCTGGGCCATTCCCGCTTGCGTACGTCCGGCCGCGAGCTGATTGATGGCGAGATTTACATTGTCAAGTCCCGCTCGAACACCTGTCGCCGTCATTGGTCTTCAGGGCCGCGGAAAGATTCGTAAGGGTCTGAAGCAGATCCACCCCACCATTGGAACCCTTGACAATGGCGTTGGCGTCGACAGACGCCTGTTGATAGAGGCCAGGAGCAACCTCGACAGTCCGCACATTGTCATCACCCACATACGCACCGGTCGGGTCGAAGGGCGAGGCATTGTCCTTGAATCCCCCGAAAATGTACCTGCCGCCATACGTAGTATTGAGCAGGGAAACAGCTTCCTTGAATAGACCATCCACCTCAACACCAGCCGCCGCACGATCCGTCGCGCTATAGGAATCGTTGCCAAATTGCGTAGCAATAACCTGCGCTCGATCCGCGACGGTGGTGATTCCACTTAGAGCGTTGTCTGCGGCGGTTAGCTCGTCGACGGCTTTCTGAGCCGAGTCGCCCACGGCCGTGAAGCGAGCCTTGTCCACCGTGTGACCAACGGAGAGCGCAGCCGCCACCGGATCGTCCCCAGGGTGCTGCACACGGGTGCCACTCGCCACTTCGTTTTGTGCCTGGTCGAGACTCTCGCGCGACCGCTCGGTTTGAGCGATGCTGTTCTCGAATATCATTTTTTCGGTGACTCGCATGCACAAGCCCCCTAGAACATCGCCATCAACGTATTCAGCAAAGTATTGGTCGTGGTCACAACCTTCGTCAACGCATTGTACGAGGTCTGAGCTTGCATGAGCTTCGTCAATTCATCGTCAACGGACACACCAGAGGCAGACTCACGCGCGTTCGTCAAATCCGACAACAGATTCTTGTCGAACTCCGAGCTGTCGTTCACGGTTGAGACCGCAATGCCGTAATCCGAGGTTATTTTGGCCATTCCATCTTGGACATTTAGGCCGGTTGATAGCTGCGTGCTTTCCGTTCCGATAATTGCCTGCAGATTGGTGGAATCCCCTGGCCCGCTCGTCGGGCTTGTTGGCGAGCTTCCTGCCGCCGCAATCAAGGATGGATTGGCGTACGTCGTCGGATCCACCGCGATGTTCGCGGCAGCACCGGTCGAGTTGGCCAGGGCGGCAAACAGATCATTGCCCGTGCTTCCATCCAGGGCATACCCCGCCTCGTGCTGCGTGTTCACCGTCGTTGCGAAATCGTAGGCCAGCGTATCCAGACTGCTTTCAGCGGTGCCAAGTACGTCATCTCGGGCGTTGATCAAGCCGCCAATCTGCCCGCCCAAGTCGCCTGCCTTTAGCGCCGTGGGCTGGCTACCGTCCATGGGCGTGAAGACAACATCGAAGTGTCCACGGTTTGCAGGATTGGTTTGCGTGCTCAGCGTCGCCGCAACGGCGCCGCTGACCAGCGCCGTGCCTCCGGGCAGAACCACGCTGACGTTGGAGTGGTCGTCGGGGACAGCTCTGGTGCCAAGCATTTGAGCTAGCTGATCGAGATCATTTTGCCGAACGTCGAGCAGATCGTTCGGTGTTCGTCCAGAGTTGACGGCCAGGGCAATCTTCTGGTTGAGATTTGCAACACTTGTCAGAAGACCATTTGCCTTGTCCGTTAGTGCACTGACATTTTGATCGATGCCGCTTCTGCTGGAAGCAAGTGCGGTTGCGGTAACATTGAAGGCTCTAGCCACGGCCTGTGCGCTGTCAACCACGGCTTGGCGCAAGCCCAGGTCGCCTGGGTTCTGATTCAGGTCGCGCAGCGCCGAGTAGAACTTTCCCACCGCGTCGGTGATACCGCCTTGCTGTTGTGGATCGAGAGCCGTAACCGTCGAGAGAGCGTCTGCCTGTGCCGACGAGCTGGAGCTGTTGCCAAAAGCGCTACTGATTTGGGCCTCGATGAACTGGTCTCGACTCTGTACAACCCCCTGAAGGGTCACGCCGCGGCCGATGTAGCCGTTGGTTCCCGTCTCCTCCGATGGAGTGGTTTCCGTGGCGACAGCCTCTTGGCGCGCGTACCCCGGGGTGTTGGCATTGGCGATATTGTTGCTCGTGGTTGCAACCTGGGCGCGAAAGACCGCCAGGCCCGCGCCCGCGTTCATGATGACATTGGTAAGATCCATGGTTCAGGCCACCTGGCGCGCGATGGAGAACACACCGTCATTTCGTACGCCGCCATAGCGGTCGTACACATCCGCGCGGGGAGATAGGGCGGAAAGGTATCCGCGTACGCACGCCAGCGCACGCCTGGCCAGAACTTGGTTCAGGGCATCGATTTCCTGCAGCGCCTGGGCCGACGCCCGCAGCTCTGACAGCGCTTGCGCCACCTTGCTGGCGGCGTGGATGCCCGATGTGTGCAGCACATCGAGCGACACCCGGTCCACGCCAAGCACGCCCGCCGTGGCGACGAGGGCGGCGCCAAGCTCGTCCTGCATCTGCGCGAGCTTCACGTTGAACTCACCTCGCCGTTGGGCTCGCTCGAACAACCCCTGCACGTCGAGCTTGCGAACCAGGACACGCTGTTCGCGCGCCTCGTCAAGCTCGGCCTGGAGCGCCTGGCGCATCCGGGTCGCAACGTCCAGGGCATGTTCGAGTGGGTCCATCAGCTATCCTCCGAAGATGGCGCTCAAGCGGGCATCGACTTCCGCCGCTTGAACGATTTTTTCCGCCAGTTGTCCAGCATCGGGCTGGTAGCCGCCCTGGCGGATGGCGGTCTCAAGCTCTTGCAGTCGCGCGCTGCGATCGATCCCCATGCTGGCCTGTACCGCTTGCACGACGGCTTGGACCTGCTTGGCCCCGTCTAGGCTGACCTTGTCCGCCTGTGGGCGTACTACGGTTTTGTCCCCCGCCGACTTTGCCGGCGCCGCGTCCGTTCCCTTTAGCGATGATTTGTCTTCGACCCTCATGGCTATCTCCAATGGTGGTTCTATGGTTTCCTGCCAATCAGAACGTCGGCACGTTCTCCCCACCTATTAAGGGTCGACTTCGGATCTATCGGTTTTCCGTCCTTTCGAACTTCGAAATGCAGGTGCGAACCCGTAGCGCGGCCGGTATGACCCACTAAGGCAACGGGATCTCCGGCCTTGACGCTATCCCCCTCTTTGACTTTCAGCGCCGAAGCGTGGCCGTAGAGGGTGCTAATCCCACTGCCATTGTCGATTTCCACGGCGTTGCCGTAGCCGCCACGCCGGCCCGCTCGGAGTACGACGCCAGGTGCCGCCGCCAGGACCGGGCTGCCCTCTTCGGCCGCGACGTCGACGCCGGTGTGGAAGCGCTGCGTGCCGTTGATCGGATCCTTGCGCGCGCCAAATCCGCTCGACACCTCGGGCGTCACACTTGTGGCGTCGGGGTTGGTGGGCGTCAGCTTCGTGGAACGCTCGAACAGGAATTCCCCGGCGACGTTTGGGTCGCCGGCCCCAGCCGGTGCCGACCCGGCGCCTTTTTCGAACGAGCCTTCGACGAGCTTGGCGATCCCGATGCCACCGCCCTGGGCCACCGCATTGGCCAAGCGCCTCGCAAAACATCTCGCCGTAGATCTTGCCGCCGGCCTGGCTCATGCCGTGGAATGCGCCGCTGTCTTGGAGAAGTTGCTTGAGTAGGATGGATTCCAGCGTGCGCGCCCCTTCGGCCGCGTCTCTTGATCTGGTTCATCACATCACCTCCAGGTCGGCGTCGATGGCCCCGGCGGCCTTCATCGCCTGCAGCACCGCCACGAGATCCCGAGGTCCGACGCCAATCATGTTCAGCGCCTTGACCAGGTCTTCCACGGTGGTGGTGGCCGGCAACGCCACTGCCCGGCCGTTGGTCTCCTGCGCTTCGATGTTCGCGGTGCGGCCCGTGACAGTCCGACCCACACGTGCTCCGGCGTTGGGCTGCGAAGCGAACGGCGTCTGGTTCACCTGGATGGAAAGCCCGCCGTGCGCCACGGCCACGGGACGGATGCGCACGCCCTCGCCGGCCACGATGGTTCCGGTCCTCTCGCTGACCACAATGTGGGCCCGCTGATCCGGATCCACTTCCAGCACTTCGATCTTGGCCAGAAGGGTGACCATCTTTCCCTTCCACTCGTTAGCGGGCTTCACCTCGATCGAGGCTGGATCCAAGGCGTGCGCGGACTCTCCGCCCAGCGACTTGTTGATGGCATCCGCAATGCGCAGCGCAGTGGTGAAGTCAGGCCGGCGAAGTCCAAGCACGAGCGGCCCCTTCTCAAGATTGGCACTCACTGCACGCTCGATGCTAGCGCCGCTGGGAACAGTTCCAGACGTAGGCTGGTTCTTTTGCACCCGTGAACCGGCCGAGCTCATGTCAAATCCCCCGGCCTGCACCGGCCCCTGCGCGATGGCGTAAACTTGCCCATCGGGACCGGTCAGTGGCGTTACCAGCAACACGCCTCCGGCGAGGGATCGCGCGTCCCCCATCGAACCAACGTTCACGTCAACATGGGTGCCTGGGCGAGAGTAGGACGGCAGCCGTGCTGTCACCATGACCGCGGCCGTGTTGCGCACACGGACCGTCGACGGATCGATGCGAATGCCGAGGCGGCCCAGCATGCCGGCAATCGACTGAGAGGTGAAGGTCACCATCTGGCTGTCGCCGGTTCCGGCCAACCCGACCACCAGCCCATAGCCGTAAAGCGCATTGTCGCGCACGCCCTGGACGTCGACCAGCTCCTTCACACGCACCGGAGCCGCCGAAGCGGAAGGTGCCAGGCTCGCGAGGGCCAGCATGATGAGTGTGAGAAGGATGGCTTTACGCATGACTTAGAAAGGCCAAATCCAGCCGAGATAGCGTGAAAGCCATCCCTGCTTTTGGTTGTCGGTCAGATCCCCACGACCTACGAACTCGATCTGCGCATCCGCGACGACAGAGCTTTTGATGCTGTTCAGCTGATCGATGTCGATGGGACGCACCACGCCCGAGATGTAGAAATGGTGCTCCTCGGAATTCACCAGAATGGCCCGATGTCCCTCGACGAAAAGGTTGCCGTTGGGCAGGACCTTCATGACGACCGCGGGCACGGTGGCCGTGAAGGATTCGCTGCGATCGGACGAGCCCGTGCTCGCCAACGCCGATGCCGAGCTGCCACCGATGTTGAGCCCGGAATCGGTCGAGCTGACTTTCAACTTCTTGAGCAGCCCCAAGAACGCGTCGATCTTCGCCGAGCTGGTAGAACTTCGAGAGAGATTGGTGTCCGCGGATCGGCTGGCGTTGGCGACCTCCTCGATATTGATGACGACCAAATCGTTGGCGTGCAGGGCACGCGCGTCGGTAAACAACATCGATGCCGGCCGTCCATCGCGCCACAAGCTACCTGGCGACGAGGGTTCGTCCTCGCCCTTGCCCTCTGAGGGCAACTTGTACTCACGGTGCTTGGGCGTGTACTCGCTGATATGCGCAGGGCCGCAACCAACCGCCAACCCCACCAACACCATCAGAAGCAAACGGGCAGTCGTCATGGGACCTCCACAATGAGGCGACCGCTGTCATCCATGCGGCCCTCGAGGTGCTTTCCCGAAGCAAGGACCGCGCAAGCTCGGCTCGCGCCACACGAAACCCTGCGCCCCTGCGCCTCGACCACCAGCACGCCGGAAACGACGATGATTTTCACAGGATCGCCAGCGAGCACGGCGCTTGTGCTCACATCGCCGGGGCGGAGGATGCTTCCGGAAGGGATATTGCGAACAGCCACCGCTCCGTCAGGTGGAACAAAGGGCATGCGACCGAGTCCGACCTCTTGCTCGATCATCGAATACGAGGACGCCATCGCTTCGCCCGCGTGCACGGCACGCGTGGTTACCGCGGTTTCGGCCCAGACTTCCAGATGAACCCAACCCCAACCGGAGCAGCCACGACCAGAGAACTTCACGGCCACGCGTCCCGAACCATCGATTCCATGTGCCACACTGGCATTTCGAATGCGGCAGCTTGCTGGCGCCGACCAGGACAACGGCACGATGCGCGCCCCTGGAATCACCAGCGCGTGGGTTAGGGACTCGCTCACCTCGCTGGGCAGGATTTCCTGGGCAGCCGGCGCTGCTTCGGGAACTGCGAGGAGAGCGAGCAAAAGGGCAACCATCGTCACGATTCCTGCCTAACGAAGTTGAGTTAGCTTCTGAAGCATCTCGTCTGCCGACTCGATGACCTTGGAATTCATCTCGTAGGAACGCTGCGTGGTAATCATATTGACCATCTCCTGCACGGCCTGCACGTTGGAGCTCTCGATGTAGCCCTGGCTAATCGAGCCCGCACCCGCGTCTCCTGGCTTGACCACCTGGGGATCGCCCGTGGCCGCGTTGGCTCCGAAGAGGTTGTTTCCCAGTGCATCGAGTCCTCCAGGATTGGTGAATAGGGCGAGTTGAAGCTGGCCGAGCTCGGTCGGCGTCGTGCGACCGGGCGTGGTGATCAGCACTGTCCCATCGGCCTGAATCGTGACGTTGGTTGCGTCCTGGGGAACGGTCAGGGGTGGCTGCACGACCTCACCGGTCTGGGTCACGATTCTCCCCGTGGCATCCGTACGAAAGTTCCCGGCGCGGCTGTAGGCATAGTCACCGTTGCTGCGCTGAATGCGAAAGAAACCATTTCCTTCGATGGCGAGATCCAGCGGGTTCTGCGTCGCTGTCAATCCACCCTGCATAAACGAACGTGTGGTCGTCGCGGTTCGCACACCAAGCCCAATTTGCAACGGCTCGGGACGTCCGCCACCTTGGGCGGTCGGGGCCGAGGCGGAACGAATGGTTTCCGAGAGCAGATCCTCGAAGTCTGCGCGCGCCCCTTTGTATCCCGACGTGCTGCTGTTGGCGAGATTGTTGGCGATGACGTCGAGATTGGTTTGTTGGGCTTCCATTCCGGAGGCGGCTGTATAGAGAGCGCGAAGCATGTTTTTTCTCCGTTATCGAACCAGCCCGACCTGGATGACCTTGTCGTCGAGTTGCTTGTAGGCCTGGATGGCTTGCATCGAGAGATCGTAGTTGCGTTGGGCACTTATCATTTGCACGGTCGATTCGAGGGCCGAGACGTTCCCCAGCTCCAGCTCGCCGACGCGTACGCTTCCGTCGGTGACTTGGGTCATCTGGGTTCCCGTCGAGGGCATCATCAGCGATGAGCCGACGCGATCCATGGACCCTTGACTGGTCCACAGCGACAGGTTTCCGACGACCTGGGTGCCGGCCTTCACTTCGCCTGTCGACTCGATGCTGACCTCGCTTGCCTCCGGGACCACGATGGGTTCCCCCGAATCATCCAGCACGGGCAGACCAGCGATCTTCAAAACGCCGTCGGGTCCGGTTTCGATGTGCCCGTTCCGTGTGTAGGCGATCTTGCCACCCGGCATCTGTACCGCAAGCATCGCATCGCCGTCGGGAATCACATCCGTGAGCGAATCTGTGGTCTCCGTCGTGCCTGGCCTCATATCGATGGTCGACGCAACCGCACCTGACAGAACCTTGTCAGTCGGCCCACCTGGAGGAAGAAAAGAACTGAAGGCTGGCCGCACACCCTTGAAGCCGGGCGATTCAATGTTGGCCAGATTGTCGGCAATCGCGTCGAGCTGCGCCGCTCGCCCGATGGCTGCCGACATGCCTACATAGATTCCATCTGCCACGTTGGTGTACCTCGATAAGCGTTCAAAGCAATTCGGGTGCCAGCAAGAGTGTCAGACCCATGGCGCGCCGGAGGGCACGGAGGAATTGGAGAGCACAGAGGTCGCGCGGGAATAGGTGGGTCACAGGAGACCGGCGCCATGCGCCTGTAATGAAACATCCGAGTCTCCGCGCGACGAGATCGTCACGTTTGCGGCCATCTCTGCCGGGCAAGTATTGCCGCCCAAATTGGAATCGCTGCGATGCTTGGTCTTGCGACCGGCACGCTTTCTGCTCCTCCATCGAAATGGGCTTTAGATCTTTTACGTTCGTACCGAGAAGGATATCGTGGGCAAGAAGAATCGGCTTGAGACCGTCGTCTGGCTCCGAGAGACAGAGGAAGATCGCGCGCGTCTGGCGATGGCCGATGCCCAACGCCACGTGGCGGCGGCCACCGATGCTTTGTCCGCCGCGAAAGCCCGGGCGAGCTCAGACGAACGGCGAAGCGCGAGCGCCGCCCACTGGTCCCTGGTCGAATCTGCACATACCCGAGCCTTGCAGGAAGCGCGACAGGCGGAACACGCCGTGAAGGCTGCCTCCGACGGCCTCTCGCAAAGCCGCGCCCGCTATCTTGGCGCGCATACGCGAACCGAGGCCCTGCGCAGAGCCATCGAGGCCCGACGCGCGGAAGAGATTCGAGCCGAGGCCCAAGCCGAGCGAAAGAACATGGACGAGATCGCCATGCTTCTGCGCGCGGCGATGGCGTAGAGGAGAGAGCACAGAGGGTATCGGAGAGCACCGAGGCTGCGGGCAGCCCTCGGCTCTCGCAGCAGACGGCGGCGCCCTCTGCGCCCTCCTTGTTCTCGGCGCCCTCTCCTTAGGCCATACGGCCAGCCAGGCGCGCGGGCAACGCCGCGGTGACGCCCGCAATGGTGTCCGCATCCAAACCCAGAAGCGCAGTTCCGCTCTCCACGATGGCGGCAACTTCATCAGCCGGCCGCGCCGATAAATCATGTCCTACCACCGCGGCCAGCGCATTGGCCAGACGAACCACATTCGCCAGACGGTAGGGTCGCTCTTCGTCGTACTGCTCGCAAAGCCCAACCGCATCGATGACCGAGTCGGGCAACGTCCAGGCCCGCGTGATCGCGAGTCCTACTGTGCGCTCGCATTGGGTGATGATCCCCAGCCACTTCGACGGCATGATCCAGTGGTCCACTCGCTTGCCAAGCAATCTTCCCTCAGCGTCGAGGAGCATCTCTGCCACCACCGGCCGCCCGATGTCGTGCAGCAGCCCTGCAAGGTAGGCCGCCTCTGCGTCGAGCCCAGGCAAGGCCTGCACCAGATCGTGCGACAAAATGGCGACGGAGAGCGAGTGCTCCCACAACCCATCGCACATCTGTGCGATGCGCGGATCGTGGCACTCGACCAGTTGGCGCGCCGCCGTCTCCATGAGAAAGAAGGAAAGCTCGCGTGCGCCCAAGCGGGTCACGCAAGCAAGCACCGATTCCAGTTTGGTGTAGGTGGCGAAGGCCACGCTGTTCGCCAGGTGAACCAGTCGCGCCGCTACCACGGGATCCGTCTCGATCACGGCCGCCACCTCGGTCAGGCTGAAGTCTCGCTTGCGCAGCAGCGTAAAGGCGCGCGTAGCCACCCGTGGCATCGCCGGCAGCGCAATGCGATCCGCCGCCACCTGATCGAGCACTGCCCGCTCAATCATCGTCGCCAGCTCATCGGATGCGATGTTGAGACGTGAGAGCTTCAATTGGCCAACAACCATGAATCGCGGCTCCTATGCCCTGTCTATCGACGGATCCTCGTTCCACCTTGATGGAAGGAACCAGGCGATTGGAACTAGGCGATAACATGAATCAGCGACTGGCCCGTCTCGTCGGCCACACGCGCTACGACCAGGTTGGCCTCGGCCGCACGTTGGCTGATCATGACTCCTACCATGTCGCCGGCCAGGTTCTCACCCAGGGGCTGGCTGCGGATTCGCTCCGCGAATCGCCCGATGTCGTCGGTGCGGGCTGCGTAGCCCGCAAGCGCGATATTGAGTGCTTGGATCATGCTACTTCTGATCCGGATTTCGACACGGGGCTGGGAAAGATTAAGTCCCTATCGACGTGAGCTAAATAGCACGCGCGCTTCTGCCGAGTGAGATTGCAGGCAGACGATGCTGGGTTTCCGCAAAGTAGATCGCATGCTGGCTGTGCCAGATCCGTCGGAGCTGACGCAGATGATCGCCGAGGCTGCCCGCGATCTGTGCCAGGACACAAAGGCCATCAAGCGCAGCCTACCCGATGTGGCCGCCGACGTCATGGCCCTGTGCCAGCAATCGAGCTCCGATGCCCTGCGCATCGAAAAATCCGTCACGCGCGATCCCTTCATCAGCGCTCAGATCGTTTCCGTGTCCAACTCGCCCATGTTCGCCCCACGCATGCCTATCGTCAGCGTGCGTGACGCCATCGTGCGCATCGGACTGTCCAACGTCAGCGACATCGTGATGATGGTGGTCACCAGCTCCACCATGTTCCGCATCCGCGGCTTCGATGAACACGTCACGAAGGTCACGTCTCGATTTCCTGCCACGGCTCTGGCCGCGCGCTTGATCGCATCCACCTTGCGCGTGCCCATGGAAGCCGCTTTCACCGCAGGACTGCTGCACGACATCGGCGACCTGATCCTCCTCGACCGCTGCGTGAAGACCGGCAAGGTCCGACCGGAAATGGTGCAGGAGCCCGTGTTCTACGGTGTCATCATGGATGCCCTACACGCCAACCACGCCAAAGTCGGCGCCGCCGTATGCACAGTGTGGAAGCTGCCCAGCAGCACGGTGGAAGCGGCCGCCCACCATCACAACTACAAGCTCGGCGGCCATCACTTCTCGGCCAACCTCGTCGCCGCCGCCGACACCTTCGCCGATATCATGGGCATCGGCGTTCCCAACAAACGCATCTACGATCCGGCGGAGGACGTGTTCAAGGATCTTGGCCTCAAGGACGAACAGGTGAAGGCCACACTGGTCCAGTTCGGCAAGCTGCTGCCGTCGGTAAGGATCTTCAAGTAGTCACGGCAGGTCCTACAACTTGCGGCGACCGGACTCAACTACCATCGGCAACCGACCGATGTGTCGTCGGAATGGGCCGCCAACAGGTGCTTTCGCCATGATCGACAAGAACGACGAGGTCTTCATCGCCTTCGTTGAGGAAGCCCGCGAGCATCTGTTGACGCTCGAAGAGGACATCCTTGGTCTTGAATCGGACGGCAAGAGTGTCAACGACGAGACCGTCAACAAGGTCTTTCGCGTGGCCCACTCGATCAAGGGCACGGCGGCATTTCTCGCGCTCGACAAAATCAAAGATCTGGCCCATGCCATGGAGAGCCTGCTCGGTCTCTTTCGCGATCATGTGCTGACCCCCGACGCGACATTGACGACGTTGCTCTTGCAGGGCGCAGATCACCTCAAGTCTATTATTGGCAACTTTGACACGATGGACGCGGTGGACACGTCAGCGACGGTCGCGGCCTTGCGCAAGGTCGTGGCCAGCGCCCCGTCGAACGGGCCCCCGGCGACATCGGCCAGCCAGCCAGAACCCGGGGTCGATGAATCGACTGCGCAGTCCGACAGTGGTCCGTCGCCAGATGTGGCTGCGCAGCCGGAAAGAGAAGCCGCCTCGCCCAAAGAAGCAGCCCCACAGCCGACGCCAGCCCTGGCGCACGAACCTGCAGCCGCCGCCAAGAACGAGAACACCAGCGTGCGGGTCAGCCTGGCCCTGCTCGACAAGCTGATGACCTTGGCCGGCGAGCTGGTGCTCACGCGCAATGCCCTGCTCAAAAAGACCACCGAGCGGGACATGGATGGCGTGGCAGGAATCACCCAAAGGGTGGACGGAGTCACATCCGAGTTGCAGGAAGCCATTATGGCAACCCGCATGCAGTCCGTGGGCACGGTGTTCACCAAGTTCAAGCGCGTAGTGCGCGACCTAGCGCAGAAGCTGGGCAAGCAGATCGATCTCGTCATCGAGGGCGAGGAGGTGGAGCTCGATCGCAGCATCATCGAGGCCATCAGCGATCCTTTGACCCATCTCGTGCGCAATGCCGTCGACCATGGTCTGGAGACGCCCGAACGACGCACGGCCACAGGCAAGAAGCCCACGGGTCGACTGCTTTTGGCGGCCTCGCACGAGGCCGGCCAGGTGGTCATCGAAATCGCCGACGATGGCGCCGGCATCGACCCCAAGCGGATCGCCGACAAGGCCGTGGAAAAGGGCATCATCACCCGCGCCCAAGCCGATGCCATGAGCGCCAAGGATCTCACCCGCCTGATCTTCCGCCCGGGTTTCTCCACCGCCAGTCAGGTGACCGAGGTATCCGGCCGCGGCGTGGGCATGGACGTGGTGCTGACCAACCTCACCAAGGTCGGCGGCACCGTGGACGTCAATTCCCGGCCTGGGCAGGAAACGCGCATCATCGTCAAGCTGCCACTGACCCTGGCCATTATTCCAAGCATTCTGGTTGCGGTGAACGACGAGCGATTCGCCATTCCGCAGATCAATCTCGTCGAGCTGGTGCGAATAGCACCGGGCGATATCGCGCAGAAGATCGAACGCTTGGGCTCGGCGGCGGTCATGCGTCTGCGCGAGGAGTTGCTGCCGCTGATCCGGCTGGCCGATGTGCTAGGCATGGAGCGCCAGTTCGTGGATCCGGCCACGGGAACGCGCAACCCCGACGGGCGGCAGAATCTGGCGGACCGACGTAGTCCCGAGCTGGACGGACCCGCGCCCGCAGAACCGGCCGCCAATCGCCGCCGAGGTTCCGACCGTCGCGAGGCGCCGCAAAGCGCTCTGAACGTGGCGGTGGTCGCGGTCGGCTCGCATCGCTACGGATTGGTTGTCGACCAGTTGCTCGACTCCGAGGAGATCGTGGTCAAGCCCATCGGCAGCCACTTGGCCGATTGCCGCGCATACGCCGGCGCCACCATTTTGGGCGACGGCAGTGTGGCCCTGATTCTCGATATCGCGGGCCTGCGCGAGGTGGCAGGGTTGTCGTCCACCCAAACCGCCATCGAGGACGCCGAAAGCAAGCGCAAGGCAATGTCCCACACCTCGCGCGACGCCCACACCTACCTGGTGGTGCGCAATCGCGCCGAGGAACAATTCGTGGTTCCGCTCGGCATGATCTCGCGCATCGAACGCTTTCTTCGCCCGGCCATGTCGGAGGTCGGTGGCCGACTGGCGGTCGCCTACCGCGAAAGCATGCTCGCCCTCTTGCCCATCAACGCCCTGGTGCCGGCCTGTCCCATCCCCGTGGACTCCCAGCGTCTCAACGCCGTGGTATTCAAGGCCTACGGAAGGGAAGCGGCGCTGCTGGTTTCCGAAATCCTCGACATCGTCGAGGTCTCCACGGCCATCGATGCGGCGACGCACTTGCAGCCTGGCGTGATGGGCTCGGTGGTGATCGACGGAAAGATCTCTCTCATCCTCGACGTGCACGGCTTCGTAGACCAACTGCTGCCCGAGTACAAGAACGCACGGCCACCCGCACTGACCGGCGCACGCCGGGTCCTGGTGGTGGAGGATTCGCCCTTCTTCCTCAAGCAGATGAAGAGCATCCTGACCGACGCCGGCTGCGAGGTCCTGACGGCCGAGGACGGCGAAAAGGGCCTGCGCGTGCTGGACGAGCAGAACGGCTCCATCGCCATGGTTTTCACAGACGTGGAAATGCCGAAGATGGACGGGCTGGAGATGACCCGACGGATCCGGTCGGACGGACGGTTTGCCGAGTTGCCGATCCTGGCGGTGACGTCCTTGTCCGGCGATTTGGCCGAGAAGAAAGGCCGCGACGCCGGCCTCACCGAGTACCTCGTGAAGCTCGACCGCGAACTGATTGTGGACCGCTGTAACCAATACCTGGCGCGCCCCTAGCGCCTCGCTTTCATCAAGGACGGAGGATCGAACGATGAACCAAGTGACGAGTCGGACAAAGCCCAAACCGAACGGCAAATCTCGCGCAGCCGCGGCCGACACGCCACGTGTCTCGAGCGATGTCAGCGAGGCCATTTCCCTGATCCACGAGATCGCCAAGGGCAATTTGGTCCTGGATTTCGACAAAGAGCGCTTGGCCAGGGATCCGCTGCTGGCGGCCGTGCACCAGATGGCCGAGCGCCTGGTGGTGGCCTTCGGCGAGATCTTGACCAGCTCGACCCTCATCGACAGGTCCTCCACCACGACCAATTCGACGGCGAAAGCCCTGCGCGACAATGCCGTGGCCATGCAAAAAACCATCGCGGCCGCGGTGTCGTCCACGGAAGAAATGCGGCACAACATGAACTCGGTGTCGGCTTCGACGGAAGAGCTGAACGCCAACATGCAGTCCATCGCCAGCGCCGCCCGCCAGTCCAATTCCAACGTGGATTCGGTCCAGGTCAGCATCAAGGAGCTAACCACCGCCTCGCGCGATATCGCGGAAAATACGGCGCGGGCCACCACCATCAGCAAGAAGGCCATGGCGGACGTGACATCCGCCCTGTCCCTGGTCAGCGAGCTCAACGACGCGGCCAAGGCCATCGACGCCGTGACCGCGACGATTTCGGAAATCTCCGACCAAACCAAGTTGCTGGCCCTCAACGCCACCATCGAGGCGGCGCGGGCCGGTGAAATGGGCAAAGGCTTTGCCGTGGTCGCCAAGGAAGTCAAGGATCTGGCCTCACAGACCAACGCCGCCACCAAGGGTATTCAAGGCAAGATCGGCATCATTCACGAGGTCGCCCGCCGCACCTCCGACGCCATTCGCGCCATCAACGATGTCATGAAAGAGGTCAACGAGGCGGTGACGTCGATCGCGGCGGCTGCCGAAGAACAATCCGTGACCACGGACAGCATCGGCCAGAACGTGGTCAGCACCACCGAGCGCATCAAGGAAATGAGCAACAACGTCAGCGAAGGCGCTGTGGCGGTCCAGGACGTGAGCAAGAGCATTCTCGACGTCACCAATCTCTCGTCCGCCGTGGCCCAATCGATGACCAGCCTCAATCGCAACGCCTTGGAAGTCAAAGCCGACGCGGCCGCCTCCTACGCCCAGGCGCTGGAAGTGGTCAGCCAAGGCGCCGACATCAAGCGCACCGTCGCGGCCATCAAGCTACCCAGCCATGTAGCCAACCAGGGCAAGAACGCCACCTTGCAGCTATGTCGCTTCACCGAAGATTTCGACGTGATGAGCACGCAGATGAACGACGACCACAAGCGCATCTTCGCGTACATCAACAGCATCCATCAGCGCATTAAGGAAAAGAGCGACGGCTCCGCCTTGCTTCCCATACTCAAGGAGCTGGGGGACTTCACGCGACGCCACTTCCAGCGTGAAGAAGAGGCCATGCAGGCCGCCAGCTACGCCGGACTTCCACAGCAGAAGATCGCCCACGAAAAGCTCCTGGGCAAGGTCGCCGAGATCATCGCCACCCTGGATCGCGGCGGGGAAGTCGACCTGCTGGAGGTCATGACCTTCCTCAAGGATTGGCTGACCACCCACATCCTGGTCATGGATCGTGAGTACGGGCCCGCCCTGCACGCGCACGGAATCGACTGACACCATGACGGGCGATTCGCTCACCGCCGCCTCGGACATCGTCACGTTTCGCGTGTGCGACATGCTGTGCGGCCTCGACATCGTCGACGTCCAGGAAATCAAGCGCATCCACCAGATCACGGCCGTCCACCGCGCCCCGCCCGAAGTGCGGGGCGTGGTGAACATGCGCGGCCGCATCGTGACCATCATCGACGTCCGCCAGAAGCTCGGCTTCGCGGCGGCCGCGGGTGGGCCGGCGCTGGTCATCATCGTGCCCCATCGTGAGGAGCTTCTGGGCCTGCTGGTGGACGATGTGGACGACATCGTTCGCGCCAAGCCGGGCGCGATTGCCCCTGCTCCCGACAACCTGGAGGGCGTGGAGCGAGAGCTTTTCTGCGGCGTGCTCAAGCTCGACAAGACCTTGGTGGCCATTCTGGATCGCAGCCGGATCGTCGAGCGCAATCCTCGCCCCTCGCCCTGACTGGAAGCGACATGCCTCAACTGCGAGTCCTGGTAGCGGATGACTCCCTCGCCTTCAGGTCGATTCTCGTCGACTCGCTGAAGAAGCTGCCAGCGGCTCGCATTGTCGCGCTCGCAGCCAATGGCCAGGAGGCTGTCGACAAGTTCGACGCTTGCAATCCCGACGTCATTACCCTGGACGTGGAAATGCCCGTGCTCGATGGCTTCCAGGTCCTGGAGAAGCTGCGGCCGCGCCTGGGCCAAACCGCCGTCATCATGGTCAGCGCCATGACCCATCGGAGCGCGGGCGCCACCATTCGCGCCCTGGAGCTCGGCGCCTTCAGTTTCATCACCAAACCCGAGGAAGCCAGCCCGGACAAAAATCGGGAGCTCCTGCGCCAGCAGTTGTCGTCGGTGTTCGATGCCATCGCCGCGAAGCGAACTCCCGCTGGCAGTGACACCTCCCCCCCATTGACTGCAGCCGTCGAGCGCAAACCAGCGGCTCGTCCCAAGATCGTCGGCATCGGAACGTCGACGGGGGGCCCCCATGCGCTGGCAGAGATCCTGCCGCGCTTGCCCGCCAACCTGCCCGTTCCAGTCGTCCTGGTCCAGCACATGCCGCCGCTCTTCACGGCCTCGCTGGCCGAGGCCATGGCCGCCAAGTGCGCCATCAAGGTCGTGCAAGCCGACCACGGCATGTCCTTACAAGCCGGCACGGTCTACATCGCACCGGGCGGTCGGCATATGCGCGTGGCGGATGACGGTTCGGCAAGCAAGTGTATCGAGCTCACCTCCGACCCGCCGGAGCACTTCTGCCGGCCCGCCGTCGACTACCTGTTTCGCTCGCTGGCGGCCAGCTATCGCGCAAATGCCGTGGGCGTGATTCTGACCGGCATGGGTCAAGACGGAGCCCAGGGACTCCTGACCATGCGCCAAGCCGGGGCCACGACCATCGGCCAGGATGCCGCCACCTGCACCGTATATGGAATGCCTCGCGAGGCCTACGAGCTCGGCGCCGTGGAAGTGCAGTTGCCGCTCGACCGCATCGCTGAACGCATCGCCAAGCTGACCGGCTAGCCCGAGGAAAGCGGACGCCCCGCCATGCCACCAGCGATGACCGACCATGAGCTCGCCTCCTTCAAAGAGTACGTCTACGGGCTGACCGGGATTCAGCTCGACGCCTCGAAGAAGTACCTGCTGGAAACGCGCCTGCACGACATCGAGGCCGAGCTGGGCGGCAAAGGATACGGCGAGATCCTGCGTCAGGCGCGCACCGACCCCAGGCTCGAACGGCGCGTGGTGGACGCGGTCAGCACCAACGAGACGTTCTTCTTTCGCGATCGCAAGTACTTCGACCTCGTCAAATTCAAACTGCTCCCCGAACTATTCGGCGATAACCTCAAGCGTCCCCTGACCATCTGGAGCGCAGCCTCGTCCACCGGTCAAGAAGCCTACAGCCTGAGCATGGTCCTCAAGGAGCTGCTCTTCGATCTTTCGGGCGCTCGCGTCCGCATTCTTGGCACCGACATTTCCGAGGCCGCCGTCAACGCCGCCAACAAGGGCGACTTCACGGCCTTCGACCTTCAGCGCGGCCTGAGCGAGGCGGAGATCTCCAAGTACTTCGTCAAATTGGGTGACCGTTTTCGCGTCAGCGACGAATTGCGCTCCATCTGCCGCTTCCAAACCGATAACCTGCTCGGCACGCGCCCGCCATTTCCTGGCCGCGCAGAAATCGTGCTTTTGCGCAACGTGCTCATCTACTTTTCGGAGGCCGACCGCAAGCGGGCCATCGAACGTATCCTCAAGATCATGGCCCCGGATGGCTTTCTCATCGTCGGCGCCGCCGAAGCCATCTTGTCCGTCACCGATCGGCTCGTACGCGAAGAATTTAGAGGGGCCGTCTACTATCGAATGCGCGGCTGAATCCAAAGTACGCGCAATCCCTCGCTATCAACGACCGCCGAGGCCAGAGCCATGGGGTAGCCCTATGGCTCCCCACCAATGCAGGCCACTTCCCGTGGCCCTTCGTGTTCGATGGCGAACCTGGCGGACAAGCTGGGTGTATGTGACGGATGTGCTGACGCGGGCGCAGGCAGCCGGTGACGCCGAGGGCAGCTCAAAACAACTCCTGCTAGCTCCGGTCGCAGAGTTTGCGGATAAGCTGAGCAAGCGTCGTCGGCCGCAAGGGTTTGTCGACGAATCCATCGAAACCGGCGGCGCGCGCTTGCTCCGCGGTCAGCCTGTCCGAGAAGCCGGAAACCAAGACGACCGGTATGTCGGGTCGCACGCGCCTTACTTCAGCGGCCAGGACGTCGCCCGTGATCCTCGGCATGGTCATGTCGGTAACCACGATGTCGAAATCCCTGGGCTTGGCACGAAAGGCTGCAATGGCCTCTAGTGGATCGTCGAACGCCGCAACCTCATAGCCGAAATGCGTGAGGCCGCGCTGGGCAATATCGGTCAAGTTGGTTTCGTCGTCGACAAACAGCACCCGTTCGTGACCCTGGTACGCGATGCCCCGCTCGACCTCATTCGCGCCTGTCGCCGCGCAAGCCGGCAGAATGATCTCGAAGGTCGTGCCGCGCCCGACTTCGCTGGCGACCCCGATGGATCCGCCCCAGCTTTTCACGATGCCGTGGACCACCGAGAGTCCGAGCCCCGTTCCCTCGCCTACGGCCCGCGTGGTGAAGAAGGGCTCGAAGATACGGCCGAGGTTCTCTGACGGTATCCCGCAGCCCGTGTCCTTCACCGTCAAGCACAGGTAGCGCCCTCCCGAAAGCTCGGGGTGCTTGGCGAGAAGGGCGTCGTCGCTCTCGATTTCGCGCAGGTTGATTCCAAGCTCGCCGCCCTGCTTGCGCATGGCCAGACCTGCATTGGTGCAAAGGTTCATGACGATCTGGTGAACCTGGCCGGCGTCCGCCAATACGAAACCCGATGTTTCGTATTGCTCATGGATCGCGATGGTGACCGGCAGGCTGGCTCGAAGAAGCTTCAGCGCCTCCTTGATGATGACCGCGAGCTGGATAGGTTTGCGATCTTGCGGCGTGCGCCGACTGAATGCGAGAATCTGGCGCACCAGATCCACGGCCCTAGCGCCTCCGCGCTCGATATTCTCCAGCAGGGATATGACCGGCGACTCCTCGGGAAGCTCAAGACGAGCAAGCTCGGCGTATCCGAGCATGCCGCCGAGGATGTTGTTGAAATCGTGCGCGATGCCACCCGCGAGCGTGCCGATGGCTTCCATCTTCTGCGCCTGGTTCAGCCGCGTCTGCATTTCCTGCTGTGCCTCTTCGGCCCGCTTACGCCTGGTGATGTCAACCGCTCCGGAGAGCAAGTACTTCTCACCGTTCAGCACGACCAGATCTCCTGAATAGGAGGCCCAACCTACGCTGCCGTCTTTGCGGCGTATTTGACACTCGTAGGCGTGGACGGGCTGCCCCATTTTCAACATGGAAACGATGTGGTCGCGGTCTTTGGGATCCACCCAAATACCGAGTTCACTTGTCGTGCGCCCCAGAAGCTCGTCCGGGCTGTACCCGAAGACCTCGCCAAAGTGCTTATTGACGGCAAGAAGGCGCCCATCGCTCAGTGTGGTGATGCCAGCTCCCACGGGCATGAATCGGAAGGCGGTGTTAAAACGCGCCTCGCTTTCCCGCAGCGCTGCCTCGGCCCGCTTGCGCTCGCTGATGTCCTTGGCGAACACGGAGACACCGACTTTCTCGCCTTCATTGACAATGGGATTCAGCGCCAGCTCATAGGTTTTGCCATCCGCCAAGAGCAGCTCCTGGCGGAACGGCCCCTCTGCGAGTGCACGATTGAACAGTAACTTCCAGAACGCCGCCCGTTCCGCGGGCATGCACTCTTCAGGTGTTGCGCCGACGCGGATCTCTGTTCCATAGGTCTGGCGAATGTGCTGTTGCACGTTGCGGTTGAACGTCAGGTACCGGTAGTCGAGGTCGACCGACCAGATGAGATCATCGGTGCTTTCAATTAGGATCGCCAGGTTCGCCTGCACTTCCCCCATGTCCCGTTCGGCCTGCTTGCGCGCGGAGATATCGCGAACCAACACCAGTATGCGCGGGGTTCCTTCCAGCTTGGCAAGCCTCATGTTCACCTCGACCCAGAACAGTCTTCCCTGCCGATCTTTGGCCCGCCACTCGAACAGTTGAGGCCCTTCGTTGACCGCCTTCGCGATCCACGCTCGGGCATGTTCAAGGTCGTACGGTGCGCTGCCCTCGCTGAGATCACCCACGCTAAGGCGCACAGCCTCGTCCGGGGAACAAGCGTACATGGCGCACATTCTTTGGTTCACTTGCAGGATGGCGCCGGAGTCCTTGTCGTGAATGAAGAGGGCGTCGTTGATACCTTCGAGGACGGCCTCCAAACGCTCGGTGAGCCGAGCGTGGACGTCATTGATCGGCGCGACCATGAAAAGGTACCAAAGCGCGAGCATCACCTGAAGGACGATTAAATTGGCCCACGATGTCCAGGAATGGACGAACAAGCCTGTATCGACCTGGTAGTGCAGGATTCCGCTTAGATAGAGAGCCCCAATGAGCCCTACGCCTAGGGTGAGAAAGCAGAGCACCCGAAGTGCGATTCTACGCCCGAACGCGATGCTCGAAAGAATGGTGAGAAAGGGCACGACCAGATGGGCTGGCGCGAGGACACCATAGTTTTCTACTGCAGTCAGAAGCCAGGCCCCAATGGCCAGCAATATGGCAAGCGCGGAGCTTTGTGGCGGCAGACGTTTTCTTGCGAGAAATATCCCCAGCAGGACGAGGGCGATCAGCGATTGGATAGCGAAGATGAACCGGAACCCGAGCGCTAGCGATCGCAAGAGCACGAACGGGTAGATGACCACCAAGACGATCATGGTGCCGCTCGTGACCCGCCCGAGGAGCTTCTGCCGCAAGGGGTCGTCTCGGCCGAGTGGCTCAGGCCCCACGGCTTGCGCCCTTGGTGCTCGTCGAAAAACTATTCATGCATCCTCCCACTCGGAACGAATCTTATCGTCATTCCGCCGCGGACACCACACGACGAATCTGCGACGGAGCTAGCCGTCGCCGCGAGGTCCACTCTCCGACTGTCGCGACTTATGCAAGACGTGCAGCAGGTAGTGGGCGAAGGAAAGACCGACAAAGGGAACGACCAAAAGATTGACGGGCGGAACCAACGTCAACGTGCCCGCCACGAAAGCCATGCAGAACAATCGGCCACGATGGGTACGGGGCAAGCGTTGCAATTCCATTGCATCGGCGTGTTTCATGAGCACGTCGTAGCGGAAGGATCGGTAGTTCAGCCAGGCCGACAGCGTGAGCGATACGACCACGCCAACGCCCGGGATCAGCCAGAAAGGAAGCGTGGGAACGGCGATCGCGGCGGCGATGAGAAACGATACCACCGTGTTGCGCAGGCTGTGCCACTGGGATCCGCCGCGCCTGCGCTCCACGTGCGCATACTCGGTTTCGGCGACTCGATCCAGAATGATGGGAAGGGCCACCCATTCCAAGATCAAGAGCGACGTCACCAGCATGAGAGGAATGCTGAGCAGGTAGAGCGCAAAATGAATACTCGCCGACAGCGCGGATTCAGCCCCACTGCCCGACGAAAGTCGCGCCGACAAGAACGACCAATGCTGAATGGCGCGGACAAGAACGCGCGTCAGCCTTCCCCACAAGGCAAGGCCCGCCACCACCCACAGCACGGCCGACACGAGCATTGGCCATAGAAAGTGCTTGAGCATGCCCGGCAAGAGCATGCTGCGCAGGGCGCGGCCGTAGGCGCGAAAGATCGCGATCATCGCGGGTGCGATGCTAGCAGACATCGTCAATTTCAGAAGACGCAGGTCTAGAAGAGCACCGTTAAAGGTTGCACTTCCCCATTTGCCATCGGACACTTCGAGCGATGGAAAACACATCCGAGGTGTCGGTGGTGCATGATGGGGCAAGGTTCTTCGACGAGAAGAAACGCGACCTCGGGTGGGCAGGCAAGGTTTCCAAACGAAGCCCTGGGCTGGGGGGATTGACGGTGCTTGACATTGCGACCGCGGATCCCTTGCTGGCCATGTTCCTGAGATCGCTGGACAAAGGGCGGCTGTTCGTGCGGCCGACGGACGTCTTGGGTGAATCCTTCGCCTTCGCTTGGGCCTCGGGATACGCGAACGGCCAGGACATCCGCGTCCAAGGCGTGCTCGAAGGCAAATAGCGGACCGCCCCCAATCGCGGCGGAGCTCCCCGCCTCGAACCTACTCGTCGTCTTGCATTTCCTCGCGCAGTTTTTTCAGCGCGTCGCCGTGCAATTGGCACACGCGTGGCTCGCTCACTTGCATGAGCTTGGCGATCTCGCGATAGGTGAGGTCTTCGTCGTAGTGCAAGGCCAGCACCATGCGCAGGCGCTCGGGCAAGGCTTCCAGGGCGCGGGTGAGACGCTTGACGGTTTCGGCTCTCTCCAGGCTGGCATCCGAATCGTCGGTGCTGGTCACGCGGTGAAGGACCGAATCCAGCGGCAGATGGGGCTCCATCAAGGCCGCGATGCCCGCCACTTCGTCGATTTCCAGGTCGAGCTCCTTGGCGATCTCGTCCACCGTCGCCTCGCGCCCAAGCTCCTCCTCGATCTTGCGCTTGGCTTTGGCCATGTCGTCGGTGCGATTGCGCAACCGGCGCGGCAGGTGGTCCATGCTGCGTAGCTCGTCGAGCATGGCGCCGCGAACCCGGTGTTCGGCGAAGGTCGCGAAGGTCGCGCCCTTAGCCGGATCGTAGCGGCGCGAGGCCTCCAGAAGAGCCAGCGCGCCCGCCGACCAAAGGTCGTCGTAGGCGCTTTGCATGCCGGTCCGCCACACCAGTCGCCGCGCAATTCGTTCGACCAACTGCTGGTATTTCTCCAGCAGCGCGGCTTCATCCGACGGTGCGGGAGGGGCGCTGGTGTATGTGGCAATTGCCCTGTGCATGGTCATGAAAACTACCGAGGCACCGATGCCTCCCGAAAGAGTCGGTGCCACATCAGCTTCATTCCGCCATCCACCATGGGTGGCGGCGCCGAATTGAACAGGCGATCCGCGATGAGGTTGAGCGCGCGACTGGCTGGCGCCATGGCGAACAGATCGGTGATCGGTTTCTGTGCCATCACCGCCCGATGCACGTTCTCGTCACGGGTGACGTAGCCAAGCTGGCGAATGCGCACGCTCAAGAATCGGTCGGCCAGGCCGACCAGCTTCTGGAACACATCACGCGCCGCCATTTCGTCGACCACCGAATTGACCACCACGCCGAAGTCCTTGATGCCCATCTGCTGCGACAGCACCTTGACCGCTGCATAGGCATCTACGAGCGACGTCGGCTCGGGCGTGACCACCAGGACGATTTCCTGGGCCACTCCGACGAAGAAGAGCACGTTGTCGCCGATGCCAGCGCCTGAATCGATGAGCACCAAATCGAAGCGCTCGGCCAAACCGTCGAGCGTCGCGATAAGACGCAGCTTCTCGTCCTCGCCAAGTTGGGTTAGCTGCTGGATGCCGGAGGCCGCCGGCAGGATGTGAATGCCAGGCCGAACCTCGATGAGCACGTCGTCGGGCGACACCTCGGGATTGAGCAAATCGCCCACGTGCCGCTTGGGCTTCACACCGAAGACGATCTCCACGTTGGCCAAGCCGAGATCGGCATCAATGACAAGCACTCGCTTGCCGCGCCTGGCGCCCAGTACGGCCAGGTTGGCGGTCAGCATGGTCTTGCCCACGCCACCCTTGCCGCTGGTCACGGCCATCACGCGCAGCGGTTCTTGCGACACCGTGCCGACGGGCTTGCCCCCGGCCACGCGCAATCTGAGATTCTCCGCCTGGTCCAAGCTCAACCTCCGTTCCCCAGCACGCGGTCGACCAGGCTTTGTCCACTGGCGGGATGGATGTCTTCCGGCACGCGCTGCCCGTCGGTGACACAGGAAATCGCCACGTTGGCTTCCGTGGTGCCCGAAAGAATCGAGCCCGGCCCGTCCGATTCATCGAGTTTCGAGAAGATGAGCCGCTGGGCCTTGTAGGCGTGGAAGCGCTTGGCCGCGGCGCGGATTTCGCGCGCGCCGCTGGCCGCGGAGAGCACCAGATGGCACTCGATGCCCTCTACCTTGTGCAGAAGTTGGGCCTGCGCCGCCAGCGCCGCGGCATCCGATCGGCCGGCCGTGTCGATGAGCACCAAGTGCGCGTCGCCCGAGCGGAAGATCGCCTCGCGCAGGCTTGCCTCGTCGCGCGCAACATGGGTGGGTACGTTCATGATTTCGCCGTAACGCTGAATGTGCTCGCTAGCACCTATGCGATAAGTGTCGACGGTCACGAGCGATACCTTGAGTCGCGAGTCGAGGATGGCGTGGGCCGCGATTTTGGCGATGGTGGTGGTTTTCCCCACGCCGGTCGGCCCAACCAGAGCCACCAGGCGCCTGTCCTCGCCCTCCCACGGGCAGCGGCCGGACGAAAGCCGCGTGCGCAAAGCCTGGCGCAGGGCCACGGCGACGTCTTTGTCGCTGGCCCCGCCGGAGCCGCGCATGGCCTCGCGCGCGATCTCGCCCGCCAGCGCCGGCTCGACTCCCCGCTCGAGCAAACGCTGCTGAACCCGGCTCACCGGGGCCGGCGTTTCGTTTCGGGCCTGCATGGACTTGGGTTCGGCCCGGTGGCCATGGATCTCGGCGCGAAGATCCTCGACGATGCGGCGCAGAGCCGCCACTTCGCTCTCCACGTCCATCGGACGTCGCTTCTTGTTCTGCGGAACCTCGTCGCCCGACTTCACCGCGGTGATCTCGATCTCGCGCTTGCCCCACAGCCCGCCGACCTCGCGCGTGTTGAGAATGATGGCCTCGTCTCCAAGGGAGGCCTTGACAGCGTCGAGGGCAGACTTGGGATCCCGTCCGCGGAAGGTCTTCACGATGGCGTTCATTCATCTTCTCCATTCAATGGGATTGGCATCAGGCGGCCTTGGTCCAAGACGTCGTATTCAAATCGATGGTGCCGGCGGGCTCGACCTGCGTTCCGGACACCAGCTCACGCGCGGTCACGACCCACAGATCGGGAATGAAACGCGAGGCGAAGTCGTAGATGGGGCGGCGCAAGTCGGGCGAGGTGACCAAGGTGGTGGGTCGTCCGCTGGCGGCGAAATTCGCGGCGTGCGCTTCGAGGTTCGAGACGAAGCGCTTGGCCGTGGCCACGTCGGGGGCAAGCGTGGCCTCGCCTTCGTTTTGCCCGAGCGACTTGCGCAGAAGCTCTTCCGTGTTGCGGTCCAGGGTCAGGGCATGCACCACGCCCTTGGCGTCGGATACGCGCGAGGTGATTTGGCGGGCCAGACGGCGACGAACTTGCTCGACCAGGAATCCCGTGTCCTTGCTGCGCGGAGCTGCGTCGCCAACGCCTTCCAGGATGCTGCGGAAATCGCGAATCGACAGACCCTCCTTGAGGATGAGACGCACCACCCGCACGAGCTCGCCCAGAGAAATCGTGCCCGGCACCACGTCCTCGACCACCTTGGGGGCTTCCTTGCCAACATGGGCGAGCAGCTCTTGGATTTCCTGCCGGCCGATCAATTCATGAGCGTTACGCCGCAATACCTCGCACAAGTGGGTGGTCATAACCGAGGCGGCATCTACGACGGTCAGCCCTGCGCGTTCGGCGCGCGAGCGCTCGCCCGGGAAAATCCATAGCGCCGGCAGGCCGAACGCAGGCTCTTTCGCGGACAAGGCATCGACGCCGTCCAAGCGTGGCACCGCGCCCGCCGGGTCGAGAGCCATCACGCGGTCGACGTAGGCAACACCTGTGGAAAGATCCAACCCGCGCAGCTTGATCCGGTACTCGTTGGCGTCGAGGCGCAGGTTGTCGCGCAGGTGCACTGCCGGAATCACCAGGCCAAGCTCACCCGCAATCTGCTTGCGCAGGGCAGTCACACGGCCGGGCAACTCGCCGCCGCGTTCGAGATCGATGATGGACAGCAGTCCATGCCCGACCTCCAGCTCGAGGGTGTCGAGATCGATGAGCGAGCCCAGGGTTTCCTGTTTGGGGGAAGCGGCGGCGGCCTGCGCCTCCTTGCTGGGCACGGGCTTCGCGGGCTGGCGGCGCGAGAGCACGAAGGCCAGACCGGCCAAGGTCAGAAAGGCAATCAGCGGCATGCCTGGCAAAAGGCCAATGCCCGAAAGCACGACGGCGGCGTGCTTGAGCGTGCGCTTCTGGCCAAAAACCTGTGCGCCCAATTCGGCGCCCAACTTCGCCCCCGAGCTGGCGCGCGTGACGATGATACCGGCCGCGGTGGAGACCAGCAGCGCCGGGATCTGGCTCACCAGACCGTCGCCGATGGTGAGGATGGTGAAGGTTTCGACGGCGCTCGACAGAGACATGTGGTCGCGCCCGATGCCGGCGATAAGACCGCCCACGATGTTGATGCAGGTGATGACGAGGCCGGCGATAGCGTCGCCGCGCACGAACTTGCTGGCGCCGTCCATGGCGCCGAAGAATTCAATCTCCTGCTCCAAGTTCGCGCGCCTTCGCCGCGCCTCGGTGTCGTCGATCATGCCGGCGGCCAGGTCGGCGTCGATGGACATCTGCTTGCCGGGCAAGGCGTCCAAGGTGAAGCGCGCGGCGACTTCCGCCACACGACCCGAACCGCGCGTGATGACGGCGAAGTTCACCACCAAGAGGATGAGGAAGACCACCGACCCGACGATAAGACTGCCGCCTACGGCGAATTGCCCGAAAGCCTGGATGATGTGGCCGGCCGATCCGGTACCCGAAGCGCCGTCCAGCAGAATGAGGCGCGTGGTGGCCACGTTCAGGCCCAGCCGAAACAGCGTCACGATGAGCAGCAACGAGGGAAAGACCGAGAAATCGAGCGGACGGGCAACACCGAGAGCAACCAGCAGCACCAGCAGCGAAATGCCGATGCTCATGGCCAAGAACGCATCGAGCGCAAAAGCCGGAAGCGGCATCACCAAAAGGGCAACCACGCCCAAGACTGCGGTGGCCAGAATGAGCTCGCTGCGCGAGCGCGGGATCCTTTGCGACCAGCGCGGGCATGGCGCTCATCGCGCGCCTCCCGCCGCCCGCATCGGGCTACGCCCCAGCACGCGGTAGACGTAGGCCAGAATCACGGCCACGGCCTTGAAGGTTTCCATGGGCACACAACGGCCAACCTTCACGCGGCGATAGAGCAAACGCGCGAGCGGAATGTCCTCGACGATGGGAATGCCGTTCTCCCGCGCCAGGTCGCGCATGATCTCGGCCAGCTGACCCTTGCCTTTGGCGGTCACGCGCGGGGCCTGATCCTCTCCTGGCCGGTAGCGAATGGCGATGGCGATGTGGGTCGGGTTCACCACCAGGGCGTCGGCGCGCGGCACCTCGACCTTGACCAACCCCTTGGCCAGCTCGCGGTGCTTGCGGCGACGGCGTGCGCGAATCATCGGATCGCCCGACTCTTCCCGATTGTCCCGCTTGGCTTCGTCCTTACTCATCTTCATGCGCTGCCGATACCGGTACCGCGTCAGTGCAAAGTCCACGCCGGCCAGCAGGGCCACGGTGGTCAGGATTTTGGCCAGCCCGGCCGCCAGCGGCCGGTAGGTCGCCTCGACTTGCATGGCCTGCGACACGAAGAGCATGCGCGGCAGCGACATGAACGTGGCACCCAAGGCACTCCAAAGAGCCCAGCCCAGTGTCAGCACCTTGACGAAGGCGACCCCCAAATCGATGAACATGTCCTTCTTGAACATGCGTTTGAGACGCCCGGCCGAGAACACACGCGTGAAGTCCGGAAAGGTCAGCTCTGGCCAGAGGCCCAGGCGGGTTTGGATCCCGAACACGATGACAACCGCCAAGGCTACCCCCATGGGGACCAACAGCGTCACCAGGGTCGGCCGCGACAGGTAAGGAACCAGGCGATCCGCCGAGGGATTGCCCAGGCCATCGATGGATGCGTAGACCAAGTTGACCAGCGCATCGCGAAGCTTTGGGCCAATGATGGTAAGAACCGCTCCGGCGGCCCCAAGCGCGGCGAGCATGCCCACATCGCGCGCGACCGCGATGTCGCCGTTCTCACGCGCCGACTGCAGACGACGTTCGCTCGCGCGTTCTGTCTTCTCGTCTTGTCGGGTTTCGTCGGACATGACTGCAAGCTTTTTGGATTACGCGTGGGTTTGGGAACCCTTCCAGGGTTCCCATGTCAACGTCCTGCAAACGCCGTGCGCGCGGCCTCGGCCGCCAGGACCGCGGCGCTGGGGGCCACCAGATAGAAGGCCCCGCAGCCGGCCAAGAGCGCGATGGTGAACCCGATGTTGGCCAGGTTGAACTGAGGCGCGGCGCGATTGATCAGCCCAAGTCCGAGATGGCCAAAGGTCACCGCGGCCAGCACGGGAAAGGCCAGGCGAACCGAGAGCGCGAACGACGCCGCTCCGTCGGCGATTACACGATTGGCGATGGTGGCGACGGAGAAGTCCGAACCTGGCGGTGTCTCTTGCACGGACCGGCAGAGCCACACCACCGCGTCGCGGTGGAGACCGATGGCCAGCGCCACAGCCATGGTCAAGAACGAGAGCAGATCGCCGATGGCGCTGCTCTCGGCCCCGTGCAGTGGATCGATCACGTTGCCGAAGCTGATGCCAGCGGCGATGGCGATAGCGCTGCCCGCGGCCGACGACGCTTCGATGGCAAAGCGCGCGGCCAGCCCTGCGCCCACGCCCATGATGGCTTCCATCACCACGGCTGGAATCAACCGCGCAGTCTGATCCCAGCCGACAAACGTAGGCGATCCGGCACCGATGAAGACGGCCACGGCAATGGGTACGGAGAACCCCATGCGAACCATCGCGGGGATGGTCTTGGCGCTGAAGAGTGGGGCCACCATGAAAAGGCTCGTGCAGCGGACCAGCACCAAGAAGAACCCGACCGCCAGAGGCTGCATCAGCGGGGCTAGCATCGGCTCACATGTGTCCCGACATGCCTCGCAGCGCCGCCGCGAAGTAGTGCGACAGCCGCTCTAGCACCCAGGGGCCGGTGAAATACGCCATCAAGAGGCCAGTCACCAGTCGGGGAAGGAAACCGACGGCGGGATCGTTGATTTGCGTGGCTGCCTGCAGAAGCCCGACCAGGAAACCAACCACGAGCAAGGCGATCACGAACGGCCCGCCCACCGCGGCCAGCACGCCGAAGCCTTCGCGCATGAGACTGGATGGAAGATCGGATGACATCAGAAACTCCGCACCAGAGACGACACGACCAGGTGCCAGCCACCGGCGAGCAGAAAAACGCCGAGCTTGAGCGGCATGGCAATGAGCGTGGGCGGCACCATCATCATGCCGAGCGACATCATGATGACCGACACCAAGAGGTCGATGAGCACCATGGGAATGAAGAGGTAAAGCCCCATGCGAAAGGCGGTGCCGAGCTCGGAAATCATGAACGACGGCACGAGAACGGTGAAGGGAACGGCTTCCCCGCGCGCCGGCCGCGGCGAGTTCGACACTTCGAAGAACAGACGCAAGTCGTCCTCCTTGGTTTGCTTGAGCATCCATTCGGACAGCGGCGCCTGTGCGCGATCCAGAGCCTCACCGACGGTAATCTTGTCCTCCATCAGCGGATTTAAGGCCTGCTCCTGAATCTTGTGCACGGTGGGTGCCATGATGAACAGGGTCATGAAGAGCGACAACCCGATGAGGATTTGGTTGGGTGGCAGCTGCGGCGTGCCTATCGCCTGGCGCAGAAACGAGAAGACGATGATGATGCGGGTGAACGAGGTAACCGACAGGATGATGGCGGTGCCGAAGGAAAGGGCGGTCAGAACCAAGAACAGCTTGACCGCGGTCGACCCTCCGCCCGCGACGGTTTGGAGGCTCGAGCTCGCGAAATTGACCAGCGATGGCGCGGCGGCGGTCGGCATCTCTACGCGACCCGTCCCGCCTCGCCTAGCGACAACTTGCGACGCAACTCTTCGTCTTCCAGGCTCTCGGACAGAAGGTCGTCGAATGCAGGCTCACGCCGGGAGGATTCGGACGGCGCCGGCATGCGGTGGAAAAGACGACCGAGGAGCGAGCCCTCGTGCTTGACGTCTTCGCTCGCATCCGACTGCGATTCCGCCTGGCCCCGCGAAAGCCCGCGCAGGCCCAGCGCCGCTTCCTCCAGGGTCGCGGACTGTGCCTTCTCCGGCACGACGGGGGTGCTGACGGGACCAGCCTGGGTGTCGAGTAGGGACACGCCCGCCTCGCTTACCCCGAGCACCATGGTACGGCCGCCGATGCAGGCCACGACCAGCGAACGGCGTGGCCCGATGGAGGCGGTCTCGACGATGCGAATCATGCGTCCACGTGTGGCCCGGCGACGGGCGAAGAGCGTGGCCGCCACGCCAAGCCCGGCCAGAAGCGCAACCGCCAGCAACGTGGAAGCCGTGCCGGACGAAGACTTGCCCTGGCTACCCGACGTGTTGTTCGACGACGGAGCCGTGGATTCGGCGGAAGCGATAGCCGCCAGGGGGGCGTCAGGCTGGGTGGACGGAGCCAAGGGCATTGCCTTGGCCGGAGTTGCGGCGAGCTTGCCGGCACTGGCGGCGGGATTCTCCGTCGCCTTTTCGGCCACAGCCGCCGCGCCCGCGGGGGCTTTTTTGTCCTTGGTCTCGGTCGCGGCGGCGCCGTGGCCATTGTCGGAGGCCGCCGTACCTTCGGCTTCCTTTTCCGTGTCGGTAGCCTCCGCCGGCAAAGCCAGGGCGGCCCGCAGGGAATCGTGCACGGTTCGGGTGCGTGCCAGGGCAGCCAGCGGTGCATCGGGCGAGGGCTGTTCCGCCTCGGTCTTGCCCGGAAGACGAACCGGAGGCGGAACCACCGCGGCGGGCACTCCGCTCTCGCGACACAGGGCCCGCACACGAATGCCCGCAGGCGTGGACTCGACGGTCATGGGTTCCGCGCAGCGTCCATCCGTCGGGATTTCCAGCTTCGTGTAGCGCGCCCGCGGGTGAACCACGATGGCTTCGGGCCCGCTACCGAACGACTTGCGGCTGGCCTCCGTCCCTTGCAGATAGACGAAGATGCGTCGCGAGCCGCCGGATATGCCACGCACGTCCGCGCGGTCAACCGGCTCCGAGGTCGCGACGTCGACGGTGATGGCTCCCGCGGAGCTTTCGCTTCTGACGTCGTTGATGAGGACCGCGGCCAAGGGCAAACAAGCGAGAGAAAAAAACATGGAAACCTCCGGTTAGCGCAGACGCGCGATTCGCTCGGACGGACTGACGATGTCGGTGATGCGCACGCCGAACTTGTCGTTGACGACGACGGCTTCGCCGCGTGCGACCAGGCGGCCGTTGACCATGAAATCGAGAGGCTCGCCCGCGATCTTGTCCAATTCGATGACCGATCCCGGGCTCATGTTGAGCAAGTCCTGAATGGACATGCGCGCGCGGCCTAGCTCGACCGAAAGATCGAGGGGGACGTCGAGGAGCAGATCCAATTTTCTCGGTGCTCCCGATTCGCCACTCGTTCCAAGATTCTCGTCTGCCATGGTTTTCCTCGTCGACTAGGTTGCGGTTTGCGCGGAAGGTGCGAAAGCCTGTCCCGCCGCACGGGCGGCGCGCGTGGCTTGGGGCGGTTGGGCGATGGCTTTCAGGATCTCGATGGCCATGCCTCCGCCCACCACGCGTGGCGCGGCGGTCATCTTCTGGCGGCCTTGCACGAACACCGGCAGGGGCGAGCCCTCGCTGGTGTTGAGCGTGATGACATCGCCGGCCTTGAGCTCGAGAAGGTCGCCGAGTTGCAGCGTGCGGTGGCCGATTTCCACGCGCAGCTCGACCTCCACGGCTTCGATTTCGCGCGCCAGGGCTTGCGAGAACCTGGCGTCGCGCTGCCCGCCCAGACGAGGCGGCGAGGTCAGAAGTTTCTTGGCCGGCTCGACGGCCGCGTACGGGATGGCCAGCATGAGCTTGCCATCGAGCGCGCCGGTCACTTCAAAGGAACAGAGGATGGCGACATCGGACGGCGTGGCGATGATGGCCATGCGCGGATCGGATTCGAAGCGCAGGACCACGGGCTTGAACGCGAGCACGCCCTCCCAGGCCACGGCCATGCCATCGGCGAGGATGCCGAGCAGGTGCCTCAGCACCAGTTTCTCCACGTTGGTGAGCTCGTTGCGCTGCATCCGGGTTCTGGGCTGCCGCTGCGGCTGCGCTGCGATCGCCAAGTGCGGCACCGAGCAGCCCGCGCGTAAGCGACCCCTCCATCACGGTAAGGGCGAGGCCGTGTCCAGCGCCGAGGCTGAGCACGCCCGTGACCGTCTGATCGGCCACGGTTCCCGTGACCTCGGCGAATTTCATGAGTACGGCCGGCGTCGAGGCCACGCGCAGCTCCAGGCGCAAGCGTCCGCCTAGGGCTTTGGCGAAGGTGGAGGCGATGCGCTCGTTGATGGAATCGAGCGTCGGCATCTGGCCACGGATGATGCGGTCCTGGCTCGTAAGATCGTATTGCACCACCGAGGCATCACCTTGCTCGCCGCCGCCAGAGCCCGGGTCGGGCCCGACGCGACCCTCCTGGATCGCCTGCATCAGGGCTTCGAGTTCTTGTGCGTCGAGTGGGGAGGCCATGCTTGTGTTCTCCGGGGGTGTTGCCGCTTGCTACTGAATGACCAGCTCCGTGATGAAGACAGACTTCACCCGATGCGCGGCCAGGATGTCGTCGAGCTTTTTCGAGACCGCGAGCTTGATGCGGTCCATACCCTCGCTGCCGCGCAATTCATCGAGCGAGCGATCCGAGAAGTAGGAAATGATGGCGTCGCGAATGTGCGGCATGCGGGCCTGCACCATCGCGCGGTCGGATTCGGCACCCAGCTCGAGATCGAAAGCCACGCGCACGTAGCGGTCGGTGTCCGTACCACGCAATTGAATGATGAAGTTCTCCAGCTTGAGGATCGGACCAGGGGCTCCGTTGGGATCCACGGGCGATGTGGCCTCGCCGTGGCCGGCGCTTTCGCCGTGACCGCTGCCTTCCTCCTTGCTGCCCTCTTTGCCCGCGCCCTCTCCGCTGGCGGTCGAACTGTTCGAGGAGGTCTTCGCCGCTGACACGACGACCGCGGCGGCGGGCGCAGGCTTGCGCAGGAGAACCACGGCCAGCACCGCGCCCATGAGAACGGTGTTCGCGACCAGGATCATCGGTATCAGCTTGCTCGGACCTTCCGGCGCCTTCGCGACTGGCTGTTCTTCTTCCTTGGTATTTTCCGCCATAAGAGGATTCCTCCATCACCCTCTCTCAGCAAAGAGCGTACCGTCGCGAGGTCGGCCATTTCCGCGCACTTCGCGCGCCACAGCGGTGACACTCGGCCCGAATCGCGTCAGGTTGCTGGCTTGTCTGCTGCCCGGTTTCTGGCACGCAAGATTCCCTCTCAAGCGCACGGAAAATCCGTCGATACTTGTCGATGCTTCTACGTGGGCGAGGGCTGCTCGGTAGGGCAAGACAACTTCAAACCTCGGGGACACGCATGGGCATCACCGTCGAGGACAGGCAAGGCTCGTGACCGCATCAAGTGCCCCCATTTGCGTCCTCTTGATCGAGGACGCTCCCCGCGACGCCGAATGGGTGCTGCATCACCTGACCCGCGCCGGAATCGACGTCGACCTCCGGAGGGTCGACGGGTTACAAGGGTTCGCGCAGGCGCTCGCTGAGCAGCCATGGGACATCATTCTGTGTGAGGACCGCCTGCCAGAGTTGAACGCACTGGATATCCTGGCGATGGTCGACGCGAAGGCGGGTGATACGCCCGTGGTTTTGGTGTCGGACACCATCCCTGCCGAGCGCGTCACCCTGCTCAAGCAGGCCGGCATCCGCGACCACGTGGCCAAGAACGATCCGGAACGTCTGATTGCCTGCGTTTGTTGCACGGTGGCCGACACACGACTGCGCGGCGAACGCGCCCGCGCCGAGGCCGAGCGCGCGCGCCTGACCACCGAGCTTCGCCAGTTCGACCACCGTTTCAAGCTGCTGTTCGGCAGTTTCACCGACGCGGTCCTGGTCCTCGATCTGAATGGCCGCATCGTGAACGTAAACGACACGGCATGCGAGCATCCTGAGCCTTGGCCGCCAGGAGCTCTTGCACAAGAACTTTTGGGAGCTCGACGACTCGGACGTGCCGGCGACGGTCTATGCCGCACGCATGGACGCCGTCTGCCAGTACGGCCACACCCACTTCGAGTTGAGCTACGCCGCGCCCAACCGTGCGCGGCTGTTCTTCGACACCAGCATGCGCATCATCGAGCACGGCGGCGTGCCAGCCATCATCGTGGTGGCCCGCGAGGTCAGCGAACACAAGCGCATTGGCGATGAGCTTCGACAATTGACGGCCGAGCTGGAGCGACGCGTGGCCGCACGAACGTCCGAGCTCGAACGTTCGAACACCGCTCTTGGCGTGGCCAAGGCGGAAGCGGACCGCGCCAATCGCGCCAAGAGTTTGTTCTTGGCCAGCATGTCGCATGAAATCCGCACTCCGCTCAACGCCATTCTCGGCTTCTCGCAGCTCTTGCTGCGCGATCCGGCCGTCGCGCCCGAACACCGCGAACAACTGATGACCATCAATCGCTCGGGCGAGCACCTGCTGGCGCTCATCAACGACATTCTAGAAATGTCCAAGATCGAGGCAGGCCGCGCTCACCTGCATCTTACCACCTTCGATTTGCGGGCGCTGGTCATGGACATCGCCGCCATGTTCAAGCTGCGCGCGCAGAGCAAGGGGCTGTCGCTGGTGGTCAGGCTGTGCGACGACCTGCCCGCAGCCGTGACTTCGGACGAAAACAAGATAAGGCAGGTCTTCATCAACCTGCTGGGCAACGCCGTGAAGTTCACCGAGTGCGGCCAGATCACGTGGGACATCGGCACCGTGCGGGCGGAAAGTGGTCCCTGCTTGATAACCTCCATCGAGGACACCGGGCCCGGCATCGAGGCAACCGAGATTGGGCGGCTGTTCGAGAAATTCGCGCAGACATCCCTCGGCGCTCGTGCCGGCGGCACCGGACTTGGACTTGCCATCAGCCGTGAATTCGCGCGTTTGCTCGGAGGCGACGTCACCGTCACAAGCGAGGCAGGCAAGGGCAGCGCCTTCCATTTCCACATCCCGCTCGTCGAAGGTCTGGCGGACGAGCTTCAGGACAGCACGCAGCAGCCCCAGATCGCCGGCATCAAGCCGGGCACCGGGCCCTGGCGCATCCTTGTGGTCGACGACGAAGCCGACAGTCGCGCCCTGCTGGTGAAGATCCTGTCATCGGTGGGATTCGAAACCTGCGAGGCCGCGGATGGCCAGCAAGCCGTCGAGCGATTCGAAGCGTTTTCGCCCCACGCCGTTCTCATGGATCTGCGCATGCCCCATATGGACGGGTTCGAGACCACGCGCAGGATCAAGCAGAGCGAGGGTGGCCAGAACACCCCCGTCATCGCGGTGACGGCCAGCACGTTCGAGGAAGATCGCAGACGGGCCCTCGACGGCAACATGGACGATTTCGTGGGCAAGCCATTCCACGACGTGGAGCTCCTCGAGATCCTGCGCGACCATCTGCACGTCGAATACCTCCATGTCGAGGATCTGCGGACCCCGACGCCGATCGCGCTGCCCATTGGACTTGCCGGCTGGGAACCGGCCGTCCTCTCCAATGTCCCGGCCCGTCTCCTCGATGAGTTGCGTTCGGCCACGGTTGCGGCGGAGTATGATAGGGCCTTGGAAATCGTCAGGGACTTGGCCGCCACGGCGCCAGCCGCAGCCGAAGAATTGCGCCGGCTCGTGCGAACCTATGACTACCAGGGCGTCATCGACAGACTGGGAAGCTAGCGGTCATGCAAAGCCCATCCCCAGACCTCTCGGCCCCCAGCATCCTGGTCGTGGATGACACCCCGGCCAACTTGCAGATGTTGGCGGACATGCTCAAGCGGCGCGGCTACCGGGCGCGGCCCGTCCCCAGCGGCCGGCTGGCCTTGCTGGCGAGCAAGGCCGATCCGCCCGATCTCATCCTGCTCGACGTCAACATGCCGGAAATGGACGGATACGAGGTGTGCGCCGAGTTGAAGAAGGACGAGTCCCTGGCTGCCATCCCCGTCATCTTCATCAGCGCGTACGGGGAAACCGTGGACAAGATGCGCGCGTTTTCCGCGGGGGGGCTCGACTACATCACCAAGCCCTTTCACGTCGAGGAGGTCGAGGCGCGGGTCGCCATCCACCTGCAGCTCCGCCGGCAGCGCCGCGAGCTTGAAATTCTGCTGGCCAAGCAGCGCGAGCTCGAGGGCATGCGCGACAGCATGGTGCACATGATCGTGCACGACCTGCGCGCGCCGCTCACCGCCGTGTTCAACTACCTGGATCTGGTGCGCGAGCAAGAGGCCGGCTTCATCTCGCCCGACTCCATGCAGAATCTCGATCTGGCCATGAAGGCCTCGCGCTGGATGGTGCAGATGGTGAATGTTCTGCTCGACGCCAGCAAGATCGAATCTGGACAGATGAATTTGAAGATCGCGGAATGCGACGTAGGCGATGTGCTTTCGGATGCCATCGACGCCATTCGCTCGCTGGCGGACGAGAAAAACGTGCTTTGTCATCCCGCCCACGTGCGCGCCGCCGTCGACCGCGATGCCGTCGCGCGCGTGATTCAGAACCTGGTCACCAACGCGGTCAAGTTGACCCCGCCCGGTGGAGACGTCCACGTCTCTTTGCAAAGCAAGGGCGAGATTCTGCGCGTCGAGGTCACCGACCATGGCCCCGGCATCGCAGCCGAGCACCATCCGAAGATCTTCGAGAAGTTCGGCCAACTCGACACCAACGTCCGGCAAAGCATTCCGTCGTCGGGTCTTGGTCTCTACTTTTGCAAACTAGCCGTCGAGGCCCACGGTGGCCGCATCGGCGTCGACAGCGAGGTCGGACAAGGCAGCACCTTCTGGTTCGAGCTTCCGCTGCGCGGTAGTTGACCTGCGAGAACACATCGGACATCGTGGGCTCCATCTCGCGACCCCAGGGGCGCACAACCGAGGGAAAACCTTCCATGACGACGCCTAGACTCTTTTGCGGACTACTGCTTTGCCTTGCCTTGCTGACTGCCGCGAGCCGGCCAATTGCTGCCGAACCCCTCGGAAATGAGCGTGCCGAGGCCAAACAGCGGTTTAGCCAAGGTCTCTATCTCGCAGAGAATGGTGCCTATGCGGCGGCGCTGACCGAATTCGAGCGCGCCTACGAGCTCGTGCCGAGCCGCCTCGTCCTCTTTCACACCGCCCTCGCCTACGTGGCCATGGACAAGCCGGTCGACGCGGTCGAAACCTTGGATGACGTTCTGTCGGCAGACGGCACACTCGGGACCGAGTATGTCGAGCGCGCCAAAGCCACAAGGGCAGAACAGCAGCGCCGCATCGGTGAGCTCGACGTGAAAGTGAATGTGCCCGCAGCGATCCAAATAGACGGCGAGCACGCAGGCGATGCTCCCTTGCAGCAGCCGCTGAACGTTGCAGCAGGCGAGCACGTTGTCTGCGTCGTGGCGCCGGGACACGCTCCGGTTCGTCGATCGGTCGGCATGACCGGTGAGGGTCGAGCCAGCGTCGACATCGTGCTGGAGCCTACGGAGGCGAAGATTGCGCACGTGACGGTTTACTCGCCGGTGCCGGGTGTCGAGGTGCGGGTCGACGACGTGCTGGTCGGCAAAACGCCGTTCGCCGAGCCAGTGCTCTTGCTGCCCGGCAAGCGCGTGTTCGACATGCGGCGGCTGGGTTACAAGAATACGCAGCGCTCAGTGGATCTGGCCGACGGTGCCTACAGCACCGTCGCATTCGATCCTGCCGAAGAAAACACCCCCGGTGTGCCGCACGGGCGCCTTCGACTGCGAGCCAATGTCGGAGAGGTCGCGGTGACCGTCGACGGCCACGAGCGCGGTGGGTACCGCGAGTCCATCGAGCTTCCAGCCGGCCCGCACACGCTCAAGCTGGAACGCACCGGCTACGAGCCGCTCGAACGCATGGCCAATATCGCCGATGGTGACGAGACCGAAGTGAAAGTATCGCTCCGCCCTACGGCAGAGGCTCGCGGATCGGTGGTGGCGAAAGCGCACTCGCAGCGGAGCTGGGCCATCGCTGCGCTGGTAACCGGCGCCGTGGTCGCTGGTGGCTCGACCGGCGTGGCGCTCTGGAGCAACGGAAAGTTGCCAGCGGCCCAGGATGAGTTGGCGCTTGTCCAAAAGGACGCCGCGGCCGGGGGCAACGGCCAGTGCGATCCTAACCACAAACTCAATGACCTTCAGGCGCAGCTGTGCCGGCAGCGGATGTCGGATGCCCAGAGCAACATCGACAAGTACCGCAACATTCGTCTCGGCGGATATATCGGCGTGGGCGTCGGGGCGGCCTTCGTGGCCACGGGCATCGTGCTCCTCCTCACCCGGCCGGATCCTGACAAAGCCGACTCGCTGGTCGGCTCGCTTCTGCCGCTGCTCTCCGCTGGCCCGGAGGGCGCCAGCCTGTGGTTGCGCGGCCGCTTCTGACGCGGACTATCTGTACTTCACAGCGAGCGCAATCGCTCGCGATCCTTCGCGGGAGCGGCGGCGCGGGCCAGGCCCACTTCCTCGGCCATGGCGCCCAGGAAGGCATCAATGGTGGCGTCGGGCAATTCGCCCATGTTGGCGATCTGGATGTGATGGGCGCCGAGCTCGCCCTTGCAGCGATAGATAATGAAGCCGCGGTCCTTCATGCGAGCATACAGGTCGTCGATCTTGAGGAAGGAAGGCACCCGCGCGGTGAAGATGGTGTGCGACTCGCGCCCGGTGTTGGTGAAGGATTGGAAGCCAAGATCGGTGAGCACGCGCCGGATGAGCAGGTTGCGCCTGCGATAGGTCTCGCGCCTACCCTGCACGCCGCCTTGCTCGAACAGTTCATCGAGGGCCTTCTCGAGTGCGAAGAACGACGACACGGCGGGCGTAAATGGTGTCTGCGCCACCTCGGTCAGATAGCGGCGGTAGCGTTTCAGATCCAGGTAGTAGACCCGCGGCGGGATGTCCGCGATGCGCGGCCACACCTCGGGCGCCACGCAGATGAAAGACACGCCGGACACCGAGTGCAGGCACTTATTCGCCGACGACAGACACACATCGATGTTGTCGCGGACCACATCGAGATCCTCGGCCCCCAGCGAGGACACGGCATCGACCACCAGGGTCACCGAGCGTGCGCGACAGATGCGGCCCACCGCGCCCACAGGGTTCACGACCCCGATCGACGTCTCGTGATGAATCATGGCCACCACGGCGATCTCGGGATCGGCGATGAGCATGGCCTCGAGCGCGGCCGGATCGGGCAAGGTTCCCCACGGACAAGAAAGCGACACGTGCGGAAGTCTGTGCAGGCGCGCGATCTCGCCCAGCCGCTCCCCAAAGGCGCCATTGGCCACGGTCAGGATCTTCTTGCCTTCCGGCACCACCGACGCGACCGCCATCTCCATGGCCGCCGTGCCCGAGCCGGTGAGGAGAAGCATCTCGTGCTCTGGCGAGGCGCCGAACACGGGGCGCAGCTTCTGTTGCAGCCGGCGCACCACACCCGAATAGTCCTCGTCGCGATGGCAGACGTCGTAGTGGACCAGGGCGGCCTTCACTCCGGCCGAGGTCACCACCGGGCCGGGATTGAATAGGGTGTAGCGAGGCAGGTTCTTTTCCGCCAGCAGGCTTTCAATGAGTGCCAGCGTATCGGCACCGGTCGACCGCGTCGCCGACAAGGCGCCGGGATGGAGCAAATCATCGCCATAGACGCGCAGAAGCCACTCGGCGTGCAGCCTCATTTCAGCGGAATCAACATCCTGCCAGATGGCGCCCGCCACATCGTGGGCGACCACCAGCCCGCGCCGCGCGGCCTCGGCCACGCCCTCGGTGAGCGAAGGCTCCTTGTTCTTCGCCAGGTCGTCCAAACACGCGACAAGCGTGGGCGACATCACGAACAGTCCCACGCTGACGGCGTCGTGGTCGGCCAAATTCTTGCCGATGGCGGAAACGCGCTTGTCCCGGCTCTCGTGATCCCACAGCTTGACCTTGGTGGCGTCGTCAAAGTCAAACACGCGCGACAGATCAGGATCGACGGCCAGCACGGTCAGCTCGCCCTCGCTCGGCTGTTGTGCCATTTCGCGAACCAGGTGGGGCGCAGCGATCTGGTCCGACATCACCAACAGGGTTCGCTCGCTGATGAACTTGCGCGCGGCCAAGACCGAAAGACCGTTGGGCCGCTCCCACGCCGGGTTGTCGAAGGAGATAATTTCGGGAAGGTCGCTGCCGGCCCGTTTCATGGCCTCGACCTCCTTGCGCACACGCTGGCCATCGAATCCCAGCACGATGGCGACGCGACGGATTCCGGCCCCAGCCAAAACGCGCAAGGTGCGCAGAAGCAGCGGGCTCCCGCCCACCTTGGTCAGACAATTGGCGGTCCCGGACTCGGCCACGGGCCGCCCACGTCCGGCAGCCAAGATCAACGCTTGACGAATGGTGCCCAAAACAGGGTGAGAGTAACACGATGCCGATGGACTGCATCCACTTGGATGCAGTCGCCGTTCACGGCGCGCAAGCCCATCCGCACACGCGAGGCTGGCTACTTGCTGACGGCCCTAGCGCTGTCGACCGCAGTCGCGCCCGCGCGCACGCGCAAACGATACACCGAGTTCTCGGTTTCGACGTAGATGTCCGGTTCGCCGAATTCGCCCAGCACGCGGCGGACCGGTGTGGTCACCATGCGATGCCCGCTCGGCTCCCTAAAGATCACCATGCCGCGGCCGATGGTTGGGTAGCTGATGAGAAAGCCCTGGAAAGCGCGGCCCAAACTGACCACGCTGGACGGATCTCGCGAGTTATCACGTATTTTTGTCGCCGTGATGCTGACCATACCGAAACCTTGAATGTCAGTTTAGCATAAACAGCGCACGCGCTATACTGTCGACGAAGATGGCGAAGCCGCCCCGCAGCCCCTTGCTTGGGTACAACCACAACGTCAAGTACGGCGGTCATATCTTCCACGTGCAGACCGAGGATTCGGGTCCCGGAAATCCCCATCTTTTCACGCACTTGTTCTTCGAGGGCAGCATTCTGGCCAGCAAGCGCGGCCAGTACGATCCCAGCCTAGCCGAAGACGAGGTGCGGGCCATGATGCAAGCCCAACACAAGGCCATCCTCAAGGAACTGAAACAGGCGTCGTACGACGAACGCATCACCCGCTTCTTCGAGATGCGCGGCGAGACCTTCCGCGCCGATGACTTTTTCACTGGGGCGCCTTCTTCCTCGCAAGAGGAAGCGCCAGCGCCCGCTCCAACCCCCGAACCGGTCACCCTCAGCATCGACCCGGCAGAGCCGCCAACTGAAGTCGAGGTTCTGGATCTCGACGCGTTGCCGACCGCCTCGACGGAACGGGCAAGCACCCCGGAACCGCTTCCCATTCACGTCACCAAACCAGCCATTCCGGGGCCGGGCACCTACACCTTCCGCCGCCCCACGCGTGAACAATTTTCCAGCGCTCCGCCCTCGCCAGCCGCGCCAGGGAAGCGCCAGCCGGTCCCGCCCGCACGCACGGTCGCAGCTCGTCCCACCACGCCAGTGGTGGTCCAGCGTCAGGTGGTCGTGGGCGCGGGTTCGCCCGCCGCGGCTGCGGCACGCAAGACCACCACCACCCCCGTACGCCGACGGCCCGTGTCTGGCGGCCCGTATGTCGTCAAGGAAGGCAGCCACGCCAATATCGTCGGCGCGGCCCCCGGCCGCAAAGCCGAGCCAAATCCGCGCCCCATGGCGCCCATTTCCGACGCCGAACAGGCGCCGCGCACAGCCACAGCTGATCCCAGACGCCGGTCGCAAGAGGGCGCTCCGAGCGCCTTTGTCACCGACCAAAGCCTCGACGACGTCATCCTCGCCTATCTCTCCCAAGGCGAGAGGAAGCGCTAGCCGCGTGGCCCAAGACCGCGAGCGGGCGCTGCCCAAAGGGCGTGGCCCGCGAGCACCCCTCGCCTGCCTGCTTGGTCCGCTGATGGTCCTGGCTTGCGACAGCGACCGAGCGCGACTGGATGCGGCGCCGGCTGCGGCCGACGCGGATTTTCCCCAAGGCGAAGAGGTGATGGGAATCCCGCCGAACCTCGACGCCAGGGTCGGATCTGGCGGCGGGGCGCCGTGCGATGCTTCCGAGCAGTGCCTATCGGGTGCCTGCACGCTCGGCGTTTGCTCCGAATGGATGCACGCCATGCGAATTGTCATCGACACCACATCCGCTGGCGCGGCGGTGGGCGAGTCGGTCATGTTGTTCCCGTTGCTCATCCGTCTAGACGCCTTGAACTTCGACTTCGGGGAGGCGCGCCCCGATGGCTCCGACATCCGCTTCCTCGATTCCAGCGACAACGCCCTCTCCTATCAAATCGAGCGCTGGGATTCAGAAAATGCCTTGGCCGAGATATGGGTGTTGATTCCGCGCATTCTAGGAAACAGCCGCGACAACGTAGTCTTCGCCTACTGGGGAAATCAGCTCGCCGCGCAAGCCTCTTCTGGCCCATCGGTGTTCGGGGACTTTTCCAGCGTCTTCCACATGGACGAAGGCCCGAACGGCAGCTCGGTGCAGATTGCGGACGACTCGGGACACAACAATTCCGGCACCGTGCAAAGCCAATCCGGCGCCGATCCGCGCGGCGAAGGCATCGCCGGTAGCGGACTCGCCTTGAACGGCGACTCCGCGATGAGCACCACGCACAACCTGCCGCCGCCGCTACCCGTGACCATCTCTTTGTGGCTCAAGACAACCAGCGCGGCAGGCGGAGGAATCGCCGGCTTCGCCAGTAGACCATCGGGCGACAACGTCACCTACGACCGATTCGTGGCGATGGATTCCAGCGGGCATTTCTCGTTCGCGATCCGACGCGGTGGCGCGATGGCCACATTGTCGAGCCCAACCAGTTACATAGTCGACCAGTGGCACTTCATCGCTGCACGCTTTTCCAGCGCGGGGCTGTACCTGTTCGTCGACGGCGAATCTGTGGCCAATGACCCCACGCTGACAAGCGCCGACGCCTATTCGGGATTCTGGCGCTTCGGTGAGGAACCCACGCCCGCGGGCACGAGCTACTACATTTCCGGCAGCATGGACGAAGCCCGGATCAGCACCAATGAATTGAGCGACGCCTGGATCAAACTCTCCTATGCAACCCAGCGCCCAGGCGCGAACGCCGTCATCTATTCCGCCCAGCCTTGAGCGGATTTACTTGTTCATCTGTCCCGTGTCGACCACGCGCACGCCTGCAGGTGGGGTCCATTTGAAGATGGCGTCCGCGACCTTGCCATTTACCTCCAGGCCGTCGAAGGTGAAGTGGTTGGTGTTGCCCTGCGAATCCACCAGCACGCTCTCGCGCACCAAGAACTCCTTGGGATCGACGATGAAGAGAATCGATTTGTAGGCCGACTGCGGCTGCTTGGGCGAAAGCGCGAGACGAAAGTCCCCTGGGCGTCCCTGCTTGGCATCCTTGGCGAATGCGACATCGAACTCGTCGGTGATCTTGCCCTTGCCCATGAGGAAGGCCAGTGCCGCTGGCAACTGCGAAGTCTTGAGGTCCTGTTTGAAGGCCTGCTTCTCCGACGGCTCATAGAGCCAAAGCACCTGCCCGTTGGAGAGAAACATGCGCGGCTCGGGCTTGTCGTAGTCCCAGCGCATGCGACCCGGTTTCTTGAAGGTGATGGTACCCGTCGAGAGCGTGGCCCTGCCCACCACCGCTCGGCTGTAGTTCTGCGAGAAGCGAGCGTGAAAATCCTTGGCCTGGTCGTAGCGCTTCTGCATCCGGTCCAGGACCGTCTTCAGGTCAAGGCTGCCATCAGACCCGGCCGCTGGCGCAGTCGGTGTCCCCGCGGCGAGAAAGAGAGCAAGGAAAAGCGTGGTCATGGAAGGCAGCTTAGCGCAACCAGCGCGCATCGTCGGAGTAAGAAAGACACAGAGGACACAGAGGACACAGAGACTGACGGGATGAGGAAGGGTCGAGATGGGTCCATTGATGGACCCATCAGGCATCCCATCGGCCATCGAGGTCGTGCGCGAGCGTGTGGGCCGCCTTGGCTTCCCGGTGGCGCTCGGCGCACACTTCGACCACGGCGTACACAATCGGGCCCCGCCCTGCGGTGCGCGCCCGCCTCGACGCGCAGGCAGGCGCCCTGGTCGCGCTCGAAGCAGTGGTTGCTTAGTCGCTAGGCGATCCCAGAAACGACGGACGCCAAGCGGCCACCGCGACGGCGGCCACCTAGACGGAAGAGAGCCTGCTAGAGCTTCTGCAAGTCTGCTGTTTCAGTGGCTGTGCAGGTCTCGCTCGCGCCGCCACTGGTAATGGCTCCATTGAGGCTTGCGCTTAGGTGTCCCGTCACGCCATCGGTGGTGGTGAATACAACAGAGCTGAACGTGTCGACTTCCGTGCTGGTGGTGTCGATTGTGGTGCAGGATTGGGCAGGCAACGCATCGGCAGTCGTCGCGTTGGTCACGCTGAATTTCAGGGAACACTCGTTGTCAACAACCACCAAATCCGAGGTACTGCCTTTGCTGATTGTGACGTTGCCGGTCACGCTCTGGGTCACCGCCGCAGCGCCAGGACAATTGACGGTCAACGTGCCCGATGTGAACTTCCACGTTCCTACGAACTTCGATGTGTCGGTCGAGTTGCTGCCACAACTGGCCAGCGCAACAGCGGACACCACGACCAAGCTTGCCAGGATTCCCTTTACTGTCGATCGCATGCATCCTCCATCTTCATTTGTGAAATTGTCAGAATTCCATACTAGAAACCCGATACTAGCATCCGTGGTGTTCGGAAACGTGCCGGAAAACCGTCGCCAAAATTCCTACATGAATCCAGATAGATAGACAGCTTGGATGGGCGCAACTGGATGGTGACGCTGACAGCGAGCTTTCAGCTCTTCATCGCCTTGATCGAGGGTGCGAGCAGTGCCGGGTGGAGTGTGCCGGGTGGAGTGCCCCGGGTGGAGTGCCAGAGTTTTCTGGGGAGAACACACTCCTCGGGTGGAGTGCCCGGGTGGAGTGCCACCCTACAACCGGCGCGATCCTCCGTGGCACATGGTTCGACCGCAAAAATGAGTTCCTGGCACTCCAGCACGGCGAGCACACCCTGCCCATGCAGTTCGCCATCACCTTCGACGTCAGGCTCGCACCCCTCCCCTGCCTGCCCTCGACGCGCGGGGTGCCTGGAAGCGCGCGCGGAGGATCACGCGACTTCAGATGGCCCAAGTCTTGCGAGGCACTCGGCAAATCGCTGTTGCGCCTGGTCGCTTGCCCCGCGCGCCTAGCGACCGGGATCACAGCCCCGAGTCGCATTTTCGGTTCGGCCAGGTCAAGATATCGGACCAGGAGAGTCCGAAATGAAGATCTCTCGCCTCGCTCCCGGATACCTTGGCGACCCGATCGCCGTTGCGGCGTGCTTCGCGATGGTCCTGACCAGCGCTTGCGGCAGCTCGACCTCGACCGGGCAACAGACCCTCGACGCCCACGGCAGAGGTGGCGAGACATCCAGCGGGACAGGCGGTACGAGCAGCCTCGGCGTCGGCGGCCAGGGCAGCGGCGGCGCGGGCGGCGCGACCAGCGGTGCCGGCGGCAAGTCGAGCGCGGGCGGCACGACCAGCGGCGCAGGAGGTGCCCTGGGCACTGGCGGCAGCATCGCATCCGGGGGCGTCCACGGCACGGGTGGCGTAGCCGGCACCGGAGGGACGCCGGGTTCGGGCGGCGTGACTGGCAGCGGCGGCGGCAAGGGTACGGGGGGAACGATGGGCCTCGATGCGGGGGCGGACGCCGCGACTGGCTGCCCGGCGCAGCCGCCGCTCTCGGGAGGCGTCTGCAGCCGGCCGCTCATCTGCAACTACGGCCAGGCCAGCTGCTGCGGCATCACCTCGTCCGCCTGGACCTGCACATGTCAGAGCGGCGGCTTTTCGTGCAGCCAGACGATGGAGTGCAACTTCGTCTGCCTGGGTGGCGATGGCGGCACGATCGACGTCGCGCTGGACGCCGGCCGCGAGGACACCACATCCGTCGTCGATGCCTCGGGTGTAGGCGCTGCCTGCGGCGGCGCGGGCGATGCGGCTTGCGCCGCAGACACCTACTGCGAATGGTCGGACAACCTGTGCGGCTCGCGCACGCACGGCGCCTGCGCCACCATCCCACGAGGCGTGCTCTGCGCCATCTCCGCTGCTCAGGTGTGTGGCTGCGACGGCAAGAACTACCCCAGCGCTTGCGACGCCGCCAAGGCCGGCGTCGACGTCAGCGGCAGCGCGAGCTGCCCCGCGCCAGCAGGTATGTTCCGCTGCGGTTGGAGCTACTGCCAGCACAACGCAGACTACTGCTACGCCCAGGTGGGCGGAGCAGTCAGCAATCCGGGTAGCTACGTCTGCGATCCTCTGCCTGCGGCGTGCAATGGAGTGTCGAGCTGTGCATGCGTCACGGGCGGCTCGACCTGCACAGTGAACGCCCAGGGCGACGTCACCGTCACCCTCGCCGTGCCCTAGCCCGCAAGTCAGAAATCCGGCTGTATGTGTCCTCTGTGTTGAGAAATCCGCCTACGCGCCTGGCTGGCTGAGGTACTCGCCGCGGGGGGCGATCACGTCGCGGGGCTTGATGCCGTTCGACGGACCGACTAGGCCTTCGCGTTCCATTTGCTCGACCATGCGCGCAGCGCGGTTGTAGCCGATCTGCAGGCGGCGCTGGATGAAGGAAACGCTGGCCTGGCGGGTATCGCACACGATGGCCACGGCCTGATCGTAGAGATCGTCGTGGAAGTCGTCGGCCGCCGCGGCCCCTTCACCATCTTCCTCGTCGCGCGCCACGAGGATGTTCATGTCGTAGACCGGCTTGGCCTGTTTCTTCAAGAAGTCGACCACCCGATGAACCTCGTCGTCGGACAAGAAGGCGCCCTGGATGCGTTTGAGCTTGGTGCCGCGATCCGAGAACAACATATCGCCGTTGCCCAACAGCGTTTCGGCGCCGGGCTGGCCCATGATGGTGCGCGAATCGATCTGCGAGGCGACCTGCAAGGCGATGCGGCTGGGGAAGTTAGCTTTGATGACGCCCGTGATGACGTCGACGGACGGGCGCTGGGTGGCCAGGATGAGGTGCAGGCCGGCGGCGCGCGCTTTTTGCGCCAAGCGTGCCACGGCGGTATCGACATCCTTGGACGCGACCATCATGAGGTCGGCGAACTCGTCGATGACGATGACGATGAAGGGCAGCTTGCGCGCCGGCGGTTCGGCGTTTTCCTTTGCGGCCTGGGCCGCAGCGGCCTGGGCGGAAATCTCTTCGGCCATTTCCGCACTGATAGCGCCACCATCGGCCTCGGGCACAGGACCGCTCTCGGCATCGACCTCGACCTCGTGCTCGGTCCCGTCCGCATCGGCCATGACCACCTTGAGGCGCTTGCTGCGCTTGGAATGCGTCTCGTGCAGGTCTTCCTTCACCTCGGCCTTGTTCTGTTCCGCCTCGATTTTGGCGTTGTAGCTGGAAATGTCGCGCACGCCGCTCTTGGCCAAGAGCTCATAGCGCCGCTCCATCTCGTCCACGGCCCAGCGCAAAGCCAACGCCGCCTTCTTGGGATCGGTCACTACCGGCAAGAGCAAGTGCGGAATGCCTTCATATATCGACAACTCGAGCATCTTCGGGTCGACCATGATGAAGCGCACCTCCTCGGGATTGGCCGAGTAGAGGATGCTGGTGATCATACCGTTGACGGCGACCGACTTGCCCGAGCCGGTGGTGCCGGCCACCAGAAGGTGGGGCATCTTGGACAGGTTTACGCTGACCGGCGCGCCCTTGGTGTCCTTGCCCAGGCAGATTTGCAGCTTCGACGCCGACTTGCGGAAGCCGTCGTCCTCGAGGATTTCCTTGAGGTAGACGGTTTCGCGCTTCTTGTTGGGGATCTCGATACCCACCACGGCCTTGCCCGGAATGGGCGCGACGATACGCACCGACTGCGCCTCCAGCGCCATGGCCAGATCGTTTTCCAGCTGCACGATCTTTCCCGTGCGCGTGCCGGGAGCAGGCGCAAATTCGAACGTCACGATGACTGGTCCCATTTGGATCGCGGTGACCTTGCCGCGCACACCGTAGTTGCCCAGGGCCTGCTCCAGCCGCTCGGCCATGGCGCGTAGGGTGGCTTCGTCGGTCTCCGTATCCGTGGGCGGTATGTATTCCAGCAAATCGGAGGACGGCAGTTGGAATGCACCGTCGGAAAGGCGGATGAAACCAGGGCCGTCCGCGTTGTCATCGATCGATTCGGCCTTCTCCACCGGGCGTACCACGGGCGGAACGATCATGGGACCTGCCTGGGCAAAAGCCGGTTCGGGCGCGGCCTCATTGGCCTCGGTGGGACCGTCGTCGAGCGCGCTGGTCACCGGTGCGATGATAGCGATTTGCGACTGCGCCGCCGCCGCGGTCTCTTCCTCTTTCGCCTTGGCCACGTCCGCTTCGGCCATGGCGGCGCATTCCACCGCGGCCACTTCGGCTACCACGGCGGCGACCGCGCGCCGCTCTTCACTCTCGCGCGGCGATGCGCTGGAGGGCTCCTCTTCAATCACCGCCAGCGCCGCCAGCGACTGCCCTTCGTCCGACGCCGTCTCGCCAAGCGCCATGGCCGGGATCCCCGCGCCGATGGTAAAGGCTTCCTCGTCGGAGGATCCGGCTTCCATTTTGCGCAGGGCCGCCGCGTCCATCTCGCTCAGATCCTCGGACGGCTCCGTCCCAGCGTAAGCAGCGTCCGCTTCGGCAGCTTCGTCTTCGGACGCATCTTCGGCCGCGTCTTCGGCCGCCGACTTTTCCGGGAACATGGCCACCACCACGCGGCCAAGCGCGCGCGCACCCTTGACCGTCGCGCGGCAGAAAACACCAGCCGCCCACTTCGCCGCGCGCCCCAAGTGGAGCCCGGCCCAGGCGAGCGAATCGAGAACCTCGGCCACTCGGATATCCGTCAGCAGCAAGACGGCCGTGGAAAGCAAGGTCGTGGCCGCCAGGGCCGCGCCTACGCCACCGATGAAACTGGCCACGATTTGACCGATGTATTGCCCGAGCAGACCGCCCGGACCGTGCAGCAAGACCTTGCCGTCGGCGAATGGCAAATGACAGAGAACAGCCACCGACAGGAGGATGGACAAGAACCCCACCGGTTCGGCGACACCACGGATGAGCGATTTGCCGCGACAGAGGCGAACCGCGACCACCAGGCTTGCCCCAATCAAGATGTACGAGGCGATGCCCGAGAAAGAATAGATAGCCGCTGCGGCGGCCGCGCCCCCTGGTCCCATGAGGCGGCCATTGCCCGCTTGCATGGAAATGGTCGAGACCAGCGAGAAGAGGCCAAGCCCGAGGAGTCCAATGCCGAGAATCTCCCGACGTCGTCCGCTTGATTCGCCCTTGTTCTTGGATGTGGCCATTTTGTCCCTGGTGTGTGTCGGAGTATGTACTTCTCTTACTACCTATACCTACATCACCACCGTAGCCCCGGGCCAGAAACCGTCAAGTTTTCGGCCAGATTTGCCAGGATCCTCACGGCGTCGATGACTCGACGTGATATTATGGGTATGGCGTCGATCTTGCCAGCAAACACCCGCCTATTGAGGCCTGGCGGCGGGCGGAAGCGGGAATGATATCGAGAACTTGGTGCCCTGCCCCGGCTGGCTCTCCACGTCGATGTGTCCTCCGTGGCGCTCGATGATCCCGTGCACGATGGACAGCCCCAGGCCCGAGCCCTCGCCAACATCCTTGGTCGTAAAGAACGGATCGAAGATGCGCGGCAGGACATCGCTGGGGATTCCTGGGCCATCGTCGGACACGGTGACCAGGACGCAGGCATCCTGATTTTCGGCGGTGACGCTGATGGTGCCGCCCTTGTCACCGATGGCCTGGGCCGCGTTGGTGAGTAGATTCATCAGGACCTGATCGATCTGGCCCGGAAAGCCGAGGATGCGCGCCTTGGGTGCCACGTCCTTGACCACCTTCACGTGGCGTAGGCGGTGTTGAAGCAGCCCAAGCGTCTCGTCCACGCTGCGGGCCAGGTTGACCTCGCGCTGAACCGAATCGTCGCCGCGCGCGTAGCCGTGCAGCGCCTGCACGATGGCCTTGGTGCGCGTGGCTCCGCGCTGGACCACGGCCAGAATCTCCTCGGCTTCTTTGGCGATCGCGATGGGCGAGCCGCCCTCGCCAGCCGCAATCCGTTTCACGGCGTCGTCGAGCGGGCCCAGGGAATTGATGACCGCATTGACCGGGTTGTTGATCTCGTGGGCGATGCCAGCCACCAAGCGTCCCATGGAAGCCAACTTCTCGCTGCGCACCAGGTTGTCCTGCGCGCGCCGCAGTTTCTCCAGGGCCTCGTGCAATTCGGCATTGCGCTGTTCGAGAGCCTCGGTACGACGACGTACCTCGCGCTCCAAGTCCACATTGATGGATTCCGTCGAGCGCAAGCGATCGCGCAAGGATCGCCTCATCTCCTCGAAGATGACGGCCAAACGCCCAATTTCGTCTGCCTCGCCCCACGGCGGCACCGGGCGCGCGAGTTGCCCGCCCGCCATGTCGCTCGACCGTTCTTCCAGAGCGCGCAAGGGCGCCACCACATCTCGAACCAGAAGCATCACGATGCCCAAGATCATGGCCATGGCCACCGACAGCGCACTCAAACCCCAGGGCGCGTTGGCCCGCCCCACCAACCAGACGAAGGCGCAGGCAGAAGCCAGCATGGCGAACATGGTTGCGACCAGCTTGACGTGCAGTCCAAACGGCGAGCGCACTTGGTCCAAGGGAAGGGCGTGGCGCGATCCAAGGTGCCTGATGAGTGGGCGAAGCACGCTCTGGAGCAAGAGCGTCTGGTAGATCGTGGCCAGGAGCGAGAGAAGCGTGGCGAGCAGAAGCAATCGGCCAGCGGTGACCAGATCCACGTCGCCGCGCACACCGAGGTAGAAAACGGCCGAAAGCCCGGCCAGAAGAAAGACCACAGCCTGCACCGTGCCGAGCGCGTACGGCGTGCCCTGCGCGGCGATGAACGCGGCAACGGCCTTGGGATCGTCGCGCGAGGGGCCCTTGCCGCCCTTGGTCCGCAACGCCAAATCGAAGTAGTCCTCGATGGGCCGGGTCCGCTTGAGAAGAACGCGCCACCAAAGGTAGGCGCCTAGGATCAGCATGGGCCACAGCGCGAACATGCCCGCGATCAACACTCCTTCCGAAGCCCGAGCCAAGGTTGAGGCAAAGAAGGCCAGCGCCGTCTGCCACAGTCCGAGTAGCGCGATCCCCACCGCCAGCAGCGCCCCCCGATAGCGATCCGCGAACACGCGGATGCCTTGCAGGTTTGGGATCAGGATCGGCCGCGTGGGCGCCAGGATGATCTCCAGCGCCAGGGTGCGAATGGCGGCCAAACCCGTCGAGGTGAGCAACACCAGTTGGATGAGCGCGGCCGCTGACGACAAGTCGCGCTCGCCGCCCAGCACGGCGTGCGCGGGAAGCACCGACGCGACCAGGGCCCAGCCGAGCAGGTGTAGAGCAGCCACCTCGAGGGGAGCACGCGAGAGGGCGACGCGCGCGGCCTCGGTCTCGGGTGATTTGGGTTTGCCACCTTGGCGAATGGAGTCCACCAGGTCGAGCAGCGGGCGAATCCGAGCGGCCATGCGCAGGGCCGCCGCCGCCCACACCGCGAGGGTCAGGGGCAAAGCGACCTTCAGCCACAGCGTCTCCCACGGCAGATTCCGCATCCACAGGACCAGCGGAAGCCCACAACAAGCCAACTCGGCAGCGTCGAGAATCAGCCCGGCCGCCAGCAACTGCCGACCGAACCTTGGCAGGCTTGCGCCTGGTCCACCCTGTGACATGGTTGCATTGTAGCGGAGAAGCTGGACAAAGAGCCGCCGAGCTATCACCCTACGGAATTCAATGACCTGGGAAACTATCCGCAACCTGATCCACGACGAGTGGGTTATCCTCATGCTGCTTTTGGTGTGGTCGGTGGCTGGGGTAGCCGTGATCTGCGAACGCATCTATTCCCTTTGGCGGGTGCTGGCCAAATCCGAGGTCTTCAAGCGCCGGGTGATCGAAGCAGTCGAGAAGGGCGATCTCGCCAAGGCCACCGCCCTGTGCGAGACCGCGACCGATCCCCTGGGCGAGGTCTTCGGCCGCGGCTTGCGCGTGTTCGCCAGGACACCACAGAAAACCACCGAGGCCGTGAATTCCCAGCGCATCGTCGCTCTGGCCGGGTTTAAGCGCTACCTGTGGGCGCTCGGCACCGTGGGGTCGTCGGCACCCTTCGTCGGCCTTTTCGGAACGGTGGTCGGTATTCTCAAGGCATTCCAGTCCATGTCCCAGGCGGGCACCGGCGGCTTCAAAGTGGTCTCGCAAGGCATCGCTGCCGCCCTTGTGGCCACCGCGGCCGGTCTGCTGGTCGCCATCTACGCCATCATCGCCTACAACTACTTCGTCGCGAAGGTCGGCGCCATTGGCGTGCAGTACAAAGTCTTCTGCGAGGAATTCCTGCTCGTCCTGGGCGAATACGGAAGAGCCCAGGCCGACCCGGTCGTTGCGCCGCAAGCCCAAGCGCCGGGCAAGGCCCCACCTTCGTAGCGATCAATCCATGTCGATGAGCGTGCAGATCGATGATCCCAGCGCAGAACCCGAGGCGGAGGGTGAAGGTAGGGAATCCATCGTGGCGGAAATCAACATCACGCCGCTCACCGATGTGTTCCTGGTCTTGCTCATCATCTTCATGGTGACCTCGACCGCAATAGTAGAGTCCGAGGTCGCGTCGCGAACGGGGGTGAAGGTTGCTCTGCCCAAGGCCAACGCGGCGGGCGCGGTCACCAAGCGGCGCACCGATCCGGTCCTGACCGTGACGAAGAACAACGAGCTCTTCATCTTCAACCGCAAGATCGATCCTGCCCATCTTGAAGAAGAGATCCACAAGGCACTCACGGAAGTGGATTCGGAAACCCTGCTTCTGCGCGGCGACAAGAGCGTCTTTCTCGGCGCGGCCGTCGACCTGATGGCAGTCGCCAAGAAGGCAGGGGCCAAGAACATCGCCATTCTCACGCAGTCAGAGCAAAAGCAGTGAGGCGATTTTCACCATGGCCACCATGGCCCAAACAAAACCGCCTCACGCACGCACTGTCCTCGATTGACGTCGAGTTTCTAACCATCTAATATCATTGACTTCACGTCTAGCTCCTCGGGTGGCATGTCCGCTGCAAGAGGAACAAGCAAACTGGGCCGAACGGTCCTGGAAACCAGACAACAAGGAGACCCAATGAAGCTGACTCGCGTTATCCTCCTCGCTCTTGCCTTCGCCATCCCATTCGCCAGCACCACGCTGGCCTCTGCCGGCGAAGAGCCTGCGGCCGAGAAGACTGAGAAGCCGGCCAAGAAGAAGGGCAAGAAGGCCAAGAAGGGTGAAGAGAAGAAGGACGGCGAAGAGGCCGCGAAGTAATTCAGTTCACGCTTTGAAGCGCACAGTCCGCCAGGCAATGCCTGGTGGCGCTGGCTCTTCCCGAAGAGCCCCCGGGATGACAATTCCGGGGGTTTTTCTTTGTCCTGATAAGATAACGTCGTGACGATTCGAGCCAAAGTGTGGGTCCTTGTGGCCGCCAGCGCAGCGGTAACCGCTGGTGCCGCGCTTTGGGTGCGCATCTATGCCATGCGCAGCGAACTGACTCGACAAGCCCAATCCTCGGCCGAGGAAATTGCCGACGACATCAAGCAAGGCCTTGAGCGTTTCGGACCCGAAGCCGGAGAACGCGACTACGCTACTGCCCTGTCGAACTACGTCAAGGATCACCCACGCATCCAACGCCTACAGCTCGTCTTCGAGCACGATGCGCCCACCTCTTCTCCCAGCTCGCCGTCGGTGCGCATCGTCGCCCCCCACGGCGAAACGCCCGAGATTACGCGCCTGTCCTACCTGCCCCGCGAACTCGGTTCCACGCGCAAGCCAACCGAAGGCGACGTGTACATTCTGCAGCGTTTCGTGAATCTCAAGGGGCCATGGCAGGGAAACCTGCTCATGCACTGGAGCCTGAGCCCGGTTCTCTCCGTCATCCGCGTGACCGAGCGCTGGTCGCTCATCTTCGGCGTCGTGCACCTCATCGTGCTGGTTCTCCTCACGGGCTTTCTCATCAACCGAATCGTGCTGCGCCGGCTAGAGAGCCTGGCGGCGGCCATGCGCGACGTCGAGGGCGGTAACCTCGAACGACGGGTCGCCATCGGCGCGCCGGACGAAGTCGGACGGCTTTCGCTGGGCTTTAACCAGATGCTCGACCAGCTTTCGACCGCCAATCGCGAGATCCGCGAATTCAATCTGCGCCTGGCGCAACAAATTGAGCTGGCGACCCAGGATCTGTCGCGCAAGAACATGGCCCTCGGCCAACTCAACCGATTGCTCAACGATCTGCGCCGGGAAAACGCCTCCAAGGTTCGCCTCGCCACCCTAGGTCAGCTGGCGGCCCAGCTCGCGCACGAAATCGGCACGCCGCTTTCTTCGGTCTCGGGCCACTTGCAACTCGCGCTCTTGCAGCGAGATCTTGCGCCTGCCTTGCGTGAACGCCTGGAGGTGGCCACGCGTGAAATCGCCCGCATCGGCCGCATCGTGCGCGACTATCTCGACTCGACCCGCGGCCTCGAACCCGAGCGTAAAACCACCTCGCTGCGCCAGCTCTTGATCGAGGCCGTCGAGGTCACGGGCGGCGGAGAACAGTCTTCCAAGAACGCGGTGGCCATGGACATCGCCGACGATCCATCCGATTTCCAGACCGATCCGGGGCTCCTGCGCCAGATCCTCATCAATCTGCTCTCCAACGCCTTCGATGCCATCGCCGCCGTCGCCAAGGACGGCCACGTGACCATCTCGGCTGGCAGCACGAACGGGCACGTCCACATTGCCATCAGCGACACCGGCACGGGCATTTCACCCGAAGATCAGCGCAGCATTTTCGAGCCCTTCTACACGACCAAGGGACGTGGCAAGGGTACCGGGCTCGGGCTCGCCATCTGCCGCGAGCTATCCAAGGCCCTAGGTGGCTCCATCGAGGTGGAAAGTACGCCTGGCAAGGGTTCGACTTTCACGGTGCATTTGCCGTTGCACGGCCCCGGCGAAGGGGATCCCGGCGCGCCGAAGCTCGAGTCCGGCATTCGAAAGATTTCAACCGGAGGAGCTGCATGACCCGAATGTTGGTGGTTGAAGACGATGCGGTCGCGCGCGATCTGCTGTGCGAGATTTTGCGCGGCGAGGGTTTCGAAGTGGAGGCCGTGGACGACGGCGCGCCTGCCGTCGAACGCGCCGGCAGCGGACGCTACGATCTGGTGCTGTCGGATGTGCGCATGGAACGGGTCGGCGGCCTGGACGTGCTGCGTGCCTTCACCGAGAAGTCGCCGGGCACGCCGGTCATTCTCATCACCGCCTTCGGGGACGTCACCGGGGCCATGGAGGCCATCGGGCACGGGGCCTACGACTACGTGTCCAAGCCCTTCAATGTCGAAGAGCTCCGTCTGACCGTCGCTCGCGCGCTCGAGCGCAGACGGCTTTCCGCAGAGGCGGACAGCACCGCGTCCGCTGGCGGCAGCCAGGACCAGGTCGCGGACATCGAAGGCAAGAGCCAACGCATGCTCGACGTCTACAAGCTGGTCGCACGCGTAGCCCCGTCGACGGCGACCGTCCTGGTGGTGGGCGAATCGGGCACCGGCAAGGAGCTGGTCGCACGCGCCATCCACCAGCGCTCGCCACGAGCGAACAAGCCCTTCGTACCGGTCAACTGCACGGCGCTATCCGAATCCTTGCTCGAATCAGAGCTCTTCGGTCACGCGCGCGGCGCCTTCACCGGTGCCATCGCGGCCAAGCGCGGCCTGTTCGAAACCGCCAACGGCGGAACCCTGTTTCTCGACGAAATCGGCGACATGGGGCCGAAAATGCAGGCTCAGATCCTGCGCGTCCTGCAAGACGGGGAAATGCGCCCGGTGGGCGGAACGGAAGCCATTCGCGTCGACGTGCGCCTGGTGTGCGCCACCAACCGCGATCTGGAAGCCGAGGTCAAGGCCACGCGCTTCCGCGAGGATCTCTATTTCCGCATCAACGTGGTGACCGTGCGCATGCCGCCCTTGCGCGACCGCGCAGGCGACATTCCCATCCTGGTTCGCCACTTCATCAACAAGATCGCCAGACGAGAGAGTCGCGCCTTGGCCAGCGTCTCGCCCGAAGCCCTCGAGGTTCTCTGCCGCTACGGTTGGCCGGGCAACGTACGCGAGCTTGAGAATGCCATCGAGCGCGCGGTGGCCGTCGCCAAGGGCAATGTTGTCCTCCCCTCGGACCTGCCGGCGGAGGTCTACGGCGGAGCATCCATCGCACCCGCCAGCATCATCGACGATCGCCCAACTCTGGGCGAGCTAGAGCGCCGCTACATCGCCCTCGTCCTCGCCGAATGTGGCGGCAACAAGAAGCGGGCGGCCGAGAAACTGGGCATCGACCGTCGTACCCTCTACCGCGCCATCGAGCGATCCGGAGACGCAACCGAACCTGAAGAAGACGCCGAGGGCTAGTTCACTTCAGCAAGGCCAGAAAGGCGCGTGCGGCGTGGGACAGCGTCCGCCCGGCGGGATGAACCAGGCGAATCTTGCGCTCGGGCATCAGTCCCTTGACCTGAATCTCCCGCAGCGTGCCCTGAGCGATTTCGTCCTCGACGCACATGCGTGGCAGGAAGGCCACGCCCTCGTTCCGCTGCACCAGCTTGCGAATCGCCTCGACGGTCGGCATTTCCAGATCGCGGTTGAGCGGAACCCGCAGCCGTTCGAACTCGCGCACCACGACCTCTTTGTAGGGCGAGACCACGATGTGTCCGATGAAGGTTTCCATGCCGAGATCGGTGATCGAAACCGATCGCCGCCGCGCCAGCCGGTGCTGGGGCGCTACCACGCAGGCCAGGTGATCGGTGAAGATAATGCGCGAGTTGAGCCGGCTGTCGTTGGGATCGTAGCTGACCACGCCCAGCTCCAGATCGCCCTCGACGATTTCCGTGGGGATCTTGCTGGACTGGCAGCGCCGCACCTGCACTTTCACCCGCGGATAGCGCCGTCGATAGCGGCTGATGAGAGGCAAGAGGTACAAGGTCGCCGACTCGTTGGCACCGATGAGCAAGCGGCCGGTGGCATTGTCGCGCAACTCGGCCAAGGCCTGGGTCAGCTCGGAGCGCAGGTTTTCGAACCGGCGGGCATGATCGAGCACGACCTGGCCGGCATCGGTCAGGCGCGTCTGCCGACCGCTGCGATCGATGAGGGTTTCGCCCACATCTTGTTCCAGCCGCTTGATGGCCAGCGAAACGGCCGGCTGCGTGCGCGCCAACTTGACGGCGGCCCGAGAGAAGCTTTTTTCCGTGGCGACCGTGCGGAACACGGCGAGGGTGGAGAGATCCATGGCTGCTCGTGAGTATAAGCGAAACTTATAAGATAACAATAACTCATACAAATGACGAACAGAATAAATTCGCCATATCGTGCAGATGGCGCTAATTTGACGGCTGATATCGCAATCTGAAAGGAGCCCGCTGCCATGAGTAACCGCGTTCACATCTTCGACACCACCCTGCGCGACGGCGAACAGTCGTGCGGCTGTAGCATGAACGTCCCCGAGAAGATGCGATTGGCGCGCAAGCTCGTCGAGTTGAATGTGGACGTGATGGAGGCGGGATTCCCCATGGCATCCCAAGGCGACTTCGACGCGGTCGACGCCATCGGGCGCGAATACAGCCAAGTGACGGTCGCCGCCCTCGCCCGCTGCCACACGGGCGACATCGAGCGCGCGGCCAAGGCGCTGGAGAAGGCCAAGCGCCCACGCATTCACACCTTCATTGCCACCAGCCCCATCCACCTTCAGCACAAGCTCAAGAAGACGGAAGAGCAGGCCCTGGAGATCGCCATCAAGTCGGTCGAGCTAGCGCACAAGTACGTCGACGAGGTGGAGTTCTCCGCGGAGGATGCCACGCGCACCTCGCCCGAGATCCTGGTTCGCTTCTCGCGCGCCGTGGTCGCGGCGGGTGCGCGCATCGTCAACCTGCCCGACACGGTCGGCTATTCGATCCCGGCCGAATACGGCCAACTGGTGGGCACGGTGGTACGCGCCCTGGAAGGCCAGGCCGAGGTCAGCGTGCACTGTCACAACGATCTCGGATTGTCGGTGGCCAATTCCATCGCCGCGATCCAGGCCGGCGTACGCCAGGTCGAGTGCACCATCAACGGCATCGGCGAGCGGGCCGGCAATTGCTCGCTGGAAGAGATCGTCATGGCGCTTAAGGTGCGCGGCGATATCCTGCCCTTCACCACCGGTATCAAGACCGAGGAGCTGTACCCGGCCAGCCAGCTTCTGACCGAGATCATCGGCGTCGGCGTGCAACCCAACAAGGCCATCGTGGGCAAGAACGCCTTCGCGCACGAAGCCGGCATCCACCAAGACGGCTTCCTCAAAGAGCGCACGACCTACGAAATCATGGATCCGAAATCCGTCGGTGTTCCGGCGAGCCAGCTCGTGGTCGGCAAGCACAGCGGCCGCCACGCCATCGCCGACCGCTGCACCCACCTCGGCTACAAGCTCACCACCGCCCAGCTCGATGACATCTACCACCGGGTGATCGCGGTGTGCGACAAGAAGAAGTGGCTGTCCGACCAAGAGATCGGTGACATCGCCCGCACGGTTGTGCAGAGCTAGCCAGCCACGCTGCATGGGCTATCATCGGTCCATGCATTCTAGAATTCCAAGACGCCTTTTCCTGATTCTGACCGCGCTCGCGCTGCCCATCGCCGTCGTCAGCTCGCGGGCGTTGTCCCACCCCGCCGAGTCTGCGGGCGGGAACATTCTCGATCAGCCTTCGCAATCGCCAGAAGAAGAGCGGCTGAAGATCCCTACCAACCGCCACGGTGGCGGCTTGCTCGCCTTCGAGGTGTCCGACGCCGCAACGGGAAAGCCCATACCGTGCAAGCTGACCTTCGTCGGCGTGGAAGGCACGCCGAGACCGGTCTTCACCCACAACGACATCGGCCGCCCAGAAGGCGAGCTGGCCATCTCCGCCTTCGACCGTGTATTCTCCGCCGCCGGCAGCGAGGAGATTCGCGTTCCATTGGGACTCTACGATATTTACGTGAGCCGCGGCCCCGAGTGGGACGTCTCGGTTAATCGAAAGGTCAAGATTGGTCCCGAGGGAGCGAAGGTCGTCGCGAAGCTCCGTCATGTGGTGGACACCACGGGCTGGCTGTCCGCCGATTTCCACGTTCACGCCGCGCCTTCGCCCGATTCCATCGTCCCGCTCAGCCATCGCATTCTCGAATTCGTCGCCGACGGCATCGACATGATCGTGTCCACCGATCACAACGTGGTGACCGATTACGCCCCGACCATCCGCCAGCTTGGCCTGGGCGCGCTCATCACGTCAGCCAGGGGCGACGAGCTGACCACCAATGGCTGGGGACACTACGGTGCCTTTCCCTTGCCACAGGACACGGCCCGCGCTGGCCAGGGCGCCGTGCTGGTCCACGGGCACAATGCCAAGGAGATCTTCGCCAATGTGCGCGAGCACGCGCCCGAGGCCGTCATCGACGTGCACCACCCGCGCATCGATCCCGGCGTGGGCTATTTCATCGTCGGCGAATTCGACCCCCACTCGGATCGCGCTGGCCGCCCTGGGTTTTCCTTCGATTTCGACGCCATCGAGGTGCTCAACGGCTACCAGGATCCGGCGCGCAAGAGCGTGGATCGCATCATTGATGACTGGCTCGGACTGCTCAACCACGGGCACATCGTCACCGCCACTGGAAATTCGGACACGCACCACTTGACCTACAACATGGGCGGCTATCCACGCAACTACGTGCGCGTGCGCGACGACCGGCCCGATCACGTCACGCCCGGGGAGGTGGCCACCGCGGTGAAGAACCATCAGGCGTTCTTCACCACGGGACCCTTCGTGCGCTTTCGCTCCGGGAAGGGTGACATCGGCGATCTGATTCCCGCGCCAGGCGGCAAGGCTACGCTCGACATCGAGGTCGACGCCGCGCCCTGGATTTCCGTAAGCCGCGTGATTCTGTACGTGTCGGGCAAGGAGGCCAAACGCTGGCCGGTGCCGGACAGCCAGGAAGTGGTGCGCTTTCGGATGAGCCATGATCTCGCCCTGCCCAGCGATGGCTACGCCGTCGTGCGCGTGGATGGAGACAAGATCATGGCCCCCGTCGTTGGCGACAACCGCACCTTCGGCGTCTACCCTCTGGCTTTGACCAATCCCATCTTCTTCGATGTGAACGGCAATGGACGCTACGACCCGGAACACCAGCACGGCCCGCACGAGTAGGATTCTTGGCCGAACCGAGCCGGCGGGCATAGATTGGAACCATGAACCGCCGCGGATTCTGGTTCCTGCTTGCGTGTACGTTTGCCTTAGCCGCGCGCGCGCAGGCGCAACCCATCACGCATCCCATCTGGGCCACCACGCCCGACGCCTCGGCGAACGACGCCGCCCGCTCGCAATTCGAGGGCGCGGTGAAGAAACGTAGGCTTGGCCCGCTTGAAACCGTGGCCATACAGGCGCCACAGCAAACGCGGAGTGCCGGACTCTTCGGCGAGGGCATGACCGCCTTGCGCGCCTCCAACTTCGTGCTAGCGGCAGCGATCCTGGGCGAAGCCGCGACGCAAGCGCTGGGCAACGGAGGCGAGGGACTCTCTGCAAAGGACTTCGCCAGTCTGTTTTTCCATCAGGCCATGGCGCTTCAGCTCGCCAGCGGCGCGACCTACTCGGAGCCGTTCACGTCCATCACTCCGCAAGAAGCAAAGACCGCCTACCTGCGCGCAGCGATCCTGGGCGCTGGGCAGACCTTCGACGAAGCGGCTGCGCAACCCCTGGTCGAGGCAAGCTGGCGCCTGGCGATGGCCACGATTGCGCAGCGACCAAGGGGTACGCTGACCGTGCGCGCACACCCCCGCGCCCTGGTTTCCCTCGATGGAGGCGCGCCGCAAGCCTCGCCAGCCAACAGCAAAGCCCTGCCCTACGGCGAGCATTTCGTTCGCGTCGAGGAGGCAGGCCATGCCCCGTGGTCGACAACCGTCGCCATCCAAGAGCCGAACGTGGTGCTCGACGTGCCGGCCACGCAGTTCCTGACCTTCGATGCGGTGGCGGCCGCCGAACTGGCCAAGGCACGTGGCGCGGCATTCGCCTTGCTCGGCCAACTGCACCTGGGCGACAAGGTCGAGATCGATTTGCGCCTCATCGACGCTCGGACTGGCGAGCTGCGCGACGCCGCCGCCGTGCCGGTCAGCGCGGACAGCGAGTCGCCCGATTTGGTGGCAACCGTGCTGCGACTTGACGAGCTGGCCAGCCGAACAAACCTAACGCAAAGAGCTGAAGCCGGTGGTGCCCAGCCCAATGCGCCGCTCATGGTCGCAGTTCCACCACCCCGCGTCCCCGGCGGCAGCGAGCCCGGAGACGCCCCACGCCCCGGAGGCTGGTTGCAACAACGGTGGCCACTGGTTGCCGCCATCGCCGTGGCTGCCGGAACCGCGCTGGTCCTGGGTATCGTGGTGGCTAAGGACAACCGCTAGCCCACGATTCAACTTCGCGATCCCGACGCCCGATGAGGTATCATCCTCGTTGGCATTTTCTTTCGGGAGCAGGCTAGCGAACTCGATCATGTCGGTAGTTGGAATCGATCTCGGAACCACGAACTCCGTCATTGCCACGGTGCGAGACGGTCAGGTGGTGGTGGTGCCTGCTGCCCATGGCGGCTATCTGCACCCATCGGTCGTTTCGTTTTCCGCCGACGGGTTGAAGTACTTTTCGCGCGAGGGTGTGGCCCGCCGCATCGTCGACCCCAAGTACACGGTCTATTCAGGCAAACGCCTCATCGGGCTTTCGTTCCGATCCAAGGAAGTGCAGAAAGCCATCGCTCGCCTGCCCTACGAATTGCGCGAGGGCAACAACGAGCAGGCCGTTTTCGTCGGCCCGGATCGCACGTACACGATTCCCGAGGTGTCCGGCCTTTTGCTGAGCTACTTGCGCCAGTGCTGCGAGCTGTTTCTCGGCGATAGCGTAACCGGCGCCGTGATCACGGTGCCCGCGAATTTCAACGATGCCCAAAGGCGCGCCACCATCGACGCCGGCCGCATCGCCGGACTCGATGTCCTACGCGTGCTCAACGAGCCCACCGCCGCGGCCCTGGCCTACGGTCTCGGGCAAAACATGTCGCAGCGGATCGCCGTCTACGATTTTGGCGGCGGCACCTTCGACATCACCATCCTGCAAGTGGAAGGCGACGTCTTCGAGGTGCTCGCCACCGGCGGCGACACCTTCCTCGGCGGGGACGACATGGACACCGCCCTGCTCAACATCCTGGCCGAGCTGTTCTGCGCCGAGCACGGCATCGATCCGCGCGACGATCAGGCCGCCCACGCGCGCCTGCTCATTGCGGCCGAGCAGGTCAAGTGCCACCTGTCGGAGTTTTCCGAGGCGCGCGGCGAGCTCAAGAACATCGCCGTCAGCGAGCTCGGCGAACAACTCGCCCTGCGCTTTCACATTGCGCGCAATGTTTTCGAGACCGCCATTCGCGGACTGGTCGGACGCACCATCCAAACCACGCAGGAAGTGCTGGCATCTGTGGGGCTGGCCGCCTCTCAGATCGACGAGGTCATCATGGTCGGCGGCACGACGCGCGTGCCTCTCGTGCGGGCCGAGGTCGAACGCTATTTCGGGCGGACGCCGCGGACCGACCTCAATCCCGACGAGGTCGTGGCCTGGGGCGCCGCTATCCAGGCCGAAAACCTGGCCCACGCCGGCGAGAACCTGGCCAACCACGCCGTTCTGCTCGACGTCACCCCGCGCGCCCTCGGCATCGCCGTCGCTGGCGGCTTCGCCGAGCGCATCCTCGACCGCAACGTGCCGGTTCCCGTCGAGCAGACGCGCATCTTCACCACCTCCGCGGACAACCAGAGCACGGTGCGCATCCAGGTCTGCCAGGGCGAGTCCCGCCGCTTCGACGAAAACGTCCCCTTGGGCGAGCTGGAATTGAGCGGCATACCGCCCGCCCGGCGCGGCGAGATTGCCATCGAAGTCACCTTCCGCGTGGACACCAATGGCATCCTGCGCGTGCGCGCGCGCGACGCGGCCACCGGCGCTGCGCGCGAAGCCGCTGTCAACGTCCGCGGTGGCATGACCGACGCGGAAGTGGCAGAAGCAGTAGAGCGCCAAAAGTCGCAGGAGAGTCCCCTCGACGACTCGATGTTGCCTGAGCTGGCCGAGCCAGAGGAACTGAAGGACTAGAGAAAAGCGTATGCCCCGCCAGACCCCCGAACAACTCGCCATCTTCGCCAAGCAGATATATGGAAAGCTCGATCAGCTCACCTACTACGAACTGCTCGGCGTCTCGTCCGTTACGCCCGCGGCCGACATCCGCACGGCGTTTTTTCGCATGTCGGATGATCTGCACCCGGATCGCTACCACACGATGGCCGACCGCGAGCTCAAGGAGCGCCTGGAAACCATCTATGCCCGCATCAGCGAAGCCTATCGTGTGCTGACCACGCCAGAAAAGCGCGCCGCCTACGCCCGTGTCCTCAACGAAGGCAAGAAACGCCTGACCAGCACGGATCGAGAATCACGCGCACCACAGAACCCCGAGGACAGCATCAAGCACGAAGAGGCCAAGAAATTTTTCCGGCTTGGTATGCTTTCGCTCGCCAGGAAGGACTTCAAGGGTGCGGCCATGAACTTCAACTTCGCGCGGTCGTTCGAACCCAACGCGGCCGTGATCAACCAGAAGCTCGGCGAGGCCCAGGCGGCGCTGGGCAAGCCCGGTGGGTCGGGAGCGAAGTAGCATGGCGGCGCCATCCCCGGAACCAGGCGAGCAGGGATCGGCTGTTTCGTCGAGCTTGGCCGGCAATGCTTTCGCGTCGCCCAAGATCGGCGCCACCCTGGGCCGCTACGAAATCGTGGGCACCCTTGGGCACGGCGCTATGGCCACGGTCTTTCGCGCGCGCGACACCCAACTTGGCCGTGACGTTGCCCTCAAGGTGATGAGCATGGTCCACGCCGCCCGCGGCGGCGCGGGCGAGCGTTTTCGGCGCGAAGCGCACGCCGTGGCCGCGCTCAAGCATCCCGCCATCGTCGAGATCTACGACTTCGTCAGCGCAACCGACAGCGAGCCCAGCTACATCGTGGTCGAGCTGATTCGGGTCCAACCCTGCGCACGCTGCTTGAAGAACGCGGTGGGCGTTTCTTGCCGGAGATCGCCGCGCTCATCGCACTTCCCCTGGCCGAAGCCTTGGCGGCGGCGCACGAGCACGGGGTCATCCATCGCGACGTGAAACCCGACAACGTCATGATCGAAACCAGCGGCGAATCGAGCCGCGTGGTGCTGACCGATTTTGGCGTTGCCCACATCACGGGCATGGAAACCATGACCGCGACGGGTGCGCTGGTCGGCTCGCCCGCCTATATGTCGCCCGAGCAGTCGCGCGGGCACGAGGTGACCGCGGCGGCCGATCTGTGGTCTTTCGGCGCCATGCTGTACGAATTGGTCACGGGTGTGGTGCCGTTCTCGGGCAAGGATCCCTTCACCATGATCGCGGCCATCGTGCGCGGCACCTTCCGCAGGCCATCGCAGGTCGTCGCCACCGTGGGGCCCGATTTCGAAGCCATGATCATGCGCTGTCTCAAGGCGTCCCCAGCCGAGCGCTACCCGAGCGCCTCGGCGCTGGCAACCGACCTGCGCGAGTTCACGCGCACGGCGGGGCTGGTGCCCGAAGCCAAGGCCCTGCGGCGCTTTCTCGACGAGCCAGAAGCGATGCTGGGGGATCTGCGACCTCGGGTGGCCGACATGGCCGCAGAGCGGGCTCGCCAGTTCGCACGGCGTGGACAACTGGCACGGGCCCTGGCCGAGATCGGGCACGCGACGGCCTATGTCCCGAGCCATGCTGGCGCCGACAAGCTTCTGCGGCGGCTCTCCGCCAGCCGCATCGCCATCAGGATCGCCGTGGTGGCGGCCGGCCTTCTGGCCGCGCTCGGCATCGTTCTCGCAGCCAAGCCTCTACTCACACACAATGTGCCTGCGCCCGTAGCGCCCGTTGCCTCGCCAGTGGCGTCGCCCATAGCATCCCCAGCTCGGCCAACGCCCGCGCCAGTCAAGAAGGAGCAGGCCGTGGCTCCACCGACGGCGCCAGCCCCGACGACCAGCGCGGCTCCGGCCAAGTCGCGAGCGTCGCGACGGACCCACGCGGCCGCCAATGCACCAGCGACCACCGTGGCAGAATCCACGCCAGTCTCTGCGCTGCCGCCACAGCCAGCCGCTCCCGCCGTCGAACCGGTGCCCTCGCCCAAGCGCGAGGCCGAGCAGACGCGCGCTGGGACCATCGCCCTTTTCGCCAAGGGCGGCTTCTGCTACCCCAGCCTCGACGACTATCCGGCGGGCGATTTGATGCCCGTATTTCGCGATATCGCGCCAGGCAAGCACAGGATTTACTGCTCCCGCACCAAGCAAAGCCCGCGACAGCTGGTCGGAGAAGTCGACCTTGTCCCAGGCGCCAGAATCGAGCGAACCGTGACCGAACAGGACGGCCGGTTCATCCTTGCTCGGCCGAGGTGAGCTTCATCACAGGGCGAGCGGAGATCCCGCCACCGTCGAAAAGGCGTGGTGGCAACGGTCTCAATCACCGACCGGCTCGGTCGATGTGCGAGCCCCAAGTATGCTAGCGTCACACCGTGGCCACGCGCGGTTGCAGGTTGCTCTTGCTTTGCTTGCTTGCAAGCGGGACGGGTGGCTGCCTGCTCTTCACCGACCCCATCAATACCGCGCCAACTGTTTCCGTTGCTACCCAAGATCCTTTCAATCTCGTCCGCAGCAAGGCCGCGCTGTTTGCAGCCGATGCATTCGATCCCGACCAAAGTACCGACTCGCTAAGGTTCGACTGGTATCAGGGCAAGACCTGCGACAAGGCGCTGAATGCGCCTCCAAGCCCCGGCAAAGCCACGTTCCAGTTTCAGCCCACCGACCTCGGCCCCGGATGCGTCGTGGTCGTTGTGACGGACAACCGCGGAGCAACGGCATCGGCCGCACAGAACTACCAAGTCGTGGACCAGGCGCCAACCGCGAGCATCGAGATCCAGAACACCGCCGGCCAGCCCGCCCCTGTCGCTGGCCAACCCTATCCGCTCGCGCTCTACTCCGAGATCACGCTGTCGGGTGCGAGCTCGAAGGATCCTGACGACAACGACCCCAAGCTCCTGACCCCCATCTGGCACGTGTTCGCCACGGATAGCACCGAGATAACCATGCCGGGCTGTCCAGACAATTCCAAGGGTGCCTTCGTGTGCACGTTCTCCGCCACGGCGCCGGGAAGCTACCGCGTGCAACTGGTGGTCAACGACCCCAGCAACTTGCAGAGCGTTGCCGAGCAACTCATTCAAGTCGCGGGCGATCAACTCCCGAGCATCGACATCAAGAGCGCCCAGCCGTTACCGCCAACCTCGTCCAGCGCATCGCCGCTGCTGTTGTTCGCCAACCTCCCCAACACCTTCACCATCAACCGGGTCGAAGATGACGGCGACCCCTATCCGCCATCCGATTCGTCGGACTCTACCTCGGCCAGTCCTGCGGGTTTTGTCTGGTACATCCGTGGCCCAGGCCCAACCTCGACTGTCTTCGAGCGCTGGATCGGCAGCGGCCCTACCTTCACCATTCCCGAAGGGAAATTCAAGGCTCAGGCGATCGTCCAGGTCAGGGTCGAGTATCACGACCGCGTGACCGCCTGTCAGCCCAGGACCCCAGGCTGCGATGCGGTCTTCGCGGCCTGCGACCCCAACGCCACGATTTGCTACTCGTCCGATTTCCGCGTCGAGTGGGTGACCTGGACGGTGGAATTCCGATGAGACACGCGCCGCTCATCGTCGGACTCGCGCTCTCCACCCTGGCGGCCTACGCCTGCGGAGGTTCCTCCTCGGGCAAAAGGGTTGCTGACGCCGCCGGTGCAGATGCTCAAGGTGGTTCGGACGCGCGCCTTCCGGCCAACCCCGACGCCGTTCCCAAGGACACGAGCCTCGCCATCGACGGCGGCCTGGCCTACGATGCGCCGGCTCGGGGCGATGCCTCGGGCCGCCCCGAAGTGACCTGGTCCATTCCCGACCTCGCCGGTTCTTGCCACCTCGACATCACGCCGCTTTCACCCGCGAGCCTGGTCAACCTGATCGCGAGCCCAACGGCGTTCCTGCGCGTCCAGGGTGCCATCACCTGGGGACAAACCACGCCCTACCCGGCCCAATGGGCCTGGTCGGTGAGCCGCTCCGACGGACAGGCCATCCAGCCCACCAGCGCAGGCGTGGATCCAAGCATCGTGCAATTCCCGATTTCCATCGCGGCTCGCTACGACATCACGGTCAGCATCGGCGACGATTGCTCGGGAAGTGCGCGCGCGCTGGTCCAGAATGGGCAAAACCAGTATGGACTCTATCGCTTGCGCGTGCTGCCGCCGAGCGATTCCGTCGCTGGCGCCGTTCCCTACGAGGTCGACCTGAAGATCACGGCCGGCAGCCCCCAACCCGCCAAGGACGTGGACTTGGCCACCGGCTCGGCCTTGGCCATCGATCCAAGCACGCCAAGCACGGGTCCAAACGATCCACTGACCCTTGCCATCCCGTCAACCATTCGCATCCAATCAAGCGCATCGACCTGGGTCATTTACGGCCGCAGCACCACCCAGTCGCCGTTCCGAACCGTGCTCGATACCCTGCTCGAATACCAAGTTCTGGTCGTGCCCGACCCACCGAATGCAACCACCCAGCCGCTGCCCCCCTACCTGCTCAACCGCGCCACCAGCAACAACGTCAGGGTCGATGCTCAATTCATCAAAACCAACGCCAATCCCTTGCCACTGCCACCTGGTATCGCCATCGCAGGTCACCTGCTGACGCCTGACGGCCCGGCGATCAGCGCCACCATCAGCCTGCATTCCTACCAGCCGTCCGCGACGGTCGGCCAGACCGACCTGCTCTTCTCGACCGTGGGTCAGGCCAACGCCGATGGTGCGTACAGCCTCAGCGTGAATCCGAGCGGCATGCTTTCCATCGTGGTCACGCCGGCGGATGGTTCGCCCCTGGCCACGGCCAGCATCGACCAAGGCATCAACCTGGCGACTTCCGCGACGACGGTGCCTGACGTTGATTTTCAGTGGTTGCCCCTTCCTGCGACGGATCTCCAGTTGACGGTGAAGGTGCCTGGCAATCCAGCGCCCATCGATCCCGTCGCGGTTCACATCGAATCCACGACAGGCGGCTTCCCTGCGGTGGGCATTCTGTCGGTGGCCGCCAGCCTGGGCAGCGATGGCGGAGACGCATGGTCCGCGGTGGCCACGGGCGTCGTCCGCCGCGATGGCAGCACCGACGTAAACGGCCAGCTGACCTTCGCGGCGCTGCCCAAGGGTCCGTACCAGATCACGCTGGCGCCGGCATCGTCGATGTCGGGCAGCGCGATCACGACCTTGATGAAGGACATGTCGAAGGATGCCGACAGCGTGCAGATGACCATTCCGCTTGCGCCCAAGCTCGCGGTCATGGGGCGCCTTCTCGACGCCCAGGACGACGACGCCACGGATAGCGCGGGAACCACCGTGGTCGCCACCGATCTGAACCACGACCTGATTCCGAACGTCGCCACCGCCATCGTCGGGTCGGATGGAACCTACCTGCTCAGCCTCGATCCAGGGCGCACCTACCGCCTGGTGGCCCAGCCGGTAGCGGGCCGAGGACTGCCATCCTACGTGCCGCTCTACGGTTTCTCGACAGGCGCCGCGGCTATGCAGCTCGACGACCAGCGCATGCCCAAGGGCGCCCTGATCCACGGCCACGTGACCTACGCCGGCTCTTCGGTACCCGGAGCCATCGTGCAGGCATTCTGTCAGGGCCTGCCACCGGACTGCGTGGACCGCAACAACCTGGCCGCCGGATCCCCCCTGCCTTCGCCTCGGCGGTCAGCAATGCCAATGGCGACTACGCCATCTACCTACCCGACCCGGCGACCCCGGCAGCCAACGAATAGTCGAATCCAGCGATTGACTAGCGACGCAAGGTCTGCACCAATTGTGGTGCTAAACGGATGAGAGGCGCTTCGCTCACGCTTGCGGTTGCAGCTGCCCTGCTGGGGGTGGCCTTGCCTTCCCCTCTCGCCGCCCAAGAGAACGAGCCGGAAACGGTTAACGGGTCTGCCAAGCCGCACGGCGAGGACGCCGCATCGCCCGCCGGGAAACGACAGGAATCCCCACCGTCGAGCAAGCTGCCACAAGACGCCGCTGCCGCCTTGATCCGCGCATCCGCAGCCTACGAATACGGCGACATGAATCAGGTGGTCGAGTCCGCCCGCCCAGTGGCCGAAGGTCTTCTGCCCGCGACCAGCGAGGAGCAAATCCAGGCCTTCCGACTGCTTGGCATCGGGCTTTACCTGACCAACCGGCCGTTGGGGGCTGAAACCGCGTTCACCGAGCTTCTGCGCAAGGATCCGCGCGCTCGCCTCGATCCCACCTCGACCCGGCCCGAGTTGGTGGCGTTTTTCGAGAGCCTGCGCCACCAACAGATCGCGCGCCAGCGTTCGACGCGCAAGATGTATTGGAACCTCATCCCGCCGGTCGGGCAATTCCAAAACGACGACCACGTCAAGGGCTGGCTGATCTTGGGCGTCGGCGTGGCGTCGCTGGCAACCTACGCCACGTCCCTTGCCTTGTACAAATCCTGGGAACTACCGTATGGTGAATTCAAACACCCCGACACAGCTCAGACCCTCAAGACCGTGAACGTGATCGGAGGAGGTATTCTGATCGCGACATATATCTACGGCGTTTTCGACGGACTGATCGGATATGGCAAGCCTCTCGATGAAAGCAAGCCACCCGTGTCGTTGCTTTTCTCGCCCGGTGGCGGCGGTCTTGGGTTTACCTTCTAGTGCTCTGACCGCGGGGTAATGATTCCATCGTAGCGGAAGACGCGACGGGCGTCGGCGACAGTGAATTTCCAGTTGATGGACCGCCGGTCCTTCTCGGCGCACATTCGCCAGGCAGCAACTCGGCTCTTCAGCGTGTGCAGATGGCCGATCCTCGTGCTTCCGAGGCATTCTCGTGATACCAGACTGGCCTCCATCTCAGCGACATCGAGCCAACTCGCATGCTTGGGCGTATGGTGCACTTCGAATCGTCGCCAGAGCCGCTGTCCCGCCCTTTCGCCCAAGGTCGTCTTCAGCGAATTCGCCGAGTGCGTGCTGAGATTGTCCATGACCAGATGGATCTTGCGGGCGTGTGGATAGCGTCGCGCAATCCGCTCCAGCGCCCGCGTGAACGCCCGCCCGGTGCGGTTGGCCGAGGCGTACGTCAGGCGCCGCCCCGTCAGCGGCTCGATGATGCAGAAGATGTTCGCCGTCCCCTCGCGCACATACTCGTAGTCGCTACGGCGTGTTCGCCCTGGCCGCATGGGCACATCGGCCCGCGCTGGGTCCAGCAGTTGCACGGGCCGCTCGTCCAAACACACCACTGGTTCCCGCGAGCGGTACGGCCGCGCGTAGAGTTCAAGGACGTCTTCCATGCGGGCCACGAACTCGGCGTTGATCTCGGGAACGCACCACATTTTTTTCCCGCCAGGGCTTGAGGTCGTGCCTGGCAAGAACGATGCGGACCGTTTCTCGGCCCACCCTGTCGACCACACCTCGCTTGCCAGCCTCTATGGCCAGGAGGCGCACCGTCCACCGCGCCCGTCCCTCCGGCGGCGGCCCACAGACCATGGCGACCAGGGCTGACTGCTGCGTGCTGTCCAGCATGGGCGCCGGCTTCGGACGCGGCTCATCCGACAGCGCCTTGGCCAGGCCGCCTTGCAAGTAGCGTTTGCCGACACGGGAAACCTCCCGGTGGTATCCGCCAACGGCAGTGGCCGTAGAGCGCACGCTGTAGCCACCATCAAGCAGCAGCAGAACGCGAATCCGACGCCAGCGCCGCGGCGACAACGGCGTCCGGCCCCGTTGCATCTTCAGTAGCTCAGCTCGGTCTTCTGCTCGCAGTTTCAATCCCGTGAACCGGGGCGCAATCTTCATCCATCGCTATGGATCCTACCCAGATCCGCATTGCAAGTATTTTCGTCGCCCGTCACCGCGATCCGTACGCCGCGGTCAGAGCACTAGCCGCGTTCTGGCGGGAACGAAACCAGTTCCCGGCGCAGGCCTCTGGCACCCGCACGCTTCGGGTTGGGAAGATACGCCAGGGCTCGCGTGAAGTTGTGGCGAGGAGTTGCTTGGCGTTGGCATCGTCTGCAGCGGCGCGACGTTGGTAATGCTGGAACAGCACATCGACTCCTCTCTCGCTTGAAGGGACGCTCGCGACCAACTCGTGAAAGGGAAGGTCGTCCGGTTCAGTCGGGTTGATTCCTGCGGTTCCATCGCCTACTTTTCTTGCGGGAAGACCGCTGTTGCCTTCAGGACAAACGGCACCCTGGCAATCCGGAATGGTCTCGATTTCGTGGTCGCTGTCCCTCCTCTGGCTATGGTGCTATCTTCTTTGGGGATGGATTCGTGCAGACTCTGCGGTGGACCGTCGGACTTGGTCCGACGGTATGACATTGGGCGACTCGGCGGCTACTGGAGCCAAGCAGACTGCGACACCGTAGTGGAGATTCGTCGCTGTGCGCGATTTGGGTCCTTCTTCACTAGCCATCTGCCCCAACCGAGCTTGCTTGCCGGACAGTACGCAACCAGACAGGACTATGAAAACCCAAACATCGATCCCTCCTCGAAAGCCCGGCGGTGCGTCCGCCTGATACGAGAATTCGCCTCTCCAGGCGCGCGACTTATCGACATAGGAGGCGGAAACGGCGCCTTCGCATTGGCAGCCCAACAGGCAGGATTCAGCGCGTGCCTACAGGAACTAGGTTCGCCACCGGTTAAGCTCCTGGACCGAAGCGGCGTTTCATTCGTGGGGGATCTGTCCGAACTCGATTCCCGATCCTTCGATATTGCTACGCTGTGGGATGTCTACGAGCATGTTTGGCCACACGACGCATTCTTGGCACCCATCCGTCGCATCCTTAAGACGAACGGCCTGCTTGCGATCGAGATTCCTTCCCCCAGTCGTTTGGTTCCTATCCTCCGTGCTCTCGGGTCTTTGAGTGCGAGTCCCAGGAGCGATCGAATGTTCGAACAAATCTGCAACTTCACGCACCTGCAACTGATGACCGCGGCGGAACTTCGGCATACCCTGCCCAATCATGGATTTGAGGTGGTTCATTTTCGGACTCTTTCGGAGCTGAGTTACAAAGGGGTGGCTTACGCGGATCGTGTATTTCCATGGAGGCCAGTTGCGAAGGCTGTTGGTGCTTTGTTCGACAATAAGCGAGTCCGTAAGGTACTGCTTGGGGACAACAAGACCTTTGTTCTTGCCCGTCTTCGATGATCGGACGAGACAGCCTGGGCAGGGCGCAGCAGCCCGTGCCAACTCTGGCGTCGGTTGGGAACTCTGAGTTGCCTGAATCGCCAAGAACTCTTTCACGGCACCGATCAATCGCCGACGCAAATTCACCGCGCGTGCGAAGGCGGCGCGAATGTTGTCAGGTGCTCGCGCATCGTCCGAGACGTCAAACTGCGACAGAACCTCTTGGTAGCCGAGAAGATCTAGGAATGCAACCGCCCAGGGACCGATTTCAAGTTGGTGCGCTTGCCGAGCCTCGGGCTCCTCTTGGTCGGCTTCAGCCATCAAATAAATGATCCGCTCCAACGCAAGTGAATGCAATGGCACAAGGGATTCGGACAACCTTTGGGCGATCGCGGCGGTTGGCGGTGGACATACCGCACCCGCCGGCGACGTCGTGGTTCACAAACGGTCAGCTACGGCCTACCCTGTTGCACGCGCGGGCTGCCCAGGTACAGGCTCGGCTAGCGTGGGCTAACCGATCGTGGCCCCTTTCGCAACCCAAGGGAAACGTGGTATCCCTGCCCCTCGTTTCGGCCGAATCGGCGCCACTTGGGCACACTATGGGCACGAAGCAGGACGTCACGAAAGAACGAAAACTAGCCTAAGTCGATGAAATGAAGACCAGTTCAGGCGGGTAGCTCAGCGGTAGAGCAGGCGCCTTACACGCGCCGGGTCGCAGGTTCAATCCCTGTCCCGCCTACAAATCGAGCTTCCACGGCAGTCCGGCAAATTCCATGAGACGCCACAGACCATCGAAAACACATGGTTTATGCGTCTGACACGTTCCAGGGTGTTCCGTTGACGGCTGGGGGTATGTGGGGGTATCTTTGGGGGTATCGAGGGTCGGGAGAAAGGAAATACCCCCAGATGGCTCTTACCGATGTGGCGATCAAAAAGGCGCAAGCCAAGGCCAAGGCGTTCAAGCTCTTCGACACTGCTGGCATGTTCCTGCTTGTGTCGCCTGCCGGCGGAAAGCTCTGGCGGTTCAAGTACCGCGTGGACGGCCGCGAGAAGCTGCTAGCCCTCGGCGCCTATCCCGAGGTGTCCTTGAAGGCGGCACGCCTCAAGCGTGACGATGCCCGTCGCGACCTCGCCCAAGGTGTGGACCCGTGCAAGGCGAAGAAGACGGCCAAGACCAGGCGCACGGAGAGCGCTGCCAACAGCTTCAAGACCGTGGCCCTGGAATGGTTCGGCAAGAACGAGCCGACCTGGGCACCGAACCATGCCGCCCGCGTGAAGCGCCTGCTTGAGCGCGACATCTTCCCCCTGCTTGGCGGCCAGCCCGTGGCCGACATCGCCGCGCCCGAACTGCTGAAGGTGCTTCATCGTATCGAAAGCCGCAACGCCGTGGACACGGCCCACCGCGCGCGCGGGTACTGCAGCGAGGTGTTTCGCTACGCCATTGCCTCGGGCCTTGCCAGCCGCGATCCATCCGGCGACCTGCGCGACGCCTTGAAGACGGCCAAGGGAAGTCACTTCGCAGCGGTCGTGGACCCAGCGCAGTTGGCGGACATCCTGCGCGCCTTCGACGGCTACAAGAAGACGGGAACCGCGGTCGTCTCGACGGCGCTTCGGATCATGCCCATGGTGTTTGTCCGGCCGGGGGAACTGCGAACAGCCCGATGGGCAGACATTGACCTGGACGCGGCCGAGTGGCGGTTCACGACCTCGAAGACGAAGACACCCCACATCGTGCCGCTGGCCACTCAGGTGGTTGCACTGCTGAAGGATCTGCATCCCTTCACCCGCGAGAGTGACTACGTTTTCCCAAGCGGCCGTTCAAGCAAGCGCCCGATGTCCGAGGCCGCAATCCTCGCGGCCATGCGGAGCATGGAATTCCAAAAGGAAGAGGTTTCCGGCCACGGCTTCCGCGCCACGGCCCGCACTCTTCTCGAAGAGACGCTTGGTTTCCGTTACGACATCATCGAACAGCAGCTTGGGCACGCTGTCCGCGATCCCAACGGCCGCGCCTACAACCGCACCATGTTCTTGAACGAGCGCCGCAAGATGATGCAGGGCTGGGCGGACTACCTCGACAAGCTCAAGGCTGACGTGAAGGTGCTGCCGTTCAAGCAGGTGGAAGGCGCGTGACCAAGAAACCAAGCGCACACGATCGCCCTGCCCCTTGGGGCGTGCATTTCTTCCAGCGCCACCCCAGCGACGATCCCACGCGCGCCGTGCCCGCCCTTGCGTTCCTGCGCGCCTGCCCCACCAAGGTCGAGGCCATGATCGTGGCCGTGGTGAAGGCGGTAGCCGACGCGCCCCCTCCCGCCTTCAGCGGTGGCGGCAAGTGGGAGGCCATGCACGGCGACATGTCCGGCTTCTACGAAGTGCGCGTGGACGGCCCCAAGCGCCGCCACTATCGCCTGTTCTGCGTCCTGGAACGAGACGGCGCGGCCCTTGGGCTTGGTGGCCCCTGCATCGTGTTGCTGGCGGGCAGGGAGAAGCCCTTCATGACGGTGCTATCCGCGAAGGACTACGCCGAGGTGAAAGCACTTGGTGTCGAATACCGGAGACGCAGCCCGAGAAGCGTCATGCGGTAGCGGCGACCGGCACGGCCTTCCGTGCCCTGCCCCGCTTGACTTGGGGCCGCTTGGGAACCAGGGCCAGGCCGTACCCCAAGGACTTCAAAATGCTCATGACCGTGCTCAAGGTCGGGTTCGGCGCGTCCGTGGTGAGCAACCGCCGCATGGCCGCCGGCTGGGTGCCGGTGAGCTGTGCCAGCTTCGCCTTCGATAGTCCGGCGGTAGCCCGCGCCCCCTCAAGCGAACGCATGAAGGCGTCGACCGAATCGATCCCTTGCCGTGCTTCCCGGTAGGCCGACGCAAACTTGCTATCCTTCACCCTCTCGGAGAAGTAGCGATCAAACCCGGTCTTGGCGGCCTTGCTCTTCATGAGAAGAGCGTAACATATGAGTTACAATGGTTCAAGGCAGGCGCTGCCCCAATCTTGACTCGCACTCCTTTGAACGTTGGTTGACCGACGGGCGCAGTAGCGCGACGCTGGCACTACCCAGGCACCCCGGCGGCCAGCTACCGGCGGGCGGCCGTCGATAGCATCCCCGGCGGCCTGCCTGGCTCTTTCCCTGTAGGGTGCGAAGGGATGCGACAAGTGGTTACGAGCAAGAGGGCAAGCACCAAACGATCGAAGAGCGTTTCAGACCCGTCAGAATCAGCACGGGGCACCGATCCCGCGCGGGTGTCCGTTGGGCCGCTACTCCCGAATACAACAAGACCCAAGCCAGACTGGGAATCGTGGGGAAACATCCGAGTGGACCATGTAGCTTTTGCTGTCGCGCTGTCGTGTGATATCGACCCAGGCGAGATCGATTTTTACAACGAAGCACAGGCACCAGACCTCGTTCAGTTCTACAAGCGCCTGTTAATCGCCGAGGCCAATCTTGGAGGGAGCCTCAAAGCAACGAAACAGCCATACAACGGAATCCAGGATGCCTGGAAAATCGACCTGGAAGTATTTTCGGCGTGGGCCGAGCGCTTGCGACCTCCCTGGGAATTGCCGGCAGAGTTTCCGCGTCCGGAGTCTGACGACCGGAAGCCTGCTGCCAAAGACAAGCCACTTGCGACCAAGGAGCGAGACGTCCTGCTTCGGATCATCCTAGGGCTTACAAAGGACAAGGGAATCAACCTTGGCGACCCCTGGAGTGCGGCAGGAACCATCGTGAAGCTAGCAGAAAAGGCCCGGCACCGTGTATCTCAGAAAGCCGTGTTCGATCACCTCAAGAGGGCAGAGAACCTAGTCGAGAACCTCAAGGGCTGACCTCGTCCGAATTTTCCGCATCTGCGGGAAAATTTCCGCAGGTGCGCTCTCGCCACGCGCCCATTTCCTACGCTGTTCCAAAACGAGCTGAATTGGTCTGGCTCCAAAGGACAGCATGGAAAACACGACGAGACTTCTCAGACGGCGACAGGTTGAAGCGGCAACGGGGCTTCGCCGCGCGACGATCTACGAACGAATGGCGCGCGGCCAGTTCCCTCGGCCGATCCATCTAGGACCGCGAACCGTCGCATGGCTCGCCAGCGAGGTCGACGGTTGGATCGCGGCGCGCATTGCCGAGTCGCGGCCAGCGGGCACAACCGAGTCAAAGCCATGAGCAACGTCTCGCTGGCCACACACGCGCCTTCCATCTCTGATCATATTGAGGCGCTCAATGACAAGCGCAGGTGTGCCACCTTGAAGTTTGCCGAGCTGCTTCGGCGTGTCGCAGAGGTGGTGCGCAACACAGACCCGCCGGGGGCGATGCTTCTTGCCCGAATGGCTTGGCGCCTATTCCAGTGCGCGCGAGCTGGGAAGCTGGGCACAGGTTGGCGTTGCTGGGCTTCGTACTGCCCAAGATGCTCGCGCCAGACCGCGATCAAGTATCGAAGGCGCCTTGAGAGGTGGATGCACACCCGCGTTGCCTCTGGGGCCGCTCCGCATGGCTTCGCAATGTTGACGCTGACCGTGGCGTCGCCTTCACCCATCCGTGGCCATCAGCTTCTTCGAGATGCGCGGACAAGGCTCTTCCGTCGTCACCTTGTGCGCGCCACCATAGCAGGAGGTGACGGCCATGTGCATGTAGAGCCTGCCCGTGGTGCCGAGGCTGACGTCTGGAACGTCCACCTGCATGCCATTATCGAACTGGCCTGCCCACTGCGCAGCGTGGACACCGGCAAACTTCAGATGGCATGGGCAGACGTGCTTGCTCACTTCGGGGCCAAGGGTTCCCTTGACCTGCGACAGGAGAGCAACCTCAAGAGCGAGTCTTTCCGAGATGGGTGGGCTTCGGACCTTCCATGAGGCCGCTTTCTACGTCACGCGCAGAATGCGCGCGGAGTGGGCCAACGAGGAGACCGGCGTGCTCATCGAGCGCCTCAAGTTCATGGACAAGGCCCCGCGGCTGGCGCTCACGTGGGGAACCTGTCGCAAGCCGCGACGGAAAAGTTTCACGGTCGGTGAGGGCGGCCCAACGCGATCGGCGATCCCATCGAAATGACCCCGCTAGGACCCAGATAGGACCTGGCCGATTTCGGCCATGCGAATAGGGCCGGCGGCGTCTATTTCCTCGCCTTCCGCTTCTCAAAAGCCGCCAACCACTGTCGGCAGCGCTTCTGCACCGCCAAGAGCTGACTTCTCGTGAGCTTGGCGCCAATCCTGTTTCGTTCCTTCATATCCATTGCGACGGCCGAGGCGAGTTCGGGTTTGACCTCGGGCAGATCTGGATAGCCTGCGGTAATTGCTGCGGAGAGATTCGCCCAGAAGTAGGCCTCGGTCGCGTTCGGTAGGACACCCCAACCGGAGTCATAGGCCATAGCGAGCATTCCCATAGTAAACCCGTTCCCGTTACCGGCGGCCAGCTTCCACCAACGGACGGCTTCCGCGAAATCTTGCGCCACCCCTTCACCCTTGAAGTGGGCCTCGCCAAGAAAGGCCTGTGCGAACTCCTCCCCCTGGTCCGCGGCTTTCCGCCACCAGCGGACCGCTTCCGCGGAGTTCTGCGCTACGCCGTTTCCGGCATGATAGGCTTCGCCGAGCTTCGACTGCGCGTCTCGATCGCTTTGCTCAGCGGCCTTTCGCCAGCAATCGACGGCCTTGGCGTAGTCCTGTTGCACGCCCTTGCCAAGGTAGTAGAAGACACCGAGTTTCCTCTCCGCTTCGGCGTTGCCTTGGTCGGCGGCCTTCCCATACCATCGCGCCGATTCGATCAAGTCCTGCGGCACGCCGACGCCTTCGCGAAATGTGTCCCCAAGACCTAATTGGGCAAATGCGTTGCCGGTCTCGGCCGCTTTCCTAAACCATTTAACGGCCTCCCCGCGGTCCACGCGCACCCCCTGGCCCTGATAGTACGTCATCCCGAGAACGAGGGCGGCCTGCGCTTCCCCTTGCTCGGCCGCTTTCTGCCACCAGCGGATCGCCTCGGCTTGGTTCCGCGGCACGCCTGATCCCTTGGCATACGCGCTGCCCAGGTTGAATTCTGCGTTCGCCAAACCTTGATCAGCAGCCTTCTGGTACCAACGAACGGCCTCGACATGGTTCTTGCGCACACCGCGACCCATGTCGTAGGCATATCCAAGACCAACCTGCGCCCTCGCTGACCCTTTCTCCGCGGCTTTTCTCCACCAGTGGACCGCCTTGGTTTGGTCTTGGGGCATCCCAGCGCCATCCCTGTAGGACGATCCGATTTCTGCTTGCGCGTCGGCGTCCCCCTGGTCGGCGGCTTTCCGCCACCACCGAACGGCCTCTGCGTCGTCCCGCGGAACGCCTCGGCCTTTGCAGTAGGCTTCACCGAGAGAGTATTGCGCGATTGCGTTTCCTTGGTCCGCGGCCTTCTTCCACCAACGGACCGCCTCTGCGTCGTTCTGTGAGATTCCCTCGCCGCTGTTGTAGGCACTTCCGAAGAAAGTCTGGGCCAGTGGGTTTCCCTGGTCAGCGGCTTTCCGGTACCATCGCACCGCCTCTGCATGGTCTTGCCGCACGCCTTGGCCCAGGTCGTAGGCGACGCCGAGACTCGTCTGTGCGCTGGCGTTTCCCTGGTCGGCGGCCTTCCTCCACCAACGCAGCGCCTCGACGAAGTCGCGCACAACTCCTTGGCCGCGCAGATAGGCGGTGCCGAGTTGGATCTGTGCAGAGACATCTCCCTCTTCGGCGGCCTTCTGCAGGGCGGGAATGTCATGTGGCTGGTCGACCGGCATGGTCTTGTCGGTCTTGCGGATCGATTCCACGTCGAAAGGATCCCCTGCACCCGCGCGGTCGAATTCATCAACCCGACTCGCGGTCTGCGCTTTCGCCGGGACATTGGGTTGCTTGTCCGCGGCAATTACCAAGGAAGAAACGAGAAGAGCAACGCTGAACCCCATTCGGCGATCTTGCGGCCATCGGTGTTTTTGCACAAGCCACTGGCCTCTGAGGGCAGGAAATGACGTCTCGTCCTCTTGCGCTCGGGCGAACGCGTGCGTAGCCTAGAATGCATGGGCGCCGCTTCCGCACCTGAGAACAGGACTGCTGAGGGGCGATTCTCCACCGGCATCAGTGGAAACCCTGGCGGGCGCCCGAAATCCCTTGCCGCTCTGGAGTCGGAAATCCGAGAACTCCACGGGCCGCGGGCAATCGAAGTTCTCGAAAAGCTGCGCGGGCTGGCCTTGGCAGGGAACGTGCCTGCGGCCAAAGTTTACCTTGAGCGAGTGCTTGGCCCGGCGCGAGCCATTCGGGAACCTCTTCCCAGCGTTCTGACGGCGCCGGAGGGGTTGAGCGGAAGCCTGAATCCCATCGACCAGGACGAACTAGACGTCACCAAGCGAATCCTGCGCGTGATCGCTGGTCAAGTCGCAGCGCTTGAGGCCAAGGCCTCTGACGTGGGGTTGATGCCGGATGAATCGGCTGCGCTGGCGGCGCATCTGGGCGCCGTTTCTGGGATCGGGAAATGGCACCTTCGCAAGCTATCCGAATTCGAGGAGCAAATGGCCGCGCTGCCAGCGGACCAAGCCAAAGCCGCCGCCGAGCGCATGTTCTGTCAGGAGTTGGGAATCACCGTCGAACAACTCCAAGAACTCCGGGCCAGCCGACCGGCGTAGCTTGCAGTGGCGGCTGGCTTGCCGAGGCACCAAGCCCGATTGGGGGTACGCCTGGGGGTATTTTCCGGGGCATCAAAGCATTTGCCCCTGCTTTTCCCAAGCGTTTCGTTCGGTTCAGTAGCTGTCCCGCCTACAAGTTAACTAGTTGAAACTGCTAGAAGTTCCGTCGCATCATCGGCTTCTTTTGCCACTCTGTTGCCACGGACGACAGCAGTCCGAGCAGCCAGCATGACTAAGACCCGCTGGTCAGGATCGAGAGCGTCGACGGCGCCGAACAGAAGAAGATTCGCTTGGGAACCTTCGCGATGGCGCGATGGGAACACACTGCCAGCCATCTTGCCGAACTACGATCCGTCAATGTTCTGCGGCGTGCGATCGAGCCGTGCCACCTCGTACCCCTGCGCTCGTAGCCGCCCGAGAATTCCCTCGTAGACTGTGCTGTCCATTGTTGGCTTGCGGCCAAGTATCCACAGGTAGTCGCGACTGGGGTGGCCAACGACGGCGTATTCGTAGTTGGCGCCGAGATCGATGATCCAGTAATCACCCCAGAATGGCCTGAAGAAGCTGACCTTGAGCTTGGCATTCGTCGATCGGTCGATCACGCGTGCGCGTCCCTGGGCCGATTCTTCCTTGCCGTCGAGCGATCCCTTGCGGCAACGGTTGAGCACGTCGATGTCGCCGTCGCTGCGGATGGTGTATGTGGCGGTGGTGCCGGTGCAGCCACGTTGAGAGCGCTGCGGAAAGCTGGCGATGTCGTACCAGGTTCCGACGTACTGTTGCAGGTCTACGCGCGACACGGTCCGCAGCTCGGGGAGTCCCAGACGTACCGTGGTGGTTTTTGCGCAACCAAGCAGCGCGAGCCAACCGATGAGCAGAGTCGCCGCCCTTCTCATCCAGCGGTCCCGGGTGGAATGCCAGTGTCGGACTGCTCGGACAGAAGCGTCTCCGCGCCAAAATTGATCATGTGCCCGGAGCGCTTGGCCTTGGTTTCGAGGTAGAAGCGGTTGTGCTCGTTGGGTGGCAGGACGTGCGGAATGCGTCCGGCCACCGTGATGCCGTAACCCTTCAATTGTTCCAGCTTGTTTGGGTTATTGGTCATCACGCGCACGGAGCGAATGTCGAGCGACTTCAGCATGTGCGCCGCGATAGCGTAGTCGCGCTCGTCGTCGCGAAATCCGAGCGCCAGATTCGCCTCGACGGTGTCGAGACCGCTGTCCTGCAGGGAGTACGCTCGGATCTTGTTGAGAAGGCCAATGCCCCGTCCCTCCTGGCGCAGGTAGAGAACCATGCCCTCGCCCAGCTCGCCGATGCGCTTGAGCGATGCTTCGAGTTGATCGCGACAGTCGCAGCGAATCGAGCCCAGCGCATCGCCAGTCAGACACTCGGAGTGGACGCGCATGGGAACCTCTGCATGCCCGATCACGTCGCCGCGGATGATCGCCACATGTTCCTTGGCGTCGCGGTTGTTCCAGAACGCGACGATACGAAAATCCCCGAAGCGCGTCGGCAGATCCGCGACGGCCACGGCGCGAACGCACAGGGCGTGCTTGCCGATACCCGAACACTCATGATTCGCGTCGCGGTCGACGATGTCTTGCAAGCGCTGTTTGATTTCGTTCATCGCTGTTCCTTGTCCAGAAGGCGGCGTGCGAGCGCAATGCCTGATTGCCAAGCTGCCTGCACACCGCCACCGGGTGCAAACAGCTCGCCCGCGATACCAACTCGGCGCCCTTGCCCAAGGTCTAGCACAAGGGGACCGGCCAATTCGCACTCCGGGCTCGCACGCGCGTAACGCCACATGTGGGCCTGCCACATCGCCGGCTGGGTCACCCACGGGCCTATGAGCCTGGCCGCATCCGCCAGGAGGCGCGGCGCCCATTCGGCTGGGTCGACCCCAACAACCGCGCTCGACCACGCCGGACGCGCCTGTAGCACAAGCGCCACCCGCGCGGGGTCGTCCCGTTTCGCCGAGTCGTGTGCAACAAGCGACAGCGCGCTCGACGTTTCGGGATACCAGATGTCCCAAGGGGGAGCCGGAGCCAGAGCGTTCCTCGGATAAAGCGCGATCACGGTCGCGCACGGGACACTCGGCAGCATGGCAAGCACCGCCCGTGCGGTCTCGCGATCAGGCGACGGTGGCAGCCCATCCATCAGCGCGAGCGATTGGGGGCCTGCGAGCGCGAGAACGACGTCCTGTCCTGTGAATGAGATGGTCTCGTTCTGCTGGTTCGCCCGGACCGTGACGATTTGGTCGCCGAGCTCAAGCCCGGTGACTGTTGTCTCGAGAACCACGTCGAGCCCGACCGCGAGATGTTTGGGAAAGGCGCTCACGCCGTTCACGTGTGCCATGCGATGCGCACCGTGCACGAAGGCACTCGGCTGACAAGGCGTGCCCGTGCCACGCACGACGACTGGCCAGTCATCGCGCCACCGGCCGGGGACCTCGTGCAATGCCGCGAGAAACTCGGGCGACTTTCCGTGCAGAAACACCAACCCATGATCCACGGGTTGTCCATCGATTCGGCGAGTCGCGCAGCGGCCACCCACGCCACGCGAACGCTCGATCACGCGAACTTTCTTGCCCGCGCTTGCGAGCACCTTGGCGCACGAGAGTCCAGCGACCCCGGCACCGACAATGAGCACATCTGAAGTCACCCCGGCAGCATGCCACTTGTTGTCTAGGATGGGCAGGGTTCATCTGCCACCCGGTGCAGTAAGAGCCGCCCAAGGAACGTCTTGCCATCTCCCATTATCCAACTCGACATGGCGACTCACGAGCTTGCGTCCTCCGGACGAGTCCTGGTGACCGGAGCGACCGGCTTCATCGGCCGTGCTCTCGTGCCGGGCTGCCCCTGCGCAGCCCGCTACTTGCGGCTCGCGCCTTTCTTTGCGGCGTTGCGTGGAGTGGTCCGCGCGTGGCCACGCGGTCGCTCGTACCGCCGGTCGTCGCGCACATCGCTTGGGATCTCGGGGTGCTGGTCCTGCTTAAGCCGGAGAATAAAGCGCAGCTGCAAGCCATCCTGATCTACCACGTGGTTGCCGGGAAAGTGACTTTGGCCGACGTAGTGAAGCTGACCTCGGCCCAGACCGTCGAGGGTCAGGACGTGTCGATTTCGGTCCAGGGACAGACTGTGAAGATCAACGATGCCACCGTGGTGACTCCCGATATGATGTGCACGAACGGTGTCATCCACGTCATCGATACGGTCCTCATGCCTCCGGCGGCCGCGATGGGAGGCACGGGCGGAATGCGAGGCTCGGGGATGTGAGGCTCCGGCGCTGGTGGCGCCGCCGGCATGGGAGGCTCTGGTTCGGGCGGCGCCGGCGGCAGTGCCCCATTGATGGACATCGTCGACACCGTGGTGGCGGCCGGCACGTTCAAGACCCTGGCTGCAGCCTTGACCGCGGCGGATCTGGTAACCACGCTGAAGGGCGCGGGGCCGTTCACCGTGTTTGCAGCGACCGACGCCGCCTTCGCCAAATTGCCCGCGGGCACCGTGGACAGCCTGCTCAAGCCGGAGAACAAGGCGCAACTGCAATCCATCCTGACCTACCATGTGGTGGCCGGGAAGGTGACCGACGACGACGTGGTGAAGCTGACCTCGGCCAAGACGGTGCAGGGGCAGAATGTAGCCATTTCAGTTCAGGGACAGACCGTGAAGATCAACGATGCCACCGTGGTGACCGCGGACGTGATGTGTACGAACGGCGTCATCCACGTCATCGATACTGTCTGGGTTCACATGTCCTTCGTGTACAGCCAGTGAAATTGGTGTCGAGTTTACGAAGCCTTGAAGCGCTATTCATCATCCAAGAGGATAATGGGCAAGATTTGCCGACTGGAACGAACCCAGAACATCGCGGGATCTCGGAGGGGTGTCTTCGCCTTTTTCGCGGACGCCTCCAATCTGGAGATGATCACGCCAGGATTCTTGCGCTTTCGCATCCTTTCCCCGATGCCGATGGCACTGCGAAAGGGTGCACGCATCGACTACGGACTCTCGCTGTATGGCTTGCCCTTCACGTGGCGAACGCGTATCACGCGATGGGGACCAGAGTGCTGCTTCGTCGATGAACAGGAATCGGGCCCCTATGCCTTGTGGCGCCACACGCACCGATTTGAAGATTGTGGCAGCCAGACCACGATGCACGACATGGTGGAATACGCGTTGCCGTTCGGACCGCTCGGCGCCCTGGCCCATGCCCTGATCGTTCAGCGCACCCTGGCGCGCATCTTCGATTTCCGGCGGGATGCCATTCGCAACAGATTCGGGGCAGCCACGTTCCAAGGTGCAGCATGATCGACGAGTCGATCGAGGTCTTCTTCGATGGCCACTGCCCGCTCTGTCGACGCGAGATGGATTGGATTCGCCGACGCGACCGGCATCATCGCATCTGCTTCACCGACATCGCGGTCCCGGGCTTCGACGCACGCGCGACAGGCATTGCTTGGCCGACGCTGATGGATCGCATCCATGCTCGACTCCCCGACAGCCGCATCATCGAAGGCGTGGAGGTCTTTCGCCGCATCTATGCGGCCCTCGGATTCGGGCCACTGGTTGCCCTGACCCGCCTGCCCGGCATCAGGCAGATGTTGGACCTCGCCTACCGCTGGTTCGCCAGAAACCGCTTGCGGCTGACCGGCCGGTGCAAAGACAAGACCTGCAAGATCTGCCAGGAACCCACGCGAGGCTAGATGCCCCCCAACCATGGCTTCACATGTACTTCGCGTGCATGACCACGGTCACGGCGCCAGCCGGCACGTCCATGACCGCATCGTCGAATTTGGGTGGCCCGAACATTCCCATCGCGTCCTTGGAATAGCCAAACCCTTCCTTGGGAATCCCGATCCAATTGGTGTCGAGCTTCTTGTTGTCGTTCTCGTCGTGGATGAACGACAAGGCGTACTTGCCCGGCTCCACGTTGTCGAGCACTACCACAGCCGTCCGATTCGCAGGCCGGGCCTGACCGCTGACCACGGCTTTCTTGTTGTCGCCAAAGGACTTCTTGTTGTCGAAGAGCGAGACGTAGACCGTCCCCTTGTCGTTGCGAAGCGCCTCGATGCGTACGGTGATAGTGCTGTGTGGTTTGCCCTGGCTCGCGGCCGGTGGCGTCTGGTTTTCAGCAGCCGCCGGAAGCGCCAGCATGGCGAGGGCTCCGGCGACAAGGCCGCCTATCCATGGTTTCGCGCTCTTCATCGAGATCTTCCTTGCAAGAATCAGTTCGAGGCCGCACCGGCGCGCGTTTCCGCCAGCTTGTAGGGTGGGGGCTGCGGGATGGTGATGCCATCGCGCGCGGCGAGCAGCATGGCCGAGATTCGGCCGGACTCGTAGATGGTGGGCAGGCCACTGCCGGGATGGGTTCCGCCGCCGACCAGGTAGCAATCGCCGATACCAGATCCGTCTGCGGCCGTCCCGCGTAGACATCATCAAGATCCCGTTCGGGCAATGCCAGATTCTCGCGGCAGGATCCGCGCGGGGCAAGATCGATGGCATCGTCGGCCGCCCGGCACCACGCGTACAGCACTGCGGCCTCGGCCCGGCACTCGCGTGGGAGCACCCGCGAGGCGAAATTGAAGCTCTTGGCGTGATGGGCGAGTGTCTCGAGACAGCGTTCGACCGCACCCGTCGCCGGAGCAAGGTCTTGGCTCATTGGAACACCCGACCAAGCGCGGCCCGCAAAGAAATGCCAGGCGGTGGGCGACCGACCAGCAGCCGGACACGATCGGCCATCGTGATGTCCATGGCGTAGAACCGTTCAATCGTCGTGGTGGGCAGGCGATAGAAGCGCTCGAACACATTCCATCTCTCGGCGGGGCTCACGGCACCGAAGAGCATCCGGTTGAGCAGATTGAAGAACCGCGTCTGGCTTTGCCGGTGGCCGAGCAGGCGCTTCCACCCTATTTCAAGCACCTTTTCTGGGTCAAGCGACGAAACGTGCATGGCCAGACGAAGCGCGACGGGGAACGAGTAGCCCGTGGTCGGGTGAAACCAACCGCCGGCGTAGCCTCCGACGAGGACGCCATCCCGAACTGCGCTCGCCTCGGCTCGGGTGGTGAGTGGCAGCACGCCAGATTCCTCGCGCACGACCTGCGCAACCCGCAGCCCGATCCGCTGCGCGTAGGCAAGGATTTCCCGGCGCAGGTTCTCGCGATCGAGATCCGGCGTGTCGGAATAGTACGTGTCCTCGACGAGAAAGCGATCTGGCGCAAACGGCAGCGTGTAGAAAAACCGGTAGCCATCGGTCTGCGGCACCGTTGCGTCCATCAACTTCGGCACGAATTCCGCGCGCGGTTCGGCCAGCGCGACTTCGAGGCCGACGAACTTCTGGTAGGCCACTTGGCTCGAGGCTTTGAGGCTTTCCGGCCCCCGGCTGTCGATGACCAGGGTGGCCTCAAGCGTGCGCCAATCGGCAAGCTGGACCGTGTTTGCCGTAATTTGATCGACCGACACGCCGTGAAGGATGGCTGCGCCGGCTGATGAGGCGACCCGTTCCGTGACCACCCGATGAAGCCGGTCGGAGGTGATGCCGGCGTAGGCCAGGTCGAGGCGACGGGTCAGGTTTGGAAACGCGACTTCATAGGCCGGCCAGCGGTACACGACAAGCGGGTCGACAAATGCGCGTGCCTCGGGTGGCACGTCCCGCGCATGGAAACACCACAGGTGGTTGCCGCCGAGTCGGCTCTCCCGTTCGATGATCGCGAAGCGCGCCTGCGGTCGGCGTTCGAGCAACGCCATTGCGATGAGGGAATTTTGCAGTCCCCCACCGACGAGAAGACAGTCGAAACGCGTGGCCTCTGGCATCCTGCTGGTACCGTTCGCCCTGTTTTCAAGACGTGAACACGTCTATGCTGCTATCGAGATCGTGCCAACCACCGCGCAGCGCAGACGGATTCTCTTTGTCGCCGAAAACGCCACCCTGGCGCAAGTGGTGCGGTTGCTGGTTCTCGCCCGCGGGCTCGACCCCGCCCGCTACGAAGTGCACTTCGCATGCGCGGGATTCGATCCGCTCATCTTCGCGAGTACGTCGTTTGCTTGCCACGACATCTTCTCGCTGCCGAGGTCGGTGGTGGAACGCGCGTCCTCCAAGGGCAAGCCCATCTACAGTGCGGCCGTGCTCGAACGCTATGTGGAGCAGGAGCTAGCGCTCTTTGCTCAGGTGAAGCCCGACGCCGTGGTCGGAGATTTTCGGCTGTCGCTGTCGACCAGCACCCAGCTGGCGCGAATTCCATTTGCCATGCTCATCAACGCCTACTGGAGCCCGCACGCGGTCCGCGACGCATTTCCAGTGCCCGACCATCCGATGGTCAGGCTGGTGGGCGAGAAGATGGCGGCGAAGTTTTTTCCCCGGGTCATGCCCAAGGTGTTTGCCGCCTTCGCCAAGCCCATCAACACGGTTCGCAAGCGCCACGGTTTGCCTGCCATCGGAAGTCTGCTCGAAGTCCTTACCCACGGCGACCGGACCCTCTTTCCCGATACGCCATTGCTTGTGCCTACCGCTGGTTCACCGCCCGCGCATGTCTACCTCGGACCTGTTCTGTGGAGCCCCGATGTGCCGCTTCCCGATTGGTGGAACTCGATCCCCAATACGAAGCCGATTGTCTACGTCACCTTGGGCTCGTCGGGAAAGCACGACCGCCTGCCCATCGTGCTTGGGGCCCTGGCCAAGCTCGACGTGTCGGTTCTGCTATCGACCGCAGGCCGCGACCTGCCCCGAGATTTGCCGCCGAACGTGTTCGCTGCCCCGTATCTTCCCGGAGATCGAGCAGCAGCACGATCCGCGCTGGTGATTTCAAACGGCGGAAGCACCACCGGCTACCAAGCGCTGGCGAGCGGGGTACCGGTGCTCGGTATAGCCTCGAACCTCGACCAGTTTCTGGCGATGACGGCCATGGCGGCGTCCGGGGCGGGCATCCTCCTTCGCGCTGGATCGCTCAAGGAAGCATCGGTGCGCGATGCCGTGGGACGGATGCTTTCCGAACCTACCTTTGGCCAGGCGGCGAGAGCCGTTGCCGGCGACTTCGCTCGCCACAACAGCGCGCAGCAGTTCGAACGCCAAATCTCGGATCTGGTTGAATAGCACTACGGATTCATCGACGTTCAAAACGTGTACAACCACCAGTACGCCGAGGGCCTGCAATACAGCTAAGACTACTCGCAATCGAAGCCGCAAACCGGCCTTCCCATCCTGACCATCTTTGGCGTTCGCGGCGAAATCTGAATGGCCGATCGAGACTGAGCTTGCAGAGCTGCCGCTGAATGCATGCGCAGCATGGTGCCCGTGGAGCAGTGGGTGCAGTCGTGACCGAAACTTGGTCCCCACGTTCACCGCGTGGCTGGCGAGTCAAGGCGCTGGACCGTAAGACCAGCGACGACGCTGTGGCAAACCTGCGCCCGAGGCCAAGCGATGGGCTCACTGCGGAACGCGGAGCGTGTCCCACCCGTGGGCAGGAACGTCGAACTGGTACAACGTCTGGGAGAGTGCGCTGCCCACACCAACGATCATCTTCTTCGAGGAGGCGCCCTTGTTATAGACTTGCACGACGATGCTGCCGTCGGGGTTCTTGAAGGCGAACGCGTCGGTGCTGCCGCTGGTCCCGATGCGCGTCGCTCCCACGGCGATGGACTGGGAGAAATGCCGGAAAACATAATAGGCTGGGGTCACAATCAGCTTCTTCGCCGAACGGTCCACCACCAGAAGCGCGTTCTGGGGCCAGTTGTCCAGGCTCATGCCGATGGTGTCGAGCACCATGTTCCAAGCGCTGTACGAGTTCACGCCTGAGACGATCCAATCCCGGATGAGCTGCCAGCTCTCCTCGCCATAGAGATGATCGTTCTGCGGTTGGGTCGAGCTGTACCGACTCTGGTCCCAATAAGGACTCGTGAAGTTGTAGTTGCCACACCTGTGCTCGGTCTGCATGACGGGACCCTTGGCCGCCAAGGTGGCTACAGCGGCTTGCAGGTTCCACTGCACGCCGAAGCCCTTGACGTACTTCATGGCGTCCGCATCAAGGGCGGTCGCCTTGGCGATGTTGGTGTCGTCAGGATCCTTCGACATGGTCCCGCACCAAATCTGGGCGGTGAGGTTTCGCTGGGCAAAGGTTGGCCCCAGGTAGGTCTTCATGAAGGTAATCAATTCCGATTGTGTCCAGTGGACCCTGGCGTAGCCGGGCTCGTTCTGGGGGTGAATCGCTTCGATCTTCACGCCCGCCTTGGCGTACTCTTCCACAAATCTGGCCATGTAGAGGGCATGGGCTCCAAGCGTCTGCGCGTCGCTCTTCATGTTCGAGCTGCTGTCCATCATCCAGCCGGGAACGACCCACGGGCTCGCCCAGAGATGGAGGTCAGGCTTGACCTGCAGGGCCGCCTTGATGAAGAGAATGAGGCTTTTCTGGTCCCGGGCAATGGAGAAGCTGGTCATCGAATAGTCCGGGCTGGTCGTGTCGTCGAGCGTGTACCAGCTCATGGAGTAGTCGCTGGCTCCCATCGGGAGTCGTCCATAGACGAAATTGGCGCCGTCATTCGGGTCGAAGAGGAGCTTCATTGCGTTCGCTATCTGATCGCTGACGACCGAAAGGGCATCCCATCCCATCTCGTTGAAGCATCCACCGAACCCGTCCCATCGTTGGTACGTGGTGTTCTTGTCGACGTTCAAATCGGCGGTTCCGCTCGTCACGGTGGTTACCGTTCCGGTTTGCCAGTAGGCGTTTTGAGCAGAGGTGATCAGGGTGGGGCCAGTGTTGCTGCTGCCGCCGGTGCCACCCGAAGCAGCTCCTCCGGTGCCCTGGGCGCCGCCGGTTTGGTTGCCACCAGAGCTCGTAGACCCTGCGGTCGCGCCACCCATGCCCGAGCCGCCAGACGAAGTCGTGCTAGTCGTGCCACCACTCACCGTCGCCCCCCCCATGGGCAAGCCACCTGCACCCGAGCCGGCTGCGCCCGCAGTTCCACCGGTGCCAGAGCCACCGCTGCCGCCCACCGAGCTGCCACCGATGCCGCCCGCCGAGCTCCCGCCCGAGCCAGCCGAGCTCCCGCCGCTGCCGCCGGCCGAGCTCCCGCCGCTGCCGCCCACCGAGCTCCCGCCGCTGCCACCGGCCGAGCTCCCGCCCGAGCCAGGACTACCCCCGGATAGGACGCCGTCGATGCAGGCGCTCAAGTTGGCGCAGTCTGCCGTGAGGCATGCGTTGAGCGCATTCTCGGCATCGGATCGCGCGGAGCCGGTCTTGGACTGCAGAGACGTATTGACCACGTTTTTGCACTGGGCCGCGCTTATCCCCGAAAGGGCATTGCAGGTGTCGGCCTTCGTGCAGACTTCCCCCGCGATGTTGCTGCCGCTACTGCTACTTCCGCAGCTAGCGGCTCCGACAGCAAGCAGTCCGACAACCATCGCGTTCCACAGAGTCTTTGGCATCGACGATTCCTCCCAGTTGGTGCCCGCGGCAAGTGCGTGCCCAGTGTCTTTTGTATCACCTGTCTCATCCCTATTTCGAACATTTCGACCACCCGATGACCGACGGCCCATGCGACTCCCATGCAGGAAATCTGGCTTTCGGACGGCAAGCGCATCAGACTGAGCGAGAGCGGCCTAGCGCCGCCCAAGTTGCACCGATGGCCACAATCAATCGCGACCACGCAAAGCTCATCTGTGACATCGGGGAGCTGTCCGCCATCATCACCGACGCGTCCGATCTCGATGCGATGTTGCAGAGGATCGTCGACACGGCCGCCGGCCACATGGAGGCTGACGTCTGCTCTGTGTACCTCTTCGACGAAGCCGCCAAAGAGCTGGTGCTGCGGGCCACGCACGGCCTTTTGCCGAGCTCCGTCGGCAACGTGCGCCTGCGGCCGGGAGAAGGCCTGACCGGCCTGGCCTTCTCCGAGCGTCGCCCGATCTGCGAAGCCGACGCGCCCTCGCACCCCGCCTACCGCTACTTCCCCGGCATCGGTGAGGAGAACTATCACTCGCTCCTCGCGGTGCCCATCCTGCGTGGCCGCCGTCCGGTCGGCGCCATGACCTTGCAAAGCAAGCAGCCCGGTCACTTTTCGCCCGAGGATGTCCAGGTCTTCCGCGCCATCACCATGCAGCTGGCCACCACCATCGAGATGGCCCGGCTGCTCCTCACCCTCGAAGCCGCTCCTTCGTTGCTCACGCCGACGCCTGTCTTGTCCGACTTGCGCCTCGTGCGTGGCCAAGTCGGCGCCGAGGGTTGCGCTTGGGGCGAGGCCGTGCTCATCCGGCAACCCTCGCTGGCCGAGATCCGCGCGCTGATAGGCAGTGCCGCGCTGACTCTGCCTGATTTCCGCCGGGCCGTGGCCTCCACCGAGAAACAGTTGGAGCATTTGGAAAAGCTTGCGGGAAACCGGCTGTCCGATGTAACCGCCGTGATCTTCTCGGCGCAACTGATGATGTTGCGCGATCAAAGCTGGCTGGGCGCCATGGAGGAACAGATCGCCGCCGGGACGTCGCCAGCCGAGGCCGTGTACCGCGTGATCCTCAACTACGTCGAGATCTTCGACCGCATGGACAACGCCTACATGCGCGAGAAGCGCTACGACGTGATGGATGTTGGCCGCCGCCTGCTCGCCAACCTGTCGGGACATCGGGACGTCGAGTCTCGCCGCGAGGGGCGCATCGCCATCGCCGCCGAGCTTCTTCCTTCCGAGGTCCTCAAGCTGGGGCTGGAGAAGATCGGCGGCATCGTGCTTCTGTCCGGTGGCGTGACCTCGCATGTCGCGGTGCTGGCCCGCTCGCTCGATCTGCCACTCATCTTCGTCGACGAACCGCGCCTTCTGGAGATCCCCGACGGCACGCGCGTCGTGCTCGACGCCCGCCAGGGCAATTTGTACGTGGCTCCCGACCCGGAAATCGAGCAGCGCTTCCGCGAGCAAGAGGAAGACCGTCGCTCGGCCCCGCAGCTGACCGAGAGCATGCGCGAGGAAACCCGCTCCGCCGACGGTACGCGTGTCTTTCTGCTGGCCAACATCAATCTGCTGGCGGACGTAGAGGTCGCGCGCGCCGTACAAGGCCGAGGGCATCGGCCTATATCGCACCGAATTTCCCTTCATGATTCGCAACGACCTGCCCAGCGAGGAAGAGCAGTTGCGCATCTACCGCCGCCTGGTCGAGGGCATGCCCGGCAAAGAGATTACCTTCCGCACCCTCGACGTGGGCGGCGACAAGGTGCTCTCGTACTTCGACTACGCCGCCGAGGCCAACCCCTTCCTCGGTCTGCGTTCGATTCGCTTCTCTCTGCGCCACCGCGATGTCTTCCTGCAACAGGTACGCGCCATCCTGCGCGCCGCCCACGACATCGAGGTGCGCATCATGTTCCCCATGATATCCTCGCCGGACGAGCTCGGCGCCGCGGTTGATGCGGTCGACGAATGCCGTTCCTCCTTGCGGCTCCAAGGCATGCCTGCCTGCGAGCGCGTGAAAGCTGGGAATGATGCTGGAGGTCCCGTCGGTGCTCGAGCTGATGGACGAGCTGGCCAAGCGCGCCGATTTCTTCTCCATCGGCACCAACGACTTCGTCCAGTACATGCTGGCCGTGGATCGCACCAACGTCAACGTCGCCGACCTGTACATTCCGCACCACCCCGCCGTTCTGCGTGGCCTCCATCGCGCCATCGCAGGGGCCTTGCGCCACGGCCGCGACGTCTCGGTGTGCGGCGACATGGCGCACGACCCGCGCTTCGTGCGCTTCTTGCTGGGCATCGGGGTGCGCAAGTTCAGCATGAGTGCGCGTTACCTGCCACGCGTCCAGGAAGCCATTTTCGCGACCCGCCTCGACGACGCACAGGCCTTCGCCAAGCGCCTCCTCGCCGAGAGCTCGATCGCCGGCACGACCCGGGTTCTCGACGGCGGGTAGGCCGCGCCGGCTGGGCCAGCGAAGGCTTTGCCCAAGAATATGGCGAGAATCTGGACGAGACATGTTGAGAACCTGGTGGAACGACCATCCACGGCGGGCTACTTGAAGAGAGGCGGGATGGGTGGCGGTGTGTGCACCGTCGGCATTGCCAGTGAGGATGGTGTACGCACTGTGAGAATCAAGCTCGTGTATCCGAATCCGAACCCTGGCGTCGGGTTGAGTGGACGAAAGGTCGAAAGCGCAGCGCTTCAGCTGTTGGCTGCGATTACGCCGGCCGAGCACGACATCTCGATTGTCCAGGAGCACCTGGGTGATGCGGTTGACTCGAGCGACGCCGGCGTGGATTTGGTGGGCATCACGGCCATGACCATTCAGGCCCGCCGTGCCTACGAAATCGCGGATGCCTATCGCCGCGCAGGCAAAACCGTGGTCATGGGCGGAATTCATCCCTCCGTGCAGCCGGACGAGGCTTTGCAACACGCGGATGCCGTGGTCGTGGGAGAAGCCGAGCCGGTTTGGGCGCAAGTCCTGGCCGACAAGGCAGCGGGCAAGCTGGGAGGCCTTTATCGCGGACAGGAATTCGCGGATCTCAGTCAGCTGCCGAACTACCGACGCGATCTGTTCCCCAAGCGGTCCACCTTCTCGCTCGCATCGGTGCAGGCCGCGCGCGGCTGTCCCTACGATTGCTCGTTCTGCTCGGCGACCTTGTTCGCTGGGCGCAAATACCGGTTCCGCCCGGTGGAGAACGTCATCGCCGAGATCAAGTCGATGCGGACTCGTCTCATCTTCTTTCTGGACGACAACATCTTCTCGAACGAGGCCTACTGCCGCGCGCTCTTCACCGAGCTCAAGAAGCTGCATATTATTTGGGTCGGTCAAGCCTCGTTGCACCTCACCGCCAGCAACCCGAGCCTGCTCGCCCTGGCCGTGCAAAGCGGCTGCATCTCCCTCTTCGTCGGCATCGAGTCGCTGTCCGAGGCCAACCTGCGCGCCACCGGCTCGCTGGCCAAGAACAAGGCCAGCACGCCCAAGCAAATGGCGGCCAGCCTTCGCGTGCTACACGACCACGGCATCGTGGTCATGGCCGGCGTGATCTTCGGCTTCGATGACGACGACCCTGGCGTTTTCCATCGCACGCGGCAGTTCCTACTCGACAGTCGTGTCGGCCACGGCTCTTTCTCGGCGCTGACCCCGTTTCCAGGTACCAAGCTGTTCGCGGAATTGCACGCCCAAGCCCGCATCACGACCTACGACTGGGCGAAGTACGACGGCATCACTCCGGTCTTCATTCCCAAGCTTATGAGCCCCGAACAATTGCAGGAGGGCACGCGGCAGATCGGCGTGAACTTCTACAGCACGCCGAATATCCTTCGCCGCTTGTGGGTCAATCGCCGCCACCCCCTCATCTATCTCGGGACGAGCTTCGCCTGGAGACATACGTGCAGGATCGAGAATGGCGTTTCCTTCTTCACCCGCAGTGGCCCGTGGAAGAAGCCCCTTGCACGATTGCCCGCGACGCTGGCCCTCCCCGAGTTGCTAGAGGAAATCAAGCTAGCGCATGTTTCCACCGATGAGAACGCCGTGCAGCAACCGACCTCCTCGGCATAAGCGCGAATATGCAGTCACCCGTGAGGGCGGGTGCTGGTAGAAATCCCTCATGAGCGGCGAACACGACACCCCCATCGGAACGCCGGTGGTTATCGCACCAGGAAAGGTGTTCCTGGTCGGCGAATACGCCGTGCTCGACGAAGGCTGTGCTGTCCTGGCCGCCATCACCCGGCATGCCAAGGCCCAATTCACTCCACGCATGGACTCCATGCCGCCCATGGTCGCTGAGCTGGTCAAACGCGCCAAGACCGAGCTGGGTGAAGCCGCCGCCGCGCTTCCGCCTGGCGCTGTCTTCGTGAACTCCGATGACTTCCACTTTGGCTGCGCCGCCGGCGGTTTGGGTTCCAGTGCCGCCATCGCGGTGGCGACGGTGGGCGCGGTCTATGCGTCGCTCGGCCTGGCCATCGACGAGCGCAAACAGAAGATTTTCGCCCTCGCCGACGCCGGGCGCCGAGCCGCACAGGGCGACGTGGGCTCGGGCGCGGACACGGCGGCGGCGACCCACGGTGGCTTGATTCAGATTACTCGGCACAAGGACACCCTGCCCCACATCGATTGCATCGCGCCTCCCGCGGGACTGCACCTGGTGTTGTTCTCCGCCGGCAGATCCATCTCGACTCGTCAAATGACCGCGGGTCTACGCGAATACGCCCTGCACAAACCGGCCGCCTTCGAACACGCCATGGACAATTTGCGCGAGTTCGCACACCGCTTCGTTGGGGAAGTGACGGCTGGACATTCCACAGGCGCGGTGGTCGCTGCGGGCAAATACGGCGAAGAGCTGGCCAAGTTGTCGGTGGCCGCGTCGGTCCCCATCGTGACGGAAGCCTTCGAGCGAGCTTCCCATCTGGCCCACGAGTTCGGTGGCATTGCCAAGCCCATCGGCGCAGGTGGTGGGGAAATCGGCCTCGCCATGTTCGCCACGCCCGAGGCCGCCCAGTGGTTCAGAAGGGCGTGCACCGATCCGCTGACACCGCTGGAAGGCGACCTCGAACCTTTCGGCGTGCGCTGTCGCAACCCCGAAACGACCGCCGACGAGTCCATGGTGGTGCAAAAGGCCTTGGTCGAGGCTTCGCCCGAGCCAATCGTTTTCGAACATGCAACCCTGCTCGGAATCTCCGGCATCGTCACAGCGGCCGAAGAAGATGTGGACACGGCTCCAGAGCCGAGACTGAACATGGCCACCGTGGAGCCCGTGGGCGAACCGCCTGTGCGCAGACTCCGACGGCGTATCATCCCGGCCGCGGCCATCGTCCTCGCCGTGGCGGCGACGTGGTACGCGTTTCCAAGGGCCACCGGGGCGCGAGGACACGACGCCCCGAATGTCCCCGGCACCGATGAAGGTCCGGGTTCGATCGTCGCGACGCCGGAAATGGCGTCCCCGCCAGCCGAGGGCGCAGCGGCGCCCGAAAAAGCAGACAAGCTGGCGGACACCAAACCAGTGCAAGTCTTGCCCACGGAGCCAAGCCAGTCGCCCCCTGCACAAGTGCACAGTCCTGGTCGCAGGTCCGAGTCGAGCCTCCACGCGCATCGTGCCCATACTGGGAGACCGCAGTCTTCCGATGCCGATACTCCCTCGCCGAAGCCAGCGCGCCGAGCAGGCAAACTGTCCGAGGAAGACTTCTAGACGGGGGCTAGTCCAATCGCCGCGAGCTTTCCCGGATCGTCTCGACCAGGACTTCCAGCAGCCGCTCGTCGGAAACGGGCTTGAGCAAATAGCGATAGGCGCCGCATTCCACGGCCGCGCGCGCAGTTGCGAAGGCAATGCCATTCGATAGCAGCACCACAGGAAGATTGTCCCGTTGTTCGTGAATGCTCTTCAGCGTCCCGGCCACGCGATCCTCGCGCGGATCGACGTTGCCGACGACGACATCGAATGGTTTCTCGCCGGCAAGGCGAACCGCACCCTCGCCTTGCGAAGCGCGTTCGACTGCATAGCCGTACGATTCGAGCACGCGTTGATACCTGCGCGCCAGCTCCGTATCGTCATCCACAATCAAGACCGACGACCGCGATCTAGCAGGTGCGCACGCGGCGCGCGCGACCTCTCGACCCGTAAAAGTTGTGTCTGGAGTCTCTGTGTTGCCCAGAGGGTCCTTAGCCACGATCTGGACATCGGCCAACATCGAGAGAACTTAACGTCTTTTTCGAATATTCCTGACAAATCCCATTTTCCCTGTGCGCCTTTGGCCGACATGGAGACTGTTTCCGCATACTGGTACACTCGTCTCCGGGAATTCGGATGGGCGCAGCCGCGGAAATTGCAGTCGTCACAGCCGACATCACCACCCTCGATGTCGACGCCGTCGTCAACGCCGCCAATGAATCGCTCTTGGGTGGGGGCGGCGTCGATGGCGCCATCCACCGCGCGGCGGGCCCGGGGCTGCTGGCAGAGTGCAGAACGCTCGGTGGGTGCGCAACTGGCAGCTCGAAACTCACGCGCGGACACAACCTATCCGCCAGGTTCGTGATTCACACAGTGGGGCCGGTATGGAACGGTGGCAAGCACGGCGAGGATGCCCTTTTGGCTTCCTGCTACGCGACCGCGCTTGAGCTAGCCCAGCAGCAAGGCCTTGCCACCATCGCCTTCCCGGCCATCAGTTGTGGCGTCTACCATTTCCCCATCGAGCGCGCGGCCAGGATCGCGGTGCTAACCATTCGCCGCACCCTGCCCGCGTGCCCGTCGCTTGCCAAAGTTCTGTTGGTCGCGTTCAGCCCCGCCGTCGAGACGGCGCTCGAACTGGCCTTGCGCGATTCCGTGTAGAATCGCCGGCACGCGCGGCCTGGCCGACGGCCGGCAAGAAAGGCATCCATGAAGAAAAGCAACACGAGCAGGCTCACGCAATTCGGGCTCACGTCCAAGCTGCCGCTGCTGTCGTGGCGGGGAATCTTCTACCTGTGGCTACCGCTCTTGGCCCTGCTCGTCGGCGGGATCATGATTTCGCAGCGGCTGATCCACCCCGCGCCGACCACCATCCGCATCCTTAGCGGCCCCGAAGGCAGCAGCTACCGCAACAACGCCGAGAAATACAAGAAAATCATCGAGCACTTCGGCGTAAAGGTGATCGTGCTGCCCTCGCACGGGGCACTCGACAACCTTCAGCAACTGGCCAACCCCAAGGTGAAGGCCGACGTCGCCTTCGTGCAGGGCGGTTTGACCGACGGCGTGGACATTTCCCACCTGTTCTCCTTGGGCAGCGTGTTCGCCCAGCCATTGATGGTCTACTACCGCCACAGCGAGCCGGTCGAGGTGCTTTCCCAACTGAAAGGCAAGCGCCTGGCCATCGGCCCCGAAGGCAGCGGTGCGCGCACCCTGGCGCTCAAGCTGCTCAAGGAGAACCACATGGACGGGCCGCCCACCGTGCTGCACGAGCTGGCGGGCGAGGAAGCAGCCGACGAGCTCATCGCCGGGAAGATCGACGCCGCCTTCATGATGGGCGACTCGGCAACCCCGGCCATCATGCGCAAATTGCGCGACAACGACGACATCGAAATCGCGAATTTCCGCCAAGCCGACGGGTACCTGCGCAAGTTCCGCTTTCTTTCCAAGTTGACCTTGCCCGAAGGCGCCTACGATCTGGGCAAGGACGAACCGCCCAAGACGCTGACCCTGGTGGGGCCCACCGTCGAGCTCGTGGCGCGCAACAACCTTCACCCTGCCCTTTCCGACTTGCTTATCGGGGCCGCGCGCGAGGTTCATGGCGGGGCGGGCCTGTACCGCAACGCCGGCGAATACCCGGCGCCGCTGGTCCGCGATTTCCCCATCAGCCCCGATGCCGAGCGCTACTACAAGTCCGGCGCGCAGTTCCTTTACAAGAAGCTACCCTTTTGGCTCGCCAACTTGCTCGACCGTTTGGTGCCGATCCTCGTTTCACTTCTGGTAATCCTCGTCCCGGCAACCAAGCTTGTTCCCGCGATCTACAAGTGGTGGATGCGCTCGCGCATCTACAAGTGGTACGGCGCCCTGATGACCATCGAGCGCGCCATGCTGGCGCGTCCGTCGGTAGAGGAGCAGGCCCTTCTGCTTCAACGCTTCGAGGCCATCGCCACCGTGGTCAACGAGATGAAGACGCCGCCTTCCTTTGGCGACCAGCTCTACGTACTCCGCGATCACGTCCGCCTGGTGCGTGAGCGCCTGCTGGCCATGGCCCAGTCGGTGGATAAGGCGCGCGTGGTGGAGCAACCGCCGGTGGCGTGAAAGGGGGAAGCGCCCGCTCAGTTGCAGCCTGCGACTTGGACAGCGGAGGGAGACGTGGAGCAGATTCGGCACTGCATGTCGAGCTGCGTGCCAGCGGAGAGTTGCTGGCCCCACATCGATATGTCATTTGCGCTTCGGGCAACCTGGACCATCTGACCGTTGGCCGGGCATTTGGTCGTGTCATTGACCAGATACCAGCAATTCGTGGGAACGTTTATTGTCTGACCCGCGGCACACTCCGGCATTGCAACTGCGTCTTCAACATTGGCGGGGTTGTTGGGATCGGCCGAAGGCCTAGTGTAGGCCACGCGGCAGTCATGCTTTCCAGAATTGGGATCTGCCCATAGCTTGTCGTTGATGCACAAGTTCTCCAGTTTCCTGGCGATGGCGGTGCCGATGCCATTCATCGCGGCCGAGAAGTCGGGCTGGCAAATGCTGTACTTGAGCGCGTTGACGCCGAACTCGTCGATGAACGCGGACATGCGCAGACCAGGCGTGGCCCCCCAGCCAGCCGCAACCGGATCGAAATCGGTCACTTTATCCGTGGTCGCAGCCGAAGGCATGTGGTTGGGGTCGTAGCAGACCGGCCAGGTGTCGAATACTGTGGGATGGACCGTGTCCGCGGAGTTGGGATTTGGAACGGGTGCGATCTTGTAGGTAGCCTTTGTCGTGTCCCCGTCGAGTGGCCAACCGAAGATACCTGCCACGAGCAACTGAGTGTCGGGGTCGCTCTTGAGGCTCTTGATTTGATTGGCCATGTTCTTGTAGTCCGTGAGCGGATTGCAGTTTGGGGTTGGCTGCGAGACGTCCACGTTGCTGCAGGTGTCACCCACACGCGCCGTACAATTACTCATGGCGGTTGAGATGGCCGCGCTGGTTGGATAGCCAGGAGGCGGGTTGGTCAGGTTCTGGCCGTTGCAGGCGTGCGACCGTGTGTAGCAGCGCAAGCTTGCGGATTCGCCCGACAACGAGGAAATGGCCCCAAACATCCCATCGTTCCCCACGGCCGAGCAGTCGTCTTCGTCGCTTAGGAGGACCAAGTCGAGGTAGGCGTTGGGACGCAAGAAACTACTGCGCTGGGCGACGGAACTGGCAATGTTCCCGACAAGAAACGCGAACTCGAAGGCTTGCAACTGGTGCTCTTCGCCGCAACCCACGGTGCCGAGGCCGCCAGCCAGACAGGCGAAGACACTATTGATATCTCCATTGAAGTTGAGGCCCGTGTTGCCCTGGGTCTCGAGAAACGTGGCATCGCTGCTGGTCACGCCACAGGCTGTGGCGCCGATCATCTGGAACTGGCCCATGTCGCCGTAGAGGGACATGGTTCCGTCAGGCAGGGTCTTGGGACCGCAGGAGCCGGACTGATACGCACCGCCTGTGCCGAGATCGCTGTCGATGATGGCGACGCGCAAGTCAGGCAAGGTCCCGTCGCTGGGATCCTTGAGCGCGGCGATCAAGTTGGGAAACTGCGCCTTGAGCTTGTCCTGCTTGGGCGCCATGGACGGCGAGTTGTCGATCATGAACACCAGGTCGAGCAGACGTTTGGGTGACACCGAGATCCTGTAGTCGATGATTGGGGCACCGGGAGGTGCGTCTGGCACCCCCGCCGTTGTCGTGCCACCTGTCGCCGATATCGTGCCGCCGGTCCCAGACACTGCGCCGTCGGTCCCCGGGCTGTCGCCGGCGTAAGGATCCGTCCCGCACCCTCCTAATGCCAATGTGGAGAACAAGACCAAGGTGAGCTGATAGGTCGTTGTCTTTGTCATGCCTGAACCTGTCCCTCGAAAACGCAATGCCTTACAGAGAAAGAATCAAGACCGGCTCGTCCGCTTCAAAGAAGTCCCAACGAGAATCCGAGTGCGGCATGAACCTCCCAGCCCGGTAGCGGCTCAGCGACATTCGACAGCCCCTGCTTGCTGAGCACGCTGCGCCCCTGCGGCCACGCCACGGCATCAAGCCGCACCCACATTTCGTGCCGTTTCCATGGCCGCGCAAGGGTGAGCCCAACATCGGCGCCCCACATGACCGAGGTGTCGCTTCGATTCGGTTGGTAGCCGGTGCCATTGACCAACAAGATCCCAAAGGCCGGGCCAACCTGGGCGCGCAGCAGCCAGCGCTTGCGATTCAGCTCAAAGGTCGCCGAGAGGGCAAGAGTCGGCCGCAAGATGTGGGCCGTTCCCTGCCCGACATTTATTTGTCGGGACGAGGTCATGGATGCCTCCAGCATCCAGCCCACATTCTCGACCAGGGTGGGCATCCCGACCAGCGCGAGAAGTCCTGGGCTGGCACCCAGTCCATCGCCAAGGCCGAAAACACCGGCGCCCAGAAACGTGTGGGCACTGATCGACAGCCGTTCGCCTTCTGTTTCGTCGAGCGGATCCGTCTCCCCGGCCGCCTTCGGCAGGGGGCGCACCTCGCGTGGCGGAATGCCTGGCGTGCTGATGGTTCCCACCGGCATGGCATCGAGCCACGCCGCGATGATGAATGCCGCCATCTCGGCCCGCGCCTCGCAGTCGCCGCTCACCGGGACCGTGCGCTGGCGGCTCTCCTCGCCCGGCGTGGCAACCTCGATGCGCATCGAATCGCCCTCGCTGCGCACCCGGGCCGATGCGCTCTCGGGCCCGCCCGCCGCCAGAAGGCCAAGCAGCTTGATGCTGATGGCATCCGAGGAAGGACAATTGGAATTGCTGGAAATGCGCGCGGCCGCAACCGCTTGCGAGGAAATCGCCAGAACCACCGCGGTCAGCGCAAGGGCAATGGCCTTCATTTCTTTGGGAAAAATTTCGCGGCCTCGGCGGCATAGCGTCCGCTCGGATAACTATCGAGGTAGCGCTCGATGTCCGCTAGGCCGGCCTCGCGTTCGCCGCAACGAAGCCGGGCCACCCCACGTCCCCACAGCGCGCGTTCGTGCCAAGCGGGCGAACCCGAGACGCGAGCCAGGGCGTGGTCGAAGTCGGCGCTGGCCTCAATCCAACGACGGGCCGCCGCACGCAGCTCGCCGCGCACCACGAAGCGCTCTCCACTGCGCGGAAGCTCGTCGAGGGCCATGGTGTCGAGGTGGGCGAGCGCCTCGTGGTCGCGATGAAGCGCAAGCAGGGCCTCGACTTCGAGGGCGCTGCGTTCGCCGGTAAGACCGCTGCGCGGATAGCTCCTGGCGTGTTCCTGCAACGCGGACAGGGCCGCGGCCGGATTATTTTCCATGCGTAGCTTGCGCATGGCCTGACCAAAAAGAGCCTGATCGCTGAGCTGTGGCGCGGGTGCGGCCACGGGCTTGGCGACAGCCGGCGTCGGTGCCGCGGGCGCAGGCAAGGCAGCTTGCGCCGCGGGCAGGACAGACGCTGCGACCGCTTCGGGGGCAGACGCACTCGCCGCGAACGGCCGGGATGGCTGCACAGACGCGGGCGCCTCGCGAGGGGCGGTCGGTCCAGGACCCATGGGCGCCGGCACTGCCAACACCGGCACAGGCGCTGCCATCACAGGCGCCGTGGCGAGATACGCCAGCAGCCTTGTTGGCCGCGGCACCGATTTGGCCGGCGTCTCCAGGTTGGCGACCGCCGCTCGTTCGAGCTTCGCGAAGGTGGCGAGCGCCGCTCGTTCGACCTTCGCGGGCGGCTCTGGCGTTTCGGACAACAGAGACCATCCTGCCGTGCTCGCCTCGGCGACGGGAAACAGCAACGGATCCGGAATTTCCGGCAACACGACCGTGACTGACGATACCTGGGCGCCTTCGCCGACGGTGGCCTCGGGCACGCCAGGCGCGCGCTCGCGGGCCGCGGACCGGGCCCCACTTCCCCGACGCTTGCGCGCCTCTTGCTTGGGCTGGGCGGCGGCCGCGCTCGGCGCCTTTGCACCCAGCTTGGGAATCAAACCAAGGCGCTCGGCCATCGCAAAAGCAGCCCCACCGATCACCAGCATGCCGAGCGCGGCCAAGACTGGCACCAGGCGCACGCGGAAGCTCAGAAACCGGGATCGGAACAGGGTGCGCACGATGCGCCTGTGCACGTGCTTCTTCTGCGCGGGCGAAAGACAATCGATTTCCCTGGCGGCATCGAGCAGGGGTGCGATCTCGCCGAGATAGTGTGCGCGGGTTTCGTCGGAAGACGAGCTCGACGAAGAGCTCGACGGAGGATTCTTCGAGGCCCTCATACTTCGGCCCTCCCTTGGCTACGTGTCAACTGTTCGAGAAGCATGGCCCGCCCGCGATGGACGCGCACCCAGACCGCATTGGCTGTGAGTCCCAGAAGCTGCCCGGCTTCCTCGGCCCCGGCGCTTTCGATGTCGCACAGGATGATGGCCGTGCGGTACTTGTCGGGCAGCCGATCCAGGGCGGCGTAGAGCCTGGCAACCCGCTGCCTCTGCTCGACCACTTCGAGCGGCGTCGGGCTGGGCAGTCACGACCGCGATCTCGTGCGAGCGATGGAGCACATCCAGGCACTGCCGGAGCTTGCGGCGAAACCTGCGCTTGCGCACCACCAACTCGGTGATGCGGAACAGCCAGGTCGATACCTTGGCCTCGCCGCGAAACTCGCCGCGCCGGCGAAGAGCGACCACAAAGACATCGTGGACCAAATCCTCGACATCTGCGCTGGGCCCGGCCAGCCGCCTGACCCAGCGCTCGACCATGGGCTCGTAGTTTTCATAAAGGTGGTCGAAGAGCAGCTCAGGGTCGGACGCGTCCAGATCGGCCTTGCTGACCGAATGCTCGCCGCTGTCTTGAAGTTGCCCTTTGGACATCTGCCTAGTCTCGTTCCCCGACCCGAGCCGAACTTACAGACTATCTACGGACTATCTTCGCAGACTCTAACTGCCAGTGTCACGCGCCCGAGTCGGGATTCCGGGCCAGTCAGGCGGTCTGGGCCACGCCAAAGGTGCGGCGGTAGACCACACCAACCACGTTAATGGCCCACGGGGCGGTCCAGATGATACCGATGCCGAGAGGGATCGCGCTCGCGAGAATAACCAAGCCGACCACCAGCATGAGCCCGAAATACTGGAACCAGCGCTTGGTGACGGCCTTGCGCGAGGTCTCCATGGCCTGCCACGGCTGCAGGCGACGATCGGCGATAAGCGGCATGGTCATGCAATAAGCAATAGCCAGATAGATGCCTGGGATGAGAATCAGGACAAATCCAACATAGGTCAGCAAGGTCGTGAGAAGGCCGGCGAGAAAAGCCGTCAAAGCACGATCGAAACAGCTGAACGCGGTTGCGAAATGGATGGGTAGACCGGCAGCGCGGCGCACGCCCATCATGACGAGACCGATGAAGAGTATCGGCCCCAGGGTTCCAAGCACGATGCTCGGAATGAATTGCGCGACCCCGCCCTTGCCGGCCACGCTCGCGGCCACAAGCGCGAGAATGAAGAAGATGGCGTAGATGATGATGGCCGCGCCCCAGAACGATGCCTTCATCCCGGAGGTCAGTCTCCACGCCTCGCGCATGACCTCGCCGATGTCGAAGTCGTATCGCCCGGCCATGGCGTCTTCGAGAGAGCCGGACGGTCCCGCCACAACCGCCTGTGCGTTTACGTCGGCTTTGGGTGCTTCGTAGGGATTGTTGGTCACATCACTCATGTCGTCGCCCTCCAAGCGTGATGCAGCCATGCTATCACCTTTCCCAAAACGAAAAAGCGACGGACGCGCGGCGCTCGATGGCGGCTCAGCGCGCGCGCGCGAAGTCCAGAAAACCGCGCTCGAAATTGGTCGACAGAAGGGTCACGCGAATCTCGTCACCCACGTTCAATCCGTGCGCGCCCTGCACCAGCCTGCCCTCCGCCGGTGGATCGATGATGCGCACCCAGGTGCCCTTCTCGGCCGCACCCGTGACCAAGCCATCGAAGGACTCGCCCACACGCTTTTCGAGCAAGAGCACGGCAGCCGATTTGTGCACCTGTCGTTCGACCTTGGCGATGTTGCCTTCCTGAACCGTGCAGTGCCCCGCGATCAAGCTCAACTCGGCGATGCCGTAGGGCGACGGGTGAGCGGCCAGCGCGGCTTTGAGCAGGCGCTGCGTAACCAGATCGGCGAAGCGCCGGTTGGGCGCGGTGGCGTGGGTGTAGTCCTTCACCGACAGACCGAAATGGCCCGCGTGCGAATCGCCTGGAAGCTCGGCGACGTACTCGCCCGCGCCCATCAGCTTCACGATGACCAGGGACAGATCGGGAAAGCGCAAGGGATCCGCCGCCCGCCGCTTGGCCAGAAAGGCTTCAAGGGCGCGCGCCGAAGGCTGTCCAGGTAGCGACTCGCCGAATCGGGCGGCCACGTCCACGATCCGCGTCCACCGTTCGGGCGAGCGAACCACCCTGCGCAATGCCGGCCGCCCCTTGGCTTCCAGAAAACGCGCCGCCACGCCATTGCCCGCGATCATGAATTCCTCGATCAACTTCTTGGCGCGGTTTGGTTTCTCGGCGTGCATGCCCACCACGGCGTCGTCTTTGAACACCGGGCGCGCTTCCAGCGAGGCAAAATCGAGTGCGCCCTTCTGATGGCGCAATTCGCGCAGTCGCTTGGCGACCGCGTCCTGAAGGCGAAGCTGCGCGTCCATGCCCACCACCGATGCCGCAGCTTCAGGCAAGGGGCCGTTCCCGTCGAGCCACGCGGCGACGGCGTCGTAGGTCAACTTGGAGTGGTTACGCACCAGCGCGCGACTGATCTCGCTTTCGGCCAGGCTGCCCTCGGCGCGCACGACGTATTCGACCACAAGGCTGATGCGATCCACTCCCTGGCCTAGCGACGTGAGATCCGTGGACAGCTTCTCCGGCAGCATGGGATAGACGTGCCCGGCCACATAGACCGACGCCGTGTTGTGAGCCGCGTGTCCGTCGAGAGGCGTGCCCTTGTCCACCAGAGTATCGACGTCCGCGATGGCGACGAAGATGCGAACCGAGCCATCGCCCAGATCGAGGGCCGCCGAGAGCTGGTCTAGATCCTTGGATTCGTCGTTGTCGATGGAGCACCAGGGTAGCCCGCGCATGTCGCGAATGTCGGCGCCGTTCTCCTCGGACGGTCCACGAATGCCGTCCAGCTGTTCGAGCGCGAAGGCATCGAACTCGCCGAGTAGACCGCGGTCGCGCAGCGCCCGATGCGCCACTTGCTGTAGGTCATCCCTGTGATGCGCGAACGAAGTCATCTCGAAATGGTCCCCTCTCCAACCATCGCACGCAACCTATCGCTGTGCCGCTTGAATGGGCTGGGAAGCGGGGGCGGGCGGTGGAGCTTCGGCTTGCTGCTGAAGTTGTTGGTTGGCCGTGATTTGGATCTGCACGCGACGGTTCTGCGCGCGGCCGGCTTCGTTGGTGTTGGGCGCCACCGGCTTGTCGTCGGCGTAGCCCTGCGGGGTCAAGCGGGCGCGCGCGATGCCCTGCGATTCCAGGAGCGCGATGACCGCGTTGGCGCGGGCTAAAGAGAGCTTCTTGTTGGCTGCCTTCTTGCCCTTGTTGTCGGTGTGACCCTCGACGACGAGGTCGGTGTCTTTGTACTCCTTGAGGACCTTGGCGAAGTTGGTAAGATCCGTCTTCGACGCCGGCTTGAGCTTGGATTTTCCGGTGTCGAAAAGAATGGCCGAGTTGAACTTGACCACCAGGCTGTCGCCTTGCCGTTCGACGTTGGCGCCTTTCACTTCCTTGAGCGCCTTTTCTTGCTTGTCCATGTAGTTGCCGATAAGCGCACCCGCTCCCGCTCCCGCAACCGCGCCGACCGCGCCGCCAATGACCGCACCCTTGCCGCCACCCGCCAATGCTCCGATCCCGGCGCCTGCAAGTCCGCCCGCTCCCGCGCCAACCAGCGCCCCAGACTGTGCTTTCGTTGCGCAGGCCGTGGCGAGATACGCCACTGCGCCAATGGCAATACCGAGTCTTGCGAACTTCCAAAACATCATGATCGTGCTTCTCCTGTTGGTGTTTCATAATCGGTGCATCTCATAACCCAAAGGCCAGAACTTTGTAATTCATGTTGTGCCATTGTCACGGCGTGAGCCAGCGGCACATGCGCAGAGTGGCATACTGGATCGCTCGTCAACATGTTTGGGGTCGCGATGCGGCGCCGGCGGGAATCTCGCCATCTTCCGGCAAGAAGCCCAGCATGAAGAATTCCTGGCCGGCACAGCGGATGCAGAGCCATGATTGCGAAAAGAAGGTGTCGCATGAAAGCCAAACTCGTCCCTCGTTTCATTGATCCTGCTGGCCGCGCTGGTCCCAGCCTGCGCCACGACCGAAAGCGAAACCTGGGCCCAACCAACCCCGCAGGGAAACTGGGTTCTCTACGGCCGCGTTGAGAACGTGCGCGAAACCCTGCGCCATGAGCACGGCGATCCGGCGGGCGGGTGCAGTTGCCGGAGCCGTCATCGGTGGCGTGCTGGGCACGGCCCTGGGCGGCCGAGGGTTCGGAACCTTCGTCGGCGCCAGCGAGGGCGCGATGATCGGGGCCAACTCCAGCCAAGGTGGCTACGTCGGGCCGGACCTTGGAAGTCTTCGTGCGCTTCGACGACGGCAGCCTGCGAACCTTCGTCTATCAGGACTATCTCCCCTTCCGTCCCGGCGACTACGTGGTGTGGACCGCGCAAGGCCTGGCCCGGCGCTAGTACTAGCCTCTATGCCGGATCCGAGAATCGCTGAGCTGGAGCGCCACTGCCCTCCTCCGCCGGTGCGAGCACGCGCGGCCTCGACTCGATGCCGCCGATCTCGCCGACGGTCTTCTCGCTGGCCGCGCCTAGCTCCTCCAACTTGCGAATGGCGGGCCGGACCCGGCCGTCGAAGGAAGCCACCGCCTTGTTGAAGCTCTCGGTCGCGCTCTTCGATGCGCACGAACCCACCTTGCCCCAGTGCTCGACCATGGTGGCCAGGCGCGCATGCAGTTCCTTGCCTTGCGCGCTGATGGCCTGGGCGTTTTCGGCCAGAAGTTCCTGCCGCCAGCCGAAGTGCACGGCCTGCAGCAAGCGCGATCAGCGTGGTGGGCGTGGCGATGAGCACCTTCTTGCCCACGCCCTCCTCGATGAGCGAGGGCGATTCCTGCAAGGCCGCGCTGTACATGGCCTCGCTGGGCAGGAACATGACCACGAACTCCGGCGTGCAGTCCAGCTCGGACCAGTAGCTCTTGGCCGACAGCTTGAGCACGTGGGCGCGAATCTGCGCCGCGTGCCGGACGATATGCGCGCGACGCGCGTCCTCGTCGGTGGCGTCGAGCGCATCCAGGTAGGCTTCGAGCGGCACCTTGGCGTCGACCACCACGTTGCGCCCGCCCGGCAGCTTCACAATCATATCAGGCCGCAAGCGGCCGTCGTCGCCCGCCAGGGTTTCTTGCTGGAAGAAATCGCAGTGCTCGACCATGCCGGCCAGCTCGACCACGCGTATAAGCTGGATCTCGCCCCAGCGCCCGCGCACGGCCGGCGCGCGCAGGGCCCGCACCAGGTTGCCGGTTTCCGACGACAAGCTTGCTGTGCGATCTCGGAGAGATTGCGCACCAGCTCGGTCAGACGGCCATAGGCTTGCCCGCGCTCGCGCTCGAGCTCCTGGATCTTGGTGTCCACCTTGTCGAGGGATTCCTTGACCGGCTTGAGCAAGCCGTCGATGGCGGTCTGGCGCGCGGCCAGGGTGTCGTCGGTTTCCTTGCGAGCCGCGGTCAGCTTTTCGGCGGCCAGGGTCAAGAAGCCTTCGTTGTTGGCGGCCAGCGCCTGCGCGGCCAGGGCGCGAAAGGTGTCGCCCAGCTTTTCTTCCGCGCTGTCGAGCAGCGCCTTCTGCTCGTCGAGATTGCGGCGCAATTCGACGGCCTGGGTTTCCGCCACCGCCCTCGCCTTCTGCGATTCGCCCAGCTCCTGTTCCAGCCGGTGGGCGCGATCCTCGGCCACGCCCAGCGAGCGCCTCAGTTCCTCGGCCGTGGCATGGGCCGCCCGCGCCGCACCCTCGGCTTCGCGTAGCTTGGGCTCGACCTCGCGCAATTGCGCCTCCAGCTCGCGCGGTCTGGCCTCGCCTCGCGCCCGCTCGCGCGCCGCCGCCCACAACCAACCCACGGCCAGTCCCAGCGCCAGCGCCGCGAACGCGGCGAACACGACAAATAAGGCTGCTCCTCCTGACATCACGCAGATACTATCCGAATGTTCAGGTGTGTCGCAACCGGAACCGGCGTCTAGTAGCTCAGCCCGAACCCATACGGAAACAGCGGATCGTACTTGGCGTCGCCCTGATTGATGGGGATCTGGCTCATCGAGCGCGGCCAAGAGTGGGGCAGCTTGCCGGTGGGCTTGTAGTCGCCGAAGAGCACGTCCGCGACGCCGTCGCCCTCGGTGCCGGGCAACCAGGCCACCACCAAGGCGTCGGTCAGGGACAGCCAGTCTTCGATGATGATGGGCCGGCCGGTCAGAAGAACCGTCACCACCGGCTTGCCCGACTTGCGAGCGCTGGCAATGGCACCGCGGTCGGCAGAGCTCAGGGTTAGATCCTTGCTGTCTCCCGCGCTCTCAGCGTATGGCGTCTCGCCGACCACGACCACGACCACATCGGACTGTCCCGCGCTGGACAGGGTGTGCGATGCAACTGCTTTCTCGATGGCGCGCTGGATGGTCGTTCCCGGCGTCACGGCGCCGAGCCGGCCCTGCCAGCCCACGGTCCAGCCGCCGCACTGAGCGCCCATGTCGTTGGCCTTGGAGCCAGCGACGTTCACCTTGGCATTCTTCTTCAGGGGCAGCACGTTCTTGTCGTTCTTGAGCAACACCACGCTCTGGCGGACGGCATCGCGCGCGACCGCCCGGTGCTCGCCCGAACCGATCTGGGCCGCGAGCTTGCGATCGGACATGGGGTGCTCCCACAGACCGGCCGCAATCTTCACGCGCAAAATGCGGCGAACGGCATCGTCGATGCGCGACATGGGAATGCGGCCCGAGCTGACCAGTGACTTCACGGCGCGGATGAATTTGTTGTATCCGTCCGCGACCATGCCCATGTCGACGCCCGCGTTGATGGCGTTGGCCACGTTTTCCTTGTAGCTGGTGCTCATGTTGTCGATGCCTTCCCAGTCGGAAACCACGAAGCCCTGGAAGCCCAGTTCGCGCTTGAGCACATCGGTAAGCAGGTATTTTTGCCCGTGCATGCGCTCGCCGTTCCAGCTGCTGTACGAGGCCATGATGCTGCCCACGCCGGCCTTGACCGCCGCCGCGTAGCCGGGCAAGTGAATGGCGCGCAGCTCTTGCTCGGAGATCTTGGCGTCGCCTTGATCCACGCCCTTGTCGGTGCCACCATCGGCGACGAAGTGCTTGGCGCACGCGATGACCGATTCCGGCGCGCCCAGCTTGTCACCCTGCAGGCCACGCACCACCGCGGGTGCGAACATGCTGGCCAATTCCGGCGTTTCGCCAAAGCCCTCGTAGGTCCGACCCCAGCGCTCATCGCGCGGCACCGCGATACACGGGGCGAAGGTCCACTTGATGCCCGTGGCGGAAATCTCCTCGGCCGCGATCTTGCCTGCCTTCTCGGCGATTTCCGGGTTGCGCGTGGCTCCGAGCCCGATGTTGTGCGGGAACACCGTGGCTCCGCGCAAACCCGCGTGTCCGTGCACGGCATCAATGCCATAGACGAGCGGGATCCCGAGGTGCGTTCCCAGAGCCTGCATTTGCAGCCGATCGATGGTATCGGCCCAACCCTCGGCGGTGTTGGGATTGACGAGATCATTGCCGCCGTTGAGCACGGAGCCAAGGAAGAACTCGCGCACCTCCGCGCCTTGCAGAGCGGTCCGCGAGACTTGGGTCATCTGGCCGACCTTCTCGGCCAGGCTCATCTGACCGAGCAGCTCTTCGATGTCGGGAGCGGGAACGCCAGCGGCGCGCACGGACGCGGGAACCAGCGGTGCCGTCGAGACCGGCCCCTGATTCTTCGTGCCCCCGCAAGCTGCGACGGTGGAGACGGCGAGAAACAGGACCGATGCGAGTCGGCGGCCTAAGAATCGGAGAGTGGATCGGGACGGTGTGTTTGCCATGTTGTTACCCGGGTGGAGCGCGAGATACTAGGTGAAACAGGTAGCAAGGGATAGTTGGGAACGGGCTGGGCAAGATTGCTACAAGTTGTCGGGGGCGCTTGCGCGCGCTAGGACTTGGGCGACCATGAAGATCTCCGACCTCTTCGCCTCTGGCAAACGACTTTTCTCGTTCGAGTTCTTTCCGCCCAAGACCGAGGCGGGAGCGGCCAACCTCGCGCGCGCCATTCACGATCTGAAAGACCTTTCCCCGGACTTCGTGTCCGTCACCTACGGCGCAGGCGGTTCGACGCGCGAACGCACCGTTGAATTGGTCACGCGCATTCAGCGCCAAGAGGGCATGCGCGCCATGGCCCACTTGACCGCCGTGGCCTCGACGCGCGAGCAGCTCGCTACCCTTGTCGATCAATTTGTCGACGGGGGCATCGATAACATGATCCCCCTGCGCGGAGATCCTCCGGCCGACGCAGCGGACTTCGTCCAGCCACCAGGGGGCTTCCTGCACGCCTCCGACCTGGTGGCCTTCATCCGACAGCGCCACGGAAAGAGGCTGTGCCTGGCCGGGGCCGGGTATCCTGAGGGCCACCCGCAGTGTCGCGACCTCGACCGCGACATGAAAAACCTGGTGACCAAGGTGCAGGCGGGCATCGACTTCATCATCACCCAGCTCTTCTTCGACAACCGCCACTACTTCAACTTCGTCGAGCGCGCGCGCCAGGCCGGCATCACGATCCCGATCATCCCCGGCATCATGCCCATCACGGACGCCGCCCAGATCGAGCGCATCACGCGCATGTGCGGCGCCAGCGTGCCGCCTCTGCTACGTGCCGAGCTGGACCGGCGGCGCGACGACCCGGCGGCCACCATGCAGCTCGGCCTGGCCCAGGCCACCGCCCAGTGCATCGGACTGCTCGCCGGTGGCGCACCCGGCATCCACTTCTACACGCTCAACCAGTCGCCCGCGACGCGCATGATCCTGACCGCCCTGCGCATCGCCAATTTCGGCTGATCTACTTTGGTGCGAGCTCGGCCTCGATGAGGCGCTTGACCATCCCTGGGTCGAACTTGCCCTTGTAGGTTTTCATGATGTCGCCCTGAACCTTGCCAGCCTGCTTGGCGTCGGTGACGGCCATGCGGGCAATGGCTTCCTTCACCGCCACGCGCACCTCGTCCTCGCCCGCCATCTTGGGCAGGAAACGGCTGCACAGCTCGATCTCGAAATCGAGCTGAGGCAGATTCTCCGCCCCGCGCGGTCCCAGGCCCGCGTATTCTTCGCGCGCCTTGCGCAGCTGTTTCTGGTAGGCCGTGATGACGTCGAGCCAAAGAGCATCGTCGAGCTCGCCCTTGAACCCGGCCGCGGTCCGCCGCTCCATGTGTTTGGTCTTGATCATCCGCACGCAGTCGGCCGTGCGGGCGTCTTTGTTGCGCATGGCCTCTTTGAGCAAATCCTGAAGCTGGGTTTCGATCGACATCGGTATCTCCTATCACGCCCAAGTTCCCGGGCCTAGGCTGGTCCGTGAAGCAAATTCACACCTGGGTCGCACCTTTGCATCACATCCATTTTGATGGGCGAAAGTAGACGCTAGCAAAATCGAAGAGTTAGGCTTGCGTCGTGTTGGCTTCGGTCTTGCTGTCGCTGGGATAGAGAACGACCATCAGCAGAGGTATCCAATGTTGCGCACGGCTACATCGATAGCAATCTTGGCCACCGCCTTCCTGGCGGAAGATGGCGCACGTGCTCAAGTGACGCCGGGGCCGGGCATGCCCGATGGATACTCGGTCGCGCAGAACGGGCCGGCCGCGCAGGCCATGCCCGCCGACTATGCGCCAACCGCCGGTCAGGAGCAGGAGGGTCCGGCACCGCCCATCCCGCCCTTCGTCGACGGTCCGGCGGTTCCGTCTTCAGGCGGCGGCTTCTGCTTCGAAGGGCCGCATCCCGTCGACAGCAGGGTCGAACCCGGCGTCACCTGGGATGCCACGACCGGACGCCACATCCACGGCTATCCCCCCTTCGACCTGCGCCTGTTCAACTTTCAGAACGGCTGCTACTACTTCATCGGCGATCCGACCGACTTCGGCTACGCTGGCGATACCTTCAGCTACTACGGTGCGCACCCTATCCTGGGCGTCTACGGTGGTGGCTGGTGCTTCATGATTGGCCCGCACCGGCACTTCTGGCGCCCTTGGTCCCCGATGTTCGTTACCGTAGGTTCGTGGTTCTACTGGGAAGGCCCCTACGATCCATTCTTCTGGACCTACTGGCCGTTCTATCACTACTACTATCGCACCCACTATCCGCACTACTACGCCCGAGGCGCGTTTTTCCGCGGCCACACCGTGGCGCCCAGGATCACCTCCGTTCCGCGACCGCAGCGCTACGGCGGTGCCTGGCATGGGGCAGGCGGAACCTACCGCGCGGCGCCCGCGGCACCGCGAACCGGAGCGCCGGCCCCGGGCGGAGGATTCGCCCCGCGAAACTTCTCGGCGCCGGTTCCACGCAGCGGCGGCGCGCACTTTGGCGGTGGAGGTCACTTCCGCAGATAGCGCTACAGATCCAAGTCCGCCTGGGCCGCGCGTTCCATGATGAAGTTGAAGCGCGCCTCCACGTCCTTACCCATCAGGTCGGTCAGGATGCGGTCGGCTTCCGCGATGTCGGTCACGCTCACGCGCAGAAGGCGCCGCGAATTCGGGTCCAGCGTGGTGCGCTTGAGCTCCTCGGGCTGCATTTCGCCCAAGCCCTTGAAGCGCATGATTTCGGGATGCGCGTTCTTGGGTAGGGTGCCGACGATGCGCTCGCGGTCGACCTCGTCGAGCGCCCAGAAGGTTTCCTTGCCGTGGTCGATGCGGAAGAGCGGCGGCTGGGCCAAGAAGACGTGACCGTGCTCGATGAGCGGACGCAGGTGGCGATAGAAGAAGGTCAGCAGCAAGGTCGCGATGTGGTGGCCGTCGGAATCGGCGTCCATCAGGAAGATGACCTTGTGGTAGCGCAAGCGTTCCAGGTCGAACGCTTCGCCCACGCCACAGCCGAGCGCGGACACCACATCCTGTAGCTCCTTGTTGGAAAGCACCTTCTGCAGCGAGGCCTGCTCGGCGTTGAGCACCTTGCCGCGCAAGGGAAGGATGGCCTGCGTGCGGCGCTCGCGGCCTTGCTTGGCCGAGCCGCCTGCGGAATCGCCCTCGACAATGAACAGCTCGCTCTTGACCGGATCGGTGGACGAGCAATCGGCCAGCTTGCCGGGCAGATTCAGCCGGTGCGAGATGGCGGTCTTGCGCGACACCGCCTGCGAGGCCGCGCGCGAGGCCTCGCGCGCCTTGGCGGCCAGCACGATGCGCTCAACGATGGTCGCGCCCAAGGTCCGGTTTTCCAGCAAGTAGGTTTCGAGCGCTGGCCGGATGGCGGAATCCACGATCTGTGCCGCCTCGGGATTGCCCAACCTCTCCTTGGTCTGGCCCTGGAACTGCGGCTCGTGCAGGTAGATCGACAGCACACCGACCACACCTTCACGGATGTCCTCGGCGGTGAGGTTGACGTTCTTGGGCGCCAGCCCCGCGGCGTCGACGAACGAGCGCACGGCCTTGACGATGGCCTGGCGCAGTCCCTGCTCGTGCGATCCACCTTGCGTGGTGGGAATACCGTTCACGTACGAGCGCAGGGTTTCCTCGTGCGACTCGGTCCACTGCAAAGCCGCCTCGATGCGCATGCCGTCTTCACCTTCACGCTGGAAGTAGAACATCTGCGGCGTGGTGGGCGCCTTGCCCCGGTCGGCGATGATCTTGGTCAGGAAGTCGGCGATACCGCCCTCGTGCTGCAACACCTCCGACGTGCCAGCCGCCTCGTCGCGAAAGGTGATCTTCAGGCCCTTGTGCAAAAAGGTCTTGGTTTCCAGGCGAAAGCGAATGGTCTCGGCCGAGAAATCCAGCTTGCCGAAGATCTGCGGATCGGGACGGAAGAAGATGGACGTGCCCGTGCCGCGGGCAGTGCCAATCTTGGTGAGCTTGCTGGCGACCTCGCCGCGCGCGTAGCGCTGCTCCCATTCGTGGCCATCGCGCTTCACGCGCGCCACCATCTCTTCCGAAAGCGCGTTCACGACCGACGAGCCCACGCCGTGCAGGCCGCCCGAATACTGGTACTGCCCCGACGAGAACTTGCCGCCCGCGTGCAAGACCGTGAGCACGAGCTCGAGCGCCGACTTCTTGAATTCCTTCTTGATGTCGACGGGAATGCCACGGCCGTTATCGATCACCGTGACCGATTTGTGATCCTTGTGCAGAACCACTTCGAGGTGGGTAGCGAAGCCGTTGATGACCTCGTCCACGCTGTTGTCGACGATCTCCCACAGCAGGTGGTGGTAGCCCTTGGTGTCCGTGCCACCGATGTACATGCCGGGCCGCCGGCGCACGGGTTCCAGTCCCTTGAGGACCGTGATGTGATCTGCGTTGTAGGTAGCGTCAGGCGGGGTCATCTCAGTTCACCAGTTTGGGCTGATCGGCGGGCGGCGCCTCGACGGGGACGTGTACCCGCACGACCTTCGCCTTGCGAGCCAGGGCATGGCCGCGACCACCGCGTGCGGTGACGTGGTAGCGCCCGGGGCCGACCGAAATCTTCTTGCCGCTATCGAGCTCGGCGACCAGCACCTCCTCGTCCTTGCGCTTGCCCAAGGCGAAGCCCACAACCTCGTCCTCGTCGGCGACCTTGATCATGGTGACGCCGCGGCCGGGGTTGGCCAGCTCGGCGGCTTCGTCGGCATCGCACACCAGGGCGCGCGCCTCGCCGGTGACCACACACAGGACATCCTTGGGCGCCACGGGCAACACGCCGACGACTTCGTCACCGTCGGCCAGCTTGGCAAAGCGCCGGCCCGCCCGCGTCGACAGCTCGCGATGCGGATCGAGATTGAAGCGGAAGCCGAAGCCCTTGCGCGTGAGCGAAATCGCCAGCGTTCCGGCAGGAATGGCCGAAGGACCACTGCCCGACACTACCAGGCCGGCCACCACGCGCTCGCCGTCGCGGAAGTTGAGCAGCTTCTGCACCGGCTCGCCGTAGCCGGTCGAAGCCGGCACGTCGTTGATGCGAATCACGTAGCAGCTGCCGAGATTCGAGAAAATGGCGAGCGAATCCTTGGTCGATCCGCGCAGGGCGGCCAATACCGCATCGCCCTCGCGCAAACGCGTGGCCGAGAGATCCTTGATCTCGCGCACGCGCTTGAGCCAGCCGTCGCGCGAGAGAATGACCGTGACGTCCTCGTCGACGATGAAGTCCTCGGCCTGGAACTCGACCTCGTCGCCGCCCGCGCCGCCAATCTTGGTGCGTCGCTTGTCGGTGAAGCGCTTGGAGATCTCTTCCAACTCGCCGCGGATGACCTTCCACAGCTTGCGCTCGTCCTTGAGAATCGCCTCGATCTCCTTGGCGCGCGCGCGTTTCGCCGCCAGCTCGTCGAGGATGATCTGCATTTCCAGGCGCGCCAGCTTGTACAGCTTGAGCTCAAGGATGGCGTCGGTCTGCTCGTCGTCGAGGCCGAAACGCTTGATCAGCTTGACCGCGGCGTCGGCCTTGCCGTCCGACTTGCGGATGATGCGAATGGCTTCGTCGAGGGCATCGAAGATGATGGCGAAGCCTTGCAGGATATGAATACGCCGCTTGAGCTCGGCCAGCTCGTATTCGAAGCGCCGGGTTACGACTTCCTCGCGGAAGTCGAGGAACTCGCTCAGAATCGAGAGCAGATTGAGGCGCATGGGCCCCGCGACCTCGCGGTTCTGCGTGGGCACGAGGCACGTCATGTTGACGTGGAAGGAAAGCGCGATGGGCGTGTGCTTGTAGAGGTACGCCATGACCAGCGCGGCATCGGCGCCTGGCTTGAGCTCGAGCACGATGCGCACCTCGTCGGTGGATTCGTCGCGTACGTCCACCAGCATGGGCAGCTTCTTGGCGATGATGACCTCGGCGATGCGCTCGACCAGGTCGGCCTTGGACACGTTGTACGGGATCGAGGTCAGGACGACAAGCGGCGCGCCCTTCTTGGTCTCCTCGCTCTTCCATTCGCCGCGCAGGTGGATGGGCCCCTGCCCGGTTTCGTAGATCTCGCGCAGCTCTTTCTTCGAGTTGGTGCACAGGCCGCCGGTGGGGAAATCCGGGCCCTTGATGTACTTGAGCAGATCCTTGCACTCGAGCTTGCGGTCGTCGATGAGCGCGATGGCGGCTTGGCAGACTTCCGACAAGTTGTGGGGCGGAATGTTGGTCGCCATGCCGACCGCGATGCCGGCACATCCGTTGGCCAAGAGCTGCGGCACGCGCGCCGGCAGCACGATGGGCTCTTCCGCCGTACCGTCGTAGTTGGGGCGAAAGTCGACGGTGCCTTCCTTGATCTCGTCGAGCAGCTCCATGGCCAGCGGGGCCATGCGCGCCTCGGTGTAGCGGTAGGCCGCAGGCGCGTCGCCATCGAGTGAGCCAAAGTTGCCGTGCCCCTCGACCAGGAGGTAGCGCACCGAGAAGTCCTGGGCCATGCGCACCATGGCTTCGTAGCAGGCCGTAGTCGCCGTGCGGGTGATACTTGCCGAGGACAGTGCCCACGATGGTGGCGCACTTGCGGAACCTGGCGTCCGGATACAGGTGCAAATCGCTGTGCATGGCGAACAGGATTCGCCGCTGCACGGGTTTCAGGCCGTCGCGCACGTCGGGCAGTGCGCGCGAGGTGATAACGCTGACCGCGTAGTTGAGATAGCGGCGCTGGGCCTCGTCGACCAGCGAGGTCTCGGCAGGCACTGTCGGACCGCCGCCGTTGCCGTCACCGTTGCCACCATCCGACCCGCGCCCCGTCCCCCGCCGCCCTTGCCTCGCTTGGGCGGATCGGCTGGCGTTTTCCCGTTTTCTTCGAGCAGATCTAGCTGTTTGGCGGACATGATGCTTGGCAAGGCCTTGGCCTTCCCCGCCCCAAGCTACGGGAGGCGAGCGAAGAGATCAAGAAAGGACACCGCCGCAAAGGCGGGTCTCTAGCTTTCCGGATCCTTGCGCTTGAACCCGCGCGGAAGCATCCGGTCGCGGGCGTCTGGGTTCGAGCGCGAGTAGTCGATCCAGCGGTAGCTCGGCGGCTGGCGCACGTCCACGTGCACGAAGCCGACCTTGGGATACCAGCCCACGCCCATGCCGCCCGCGTCGAGGGTCTCGACGTAGCTACGAATCTTGCGCGGGTCGATGCCAGGAATGCGAATGTCCGCGGCGGCGCCATGGAAATGGTTGCTGGTGGTGCGGCGCTGGAAGCGATAGCCGGACAGCAGCTCGATGCGCTTGCCGCCGAAGTGATCGTAGACGTGCGACAGGATGGTCACAAGGCGCGTGTCGATCTCGTGTTCGAGCCCGCTGCGTCGGCACTTGAAGATATGGTTGATCTCCGCCAGGGCCTGCACGTTGAACGAGCCGTCCTCGTTGTAGATGTTGACGTTGGCTTCGTCCTTGTAGTTGAGGGAGATGATGTGCAGGTTGCCCGAAGGCGGCGCGGGTGGCTCCGCGAGCAGCTCCTTGTCCGGCACCGGCCAACCGAGCATCTTGCCCGGATCGCTTGCCGCGATGCTTGGCCGAGCACTTTCCCGATCGACTGCGGCCCGAGACACGCTCCCGGCGCTGCCTGCGGACGCGGTCAATTTCGGGGCGCCTTCGTCAGCCCCCGCGGTCTGAGCGCCGACCATGACGGTCAGCAACATCAACGACAACCGCAGCATGTCTATCTAGAGTTAGCCGGGAACCGGCTCCTGTCAACCTTCGATTGGTTTTTTGTTGGGCTGGCTTACAGGTGCTGGCTGTAGGTGTACGAGCTCGATGGCGAGGGTCTGGGCCACCTGGAAGATGCGATCGTCGCGATAGAACTCGCCGTAGACGATGCGGCGCAGGCCCGAATTGGCGATCTGTTTGAAGCAGTTCCAGCACGGGCTGGCGGTTACGTACAGCGTCCCGCCGTCGATCATCACGCCGTTTTTCGCCGCCTGAAGGATCGCATTGCTCTCGGCGTGGATGGTGGCCACGCAGTGGTCGTTCTCCATCATGTGGCCGACCTCGGAGCAATGGGGCATGCCGCGAATCGAACCGTTGTAGCCGGTCGACAAGATGGTCTTCTCGCGCACGATGACCGCGCCGACGAATTTGCGCGGGCAGGTCGAGCGCGACGCCACCACGCTGGCGATGTTCATGAAGTACTCGTCCCAGGAAGCTCGCTTGGGCATGTGGATTTCTACCAAGAAGTTCGGCGGGTCACCACGTCGGCGATTTCATTCGTCCCGACTCAAACCGGACTTGCCGGCTCTCGTTTTTTATATTACAATATTTTTTGTATGCTCAATTACTATTTATCTGTAGTAAACAGTGCACAAGAATTCGCTTCAATGGTCGGTTGGTTTCCTGGCGTTGACGCTGACGGCGGCGTGCACGCAGTCGTCCCCTCCCGCGTCTGACAGTGGGGTTGGGACCAGCGCGGCTGGAATAGACGCGATTTCCCCAGCGAAGGATCTCCCAGACGGGGCCAGCCAGCCCGGCTCGAATACCCTGCCCGATCTTGCGCCCGCTTCCGGCACGCCAGACGAGCCGGCATCGGCCCCAGATGCGACGACCACATCGGCACAGCTGCCCGATGCGCAACCTGTCGCAACCAGCGCCGACGCATCCCCCATCTTGACATCCGTGCTCGATGGTGGCCTATCCGGAAGCAGCCAATCGGACACGCAGATGGCTGTCCCGGTTGGCACCGGTGGGCCGGATACGCCAGTAGCCAACCCTTCTGATGATGCTCACGTTCTGACAAGCAACGACGCAATTCCTCCGACGGCGCAAAGCCAGGACACCGCACCGGCAGGCGCTCCGTCCCCGATCGACACCGGCGCCCTTTCCCTGCCCTCGCCAGACTCATCGCCAGCGGCACCCACGCCCGATGCCTTGCCCGGCATTGAGCCCGGGGCAGTCACGGGAGCCCTGACTGGGCTTCCTCAGGATGTGATGGCCACCGTGATCCTTGGCAACGACGGCTTCATGCTTTCGCAGAAAATTCCAGGTGGAGGGAGGTTCCGTTTCGCACAAGTCCCCGAGGGCACCTACTTCCTCAAGGTGCAGGCCCCGGGCTACGACGCCGGACCGGCCCGCCAGGTGAACGTGGCGCCGGTCGCTCTGAAACTGGTGATGAGAGACCAGGTCGTGGATGCGGAGCCCGCCTCACAACCGCTGGACTTTCAGTTCACCCAGATTCCGACCAACCAATTCAAGTACCACTGGCAAGAGGACGTCAGTCGCGGCGGATACGAAGTATCGGCAAACGTCGTGCAGCCACCTCAGGTTCAATTCCTGGCTGAGCCTGTCGTCGTTCCCGACCTGGCCGCGGCCGAAACGCTGAGTGCCCAGTACGCCGTCGTGCTCAGCGACGAGGATCAGGCGTGGAACTCTGAATTCGCCTATCGCCTGCTCGAAACCATGCGCAGCGTACCGCAGCCCGTGCGCACGAACGCGGGTGAGCAGAACCTCAAACCCTCGAAATGGATCCTCTCGAATCGTCACATCGCGGGCGACGTCGAGCTGACCTACGCGGCCGACGGCACCACGGTGACCATTTCCACCGACGCTTTCGTCTACGCCACCCCGCGCCTGGTGATGATCGACGGGGAGCGCGGAGAATTCTTTTCGAAGCGACTACATCACGCCCTGGTCAGCTATGTGACCCAAAACGGGACTGATCTAACTGCGGTCGAGAAGATCCTCACCGAGCGCTTCGGCTGCACGACCATCGTCCCCGACTACAGCGCCCTCACCGCCCCGACCACCGGCGAGGACGCCGGGCGCTTCATGGCTTTCCATCCCGACGAGCTGTTGCAGATCATCAACATGTTCGAGGAGATGCCCGACGGCTACCACAAGGTCGTTGGGCTCAAGTACCTGGTCCGACGTGGCGCCGGATTGGTACATCCGCGATACCCGGACGTGCCGGCGGTGGCCTGGGCCTTGCCCGACCTTTTCCCGAACGGCAGCTACATCGAATTCATGGACTCCGCCTTCACGGCGAATCCCGACGACACCCACCGGCTGATTCTTCACGAGAAGGCTCACTTCCTGTGGGGCTACGTCTTCTCCAAGCAATTGCGCGACGACTGGACCACGCTGGGTGGCTGGTACCCGGATTCCACCGATCCCGACGGCTGGTCCACCAGCAAGACCACGGAGTTTGTCAGCGCCTATGCCCACAAGAAGAACCCCAACGAAGACATGGCCGAATCCATGGCCTATTTTGTTCTCGATCCCGCTGCCTTGCAGTCACGTGCCATGGAGAAATACGAATTCATTCGCGACCGGATCATGCAGGGCTCGCGCTACATCTCGCGCATCCAGCAGGATTTGACCTTCGAGGTGCTCGACCTCTATCCCGACTACGACTACCCGGGAAAGATCCGCAGCCTCGACATCACCGTCGACGGCGCGCCGGATGCCGACAAGCTGGTCACCATCGAGATCCGGCTCTTGACCGCCGACAAGGTATTTGCCGGAGCCTCGAATGCGTATCTGCGCATGTTCAGCTCAATCAACACCTACCAGGAACTGTATCTGTCCCCGGTGGACGCGACCGGTGCGGTCCTGCGCGGTCAGATCACCATCAGCAAATACGCGAAATCGGGCTTCTGGATGACCAACCAGATCGTCGTGACCGACAACGTCGGCAACCAACGCATGGAAGGCGTGCACGACTACGGCTGGAAGCTGTATCTCGACAATCCCAAGGAAGACCTACTCGCGCCGGCCTATGTTCCAGGCTCGCTGACCATCAAGCGCACCGACGACGTGGTGGTCGCGGGCGGCGTCAGTCACAACATCCAGCGCGTCGATGTCCGCTGGAACGCCATCGAAGTCAATCCGATGGCCCAGGTGTACGCCAAGCTCGCCAACCCCGCCGCCACCAACACCTATCCCTTGGAATCCTATGGAAGCTACGATGCCGCCACCTCGACAGCCACGGTCGAGTTCGTCATCACCGAGTACATGGCGCCGGGAACCTACGGCGTGCCTTTCCTTTTCATGACCGACGCCGCCGCCAACGTCGGACGACAGGGCTTCTCGTCTTCGCCCTCGGACCAACCCTTGGTGACAGTGCCCATCACCACCAGCAACCCGGACACCGAGGCACCCACCGTGTCACTGAACGACGATGCCACCCATGGTCTGCATCGCATCTTGATTTCAGCCCACCCGACCAATCCGGATCACCCCAATGGCGAAACCGCGGTCACCATCAAGTATCAGGCCCGCGACGACAAGTCAGGCCTCGGAACGGTGTCGTATCGGTTGCTTGATCCGCAGGGTCTGTCGCACCAGCAGTACCACTACCATCCCAACTTCTACACCCAGTTCTTCGACGGCGACCCCACGGCCTGGGCCGAATACCAGATCGACGTCGTGCTACCGGTGGGCTCGGCTCCAGGAACCTGGGGTCTGCAGGAGCTGGAGGTGCAGGACAAGGCGCGCAATATGCGCAACTACAACTTCGTCGAGACCGTGCAGTTTCAGGTCAGTCCCTAGACGTTGCCAATGACGCAAGAATCTCTTCGCCGCAGGACCTGCAACCCAGCCCCCGCCATCTGCTAGTATGCGCGCCCTCGTGGACTGGAAAAACACACTCAACCTGCCCAAGACCGAATTCCCCATGCGCGCCGACTTGGCCCGCCGCGAGCCGCTGTGGCTCAAGCGCTGGGCCGACGAGAAACAGTACGAAAAAGTGCTGGCCGCGCGCGAAGGTGCCAAAGCCGAGCCGTACGTGCTGCACGATGGACCGCCCTACCCGACCGGCGGCATCCACTACGGCACGCTGCTCAACAAGGTGCTCAAGGACATCATCGTCCGTTCGCGCTTGCTCATGGGCAAGGCGGCGCGCTTCGTGCCAGGTTGGGACTGCCACGGTCTGCCCATCGAGCAGCAGGTGGAAAAACAGTTCGGCGCCAAGGCCAAGCAGGACACTCGCGACTTTCGCCAAAAGTGCGAGACGCACGCACGCAAGTTCGTGGACGTCATGCGCGCGGACTTCCGGCGGCTGGGCTGCTTCGGCATATGGGACGAGCCCTACCTAACACTGAACAAGGAATATGAAGCCACCATCGTGCGCGTGATGGCGGCCTTCGCGGCCAAGGATCTGCTCTACCGCGCCAAGCGCCCCGTGCACTGGTGCACCACGCACCTGACGGCACTTGCCGAGGCCGAGGTCGAGTACGCCGATCACACCTCGCCGTCGATCTTTGTGCGCTTCCCCGTCGTGGCCGGCCAGCCCGCGCTGGAAGCGATTCTGGGCAAGTCGCCCGCCGCGCTGGTCATCTGGACCACCACGCCGTGGACGCTCGCCGCCAACCTGGCCATCGTGGCCAACCCCGAGCTTGCTTATGTCGCCATCCCGGTCGAGAGGACTAGCCAGCCTCGCGTGCACTTGATCGTGGCGCGCGATCTGGCCGACGGATTTCTGACCGCGTGTGGGCTCTCGGCGGGCCCCAAAGAAAGTTGGATCGAATTGGCGGGTGACAAGCTGCGCGCCCTGCGCGGACTACGCTACCAGCATCCTTTCATTGCCACGCCCAAGTCGGACAAGGACTTCCGTCTGACCTTCGCCTCGCACGCGACACTGGATGCGGGCACCGGCCTCGTGCATACGGCCCCTGGCCACGGCGCCGACGACTATGCGGTTGGCCGCCACGAGGGCTTGGACGTGTATGCGCCCGTCGACGGCATGGGTCGCTACACCGCGGAAGTTCCCAACTGGGCCGGGTTGCAGGTCTTCGAGGCCAATCCGAAGATCGTCGCCCACCTCGCCGAGACCGGCTTCCTGCTGAGCAAACCCGGCGAGCAGATCAGGCACCAGTACCCGCACTGCTGGCGGTGCAAGCACCCCATCATTTTCCGCGCCACCAGTCAGTGGTTCGCGCGCCTGGGCGACTTGGGCGACAAGACCAGCCTACGCCAGCAAGCCCTCGACGAAATCGACCGCACGCAGTGGATCCCGGCCTGGGGTCGCGACCGCATCGGCGGCATGATCGAAGTGCGCCCTGACTGGTGTCTATCGCGCCAGCGCGTATGGGGCGTGCCCATCCCCGCCTATCTCTGCAAGACCTGCCACGAGCCATTCCTCACAGCCGTTGCCATGGAGCACGTGGCGAAAATCTTCGCCACCGAGGGTTCCGCCGCCTGGTTTGCACGGCCAGTGAGCGAGCTTGCGCCGGCCGGCACGGCCTGCCCGCACTGCCATGGCACGGACCTAGACAAGACCCACGACATCGTGGACGTGTGGTTCGAATCGGGCGTGTCGTGGGCCGCGGTGGCCGACGGCAAGCTCGTACCCAAGGGCGGCAAGGTCGATCTGTACCTCGAAGGCGCAGATCAACACCGCGGCTGGTTCCATTCGTCCCTGCTGGCGGCCGTCGCCGCACGCGAATCGGCGCCATACAAGGCAGTGCTCACCCACGGCTGGGTGCTGGACGAGCGCGGCAAGGTCTATTCCAAATCCGAAATCGAAAAGGCGCGCGCGGCGGGCATCAAGACCGACTACATCGAGCCCAGCGTGTGGATGGAAAAGAACGGCGCCGAGCTCCTGCGCCTGTGGGTCGCCGCCGCCGATTACCAGTCGGATGTGGTGTTCTCCAAGACCATCCTCGATCAGCTTGGCGAGTCGTACCGCAAGATCCGCAACACCTGTCGTTTCTTGCTCTCGAACCTCTACGACTTCGTGCCAGCCCGCGATCTTCTGCCCGACGAGAAACTGCGCGAGCTGGATCGCCTGGCGCTGGCTGTTTTGCGCGAGCGCAACGGCCAGATCCGCGATGCCTTCAAACGCTACAGCTTCCACGATGCCGTGCGCTTGATGGTCGACTACCTGGTGACCGTGTCGGCCGAATACCTGGGACCGATCAAGGACGCACTCTACTGCGAGGCCGCGAATTCGCCCGAGCGGCGCAGCGTGCAGACCGCGCTCTATGAAATGGTGAAGACAGTCGCGACCTGGATGGCGCCCGTCCTGTGCTTCTCGGCGCAGGATGTGGCCGACGAGCTCTTGCGCCTGACTGGCGTGCCCTTCGATGTACACGGCCAGGTTTGGCCGAAGCCGGCCGCGGCAACGGAGACGCGCTGGGAAAAGGAGCTGCGCCCCTTGCGCGACGCTGTGCTAGCCAAGCTGGAGGCCTTCCGCGCGACAGGGCACAAAGCGCTGCATGCGAGCGTCATGGTGACGCCAGCAGTGGCCGAACGAGAGTCGTGGAAGAAAAATCTCGCGCACCTCATCGAGCTGTGCGAGGTGTCGAGCATCACCCTCGCAGACGGCGACGCACCGACCACGGACGTCGCGGTGACCGAGGCATCTTTGCCAGAATGCCCGCGCTGCTGGCGGCGAACCGGAGCCGAATCCGGCCACGCCCAAGAACCCACCCTTTGCATCCGCTGCGCTTCCGTGGTCAGCTCATTGGAATCTCCATGACCGAGAAGATTTCGACTAAGACTCGCAACATTCTCTTCGGCGTCTCCGCCGTGGTTTCGCTCGTCCTCGACCAATGGACCAAGGTCCTGGCGCGCACACATCTGCAGCCGATGGGTCCGTGGAAGAGCAAGGTCATCGTCGCCGACTACTTCGATCTGCGCTATTCGGAAAACACCGGTGTCGCATTCGGCATGTTTCAAAGACTGCCGGGCGGGCGCATCTGGCTGACCGTTGTTGCCCTGGCCGCCTTGCTGCTCGTCGGCTACTACCTCGTGCGCAGCAACCCGCGCCAGTCGCGCCTTCACCTCGCGTTGGGGCTGGTCGGCGGAGGCGCCATCGGAAACCTGGTCGACCGCATCGCCTTCGGCCGCGTGACCGACTTCATCGTGTGGAAGGTGGGCACGCACGAGTGGCCAGCCTTCAACATCGCCGACGCGGCCCTGGTGGTGGGCGTCGCCTTGATGGCCCTCGATATGCTGCTCGACAAGCACGGGCACTCGGCTGCCGCCCCGGGAGCGGCGAGTAGCGGAGAGCAGTAGGCGAGAAGGAGCAGGGAGCAACCGACCATGCGCCCTGTTCTGATCGATTTTGGCATCGACATCCCGCTGCTCGGGCACCTGGATCTGCCGTCGTACTTCGTGATGCTCACCCTGAGCTTCATCATCGGCGCGTGGATGACCTATCGCGAGGCGCCGCGCCTCGGGCTCGACCGCGAGCGCGTGCTCGACCTCAATATCTACATCGTGATCTGGGCCATCGTGGGCGCGCGCCTGCTTCACATCATCGCCGACGGCCACCTGCACGACTACATCAACCTGTGCGTGGACAATTTCAAGGTGCGCGCCACCGAGGCCAAGGTCAGCTTCTGCAACGCCAGCAGCGAGTGCGGCTACGACTACGTTTGCAACCTGGCCGCCCACACCTGCCATCCGCCGCGCGATTGTTTCGCGGTGTTCGAGGTCTGGCGCGGCGGGCTCGCGTTCTACGGTGGATTCTTGTTCGCCACCGCGTTCGGACTGTATTTCGCGCGCAAGCACCGCATGGGCATGTGGAAGGTGGCGGATCTGTGTGCGCCGTGGATCGCCTTCGGCTTGGCCCTCTCGCGCTTTGGCTGCTACCTCAACGGCTGCTGCTACGGCAAGGTCACGCAGGTGCCTTGGGCTGTGCGTTTCCCCATGGGCAGCCCGGCCTGGGAGGCGCAACACGACGCCCACCTCATCGGCGACCATGCCCCCGCACTGCCCGTGCATCCGACGGAGATCTATCTCTCGCTGCTCAACCTCGCTACCTTCGCGGTCCTGTACTTCGTCATCCGCCGGCGCAAACGCTTCGACGGACAGATCTTCGCCTGGCTGCTCATCCTCTATGGCGTGTTTCGATCCTTCGTCGAAATCTGGCGCGACGACGAGCGCGGCGTGCTCTTCGGTTGGCTGTCGACCTCGCAGATCATTTCGCTGCCGCTCATCGCGCTTGGCATTTACCTGCTGGTTCGCCACCGGACAGAGGCAGCTCCCACGCCTCAAGCCGCCGCATGAAGCCCGCGCTCTTCTTCATCGGCTCCGGTGCGCGCGCCTTTCCCGTACATTCCTACGGATTCCTCATCGCCGTCGGGCTCGTGGTCGGTGTCGCGATTTCGCTTCGGCGGGGGCGCAGCGTCGGCATCGAAACCGGCACCACGCTGGATCTGACCTTCTATGCCGTCTTGGTTGGACTGGTGGGCGCCCGTGTTCTCTATGTCCTCATGCACGCGGGCGAGTACGCGCGCCTGTGCGGCGGGGTCGGCCTGCCGCGCTCGCTGGGCCAGAAGGTCTACGACTGCACGGCGCCCTTGCGCTTCTGGCAAGGCGGTCTGGTGTTTCTTGGCGGCGCCGTCCTCTCGGCGGTGGTGATGCTCTTCTATGCGCGGCGCAGGGGCCTCAAACTCGGCGATGTCGCCGACGTGCTGGCCCCATCGGTCAGCATCGCCCACGTTTTTGGCCGCATCGGCTGTTTTTTGGTCGGCTGCTGCTACGGCAAGCCGTGGGCAAACGGTGTCCACTTTCCGCCCGACAGCGTGGCCTACTCGGACTATCTCGCCCACCGAACGATCATGGTCGGCGCGCCGAGCACGCCCGGCGTGCACCCCACCCAGATCTACGAATCCGCTGGCGAGCTTCTGATATTCGTCGGACTGGTCTTCCTGTGGCGGCGACGCAGATTTCCCGGCGCCATCGCCCTCGCCTATGCCTTCGCCTACGGAGTTCTTCGCTTCTTCATCGAAATCTTCCGTGGCGACGACGTCCGCGGCTTTCTCTTCCAGGCTCGCCTTCCCGGCCTCGCGCGACTGCTGGGCCTTTCGCCCACCGAGCCCATCTTCCTGTCCACGGCGCAAGCTACATCCATCGGGTTGATGGTGGCCGCAGCGATCGTCTATTCGATTCTTCGGCGACGGATTGGGATGATTCCACGGCCTGCAGGAGAAGACTAGCCACCACCTCTCTGTGCTCTCCAATTCCTCTGTGCCCTCTACGTTTCTATGTCCCCGCTACGGTCACCTTCGCCACCCGGAAGGTCGGGCACTGCACCGACGAGCGAGTGTCGATATCGTCGGCGACCACGTCGATGCCCTTCCATAAATCGTCGAAGTTGACCGAGATGGTGACCTCACTGACCGGGAATGCGTGCTCGCCGTTTTCGATCCAGAAACCGGCGGCGCCCTGGGAAAAATCCCCGGTAACCGGGTTGAATCCAAAGCCCATCAGCGCGGTGACGTACAGGCCCTGCGCGACGTTGGCGGCCTCCTTGGCGCTGCTTTTGCCAGGACGTAGGATGAAATTCGAGGTGGTCACGTGCGGCCCGCCACCCAGCCCGCGCCCCGCAGAGGCCGTGGACTTGCGTCCCAGCTTGCGCGCCGAATAGACGTCACAAAGAAAGGTGCGCAGCACACCCTCGGACACGACCACGTTGGGTCGCACCGCCAGGCCCTCGCTGTCGAAGGGCCGCGACCCCGGCGCCCGCGGCAGCAGTGGATCGTCGACGATGCTGACCAGGGGTGAAGCAACCAGCGGTGCCTTCGCGCTCGGCCAGGTAGCTGTTCTTGCGCCAGACCGCGCCGCCGGAAATCAGACCCGCGAACTGCCCCAGAAGCGAACGGCCGGCCTCGGGCGAGAACACGGCCGGGACCTGGCACGTCGCCACCTTGCGCGACCCTATCTTGGCTACGGTTCTGCGCGCCGCCTCGACGCCGACCTCTTCCGCAGCCTGCAAGCCGGCTACGAAGCGGTTCGACGTGTAGTGATAGCCATTGCGCTTCTTGCCCTCGCGGTCGTCGCACACCGGCTCGACGACGAACGAGACGTTGCTGCCCCGGTAGGACGCGGAAAATCCCGCCGAGGTGGCAAAGGCGACCGCGGCCACGCCCCGGCCGAAACTCGAGCCCTCGGAATTCACCACGCGCGCATCGAAGCTCAGGGCGGCCTGCTCGCCGGCCTTCGCCCAGCGCATGGCCTCGGCCACGTCGATGGAAAGAACCGCCTCGTCCCACAAATCGAGCTCGGGGATGGCCCGTGCCATCTCTTCGCGATCGGGGAGCGCGGCCAGCGGCTCCGGTTCGGAAAGGCGGGACAGCGCCACCGATTCCTCGGCGAAGCTCTTCATGGCCTGCGCGTCGAAGTCAGACGTGTACGTGACCGCGGCACGATCCTCCTTGAGCACGCGCAACCCGAGCCCGCGACTGCCGGCCTCTTTAACGAGCTCCGGCTCGCCCCATGCGCACTTTGACTTCCAGCTCGGCCCCGTCGCGTACCAGCACCTCAGCGCCGTCCGCGCCCGCACGCAGGGCCAGGCTCAGCATCTGCTCGGCCAGCTCCTGGCAGACCTTCTCGCTTGCGACCTTGCGCTTTCCTTGTTCCGCGCTCATGCCGCCTTCGTGCCTCCCACCGTGATCTGCGCGATCTTGACCGTGGGGGTTCCGATGCCGACGGGAACCGACTGGCCGTCCTTGCCGCAGGTCCAAGTCCCGTCGGAGAGCAGGGAATCGTGCCCCACCATGGTCACGTTGCGCAGGACCTCGGGACCGTTGCCGATGAGGTTCACGCCGCGCAGTGGGCGCGTCAGCTTGCCGTTCTCGATGAGATAGCTCTCGGTCAGCGAGAAGACGAAGTCGCCGTTCGAGATGTTCACTTGTCCGCCCGAGAAACGCTTGGCATACACGCCTCGGCCTACCGATCCGATGATGTCCTGGGGATCGTCGTTTCCGGCAAGTAAGAGCGTATTGGTCATGCGCGGCATGGGCGGCTGGCGGAAACTCTCGCGGCGGCCGTTGCCGGTCGGCTTGGTGCCGAAGTGGCGTGCCGAAATACGATCCTGCATGTAGCCCACCAGGATGCCGTTTTCGATCAGCACGTTGCGCCCGCCGCTCGTGCCCTCGTCGTCCACATTGATCGAGCCTCGTGCGCCGGCGATGGTGGCGTCGTCGACCACCGTGCACAAGCTCGACGCCACTTGCTTGCCCATCTGGCCCGAGTAGTTCGCTGGTCTTCTTGCGGTTGAAATCCGCCTCCAGCCCGTGCCCGACCGCTTCGTGCAGCAAGAATGCCGGATTCACCGGCCGCGAGCACGACCTCCATGGGACCGGCTGGCGCCTCCTGCGCGTGCAGCATGGCGACGGCCAGGCGGGCCGCCTCGCGACCGTGATCCTCGGGCGTCGATCCAGGCTCGGCGAATAGATCGAGCCCTCGACGCTTGGCGGTGCCCGAGCGCCCGGACTGGCGCTTGCCATTCTCCTCCGCCATGGCGCTGACGCCGAGGCGAACCATGGGCTGCCGATCGCGCGCCATGGTTCCGTCCGAGCTGACCACGAGCACATCGGACCAGCCTTCGGCGAAACCGGCCTCGACGCGAACGATGCGCGAATCGTAGGCCCGCGCCGCCGCATCCACGCGGCGAAGAAGCGTGACCTTCTCTTCCCCGGAACGCGAAAGCGAGATTTGGCGCACCGGATAGAAACTGGGAAGCACCTTCTTCGCCAGCGCCACCGGGGCGGGCGAGCCGCCATGGGAAGCGATCTGTCCCGCGGTGCGGGCGGCGTCCAGCATGCGCGCGTCGGAAAGCTCCTCGGTGTAGGCGTAGCCCGAGGCAACTCCGCGCACGACCCGCACGCCCAAGCCAAGCACGATGGCCCGTCCCACCGTGCGCACGCGGCCTTCCTCGAAGGCGAAGTCGCTGGAGGAGCGGTACTCGAAGTACAGATCCGCGTGCTCTCCGCCCGAGGCCAGTGCCACGCTCAACAGCCGCTCCGCGACGCGCGCGTCGATGGCATCCAGCGGTGTGGCTGGAAAAGAAAAGACGGCGTCCGGGTTCACTTCACCTTTCACGAATCAACCTTAGGCCGACAATCCTGAACCGCCAGCAATCCCGGCACCAGCGGAAACACGACCCAAGGTTGTGCAAGATGGGGCTAGGATTTCGTCGGCGCTTTAAAGGGTGGGCTCGCGCCCAGATCCTCGCCGCTCGTGACGCGAATCTTGGTCAGGCCACGAACCTCGACCTGGCGAATTCGCTCGCGGGTCAGGTTCAAAATGGCGCCGACCTCTTCCAGGGTGATCCCACCACGGTCGGCGACATCGAGAGCGCAGGTCTCCGCCATTTCCCACACCTCGAGGTGCGGGAAGTTGAGCTTGATGGCACCACTCTGCGGATTCACATCCAGGTACAGGTGGTGCTCGCAGCTGACAAACGGGCAGGGCCGCTCCATCTGCTGGCATTCCGCACGCAACTTGGGTCGCTCGATGTCCTCCGGGTAGACCAAGGACATGGCCAGGCGCTTCTCGTCGCGAGTCAGGCGCTTGGGTGCAATGGTCTTGGACCGGAATCGGCCGTCACGCGACGGACGCACCTTCAATCGGATCTTGGCCACCTCGGGCTGCGGCGATTCTTCCGCTTGTCCTACGGCCTCGTCCTCCTCAACTTGGCTATCCAATCTCTCTTCGGCCATGGTTTTTCTTCCTTAGACGCGGTGGTCGGGGCCCGCCTCAGAACAGATCGCTGCCGCTCCCGACGGCAGTGCCCGCAGCCGACGCACCGGCGCGAGCAGAAAGACTTGCTTCGACTCCCGAGATCCGCCGGATCAGCTCTCCGGCGGCTTGCTTGGCAGCGACAATTTCGGCTTCAATGGTTGCGCGTCGATCCGGAGTGAGCGTGGGGCCCTTGGCCTCGCGCTCGAACCCGGCGATCAGTTCGCGCACGCCCTTTTCGACTTGGTCGATCTCCTCCTTGAAGCGAGCGAAGGAGTGCTGGATGTCCTCGATGGTCAGGTCCTCGGCCATCATGGAGCGCACCTGATTCACGCGGCGGACGACCTCGGCGGGATACATCCCGCACGAGCCGCGGTGCTTGCCCTTGCGCCCGACACGCACGGAGCGCGGCAGAAGACCGAGTTGCACGTACTTGCGCAGGGTGGCCTCGGAGAAGCGAAACCCCCGCGCGGTGAAGAGATCCACGATCTGACGTGAGGTCAGTCCGCCGGGCCACTGACGCTCGATCTCGCTCAGCTCTTCCTCGACGAGAAGCCCCGCCGTCCGGCCTCTCGCAACCGGGCTCTCGCTGGCGGACTGGATCTGGCGCTTCTCCATCGTAGGATTGTCACTGTATTCCACTCGGTATCGTATATTCAATATACTAAATTACTACTTGTTTGTTCAGGTGGGATAGTCAGATAGGGCACCACGCCTAGCCCGCGCTCATGCCGGCACAGGCGTCGTTGCGCGTACGAGACGCCGAAACCGCCTCAGGGCTCCACCGTCGGTGAACGCCCCAGAATATGATCGCGCGGAGACGCCGGGACTTTCGGGGCGGGCTAGCCCGCATTATTCATGAGCCACGCTTGGTCGATGAAGCTTGTGTGGGCTAGCCATACGCGCGGGGAGCCGCCGAGCTTTGCTCGGCGCGGACCATCGCGCGCGGCCGAGCGCAGCGAGGGGGTGGCAGGGCGGGGGGGCAGGTGCCGCGGGTTTGGAAACCCTCCCAGGGTTTCCACTACAATCCTCTAGCCCGCCATTGCCAGAGAACCGAATGCAGACTGTTCAGCCAAGCTCGTCGGTGTACCGATTGTCGTGAATAGTGCGGGCTAGTTCGCCCGGGACGCGAGCCGCAGATCAGACGGCAGCATGTACTTCCAGTGCTTCTTGAGCCAGCGCCGCGGCCCCTTGTCGCTGCAACCGAGAGCGCGATCGCCGGGATCGCAGAACACGCGCACGTGCATGTGGTCGTCGTGGGGCTGCGAATCCGTGGGCTGGTGAAGGATGGCGCGCGCCCTCCCCACCGTCTCGGCAGGCGCGCCCTCCCGTTCGGCCTCCGCGAGCAAGAGCCCAGCGAGGTCGTGGTGGATGAAGATCCACTGCACTTCAACCCTGGGGTTGTCCAGCACGGCTTGCACCAGTGCCCAGTTTCGCCGGGCATCGAAGCGCGCATCCGGTAGTGGTTCATGGATGATTCGTCCCGGTTTGCCCACCGACCAGCGAATGGCTTGGCCGTCGCCCGCGAAGTGCAGCATGGCTGGAAGACCGTGAAGGGGCCGTCCGTCGCCGTCGCTCGCGAAGTAGAAGATGTCGATGTCCCGCCCGCTGGCGTGCGATCGGTGCATGGTCGAGTCGCCACCCATTCTGTCCGACAGATCGCCGAGGTAGGCAATGCTGCCAGGGATCTGCGCGATCCACCTCGCGAAAAACCTCGGTCAACCAGCGTACGATCGTGGCGGTCGGAAAACCGGCGGTTGCGCGCCCGCCAATCCGGGTGCACCTCGTAGCCGGCTCCTTCAAAGGGCATGGCTACGCCATGCAGAAGCGCGCCCTTGCTGTACGAGCCGAGCGAGGTGCTCGATCTGTCGCCGGCAAAGACCCCCAGACAGCCCGAGAGCGCGGTGGCGATCAGGACAGCGCCGAAAAGGCGCGGACCCGTTACCGCTGTCTCGTGGACAGGGCAGGCAGGAGGATCGCGGACGGCCGGTCGGACGGCCGGCACTCTTTACCCGTAGGCCTTCTCGATACGCTCCTGGTCCTCCTTGCATCGGATGCAGAGCGTGGTTTCGAGTCGAGCCTCCAGCCGCTTGAGGGAAATGAGCTCTCCGCACTGCTCGCACAGCCCGAAGGTGCCTTCCTCGATCTTCTCAAGCGCGTGGTCGATCTTCTGCAGAAACGTCTTTTCGCGACCGCGCAACCTGAACGTGAACGACTGCAAGTACTCCGACGAGGCCAGATCCATTTCATCCGGCAAGTCATCGGATTCGAGCGTCATGTCCTCGCTCAAGGTGCGTTGCGCGTTCCGCAGAATGTCCTTCTTCCTTGTCAGAAGGATGTCGCGGAACCGTTTCAGGTCTTTCTTCTTCAGACCGGTCCCTTCCATGTATCCCCTTGTTTCAGAATAGCTTTGTGTATTTGCCTAGTCTAGCGTCCGTTTGCAACAACAACTGCCAAGCATTCGCAAAGTGCCACGCCTTGACAGGTTAGCCGATAACTGCCTAAATGCCGAAAAGTCATACATGGGAGTCCATCCATAAGCGGGGTGTTTCATGGCCGGTTCTGACAAGAGGAAACAAAGTCTCTACTTTCCAGAGGAAATGCTGAAGGAAATCCAGGAAGAGGCTACGCGTCAAGACCGTTCGCTGTCGTGGATCGTCCAAAAGGCGTGGAAGATCTCCCGCAAAGAGATCATGAAGTACCCGTCCGTCAACGAATTCCCGGGTGAAGACGACGAGCGCGGTGCGACCGAATAGGACCTTTCGGCTGTCATTCCTCAATCAACGCCTGCGCCGGAGCCCAACGGCTTGTCTTGGCTGCATGTGTACGATTCCAACCAGGAAGTAGCATGGCCGACATCCTCATAGTCGGTGACGAAGTCGCGCCCGTCGTGGAGAGCGAAACCGCGACCAGCGCGGCAGCGCTCGGTCGTGCGCTTTCTGCCGCCAAGCACAAGGTCACCATGTTGACCCTTGCCAGCGAGGAGCGCGCCACGCGCCTGCCCGGCATGGCGCGGCGCCTGCGAACCGTGCTGGCGCGGCTGGCCGACGGGGATCGAGAATGCGCGCTTTTCGAAGGACGTTCGGCCATCAGCCAGTGCGCCCTGCACGTGCTCGGCGCCGAACCAATCGACCGCGGACATGGCGCGGCCTTTCTTGCCAGCGCGGCATCGGCGCTCTTGCGCGACGAGATTTGTCGACCCGACGCCATCATCGCCTGGGGGGAAGCCGCGGCTGCGGTTCTGCCCGCCATTGCCGCCACCTCGCGCGTCTTCGTTTTGCCAACGGGCACCTGGGGGCCACCGCTGTCAGCCGCCGAGCGTGCCGCGCTGGATCCCAATGCTCCCGATTTGGCCATGGCCAAGGGATCCCTCGCGGGTCTCGGCGCCATCGATGCCGACGTGGTGGTCTTCCCCAGCCCATCCTCGGCGCGCAGCTTCGAAGGCACGCGCGAGTTTTCGTTCCGGGCCTCGGATCAGCCTGTGGTGGCGGTGCGCTTCGGCTGCGACGAGGCGCCCTGTGACCCATCCACCGATCCAGCCCTGGCCGCCAGGTTTTCGTCCGACGCGCCGGCTGGAAAGGCGGACTGCCGAAAAGCCCTAGCGCGACGGACATCGCTGGCCCTTGGCCGACGCACCCTTCTGGTTGCCACAGCGCCGCTCGCTATCGCCGAGGGCGGTCGCGCACTCATCGACGCGATTTCGAGCCTGGTTCGTTCCGATGTCGCCTTCGTGGTACCAGGAACCGGCGAACGCGCGCTGGTGGACGAGATCAAGCGCATCGCCATCGAAACCCCGGGCAAGATCGCCATCTACCCCGAGACTGGTCCTGCGGCCGAACGCCAGATTCTGGCCGGGGCGGACGTGCTCTTGCTGGCCGACAAGGACAATCACCTCGCGCGAACGGCGGGCACGGCCATGCGCTACGCGACTCTGCCACTCGTCCCCGATTGCGCCGCCTACGCCGACTTCATGGTCGACTACGATGTCGCCTCGCTGACCGGCAACGGCCTGCTCTACCAACCGAACGATGCCTACGAGCAGGTATCGGTGGTCCTGCGCGCGGCCGGACTGCGCGGCAATCCGGATGTCTGGCAGCCTCTGCAGAATCGGCTCATGCTCGCGGCCCCGCATTGGGCGGCAACGGCGGCACTCTTCGAAGGTCTCTGTATCAGCCAGCCAGTTTCCGTGTGATGCGCACGGCGAGCTCGCCGTCGACGGCAAGAATCTCGCCTTCCGCCCACGCCACATCCGCAAGCCGCAAGAGAACGGACTGACCTCGGCCTTGGCCAAGGGGCGCACCGCCAAGCAGTCCGACCAGCGCGGTGCCATCAAGCCGCGCAATCTCCGCGGCGACTTCTCCGCCAGAGCCCGTTACCGCCGCATCGGGCTGCGCGAGGGAATTCCTCGCTCTCCGATCAACCTTGGTCGAAACACCGCAATCCCAGTCATCCGCGTCCTCACCCAGCAAGACGCCGTTGGGACGCAGCCATGCCGGAGCCGCGAGGTCACCGCGCCGGATGTTGATGGGCCATGGATCCGTCGCCACGAGCGCGGCCACGCCGTCGAAGACGATCGCATCGCCCTCTCGGGCATCGGCCAGCTCTGAAAGCGGAACCTTGGTCCGGCCGAGCTCCAAGCAAACCGACGACGACGATCGGCCCAGGCTCGTCGCTTGGGTGGTCAGGATCCTGGCCAGAAAATCTTCCGTTGCACACAACCATGCGCGCCCGGATGCCTCGCGCAGTGTTAGCGAAATCTCGATGACGATGGGATCCGGTGGCGCCGTCTGACGATCTTCCGGGCAGACCCGAACTGTCGACAGAAGACCAAGGCGCGCGCACAAAGTCGCGAGCAACCCCTCCAGAATCCCGCGTTCGATGCGCGAAAGCGATCGAGCAACGACCGCCGATGGGTAGCCGAGAATCGCATTCACCGCGCCGAGCGCGAACGCGCCCTGGATCAAAAGCAGCGCCCGTGTGCCAGCACACTCGATCCACACCTCCTCGCACGACCGTCGCATACCCGAAAACCAGGCAGCGTCTGTTACCGGCACTGCTGGACGAAGGATCAGAGCGCCTAGGCCAGTCAGCTCGACCGCCTTTTCCCGAGGCAACCAGACCCTTATCACCTGACGAATCCAATTTCCGCGGCCTGGGGAATCTAGGTTCGATTGACTCATGACCTGTCCGCTTTGTTCTTCCGCGCTCATGACCTGATCGCCTCTTGCTCGTGAAGCAAGGCTTCGCGCGAAGCCGCGGCCTGTGTCAAGACCGAATAGGGCGCGGCTGCAAGCGATCCCTTCGCACATTCGCGCACGTTTGGCGACCCATGTGCACGCATGCAGGTGGAGACAAACGCCCTCCATCGCGGATTTTCCGCCGAGAACGTGAACCATGTTCTATGCGAAGTGCATCTCTGTTAGGTATAGTGGTTTCAAAGAGCAACGAAAGACGCGGAGTCGTGAAGCCCTACGAGCGAGTTATCGGGATAAGTTGCAAGCAGCTGGTGGACTACTGCATGGACTACCTGAGCGGGAGTCTTCCAGCTGAAGAGAGGGAGAGTTTCGATGGCCACCTGGCTTACTGCCCTGAGTGCGTCAAGTTCTTCCACACCTATAAGAAGACGCCGGCAATCTCGCGCGATGCGCTCTCTTTGGAGATGCCAGAGCGAGTGCGCGGGGAGGTTCGTGACTTTCTCCGCCAGCGCTACAAGGGCACTCCCTAGGCGTGCTCTGGCTCGGCTGGCAACTCGCGTGGCGGAAAAAATCTGCGCCAGGAAGTGCAGGTATCTCTAGCAGCACGCTTGACAGACGGTGCGACAAGGGCAAGATTGCGTCATTAGTATGCCCGTCGGCTTGGTTTGTCCCCGCTGCGATGCACTGACCGGCCTCGACGCGAGCCGGTGCCCTCTCTGCGAGGTGCCCCTCGGCGAGCCAGTGCCATCCCCATTGCCAACCGCGAGTCCGCCTGCCTCTCGTCCGGAGGAGTTCATGTCGACCAAGACCTGTCCGAGTTGTGGAAACCACCGTTCCCGAAACCGACCGCTTCTGTGGCCAGTGTGGCACACGGATGGATGCGTCCCGCGCCCGCACCTGGGGGCGGCGCCGGCAAGACCATGTTCTTCTCGGGCGTGCAGATGTCGGGCATGGCCAAGCTGGTCCTGGTCAAGGCCGATACCGGCGACGGCCTGGCCTACCAACTCAGCGGAACCGACCACGTGGTCGGCCGAACCGACGGCGCGATTCTTTTCCCCGACGATCCCCTGCTCTCTCCTCGCCACGCCAACTTCGTGTACCGCGACGGCAAGCTGTTCGTGAACGACGAAGGATCGACGAACGGCGTGTTCATTCGCATCCACAGCTCCGACGCGCCTCGAATCCGGCGCGGCTTTTCTGGTGGGCGAGCAACTGCTGCAGATCGAAGCCCTGGCGCCGGACTTCGGCCCGCAGCCCGACGCCGAGGGGACGTATTTCTACGCCAGCCCCAAGCGCGCCTCGAAGATGCGCCTTATCCAGCGCCTGCGCGGCGGCGACATCGGCCTCATCGTGCGCGCGCGAGGCGACAGCATCACGCTAGGCCGAGAGGGCAACGACGTGAACTTCCCCGACGATCCGTTCATCTCGGGACGGCACGCCGAGGTCAGCATCGGCCCCGATGGCGCCTTCACCATCGTCGACCAAGGTTCCAAGAACGGCACGTTCGTGCGCATCGTCGGCGAGACCCCGCTCGCGCACGGCGACTACGTCTTCGTTGGGCAGCAGCTCTTCCGCATCGAAATCACCTAGAAAGGAAGCGCCCGATGACCAATCTATCATCAACGATTCGCGCGGAGGGTCTCTCGTGATCACCTGTTCTCGTTGCGGTAAGGAAAACCAGGATCTCTACAAGTTCTGTCTGGGATGCGGGGCCAAGCTCCAGGCTGGAGCAGCGCCAGCGCCCAAGCCCGTGCCTCCCCCGGACATGTACCCACCCACGCCGCCGCCCGAGCCCAGGCCCGCGCCCATCAGCGTGGCGAAGACTGCAGTGCCGCCGCCGGCCGAGGCATTTTCCGCCATGGGGCCGACCATCATGCCGACTTCGGTGCTGCCGTCCTCGCCTGGATCCGGCCCGATGCAAGACGCGATGGCTACGCCGCCGCCAGTGGTCGCCCCCCCACCCGCTGTCGTGCCGGCGCCTTCCACCAGCCCTCGCATGCCGACCGCCGGATCGCCGACCTCCGTCCCGTCGGTCCAGATAGGCATCGGGTCTATTCCCATGCAGGTTCCAGCGCGACAGAGCCCGCTGGGAGCCGCACCAGCCACGGCCATTCCAGCCACGGGTTCCAGGCCACTCACGAGCGTGCCCGCGACCGCGGTGTCACCCGCGCAAATGCCCCGGCCCATGGTCCAGCCAGCCCCCATCGCCCAGCCCATGGCACCGGCGCCACAGATGCCCCAGGCGATGATCCCGACGGCCCAATCGCCCCATCACGTGTCTCCGTTCTCTCCGCCCGCAGCCGACACCATCGCCTGCCCGAATTGTGGCAAGCAGGTGGCGTCCGCGTTCGCCTTCTGCGGCGGTTGTGGACATCGTATGAAGGGCGCCCCCGGCGCTGTCGCCGAAGCTGCCATCAAGCGCGCCGAGGCGGTTGCGCCCGCGCCCGCCCGGGTGGGCCCCCACGGTCACCTGACCCTGATCCGCCCCGACGGCACCGAGGGCGGCGTCTTCGCCCTGCAAGAAGGCGATAACACCATCGGCCGCGGCCAAGGCGCGCTCTTCGATGCCGATCCCTACCTGTCCCCGAAGCACGCCGAGTTCTCCCTGAGCGAGCTGGGCCTGGAGGTGCGCGATCACCGCAGCCTCAATGGCATCTTCGTCCGCATCACCGAGGAAGAGGCACTGGAATCCGGCGACTGCTTCCGCATTGGGCAAGAGCTGCTGCGCTTCGACGCCATCAATCCACTGACCCCGCTCGAGGATGGAACCGAAATCATCGGCACGCCCAACCCTGGCTACTGGGGCCGGTTGTCGGTGGTGGTGGGCCGCGATCTCGACGGCCCAGCCTTCCCACTCTTCGACGAGACGGCGCGGCTCGGCCGCGAGCGCGGCGACATCCTTTTCCCCGAGGACGGCTACGTCTCGGGTGCGCACTGCCAGCTCTCGGTGCGCGACGGCCGCGTGTACCTCAAGGATCTCGGATCCTCCAACGGGACCTTCCTGCGCGTGCGCGAGAGCCGACTTGTCCCCTCGGGCAGCCTCATGCTGATGGGGCAGCAGCTCTTCCGCGTCGCCTACAAATAGATGGGAACCCTGGGAGGGTTCCAAACCCTCCCGCGCTCTGGCTCCGCCGGGCAAAGCCCGGCTCCGCCAACGCGATCATGAGGAATCCTGCGAGGGCGAGGGCGAAGCCCGAGGCGGCAGGGTCGCGGGCAGGGAGGTCCCGAGGGTCCGGCTCCGCCAACGCGATCATGAGGAGTTCTGGGAGGGTTCGCACGCGTCTGCACCTTCCAACGCAGAAACGCCGGCTCGGGTTGGCCCAGCCGGCGTTTCCATTCGGGGCGACGCGCCCCGCCCAGGTTACTTCTTGTCTTCAGGTTTGTTGAAAAAGGCCTTGCGCAGGTCGCCCGTTTGCTTGGGCTCCACGTAGCGGAAGCCGTTCGGGATCTTGTAGCGGGCGCCATTGTCGAAATCGAGCGTGATGTCGACGGGGCCCTTGTCGCCATTCGGGGTCACGACGCTGATCTTGTTGGTCGACGAGATGACCACCTGCTCGCAGACGTGCTTGCCGAACATGACCCGGGCCTGCGTCTTGCCAGGCTGAAAACCGGCGCCGATGACATTCACGCGATCGCCACCCGCGCTGATGCCCTCGGGTGGTTCGACGCGATCCACCCGAATCTTCCCGCTCTCATCGCAGGAAGCCAACAATCCCAAAACGAACAAGGTCGTCATCAGCCGATAGACGCATTTCATGTGGGCTCCTCCTCGGTCAGGTCGCCACCTTAGCCCGCATGCGTTGGGTGGTCAACGAAGACTCACTCTAACGCGTCGTGAATATTGAGAGAGGTTGGTAAGCTGTGCACCCGCCCCCCATGGAAGCCGCCGTCTCGATCCAAGAGTTGCTATCCGCGATCGAGCAAAGATTCGCTGGCACGCATCCGCACGAACACCGCGCCGGGAGATCCACGGCGCGATTCCACCTCTGGGCGCAGGGATCGCCGCACACATCGCCCGCACCCGGCCGGGGTCAGTTCTCTACGTCGTCCCCGACGAGGCGGAGGTCGAAGTGCGCAGGTGCGCGCTCGAGTTCTTTCTCGGCAACAAGCACGGCGACGACGATCCATTGGCGCCGCCGCTTGTCTTGGAATTGCCCGCGCCAGAAAGCAGCCCCTACGCCGAGGTCCAGCCCGACAGGCGAATCACCATGCAGCGGCTCGCCTTGCTCTACCGCCTGGCCAATCACATGGCCCCGCCCATCGTGATTGCGTCGGCGGCCGGGCTGTTTCGGCGCGTGATTCCGCCTGGCCCCTTCGCACGCCTGTGCGGCGTCGTCGAGGTGGGCAGGACGCTCGACCGCGACGCCCTGGCCTGCGATCTCCTCCGCGTTGGTTTCAGCCGCACGCAGGTCGTCGACGATCCCGGTACCTTCGCCGTGCGCGGCTCGGTCATCGACGTGTTCTCGCCTGTGTACCGCCACCCGGTGCGTATCGAGCTGTTTGGCGACGAGGTGGAATCGCTGCGACTCTTCGATGCGGCCACCCAGCGCACGCTTCGGCCCGTCGAGCGACTGGTTTTCCACGCTGCGCGGGAAACGGTGGCCAGCGAAGGCGCGGATCCGCGCGGGCGTATCCTGGCCGCGGCGGATCACGCCGCCTACCCGTCCAGCAAGACCCGCAGCATTCTGGAAAGCATCGACGCGGGCGAGTCGTTTTTCGGCATCGAATCCCTGGCGCCGGTCTTTCATGCACGCATGGGATCGGTATTCGAATACTTCCCTGAAGCAACCACGATCGTCATCGAGGATCCCGAGGCAACGCTCGATCAGACACGACGAGAGCTGAGCCGCCTGCGCGAACAAGCGAAGCACCGATTGCAAGATCACCGCCTTGCCCTCGATCCGGGCGAGTTCTTTCTGGACGAGGAAGAGGCGCGCACAGCCCTGCTCGGACGAGAGCGCATCGAGCTGCACACCGTAGAAATCGAGCGACCGGCGGACGAGTCTGGCGAAGAGTCCGCGATGCGCCTCCGGCTCGACGCCGTGCCCACCTCGGGGCTGCGTGCGGAGCTCCTGAGCACGCGCGGGGAAGGTGACATAGGCGACCCATTGGCGCGCAAGCTGCGCGCGTGGCTCGACGGCGGCTACCGCGTCCACCTCGTGGCGCCTGGGCGCGGACACGCCGACCGCCTCTCGGCCTTGTTGTCGGCCTTGGGGCTTTCCCCGAAACGAAGCCGAGGCGCGGGCAAGACCGGGCTTGGCGTTCTCGCCAGGAGCGACGACCAAGGCGCAAGTCTGACGATTTTGGAAGGGCCGCTCACACGCGGCTTTCACCTGCCGAGCGACCGCGTGGTCGTGGTCGCCGAAGAAGAGATCTTCGGTCCGCGCGCCCACCGGCCAACCCCGCCGGCCAAAGCAGCATCGTTTGGCGACCTGGCCGGAATGGCCGATGGCGATCTCGTCGTGCACGACGAGCATGGCGTGGGCCGCTACCGTGGGCTCACCCGCATCGCAATCCGAGGCGTCACCCAGGATTTCCTTCATCTCGAGTACAGCGGCGGCGCCTTGTACTTGCCCGTCTACCGCATCGGCGTCGTGCATCGCTTCGTCGGCGGTTCGGCCGAAACCGTACGGCTCGACAAGCTGGGCGGCGCGACCTGGGTGGAGAAGCGACGGCGGGTCTCGGCCGAGACGCGCAAAATGGCGGAGGAGCTCTTGCAGCTCTACGCCCAGCGCCGCGCCCTGCCTGGCCACGCCTTCCCCGCGCCCGACGTGATGTTCGGCGAATTCGAGGAGAGCTTCGCCTTCGACGAAACCCCCGACCAAGAACGCGCCATCCATGACGTCCTGGGCGACATGCAGGCGGACACCCCCATGGATCGCCTGGTGTGCGGCGACGTCGGCTATGGCAAGACCGAGGTCGCCCTACGCGCGGCACTGCTCGCCGTGCTGGGCGGGCGGCAGGTGGCGGTGCTGGCGCCCACGACCGTCCTGGTCGAGCAGCATTTCGTCACCTTCAGCGAGCGTTTTGGCGATTTCCCCGTGCGCGTGGCCTCGCTGTCGCGCTTTCGCAAGCCGGCGGAGCAAAAGCGAATCGTGCGCGACATCGAAGCAGGCAAGGTCGACGTGGTGGTGGGCACCCACCGCCTGCTCTCGCGCGACGTACGCTTCAAGCAACTGGGCTTGATCGTCGTCGACGAAGAACAGCGCTTCGGCGTGACCCACAAGGAGCGGCTCAAGGAGATGCGCTCCCAGGTCGACGTGCTGACCCTGACCGCGACGCCCATTCCGCGCACACTGCAGATGGGCCTGGCCGGGCTGCGCGAAATCTCGGTTATCGCTACGCCGCCCGCAGATCGCCTGGCCATTCGCACCTTCGTCTGCCATTTCGACCCGCAACTCCTGGGCGAAGCCATCGCCAAGGAGCTAGCCCGCGGCGGCCAGGTGTTCTTCGTGCACAACCGCATCGAGGATCTGGCCAAGTGGGCGCGCGAGATCCGCGCCATCGCGCCCAAGGCCCGCGTGGCCATGGCCCACGGCCAAATGACCGAGGACAAGCTGGCCAAGGTCATGATCGATTTCGTCGACGGGCGCTACGACATCCTGTGCTGCACGACCATCATCGAGTCTGGCCTCGACATCCCTCGCGCCAACACCATGATCGTCAACCAGGCCGACCGCTTCGGGTTGGCCCAGCTCTATCAGTTGCGCGGCCGCATCGGACGTTCGCGTGAGCGCGCCTTCTGCTACTTGGTCGTGCCCTCCGATCACCGCATGAACTCCGAGGCCCAGCAGCGCCTGGCCGTGCTCCAGCGTTTCACCGAGTTGGGCGCGGGCTTCCAGGTGGCAACCGCGGATCTCGAAATCCGCGGCGCTGGCGAGCTGCTGGGGGCCAAGCAGTCGGGCCTGGTAGCGGCGGTGGGCTTCGACACCTACGCGCGTATCCTGGAGGAAGCGGTCGCGGAGCTGCGCGGAGAGCCCATTCGCGCCGAGCACGATCCGGAAATCTCGGTCGACGTTCCCGCCTTCCTGCCCGACGACTTCATCCCCGATACCGGCCAGCGCCTCGAGTTCTACCGCCGACTTGCCCAAGCCGCCGACGAGGACGACGTGCGCGCCATCGAGGCTGAGCTCGAAGATCGCTACGGCCGTTTGCCCGAGGAGGCGCGACTCTTGCGCGAGGTCATGATCGACAAGACCCTCGTGCGCAAGATCGGCGCGCGCGGCTACGAGCTCGGCCCCGTGCGCATGGTGCTGACCATCGGGGCCGATCCGCGGTTGGATCCGGCCAAGGTGATGAAGCTCATCGAGCGCAAGGACAGTCGCTGGAAGCTTTCGCCCGACATGCGCCTAAGCTACGCCTTCACCGAAGCGGAACGCGAGGATCGCCTCTCCGCCGCACGAGGACGGCTGCGCGAGATCCTAGCATGTGCCGCGGGGTGAGGGTGATACTCCCCCAGCCGCGTACCGTCGAGCAATTTGATGACCGTCACATCAATGTGCCAGTATTCATTCGGTTTGCTCGCGCGAATACCCTCTTTGGGCTTGGCCGGGTAGGCGCGGTGACGTGGCCGAATCCATCCACGTTCGCGGATGAGGCGCCGCCACGTCGATGGCGAAACAAACACCTTTCCTATCCGCTGAGCGCGCAAAGCGAGGGAACGGATGCTCATGTGGCGATTGTCTTGCGAGACAACCATGTCCCGCATGCCAGAAATCTCTTGGCGGTGACCTGCGTTGGCGATGTGCGAGGGCAACTCGAGCTATCGTCGAGAGAGCAATCCTGCGGGCGCTTGTTCCACTCGTGATACCTGGCAGCAGACAGCCGCAACACGCGCAGGGCCACGGCAAGCGGAATAGCCTTCGTGGCGTGCGCGACGGCGTCCAAGATGGAGCGCTTGGCAGCGCCGTCGGGCACGCGCTGGGAGTCGAGTCGGAAACCGGAATGGCGTACGAGGAGGAAGGCCAAGCGGATGATGGCCAGGAGAAACCTGACCCTGCGCTGGAGCACGAGGACTTCTGCCTGGAGTTCGAGCTGGTCCATAGCCAGAACCTCGGCGGACACCACGGGGCGCTGTCCACGGCGAATCCAACTGGCGGCCGTGGAGCGCGGCACACCGAGGTCATGGACCAGCTTGGGGTCACCTTCTTCGCAGACGATGTCTCGAAGTCTGTGGTCATACGCCTGACGGCAGGAAGAGGTTGGCATGCGTCAAGACTGATCGCGCCGGTCTCGCAGGGCAAGACAGCCAAGGAGCAATTTCCTCTGCGATTCCACGCTTGTTGCATTTGCGACGCCATAACTCCAGGATGTGCTGCTCGCAGCTGGGCTGACGCGCTTCCTGGATAGTCGCAATGCGACTTGGCACCATTCCTGGGGCAAATATTGCAATGCGCCCAATCGGTGCTCATTTCGGTGCCTGGTACCGATCCGGTGGCGGACGTGCAGATGGTGGCTTCCTTTGATTCCCCTATGGTCAAGTAAATTCGAACCCATTCTGTGAAGCCGGCATCATACGGCCTTAGACGGCGGGTTTTGTTGTTGCCGGGTAGCGTGACGGCACGTGGCAAGCCTCGTTGCGGTTGGATAGGCTCAGTTGATAACAATACGACATTCGGAGGTCAACGATGGCAATTACAGTTACCGGACCAACTCCTCCCTCAGTTCCCGATCGATTGGACGTGCCAGGGACGCCACCCAAAATAGTACCCGGGGCAACGAGTGCGCAGGATCCCACTTGGCCGAGCAGTGATAGCGACGCCTCTGCTGGCCAAACGGGCACAAGGGGTGGAATCGGAGAAACCGGGGGCAACAACGTGGATGGTGGCGAGACACCTTCGCACTTGAACTTCATCGTGGAAGGATTCACGGGTGTCCTCACCGTGACCGTCACCGGCGGCAACGGCGGCGTTGGCGGCAGAGGAGGCACCGGTGGCAATGGGGGGGAAGGGCAAGATGGCGGCGCGGGGGACGATGACAGCCCGAACGGCGCCGGTGGCAAGGGCGGCGATGGAGGCGCGGGTGGAACCGGCGGCAACGGCGGCAATGGCGGCGCCGCTAACAGCTTCGACTTGTATATTCCTAATGCCCAGGATGCAATAACGCTAGACACGCAAATTACCTTTAGCGGCGGTTTTCTGGGTCAGGGCGGCGAGGGCGGCAATGGTGGAATAGGCGGTCTGGGAGGTTTCCCCGGCGGAGACAACACGCAGCCTCGTGCGCAGCAAGGGAATCCCGGAGCGCTCGGTGGCCCGGGGATAGATGGAGGCCACAATGGGGCCACCGGCGTCCTTAACATTTACATCGGCGTCCCGGCCCCGTAGCGCCGACGCTACTGAGTTTAACGAATAGGGAGGTAGTCGCCCATGAAGACAAATGATCAAGGACGCATAGAGCTACACATAACCGACGGCGCGGGTAAGGCTCTCAACGAACAAATCGTCGTCATACTGAACGAAAATGCAGCGCAGTTTGGACATGCGGTTCGGCTGCGAAGGGACAAGGACGGTGAGATTAGCGGAGAAGTTCCGGCCGGTTCGTATACGCTGCAGGCTCTGGCAAAAGGGTACGACGCGGGTCATGAGTTTGTCGAAATTCACGCAGGCCGCACGCACAAGAGTTCCATGAAGCTAACGAAGGGCGTTGAGCACCCTCGCACATCTGTAGCCGAGCGACTTGAGAAGCGGTATGGGATCAAGCCGGCCAAAGAGAACCTTCAGAACCTTACTGTCAACCGCGGCGAGAGAGTATCGCTGAACTATCGGAATTATCGCGATCCGGCTCATGTCCAGGTGCTACGCCCAAAGTCGGTGGACGATCTCAAGCGCTGGGTAGGCTCTCCGAGCGGCGTGTTCCCTGGCAATCATCCCAGATTCGGAGCCCTTTCACCGATTAAGGATGCTGGGGGAGGGAGAGCTACTTTGTCTCCGGACCAGCAAGTTGGCCTCAACGCCATCGCAAATGAGTATCTTTACGGCAATGCCCAGGCGGTTCCCGAAAAGGATCTCGCTGCTCTCAGCAACCGCTTTATCCAGGCCACGGTTTTTGTTCCGATCTTTTACTACATGGACGTCGTAATTTTGGATGGAGCGACCCTCGAGGTAGGCAATGGATCAAGCGTATTTGTTTGTGACACGCTGACCATCCACCCCAAGGGAACCCTCCGAGCGGTGGGCGATGTGCGCGCCGATATCAGCTTGCTAGTACAACTCTAAGCCGACTTGGCGCAGGCTGCGATCCATGGCCCACGGTCGCTCTATTCATGCGTCAGAAGCGGTGCAGCGATCTCATCCGCTCGGCAACCTGCTGGCCAGGCTGCTCGATCTTTACGGCTGTGAGTCCAGCCAGGTGCAGTCCTATCTGGATGCGCTGACGGTTGACGACCTTGAAGACGGCTGTGCCTTCGCGCCGACGGAAATTTCCCTCTCGTTTTCGCAGGGTCGTCCTCCATCAGTACGCTGCCTCGGGGAAGTGGTAAACAATTGTGCGCCCGCTTCGCCCGAGGCAACTGTTTCCAAGCTCGGCGATCACATTCTTGAAGCGCTGGCGCGACACGGCGGCAAGTACGATCATGAACTCCTTCGCGATCTTATAAGGATCGCGTACACCAAACACCACGATGTACCGCGCACACTCAGATTCGGGGCGGTGATCGAATGGCCAGCACATCCGGCCGCGGGCCTAAAGTGCTACTTCGATCTTCACTCCGACGGGCGCCAACTCGCAGCGGACCGCTTAGCCGCTTCGTTTTCCCGGCTGGCGTTAGGGCCGCAATTTTGCCGCGCAAAGGAGCTTCTCGCCCATCGCCTTGAGGAAGGACGGTGCAGGGGGATGGCCACCGACCTTGCGGCTTCACTTAACCGCGGACTTCGCCTTTACACTCCAGGTGCGCGTTGGTCGCTCAGAGAACTGCGTGAATTGTTAGCCGCCACCGGCCGCAGCGACCAGATTGAGCTGCTGGATGTGTTCAATATCTTGGTACTAGGCCGGCTTAGGTCGAGCGAGACGGCGGACAACCTACTTGTCAGCCTGGTTTTCGCGTCGGCGGCCGGAAACGAGCCTATCCTCAAGCTCGACGCCTTCATGCCGGCGCTCAAGCCCGATGACCAGGCTTCGTATCAGACGTTCTGCTCTCTTGCCGAGAATCTCAAGATACCGATTGAAGACTATGTCAAGGCATTTGAAGCGCTAAACGGTGCCGACGATCCAGCCTGTTGGCAACGCGTCGTGCAGTACTTCAGTGTAGATTTCTTGCCAGTGCCGAAGGCGAAACTGAATATCTACTTTCGCCTGCCCGGAGCCGAGACCACGCACATGGAAGTTCATGTCCGGCCGCGCCACAAGCCACAAAGGCTCTTCCTGCTCGACGGAGCATGCCGTCATGCAATCGAGGCCCTGGAGCGCGAGCGAGCGACTCAATATTCCGAAGCCAGACATCGTATGGTGTTCCCTCGCGCGGCGGGCTTCTCATCCGAACAGGAGTTGCACGTTGGCGAAGTATTCCAGAGAGCGCTCATCGCGGACGCACTGCTCGATGCGGAACGGGCCGGCTTCCGGGTGGACCGGACGGGCCTGGAGAACGATATTGCGACCCTAGTTGAGCTGCGATCGCCGGATGGAGTCCGAGGGTGGAAGTACTTCCCCTCACTGCCGGAGCTGCCCGCGGACGCCGACGACGTGGCCCAGGTGATGCAGGTCTTACTGCGTGTGGAATACACCAAACTCAACGAACTGTTCGACCCGCTTCTGGCAGCGATGGAGAAATCGAGCTACCACCCGGACGGTTCGTTCGAGACATGGATCGTGAACTCGCACGACCGAAGCCCGGAATCGGAGCTGACAACAAAGTTCATCCATAGCTACTGGGGAACCGGACCAGATCCGGAAGTGATGGCAAATATGCTCTACGCCTTGTGGGTCTACGACCGAAAGCGGTACCGGGGCCGCATCGACGGAGCCATCCAATACCTAGCTTCTTGCCAACTGCCGACCGGATCCTGGCCCGCCGGCTGGTACGCCGGTTCATACTACTCCACGTTTGCCTGTGCCCGCGCTTTTCACGCGGCGGACCCTTGTCACTACGCGCTCTATCGTGCCACGCGCTTTCTGCTCGAGACCCAACACGAAGGCGGGGGCTGGGGATCGGGTACTGCCAATAGCGGCGATACGGCATACGCCCTACGTACCGCTTGCTTGGGCGGCAATGAAATCGTTCGGCCGACGATTCGTCAGGGATGCCAGTTTCTGGTTCAGCACCAGGAAGTGGACGGCGCTTGGCCCGCCTCGGATTTCATTGCTATGGACACGACGCGCGCCCGAGAGGAGGTCAGGGGACCGGTGATTGTCTATCGAAGCAAAACGATTACGACAGCTGCCTGTCTGAGCGCACTCTGCGCGGCTCGGCCATTTGCTAACTCCGAGTAGCGGCGTGGATGTACGGCGGCTGTCGTGAACAAGAGCAGGAGTATCACTCGATGCTTGTCAACACGCGGAGAAACTCGCATGCGACCGCGCAAAAGGCCGCGGCGGTAGGCCGGCAACTCGACGATATCGGCAGTCATCGGCGTGAACAGAATGATCGATGAGAAGTCATCACACCCCGCCCAATTGGAAGCGTCGACTGCACGGTGTTTCCGAGCGCCTGAATCGCTATTCGAAGCGATCACTTTCGAGCTGAGAGGATTTGTGCGGGGATTTCCCTGGCAATTCAGCAGCAAACACAAGGCTGCGGGCTCGAAGGACGAAATTCTACTCAAGCTTTCGGATGCCAGGCGACTGCAGGTGCTCGACGAGCATGCCGATTTGCCGGTAGCAACCGACAAGAGGAACATACGATTGCCTAACGACTTCGCCTCGGCGATTTCGAAGACGCTAATTGACCACCTCATTCAAACGGGATTTGCCGGCTCGGCAACCGCTTCCGGTTCGCTGCTCTACCCACCCGGCGGCTGGATGGGGTGGCATACGAACTCGGATCGAGTGGGCTGGCGCCTTTACGTGAATTACGTCACTCGCGGCGGCCGATCCTTCTTCCGGTGGTCCGAGGGCGGAGAGGTCCGGACTGACTACGACTTGGCCGGTTTTAACTTCCGAGCATTCCGGACGGGACCAAGCGGCGACCCGTTCTGGCACTGCGTTTACGCGGACGAGTGGCGCTTGAGCCTGGGATATTGGCTGGAGCTCAGAATGTCTCTGCACACAGCACTGCTGCGAACGAAGACATTTTTCACTTCTTGTTCGCAATTGCGCCATCCGTGAAATCAAAGAGGAATTGGCTCTGCAGCTTGCTGCCCGAGACAGCGTTCGCACGACATCGCGCGATTGGCAGCCATGCGGGCTGCCTGTGCGTTGCCCAGCTACGAGTCAGGACATTGCGGACATTTCATCGTGCATTTGCAACACAGCTACGAGTCAGGACATTGCGGACATTTCATCGTGCATTTTTCGGGTGAAGGCAAAAGGGCGCTTGTACCGACTACGCTCAATCAATCTGGCCACGGGGCCAGGTCGAAGCCTCGCGTATCGCAGCGGGGAGCTTCGTGCTGGCGCGCGCCCAGCTTTCGCAGGCTGACCCGGACGCTCCCCCTCGCGACGAGGGCGGGGGTCAGCTCGACCTCGCGTCCGCGGTATCCATCGAGCTCGACCCAGAGTCGACCACGCGGCGAGCGGAACGCGGCTAGGTCGAGAGGCGTGTGGCCAAGGATCTCGCCCGAGTCGCGCCAGCACACGCGGGAAAACGGGGGATCGGACCGGATCACCAGTCGACCGCGGGACACCTCCGATTCAGGCTCGTCATCGCCGGGGCCGCCAACGTACCCCTCGCCTGGTCTGCGAGCGTGCCCGACCGATCCTGTGCGCTGCTTCGGGTGTGACCAGTCGGGAGCTGGGGGATCGGAGGCGAAGGATGGCACGCCGACCGCGGGCTGTGGCGGCGCGACATTGGGAAGCGAGCCACCCCGGTGGGTTCGCAAGAGGAACAAGGCCACCAGGAGGTTGCCCAGGACGAAGGCCCCGACCGGCAACAGCCTTCGCCGCCGTCGTTCGCGCGTAGGCGGCAGTGACGCCCGGGGAAGCGTGGCTGGTCCGGCAGAGGCTTGGCTCGCGGCGATTCCGAACCCGGTCGCGCGTTCGGCAAACGCCTGGGTCCGCGCACTGCCGCCGAAGGCAATCCGTTGGAAGTGAGTCCGTTCCAGCTCGGGAGGGGTGACCGGGCACGGTTCCTCCCAGTACACCGGCCGCACGAAGTACGGGCGTGCCAGGCGGAGCGCGTACGCCCATTCCATCCTCACGAAGCGCGAGATCGAGGCGTTCTTCGACCAGAAGAGCTGAAAGACGCTCGAGCCATGGATGAGCTTGGCCAGACGCTCGCTCCAGAGCTCCCCGGCGCGCAGGTCCCTACAGTCGCGCAGGTACCGATCGCCGAGGGTCTCGACGTAGCGCTCGAACTCCACGACGATGGCCTCATCGTTGCGCGAATACGACGCGAAGATGGTCCGGTAGGGACGCGCGGATTGCACCTGCAGGCTGCCCGGGGCCTGCAAGGCGGGCTCCGCCGCCCCCACTCGGACGACCAGCGGGACGTCGGCCAGGATGACGCTGCCCAGGAAGACGATGAGGGCACCGCGAACGACCTGGCCGACCGACGAGGGCTCGGCCCTCAGCCTGAACTCGACCTTGTGCACCGGCTCGACCCATAGAAAGCTGCTGCTCGGCGGGTTGAACGTGATTCCCGCCACCCTGGGCACGAAGGTGATCTGGCCTTCACGCGGAACGGCGCTCGCCGCGTCGACCCTTGCCTCCTGGTAGCGGTCGAATTGCTCGCCCAGGCTCTGCTCGACCTGGCGGACGACCTCGGCGAGCGGATCCGATGGCCCATCTCCCTCCCGTGGCTCTGACAGGTGCGCGAATGCGAGCAGCGGATACCACCGGCCCGGCGCGACCGCGACCGGACGGTACACCGAGAATTGAACGTTCTCGTCCATCGGGATCGTGGGATGCCGAGGCTCAGGCGTCTCGGTGGCGGCCTGGGACACCGTGTACGATGCTGCCACGGCCGCCAGCGCCGGCGTTTCGACGACGGCCCGTGGGGCCACGCACGGTGCTACAGTGATCGGCGGGGCGAGGTTGGGCGACGCCGCGTCCGACAGGGCGCGATGGAAGTCGAGCACGCTCGCGTATCTCTGCTCGCGGTCTTTTTCCATCCCACGCGCGATGACCTTCGCGAGCCGCAGCGAGGACAACCGCGAAGGTAGAGGCGGCCGTGGCGGCGGCTCACCCGTGAGCATCGCATAGGCCAGCGCGGCGAGGGCGTACTCGTCCGCGCGCTCGTCGATAGCCTCGAAGGGGAGCTCGCTCTGCTCCGGCGCCGCGTAGGCAGAAGGGCTCGACGAATCGTTTGCCGAAAGCCCGACGGTGCTGGCAGCCCTCGCCATGCCGAACCCCACCAACTTGACCCGCTCCTCCGTCCCGCTCGGCGCCCTAGTCACGATCACGTTCGCCGGCCTCAGGTCGCCGTGCACGATTCCCTGCGCATGTGCCGCGGCGAGCGCGGAAGCGATCTGGCCAACCACACCAGCCACGCGCTTCGCCGCCCATGGCCCATGGCGGAGCGCCTCGGCGAGGGTCAGACCATCGACCGCTTCGGCGATCAGGTAGACCTCGCCCTCGGACGCGCGGAAAACGTCGAGGGTCTCGGCGATGGCGGGGTGGTGAAGCGCCGAAAGCTCCCGGAGATCGCGGGCGATTCGAAGGACCGCGTCCGTGTGCCCCGCGAGCGCCGGGCGCAGGCGTTGCAAAACACAGCGGCGGTCCGTGCCCTCGAGGATGGCCGCGTACAGCTCGCCCGATTCGTCGTCACCCAGCTCTCGGGCGACCCGGTACCGTCCATCCACGCGGTCTCCGCTGCGCAGCCTTCCTTGGCCCATGAGCGGGCAAGAATACCAGACGGACGCTCGGAAGCCGTCTCGGGGCCACGGCGTCAGTACCATTCGCCGATGAGCTGCGGAAGCTCATGCTGCCAACCGAGAACCAGCTTCTCTTCCCGGCCCCTCGTCCTGGGCAGGCCGATTGCTTGGATCCCTGATGGGGGCACCCACCCTACCCGCAATCCAGAATTCAGCTATCATGCCCGGATCAGAAGCGGATCGTGCGCGACATCGAAGCAGGCAAGGTCGACGTGGTGGTGGGCACCCACCGCCTGCTCTCGCGCGACGTGCGCTTCAAGCAGCTCGGCTTGATCGTCATCGACGAGGAACAGCGCTTCGGCGCAGGGGCATCGCATCATCCCACATCGGGGTGAGCCAGCAGAACCTCCAATAGAAACTCTTCGTCCCAGGCGGCTCGCATGCGCCGGAGCTTGACACTGAGGTTGGTGTCCTTGAGCGACTTGAGAAGGTTGAGGGACAGATGGCGCAGGACCGCGAAGTTCTCCGCGGCATACCCGGCTCGCACGCGGCAATCGTCTTCGCGGAAGACGACATCGATGCCCCAGTGCAGTCCATTTTCGATGCCCCAGTGCGCACGTGCAGCCGCAAGTGCGGCCTTGGCCGAGAGGCCCTTGCAGGAACTGATGAAGTGGCGACGCTCGGTGGAGGTCTGACCTGCAACGGTACGCTCGGATTCGATCATCACCAAGCTACGCAAGCCATGCCAATCGTTTAGCTGGCTCAAGCTCTCGACCATGTCCGTGGTCCAGCAGCGACGGACTTCCGTTCGCCGTTGTCCGGTCTCGCGGGTTTCATAGTAGTCCACACTGAATGCCGTCGGCGTGCGCCGGCAATGCTCGAAGATGGTGCTCACCTCCGCGTTCAGGGTCGGCTGGTTATCCTTCACGGCGAGCAGGTAGTCCGCGTCGGCACTCTGGATGCCGTCGACGATCTGCTTCTGGCACCCCATGGCGTCGATGGTGACCAAGCAGCCCTTGAGATCCAACAGTGCCAGCAACCTTGGAATCGCGGTGATCTCGTTAGACTTCTCCTCGGTTTTGGCCTGCCCGAGCACGAGCCCATTACCAGCGGCCCACGCACTGACCATGTGGACGAACGCACTACTGCCGGCCTCTTGGAAGGATCGGCGCAACGTCTTGCCGTCGATGGCCACGACTTCTCCGTGCGTGAGCCGTGCCAGCGCCACGGCCCACTTGCGAAATGCCTCCGCCAACGCCTGCGGGTCCAGGGCGGCGAAGACCCGCCCGAACGTGTCGTGCGTGGGAATCCCGTGCCGCAGCTCCAGAAATGTTCGCAACCATTTCTTCCTGGCGCGCCCGAAGGTTTCGATCGCGCAGAACGAATCCGCTCCACAGATCACCGCACAAAGCGACAGGACCAAGATGTCCACCAGTGAATGGCGACGCGTCCGCTTCAAACGCGGATCCCGTATCTTGACGAAGTAAGCCAAGATCGAGGCCGCCAGTTCTTCCTTCTCTCGCTCAGCTACTGTCTTTCGATTCATGGCCCAGCAGCAGGCCAGGAGATCGACGTCAGGTCCAATTCTCTGCCGCTTCGCTATCCCTCGAAGATCCTTCGCGATTTAGATGCGATGACCCTGCGCTTCGGCGTGACCCACAAGGAGCGGCTCAAGGAGATGCGCTCCCAGGTCGACGTGCTGACCCTGACCGCGACGCCCATTCCGCGCACACTGCAGATGGGCCTGGCCGGGCTGCGCGAAATCTCGGTTATCGCTACGCCGCCCGCAGATCGCCTGGCCATTCGCACCTTCGTCTGCCATTTCGACCCGCAACTCCTGGGCGAAGCCATCGCCAAGGAGCTAGCCCGCGGCGGCCAGGTGTTCTTCGTGCACAACCGCATTGAGGATCTGGCCAAGTGGGCGCGCGAGATCCGCGCCATCTCGCCCAAGGCCCGCGTGGCCATGGCCCACGGTCAAATGACCGAGGACAAGCTGGCCAAGGTCATGATCGATTTCGTCGATGGACGCTACGACATCCTGTGCTGCACGACCATCATCGAGTCTGGCCTCGACATCCCACGCGCCAACACCATGATCGTCAACCAGGCCGACCGCTTCGGGTTGGCCCAGCTTTACCAGTTGCGCGGTCGCATCGGGCGTTCGCGCGAGCGCGCCTTCTGCTACTTGGTCGTGCCCTCCGATCACCGCATGAATTCGGAGGCCCAGCAGCGTCTGTCCGTGCTCCAGCGCTTCACCGAATTGGGCGCGGGTTTTCAAGTGGCAACCGCGGATCTCGAAATCCGCGGCGCTGGCGAGCTGCTGGGGGCCAAGCAGTCGGGCCTGGTGGCGGCGGTGGGCTTCGACACCTACGCCCGCATTCTAGAGGAGGCAGTGGCCGAGCTGCGCGGCCAACCCATTCGTGCCGAGCACGATCCTGAAATCTCGGTCGACGTTCCCGCCTTCCTGCCCGACGACTTCATCCCCGACACCGGCCAGCGCCTCGAGTTCTACCGCCGACTTGCCCAAGCCGCCGACGAGGACGACGTGCGCGCCATCGAGGCTGAGCTCGAAGATCGCTACGGCCGTTTGCCCGAGGAGGCGCGACTCTTGCGAGAGGTCATGATCGACAAGACCCTCGTGCGCAAGATCGGCGCGCGCGGCTACGAGCTCGGCCCCGTGCGCATGGTGCTGACCATCGGGGCCGATCCGCGGTTGGATCCGGCCAAGGTGATGAAGCTCATCGAGCGCAAGGACAGTCGCTGGAAGCTTTCGCCCGACATGCGCCTAAGCTACGCCTTCACCGAGGCGGAACGGGATGATCGCCTATCCGCCGCGCGAGCAAGGCTGCACGAGATCCTTGCGTGCATGGCGAAGTAGCGACTGCCGTCCCCCTCGACGCTCGGTTTTTGTGGTCGCAAATTGCGATCGCTAACTTCCAACCTCCTCAGGCGTGAGCCCGAACACGAAATCTTCGGAAAGACGAGCTGCGAAGCAGATCCTGACGAGATGCCCGTACCTGCCGCCAGTTGCAGGTCGCCTCGGGTTGTGCGATGCAAACCCCATGCATCGTTCGCTTGTCATCGCTGCCCTTGTCATGACTTCCGCCTGCCATGGAAAGCCCGCCACCGATCCCAAGACATCGGCGGCAGCCGTGCTGGCCCAGGTCGACGACATCGTCATCACCGCGGCGGACATGAAGGAGCTCTTGGCTCGCTACGCCAACCAGCCCTTCGTGCTCGCACGCTATTCCTCCATCGAGAAGAAGAAAGAGCTCCTTGACAGCCTAGTCCGCTACGACGTGCTGGTCATCGAGGCGCGCAAGCGCGGCTACGAGCGCGATCCCGAGGTGTTGCGCGTGGCCAAGGACAAAATGGTCAAACTCTTCACGCAACAGGAAATCATCGAGAAGGTGAAGCCTTCGGACGTGCCGGACGCGGATGTAGAGAAATTCTACAAAGAGCACACGACAGACTACGTGCGACCGGAGACGGTGCGGGTGAGCCAGATCCTGGTCAAAGAACGAGCCAAGGCTGTGAAGGTCTTGGCGGCGGTCAAGGCCGCACCCAAGTCCGACATGAAGGTTTTTCGTGACCTGGTGACCGAGTACAGCGAGGACGCGGATTCGAAGCCGCGTGGCGGGGACTTGACCCAGTTCGATCGCAACACCACCCAGCACCCGCGAGCCGTGGTGACCGCCGCCTTCGCCCTCAAGGAAGTGGGTGACGTCTCGGATTTGGTGGCCACCGACAAGGGATTCGCCGTACTCAAGCTGACCGACAAACGCCCTGCCCTTTCGCGATCGCTGGAAGAGGCCAAGCCCGAAATCCAACGACGCCTACTCGACGACTTGCGCGTCAAGCGCAAGAAGGAATTCGTCGAGGAGGCGCGCAAGTCGATCAAGGTCGAAATCTTCGAGGATGAGCTCAGCAAACTCGACTTGGCAGGAGGCGCGGCGGCGGCCGGCGGCCCCGGCGCCACATGGTCACCCGGGGCGCAACGCCCAGGCATCGACGCGGGCGTCATGCTAGGTAATCGGCCATGAAAGCTCTGCGCGGATCCGCGGCCGCACTCGGCCTGGTGTTGCTAGCCTGGCCCGTGACGGCCCATGCCCGTGTGGTCGAGAAAATCGCCGCGCTGGTGGGTGACGACCTCATCCTGCAAAGCGAAGTCGAGGATCGGGCGGCGCCGCTTCTGTCCGATATCGCGTCCATCGCCAACCCCAGCGAGCGCGAAGCCCGGACCAACGCCATCCGCCGCGAGGTGCTCGATCGGCTGGTCGACGACCAGCTCTTGTCCCAGCAAGCGACCGAGCTGAAGCTGACCGTGAGCAACGACGAGATCGACCGCGCCATCGAGCAGATCAAACGGGACTATGGTCTTGGCGATTCGCAGCTCAAGGACGAGTTGCGCAAGCAGGGGCTGACCATGGCCACCTACCGCCAGAACACCAAGCGCGAGATTCTCAAGTACCGCGTGCTCAACATCGCCGTGGGTTCCAAGATCAACGTGGGCGACAGCGAGGTGCAGAGCTATTACGACCGACACATGAAATCGGCCAACATCCAGGTACGCGCCAGCCACATCTTCATCGCCATCCCCGAGGATGCCGACAACGCCACCGTGCTGGAACGCGAGAAGCTGGCCAAATCCCTGCTGGCACGCGCGCAAAGCGGCGAGGACTTCGCTAAGCTGGCCCGTGAGTATTCCGAGGACGCAGGCACGCGCGCCGAAGGTGGCGACTTGGGCTTCATCGGCCGCGACATCCTGCCCAAGCCCATGGAAGAGCTGGTCTTCTCCATGAAGGTAGGCGACATCAGGGGCCCGGTCCGCGCCGATCGCGGCTTTCACGTCATCAAGCTGGTCGACAAGCGCGCCAAGGACGCCAAACCCTTCGCCGAGGTCCAAGACGACATCCGGGTCAGGCTGCGCCAGCGCGAAATGGAGCGCCAGACCAAGATCTACCTCGGCGACCTGCGCAAGAAGGTCCTAGTTGACATACGGCTGTAGGGGTCAGCGATGGCAAAGCAGCATATTGGAATTGTTGGACTTGGCGTTATGGGGGAGAACCTGGCGCTCAACATCGAAAGTCGGGGATTTTCCGTGGCCGGTTTCGATCTGGACGCCAAGAAGGTCGAAAGCTTCGCAGATCGGACCGCAGGCAAGAAAGCGGTGGCGGCCCACACGCAGGCCGAGTTCTTGGAATCGCTGGAGTCGCCCAGAAAGGTGCTGATCATGGTTCCGGCCGGCAAGGCCGTGGACGCGGTTATTGCCGGCCTGCGGCCGCATCTGGCGGCGGGTGATCTTCTGATCGATGGTGGTAACACGTTGTTCGCCGACACCGTTCGTCGTCTCAAGGAGCTGGAGGGAACCGGCATCCTCTTTATCGGCGCGGGCGTGAGCGGCGGCGAAGAGGGCGCCTTGCACGGTCCGTCGATCATGCCGGGCGGAAATCCCGCGGCCTGGCCGCTGGCCAAACCCATCTTGCAAGCCATCGCCGCCAAGGCCGACGACGGCACGCCTTGCTGCGATTGGATCGGCAGCGGCGGCGCGGGCCACTTCGTCAAGATGGTCCACAACGGCATCGAGTATGCCGACATGCAGGTGATCTGCGAGGCCTACTGGCTGATGGAAAAGCTTCTCGGCATGTCGCCGGACGAGATCAGCGCGGTCTTCGCTGAATGGAACAAGGGCGAGCTCAGCAGCTACTTGGTCGCCATCACCGCCGAGATTCTTGCGCGCAAGGATCCCGACACTGGCAAGCCGATGGTCAACGTCATCCTGGATACGGCCGAGCAGAAAGGGACGGGCAAATGGAGCGGCCAGACCGCGCTCGACCTGGGCGTGGCGGCACCCACCATCGCGGACGCGGTTTTCGCCCGCACGCTCAGCGCCCTGAAGAAGGAGCGCGTGGCCGCATCGTCGGTGTTGCCAGGTCCAACCGTGTCTTTCCCAGGGGACAAGCCCGCCTTCATCGAAAGGATTCGCAAGGCCCTGTTCTGTTCCAAGATCTGCTCCTACGCGCAGGGCTTCGCCCTTTTGCGAGCGGCGGATCAGGAATACCACTGGGATCTTCGCTTCGGCACCATCTCGTCGCTGTGGCGTGCCGGCTGCATCATCCGCGCGCAATTCCTGGGCAAGATCAAGAAGGCCTACGATCAAGATCCCGCGCTCGCCAACCTGCTGCTAGATCCGTACTTCGCCCAGGTCATGGCCGCCGACCATCAGGCTTGGCGCCAAGTGGTCTCCGTGGCCGCCATCCACGGCGTGCCCGTGCCAGCCTTCATGAGCGCCCTCGCCTACTACGACGGCTATCGCTCGGCAACCCTGCCGGCCAACCTACTGCAGGCGCAGCGAGACTACTTCGGAGCGCATACGTACAACCGGGTCGACAAGGTGGGCAAATTCCACACCCAGTGGAGTGCCTAACCGTTCGCCTGGTCGCGGCGGCGGCGAGACGACTTCTCGCTCGCGGAGACGTTCGCAATATGCATAATTTATGTATGGCCTGCGTGGCACCTAGAATCCGGAACAGCCTAGTCGCGACATCGGTCCTCGTCGCGATTGCAGGCTGCGGCGGACTCGGCGAGCCCGGCAACGACACCTCGCAGGTCGATGCCGCTGGAGTCGGCGGACTCGATACTGGCACAACAGGTGCGGAGGACGCCGAAATAAGTGGCACGGCCGACGCCACTCCACCCTCGACGGATGGCGGCCTGTCACCTGAGACGCTCGAACCACGAACCGCCACCATCGTGGTCCTGCCTGACACGCAGTACTACAACGCCGACTACGGGCACGCGCCCGTTTTCGCGATGCAGACCAACTGGATCATCGCTCAGAAGTCGCCGCTCAATATCCAGGCCGTTCTACACGTGGGCGACATCGTCGACGATTGCAACTCGGTCGACCAGTGGACTCACGCAAACTCTGCCATGCGCCTACTTGACGGCGTTGTGCCCTATTTCGTCGTTCCAGGCAACCACGACGTTGATGGCAATCGCAAAGGGCTGATGAACGACTACTTTGGCCCTGCAAGCTTGCCCTGGGTCACCAGCACCATGACCCAGGGACAAATCGAAAACAACTACGCGCTCGTCGATATCGGCCCCCGGCAGTGGCTCGTGCTCGGGCTCGAATTTGGTCCGCGCGACGCGGTCATGACCTGGGCCGATGCCGTGCTCAAGGCGTACCCGGATCGTCCGGCGATCATCGTGACCCATGCGTACTTGTACAGCGACGGCAACCGCTACAACATCGCGATTTCGGGCTTGGATAGCAGCAAGCCAAACTACCAGTACTGGATCCCACAATCCTACGGACACACCTCCGGCCAGGGCATCAACGACGGCGAAATGATTTGGCAGAAACTCATTCTGACCAATCCCAACGTCCGTCTGGTCTTCTCCGGTCACGTGACGGCGACCACGGGTGGTGCCCGGCTAACCAGCACACGCCCCGACGGCTCGCGCGTGCACCAGATGCTTTCCGACTACCAGTGGTACAAGGGCGAATGGTTCGGCTACGGCTACATGCGCGTGCTCCAGTTCGACTACAGCAAGAAGACCATCCAGGTCGAAACCTACTCGCCCTACATGGACGACTACCTCACCGACGACTCGAACCAATTCACGCTGGACTTGAACCTGTAGGTCACCCCGGCGGCCAGCCGAGCGAGCGGCCAGCCAGCACGTGCAAATGGACGTGCGCGACGGTCTGTCCTGCGTCAGGACCGGCGTTCATCACAACGCGAAAACCACTCTCGGCAAAGCCCGCGGCGCGCGCCTGGTTGCTCGCCACGATCATGAGCTTTCCGAGCAAAGCCGCGTCCTCGGCCGCAGCCATGGCAAGGCTCGGAATGTGGCGAATGGGAATCACAAGCTCGTGCAGCGGTGCCTTGGGGCCGATGTCCTTGAATGCAACCACCTCGTCGTCGCGATAGGTGATGGTCGCGGGGATCTTGCCTTCGCAAATCTTACAAAAGAGACAGTCGCTCATGATTCACTCCTTCATTCCCTATACCAGCGCGAGCAGGCGCTGGCGAGTCTCGTCGGGCGGCGCCGATTCGCGAAGACCTTGGCGCAAGAACGCCGTGATGGTTTCGTTCTTGGCGATGGCCCTGTCCGTGCGCGGATCGCTGCCGGATTTGTAGGCCCCAAGGGCAATGAGATCCCGCTTCTGCTCGTACGCAGCCAGAAGCTCGCGCACACGCGCGGCGGCCTGGCGGTGCTCGCCATCGGCCACGAATTCCATCACCCGCGACAGCGAGGCGAGCACGTCGATGGCAGGCCAGTGGTTGCGCTCGCCGAGCGCGCGCGAAAGCACGATGTGTCCGTCGAGGATTCCGCGCGCTTCGTCGGCGATGGGTTCGTCCATGTCGCCACCGGCAACCAGCACCGTGCACAGCGCCGTGATGGACCCGTTCCGCCCGTTGCCCGTGCGTTCGAGTAGACGGGGCAGCAAGGCAAACACGCTGGGTGGAAAGCCGTGGCGCGCAGGTGGCTCTCCCGCGGCCAGACCGACCTCGCGCTGGGCGCGCGCGAAGCGGGTCAGGGAATCCATCATCAGCAACACGCGTTTGCCGCGGTCGCGGAACCATTCCGCAACAGCCGTGGCCACGAAGGCCGACTTCAGGCGCACCAAACTGGGGACATCGCTGGTGGCGCAAACCACGACCGAGCGCGCGCGTCCCTCGGGTCCAAGGGCGTCTTCCAGGAACTCCCCCACCTCGCGTCCACGCTCGCCCAAAAGGCAAATCACGTTCACGTCGGCGTCGGTGTTGCGCGCGATTTGGCCGAGCAACAGGGACTTCCCTACGCCCGAGCCAGCGAAAAGCCCCACGCGCTGGCCTTCCCCCACGGTCATGAGGGCATCGATGGCGCGCACGCCGAGTGCGAGCGGTCGGCGAATGCGCTGGCGAAGCAAGGGATTCGGAGCCGCTCGGTCGACCGGCCATTCCTCAGTCGGGCCAGCAATGGGACCGGCTCCGTCCATCGGTTCGCCGAGCCCGCTCACCACGCGGCCGAGTAGCCCCTCGCCGACCCGAATGGTGAGCGAACGGCCAGTAGGACTTACGACCGAATCAGGTCCGATGCCCGCAATCGGACCCAGCGGTATGAGCACGACTTCGTCGCCGCGAAAACCAACTACTTCCGCCTGCAAACGAGTCGCACCTTGCCCGGCCAGCACGCCGGGCAAGGCATCGACGTCGATGGTCACCATCTCGCCCACGCGCACGCCCGGGATGGTGGCCCGCACCACCAAGCCGGTTACCTCCGCCACGCGGCCAGCGATGCGCAGCGGATTGACCTGATCGAGTGCATGCAGCGCCTCCGAGATTTCGACCAAGAGTGGATTGCCCGGCTCGCCATCAGCCATTCCGAGCTCCTTTCAGTCGCGCCCAAAGCCGGAGCCGCGCAGGGCGCGCTCGAACGCATCAAGCTGGGTTTGCAGACGGGCATCCAGGAGCCCGACCGGAGTGACGACCACGCAGCCGAAGCGCTCCACCGAATCGTCGGCCACCACGTGCACGTCCGCGGCGGTGGCAATCCGCTGCGCCCATTGCGGGCGCGTCCGCTCGATGGCAGCGAGGTCATCCGGGTGAACGCGCAACACCACCGAACCGCCGCGCGCGCGGCTTGCATTCAGGGCCTGCCCCGTGATCTCGCCCATGATGGTTGGATCAAGCTCCACGGTGCGGCCGACGATCTTCTCGGCCATCTTGCGCGCCAGCACCAGCGCCGCATCCTTGGCCGCGGCCTGCTCCGCCTTGGCCGCGGCGCGCGCCGAGACCAGCAGTAGGGTCACTTCGGCAAAGGCGGCTTCGCGATCGACGACAGCGGGCTCGCTCGCAGCGACACGTCCTTGGGCAGACGTCGACGAAGGCAAGAGACTAGCTGCCTTCACGATGTAGCCCATGTTCTCTATCGTTCCGCTTCCTTGCTGCCGACCACGGTCAGGTTCATCCCGATCTGCACCGAGAGCGGTTTGCCGTCGACCAGGATGGTGGTTTTGCCGTTGTAGTACCAGCCGAACGAGCCGGTCGAGAACTCGCGCTTGTCGGCGATGAGCTCGGCGGTGCCGATGGTAACCTTCACCGGTTCGGCTTTGTCCAGGAACTGCGTCTTAGAAACGGGGCAAGGTGATTTGGCCATGGCCGGACGCTATCACGAGCCGAAGAAAAAGGCGTAGGGCTACCAGCCGATCAGGGGTCGGCCGAGGGCCGCGGGGAGGCGGCCGGCGACGCGATAGACCGAGCCCGCATGCTCCTCGACCAGTTGGGACTTGAGCGCCGCCAACCCGATGTGGAGCAGGCGCTCACTTGGGGCACGCGCCGAATCGGGGATCGTCGTGTTGGCGTGAGCCATGGCGGTCTTGCGGCAAGCAGGGGTCGTGCTTTCGGCGGATGCGGCGCCGATGACTTTTGCCCACGGCTCGCCCGCGGCGGCCATGGCCCGTGCCCGCAGGGCCGGGGGCGCGCCGGCCAGGGATTGCCCCACGGCGTGGGCGCCTCGGCGGGTGGCCTCGGTCAGAAGCTCATAAAATGGAAGGCCACACAGGATCTCGGCCAAGGGGCCGCAGGCGCTTTCACACAAGGGCGCCAGCGATCCGAAGGCCGCATGCACGACTTCGCGCTTGATTGCCATTGGGCAGGCTCGAATTTCGTCGCCAGTCCTTCCGCCCGTATCTCCATTTCCAAGCATTCCCAGGACACGAGCACGCACGGACTCGGGCAAAGTGGTCAATATCAGGCGGACAATATGCGATGGCTCGCCTTCAAGTGCGGCCACGATCCAGCTGGGATGAAGTCGGTCGAGTCCCTGGGGCTGGGCGCTGACCGCTGCGGCCCGCCACTCGGCAAGGATCTCTTCGCGCCGGGACTCGCCAGTCTCTTGCAGTTCCCGCCACGCACTGGAGCAAAGCGCGCGGCGCTTCTCATCCAGACCTTCGAGCACTGCTTCGTCGGCCCCCAAGGCAAGAAGGCAGAGTAGAATACCGCGCGTTTCCTGGTCCACGGCTTCCAAGCCATCCTCGTTCGCCACGCCCGCAGCGTAGCGCAATATGAAGTAAGGCGCCTAGCGCGACTTCGTGCTATGTCTCCCGGCCCGTATGAGTAGCACCGCTGTCTTGAGCCCCATCATGACCGAATCCACTCCCATCCGCAGTGAAGTTCGCAATATCGCGATCATCGCCCACGTCGATCACGGAAAGACCACCCTGGTCGACGGATTCCTACGCCAGGCAGGCACCTTCCGCACCGGCGAGGTGGTCGCCGATTGCGCCATGGACTCCAACGACCTGGAACGCGAGCGGGGCATCACCATCCTGGCCAAGTTCACCGCCATCACCTGGAAGGGGATTCGCGTCAACATCGTGGATACCCCCGGCCACGCCGACTTCGGTGGCGAGGTCGAACGCGTGCTCAAGATGGTCGACTCGGTGCTTTTGCTGGTCGACGCCTTCGAAGGCCCGATGCCGCAGACCCGGTTCGTCACGCGCAAGGCGCTGGCGCTGGGTTTGCGCCCCATCCTGGTGGTGAACAAGATCGACCGCGTGGGTTGCGACCCCGACGGCGCGGTCAACGACACCTTCGATCTCTTCTGCGCCCTCGGCGCCAACGAAGAGCAGCTCGACTTTCCGGTCATCTACGCCTCGGGCCGCGAGGGCTATGCCGTGCGCCACTTGACCGATGAAAAGAAAGATCTCACGCCGCTGCTTGACCTCATTCTCGAATCCGTGCCACCGCCGGCCGCCGACGTGGAAGGCCCGCTGGCCATGCACGTGGCCACCCTCGACTACGACGACTACCTTGGCTACGTGGCCATCGGGCGCATGCTCTCCGGACGCGTGCGCCAGGGCGAGCGCGTTCTTTGCGTCCACCGCGACGGCAAGCGCGAGGAATTCCGCGTGGCCAAGATCCTCGGCTACCAGTCGCTTAAGCGCTTCGAGCTCTCGGAAGCCGTGGCGGGCGACATCTGCGCCATCACCGGCATGCAGGATCTGACCGTCGGTGAAACCATCACCGACATCGCGCGTCCCATCGTCCTGCCCCTGCTCGAAATCGAAGAGCCGACGGTGAAGATGCAGTTCATCTCCAACAACGGGCCGTTCGCAGGCAAGGAAGGCAAGTACGTGACCTCGCGCAACCTGCGCGAGCGCCTGTTCAAGGAGCTCAAGTCCAACGTTGCTCTGCGCGTGCAGGAGACCGAATCGCCCGACACCTACGAGGTCCTTGGCCGTGGCGAGCTTCACCTGTCGGTGCTCATCGAGACCATGCGCCGCGAAGGCTACGAGCTGATGGTGTCGCAACCGCAGGTCATCTACAAGGACGGCCCGAGCGGCGAAAAGCTGGAGCCCTACGAGGATGTGGTCATCGACGTCGATGAGAAATACACCGGCGCGGTCATCGAAGAGCTCGGCCGCCGAGGCGGTCGCATGCAAGAGATGGGACCCGAGGGCGAAGGTCGCATGCGCCTGGAATACGCCATGCCCTCGCGCGGGCTTATCGGCTACCGCTCGCAGTTCCTGACCGACACACGGGGAACCGGAATCTTGCACCACAACTACAGCCACTACGGCCCCTACGCCGGCATCTTCAAGGGGCGCAGCAACGGCGTGCTCATCGCGCAAGATCCGGGCACCACCAACACCTATGGCCTGTTCTACCTGCAAGAGCGCGGCGCGCTTTTCCTGGGGCCGACCGTGCCCATCTACGGCGGCCAGATCGTTGGGCTGCACTCGCGCACCAACGACCTCATCGTCAACCCGTCCAAGGCCAAGAAGCTGACCAACATCCGTACCACCTCGGCGGACGAGAAACTTTTTCTCACCCCGCCCATCGAGCTGACCCTCGAGGCGGCGCTCGAGTTCATCAACGAAGACGAGCTGGTCGAGGTCACGCCCAAGAACATTCGCCTGCGCAAGCGGCTGCTCGATCACAACGAACGCAAACGGGTCGAGAAGCTGCGCGACCAAGGCACCGAGGCGTAGCAGCTTCCGTGAAAAAGCTCCTCGGGAGGGTCATCCTCGGCGTGGCGGCAGGGGTCGCCATCTACGTCGGATTCTCCATCTGGGCCGGTGCCCGCAGCGTGGGCCGTGCCCTGGCCGATTTCCAGTGGCTCATCGTCTTGGCAGCATTGGGTCTGGCGTCGCTCAACTACCTGGTCCGCTTCGGGCGCTGGCACTACTACCTCAAGGTGCTCGGCCTCAGGGTTCCGGTCGGACACAGCCTTCTGGTTTTTCTCGGCGGTTTCTCGCTGACCGTGACGCCGGGAAAACTCGGCGAAGTGGTCAAGGCCTTCCTACTGCGTGAATCACACGGAATTCCCGCCGCACGCACCGCCCCCATCGTCATCGCCGAGCGCTTTACGGATCTCGTGGGTCTGCTTTTGCTGGCTTGCGTGGGCATCTTCACCTTCAAGACCGATCCGCGCTTCTTGATCGTCGGTGCGGTCCTCATCGGCTTCGGGTTGGTCGTGGTCTCGGTCGAGCCCATCGCCAGGTTCTTCCTGCGCATGTCGGGGCACGTTCCCTTGGTCCGACGAGCAACCCCCAAGCTCGAAGAGGCCTATCAAACCACCGCCGAGCTCCTGCGACCGCAGCCACTCGTCCTTGGCGTGTTTCTTTCCGCGATCAGCTGGTTCTTCGAATGCACAGCCTTCTGGGCCGTGGTGCATGGATTCGCCGGCGCCTCCGTCGACATCCAGGCCGCCACCTTCATCTACGCATCCATGACCGTGGCGGGCGCGCTTTCGTTCTTGCCCGGCGGTCTCGGCGTCACCGAGGCTGGCATGCTGGCCATGCTGGGCGAGCTCGCCACCGGTTGCAATCGCAGCGTGGCCGCGGCGGCAACCTTCGTCACGCGCCTGTGCACGCTGTGGTTCGCGGTGCTGGTTGGCATTGTCGCCTTGCTCGTGTTCGCTCGAAGGACTAAGATCTCGGTGGAGCTACCAACGAAGTCACAGAGCTAGCGCCTCAGCGCTTCCACTCTTGAAAGCCAAGCCGGAAGCACTTCGCCGTTCCAGACTCGGACGTTCGGGCAACAGGACGGTGCACGTGACCCTGACTCAAGGGCCGCGATTGTATTTTGCCTCACACATTTGAGGCAAGGTCTCGAATTCAAACAGAAACCGACTCAAGCCCGTCGGGACATCTGCCGAACGAACTGTCACTGCGTTTTGCAACCCGACCTCCTGACGACAAGGACGTGTACCATGGCAGACGAGCTACGCATCAACCTCTACAAGATCACGCGTGGTGCTTGCCGAAAGCTTCCCGGCCCGTGCCCGCACGCTGTGTGCCGCTTCAACCTGACCGCCGAACGCCGAGACAACCGCGGCGCGAAACCGGCCGAGCAACACCTGCCGGTGGTGCGCGAGGCGTGCGCCCTCGAAGCCGCCGAGCAAGGGGGCATGACTCTCGAAGAGATTGCCACGCGCCTGTCGCTGACGCGCGAGCGTGTGCGCCAAATCGAGCTGGGTGCGCTCAAGAAACTCTGGGCCCGTTTGGGCGGAGGCGAGACCGAGCAAGAAGCCGAGCAGCCCGCCAGCGGATTCCGCAGGCCCTCGCGCATCGCGGCCTAGAAGAGTCAGAAAGGGACCCACAGGCGGTCCTCTTTATCCTCCGCGAAGAGTCGCGTCGGGTAAGACCCGCGCTACTGCCGCAGCTCGATCGAGATCGACATCGAGACATCGATCGTCCAGTTTTGACTGGGCAGATCGCCGCCGAGATTCACGACCACGACGATCTTGCGCTGATCCGCTGCGCTCGGTTGCAGGAGCGGCAAGATGTCGACCGGTTCGGGCAAGGGAATCGAGAAGGTGGCGCCCACGGGCACGCTGCCGTGTCGCTCGTAGTCCGCGATCTCCACTTGCCGGGTCGACTGGTAGTTTGTCTTTGCCATGGGCACGAAGGCGAAAGCGTGCAGGGTTTCGATGAAAGAGAGATCCGTGACCCCTCCCTTGGCAATCAGATCCAGCTTGTGCAGCTTCACCGACGCGATCCCGCTTTGAGCCTCGAGATTCGAGTTCGCCCCGAGCTTGGTGCTGTCGAAACTGAATGAGAACATCACCGAAGACAAAGCGGAAGTCCCGGCGCCTGGAACTGCGATATCGGGCCGCGTGACTTCGATGTCGGAGAATTTCGCCTCGACGATGGGCGAGCACCCGCCAAGGAGCAGGATGCACAAGGGGACAAGGCAAGCGCGCGCAAGACGCATGGCTAGAGGCCTCCGAACATGTAGAGGAGCCCGACCTTGGCGGACAGCGTGTAGGCCGTGACTTCGCCGTCTTCGGGGATCTTGATGGATGTGTTGGTCTTGCTGTCCACGACGACGGAGGCCGGCGAACGGAGGGTACCGCTCAAATAGGTAACACCACCATGGACGAATAGCGTGAGGCCGCCCAGGCGATAGTCGAAGCCCACGTGCGCGTTGACATACGTGTAGCCGAGTTGCTGGACATACTGCTGCATCCAGGACGGAACCGTGAAGAAGGTGCGGAGCAAGCTGGTCGTGGGAGCGGTGTTGCAGTGACCGACCTCCACGGTAAATGATGGCCCCCAGCCCATGGGCACCAGGGAAAGTCCGCCGCGATAGTCGAGGCTTGCGGAATTGCTGCCGATGGCGGCGACGAATCGCATCCAATCGGCGGGAGCCAGAACCACCCCGAGATTGAGACCGTCGGGCATGCCAACGTCGGAGACCACGCCCAAGAACCGATGTCCCGGCTTGGCTGGGCGAATGGACTTGGCTGCGACCGTGCCGACTGGCTCCGCGTTTGCGCCACGACTCGATGGTGTCGACATGCCCAAGGAGGGTGCTCCTGGCAAAGGGGCGGGCACGTAAGGCGCGGGCAGCGTCCAGGTTGATGCTGGCGTCGGTGCGGCAGACGTGGGAGCGACGAGCACCGGTGCCCCGACCTTAGGCGCGAAAGGGGTCGGCGCCGCGGGGGCCGGTACGACGGGCGGAGGCGCTGCATACGTGGGTGCGACGGGCACCGACGGGACAGGTGCCGGTGTGTAAGTCGGTGCGACCGGCGCCGGTGAGGCGGGCGCCTTCGGCAACGGTGGACTGGGTTGGGCCGCCACGGCCGGACTCGGGGCACCCGATCGGCGCATCGGCGTGTAGGTGACGGATCCGGCAGCAGGAGAAGCGGCCTGAGCCACCAGCAAACCATGTGGCACTGGCGTCCCGACTCCGCCCACCGCATCGCCCACTTGGGCAAGCAGGGCCACGCAGACCAGCAGCCCCAAGCCAAGCGTACGTCCGAAAAGCGATGGCATTGGGCCGATTATAGCACCGCGCAAGAAGCCCCGAAGTGCAGGCGAGACGCGTGCTGGAAAGCGAGTGCGTAGTCGCACAGGAGGCCGACTGGCTGTGCGACAAGGGACCTACTTTCGCATGGCGCAGCTGTGCACGCCGGCCGAGGGCAGATAGCACTCGACCACGTAGTCCCGGAGCATGCGGTCCGTATTGAAGCGCCAACCCAGCGTGCGAATAGCGCGCTTGATGTACGCGACCCAACCGTGCGGAACCCCCTGCTCGTCCTGGCTGTAGTAGAGGGGAACAACCTCGTTTTCGAGAACGTGGTAAAGCGAGTCCGCGTCGCGCCGATCCTGCTCGACCATATCGACGTGGCAGACTCCGTTGCCGATCGCGAAACCGTTCTGTCCGTCGTAGGCCTCGGCCCACCAACCGTCGAGAATCGACAGGTTGAGGCCACCGTTGAGTAGTACCTTCTCGCCGCTGGTGCCGCTGGCTTCTTGTGGCCGGCGAGGGGTGTTGAGCCACACGTCCACGCCTTGAACCAAGTGGCGCGCGATATTGATGTCGTAGTCCTCGACAAAGACGATGCGCGAGCGCAGCTCGGGCGACAGGCTGGCCTGCACCACCGCCTTCAGCACTTCCTGGCCTGGCCGGTCGGCGGGATGGGCTTTGCCGGCGAATACGATCTGCACCGGCCGCTCGTCGTTGCATACGATTCGCCTCAAACGCTCGATGTCGGTGAAGAGCAGATTGGCTCGTTTGTAGGTGGCGAAGCGCCGGGCGAAACCGATGGTGAGCGCGTCCGGATCGAGGGCGGTGGCCGCCGCGCGGACGAGCTCATCGCTGTGCCCGTTGCGCTGACGCTGGGCCGAAACCTCGCGCCGGACGAAGTTCACCAGATTGGCACGCAAGGCGCGGTGGGTTTCCCAGAGCTCTGCATCGAGGATGCCTTCGATGCGCGCCCACATCGAAGGATCGGTCAAGTTGTCGGCCCAGTCCGGACCGATGCGCCGGCTGTAGAGCTCTTGCATGGCCGGCGCCAGCCAAGTGCGCGCGTGTACGCCGTTGGTGATGTGTCCGACGGGAACCTCGTCTTCACGATGATGCGGCCACAGGACCTGCCACGCCTTGCGCGTGACCCGGCCGTGCAAGCAAGACACGGCGTTCGCGTAGCGGGACATCTTGAACGCCAGCACGGTCATGCACAGCGATTCAGTCGGATCCTCGGGCCGCACGCGGCCAAGGCCCAGGAATTCGTCGCGCGACAGCCGCAGAGACAGTCGCAAGGGTTCGAGGTACTCGTCGACCAGCGCAGGCGGGAAGCGATCGTGGCCGGCGTCGACCGGCGTGTGCGTGGTAAAGACCGTGGACTGGGCCACGTCCTGGGCCACGTCCGCAAAGGAGCCGCCGGTTTCGATCATGCGCAGGCGAGCGTACTCCAGGGTCGCGAAGGCGCTGTGCCCTTCGTTCAGGTGCAGACCGCTCCAGTCGATTCCGCAGGCGCGCAGGGCACGAATGCCGCCCACTCCCAGCAGCAGCTCCTGCCGGATGCGCACGCGCTGATCGCCGAAATAGAGGCGCGCGGCCAGACGGCGATTCTCGTCGCTGTTGCCCTCCACGTCCGTATCGAGCAGGAGAAGTTGGTTGCGGCCCACGTTGACTTGCCACACTTGCGCGAGCAGACGTTCGTGGCCAAGCGGCACGTCGATGATGAGCGGCTTGCCGTCGGCGCCGGTCTTGAGCGTGGTGGCCAGGTACTCCACCGGCGCGCTCACGTACTCGGCGTGCTGCTGCCCCTCGCGGTCGATGTGCTGGCGAAAGTAGGATTCGCGATAGAAGAGCCCGACCGCGACCAGCGCCAGCCCCAGATCCGACGCGGTCTTGAGATGGTCGCCGGCGAGCACGCCCAGGCCACCGCTGTAGATGGGCAGCGACTCATGAATGCCGAATTCAGCCGAGAGGTAGGCCACGGGTCGTACGCGAAGCGGGGCGGCATGGGTCTCGGCCCAGGTCTCGGCGGTTGGGGAAACGTAGGCGCGAAACTCGCGGTAGGTTCGGTCGACCCGTGCCCGCATGGTGGCGTCGGCGGCCAACTCGTGCAGGCGTTCGGGGGAAAGCCGCTTCACCACCATGAGCGGGTTGTGTTTCGAGGCGCGGAAGGCCTCGCGGTCGATGTCGCGAAAAAGCTTGATGACAGATGGGTTCCACGCCCACCACATGTTCATCGACAGCTCGTAGAGTTGATGCGCGATTTTTTCCGCCGGCGTCATGCAGAAATGAGTGTTGCACAAAGAACGCGTGAATGCAGGCGGGCTTTGCCCGACTGCATTCGCCACGGGAGTTCGAAAGAACCCTCTCAGGGTTCTTTCAAAAGAGTCCGCGTGAATGCAGGCGGGCTTTGCCCGACTGCATTCGCCGCGGGGAGCTCGAAAGAACCCTCTCAGGGTTCTTTCAAAAGGGGGCGAGGAACCAATTCGGGGATATAATGCCGACGGACCAAGAAACATGGATGAACCACGCATACTCGCCTTCATCATGGCTGGTGGCAAAGGGGAGAGGCTGTTCCCGCTGACGCGGGATCGGGCCAAGCCCGCTGTCCCTTTTGGCGGCCGCTACCGCATCATCGACTTCGTGCTTTCGAACATGCACAACTCGGGCATCCGAGCCATGTACGTGCTGTCGCAGTACAAGGCCCAGTCCCTGGTCGAGCACATTCAGCACGTGTGGGGTACCCGCAGCACGCACGCAGACTTCGTGACCATCGTGCCGGCCCAGATGCGCATGGGCGAGAGCTGGTACCGTGGCACGGCCGATTCGATTCACCAGAACTTCCATCTGGTCGAGGATTTCCGCCCCGACGTGGTGGTGGTCTTCGGCGCCGACCACGTCTACAAGATGAGCGTGCGCCAGATGGTCGATTTCCATCTGGAGAAGAACGCCCTGGCCACCATCGCCTGCCTGCCGGTTCCGGTCAGCGAGGCCTCGCAGTTCGGCATCGTCGAAACCGACGTGGAAGGGCGCGTAATTGGCTTTCAGGAAAAACCAACCAGCAATGTCATGACCATCCCTGGCGATCCGGCCCATGCCCTGGCATCGATGGGGAACTACACCTTTGCTCCGCTGCCCCTGCACGACGCCCTGGAAACCGACTCGCAGATGGACACCCATCACGACTTCGGCAAGAACATCCTGCCGTCGCTGGTCAAAACCAACCGCGTGTTCTGCTACGACTTTTCCCGCAACCGCATCCCAGGCGTCACCGAGAAGGGCGAGCTGGCCTACTGGCGCGACGTCGGAACCATCGAGGCCTACTACGAGGCCAACATGGATCTCAAGAACGTGCAGCCGCACTTCAACCTGTACAACTGGGAATGGCCCATCGTCAGCGTGAACTATCCCGATCCGCCGTCGAAGCTCGTGTTCGACGACGATCGCCGCCGCGGCATGCTGGTTCAATCGATCATGTCGAGCGGCTGCGTGATCGCCGGCGGCTTCGTCAAGGACTGCGTGCTCGGCCGCAACGTCTGGGTCGACGAGGGCGCCGAGGTTCGCGACTCGATCCTTTTCGATAACGTGCACGTGGGCAAGGGCGCCCGCATCCAGCGCGCCATCATCGACAAAAACGTGCGCGTCGCCCCTGGCGATCACATTGGCCACGACCTGGCTCGCGATGCGGTTCGCCACCATGTCAGCCAGGGCGGCATCACCGTGGTCGGCAAAGCGCGCGACACCTGGCTGACCCGGGCACGCAACTTCTAGGGAACGGAAAACACAGAGGACACAAAGGACACAGAGCCGGAAGGAAAGGGTTTTCCGGATCCGAACCATTTCTTCCTCTGTGTTCTCTGTGTCCTCTGTGTTTTCATCTCCTGCTTCCCCAGGCCGTGCAAATAGCGGCTGGGCGCGATACATTCACGCGTGCTGATGAAGAAACGTCCGCCCATCGCCTTGGTTGTCCACGGGCACTTTTATCAACCGCCTCGGGAAAACCCCTGGACCGACCAGGTTCCGCGCGAGCCGACCGCCGCGCCGTTTTCAAATTGGAATGCACGCATTCACGCCGAATGCTACCGCGCCAACGCCTATGCCCGCATCTACGGTCCCAAGCAGCATGTCGCGTCCATCGTCAACAACTACGCAGGCATCTCCTTCGACCTCGGCCCCACCCTGGCACGCTGGCTGGAGCGGCACGACGACCAAGTGATGCGGCGGATGCGCCAAGGCGACGCCGACCAGCAGGCGCGCTTGGCAGCCGGGGGCGCCATGGCCCAGGTGTGGGGCCATCCCATCACGCCGCTGCTCTCGCAGCGCGATCTGCGTACGCAGATTCTGTGGGGACAGATCGATTTCCGCCAGCGCTTCGGCCGCGAAGCCACCGGCATGTGGTTGCCCGAGACTGCCGCCAACGACGCCACCTTGGCGGCTCTGATCGACGCCGGCGTGAAGTTCACGATTCTGGCCCCCGAACAAATCGAGGCCGTGCGCCAGGCGGATGGGCCCTGGCAGGCGGTGACCAGCGAAACCCTGGACACCGGCCGCGCGTACCGATTTTTCCATCCCGACGGATCGGGCCGCTCGATCGCACTGGCCATCTTCGACGGTCCACTCTCGCGCGACCTGGCCTTCGGCACCGCCACCCGAGATGCCAGCAGTTTCCTCGAAGCCATGCAACGCTCGGCCGAGCGCTCCAAGGTCACGGGCAAGCGACTGGTGCTCGCCGCTTCGGACGGTGAGCTCTACGGCCACCACAAGAAATTCGCCGACCTGACCTTGGCCTACGCGCTGAACGTCGCCGCTCCAGAGCAGGAGATGGAAATCACCAACCTCGATGCCTACCTGGCCGAGTCGCCGCCCACTTGGGAGTTGCGCCTGCGGCCCGGCCCCGACGGCGAAGGCACGGCGTGGAGCTGCGGGCACGGGCTGGGACGCTGGCTGCGCGACTGCGGCTGCCGGATGCGCGACGTGAAGGGTAGCAGTCAGGCCTGGCGAGCACCCTTGCGCCAGGCGCTCGATCTTCTGCGTGACCGCGCCGACGCGTTCTTCGAGGACGACGCAGGCGACCTGTTCGTCGATCCCTGGCAGGCGCGCGACAGCTTCGGCGAATTCGCCGACGAGACGCCCGATACCCGCAAAAAACGCCTGCGCGCGCTGGGCCGGCCGAGCCTGCGCCAAGACCGTGGCAGGCTGTCGACGCGGGCGCTGTTGCACATGGAGATGCAGCGTTCGCTCCTGCTCATGTACGCGAGCTGCGCATGGTTTTTCGACGACATCGCCGGACATGAAGCAGCGATTGCCATGCGCCGGGCCGCGCACGCGATGGATCTTTGGCAGGGGCTGGGTGGCAAGCCCCCTGAAAAGGCCTTCGTCCGCATTCTGGCCCAGGGACGCAGCAATGATCCCAAGTTGGGCTCGGGTGCCGATGCCTTCGTACGCGCGTGCAAGGATCGGGTCTCGCCCGAAAGCGCCCTGGCTCGCGCCGCCTTCTCGTGCCTGGCCTCGATAGCGCCCGGCAAATCGGACCTACCCGGCTTCGCCGTCAAGACCGACTGCCCCGCTACCCACACCGCGCGCCGCAAGCTCAAGGGCAAGGCCGAAGTCACCGCCCGGCGCACGGGCGAGACGAAGACGCTGGTGTTCTCGGCCACCCACGATGGCAAGTCGGCTTTCGCCTGCCGCATCGGCGAGCGGCGGTTGGGACTCGACGACCTCGACGACGAGGCGGCCCAAGCCCTGCGCTTCGGTGCTCTGGTTCGCATGGCGGACGGCGCCAGTGAAGCAGCGGGCTGCCGAGCCTTCCTGGCCGTGGCCGACAAGCTCGGCACGTGCACAGCCAGCGAGCAATCCGCATTCGTGGGCCTGCTCACGCGCGTGCTCGCCACTTATCTCGAACAGGGCTTTCGTGGCGATGAGCGCGGGCCATCACGCAAGGCGGGCGGTGTCGACTGGCAGCTCGCCCTCGAGTTGGCCGATCGAGCCGGTGCCGTGCAAGCCACGGACGACTGGCGGCGCGTGCAGGAAATCGTCTGGGAGCACCTCGAATCCCTACGCCGCCGGCGCGAAGCTCGCCCCGAGGCGTTGTACCAACTTGCACTGCGACTGGAGCTGGTCAAGCCCGCCAGCGCCGAGCCGGCCAGCAAGTAGGACCTGCGCACGAAGCAACTTCTGTAACCCGCTGACCGACATCCTCCTTCATGGAGGCAGCGGCGCGCTGCGCAACCCGCGTCTGCAGGACCGGTCTATTCACGCCGGGAGCCCGAGAAGACTGCCTTGTACAAGGTGATGCAGGAGCACCTGCTGACCTTCGAGCAGCAGTGGTCCGACCAAGCCAGCGGGCGCACGCTGCCCAAGTTCGTGACGGAAGAGCTACACAAATACATGGACTGCGGAATTCTCGGGCGAGGCTTCGCCCACCTTTTCTGCGATTTGCCGCGAGCACCATGCCGTAGCGTTCCGTGCAAGGCCGGGCCGTGTGCCCAAGTTGTCTCGGCAGGAGAATGAACGAGGGCGCGTTGAACCTCATCGATCACGTCCTGCCCAATGTGCCGCTACGACAATTCGTTCTGACCATGCCCTTCCCGCTCCGCTTTCCGCTCGCGTTCGACGGGAAATTGCTGGGGCAAGTGGTCCGTATCTTCACGGACACGGTTGCTGGATGGTACCGCAAGCGACACGTTGAACGCGGTTTGCCTCCCGGCGAAACCGGTGCCGTGACGGTCATCCAGCGCGCCAATAGCGACCTGCGGCTCAACCCGCACCTGCACACCATTTTTCTTGACGGTGTGTACTCGCCCGACCCCGATGGTAAGGGGCAGATGTTCCACCCTGCACCAGCGCCCACGCAGGACGAGATCGAGACCATCGTCGGTCGCGCGAGCAAGCGCATCCTCCGCTTCCTCCAGCGTCGCGGCGTCATCACCCTCGTGACCGCTCCCGGCGACGGTGAGGTCACCGTCGTCACCGACGAGACCATGGGCGAGAAGGATCCACTGCTGGCCAAGCTGCTCGCCGCCGCCACCGCCGGCGCATCGCCCGCCGGCCCTGCGCAACAAGCGCCAGCCCATCCGCATCGTGCTCGACCCCGACGACCGTCCCGTGGCCAAGGGCAAGCTGTGCAGCCAGGCCCACGGCTTCAACTTCATGCTGCACCAAGGTCGCCGCCAACGACAAGCAAGGCCGAGTAACCCTGTGCAAATACATCCTGCGCCCGCCGCTCGCCAACGACCGGCTGCAAGATCCTCGCCGACGGAACCGTGAGGCTGGACTTCAAGAAGCCGTGGTCGGACGGCACCACGTCGCGTGGAACTGGCGCCGCTGGCCCTCATCGCGCGGCTCGCTGCTCTTGTCCCTCCCCCAAGCGGCATCTCGTCAGATATTTTGGCGTACTCTCGTCGCACGCCGCCTCACGCAGCGAAGTGGTGCCCGCGCCCACCGAGCCCGCACCCGCCGAAGACAGGACAAGCCCAAGAACACATCGAGGTATATCCGTTGGTCCGAGCTTTTGCGAAGGACATTCGGGATCGAGATTCTCTGCACGAAGTGCAAGTCCCCGCTCCGCCTGATCGCGCTCATCAAGACCGAGGACATCGCCAAGAAAATTCTCAAGGCGATGCACCTGCCGTCGGACGTTCCTCAACTACACCCCGCGCGCCCGCCGCGCCCGCCCACCGGCGGACCGGCCGCAGCGATGACTGGCTCAACTGATCAAGGCGGTTTCGGCGAGAACGCGATGGGTAGACTGCCCCTCCTCGTCCAGCCTGGCCTTTCGCCACGCGAATCATGCGATCAAACCCGCCCCGCAGTGCCCTTCAGCCGCGCCCCAGAATGCGGCGGCGCAGGGAGGCACGGGTTCTCGGACCGGAATTACCCCCTTCGATTTGCTTATGCGCATCCGCTGCCGGGACGGGATTGCCGGTTGTGCCGACTATCATTGAACTCACGTAGACGCACCGGCCGCCAGCATTTGCCTGGACGGAATCCTCATTCTCATGAACTTCGAACTCGGGACCGATTTCGAAGCTCCAACGCCCGGTTGCTCGGATACGCTTCATGGTGCTCCCTTTGCCAAGTCCGGCTAACGCCTTGCCGTTCAGCGGCGGGCGCCGAAGGCGACCGTCCGCTGCAACGGCTTGTTAGCCCGCACCCTGCTCGGCCCGACGCTGCCACGGGGTGGGATTTCGATGCTGGTGGAGCACCGCAAATACTATGACCGCATCGCTTCGGTCGAGAAAATACACGCTGTAGGGAAACCGGCGGAGCAAAGCGCGACGCAATGACCGACCAATCTCCGGGAATTGGCCCGGCATCGCCCGGGCACGCTCTACGATGCCCATCAAGCTCGGTCAGGAAGCGATCACCAAGGCCGACTTCCTCGGCCTCGTACCATTCCCGGATCTAACGAACGTCTTCCTATCCCGTCTGCCCGCCGAACGATCAGCTTGGTCATCGTTCTTCGTTTCGGCCTGGAGCTCAGCCCGGAATTCTTCCCACGGAGCAACCTCCGTTCGGATGCGCCGCCCGTACTCCGCCAGCCGTTCATCCAGTATTTCCCTATGCCACCCTGGAACGGGCACCTGCCTCCGGATGCGCCGCGTCTACTTCCCAGAGAGCCTGCACGTAGTCGATCTGTTCCTCGACCGGAAGATCGGTGAAGCCTGGTGGTGGAACCGCGAGCGCTCGTGACATACGTTGGAATTCTCACCACATCAAAGCACATCAACAGCCTTCGTCGTGTCGGGCTAACGCCTTGGCGTTAACCCGCGGGCGGCCGTCCGCGGCCGACCGTCAGTCAACGCCTTGTTCGGCGGCAGCATATGATCGAAGGCTTTCCTTGGTGCTCGCCGCTGTTGTCGTAAGGGGCTACTTGCATTGAATTCGAATGGTGAATGGCGATCGGATTCCGAATGTGAAAATCGTCCATGCCCAGTCGCCACCGGTACGCTCCACTTCGACTCCCGCCATCCCATCGGCTCTTCAAATCCCAGCAACGTTGACATCGCTAGGCGAAGAAAGCCCCCAGAACCACGCTGCCGATGTCTGCTCAAAAAGAACGGTTTGGGCTTGGAACTGCTTAGCCACCATTGAGTCATTCACGCGTAGCGTTCCCATGCAACTGCCGAAAGAGCAGGCAGCAAGAGCCACGAATGCGAATCGTCGAAGGAATCTAGAGCCCATTTTCCCTCCAGGAGCAACCTATCGTTGGAGGACATCGTATCATGCTTTGCGGTCCCCAGCCCTCATGCGGGGCCACTGTGGAGCGTGGCGCAGGGGTCGAACCAGATGGTCTGTTGGACGAGTTCGCGATACAGATCGGGTGCCTCGCCTGTCCGCCGAACGTGCTTGCCGTTCAGCGGTCTGGGCGCCGCCAAGCCGGCTCCTCGATTCTACGCCGATGCCCCTGCGGCGACCAGATCCGCTGCAACGGCAGCGGACAGCTTAACGTTGATGGGACTATTCAAGGGCATGTGGTGTTGGTCATATCGCAAGAGTGTCACGTCTTGACGAGACCTTCGAAAAACGGCCGGGCCTCCTCATGCGCGTGTACGAGAAGACGCGGGGGAGCTATTCTTCCTGGAAACAATTCTGCATACATCAGGTCTGCCAACTCCCTCGCCCGCACCTCAAGTTCTTGTGCGTCCTGGATGTCGTTCGCCATTTCCGCCGGGCTAGCTTGCGATGGTTTGACCGAACGCCCCAGAAAGGTGGAATACACCGGTATGCACGAGTAGAAGTAGACTATCTGTTCCACGATCTCGGGTGAAAACCGAGCCAGACGCAGCATATTGGACTCGTAGATTTCGTGGGCCGAGGAACATGGATTGGGCTGCCAGCCTGGGGGCGTTTCCTGCGGTCTCCTTCTCGGCCCTGCGCTTGTACTTGGCGATCCACTCAGTGCAACCCATCTGTATATGACTACGTACACTTCCGCCCATATCAGAAGGGCTGCCGCGCACCGTTCACTATCCGTCTCCTTCGCCTGCTGCCTCATTTGCTTAATCCGTTGTGCTTCTGCCGCACGCAACTGTCCAGCGACGGACACTCTCGCTGCTGCCGATGCCTTCGTACGCGCGTGCAGAGGATCGGGTCTCGCCCGAAAGCGCCCTGGCTCGCGCCGCCTCCTCGTGCCTGGCCTCGATAGCGCCCGGCAATCGGACCTACCCGGCTTCGCCGTCAAGACCGACTGCCCCGCTACCCACACTCGCGCGCCGCAAGCTCAGCCAAGGCCGAAGTCACCGCCCGGCGCACGGGCGAGACGAAGACGCTGGTGTTCTCGGCCACCCACGATGGCAAGTCGGCTTTCGCCTGCCGCATCGGCGAGCGGCGGTTGGGACTCGACGACCTCGACGACGAGGCGGCCCAAGCCCTGCGCTTCGGCGCTCTGGTTCGCATGGCGGACGGCGCCAGTGAAGCAGCGGGCTGCCGAGCCTTCCTGGCCGTGGCCGACAAGCTCGGCACGTGCACAGCCAGCGAGCAATCCGCATTCGTGGGCCTGCTCACGCGCGTGCTCGCCACTTATCTCGAACAGGGCTTTCGTGGCGATGAGCGCGGGCCATCACGCAAGGCGGGCGGTGTCGACTGGCAGCTCGCCCTCGAGTTGGCCGATCGAGCCGGTGCCGTGCAAGCCACGGACGACTGGCGGCGCGTGCAGGAAATCATCTGGGAGCACCTCGAATCCCTACGCCGCCGGCGCGAAGCCGCCCCAAGGCGTTGCACCAACTTGCACTGCGACTGGAGCTGGTCAAGCCCGCCAGCGCCGAGCCGGCCAGCAAGTAGGACCTGCGCACGAAGCAACTTCCGTAACCCGCTGACCGACATCCTCCTTCATGGAGGCAGCGGCACGTGCACAAAAGCCGCATCGCGGGACCGGTCTATTCCCGCCGGCAGCCGGAAAAGACTGCCCTTTACAGGGTGTTGCAGCAGCACCTGCTGACCTTCGAGCAGGAGTGGACCGACAAGCTCCGACGGTCGCACGCTGCCCAGGTTCGTGCTGGACGAGCTACACGGGTTCATGGACTGCGGGATTCTGGGGAGAGGCTTCGCCCACTTGTGCTGCGACGGCTGCCGCGAGCACCATGTCGTGGCCTTCAGCTGCAAAGCCAGAGCCGTGTCCAAGTTGTCTCGGCAGGAGGATGAGCGAGGGGGCGTTGGACCTCACGGATTATGTCCTGCCTGATGTCCCGATCCGACAGTGGGTTCTGACCGTGCCCTTCCCCTTGCGCTTCCCGCTCGCCTTCGACGGGAAATTGCTCGGCCAAGTAGTGCGCATCTTCACGGACACAGTCGCTGGCTCGTACCGGAGGTGGCACGCTGAGCGCGGCTTACCTGCCGGCGAGACCGGCGCCGTGACGGTCATCCAGCGCGCCAACAGCGACCTCCGACTCAACCCGCATCTTCACACCATTTTTCTCGATGGTGTCTACTCGCCCGATGGTGATGGCAATGGCCGGATGTTTCACCCGGCGCCCGCGCCCGCGCAGCAAGAGATCGAGGCCATCGTGTGTCGCGCGAGCAAGCGCATCCTGCGTTTCCTCCAGCGCCGCGAAGTCATCACCCTCGTGACCGCGCCGGGCGACGGTGAAGTCACCGTCGTCAGCGACGAGACCATGGGCGAGAAGGATCCTTTGCTGGCCCGTCTAGCTGGCCGCGCGCCACCGCCGGCGCTCCGCCCGCCGGTCCGGCCAACAAGCGCAAGCCCATACGGATCGTGCTCGACCCCGACGACCGTCCCGTCGGCCAAGGGCACGTTGTGCGCGCAAGAACACGGCTTCAACTTGCATGCTGCACGAAGGTCGCTGCAAACGACAAGCCCGGCCGAGAACCCTATGTCGCTATATTCTGCGCCCACCGCTCGCCAACGACCGGCTGCACATCTTGCCCGACGGAGCGGTGAGGCTGGACTTCAAGAAGCCGTGGTCGGACGGTACCACGTCGGTGGAACTGGCCCCGCTGGCCCTCATCGCCCGGCTGGCTGCTCTTGTCCCTCCGCCCAAGCGGCACTCGTCAGATAT